>DBRN01000009.1 GCA_002305995.1 Atopobiaceae bacterium UBA1367
TCCAGGATTCCCACCGCAGCCCCCTTCGCATAGCTCACTTTGACAACGCACAGCCCGAAATCTGTGCCAGTGACGCGAGCCCTCCGCCCGGATGTGGCCGGGGCGGCGACGCCAACCGGGGGCGTTCGGGCGCTACTGGCGGTAGTGGCGCAGGAAGTCCTCGAGCTTGTCGAGCGCCTCGCCCAGCACCGCGCGGCGCGGCAGGTAGACGATGCGAAAGTAGCCGGGCGTAAACCAGTTGAAGCCCTTGCCGCCCACCACGAGCACCCTCTTGTCCTGCAGGAGGTCGAGGGCAAACTGGTCATCATCCTGAACGTTGAACCGCGCGGGATCGAGCCGGGGGAAGATGTAGAAGGCCGCCTTGGGCCTGACCACGCTCACGCCCTCGATCTGGCTCAGGCGCTCGTAGACGTAGTCGCGCTGCCTGCGCACGCGGCCGCCCTCCACCACATAGCCCTTCACGCTCTGATGGCCGCCCAGCGCGGTCTGCACGATGGACTGCGCTGGAACGTTCGAGCACAGGCGCATGTTGGACATCATGTTGATGCCCTCCACGAGACCCTTGCCCAGCCGCTTGTTGCCCGAGATCGACATCCATCCGATGCGCCATCCGGCAATCATGTGACTCTTGGACAGGCCGTTGAGCGTGATGCAGAACAGGTCGGGCGCGAGGCTCGCGATGGAGACGTGCTCCTCCCCGTCCATGACCAGGCGGTCGTAGATCTCGTCGGACAGGATGATGAGCTGGTTCTGGCGTGCGACCTCGACGATCTCCTCCAAGAGCTCGCGCGGGTACAGGGCGCCTGTGGGGTTGTTGGGGTTGATGATGACGATGGCCTTGGTGTTGCTCGTGATCTTGGAGCGGATGTCGTCGAGGTCGGGCAGCCAGCCGGCCTGCTCGTCGCAGAGATAGTGGACGGCCACGCCGCCGGCAAGCGTGACGCATGCCGTCCACAACGGATAGTCCGGACTGGGAACGAGCACCTCGTCACCCGTGTCGACCATGGCCTGCATGATGAGGTTGATGAGCTCCGACACGCCATTGCCCGTGTAGATGTCGTTCATCGTGACGTCTGGAATGCCCTTGAGCTGGTCGTACTGCATGATGGCCTTGCGCGCGGAGAACAGCCCGCGGCTGTCGGAGTAGCCCTCGGTGTCGGTGAGCTGGCTGGCCATGTCCTGCACGACCTCGTCGGGAGTGCGGAAGCCAAAGGGCGCGGGGTTGCCGATGTTGAGCTTGAGGATGTGCATCCCCGCCTCCTCCATCCGGTTCGCCGCATCGGGGACAGGGCCACGGACGTCATAGGACACATGGTCGAGCTTGCTGGACTTCTCGAACGTGCGCATGGCAGGCACCTCCTGGTCGGCAGCGGTGTTCTTGATGGGCCCATGGCTTGGGGCCGATGGGCGGGAGGAGGCATGGGGGAGCCGTTGGTCGGGCGACGCAGCCTCATGCGGGAGAGCCCCTCCCGCATGAGGCTCCTTGCCCATGAGCCATCGCTCGGTCACCCCGAGCGTCGTGGCGAGAAAGGAGAGCGTGGCCGTGCGAGGAAGCGTCTTGCCGCTCAGGTATTGGCTGAGCTGGCTCTTGCCCAGCTTCTGCCCTTGGCCTGCGGCCATGCGGAGCAGGTCCACCTGCTTGAGGCCGCGCAGGGCCATCGCCTCGCCCAAGCGCTGTGAGAAGACAGTTCGTGGCATGATACCCCAAAGTTCAATTTAGGAACCGAAGGTTCAATTTGAATCGAAAAGTTCAAATCTCAGTCACCATAGCACAGCTCGCCGCAAGTTGAACTCACAATTCCACATATGCGGCCAGCGGATGCTCGCACCGGCTCGGCCCTGCGTGTCAGCCGTCACCAGGGCCTACATCCAACCGGTAGCTCATGCCGACGTGCGTGCGGTAGCTGAGGGAGGCCATGGGCAAGACGGTCTCCGTCCAGCCCATGGCCTCCCAAACATGTCCAGTCGTGCCGCAGGGGCAGGTCGCTGGCGCACGCGATGTCCCTAGCCGAGAACCTGTCTATGGCTCGCGCCTACACCTGTCCTTGGAGCTGCGCAACGACCCTCGCGAAGTCGTCCCGCTTCTCGTTCGGGCTGCGCTTGTCCTCTCCCCTGCTCGCCAGCGCACCTGCCACAAGACCACCTATGGCTCCAAAGGAGCGCCCCAATGCGGCCCTCCCCAAAGGCGCGAACTCAAGATGGTACTTCTTCCCCTGCACGATGACCGTGTCGCCGTACCAGGTCTTGAGCTTCGCCTCCACCTCCGTGATAGGGGCGCGGACGGCCTCCTCCCCCTTGTTGTTGAACAGGACCAGCTCACCCGACGCGTCGATGCCCATGTAGCCATTGGTGGCCACCTGCTTGAGCCCTCTGGCTATGTGCATGCCGTCGCACCAAAACTGCCAGTCATCCATCTTCTCGGACATCTTTCCTCCATCCTGGGACCGCTCCGGCCCCTCGTCAGACTTCACTTCGCCCCTGCTGGACAGGGAATGAAAAAGCCAGCCGCTCTCCCTTGCGGGAGATTCGCAGCTGGCTGCCATCCTTTGCGAGGCCCTATAGCTTTGCGTCCCTGCCTTTCAGCAGGTTTGCCACAGGCCACAATACATGAGGCCATCAAGCGCAGTCAAGTGCCGGGGCAGGGCGCTTGGGTGGGACAGCCCTGCCCCATGTCGCCATCCACAGGGGCCGTGTCCCATAGCTTATGATCGCCAGGGTATCGAGATATGGGTGCGCCATCCACAAGGGCCGTGTCCCACGTCCCAAACCAATCCGCACGACGGGGCCCTTTTCACCAGAGTGCCGAGTTCCCTGGTGAGGTTGCCTAACCTGTGAGGCTTGAGCTCCCCCGCTAGCCCATGTGGGTCAGATGGCTCACACCGGAAAGGGAAATGCCAATCTGTGAGCCCTTGACCCGAACCTCGGAAAGGAAAACCGGGAGTTGTGCAAGTTGGGCGCGGGCGCCGGAAAGGAAAACCGGGAGTTGTGCGGGGCCTTGGGCTGGGGCGGAAAGGAAAATGGCGACTTGTGCAGATTGGGTTCCCACGCCGGAAAGGAAAACCCCGAGTTGTGCGACTCTGCCTTCCACACTGGAAAGAAAAAGCAGGAGTTGTGACCTCCGATGGCCTCACAAGTCCAGAAAAATCTTTCCGCAACCGACCCAAACTCCGCACAAGTCGCCATTTTCCTTTCCGCCCCAGCCCAAGGCCTCGCACAACTCCCGGTTTTCCTTTCCGCCAGGGGAGCTCAGAGCATATGCTGGGTCGAACCGCCGTGTGCGGAATACGACTCGGTTACCCTGATTGCGAACGGCATCGGAGCATACGATGCACTGCATGCCTTAGCCGACCTGCAGATCGACAGGGCGTTTCTGATATCGCAAATCGCATCGGAGCAGGCCCGACTGTCATGAAGGACGGCGAGCACTGGTTTCACACGATTGAGCACAGGGAGTTTCTCGATGCATGGATACGGAAGCTCCTGTGACGGATGACGGCTCAACCTGGCAGACCGACGGGTGTGACAGGCCATCTCCCGCATCGGCCACAGCCGCATCTGATCCCCTTGGACCTTACCACCTGGACACGCCCGTCAGAGAGGGAGCCGCACGCAAGAGGGCACGTTGCGCGCGGCTCCCTCAGGCGGTCCCTCCCCTATCCTAGGTCCTCGCCATTGGATCGACACACCCGCTGATACCAGAAGAAGCTGTCCTTGCGCACACGGTGCAAGTCGCCGTTGCCCTCGTCGTCCATGTCGACGTACACGAAGCCGTAGCGCTTGGACATCTGGCCAGTCGAGGCCGCCACCAAATCGAGCGGCCCCCAGGTGGTGTATCCGAAGATGTCGACGCCGTCCTCCTCGACGGCCGCCTTGAGATTGGCAATGTGATCGCGCAGGTAGTCGATGCGGTAGCCATCATGCACGCGCTCGATGCCGTCCTCCATCACGACCTCGTCGCGGGCACCGAGGCCATTCTCCACGTCGAACAGCGGCACCCGGTAGCGGTCGGCCAGGAAGTTGAGCCAGTAGCGGAAGCCCGTCGGGTCGGTCTGCCAGCCCCACTCGCTGGACTGCAGGTAGGGGTTCCTGACACCACCGAACACGTTGCCGGCGACCTTCGCGCCCTCGTCCTCGTCATGCGTGGTGCGCACGGCGCTCATGTAGTACGAGAAGGCCAGGAAATCGCTCCTGCCGGCCATGAGCGTGACAGCGTCCTCATCGCTCACCTCGAGCTCGCAGCCAAAGGCACGCCGGATGCGCCGAGCATAGCGCGGGTAGGCGCCAAAGATCATCGTGTCCGCGCAGTAGCCGAAGACCTGCTGGAAATAGTGATAGTTGTCCAGCACATCGGCTGGGTCACAGGTGTAGGGGTAGGTGCACACGCCACAGACCATGCATCCCACACGCAGCTTTGAATCGATCTCGTGGGCCACGATGGTCGCGCGGGCAGCAGCCACCATCTGGTTGTGCAGCCTGACAATGGTCGCCGGGTCCTTGTCAAAGAGAAAGAGCACGTTGATCTCATTGAAGGTGAGCCACGTGTTCACAAGGTCGCCGAACTCCTCGAAGCACACGCGCGCGAATGCCACGAACTCGTCGATCATCGCGCGGTTCTCCCAGCCTCCGTACGTCAGCTCGAAGTAGGTAGGCTCGTCGTACTTGTAGAGCGTGATGACTGGGTCCATTCCCAGCTCGCGTGCCAGCCTGAAGACGCTGCGGTAGAACTCCACGCCCTCCCGGCTCACACCGCCCTCGATGCCCTTGGGCATGATGCGGCTCCAGGCGATGCTTGTGTTGAAGGTGGTCCAGCCCATCTCGGCGAAGAGGCGGAGGTCCTCCTCCCACCGGTGGTAGAAGTCGGCGGCCACGTGGTTGGTGTAATGAACGTCGTCGAAGAGCTCGTAGGTGGCGCCCTCGGGCAGCCTGGCGAAGGTACGCATGGTGCCACGCGTGCCGTCGGCGTTGCGATAATGGACGAGGCGCATGCCCACGCCGGTGTCCGCCGCCGCGTAGTCCAGCTGGACGGGCGCCTTGCCACCCTCGTCCCAGCCGCCCTCGGCCTGCTCGGCACTGATCGAGCCACCCCAGAGGAAGTGCTTTGGGAATGCCATGCCGTCGTCCTCTCAGTGTGGAATTAACCGTTTTACTACATGATACCATGTGTCGGCCGTACCAAGGTGACGCACACAGTCGCACATCGGATCGCTACAGAATCCCAACATGGGGAGCAACTCCCCCAGCGGCTGCATGCGGCGCACCCTGCCATGCGAGGGCCTCCTACCCAAAGCCGACCCTCAGGCGCAGCCGAGATCTACCGGCCGCACAGGTCAACCTCATCCGTCGGCGAAGATAGACCTCCCCGCACTCAATACGATCGGAGCAAAGGACGGCAGAGAGCGACATCGGGGAGACACGCGCCGTCCCGGCATCGCCGTGCTCGGCATGGGACTCATGGATCGCTTTTCCACGGCGAGGTGCGCAGTCGCTGCGAGCTGGCCAAGCAGGAAGGTGGTGGCGTAGGATTGGATTGACCACATGGGAGCGCTGGGCCTCCTGGGCGCCACACCGCCAGAAGGGTGCAGGAAGTCGACGAGACACTTGCGGGCAACATCGATACGAGCCTCTTGACCATCGCGTTCCCCCGCCTCGTTGGCGCACGGCACGTACTGGCAGCCTCGCGGTGCGACGGAACAGGAGACCCTACGGGCTTCGCGTGTCAGAGGGCCCTGAGCGCCTACCCGCGCGTCGTCATCACGGTCATGTCACCCTCGAGCGTGACACCCTCGCCCTGCGGGACGAGGAAGCTATCGCCGATGCTCACGGTGACGCCGCCCACCCTGCCCGTACCGGCGACCACCGTGCAGAGCTCGTAGCTGGGGTCGTCGAGGCAGTACGTTCCATCCACGACCACGCGCGTCACGGTGAAGGAGTCACACGCGATGAGGGTGGTGCGCTCGCCGCCCTCCGCCCTCTCCACCACCGGCGCAGGCAACGGCTCGTGCACCTGCGGATACCTGGATATGCACGCCACCGACTCCTCGAAGCGCAACTCCCGCTCGTTGCCCTCGGCATCCTTGCGGTGATAGTCATAGAGGCGGTAGGTGACGTCGGTCGCCTGCTGGACCTCGTAGGTCACGCAGCCCACGCCCACGCCGTGCACGGTGCCCGCAGGGGTGTACACGAAGTCCCCTGCCTTCACAGGCAGCTGGCGGACGACCTCGTCCCAGCGATCCTCGGCCGCCATGCGACGCAGTTCCCCCTCGCTCGTCGCGTTGTGGCCGTACACGATGCTGGCGCCCTCGGGGCAGTCGAGGAAGTACCATGCCTCGTTCTTTCCAAAGGGATGGCCCAACGCGCGCGCCACCTCGTCACCAGGGTGGATCTGCACCGAGAGCCTGCTCTCCGGGCCCACGAGGCTCACGATCACGGGGAACGGCTCGCCCTCGCGGCCGAAGAGCTCCTGGTGGGCGTCCCACAGCTCGGCAAGCGTCATGCCCTTGAAAGGACCGTTCTCGCAGACGTTGCTACCCTTGGGGTCGCACGAGAAGGCCCAGGTCTGGCCGATGCCGTCGGGCATCGAATGGTAGCCGAAGTAGTCCTTCACGAGGGTGTTGCCCCAGATGGCGGGTCGGGCGATGGCCTCGAAGAACAGCACTGACATGACGGGTTCCCTTTCGATGACGTGTGAGCAATGACAGAGTAAATCGATTAATCACAAAAGTCAACAGGGAATGCGAGACAGGCGGCGGGGTCAACCCCGCGAACCGCAGGCAGGCCAGACGGATTGCTCCGTCTGGCCTGCTCTTGTGTGATGGAGCCGGATAGCAGACTCGAACTGCTGGCCTACGCATTACGAGTGCGTCGCTCTACCAACTGAGCTAATCCGGCGTTGTGGGTGCCGCGTCGCGGCGGTTTCCAACTATACCTAATACCGGTCCCCACTTTCAAGCCCCGGTTATGGCGATCTTGAGGGCCCAGGTCAGCCCTGGGCCCTGGTCATCACGCCCTCGGTCGTCGACATCCGCTCAGCCGATCGCTCAGATGCGGTGAGGCCATGCGCCCTGCGAACCCCCGCCACCGACTTCCATACCGACACGACCACGACCTACAGCAGGCGCAGCACCCCGCGCACCAGGCTCTCGAAGTCCTGCGCATGGAGCTGGGCCTCCTCCACCACGCTCTGATGCGTCACCAAGCCATCACCCGCATAGTTGGCGGCAAGCGTGAGTCCCAGCACGTTCATGCCCAAGGCCCGGGCGGCGATGACCTCGCAGACCGTCGACATGCCCACATAGCTCACGCCCATGCCCCGCAGCATACGCACCTCGGCAGGCGTCTCGAAGCTCGGGCCAAGCAGGCCCGCATAGACGCCCTCCTCCACGGCAATACCCAGGTCATCGGCAACGCCACGCGCTATGGCACGCAGGTAGGGGCTGTACGCGTCGGTCATCCCCACGAACGGGGTCTCCAGGCCGCGCAGCTCGCTGCTCCCTGCCAACGGGTTGGCCCCCGTGAGGTTGATGTGGTCGGTCAGGATGCCCAGGCCCTTGTGTGCGTTGCCGGGGATGGCTCCCGTCGCGCAGGCGAAGACGATGTCGCGGCAGCCGAGACGGTGCGCATGGCGAACTAGCGCGGTGACCTCGAGGGCAGAGTAGCCCTGGTAGAGATGGATGCGCCCGGGGTAGACCACCACGGGGACGTCGTCGACCGTGCCGACGGTCGCCTCGAAGCTGTGGCCAGGGATGGGTCGTGCGCCCTCGGGGAACCCGTCGATGTCGTGATAGTCGATGCGACGCACCGAATGCACGAGGGAGTGCAGGTGCCCGAGGCCCGTGCCGAGCACGACGGCCACGGGATGCTCGACCGACGGCCTGCAGCTCTCAACGACTTCCTCGGTCACCATACAGACCCCCTCCTCCTCGAGAAGCTCGGCAAAGACCCCGTTGCCCCTCGTCAGCCCTCCAGAGTACGTCCCATCGTATACGAGCCCGACGCCACAGGACGGGCTCCTTGCCTTGAGCACGGCCAGCGGGGCGCCAGACGCACGCGCCACATCCAGGCACGCCTGAGCTCCCGACACAAAGGCGTCGGTGACATCGGTGCCATCGCGCAGCAGCACACGACCTCCCACGCGCTCGGCGGGAGGTCGCGGGATCTTGAGGCCGGCGGCGGCCTCGGGACAGAGTGGGTGCGCGTTCGTGCGTCCGGCCAGGCGACAGACCGCCGCGGAGGGTCTGCTGCCGCCATCGTAGCGGCAGCCCTCCCCCAGCAGGCAGGCGCTCACGACAACGTCCACGGCCCGATCGTTCCTGCGCCTACGAGGCCAGCGAGGAGACCGCCAGGCTTGCCTCACAGAGAAGGCCGTTCACGAACTCCGTCCACTGGGTGACGGCGGCCGCCGCCTCGGCGCTGTGAAGCTGGTACGCGACGTTGTATGCCGTCTGGGCCGCCGCATAGGTGGCGGAGTCGGAGCGAACGTCGAACTCCTTCAGCGCGGTTGCGTAGGGACCCTCGTCGCTCGCCCAGATGCCATGCTCCGCATCCCACTCGTCCCCCGCCAGGGCGAGGATGTAGGCGGCATAGTCGGCGGAAGCCGTCTCGGACTTCCCGTCTGCGGGGGCAGCCGGCTGGGAGGGGGCCTCGGTCGCGGCGGTGACGACCTCCCCACGCAGCTTGGCCATCGCAGCCGACTCGCGCAGGCGTGCGGTCACCACCTCCTGGTCCATGGCGTAGGAGCTCGCCAGGCTGGCGATGTCATCGGTGCCAAAGGTCTCCGAGACGTACGTCGCAAGCTCCTCGTCGCTTATCGAGATCCCCCTGCGATCGACCTCCCGCATGACGATCGCCGTGCGGGCGGCGGAGATCACGCTCTCGGTCGACGGCATGACGTAGGTTCCGTCCGCATTGCGCGCGGCGTCGAGCGAGCTCTCCTGGAAAAGCGCCTCGCGTGCCGTGACCTCGTACGTCTCGTCCCCCATGACGTAGGTGGCGACCACGCTGTCCAGCTCGGACTCGCGAATGGAGGTCCTGCCGCCGAGGGTCCCGAAGTTGATGGGCTGAAGAACCAGGTAGTGGCCCACATAGAAGCCGCCGATCGCGGCGGCGAGCAGCAGCGCGATCCACACCAGCGTGGGAACGCGTGGCCCATGGTTATGACGAGGTGCCTCGTACACCTCGGCGTGTGCCAGCGAGGCAGCCTCTTCGACCTGGTCAGACATGGCATCCCCCATCCTGGGCGACGGTGATGATCTGCGCCGAGTAGCCCTTTATGAAGCTCTGGCCGTTCTTGGCGTCAAAGCTCACGCGCCCGACAAGCGCGTCGCGCGCCGCTCCGGAGAGATCCCCACGGGCGAACTCAAGCAGCGCGATCAGCATGTCGTGATACTCCGGATCACCGTGGTAGCACTGCACGGCCTCATCGAGCAGGGGCCACACGAGATCGGAATGACGAGGTGCGGAGGCACCCAGGCGGCACAGGAATCGAAAGGCGGCCAGCCTGACCGTTGCCGAGCCCTCGTCGAACAGCGACGCCTCGGCGCCCTCGTAGCCCCCCTCGACGGCGTCGGCATCGATGAGGGCAAGCTCTCCCAGCGCATCGAAGATCTCCCAGCGCGTCTGGGCCTCCGGTCGGTACAGAGAGTCGATCAGCTCCCCCACGAAGGGACGCAGCGAGGTCACGTCCTCATGAGCCACACGCGCGATCTGGTGCGCCGCCTCCTGGCGGGAGCGCCTGCGTGCGGCGCCAAGGGTGCTCACGAGATGGTCGATGCTGGGCGTGACAGACTCGCGTGCCATGGCAGTCTCCCCTCCTGACTACTCCGAGAAGCCGTCGACCATGATGGTCCCGCTCCTGGGATCCTGGTGTATGTCGATGAGGCCAAGCTTCGCTGCCTCGCGCAACAGGTTGCTGAACGAGCGATACCCATAGCTGCGCTCGCTGAACTGGGGGCGCTTGCGCCTCATGGTGTCTTTGAGGCGCGAGGCGAGGATGGCGCTGTCGCTCTCGCCCTGCAGGGCGTCGATGGTCTCGAAGAGCAGCTGGTAGCAGGGGTACTTGTCGGCGGCGACCTTGCCCTCGAACGAGGGGATGCCGCCGGTGCTCACGATGTCCTCGTAGAAGATGAACTCGTCGCAGACCTCGGTGAGCAACGAGCTGGTGGCCTCCTTCATGCCCACGCCGATCACCGTCTTGCCGAACTCCTTGAGCTTGGAGACCAGCGGCGAGAAGTCGGAGTCGCCCGAGAGGATGGCGAAGGTGTCGATGTGGTCCTTGGTGAGGCAGATCTCCATGGCATCGACGGCAAGGCGGATGTCAGCGGAGTTCTTGCCCGTGAACGCGCGGTCGGGGATCTCGATCAGCTCGATGCCCAGCTCGTGCAGCGGCGTGATCGCATCGGCAAAGCGCTGCCAGTCGCAGTAGGCACGCTTGGCAGTGATGCGGCCCTTGTCCACAAGGCGCTCCAGGATGCGCTTGACGTCGGGCATGGGCCCGACCTCCTGATGCCCGTTGCGCTTGCGCCTTCCCGTTCCGAGGGCAAGGTTCTCGTAGTCGATGAGCACTGCCATCGAACGCTGGGTTGTGTCACTCATGTGGTGCAGGTTCCTCTCGTTATGGCTCGGCGCGTGGCACGCCGGGCCTCTCGTTGTGATGGGCGACGTGACAGGGCATGGGACCTGGTGCGGGCATCGACGCCGCACGCCTCGGATCCCCTCATGCCGTGCCCGTCGCTGACGCGGCGACTACGCACCACGGACCTTGCGCGCGATGCGGTCGGTGAGCGAGAGCTTCTCGCGCCGATCGCTGCCCCAGAACGCCACGGCGACCATGCCCGGCCCTACGTGGCAGCCGATGACCGGAGAGATGGAGCTGCGCATGATGACCACGTCCTCGCAGCCCTTCTCCTTGCGGATCTGGGCCTCGAGCCAGTCGGCGTCCTTCTCGGCGTCGGCCGACGCGATGCCGATGGGCAGCATGCGGTCGTGGCCGTAGTTCTCGCGAAAGTCCTGCAGGATGGCACGCAGGGCCTTCTTGCGACCACGGCACATGCCCCGCAGGGACAGCGCGCCCGTGCGGTCGTACGTGAGCTCGGGCTTGATGTCGAGCTTACCCCCCACGTTGGCGGCGGTGGGTGGGATGCGTCCGCCGAGGCTCAACCAGTGCAGGCTGTCGAGCGTGAAGTAGCCCTGCACGAAGTAGCGCGCGTCCTTGGCCCAGCAGTGGAGCTCCTCGGGCGTGAGGCCCTCGGCGGCCTGGCGCACCACCTCGATGGCCAGCAGCTGGCCGGCCAGCGACGGGCAGAGGTTGTCGAGCACGTAGATCTTCGACTCGGGATGGGACGCCATCACCGCCTCTGCCGCCTGGCGGGCGGAGTCGATGGATGAGGAGAGGCCGCCGGTGAAGCCCAGGTAGAGTATGGGCAGGCCCTCGGCGATCTCCTCCTCGAAGACCTCCATGTAGCGACCAGGGGTCACGGCGGCGGTCGTGATGCGCAGGTCGGGATTCTTGCGCATGAACTCGTAGAAGTCGTGCGGATCGCGGGTTGCCCACATGTCGTCGACGAACTCGCCCTCGGGCGTCACGTAGCTGAAGGGGATGACGCGCACGCCCAGGCGATCGGCCACCGCAGGCGCGAAGTCTGCCGGCGAGTCGACGATGATCTTGCAGGTACGCTTTCTATGATACGCCCGACCGACATGCGAGACGTCATCAGGGGCGACAAGCTGGTCGAGGGGATCAGTGCCGCCAACGACGTCCGAGGTGACATCCTGCTCCATGCTGCTCTCAATCTCTGGGGAGGACGCCCTCTATTTGCCGTCCTCGCTTTCGATACGCGGCTTGATTATGCCATAGCCACCATTATGACGGTGGTATATCACATTGACGAGGCCGGTCGTCGCATTCTCGAAAACATAGAAATCGTGGCCGAGGAGATCGGTCTGGACGAGGGCCTCCTCCTCGGTCATGGGAGTGAGGTCGATGAGCTTCTCGCGCACGAGCTGGTCGTCCTCCTCCGCCGGCTCGACGAGCTGCTCGAGGTTCTCCGCGGTAACCGCCTCGAGCTCGGGATGGGACAGGCCGAGCCCACCGCGCTTGCGCCTGTCGATGACCTTGGTCTTGTACTTCCGGAGCTGCCTGGTGACCTTCTCGGAGGCCTCGTCGATGGCAGCGTACATGTCGGCGGAGCTCGAGGTCACGCGCACGACGCTGTCGCGGACGAACACCGTGACCTCACAGGTCTTGCGCTCGGGGTTGGACGGGTTCTTGTCCACCCTCAGCACCACGTCGCAGCTCATCGGCTGAATGTCAAAGACGTGCAATGCGCTGCCAACCTTGTCGGTCACCCTATCGCGCATCCCGTCGCTGACGCTGACCCTGCGACCCGAGATCTTGATATCGACCATCGATGCCCTCCTCAGTTGCGTATACGATCCATGGAAGCCGTCCGGCTGAAGATCTTGTGTCAAGTACATACCCAAACATTATCCCATGCCATGCCTATTCGCCGAGTGGCGCATCGCCGCAGCGCCGTCAGGGGCCGACTCGGCAAGCGGTCATCGGCACGTCGGCGCCTGGCGCATGCCGTACCCCAGGTGTGGCACGTCAGGCGGCGCTGCTCTGGAGCGGGCTGCCTAGACGCTCGTGATGGCGTTGGAGCCTGCCTCCGAGCCGTCGCTGGAGCTCTCCGTGCCTTGCCCGGACGCGGTGGTAGAGGCATCGGCGTCGCCCTTGGGAACATCCTTGATCTGGGAGTCGGTGGTGAGCACGGGCATCGAGCCGACCCAGCGAGCCCTGGTGGACTCGAGCACGCCGTTCTGGGAGATGGCCTCGAAGGCCGTGTGAACCTGCGAGGCAAGCTCGTCGTTGGATGTGAGGACCGCGACACCGGACGTCTCGGGAGGCTCGAGGGAGCCCGCGAACGAGATGCCGCCCTTGAGGGCAGCCAGGTAGGCGCCGGGATACGCCTCGCACAGCACGTAATCGACCTCGCCCGCCGCAAGCGCGTCAAAGGCCTCGTTGAGGTTGACGTAGCCCTTTTGGCTCATCTTGAGGGCCGTCTGGTTGAGGACGGTCTCGGACACCGATCCACCCTGAACCCCCACGCTCTTGCCGCCGAGGTCGGTCACCGCGGGGACGGATGACTCGCCGCGCTGGAAGAAGCAGGCCGCAGACTCGACATAGACTCCCGCAACGGAGATGTGATCGGGATTGTCGGTCGTGCTGCCCATGATGACGTCGCACTCGGAGCCCAGCGACGACTCGTCGGTGACAGGGACGAACCGGACGCGCAGGCCAAGCTCGCTGGCCAGGGCCGCAGCGACATCGACATCAAGACCGTAGATGCTTCCACCCTCCCCCTCGACGCAGAGCGGCGCCATCGAGGAGGAGACCTTGACGCCTGCCGTCAGGTAGCCGGGCTGGACGAGCGCGCTCTCGTCGACCGTGGAGGCCTTGCCGCCCAAGGTCGTCTGACGGGCCTCATCCACCGACGTGGTCACGCCGATGGGAAGCGTGATCCGGGGAAGGTTCAGGCCGGAGAGATCGATGTCCGGCAGGTTGATGGAGGAAGGTGTGGGGAGGTCTATGGGAACCTCCACGTTGACGAAGGGAATCGTGCAACCCGAAAGGGTCATCGCGACGGCAAGCGCGACAATCGTGGCCCGAACCGTCTTCCGGCTCCTCTGTCCCATCTCAACATCCTCCTCGCTCGTGCGCGACGTCCGTGCCCCACGACGGACCGACTGCATGTCTCACCCAGCTGACCTGGTCTTTGACCCCACACTCGCGCACCGGGACGGTCGCTCGGGACGCCGTGGCGCCCTCACTACTGGCCCTCTCGCCCGCGAGGCCGAATGCCTCTCGTGTATGACGGGCGGTGCGGCTTACCTCTAGGACGAGCCATGATCGTCACCACGCGCACGCGGTGGCTTACGTGGGTCCCTTCGGCCTCGTCTGCCCTGGACTAGGACGCCATCCTATGACGACCGCAACCACAGACCTGGGATGAGACGATTGGAAGTATACCAGCTATCGAGGCTGGCCGGCCGCGCACGTCACCAAACGCGGGCAAGGGCGCAGACAGTGACATCGGCGGCCCCCGCCTCGAGCAGCGCCTGCGTGCAGGCGCCGACCGAGGCGCCCGTGGTCACCACGTCGTCCGCAAGCAGCAGGTGGAGGCCTCCCACATCCTGCACCACCTCGACAGTCCCCTCCAGGTTGCGCGCCCGCTCGCGCCTGCCCAACGTGCGCTGGTCTCGTCCCTCCTCGCGCACGAGCGCATCTGCCACCGGAAGGGAGAGGAGCCACGACAGCTCTCGCGTGACCAGCTCCATGTGATCGAAGCCCCGCCTGCGATACGCCGCCCTGGTGGCCGGCACGAAGCAGAGGGCGTCGAGCGCCACGCGGTCGAAGCGTGGCCTCCCATCGTTGGCAGGCCACGCGGCCGCCTCATCGAGCGCACAGGCAATCGCCGCAGCGACCACCGGGGCGAGGCGCAGCTCGTGCGCATCCTTCAGGCAGGTTGCCAGACGCGCTCCCACCCCCTTGAGCGGCAGGGCGCAGACGCACGAGCGCACCAACCAGTCTCCCTTGCATTCCGTGCAGGTCAACGTGCCGAACGGCGCCCCGCAGGCGGGGCATGCCCATCGCTGGTCGATCCACGGCAGCGTGCCGCGGCACTCCTCGCACAGCAACTCGCCGGGATGGTCGCATGCCACGCAGCGGGTCGGCCACAGCAGCTCCTGTGCTGACTCCACGGCCGCGGATAACTCAGGCACATGCATGGGCGTCCTCGCGCTGCGATCTGGACCAACCTGCAGACAAATCGATTTGTAGGCGCACCTCTCGCGCTGAGTGGGCCCTTTCTCGCGTTTGTCTGTACTTTGGGAGGTAGTCGCTCCGAGAACAGGTCCACAGGCATCTCTTTTCTGCAGACAAATCGATTTGTAGGCGCATGTCCACACCTCACCTCCGAAAATGTACAGACAAAGTATCTGCCCACACGCTCCGCGCCCATCCCACTGCCCATACGCGGGCAACCGACACCGCTCACGAGCGCCGCGCTCGCGGATGCCTGATCATCCGCTCGTATCCCGCCATCACGCGCAGTGCCTGGTGCTCGTCCTTCCAGCGCGTGGTGTCGAACAGGTATCGGAACAGGTCCAGGCGTCTGTCCCACAGGATCCCCTCCGAGGGCACGGGCTCGGTTCCCACGAGCTTGCCAAGCCGCTGGGCCTTGCGCTCGAAGCGATCGAAGCTCTTCGTGTCCTCGTAGCGAACGGTCACGATGTCGATCCCCTCGTCACGGATGATCTCCCGGCGCAGGTCGTCGGCCATCACCTTGAGCGCATCGATGGCCAGGCCGTCGTCCGAGGCACGCGCCGTCACAAAGTGATGCTGCTTGCTGTCGTACTCTCCGACCGCGATGACCTCGCCCCTGTCGCCACGGAACACCTCGTCACCGATGAGATAGCCCTTCCCCAAGGACCTGCTCGACCGCTCGGAGATCTCAAACCGCTCGTTGAGCAGCGGCTTCCTGATGCCAAAGCCGCCATCTCGCGACCGGAGCGTAAAGCTCAGGAACATGCTGGTCTCTCGCGGGGAGTCGGAGCCGTCGCGTATCTCGTCCACCATCCTTCGGGCAAGGCGGCATCCGTGCCTGCCCTTCGAGAGCGCCACGTAGGACGCGAGCCGCCCCCTGCTCGTCAGCGCCGGGGCGTTGCCGAAGTTCCCCGTCTGATGCGGGTCCATGCTGTAGGTCCCGCAGAGCTCGCAGGCCAGCTCGAGGAGGTGCCGAAGGTCCTCGCCACGGCCCAGCAGCACCAGGCAGAGCTCGGGCGAGCAGACGTACACACCACCCCCGAGCGAGCAGAACGAGCCGGGCGGCAGCGTGCCCTTGAGCACGACGTGGTCGATCGAGGCGCACCTGTGCGCCTGCCTGGTATCCCCGACGACAACGTCGACCGGCACGTCCCCCAGCGCGCGGACCTCATCCAGCAGGCGGATCTCGCCCGCGCGACCTACGCAGCGCCCGAGGCTGGGCTGCCGGCCCTCGCGATCGGGCATCGCGCAGCCACCGAGGTTTGCCGTGCGCCACGTCAGCAGCGAGGTGACTGGCCCTAGGACATAGGCGACCTCTTCCATCACATGACCTCCTCCACGTCCGGCTGATGGGGCATATGGTCGCAGGTGCCGGTCGCATCTGACCACGCTCCCGGTCGCAGCGAGCTGGAGGTGGCCGTCAGAATGCGCGGCAGGGCGCATAAGGACAGGTAGATGACCACATGTGCGACAATGCTCCCACGTGTGGTCGCCGCATGCGGCCACACGTGGGAGATGGCTGCAGAGAATCTCCAGACTTGGCGGGCGAAAGGGGGAGGGATGGCACTCGAGAGGGTCGTGTCCTTTGGACCGGTGATCTGGCCGGACAGCCGCATCCTGATCCTGGGAACGGTGCCCAGCCCTGCGTCGCGTGAGAACCGGATCAACTACGGAAATCCTCGGAATCGGTTCTGGCCGGTGTTGGCGGGCCTCTGGGACGAGACGGACCCACGGACGAACGAGGGGAGATATGACCTGCTCAGGAGACGCCACGTCGCGCTCTGGGACGTGCTGGAAAGCTGCGAGATACGAGGCGCGAGCGACGCGTCGATAGCAAACCCTCTGCCGAACGACATATCGCGCGCGCTGAGGCAGGCGCCGATCGAGGCGGTGTTCACCACCGGGGGCACGGCGACGCGCCTGTACCGCAAGCTGTGCGAACCGGTCTGTGGGGTGCCGTGCGTTGGCCTTCCGTCGACCAGCCCGGCCAATGCCTCGTGGTCCGTCGAGCGCCTTGCAAAGGCCTACCGGATCGTGAGGGAGGCGGCTGACGCCACCTGACGGAGACTGATTGTCTGCACTTTTTCATGACGCGCACGATCGACCCCACCGACAAATCAATTCATCTGCAGTTTTTGACCACCTACAAACTGCATACACAACCAGCGGGCTCGAAAAGTACCGACAAACCCAACTTCCAGCCTTTGGGACGGCAGCAAGCCACCGACAAATCGATTTAGGCAGGAACGAGGCGCAGCGAGCCTACGAACCCGCGTGCAGGCCAAAGAGCCGCCGGGCATTTGCCCAGAGGTCCGCATAGGTCCGCTCGGCGGAGCAGACGCCAGCCTCCGCCCTCACGCGAGCGACCACGGCTGCCGAGAATGCGACCATCGCAGGCTCGCATTCCATGCCCCGCAGGGGCACTGGTGCCATATACGGGCTATCCGTCTCGGAGAGCAGCAGGTGGGAGGGGCAGGCCACAGCGGCACCTCGGATGTCATCCGATCGGGGGAAGGTGACGGCCCCGCCAAAGGCCACAGAGCAGCCCATGTCCACGAATGGCCTCATGACCTCGGCGTTCGACGTATAGCAGTGAAGATCGCATCCCGCTGCGGGCACCCCCTCGCGTATGAGGATGCGCGTCGCGTCGACGTGTGCGGTCGCTCCCTCGTCGCCGTCGGCGTCGCGGATGTGCAGCTCGACCGGAAGGCCAAGCTCATGGGCCATCCGCAGCTGCTCCACGAAGGCCCTCCTCTGCTCGCTGGGGTCAGTCCGGTTGTGGGGCCCATAGTCGAGGCCGATCTCGCCCATCCCCACCGCGCGTGAGCTCGCCAGCAGGCGCCCGAGCGCCTCGTGCGCCTCGTGGCTCCCGTTGAACTCGGCGGCTCCATACGGATGCACGCCTGCCCAGATGCGCACGTTGCCCATCAGCTCGTAGGCGTCGCCTCCCTGGGGGCGCACGCCCCAGGCCAGCAGCTCGTCCACCTTCGCGACGGAGGACTCCACCCAACGGTCGAGGTCGGAGAGCACCTTCGCCGGGTCGTGCCCATCGCCGACAGGGTCGATCGGCACGCCCAGCAGCGCCACGCCTGCCATCGAGGCACGTGCAAGCGCCATGGCCGGGTCATGCTCGCGAAAGTGCGTGAGGTGCCCATGCGTGTCCGCAAGCGGAGCCGACGCCGGGGGCAGCTCGATCGCATGGCCCCTGGCATCGTGGAACAGGTAGGCGTCCTCGCGTGTCAGCGCCGCAAGCTCCGCAACCGTGCGGCGATGCCTCTTGGACATGGCTACCTCCATCCCAGGGCAGCGGCGAGACGCACGAAGTCGTCCGGCGCAAGCGTCTCGGCACGGGCGCGGGGGTCTATCCCCGATCGGGAGAGGGCCTCGTCCAGCTCGGGCTTGCCAAACCCGCTCGACCCCATGGAGTTGCGTATGGTCTTGCGACGCTGGGCGAACGCGGCATCGATCACCTGTGCGCACCAGGCGACCTGCGCGGGCGAGAGGGAGGCGCCGGTGGCGGGATCATCGAGGGAAGCGCGATCGAGGCGGATGACGGCGGAGTCCACGTGGGGGGCAGGCATGAAGCTGCCCGGCCCGACCTCGAAGCGACCAGTCGGCCGGGCGTGCAGGGCAAGCTTGGCCGTGTACCCGCCATACTCCTTGGTGCCTGGGATGGCGCCCATGCGATCGGCGACCTCGGCCTGCACCATGACCACCGCGCGCCACACCGAGGGCATCCGCTCGAAGGTGCGCAGCACCATCGTCGCGGCCACCTGATACGGAAGGTTCGAGACCAGCTTGGTGGGAGCGGGATCGAGCCCTTCGATGCCCAGCGCCGCGACCGAGGCACGCAGGTCGTCGAGGCCCACGCGCAGGGCGTCGCCCATCACCAGGGCAAAGCGCTCGGAGTCCTGGGCACAGGTCTCGGCCAGCACGGCCTCGAGCCCACGGTCGGCCTCCACCGACGCGACGGCCCCGGCCATGGGAAGCATCGCCACCGTCAGCGTTCCGATGCCTGGGCCGACCTCGAGGACGACGTCGCCGCCGGCCAGCTCGGCAAGGTCGAGCGTCCTGCCGACGACGGTGTCGTCTATCAGGAAGTTCTGTCCCAGGTGGTGCTTGGCGACGAGGCCGTGCCTCTCGAGCACCCTCCGCGTCTCGCGCGGGCTGGCGAGCCAGGAATGCACGGACATCGGCCTCCTTATGCCGCGAGGGGCAGGGGCGTCCCGGCACAGCGCCCTTCTGTGGGCATGCCAAGCCCCGCATCCCTGCCTAGGAACCTACTTGCCCTGCAGGCGGGGAAAGAGCGCGTCGCCCTTGCTCACGGGCACGCCGCCCAGCAGGCCTCCCCATGCGCAGGTGGACAGGAGCTCGTCAGTGCCGATCTCGTCGGCAAGCGACAGGCGCCGCAGAACCTCGGCAGAGGTCTCGGGCATGAAGGGTGCCAGCAGGTGGGCGCAGATGCGGATGGACTCGAGCAGGCCGGCGATGATGGCCACCAGCTCGCCAACGCGTCCGGGGTCCTTGGCCACCGTCCAGGGGGCAGAGTCCTCAATGTAGTGGTTGGCGGCATGCACCAGCTCCATCACCACGTCCTTGGCCTGACCGTACTCGACGCGATCCATGTGCGCGCAGTAGCGCTCGACGATGCCGCAGGCGATGTCGCGCAACGGGCTGGGATCATCCGCCCAGCCCTCGGCGAGCTCGGGGGTCCTTCCGTCGAAGTACGTGACGCTCATGTTGAGCGCACGGGAGACCAGGTTGCCCCAGCTGTTGGCGAGGTCGGCGTTGTAGACCTGCTGCATGCGGCCATAGGAGATGCCGCCGTCCTCGCCGGGTACGCAGTCGGTCATGAAGTAGTAGCGGTAGCCCTCGACGCCCATCAGGTCGATGACGTCCTGTGGGGCGATGGCGTTGCCCAGCGACTTCGACATCTTGATGTTCTTGCCCGTCTCGTCGTCGCGCACCATGAGGAAGCCGTGCGCGAACACGTGCTCGGGCAGCGCCTCGCCGATGGCCATGAGCATGGCCGGCCAGATGACGCAGTGGAAGCGAATGATGTCCTTGCCCACCACATGGAACTGCGCGGGCCAGCGACGCGCGTACTCGTCGGCCATGGCAGGATCGCCAAAGCCCACGGCCGTGGCGTAGTTGAGCAGGGCGTCGAACCACACGTAGGTCACGTGGCCCTCGTCGAAGGGCACGGGGATGCCCCAGTCGAAGCTGGTGCGGCTCACCGAGATGTCGCGCAGGCCGCCCTGGACGAAGGCGCGGATCTCGCGCATGCGGAAGTCGGGCATCACGAACTCGGGGTTTTGGTCATAGAGGGCGAGCAGCCTGTCCTGGAAGGCCGAGAGCCTGAAGAACCAGGACTCCTCCTGCACGCGCTGCAGCGGGCGGCCGCAGTCGGGGCAGAGGTGCTGGCCCTCGGTGTGACGCTCCTCGTCGGCCTTGGAGACCTGCGTCTCGGTGAAGTAGGTCTCATCGGGCACGCAGTACCAGCCGTCGTAGGAACCCTTGTAGATGTGACCAGCGTCCCTCATGCGGACCCAGAGGTCCTGGACAGCGGTGACCTGGCGCTGCTCGGTGGTGCGGATGAAGTCGTCGTTGCTGATCTCGAGCGTGTGCCAGGTCTCGTGGAAGGCAGGGGCCAGCGAGTCGCACCACTCCTGCGGGGTCATGCCATGCTCCTCGGCGGCCAGCTGGACCTTCTCGCCGTGCTCATCGAGGCCGGTGAGGAACTTGACATCATAGCCGACCGAGCGCTTGTAGCGGGCCATCACGTCGCACAGGATGGTGCAGTACGCGGTCCCCAGGTGCGGGGCGGCATTGACGTAGTAGATGGGGGTGGTGATGTAGAAGCTGGGCTTGTCTGCCATGGACGTCCTCCTGATGACGAAGGTTGCAACTTGCCCAGTGTACGCCAACTCGCCCTGCGGCGCGAGGGGCGGCGGGGGCGGCTACGCCTCGTCGGAGAGGCCCACGATGCGGTCGTAGACCTCCGAGCGGGGAAGGCCCAGTTCGCGCGACAGGCGCTTGGCCAGGCGCGCCTTGCCCTCGCCGGCAGACAGGCCGGCGGCGATGGCATCGTCGAGCGAGGTCGCGGGGACGGCCGGTGAGGAGAGGCCGCCCTCCCCTGCCACGGGGCCCTCGACAACGAGCACGCACTCGCCGCGCAACGCAGCCCGCTCGGAGACGAGCGAAGCGACCTCGGGCGCACGGCCGCGCACGACCTCCTCGTGCAGCTTGGTGAGCTCGCGCACCAGGGCGACGCGGCGCAGCGGGAAGACCTCGGCCAGCACGGCGAGCGTGGCGACCACGCGGTGGGGCGACTCGTAGAGCACGAGCGTGGCGGGTATGGGTGCCAGCTCGCGCAGGCGCGCGAGCTGGGCGCCCCTTTTGCGCGGCAGGAATCCCTCGAAGAAGAAGCGCTCCATGGGAAGCCCGGATGCCACGAGCGCGCAGATGACCGCAGACGGGCCGGGGATGACCTCCACGCGGATGCCGGCGTCGAGGGCCGCGTCGACCAGGCGCTGGCCGGGGTCGGACACGCCGGGCATGCCCGCGTCGGACACGAACGAGACGTGCTCGCCTGAGGCAAGGCGTCCGAGCGTCGCCTCGATCCGGCGTGCCAGGACGTTCTCGTCGGCGCGCTGCAGCGGCACGCGAATGCCAAAGTGCGCGAGGAGGCGCGCGGTCACCCGCGTGTCCTCGCACAGGATGACGTCGGAGTCGCGCAGCGTCTCGACCGCGCGCGGCGAGGCGTCGGAGAGGTTGCCGATGGGCGTGCCCACCATCGAGAGCAGGCCCTCCGAGGCCATCAGGTGAGCATCCTTCGCTCGAACGTCGCCAAGGCCACGCGCGCGTCCCAGCCGACCAGGCGGCCGGAGGTCTTCCAGGTCTGGAAGAACCAGCCCGGGCAGCGCGCGAACGCCGTCAGCTGCTCGGAGACGTACACGCGTGCCAGGGCGATCTGGCCCTCGGGCGTCATCATCGCGTCGGCGTAGGGCAGCGAGGCCGACCACTTGCCCACCATGGTGGGCAAGCCGCTGCGGCGGGCCTTGTCCAGATAGGCACGAGACTTGTCGACCAGCCCGCGCACGGCGGAGGGCCCCGACGCGTCGACGTGATCGGTATGGTGGAAGAGGTGGCAGTCGAGCCATACGTTGCGATAGGCGTCCTGCGCCATGAAGCTGCGCCACGCCTCGGGACGGCCGGCGTCGGGAAGCACCACGAGCGCGTCGCCGCCCGCAATCGTGCGGACGGTGTCATACGCATCGCGATAGTAGTTGCGCAGCAGGTGCAGGGGCACGCCGTCAGTGACCGTGAAGCCCCTGCGGGTCTGGGCGACCGGGTCGTCGGCGACCTCGATGCCCAGGAAGCCGATGCGCGTGGCGTAGCGCTTCGTCAGGGCGGCGATCACATTGAGCAGGTCCTCGCGGTATGCCTTGAAGTCTCCCTGGTTGCGCACGAGCGAGGACGCCTCGCTGGGAGCACCAGGGGAGACGGCGAGCACGGGCAGCACGCCCAGGCCGACCTCCTCCGCCCAGTCGAAGGCATTGTCGACATGCGTGACGCAGCCCACGTACGGACCAGGCTCGGGACCCTGCTGGCCAAAGGCGTACCAGGGTATGGGTAGGCGCACCGCGTTGAAGCCGCGCGACGCGATCTGGGTGAAGTCGGACTGCGACATGAAGCCCTCGCGATGCCGCTCCACGAGCTCCTGATAGCGATGCCTGCCGACAGACGCCATGAGCGTCGGCTCGTCGAGCGCGCCAGAGTCGGCAAAGAGCTCCGGCGTGACCCAGGAGTCGAGCGTGAGCCAGCCGGAGAGGTTGACCCCATGAAATGCGCGAATCTGCATCCCGCCCCCGTTCTGCGGATACGGACCTCGGTCCCTTCCTTCGGGTTCGAGTATACGACGGACGGGTGGCGCAGGCACCACAGACGGTACCATTTGCGTATTCGTAAGACATTTCTCACGACGTGGCGCCTTCCGCGACCGCTCGCGGCGCCTGGGTCTCGCCCGCGCTCGGGGCGCACATGCAGCTGGTGGGCATGCAGGAAATACGAAGCTCGCGCCGGGCACGACGTGCCCCCATGCGACTGGGGTACCATGACCCCGTCATGTCATGTGCCGACGGGCACGCAGGCAAGGAGGTCATCATGGATCGCAACTACTTCAACCTCGAGGGACAGGTCGCACTCGTCACCGGCTGCTCCGGCGGCCTCGGCGTCCAGATGGCCAAGGCGCTGGCCTTCCAAGGCGCCAACATCGTGGCCGTCGCCCGCCGCATGGACAAGCTCGAGGCCGTCTGCGCCGAGATCGTCGAGGAGTTCGGCGTAAAAGCCCTCCCCGTCCAGTGCGACATCACCTCCACCGAGGCTGTCGAAGCCGCCGTGGATGCAGCGCTTGCTGAGTTCGGCCGCATCGATATCCTCATCAACAATGCCGGCACCGGTGCCATCGCCCCCGCCGAGGACATCACCGACGAGCAGTTTGGCAACGAGATGGAGATCGACCTCTTCGGCTCCTTCCGAGTGGCCCGCGCCTGCGCCAAGAAGGCCATGATCCCCGCCAACTATGGCCGCATCATCAACATCGCCTCCATGTACGGTCTCGTGGGTAACATGGTGGCCGGCTCCAGCCCCTACCATGCGGCCAAGGGCGGTGTCGTGAACCTGACCCGCGCGCTCGCAGCCGAGTGGGGCAAGTACAACATCACCGTCAACTCCATCTGCCCGGGTTACTTCTACACTGACCTTACCGAGGAGACCCTCAACAGCGACTTCTTCCAGGAGCACGCCAAGCGTACCATCCCCGAGGGCCGCTACGGCAACGAGGGAGAGCTTGACGGCCTTGCCATCCTGCTCGCATCTCCCGCCTGCAGCTACCTCACCGGCCAGAACATCGCCGTCGACGGTGGCTACACCTGCATCTAGGGCTTGCGGCAACAGCTCGCTCGCGCATGGGCGAGGATCCTGCGTTACCTGCGGCGCTTCGGCGCCGCTCTCTTTTTGTCCGGATCGGCTGCCCGCCCGTCTTGGTCAGCTACTCCCCCAAGGCCTCGGTGCCAGCGCCGCCCTTGCCCCGACCGCGTCCGCCACGATGCCTGCGGCGGCGCTTTGGCTTGGCCTCCCCCGCCTGCTGGGCCGCATCCTTGGGCTGGGCCGACTCCCCCTTGGGCGGGGTGTCCCTGCGTGTGGGGGCCTTCTGCTGCCTGCCTTCCTGAGGCACGCCCGTCTCGCCACGATCACCGGGGCGCCGCTTGCGCTTGGGCTGCATGCCGCGCGGACGGGCGGGCGAGGCGGCATCGCCCTGCTCGCGAGACTGCCGAACATCCTGGCCCTCTTCGGGCGCATGGTGGCGACGACGACGGCGCACGGATGGCGCCTGGTTCTGGGGAGACCCTTGGTCGGGCATCCTCCCCTGCTGCTGTTGGGGCTCGCCCGCACTCGTCACCTGCGTCTTCCTCCGACGCCGCCGCTTGCCGACGTCGGCCCCGCCGGCCTCGCTCGATCCGGCGGCATCCCTCTGGCGCTGAGGGTCGCGCGCACCGGGCGCGGGTTGCGCGGACTGGGATCCGTGTGCCTGCCCCCTGCTGCGCCGGCGGCGGCGCGGCCGGGTCTCCACGAAGATGTCCGACTTGTCGAAGCCCTCCACGGGCGTCACGCCCGCCTTGCGGTCGAGCTCGGCCAGGGCCATCTTGATCTCGGGGGACTCGAGCTTGTCGAGTGCCGCGCGCGTGACGGTGTCGGGACGGCAGGCACAGCCCAGCTCCTCGCTCTTCCTGTGGGCGGCCTCCGAGGCCTCCATGTCGGCGAGGGCCACCCGTATCTGCTTGCCGTTCTCGAAGCGCAGGCAGACCTGCTCCTTTGGGGTGTTGTACTCGACGATCTTCGCCTTGCCCAACGGCGTCTCTATCACGGCGTTGCGCTTGGGGACGCGACCCTTGAAGTCGCGATATGCCTCGAACTCGTAGCG
Organism: Atopobiaceae bacterium UBA1367; assembly: GCA_002305995.1. Taxonomy (GTDB): domain Bacteria; phylum Actinomycetota; class Coriobacteriia; order Coriobacteriales; family Atopobiaceae; genus UBA1367. The sequence continues at coordinate 24,804 of DBRN01000009.1, forward strand.
CAGGCAGCACATCAGGCGCCCGCAGGCGCCGCTGATCTTGGTGGAGTTGAGCGGGAGGTCCTGCTCCTTGGCCATGCGGATGGAGACCGGCTCGAACTGCCTGCCAAAGCGCGCGCAGCACAGCTCCTGGCCGCAGCGGGCAAAGCCACCGATGATGGCGGCCTCCTCGCGCACGCCGATCTGACGCATGTCGATGCGCTCGTGCAGCTCACGCGAGAGGTCACGCACCAGCTGGCGGAAGTCCACGCGCTCCTCGGCGGAGAAGTAGCACACGACCTTCTCGCCGCCAAACAGGTACTCCACGCCCACAGGCTTCATGTCGAGCCCTGACTCCGCGACCAGGCGGCGAAACACGGGAAACGCCCGCTCTCCCATCGCCGCAAGGCGCTCGGCGTTGCCGAGGTCGGCCTCGCTGGCGATGCGCAGCACGGGCTTGAGCGTGGCGTCGCCGATGGTGGCGCGCAGGCGGCCGTCGTCCATCTCGACGGCGTCCATCGTGACGAGGCCGATCTCGGTGCCGCGCTCCGTGGCGCAGATGACGTGGTCGCCCTCCTGCGCATCCGTCTGGCCGGGGTCGAACCAGAGGTCGCGGGCTGCGTAGGCGAACTTCACCGGGATGACGGTGGGCATGCGAGTGCCTCCTTGACACGCAGGAGCATGACCTCGAAGGCCAGCTGGGGGTTCACGTTGTGCACGATGTCGCTGGCGGCATGCGCCACGGCCTCGAGCGCCCTCACCACACCGCCCGTGCAGGTGCTCGCCGCGATGCGTTCCACGGCATCGGCGAAGTCCTGGTTGACGATGGGCACGGGGACTTCCTCGCAGCATGCCAGCGCATCGCGAAGGAGCGACTCGGCAGCTGCCAGTGCCTCCATCATACCCGAACGCTCGCGCGCCGTGAGCTCGCGCCTCACGGTCCTCTCAATCTGCGCGATGGCACCATGGGAGAGGTAGTCCTCCTGTCCCCTGATGCGTTCCTTGAGCGCCCGCCTCACGGGATCGTCCGCCTTGCCGCGCCCCTTTGCGACGGGACGGCCCACGGCCTCCCACACGGCCTCGACCAACGCGCGCGCCGAGCAGAGCACGTCCCACTCGTCGTCGTGCGGGAGCTCGGTGATGGTGCGCACCATCAGGCGGCGCACCTGGCGCCTGCTCGCGGAGGCAAGGAACTCGGTGGCTCGCTCGGGAGTGCCCGCGACCGCCAAGGCGATGCGCGCCTCGGTCTCGCGCGCGCCCGTCGTCCGCCCGATGGTGCGCACGGCCACGCCGGGAGACACGATCCTGAACGGAACGCGCTGGCAGCGCGAGACGATGGTGGGGAGGATGGTGTCGACGGTACGGCCGACGAGGATGAAGGTCACTCCCGCAGGGGGTTCCTCGATGGTCTTGAGCAGGGCGTTGGCCGCCTCGCGACGCAGCATGCCGGCGTCGGTGATGACGTACACCTTGGCCCGGCCGCGCACGGGTGCCAGGGAAACGTCTCCGATGAGCTCGCGCACCTGCTCGACGAGATAGCCCGAGGCGCTCTCGGGAGCGATGAGGCGCACGTCGGGATGGGTGCGGTGGCGCACGCGGATGCACTCGTCGCACTGGCCGCAGCCCCCGTTGGGGCACACGATGCACTGGGCGAGCGCGAGCGAGGCCTCGGTCTTGCCCGATCCCGGGGCACCGAGGAACAGGTAGGCGTGCGAGAGGCGCCCTTCCGTCACCGCGCGCGCGAGGAAGTCTCGGACCGGCGGTTGCTCGTCGAGCACCGAGAGCGCACCTGGTACCTGGAGGGGCGCCTCGGCCATCAGTCCACCTCTGAGCGCAGGGGCGCCGGAAGCAGGTCCGCCAGTGCGGCGACCAGCCTGTCGTACACCTCGTCTGGGGTGCCGCTGGCATCGATCAGCTCCACGCGCCGGGGCTCCCGCTCGGCAAGCCTGAGGTAGGCGTCGCGAACGCGCTCCTGGAACTGCAGGCCCTCGCGCTCCAGGCGATCGGCCCCGCCTGCGGTGGCCCGTGCGAGGGCAATGGCGGGATCGAGGTCGAGCACCAGCGTGCAGGTGGGGACGAGGCCGCAGCTGCCCAGCGCGTTGCAGGTGGCGACCAGGGTCTCGTCGAGGCCGCGACCACCATGCTGGTAGGCATAGGTGGAGTCGTAGAAGCGGTCGCAGACCACGGCGGCCCCGCGTCCCAGGGCAGGTTCGATGACCTCCCGCACCAGCTGTGCGCGGGATGCCTCGTAGAGCAGCAGCTCGCACTCGTCGGCCATCTCGCCGTTGGCGGGCTCGAGGAGCAGGGCCCGGATCTTCTCGGAGATGCGCGTGCCGCCAGGCTCGTGCAGCGCGATGACCTCGGAGCCCGTCTGACACAGCGCCCTCACCAGGCGATCGGCCTGCGTGGACTTGCCGCAGCCGTCGATGCCCTCGAGCGTGATGAACAGCCCTGCCATCGCCTTCGACCTCCTTGCGCAGTCGGGACGCCTACCTCACATCGCACGCCGCCCGCTAGCCCTTCCTCGTACGACGGCCAGACCTGCGAGCCCTACCGCGCGGGGCGCTGGCCTTCTCCTTGCTCGGACAACCCATGTTGACGCAGATGCGCCACGGCCCGCGCGCGGTCGCGACCTCCACGATCGGTGCGCCACAGTGCTCGCAGGTCTGGCCGGTGGCGCGTAGCTCGCCGCGCTGGGGCAGGGGGTAGCTGGTGCCGCACTCGTCGTAGTTGGTGCAGCGGATGAAGCGCTTGCCGCTGCGCTCGCTCTTGTGGGCGACGAGGTCCCCGTGACGGCCGGCCTCGGCACAGGCCGCGCACTCCCCCACCACGATGTCGGGCTCGAGGTTGGTGGGACAGGCGGGATTGACGCACTGCTCGTAGGCCCGCTGGCGGAAGGGCTGGCACTTGATGCGCGGGGCCCCGCACGCGGGGCAGACGCCCGCCTCTCCCTCGAGGGGAATGACCTTGACGCGGGTGGGCACCGGATAGGTGAGGTCGCAGTCGGGCCAGCCCATGCAGCCGATGAAGGATCCGTGGGTCTTGGCCGAGCTCTTCATCACCAGGTCCTTGCCACACCTGGGACAGACGCCCACCTTGGCATCGGCGGTGACGGCATCGGCTATGGCCTCGCCCAGGTCCTCCTTGTGCTCGATCAGGGCGTCCATCATGCCCGCCAGCAGCGCACGCGAGTGCATGACTACCTGCTCCTGGGTCTCGTCGCCCTCAGAGACCTTGGTCATGTCGCTCTCGAGCTCTGCCGTCATGTCGGGCGAGGTGATGTGAGGGGCGTAGCTGGTGAGCGCGTCGATGACCGCCATGCCCAGCTGGCTGGGCTCGGCGGGGTCGTTCTTGAGGTACTTGACGTCGTAGAGGCGCTGGATGATGTTGGCGCGCGTGGACTTGGTTCCCAGGCCACGGGCCTCCATCTCCTGGATCAGCCTGCCCTGGCTGTAGCGCGCAGGCGGCTCGGTCTGCTTGGCATCCAGCTGCATGTGGCCGACGGCGCAGACGTCACCTTCGGAAAGCGCGGGCAGCTGATCGTCCCTCTTGAGGCCAAAGGGATAGATCGCGCGGAAGCCAGGGCTGACCAGCACGCTGCCGGTGGTGGTGAAGGGCTCGCCCTCGATGTCAAAGGTGAGCTTGGTGCCCTCGATGGTCGCCGGCCCCATGAGCGTGGCCAGGAAGCGGCGCGCGATGAGGTTGTAGAGCTTCCACTCGGCCGGCTGCAGCCTGTCTGGGTCGGCGGCGGCGGTGGGATAGATGGGCGGGTGGTCGGTGGTCTCCTGCTTGCCGCGCGTGGCCGTGATCCTGTCCTGCGCGAGGATCCGCTGGCAGGTGGGCGCATACTGCGGCACCCCGGTGAGGGCGCGCACGGTGGCGCGTAGGTCGAGCGAGCGCGGGTAGACCGTGTTGTCCACGCGGGGATACGAGATGAGGCCGTTCATGTAGAGGCTCTCGGCCAGGCGCATGGTGCGCGCGGGGCTGATGCCCTCGGCAGCCGCGGCCGCCTGCAGCGACGTGGTGTTGAACGGCGCGGGCGGCCTCTGGGTGCGACTCTTCCGCCTCACCGAGGTCACGCGTGCCTGCGTGGCATGCTCCACGCGCGCGAACGCGGCCTGTGCGGCAGCCTGATCCTTGAAGCGGGCCGTGGCGTGCGTGGCGCGGAAGTCCGAGCCGTCCTTGGACAGCTCGCCCCACACGACCCAATAGTCCTCGGGAACGAAGGCCAGGCGCTCGCGCTCGCGCTCGACCACGATGGCGAGCGTGGGCGTCTGCACGCGACCGGCACTGCGCACGTTGCCCAGGCCGCCGAACCGGGCCATGGTGAGGTAGCGCGTGAGCACCGCGCCCCAGATGAGGTCGATGTACTGGCGGCTCTCGCCGGCATCGGCGAGATCCTGGTCGAGCTCCACCAGGTTTGCGAAGGCATGGTCGATCTCTGCCTTGGTGAAGGCGGAGTAGCGGGCACGGCTGACCGGCGTGGTCGGTGCCACCTGGCGCATCTGGCGCAGGGCGTCCGAACCGATGAGCTCGCCCTCGCGGTCGAAGTCGGTGCCGATGATGATGGTGTCGGCCTTCTTGGCCAGGTTCTTGAGGGCACGGATGATGCCCCGCTCGGCAGGGAGCTTCTCGATGGGAGCCCACACCAAATACGGCAGGCTGGGAACCTTCCAGCCCTTGATGTCCACGCCGTTGGCGAGGAAGGGCTTGCGCCTTGATGCGTAGGGCGGGCGCTCCAGGCCGTCAGGGAGGTCCGCGGGCAGGTGCTCGCCGTCGCTAGCAAGGCCGTACCAGCCCTCCTCGGTGTCGAACACGAGCTGGGACGGGAAGTCGGGCGCCATGATGTGGCCACGCAGGCCAATGGTCACCCAGTCCTCGCCGTTGACGGCGAATCGATAGACGGGTGTGTCGTAGACTTTGTCAGCCTTGGGCTTGCCCGATGTGGAGAGCAGGCGCGCAATCTGCTGCGCCGCGTCGTTTTTCTCGGTAACTACCAGTACCACGTGAATCCCCTGGCCTCTGTTGCGAATCGTGTGCACCGTCGTTATAGCATGTTGCGCCGCAAAGGGCGCCACGACACTATACCCAAGCGGCCAGACGGGTTATGGCGAAAGCGTGAGTGCGCCCCGCGAGGCTGGCTCGGCCATGGCGCGTCTTGGCACACGCATGCCATGCATGCCCCATCAGCCGGACGCAGGCGAAGCATCCCTCGTCCTCGTGGGCTGACGGGCGCCCTAGTCCTCGAAGGCGCGGTCCTCGTACTCCGAGCGGTCCCAGCGCAGGGCCTCGGCGCCATCGCGCGCCACGATGACCTGACGAGCGATGGCCAGCGCGATCTCGTACAGCACGATGAGCGCGGCGAACATGAGCAGCATGGTGACCGGTGATCCGTCGGGGGTGATCATCGCCACCATGACGAGCAGGCCCACGTAGATGATGCGCCACTGCTCGCGGAAGGTCCTGTAGGGCACCACGTGCAGCACCGACAGGTAGAAGATCACCAACGGCATCTGAAAGCCCACGCCAAAGCCGATCTCGAGCAGCATCATGATGCCCAGGTAGTCCTCGGCGTCCGCGATGACGTTGGCAAAGTCGTAGCTCTGCGCCAGCAGCCACTCGAAGGCCGTGCGCTGGATGACCACGTAGCAAAAGAGCATGCCCGCAAAGAACAAGCCTATCATGGCGGCCACGGTGGGCACCAGCCACCTGCGCTCCCTCTCGCGCAGCGCCGGCAGGATGAAGCCCATGATCTCCCAGATGATGATGGGCAGGCACACGATGGCACCAAAGAACACGGCCACCTTGAAGCGGATGGTGAAGCCCCCCAGGACGCTGATGACCGTGAGGTCCTGACCATCTGGCAGCGAGGACCTGATGGGATCGAGCATGATGTCGATCAGCGTGGGCGTGGCGAAGTAGATGACCACGGAGGTGAGCAGGAGGGAGACGACCACGATGGTGAACCTGCGACGAAGCTCGCCGAGGTGATCCATCAGGGGCATGCGTGCTGGTCCGATAGGCATGGCAGCGTGGGGCAGGCCCTAGGCCTCGATGTCCCCGACCTCCTTCCCGTCAGTCTCGGCGGCATCGGCAGCAGACCTGGGGGGATCTGCGGTCTGGGTGGCATCGGGGACCGCCTGCGCGGCGGCCCGCTCCTTGGCATCCCCGAAGGAGGAGCGTCCGCCCATCGCATACAGGGCTGCGGCGCTGGTGTCGGAAGCGGCGGCAGCCGGCTCCTGGGCGTGCGCGACTTGACCTGTGGTCGGGAAGGGCTGCGCGGAAGCGCCTGTGTCCGCAGCGGCCTGCGCCTGTGTCGGCTCCTCGCCCTCGCGGGCCTCGCGCTCGGCGGCCAGGCGGGCCTTGCGCTCGGCAAAGGTCTCCTTGCGGGCGGGAGCGGCCCCTCCCCCGGCCGTGTCGATGTCGGCGTCCTGCGCAAGGGCGGCAGCACGCTCCTCGGCCGTGGGACGACGCCTCTTGCGCGTTCCCGCATCCAGCGGGTCGTTCATGGCCTCTTGCAGGGGATCCATCACCTCGGTCTGGACGACCTCGGTGAAGCCCTCCTGGGCCTGCCTGAACTGCCTCAGGGCGCGACCGACCGTGCGACCCATGCCAGGCAGCTTGTCGGGGCCAAAGATCATGAAGCCGAAGGCGACGATGATCAGAAGCTCTGTCTCTCCAATGCCAAACACGCTTCGTACCTCCCGGGCGTCTACGCCTCAGCCTCGCCCATGCCCAGCCCGAACGAGATGCCGAGCATGTCGAGCACGCGCCTCACGTTGCGCTGCGGGTTGAGCACGCCAAAGCGCACACCCGCCTCGGAGGCACGCTGTGCGGAGCCAACCAGCACGCCGATGCCCGTGGAGTCGATGTAGGGCACCTCGGCGAGGTTCACGTCGAGGCGACGGACGTCACCTGTCGCAAGGGCGGTGTCGATGGCCTCTCGCAGGTCCGATGCACAGGAGACGTCGACCTCCCCCGTCGCGGACACGACGCGTGCGCCGTCGGCGCCGGTCGACGTGGTGATGTCAAGAGCCATGAGTGCTCCTTCCGTGTCACAGGGTGCCGCCGAGGGCATCCTCCAGTGCGGCGGCCCCCGTCGCGCCCGATTCGGAACCAGTGGCGGTGGAGTCCTCGGCGATGTCCTCCGTCTGGGCGGCCATGGCGGCGATGCGGCGATTGGCAGCGCTCTTGGAACCGTACTCGTCATCCGGCTCCGCCTCCACCGCCCTCTGATAGGCGGCCTTCGCGGCGTCCCGGTCGCCCAGGTACTCGTGGATCATCCCGAGATCCACCCAGGCGGGACCGAAGTCAGGTTGCTCGGAGGTCAACGTCTCGAGGGCCGCCACGGCGCCGTCGGTGTCGCCTGTGTACAGCTGGCACATGGCACGGTTCGCCTTGACCGTGGCGGAGTCATTGAGCGCGAGGTAGCGGTCATAGTACTCGATCGCCTTGCCATAGAGCTCCATCGCGTGGGCGCGCCCGTCGCCCTCGCTGACATACCCGCTCGCCTCGTTGCCCCAGGCCATGTAGTCGTTGCCCAGGCTGAGCAGCGTGGCGAGATCCTTGGGGTTCTCGGCGAGCTTCGCCTCGAGCGGGTCGATCACGGTGGCATAGGCGGCGTCAACCGCGACTATGCCCGTCTCGGCGGCGTCGGCAGCGTCGCTTTCCGCAGACTCGTCGCCATCAGGAGCGGCCTCCTGGGCCTGCTCCTCCTGGGCCTGACCAGAGTCGCCGAAGATGCTCGCAAGCGAGGGGAGCATCATGGAGAGGGCTATGACGACCGCGAAGGCGCCCACCGCGATGCTCGTGAGCCTCTTCTTGCGTGCCCTCCTCTCCTCAGCCTGGCTCAGCTCGCTCGCGGCGCCCCCGGCGCGGCCCTTGGAGGACTTGATGCCGTGCTCGCTCGGCTTGATCTTGGCGCGGGCGAGGCGCTTCGTCGCAAATCTGTTGGTGCCTCCCGGCCCCTTGTCAGCCATACTCCCAACCCTTTCGATAGAGGCAGGTACGCGTTCGCACTAGCTTAGGGGCGCGCACCCGCGCGCGGCGCGCGTAGGGCGTTATTCTACCGAATCTCTGCGAAACGGTGGCGGGGCGCACGTCAGGGCCGCCGTGCCTCGCGCTCCAGCTGCGCCGACACCAGTCGCACCGCCACCACGAACACGTCGAGCGCCTGCCCCAAGCTCTCGAGGCTGGGGAAGGTGGGGGCGATGCGGATGTTGGTGTCCCGGGGATCTCTGCCATACGGCCACGTGGCACCGGCGCTGGTGAGCGTCACGCCCAGCTCGCGCATGAGGGCGACGATGCGCATGGCGGAGCCCTGCGGGCCGTCGAACGAGACGAAGTAGCCGCCACGCGGGTTGGTCCAGGTGGCCACGCCCGCGTCGCCCAGGCCCTCCCCCAGCTTCTGCTGCACCAGCTCGAAGCGGGGTCGCAGGACGGCGGCATGGCGGGCCATGTGTGCGCGGATGCCCTCTACATCGCCCAGGAAGCGCACGTGTGCCAGCTGGCTCAGCTTCTCGGGCGAGACGCGCATGACGGCAAAGGCGGCTCTCAGCTCGGCGATGTCTGCCGGGCTGGCCGTGACGAAGGCCATGCCCGAGCTGGGGAAGGTCACCTTGGCCGTGGAGGCGAACTCGTACACGAGGTCCTCGGTGCCTGCGTCGGCCATGGCGTCGAAGATGTTGAGCAGCCCGTCGCCCTCGTCCGCAAGGTCGTGCACGACGTAGGCATTGTCCCAGAAGATGCGGAAGTCGGGCGCGGCGGGCTCAAGCGAGGCGAAGCGCCTCACCGTCTCGTCAGAGTAGCTGATGCCGGTGGGATTGGCGTACTTGGGGACGCACCAGATGCCCTTGACGGTCGGGTCGCTCCCCACCAGGCGCTCCACCTCGTCCATGTCCGGGCCAGTCGGCGTCATGGCGACGGGAACGTTCTCGATGCCGTAGTGCGCCGTCACCGCAAAGTGGCGGTCATAGCCTGGCGCTGGGCACAGGAACCTGACCTGCCCCTGCCTACACCAGGGCTCGTTGCCACCAATGCCGTGCGTGTAGGCGTTGCTCACGGCATCATGCATCAGGTTGAGGCTCGAGGAGCCGTTGACGATGACGTTGTCGGCGTCGACGCCCAGCAGCTCGGCGGCCAGCCGGCGCGCGGAGGGAAGGCCGTCAGGGATCCCATAGTTGTCGGCAGGAGCGCCCTCGTCCGTCAGGTCGGACCCCGACGCGATCAGGTCGAGCATCGGCCGGGAGAGGTCGGTCTGCTCGCGCGACGGCTTGCCGCGGGCCATGTCAAGCGACAGGCCACGTGCCCTGATCTCGTCCACCTGGCCCTCGAGCAGGCGGATGGCCTCCTCGAGCTCTGCATCGGTCATCGCCTCGTACACGTTGCCCATAGTCATCCCTTGTTCGTTGGCGCGGCGCCACGCGGGCCGCACGCCAAGTCCGCATCCTCCCCGAAAGAGTATACGCAACATGGGGCCTCGCACCTGCTACCATGTTGCCCATGAAAGCGTATGACCACAACGACCGTGGCGTCGCCGCATCCGGCAGCGCTCCCGCGGAGGGCTTCGGCGAGCTCCAGCTGCTGGTGGACGCCCTCTATCGCGAGGTCGGGCCCTCCGGCTCGGTGTCGCGCATCGACGTCATCATGCGCGCCGAGATCGACGACCTGGGCGACGACCTCCGCGAGGTGGTCGAGCTGCTCCCCTCTGGCTCCTACAAGCGCAGCAGGCTCTGCGACCAGCTGAACTCCATCATCACGGCCCACGGATGGGCGTTCGTCTACGGGACGGTCGAGTAGGGCGGGGTCGAGGGCCCTCCTCCCCCGGCCCATCACGCTACTCGGTCTCGAGCGCCTCCCTGCGGCGCTGCTCGCGCATGCGCTCCTCCTCGCGACGCTCCGCCTCCCACCGACGTTCCTGCTCGGCGGCCTCGGCCAGCACGGCGGAGATGCGCCGCTCGCAGACCTTGCGATAGCGACGGTAGTCGCGGATGCTGTCGGTGGTGGTCGCGATCTTCTGGTAGTCGTTGAGAAGGTCGGCCGCCTCGTACACGTAGCCATCGGCTATCAGCAGGTCGATGACCGCGCGCAGGAAGTCTATCCGCGTTGCCATGCCGTGGCCGTCTATGCGCCACAACTCGTAGCCATAGAGCAGTTTGTCCACGTTGCGGTCACGCTTGTAGCGTCTCAGGATGGGGTCGCAGGTCTCTCGGGCGTCGGCGTCCTCGATGCCTATGGCCCACATGCCCAGCGAGATGAGCAGCAGCAGACTCACGTCGAAGTACACGAACAGCGGGATCGCGATGCCGATCCATGAGGTCTCGCGATTGAGGAGCCACAGCGCCATGGCAGCGGCTGCCGAGCCGAGGCAGGACACCACCATGACGAGGTAGTTCCTCAACGAGATGCGAAAGCTGTCAGGCATCTACCGTGGTCTCCTGTCGGCTGGGCAGCACGTGCGACATGGCAGGGGCGCAGGGGCGTATCGCGCCGTCACGCTCCCCCACGCCAGGGCTCTCAGGAACCGTCGTCATGGCTCGCAACCAATGCGTCGTATATGCGGATGAACAGCAGCCCCAGCACGCCGGCGATGACGGAGCCGGCCAGGATGGCGCACTTGGCGACCAGCATCTCGCGAGGATCGGAGAAGGCCAGGCCCGAGATCAGGATGGACATCGTGAAGCCCATGCCGCCCATGATGCCCACGGTGATGACCTGACCCCAGGTGACGTTCTTGGGCAGGCGGGCAAAGCCGATCCTCACCAGCAGCGCCGTCACCAGCACGATGCCGAGCGGCTTGCCCAGCACGGCGCCGAGGAAGGTCCCGCGCGCCACATTGTCCGCGAGGATGGAGCCCACGTCGACGCCCACCAGGCGCACCTGCGCGTTGGTGAAGGCGAACAGCGGCAGGATGAGGAAGTTCACCATGACCGAGATGTTGTTCTCGACACGCTCCAGCGGCGGGGTGACATGATGCATCACGCGCTCGACCATCGTGGCGACCTGCGTGAAGTCGTGCTGGCCGAGGACGTGATCGCCCTCGTCGTAGGTGTCATCGAGCACGTAGGCCTTGTCGGAGAGCCAGTCACGCAGGTGCGACAGCTGCACGTCGGAGCGCGCGGGCAGGAAGAACGCGAGGATCACCCCCGCGAGGGTGGCGTGGATGCCCGAGCTGTACATGCACACCCACAGGACGAGGCCCACCGCCATGTAGGGCTTGGCGGAATAGACGCGCGCCCGGCTGAGCAGCGCCAGGACCAGCACCACGCCGAGCGCCGCCGCGCACCATGCGATGTCGGGGGAGTGCCCGTAGAACAGCGCGATCACCACGATGGCCAGGATGTCGTCGGCGATGGCGAGCGTCTGGAAGAACACCTTGGTCTCAGGGCTCACGCGGTCCCCCAGGAGCGACATGACGCCCAAGGCGAAGGCGATGTCGGTCGCGATGGGAATGGCCCAGCCCCCGATGGACGGACGACCCCAGTTGAACGCCACATAGACCAGGGCCGGCACCACCACGCCACCGACCGCGGCCAGCATGGGCAGGGCCGCCTGACGCGGGCGACGAAGCTGGCCCACCGTCATCTCGTACTTGAGCTCGATGCCCACCAGCAGGAAGAAGATGGCCATGAGAAAGTCGTTGACGAAGGCCTCGAGCGACAGGCCGATGGTAAGGGGGCCCATCGAGAGCGAGAGCCGTGCCTCGAGGAGCTCATGGACGATCTCGTAGGCCGACGAGTTCGCCACCACCACCGCGAGCAGCGCCGCCATGACCATGACGGCGGCCGCGATCGTCCCGTTGGACGTGATCTTGTCGATGGCGCTTGCCTTGACCAGGCGGTTGACCACCGCCGGCTCGGCTATGATCGCCGCGGCCTGCTCCTTCGCGCTGCGCGCGGCGTCCTTCTCTAACCCGTGGGTCTGCTGCGTGTCTGTCATGTCCCTCCCAGGTTGGTCGAATGGCCTTGGGCCATCGGTATTATATCTGACGAGGGCACCTGGGGACATGGGCCGGCCGTGAGCAGCCCGCCCACGCCGCCGCCTGAGGCATAGGCTATGCGATGCCCTGAATGCCTATGCCCACCACATCCGGACCCGTGTGGACCAGCAGGTCGGGCGACACCCCCGAGTGCAGGACGCTCTCGATCTCGACCCCGGCCTCACCCATGGCCTCGCGCAGCCGGCCCTCGAGCTCGGCAAAGTAGTCGCATGAGTCGGAGCAGCAGATGGCAAGGCGCACCTTGGAGAACGCCTGCGCGCGCTCCTGGGCGAGCCGAACCTCAGTGCTCAGCGAACGCTCCCAGCCACGCGCCTTGCGGGCCACCACGTAGTGCCCCGACTCGTTGCAGGTGATGACCGGCTTGATGTTGAGCATGCTGCCCAGACGGTAGACGGGCTCGGAGATGCGACCGCCCTTGCGCAGGTACTCGAGGGTCTTGGTGGAGAAGTACACCCACGTGCTTCTCGAGAGGTCGTCGAGCTTGCGCTGCAGGCTGCGGAAGGGGACGTCGGCGTCGATCATCTCGGCGGCCGCAATGACCACCAGGCCCGCCGCGATGCCGATGGAGAGCGTGTCGATCACGATGACGGGGAAGTCGCCCATCTGCGCGGCGACCATCCTGACCGTCTGGTTGGTGGCGGAGAGCCCCGACGAGATCGTGACGAACACGGCGCGCTCGTAGCCGTCGGCGCGCGCCTGCTCCAGGAGGTCGCGGATCCTCTGCGGCGAGGGCAACGACGTCTTGGGGATCTCCTCCCCCAGCCTGGCGACGAGCTGGGCGCTGGTGATGTCGACGCCGCTCTCGTAGGTGGACCCGTCGAGATAGGTGATGCGCAATGGGACGACGCGTATGTCATGCTTGGCGAGGAAGTCGGCCGGGGTGTTGGTGCCGGTATCGGTCAGCAGGGCGATCTTCTGGCTATTCATGCTGTCTCCCACAACAGGTCGCGACCACAGGGTATACTCCATCACATAATACCTCGCATACCGTGTCATCTAGTCTTCAAAACTAGATAATCCAGCGAGCGCAGGGAGGAGGCGACCATGGCGGCACGCAAGAGGGACGAATCGGCCACGCCCTTCGACTACGACGAGGCCTACGCCAACCTGGCGCGGTCCATGGGCTCGCTTCACATCCTGCGCATAGGCGAGATGCCGCATATCGACCTCTATCTCGACCAAGTGCTGTCCATCGTCTCCACCGAGCTGGCACCGCTCTACGAGCAGGACGAGAAAATCGTCACCGCCTCCATGGTCCACAACTACGTCAGGCATCATGTCATCCCCGCACCGAGGCGCAAGCGCTACACGTGCCACCATCTCGCGTCACTGATCTCGGTCTGCATACTCAAGCGCGTGCTGTCGATCTCCCAGGTCGCCGAGCTGTTCTCGCTGTGCAAGGACGCGAGCGTCGACCTCTCGGCCTCCTACGACCAGCTCCTCCATGCGTTCGAGGGGACGCTCGCGGCACGCTTCACCCAGACGCCGGAGTCGGCACCACAGGCAGGCTCACCCTCGCTGCACCTCGTCGGTCTTGGGGGCGAGCCCGTGACAGGAACGCTCCAGTCGCTGCTCGAAGGCGTCATCGGCCTCGTCGCGAACAAGGTCTACACCGATAAGGTCCTCCCGCTCGAGGTGGGACGCATGCGCGCCCGCGCGAAGGCCGGCCTCGACCACCGATAGGGGCCGCCGGGGGTATGATAGGACCCCAACCAGCCATAAGGAGTGCGCATGAGACCCATTGCCAGCTTCACCGTCGACCACCTGCGCCTCGAGCCGGGCGTGTACGTCTCCCGCGTCGACACCGACCCCGCCACCGGGGCTCGCGTCACCACCTTGGACCTCCGCCTCACCGCTCCCAACCGCGAGCCTGTCATGGACACGGGCGCCGTGCACGCACTGGAGCACCTGCTCGCCACCTACCTGCGCAACGACGAGCAGTGGTCGTCACGCATCGTCTACGCAGGCCCCATGGGCTGCCGCACAGGCTTCTACGTGGTCGTCTTTGGCTCCTGCACCCCAGCCGAGATCGCACCGCTGCTCGTTCGTGCCTTCGAGTACGCGCGCGACTTCGAGGGCGAGGTGCCCGGTGCCAGGCCCACCGAATGTGGCAACTGGCACGACAGCGACCTTCCCATGGCCACCTGGTGGGCCTGGCGCTACCTCCAGACCCTGTACCACCTCGACGAGGCGCACACCACCTACCCCACGATCCCCGAGGAGGACCAGGCGTGACGGGGACGATCGGCATCATCGGCGCCATGGAGGTCGAGGTCGAGCAGCTCGTCGGCCTGCTGGAGGACGGGCATGCCACCACCGTGTCAGGCATGACCTTCCATGAGGGCACGCTGGGGGAGACGCAGGTCGTCATCGTGCGCTGCGGCGTGGGCAAGGTCAGCGCAGCCATGTGCGCGCAGACGCTCATCGACCGCTTTGGAGCCGAGCAGGTCATCAACACCGGCGTGGCTGGCTCCCTCGACGCGTCCCTCGACATCGGCGATCTCGTGGTCTCGACCGATGCCGTGCAGCACGACATGGATGTCACCGGCCTCGGCTACCCTCCGGGGCATGTGCCCGAGCTCGACAAGCTCGAGTTCGACGCCAGCGACGAGCTGCGGGCCGTCGTGTGCAAGGCCGCGGCGGAGGTCGCCCCCGACACCACCGTTGTGGAGGGGCGCGTCGCCTCGGGAGACCAGTTCGTGATCACGCAGGGGCAGCGGGACTTCATCATCTCCACCTTCGGCGCCAGCTGCTGCGAGATGGAGGGCGCCGCCATCGCGCATGTGTGCCATCGCAACGACGTGCCCTTCGTCATCGTGCGCGCCATCTCCGACAAGGCGGACGGGACGAGCGTCGTCGAATATCGCGTGTTCGAGCGGGAGGCCGCCCATCACTGCGCGGCCATCGTCAGACGAGCGGTCGAGCTGCTTGCCTAGCGACACCGGATGGACGATGCGTCGGCGGCGTGGTGCCGCAGCGCGACCTGGAAAGCCCTGTGCCGATGTGCGAGGGTTCACGTCGCAGGCCGGAAAGGAAATCGGGGAGTTGTGCGAGGCCGGAGTCCGTGGTGGAAAGAAAAACCTTGAGTTGTGCAGGATGTGCTCCCCCGCCGGAAAGGAAAACGCTGAGTTGTGAGAGCCCACGCCTAATGACGGAAAGGAAATCGGGGAGTTGTGCGAAACGGTGCCCGACCCTGGAAAGGAAATCGGGGAGTTGTACGGGCAGTGCGCCCCGACTGGAAAGGAAAACCGGAAGTTGTGAGAAGGCCGTTCTTCACAAGTCGAGCTTTTTCTTTCCAGAGGGGGTGCCTCTCTCGCACAACTCCCCGATTTCCTTTCCGGCTCGCTCCCCAACCTCGCACAACTCGGGCTTCTCCTTTCCAAGTCCGGGCAGCATCTCGCACAACTCAGGGATTCCCTTTCCGGCCCGCCCCCCAACCTCGCACAACTCGGGCTTTTCCTTTCCATCCGCCCGCAGAGGGCCTCCGTTCGCGATCCTCGCAGGTTCCGGGAACCATCCAGAGCCGAGTCGCCTGGTGCCCAAGTCACCCCTCTCCGCTCCCATCGCTCGAGACGGCCCTCCGCCCTCGCGCGGGACAAAGGAAACTGCACGCAAGTCCTCCATGAGCTGGGGATCATCCCCGACGACCCTGCGAGGGGGCCCTATGACACGCTCGCGACCCAGGGCCGTCCCGCCAGGTGCTGCGTGAGCACGGTGCGCGCCTCGTCAAAGTCGACCCCATGCACCAGGTGCACGTTCGCCGTGCCTTGGATGCCAAAGGCGTCGAAGCCGTTCATCAGCACCTCGACACCCAGCTCTGGGTCAACCTTGGCACCCAGCACGTCGCGGGCCACGCGCGCGACGTCCGCGAAGACCTCGTTGAGATCGGTGCCGTGCTTGATGACGAGCGTGATCTGACAGCGGCCGCGCACCCTCTCGGACAGCTTGACCAGCGCCGTCTTGGACAACACCGAGTTGGGGATGACGTTGATCTGCCCATAGGCATCGCGCAGGCATGTGGAACGCCAGTTGATGTCGGTCACCAGGCCGGTGAAGTCCCCCACCTTGATCACGTCGCCCGGTTCGATGACCTTGCTTATCATCAGCGAGAGCCCGCCGATGACGTTCGAGACCGTGTCCTGCAGACCAAGGGAGAGTGCCACGGACCCCACTCCCAAGGCGGCGACGAACGCCGTCGGCTGGACGCCGAACACCGGCTCCAGCACGCCCATCAAGGCAAGCGACCAGATGATGCCACGCAGGATGTTCAACAGGATGGAGACAGACGGGACGCTGGACTTGTCAAGGACCCGTCGTGCGATGCCCACCAGCACGCGTTGGGCGACAAGCGCAACGAGGCATGACACGAGCACCAGGACGAACTTCCCGACCGCGGAGGAAAGCGTGATCCCAAGGACCTGCGTCTCGGTCATGTAGTTCCACCAGGTGTCAGGCAGCATGTTCATCCCTCGATCCGCACGATGGGCGCAAAGCCCTTGAGCAGCTTCTTCGTCGTGCCGGTGCGCGAGAAGAGGACCTCGATCGTATCGCCCGACACCGCCTTGACCACACCAGGGCCGAAGGTCTTGTGCACGACATGGTCACCGGCGACAAGGTCATCTGCCCCTTGCGCCGTATCGCGCCCGAGGGGCTTTGCGCGCACCGACTCCGGCGACGCCTCGCGCGAGCCGCCGGTGGAGCGCGTGCGGGAGCCAAAGACATGCCCGCCGTACACCTCCGACCCGCGACCGCTGCCATAGGTGCCGTGGCGGTCCCCACGCTTCTCCCAGCCCACACCCCTCATGCCCGAGCTGCCGATGCCCGTGGAGTGCAGGTGCTCGCGCGGGATCTCCCTGAGGAAGCGGCTGGGCGGGTTCGCCTGCACCGAGCCGAACATGCGGCGCGTGACGGCGTGGGTGAGGTACAGCCTGCGCTCGGCACGCGTGATCGCCACGTATGCCAGACGACGCTCCTCCTCGATGGAGGCACCGCCATCGTCCTCGTGCGCACGGTGCGGAAAGAGCCCCTCCTCCACACCCGCCACGAAGACCACCGGAAACTCCAGGCCCTTGGCGGAGTGGATGGTCATCATCGTGATGGCGCTCGACTGGCCCGAGAGGGCATCGAGGTCGCTGCGCAGGGCAAGCCACTCCATGAGCGCGGGGAGCTTCTCGGATGCGGGAGCATCGGGGGAGGCTTCCCCTGGCTCGGCGCCTGCCGCGCGCGCCTGCTGCGCGAGGTCGCCTGCGGGAGCGTCCCCCGACGGGTCGCCCGCGTCCGCGGCACGCATGGCCCCGGCGGCGCGAAGCTGGCGCAGGCTCTCCAGCGTCTCGCCTGCGTCGTCGTGCGCCTCGTCAAACTCCTGCGCCACGCCAAAGAACTCGTGGATGTTCTCGATGCGCGCATCCGCCTCGACGGTGCCCTCGGCCTCGAGCGCCCTGAGGAGCCCTGCCTTCTCCACGATCATCTGCACGACGTCGGCGAGGTCCCCCGCATAGTGACGGCCCGCCTCCACCGCCCCACAGAACTCCGCGAGGCCACCTCTCGCCTTGGCGGCCAGCAGGCCCGTCTCGGCGATGCACGCCTGGGCGGCCGAGAAGAGCGAGAGCCCGTATGCGGCGGCGTACGCGCGAACCTTGGCGATGGAGGTGGTGCCCACCCCGCGACGTGGCGTGTTGACCACCCGCTCGGCGCTCACGTCGTCATCGGGGTTGACCACCAGCTTGAGGTAGGCCATCACGTCGCGGATCTCCGCGCGGTCGAAGAAGCGCGTGCCGCCCACGATCCTGTACGGGACGCCCGCGCGCAGGAACATGTCCTCAAGGATGCGCGACTGCGCGTTGGTGCGGTAGAAGACCGCCACGTCATCGTAGCCGATGCCGCGATCGTGCAGCCTCTCTATCTCGGAGCCGATCCAGCGGCCCTCGTCGCGCTCGTCGGCCGCCTGGAAGACCTCGATGCGCTCACCGTCGCCCGAGCTGGTGAACAGCCGCTTTGCCTCACGGCGGGAGTTGTGTGCCACCACCGCGTTGGCCGCCTCGAGGATGTGACCGGTGGAGCGGTAGTTCTCCTCGAGCTTGACCACCGTCGCCGTGGGATAGTCCTTGCGAAACGCCAGGATGTTGCGGATGTCGGCTCCTCGCCACGAGTAGATCGACTGGTCGTCGTCGCCCACCACCATGAGGTTTCCGTGCTTGGCCGCAAGCAGGTTGGTGATCCGGTACTGCACGTGATTGGTGTCCTGGTACTCGTCCACGCTGATCTGGCGGAAGCGCTCCTGATAGCGCTCGAGCACCTCATGATGCCCGGACAGCAGCTCGTGGGCCTTGACGAGCAGGTCGTCGAAGTCCATCGCGTTGGCACGCGCGAGGCGTCGCTGCAGCACGCGATACACGCGCGCCGCAGCCCTCTGTTGCGGCGAGGAGGCCTGCGCCTCCAGCTCGTCGGGGCCGACCATGGCGTTCTTCGCCTGGCTGATGATCGAGCGGATCGCGTTGGGCGGTGCCTGCTTGGCGTCGATGTCGAGCTCGGCCATGATGGCCTTGACCAGGCGGCGCGAGTCGTCGTCATCGTAGATCGAGAAGTTGGGGCGGTACCCCAGCAGGTCGGCGTCCTCGCGCAGAATGCGCACGCACATGGCGTGGAAGGTGCAGACCCACATGCCGCGCGTGCCCCCGGGAAGCAGCGCGTTCAGGCGTTCGCGCATCTCGGCCGCCGCCTTGTTGGTGAAGGTGATGGCCAGCACCTGCCAGGGCCGCACGCCCTCGTTGGCGATCATGTGCGCGATGCGATGGGTGAGCACGCGCGTCTTGCCCGACCCCGCGCCCGCGAGCACGAGCAGGGGTCCCGACGTGCACATGACTGCCTGGCGCTGGGCAGGATTGAGATCGCCCAGATCGATGGGCTGGGTCGGTGGCATGGCCGCGGAAATGGGGGGCGTGGCATCGGACTGGCCGGGCGAGAAGAGCGGTTGCTGGTCGAGGGGCATGGGTCTCCCGTGGTGGTCTGGTGGTAGATGACGTGTCAACCTATAGTACCGACCCGAGCAGACAGATTCCAACGGACGACAAGAAACATGCGTTCGTCGCACGCGATGGGCCGGACGACACCTCGGGACCACCGCTCCGTCGACGGGTCCTTGGTTCCCGACATCCGCTGGGCAACGCTACTCGCACATGTACCCTCCCCCAGGGGTGAAGGTGCAGGCACCGCCGGCGGACGTCTCCTGCCGAGGCGCCCTGACGCCCATGCGGTCGGCCAGGTAGTCGATGATGTCCCCGCTCTCGTAGAGGGGCCTTTCCCCGATGACGAGGCAGGGGCACTGACGCTTGCCCCCGATACGCATCAGGTCGTCTCCGTTGGCGCCCTCGGTCACATCGAGGCGCTCGACGCTGATGTCATGCTCGTCCATGAAGCAGATGACCTTGGCGCAGAAGGGGCAGCCGGGCAGGATGTAGAGCTTGAGGTCGTCAAAGGTCGTCATGGGGCACTTCCCTCTCGTGTGCGCGGATACGATGGCAGGACGTTCGTGCTCGCATGCCGTATGCCCACAATCGATCCCGAGGCTTCATGGGCACGGGCGAGAACGTGACGAGGCCACACGAAGGCGAAACCGGCGACACTACAGGTACTGCGAGCCACGTGACTGCTCCACCGCGAGGATGACGCTCACGTTCTGGCGCTCGATGTCTGTGATCTCCCCCTCGTTGAAGACGTCAGAGGGATGATACCAGGTCTTCGAGCCAAAGTGCTCGCTCAGCTCGCCGCCCTCGAAGACGTAGCCATGACGCGCGTATATCTCGTTTCGTGCCACGAACAGGTCGTGGTCGCTCATCGCCTCGAGCTCGCTTGCGTCGTACACGCGCGTCGAGGACTCTGGCAGCAGGTAGTCGTCTGAGGCGGCAGCCTCCTGCTGCTCGGCCTCCTCGGCACTCGGTTCCTGGGAGTCCTCCTGCGCGTAGTCCGGCACATCGGTCCTGAGAAGATTGGCCCCCTCGTGGACAGACCCATCAGAGCCGATGGCGTAGAGGGTGTCGGGGTCGTCATCCATCAGGTAGTAGGCGATGTCGCGCAGGTAGTAGCCCGCACCCTCCATCTCTCCCAGACCAGAGCCCATGCGATCGACTGCTGCCGGGTCGAGCTGCACCTCGGAGGCGAGCTTGCCATCCGCCGCATAGGTCTCCATCAGGCCGTCCTTGATGTGCCAGCGCCTGCCATCAAAGGTCCTGTCGGTCTTCCACCATCCGTCCAGCCCTGCGATGACGCGGGACGCCGCCCTGGCAGACACGCGTTGCCTCTCGACAGGGGCAGTCGCACGCTCGGGGGAACCCTTCCACACGCCAAGGGCGGCCAATGCCACCGCGAAGCCGACAACGATCGCCAGGGCAGCAACGACGGCGAGGGGAACCACCGGGGCAGACGGGCGGGGCGCAGTCCTCTTTGCATAGGGACGCGGATGATCGGTCCAGGGACGGGAGACGTGACGCACTGGGGGCTCAACCCCCATCTCGGCGTCATCGCCTTCCTCATCGATCGCCTGCTCGGATCGCACGGGCTGCCAGGACTGCTGGCTCTCGTCGGAGGGCTCGTCCTCCCCCTCATCGGCGGGGGACTCATCCGGCACCTCGGATCCCCCGGCGGACGCCTCTCCCGAAGATCCTTCCACTGGGACGGACTCCGCCGCCTCATCCCCTGATGGGGCTCCGGCTCCCCCCTCTGACGCGTCCTCCGGCTTGGCCTCCGCTGCCGAGGCGACCTCCGACGCGACATCCTCTGCCGGATCCTGATCCGTCACGCCCGTGAGATCCGTGCCCACAGGCGGCTCCTCCTCAGGCGGTTCTTCCGCAGACGACTCCTCCTCGGGCTGCTCATCCGCGGGGGACTCCTCCTCGTACGGGGCCTCCTCCACGACGGCATCCCCTGTCGTCAGCAGGGCCGTCTCCTCCCCCGTCTCCTCCGGGGACGGGACGACCTGGTCTTCATCCGCCTCCCGTGGCTGCGGCAACGCCGCCTGGCCGTCGGAGCCCTCCTGTGGCAGCAGTACCGTCTGGTCGCCTGGACCCGTCACGCCCTCGTCGCCCGTCACGACCTCGTCGATGGTGGCACCCTGCTGCGCGTCATCGGGGTCCAGCAGCAGCGTCTGGCCATCAGGGTCACCCTGTGGCAGCAGCTCCGTCTCGTCGCTCGTCTCGGAAGCGCGTCTCAGGGGCATGGTGAGTGCGGCGCGATGCTCGGCAGCTTCCCGCTCGGCAGCCTCCTCCCCCGCAGAGGGGCGCTCGTCTGCGTCCGACCAGAGCGGTTCTACCGAGGTGTCGTCCAGCTCGAGCTGCTTCAGCGGGTCACCCGCCCCCTCGCGTGCGGCAACGCGGGCACCGCAGCGCTCGCAGAAGCGCGCCCAGTCGGGAAGCATCATGTCGCAGTTAGGACAGCGCACCACACATCACCAATCCCACGAACCCATACGTCGCCTTAGGCCCAACGTACCACATGCACGGCCAGCAGGGGCCTGTCTTTCTGCGGCAAGAGGCCGCTCCAGGCAGGCACGAGCCGCCCACCCGCGCAGAACGCCCCCGCCAGACGAGAGGCATCGGCATCTCCCGGAGGCGTGACACGAGGCTAATGGCCCTTGATGGAGTCGAGGAAGTCCCTCGCGCGAGCCGAGCGCGGGTGGTCGAAGAACTCGCTGGGGGTGCCCTGCTCCACGATCTGACCGTCCGACATGAACACCACGCGGTCGGCCACGCGGCGGGCAAAGCTCATCTCATGCGTGACCACCACCATGGTCATGCCCTCCTGCGCCAGCTCGACCATGACCTCGAGCACCTCGTTGATCATCTCGGGGTCGAGCGCCGAGGTCGGCTCGTCAAAGAGCATCACCTTGGGATGCATGGCGAGCGAGCGGGCGATGGCGGCGCGCTGCTGCTGACCGCCGGAGAGCTGTGCGGGCACCTTCTTCGCCTGGGCCTCGACGCCCACGCGGGCAAGCAGCTCCATGGCCTCCGCCTCCGCCTCCCTGCGGTTGCGTCGGAGCACCTCGATCGGACCCATGGTCACGTTGTCGAGGATGGTCCTGTGCGCAAAGAGGTTGAAGCTCTGAAACACCATGCCGATCTCGGCGCGAAGGGCGGCGAGCTCTCTTCCCTCTTCGGGAAGGGGCCTTCCCTCGAAGAGGATCTCGCCGGAGTCGATGGTCTCGAGGCGGTTGATGGTGCGGCACAGCGTGGACTTGCCCGAGCCGGATGGGCCGATGAGCACGACGACCTCGCCCCTGTGCACGTCGAGGTTGATGTCCCGCAGCACATGGAGCTGACCGTAGTGCTTGTCGACGTGGTGCATCCGGATGATGGGCTCGGTGGTTCCGACGGGCATGCGCGGGCCTCCTTACACGGGCTTCTCGTCCACACGCGACAGCACCTGCGTGCCCCCACGATGCGCGAGGTGGATCGAGAGCTGGTTGGTTGCGTAGTTGACGATGATGTAGAGGATGGCGACCACGAAGTACATCGAGACCAGCGCGTCGTAGTTGGAGATGAGCACGCGCGCGTTCTGCATCAGGTCGGGGTAGCTCACCACGTAGGCGACCGTGGTGTCCTTGACCACGACCACCAGCTGCGACACGAGGCTGGGAATGACGATCCTGAGCGCCTGGGGCAGCACGATCCTGCGCGTGATCCTGCCATGGGTCATGCCGAGCGACATGGCCGCCTCGACCTGGCCCGTCGGCACGGCGTTGACGCCCGCGCGAAAGACCTCCGCCAGCACGCCCGACGCGGCCAGGCCGATGGGGAGCGTGATCATCCAGAAGGCCGGCATGCGGATGCCGTAGGTGGGAACGACCAGGAAGAAGAAGTAGATCAGCAGCAGGCTCGGCAGGCTCCTGAACAGGTCGGTGATCACGTGGCAGATGGCGGAGAGCGGCCTGTTGGGACTGATGCGGCCGAGCATGAGCAGCAGGCCCCCCATGATGGCGAGCACGCCCGCCATGAAGGCGACGTGGATGGTGCCCATGAAGCCCTGGAGCAGGAAGCGCCACGTCGTCCAGCGCGCGAAGAAGCTCCAGTACTTGGGGTCCAGCTGGCCGTTGACGGAGAACTGCCTGACGACGAAGGCGGCGAACGCCGCAAGCAGCGCGAGCGAGAGGGCCGTGCCGACACGAACGCGCCGCTGCGTCCTGGGACCGGGTGCCTCGTAGAGGGCATCCCTCATCGAAACGTCGGCGCTCATCGGATGATCCTCACCCGCTCGTCAAGCCTGTTGCCCAGGAAGCCAAGGGCGACCGACGTGCCCGCATAGCAGAGGGCCGAGACCACGAAGGCCGAGATGCCCGCCACCGAGCGCGAGTTGACGTAGTTCACCATGCCGGTGAGCTCGGGAGGAGTGAGGGGCACCTGCGAGCCCATGGCCGTGGTGAGCAGCGTGGCGATGAGCAGGTTGGTCATCGGCAGGACCGTCGTGCGCAGTGACTGCGGGATCACGATGAGGCGGATGACCTGCACGAAGGAGAGCCCGACGGAGCGGGCGGCCTCGATCTGGCCCACGCCGATGGCGTTGATGCCGCTCATGAAGTTCTCGGACGCGAACGACGAGACGACGAGGATCACGCAGCACAGCAGGCAGGCGCGATACGGCAGCGTGGCACCGAGGTAGGGAAGCGCGTAGACGAAGATGACCAGCAGCGAGACCGTCGGAATGTTGCGAAAGAGCTGGACGTACACGTCTGCGGCAACGCGCAGCGGCTTGATGGGCGACACCCTCAGCACCGTTGCCAGGATGCCGAGCGCAAGCCCTCCGGCAAAGCATACGGCCGTCATCAGCCACGTGGACAGCAATGACCTGAGATATACGTCGCCAAACGTGGTAAAGACCTCTGCGACCCCCATGCTCGCCTCCTTTCGACAACTGGGCCCCCGCACGCAGGCATGCGGGGGCCCAGACGTACCGTCAGCCCCAGGATCCCGGCTGCGCGGCCGGGACGTCGATCGGCTGGTCTTGCCTATGCCTCGAGCGCAGGGGGCTCGGGAGCCTCGTCGGCACCGATGCGGTCGCCCAGGCAGATCTGGTAGAGCTTGGCCCAGGTGCCGTCCTCCTCGACCTGTGCGAGGAAGTCGTTGACGAAGGCGACGCCATCGGAGTCGAGCGGCAGGCCGATGCCATACGGGTCCTCGGGACCAAACTCGGCGGCAAGGCGATACTTGCCGGGGTTCTCGATGATGCTGCCCATGTGGAGGGTGGCGTCGACCACGTAGGCGTCGATGCGGCCCTGCTCGAGGGCGCGGCGCAGCTCCTCGTCGGTGCCGAGCGCCTGGACCTCGGAATCGGGGGCGTACTCCTCCACGATCGCACGACCGTTGGAGCCCTCCTGGACGCCCACGACCTTGCCGGCGAGGTCCTCGACGCCGTTGATCTCCTCGTTGCCCTCCTTCACCAGAATGCCCTGGTGGCCAACGTAGTACGGGCCGGCAAAGGAGATGAGCTCCTTGC
Source organism: Atopobiaceae bacterium UBA1367 (assembly GCA_002305995.1). Lineage (GTDB taxonomy): Bacteria > Actinomycetota > Coriobacteriia > Coriobacteriales > Atopobiaceae > UBA1367. The sequence continues at coordinate 49,258 of DBRN01000009.1, forward strand.
GCTCGTCGGTGATGGTGTAGGTGGCGAAGACGGCGTCGACGGTGTCGTTCTGCAGGACGGACTCACGCGTGGACGACTGGACGAGGGTCAGGTCATAGGCGGCCTCGTCGTCGAGGATGTACTTGGCGAGCAGCTGGAACAGGCCGGCATCGAAGCCACGATGCTTGTTGTCGACCTCGTCGAGCTGCGAGAAGAGCGTGGAGGTCTCGACGCCTCCCACACGAAGCTTGCCGGTGTCCTTGACCTTCTTGGCCCACGCGCTCGCCTCGATGGCAGCGGCGTCGGCGACGGCGCCTCCCGCGACGAGGGCGTCGAAGGCGGCGGTGTCGAGCTCGGTGCCCGCAGTCTCGCCACCGGCCGCGTCATCGGCAGGGGCGTCGTCAGAGCCGCCGCAAGCAGCGAGGCCACAGGTGGCAAGGCCACCCAAGCCCAGGGCGATGGCGTGGCGGCGGCTGAGCATGAGCTCGTTGATGGACTTCATGTGTCCCTCCCTCTGTCGTGCCGGCAAGCCATGCCGGCAGATACACACATGGGTTCGGTACCCATATTGTGGCGGAATATGCACAAGGCGAGCAAAACTGTAATGGACTCGCCACAAGACGGGCGCACCCGTGCCAGCAGCACGAAAGGGACGGGGGTTTTCGTGCTCGTGCTGACCCGCGCCGCTCCTAGCACGAAAGGGACAGCAGCACGAAAGGGACGGGGACTTTCGTGCCGGTGAGCCCGTGCCCCGCGCGCATGGGACTCGTCTCCCACCGCATGCGCTGGGGCACCCCTCCCCCTCACGCCAATCGGACAAAGTAGGCCACGACGGCGACGGCAAGCGCGATGCGATACCAGCCGAAGGGCTTGAAGTCGTGCCTGCGCACGAACCCCATCAGGAACCGAATCGACAGCATGGACACCACGAAGGCGACGGCACACCCGACGCCCAGGATCGCCCACTCGGCCATGACGAACGAGTTGCCCTTGAGGAAGTACTTGACCAGGCGCAGGGCACTTGCCCCGAACATGACGGGAATTGCAAGGAAGAAGGTGAACTCCGCCGCGACCGCGCGCGAGCAGCCCATGAGCAGCCCGCCGATGATCGTCGAGCCAGAGCGCGACGTGCCCGGCACCATGGACAGAATCTGGAAGATGCCGATGCCGATGGCGGTGGGCCAATCGAGGTCGTCGATGTGGCGTATGCGGGCAAGGGCGTCGGCACGCTCCGAGATGGAGAGTCCTACGTTGGTCTGAGACACAAGGTGACGCGGGCGCCGCACGGGACGCTCGGAGAGCCGCCTGGCCTTCCGCTCGCGCACGGTCTCGATCACGATGAAGGCGACGCCGTAGACGGCAAGCGCGGCGGCAATGACGAACGGGCTGCCCAGGTGCTCCTCCATCCAATCGTCCAGGGGGATGCCCACCACGGCAGCGGGAACGCAGGCCACCACGACCTTTGCCCACATGACCCACGTCGCCCTGCGCCCCGCGGCGTCCTTCCTGCCCGAGAAGGGATTGAGCGTGCCGAAGAACAGCACGCAGACGGCCAGGATGGCGCCCAGCTGGATGACGACCAGGAACATGTCCCAGAAGTCTCGGGAGACCTCAAGGGCCACGAACTGGTCAAGCAGCAGCATGTGGCCCGTCGAGGAGACGGGAAGCCACTCGGTGACGCCCTCCACCACGCCGTAGAGCGCCGCCTTGAGCAATTCCATGATGTCCACGCGCCACACCCTCCGCTCGTCCCTCTGGTCAATGACCCTCCCATCATGAACCCAAGGCGGCGCAGGCCGCCCAACTCCCCCGCAAAACGCGCAAGAGCGTCGCCCCGTGGTACCAGATGGCCCCTCAGCGTCGTGGAATAACGGTGGCTGCACCAGTCTGGCGCTAAGATAGTCCCCTATCGGACATACCCGACTCGTCCTGTTCCCGATGAAAGAGGTACCCGTGCAACGTGCCGTGCAACGCCTTGCCACCATCGCGGTGGCGTCGACGATTGTCGCCCTCAGCCTCGGGGGCACCCCCCGCATCGCCCTCGCGGCAAGCTACGAGGAGCTCCAGCAGCAGTTCGAGGAGTCTGTGGCCGCCCATGACGCCGCCGTCGCGCACGTAGACGAGATCCAGGAGCAGATCGACGAGAACCAGGAGAGGATCGAGCAGATCGAGCAGGAGATCCCCGCCCAGCGCCGACGCGCCGCGGAGTCGCTGCGCACCCTCTACAGGATCCAGCAGTCCTCGGGGGGCCTGGTCGAGCTCATCCTCTCCTCGGAGGACTTCAACGAGCTCATCACCATGGTCACCTACCTCGATCGCATCCAGAGCAGGAACATGGGAGAGCTGCAGGAGCTCGCCGAGATGGATGCGGAGCTCCAGCAGGCCAAGGACACCCTCAGCGCCCAGAAGGCCCAGGCCGACCAGGAGGCGGAGGCGGCACTCGAGGCGCAGGAGCGCGCCCTCGCCGCCCGCGAGGAGGTCCGCCTGCAGGCGATCGCGCAGGCCGAGGCGGAGCGTGAGGCGGCAGAGGCTGCCCTGAAGCAGGCGGCGCGGGATGCCGAGGAGGGCAAGTCGTTCACCACGGCAAGCGGCCGGAAGGCCACCGTCAGCTCGACCACCCAGAAGTCGATCCCTGCGGAGGCTGTCAGCCCTCAGACGGAGCAGAGGTCGGAACAGAAGTCGGACACGGAGAGCGGGCAGCCCACGCAGAAGACGTCGCAGGGCAAGGGCATCGTCTCCGAGCGCGACGCGTTCATCAGCACGTGGGCACCGCGCATCGACGCCTATCTCAGCGGCTCGCCGCTGGGCGGCCATGGCAGGACCTTCGCCGAGGCCGCCTGGGACTACAACGTCGACCCACGCTGGTCCCCCGCCATCTCGTGCATCGAGAGCTCCAAAGGCGCCGTCTGCTTCAGGCCCCACAATGCCTGGGGCTGGGGCAGCTCGAGCTGGAGCGATTGGGACACCGCCATCAGGAGCCACGTGGCAGGGCTCTCCGAGGGATACGGCTACACCATCTCGACCTCCGCCGCCCGGAAGTACTGCCCGCCCACGTGGCAGAGCTGGTACTCGTCGGTACTTGCCGAGATGGGCTCCATCTGAGGCCCTCAGGCCACATGGACGGCGCAGGCGAAGGAGGGGCCACGTGGTTCCTCCCTCGCCCTGATGCGCCGCGGGGCGCCGTGTGTGCCGCCGCCCCCCGGTCGGCATCGCGAGGCGCCATCGAGCGCCCGGATGGATACAGTAGGTGTGTCGTCGCCACCACAGCGCCCCGCGGCGCGATCGCATAGGAGGACCCATGAGCGAACCCGTCCCACAGGCCAAGGCCCCGCGCCTCTCGGCCCCAGACCCCGCCCTGGCCGTCGGCACCAGGCACGCCGGCTTTGTCGTGACCGCCCTCGAGCCACTGCCCGAGCTCTCGGGGACGGCCTACGTCATGCGTCACGAGGCGAGTGGTGCGCGCCTGATGTGGCTCGCCAACGCCGACGAGAACCGCTCCTTCTCCATCGCCTTCAAGACGCCCCCGGCAGACGACACGGGCGTCTTTCACATCCTCGAGCACTCGGTGCTCTGCGGGTCCGACCGCTTCCCCGTCAAGGAGCCCTTCGTCAACCTGCTCAAGAGCTCGATGCAGACCTTCCTCAACGCGCTCACCTTTCCTGACAAGACCATGTACCCGGTCTCGTCGACCAATGTGACCGACCTCGAGAACCTCATGGACGTCTACCTCGATGCCGTGCTGCATCCCGCGATCTACCGGCGCCCGCGCATCTTCGAGCAGGAGGGCTGGCACTACGAGACCGAGGGGCTCGACGCCCCCCTCACCTACAACGGCGTCGTGCTCAACGAGATGAAGGGCGCGCTCTCGGATCCTGACGAGGTCGCACGCATGCATGTGGGCCGCGACCTCTTTCCCGACACCGCCTACCGCTTCGAGTCGGGTGGCGACCCGCGCGCCATCCCACAGCTCTCCTACGAGCGCTTCCTCGACACACACGCACGCCACTACAACCTGCCCAACAGCTACACCATCCTGTACGGCGACCTCGACATCGAGCGCGAGCTGGCCTTTGTGGGCGCGCGCTTTGACGCGGCGGTCGAGCGTGGCGCAGGGGAGCCCAACCCCCTCGCCCTCCAGAAGCCCGTCGCGAGCCCTCTGCGACAGGTCAGGATGGCGACTGCCCCCGAGAACGCCTCGGTGACCCTCGCCTACGTCATGGGCACCGCGGCGGACCGCGAGCGCGTGCTGGCGACCGACGTGCTGCTCGACTCCCTCGCAGGCTCGAACGAGGCGCCACTCAAGCGCGCCGTCCTCGACGCAGGGCTCGGTGACGACTTTCAGGCGTCGCTGGCCGACGGCGTGCTTCAGCCCATGGTGACCTTCGTGCTCAAGGGCGCACGGCCGGACGCAGCCGAGGAGTTCCGGCGCCTTGTCGAAAAGACCTGCGCCCAGCTGGCTCGGGATGGCATCGACCGCGAGCGGCTCAGTGCCTCGCTCGCCCGGGAGGAGTTCGACCTGCGCGAGGGCGACTGGGGCGGCTCGTACTCCGACGGCGTCGCCCTCTCGATGCAGGCCATGTCCAGCTGGCTCTACGATGACGCGCGCCCCGTGGACTACCTGCGCTACGAGCAGGCCCTCGAGCACCTGCGCTCAGGGGTGGCAGAGGGGCTCTTCGAGCGCCTGCTGCGGGAGCTCGTCTGCGAGAGCACCCATCGCGCAGGCATCGAGCTGGTGCCTGTCGACGAGGGCGACGCGGCCGAGGAGGCCATCGAGCTGGCCACGAGACGCGCCGCCCTCGGCGACGACGAGGTGCGCGCCATCATGGACGAGGTCGCGGCGCTGCGCGACGAGCAGGAGCGCCCCGACGATCCCGAGAGCCTCGCCCGACTCCCGCGCCTCTCGGTCGCCGACGTCGGCGAGGCCCCGCGCGAGACGCCCGCACGCGTGGTGGAGGCCCCCCTGCCCTGCCTGGCGCATGAGCTCGACACGCATCACATCGTCTACGCGTACCACTACTTCGACCTGCGCCGCCTCGCGTTTGCGGACCTCCCCTACGTGGGCCTGCTGGCTGACCTCCTCGGCAGGCTCGACACGGCGCGGCTTCCCGCCGACCGGCTCGACACCGTCATCGAGGAGAGCCTCGGGGCGCTCAGCTTCTTCACCGAGACCTATGGCAAGGACGACGACCCGCTCTTTGCCCAGCCGATGCTCGTCGTGGGGGCGAGCGCGCTCTCGAAGCGGGTCGACCGGCTCGCCACCCTGCCTGCCGAGGTCTGGTCGACCACCCTCTACGACAACCTCGCCCGCATCCACGACATCGTCCAGCAGCGGCGCTCCTCCATGGAGCAGGCCTTCCTGGGAGCTGGCCATGCCGCCGCCATGTCGCGCCTGTCCAGCTACTTCACCAGCTCGGCAGTGGCCAACGACACCCTTTCGGGCATCGACTACTACCTCTTCGTCAAGGATCTGCTCGCCCACTGGGACGAGCGCTCCGCCATGCTCCCCCAGCGTCTCGCAGACCTCGCTGGGCGCATCTTCTCGGCAGACGAGGTCCTGGTAAGCCTGACCTGCTCGGAGGAGGACCGTCGGCGCTTTTGGGAGGCGGGCCAGGCGCTGCGGCTCCCCGCCCTCGGCGAGGATGCCTGCGCGCACCGCCTCGTCGTGCCGACGCCCGAGGTGGGCAACGAGGCATTCGTGACCCCCTCGAACGTGTGCTTCGTGGCGGAGGGGCAGGCGCGGAGCGACCTCGACCAGGGAAGCCTCGGCACCTGGCTCGTCGCCTCCCGCGCCCTCTCATACGACTACCTCTGGAACGAGGTGCGTGTCAAGGGCGGCGCCTACGGCTGCGGCTTCAGGCGCACGACGAGCGGGCTCGCCCAGTTCTGGAGCTACCGCGACCCCGCCGCCGACCCTTCCGTCAGACGCTTCGAGCAGGCTGCGGAATGGATCAGGGCCTGGGATCCCTCCGCCGAGGACCTCGACGGCTACCTCGTGTCGTCTGTCGCGACGCACGACGCGCCGCTCAAGCCACGGCAGCTGGCACGGCGCCAGGACGGCCTGTTCATCTGCGGACGCCCCGACGATTGGCGCGCGGCGGTCCGACGCGAGATGCTGGCTACGGGCGTCGAGGGGGTGCGAGCGCTCGCACCAGCGCTCGCGCAGCTTGGTGAGCGCCGCGCCCTGTGCGTCTTCGGTGGACGTGAGCAGATAGGGGCCAGCGACCTGCCGCTCAAGGTCATCGAGCTCATGGGCTAGGAGAGGAGGGCGTTCCGCCCACGCACGCGGGCGGAACGCCCCGCATGGCGTCACCGCCCGAACGGCCACGCACCCGCCGCAAGGGCCTCCACGGCCTGGGCCACCGACTCCTGGTCGCAGGGCCCGATGTGCCAGCGGGCGGCCTCGTGCGCCTCCGCGGTCGCGTTCTCCACGGCGACCGAGTCGGGCACGTGGGCGAGCATCTCCAGGTCGTTGCCCGAGTCGCCGAAGACGACGACCTGTCCTATCGAGATGCCCAGGGCATCGCAGAGGATGTCGACGCCGCTCGCCTTGCTGTATCCCACGGGCGTCAGGTTGACAAAGCCGGGCACGGGTATGTTGAACTCCAGGCCGGGCACCTCACGCTCCAGCAGGTCCTTGAGCCGCCGTGTCGCAGCCAACCCCTCCGAGGTGAAGACGTTCGCCTTGACCACGGCAAACGGGGGCACGCCCTCCCCTGCCTTGGCCTCACTGGCATAGAGCGGAAAGCTTGCGGCCAGATCCCGTCGCCGACCCTCCACGAGCAGCGGCGTGCCCTCGTCGAAGACGATGAGCCCTGCATGGGGCAGGTCGTGCAGCGCCTCGGCCACCCGCACGAGCTCGCCATGGTCGAGGTGCTCCTCATGTATGAGCGCGCCGTCGAGGTAGACCTGCATGCCGTTGGTGGCGAGCGCCGTCGCGACGCAGGACTCGTCCCCGCCGAAGGCGGGAAGCACGTGGGAGATGCCCCGACCGCTGGCTGGCCCCATCCGCATGCCCGCACGAGCAGCCACCCGGAAGGCCTCCCTCGTCCGGCAGGAGACGACCGCATGTCCCTCGGGCAGGATCGTGCCGTCGATGTCGGTGAGGATGAGCCGTATGTCGCGGTGCGTTCCCATGGATCTCTCCGATGCGATGTGGCGTCGTCTGCGCGCAAGCTGCGTCTCCCCATTCTAGGCCATGTGCGCCAGGGGTCGCCCTCTGCCGCGCGGGAGCTGCCCCTGGCGCACGCGAAGCGCTACCATGGGCACAGTCCCATTCCTCAGGCAGGGAGGCATGCCATGAACGAGACCCTTAGGACCATCCACGACCGTCGCAGCATCCGCAGCTTCACCGACCGCCCCGTCGAGCGGGAGCTCGTCGAGCAGATCGTGGACGCTGGCATCTGGGCGGCAAGCGGCAAGAACGGCCAGGCGCCCATCGTACTCGTCGTCACCAACCCCGAGCTCGTCGCCCGTCTCTCCGACATGAACCGCAGGGTCGGTGGCTGGAAGGAGGGCTTCGACCCCTTCTATGGCGGCAAGACCGTGCTGGTGGTGCTCGCAGACAGGGATGCCGCGGCCACCTACGTCTATGACGGCGCGCTCACGCTGGGCAACATGCTGCTCGCCGCCGAGTCGCTTGGCGTGGGCGGCATCTGGATCCACCGTGCCAAGGAGGAGTTCGAGTCGGAGGAGGGGAAGGCCATCCTTGCCGAACTCGGCATCGAGGGCGACCTGGAGGGAATCGGCCACTGCGTGCTGGGCTACGCCGACGGCCCCGCCAAGGTCATCGACCGCAAGGAGGGTCGCATCTTCTGGGCAGAGTAGCTCTCCCGCTCCCACATGCGTGAGCATAGCCCTCGCCTAGCTTGCCATGCCGTGCCACGCCATGCTCCCGCCCCCACGCGCGTGAGCCATGGGCGTGTCCCAGCTCGCGCACGTGGGAGCTAGTACCCTCTCACCGCCGTGTCATGGAAGGTGAAGAAGTCCGGCCTGTGGCGCGAGAACGTGGTCTCGAAGTGCACCCCATCGGAGTTGAAGGTCTTGCTTATCACGACGGCGACCATCGAGTAGTCAAGCAGGTCGAGGGCCGTGCGATCGTCGTTCGTCACGTGCTCGACCTTCACCGTGCGCTTGCTGGTCGAGATGCGCATCCCCAGCGTGCCCTCCACATACAGGTACACCGAGTCCTCGACGATCGTCGGCGTGAGGCCGGGAACCGCTGACACGAGGAAGTAGTTGATGTCGTAGATCAGCGCCAGCCCGTTCATGTGCCGTATGCGCTCGACGCGGTACAGACGGTCCCCGACCTCGAATCCCGTACGCGCGGCCACATGCACGTCGGCGACGATCTGGGCAAACGAGCGCACGGTCGTGCAGGCGGAGATGTTGTTTCTCTCACATGCCTCGCGAAACGTCTCGATGTCACCCAGCACGAAGCGCGCATGCATGTCACGCTGCCAGATGACCTTGACGCCCTTGCCCTGGATGGGATGCACGTACCCGTGCAGTCGGAGCACCGACAACGCCTTCCTCAGCGTGTTGTGCGAGCACTGGTACTCTTCCACGAGCTTTGCCTCGGAGGGTATGAAGCCCTGGTAGGAAAACTCTCCCCCCTCGATGCGTTCGCGCAGGCTCTCGTAGATGTCGTAGTAGATGGACCTCATGCCGATGCCACACCCCTCCCGCGCCCAAGGAATCGCACTATGATTCAGCATACGGCATTCTCGGCCGTATCTTATGCACATGACTTGCAGTTGTGTATCCCCAGCTACGTGCTGGATAATGGAGTCATTAGCTTCCCTGCCCATATTATTTGAATAAGTTAGCCAGACAGGCGCGTGTTACCGAAGAGGCACTGCGGGGTGGTGGCCACTCGCTCATGTGACTGCACCCCATGCCCGGAAGGATCAAAGGGACCTTCCATAAGTGAAAAGGAGGCACACATGGGCAAGTTCGAACATGACGCCCGCGAGATGCTGCGCTTGGTTGGCGGCAAGGAGAACATCGCCGCCCTCTCGCACTGCGTCACCCGCATGCGGTTCACGTTGGTCGATCCCAACGTCGCGGACGTGCCCGCCATCGAGGCGCTCAAGGCGACGAAGGGCAGCTTCACGCAGGCGGGCCAGTTCCAGGTCATCATCGGCAACGAGGTGGGCGACTTCTACGACGAGTTCGTCGCGGTCTCCGGCATCACCGGCGTCTCAAAGGACGAGGCCAAGGCCATCGCAGCCAAGCAGGGCAATCCCCTCCAGCGTCTCATGGGCTCGATCGCCGAGGTGTTCGCTCCGCTCATCCCCGCCATCATCACCGGCGGCCTGATCCTGGGCTTCCGCAACGTCCTGGGCGACATGCCCTACTTCGGGCCCGACGGTACCGCCACCCTGGCCTCGATGTCGGTCTTCTGGAACGGCGTCAACCACTTCCTGTGGCTCATCGGAGAGGCCGTCTTCCACCTCGGCATCCCCGTGGGCATCTGCTGGTCGGTGACGCGCAAGATGGGCGGCACCGAGATGCTCGGCATCATCATGGGCCTCACGCTCGTCTCCGCGCAGCTGCTCAACGCCTACGCGGTCGCCGGCGCCACCGCCGAGACCTGGGAGCAGTACAGCTGGAATTTCGGCTTCGCGCAGGTCCACATGGTGGGCTACCAGGCACAGGTCATCCCGGCCATCCTCGCTGCCATCACGTTCAACTACCTTGAGCGCATCTTCAAGAGGATCACGCCGTCCATCGTCCAGATGATCGTCGTGCCGTTCTGCTCCATCCTGCTGGGCGTCATGGCCGCCCACTTCGTGCTCGGCCCCATCGGCTGGACACTCGGCACCGGCGTCTCCGCCATCGTCAACGCCGGCATCACCGGCCCGGCCAAGGTCCTGTTCGGCGCGATCTTCGGCGGCGTGTACGCCCCGCTGGTCATCACCGGACTGCACCACATGACCAACGCCATCGACCTGCAGCTCATCGCCGACTTCGGCGGAACCATGCTGTGGCCGATGATCGCCCTCTCCAACATCGCCCAGGGCTCCGCCGTCCTCGGCATGATCGTGCTGCAGAGAGGCGACGAGAACGCCGAGCAGGTCAACATCCCGGCGTGCATCTCCTGCTACCTGGGCGTCACCGAGCCGGCCATCTTCGGCGTCAACCTCAAGTACATGTTCCCGTTCTACAGCGCCATGATCGGCTCCGCCATCGCCGGCTGCCTGTCCTGCGCCATGGGCTGCACCGCCAACGCCATCGGCGTCGGCGGCATCCCCGGCATCCTTGCCATGCAGCCGCAGTCCATGCTCAGGTACGCGCTCTGCATGCTCATCGTGCTCGTCGTGCCATTCCTGCTCACCTTCACCATCGGCAAGCGCAGGGGCATCGATCGTGATGCCCAGGCCACCGCTGCCGCCGCAAAGCTCGCCAAGTAGCCGACCAGCGGCCTGCCAGGCGTGGCCGATCCCTGGCAGGCCGCTGACAGGACAGGGAGGAACCGTATGGCCATCGGAAACAACAGCCGTGCCCGCGAGCTCGGCTCGAAGGTCGCCTACGAGATCTACGTGCGCTCGTTCAGCGACTCCACCGGCAACGGCGTCGGCGACCTTCGCGGGATCACCCAGCGTCTCGACTATCTCGCCGACCTGGGCGTCGACTACCTGTGGATCACGCCGTTCTTCGTCAGCCCGCTCAAGGACGGGGGCTACGACGTCGCGGACTACCGCAACATCGATCCCGTCTTTGGCACCATGGACGACTTCGACGAGCTGGTGCGCGAGGCAGACGCACGTGGCATCGGCCTGATGCTCGACATGGTCTTCAACCACACCTCCGACCAGCACGAGTGGTTCCAGAGGGCGCGTGCGGGCGACCCCAGGTACCAGGCCTATTACCTGCTCCAGGATCCCGAGCCCGGCGCAACGGCAGACGATCCGGGCAAGCCGCCCACCAACTGGGAGAGCAAGTTCGGGGGCAACGCCTGGACCTACTCGCCCGAGATGGGCAAGTGGTACCTGCACCTCTACGACGCCTCCCAGCCCGACCTCAACTGGCGCAATCCCGAGGTTCGCTCCGAGCTCGCGAGCGTGCTCCGCTTCTGGAAGGACAGGGGCGTCAAGGGCTTCCGCTTCGACGTCGTGAACAACATCTCGAAGCCCGTCACCTTCGAGGATGACCTCGAGGGAGACGGACGCCGTTTCTACACCGACGGGGAGCACGTCGACGAGTACCTGCGGCTGCTCGTCCGCGAAGGCGGCATCGACGGCATGATGACCGTGGGCGAGATGAGCTCGACCACCATAGAGCGCTGCATCAGCTACTCGAACCCCGACAACCACGAGCTTGCGATGACGTTCTCGTTCCATCACTTCCGCGTGGACAACGTCGGTGGCAACCGCTGGTCCAAGACCAGGCCCGACATCCCCATGCTGCGCGAGGCATTCCGCAGCTGGCAGGAGGAGATGACTGCCGCAGGCGGATGGAACGCCCTGTTCTGGACCTGCCACGACCAGCCACGCCCCACCACGCGCTTTGGTGACGACACCACCCCCGAGAGCTGGCGTCGATCGGCGAAGCTCCTGCCCCTCTGCACCTTCCTGCTGCGCGGCACGCCCTACATCTACCAGGGCGAGGAGCTGGGCATGACCAATCCCGGCTTCACGAGCATCGACCAGTACCGTGACGTCGAGAGCATCAACTACCACCGCATCATGCAGGAGGAGGGGGGCAAGTCGGAGCGGGAGGCCTTCGAGATCATCGCCTACAAGTCGCGTGACAACGGTCGCACGCCCGTGCAGTGGGACGACACGCCCAACGCCGGCTTCACCACGGGCGAGCCCTGGATAGGCGTGAGCGAGAACTACACCTGGCTCAACGCGCAGGCCGAGATCGATGACCCTGACTCCGTTCTCGCGTTCTACAAACGGCTCATTGCGCTGCGCAAGGCCGAGGAGATCATCCAGGCAGGCGACGTCCGCTTCCTCGACTCCCCAAGCGACAAGGTCATCGCCTACGAGCGCACGCTGGGAGATGAGCGGGTCGTGGTGCAGTGCAACTTCTCGGGAGAGCCCCAGCCACGCATCGCGCTTGAGGGCGGCGAGCTGCTCGTCAGCAACTATGACAATGCCGCCGAGGGTGACATGCTGCGCCCATGGGAGGGCACGGCACAAGTCTGGCGCGGGTAACCCTGCCTGACGGACGTAGCGGAAAGGAAAACCCCGACCTGTGCGGTCGACACACCGATGCTGGAAAGGATATTCGGGAGTCGTGCGGGCGGTACGCCCCAGCTGGAAAGGGAAAGCCCGACTTGTGCGAGGAGGCCGCTCGACCTGGAAAGGGAAATCGGGAGTTGTGCGGAGTCAGGACCGCGATCGGAAAGGTTTTGGCCGACTTGTGCTAGATCGTGGTCAGGGGCGGAAAGGTTTTCTCCGACTTTTGACCCCATTTTCTCGCACAAGTCGGCTTTTTCCTTCCCGTCGGAAAGCCACAGCCCGCACAAGTCGAGGTTTCCCTTTCCAGCGAAGGGACACCGCCCGCACAAGTCGAGGTTTCCCTTTCCGTCAGGGACGGGGCGAAGCCCGCGCGGGCTTCGCCCCGTCCCCTCGATTCCCTTCGATGCGCCCCGCTAGGCGTCGAGAGCGCTGTTGATGATCTCTGCGATCGCCGCCTCGTCGTCTGCGGCAAGGACCTTCTTGCGGAAGCTCTCGTCCATCAGCATGACGGCGACCTGGGAGAGCGTGCGCAAGAAGGTGGTGGCAACCTCCCCATCGGGTGCGAGTAGGGCGATGGCGACCTTGATGGGCTGGCCGTCCATGGAGTCCCAGCTGACGCCGTCGGCAAACTTGACCACCATGACGGCGGCATCACGGATGGCCGAGCACTTGCAATGGGGGATGGCGAAACCTGACAGCATGCCCGTGGTGCCCTCTGCCTCACGCGCCTTGAGCGCATCGAGCACGGCAGCCTCATCATCGGAGAGGCCAAGCTCGACGGCCTTCCGGGCAAAGAAGGCAAGCGCCTCCTCAACAGAGCTTGCGTGGTTGTCCAGGAAGACCTGGGATGCCTTGACGAAATCAGTCATACGAGCTCCTTCTCCAAAGGTCGATACGCACATCCATGAATGTAGCACGGTTCTGCCGCATAGGGGAGACGGAAGCCCGGTACCTCTCCGTACCGGGCTTTCCCGTCATGCGCTATCCGGTAGGCTGCTATGCGGCGAGACCGGCGCTGACCGCAGCGGCGATCTCCACGACGTCGGTGGAGGCGAGGAGCTTCTTCTGGAACCTGGCATCCATCAGCATGATGGCCACCTGGGAGAGAAGGCTCAGGTGAACGTCACCGTCGGGAGCGAACAGGGCGATGGCGACCTTGATGGGCTGGCCGTCCATGGAGTCCCACGCGATGTCGCCGGCAAACTTCACGACGAAGACGGCGGCGTCGTTTATGGCAGCGCTCTTGCAGTGCGGGATGGCAAAGCCACCCTGCATGCCAGTGGACCCAAGGGCCTCGCGCTCCTTGAAGGCATCGACGACGGCAGCCTCGTCATCGGAGAGGCCAAGCTCGACGGCCTTCTTGGCCAAGAAGCCAAAGGCCTCGTCGACGGTAGTGGCGGGATTGTCCAGGAAGACCTGGCTTGCCTTGACGAAATCGCTCATGCAAAACTCCTTGTCCTCAGGGGAAAACCGGTCGCTCGTACGAATGTACCATGCTTCGCGTCGCGTCTCTCGCAAAGATGGGTGACGGGGTCATTTCTTCCCATCACCGACCCATGCGCCCGACGTCATGCGTCGTGCTCCAGGAGGGCCTGATAGGCACAACCGTACATGGCGGCGTCGTTGCCCAAGCTCGCCGGCAGGATGCGGGTGGCGACGCTCGGAGCGAGGCAGTACCTACGGAACGCCGCGCGCAGGTCGTCGGCGTACAGCTTGAAGCCGCCACCCACGCCGCCGCCGATGAGGTAGATCTGCGGATCGGCGACCACGGAGATCTGCGCCATGGCATAGCCGAGGCGATCGCACATCTGCGCGAGGGCGCTGTGGGCGGCCTCGTCCCCGGCCCGGTGCGCCTCGAACACCGAGAGCGTGTCGGTGGGGCCGTCGAGCGCGACGGGCTCGGTGCCCAGGCGCTCGCACTCCCGCCGGTAGGAGCGCACGATGCCCGTGGCTGACGCGTACTGCTCGAGGCAGCCCTTACGGCCGCAGCCGCACGAGGCGGTCTCGTCACGGTTGACGGTCACGTGGCCGATCTCGCCGCCGGCGCCAAAGGCACCCGAGACGAGCTTGCCATTGGCGATGACGCCGCCGCCCACGCCCGTGCCGATGGCGATCAGCACGAAGCTGTTGGCACCCTTCGCGGTGCCCTGCCACAGCTCGCCGAGGGCGGCTGCGTTGGCGTCGTTCACGAAGGCGAGGGTGGCGTTGACGAAGGTGCGCCTGATGGCCGCCTGCAACCCATCCGGGTCGAGCTCGATGTTGGGGAGCATGCCCACCTTGCCCTCGTCGTCCACCGGACCGGGGACGTCGAGGCCGATGGCGATGACGTCCTGGGGCGTGACGCCATTCTCTGCCAGCAACGCCTTCAGGCCCTCGGTGACCACCGCGAACGCGGCCTCGCTCACGATCTCGCCCGTGGGAATCTTAGTGACGGCCTCCAGCGTCCCCTCAGTGGAGAAGAGGCCGACCTTGATGCTGGTGCCGCCGATGTCGATGCCAAGAACCTTGTCCATATCCACTTCCTTTCGGGAATAGGGGCAGTTGGTGCTCGCCAGCAGGGCTTTTCCATGCTTGCAGGCATGTTTAAGTATCGCCCAATCGCGGGCGACGCGCCCTGCGCTTTCCATGAGCGTATGGTTCTGGCGCCGCGCGGGCGGCAGGGATGCGCGACGAGGCTGCGACCTCACCTCACGCACCCGAGCACGAGCCTACGCAGGTTGTCCGGGATGGCGCGGGGAGGATCGCACCTCACCTCACGCGCACGAAACCAAGACAGGGCGGCGACCCTTAGAACGTCAGCAGGAGCGCCATCTTGAACGGCTTGTCCGCACGGACGAAGTGCCTGCCGCCCTTGTCAAACTTGAAGTTCTCCCCGGCACGCACGACGTGCTCCTCGCCCTCGTAGCCAATGACCCCCTCGCCATCCAGCGCGAAGACGAGGGCCTCCCCGGGGGCGGCGTGCTCATCGAGACCCGTCCCCGAGGAGAAGCTCATGAGGGCGAGCTTCATGCGCTCGTTGTGGGCAAGATCCATGTTCACGACCTTGCCATCCTGATAGGGCAGAAGATCCGCCAGCCTGATGGCCTCGCCGGCCCTGAGCAGCTCGTGCATCGTCGTGCTCCCTTCCAGGGTGATCTCCGTGTACACGCACCCGTCGGCCGTGCGCACGCCCACAGGCACACCGGGAGGCATGAGGAAGGCATCGCCTTCCGCACACGGCCACGAGCGACCATCCGCAGCGTACGCCTCCATCCTCCCCCAGCACACCACGAGCACCTTGTGGAAGGCGTAGGTCTCGGCACTGATGTCGGTGTGCCCAGCAAGCGAGAAGAGCGTGACGGACAGCCCTTCCACATGATGCAGACGCTCAGAGACGGTGCACCCAGGCACCGGAGGGTTGCCGAGTCCGAGGGAACGCGTGGCTCCCGAGCCGACCCTCATCCGTGCCCCCATTCTGCCCTCGCCTCCTGTGCCTGCACGCCGAGGATACCCTCTTTTCCCACAGAGGGCTGTTGCCCACGCAACATCTGGCGAACGGCATTCCTCTTCGATGGACGTGGGACTCTGGCGCTACACTGGATGGGATCGTCACGACCACCAAGGACCATGGAGGCGCCATGTGCGACAAGCAGCCAACCATCACCGGCTTTGATGACAGCCCCGACGCCACCGCAGCGCTTCCCGGCATGCCCGCCGCCGTGCCACCCGCCGGCGTGCCCAACCCGAAGGCAGACCTTGCCGCACTCGATGAGCTCGAGCGACACCTCTTCGCCCATCGCTACGCACGGATCGGCATGGAGTGCCACGGTGGGACCATCGACCCGGAGGCGGCGGCCGCAGACCGCGGCGAGGCGCTCGCCATCCTGCGGCAGGAGGACCAGGCGCTGCTCTGCTCGCCCGAGACGGGCGCGCTCCTCGATAGGCTGGCTGCCTCGCAGGCGCTCCTCACCCCCATGCAGGCAGCCCAGGTGCGCATACTCCAGCGCGACCGTGCCTCGATGGTGGACGTTCCCCCCGAGGTGCAGGGCGCGTTCACGCGGCTCACCAACGAGGCGGAGGGCGTCTGGCGCCAGGCAAGGGCCTCGGATGACTGGAGCTCCTTCGAGCCCTATCTCGATCGCATCGTGTCGGCGCTGCGCGAGATCGCCCACTACCGCGATCCCGGCGCCGATCCCTATGACGTCTGGCTCGACGAGCACGAGCATGGCACCGACCGCTCCTTCTATGAGCGCCTCTTCGGGCAGGTCAAGGACATCGTGGTGCCGCTGCTGGCCGATGTGCGCGCCAGCTCGCGCACGCTGGGGCGCTCGCCGTTCGCGGGGCGCTTTGACGCGAGCCGCCAGGGGGAGCTTGCCCGCGACCTCCTCAGGCTCGAAGGCCTCGACGAGCGCAAGGTGTTCGTCACCTCCTCCGAGCATCCCTTCTCCGATGGCCTGACCAGCAACTACGTGATTGTCGCCGGGCATGTGCGAGAGGATGACATCCTGTCGAACGTCTACACGATGTTGCATGAGGGTGGTCACGCCCTCTACGAGATGGGCGTCGATGCCGCGCTCGACCGCACCTCGCTCAAGGGCGGCACCTCTATGGGCATGCATGAGGCGCAGTCGCGCTTCTTCGAGAACCACGTGGGACGCAGCCTCGCCTTCGCGCCACGCCTGATCGAGGTCATGGCACGCCAGTTCCGCGGGCAGCTGGGCCGCGTCACCCCCGGGCAGCTCCATGCCGCCACGAACCGCGTCGAGGCCCAACCCATCCGCACCGAGGCGGACGAGCTCACCTATCCGCTGCACGTGATCGTGCGCTACGAGATCGAGCAGCTGCTCATGTCCGGCGAGGCCCACGCCGTCGACGTGCCTGGCCTCTGGGCCGAGCGCTACAAGGGATACCTAGGCGTCGACGTCCCCAACGACGCGCGCGGCGCCCTGCAGGACACACACTGGGCTGGCGGCATGATGGGCTACTTCCCCGCCTACGCGCTCGGCAGCGCCATCGGCGCGCAGCTCGAGGCAGCCATGGTTCGCGGGGGCATGGACTTCGACGGGGTGTGCGCCTCGGGCGACCTCTCCCCCATCCACGACTGGCTCCGCGAGCGCATCTGGCGCCACGGACGCTCTCGCGACACCCCCGAGCTGGTGCTCGACGCCTGCGGGGAGCCGTTCTCGCCCACCCGCTACACCGACTACCTCACCAAGAAGTTCTCAGCCCTGTACAACCTGTAGGCCATGGGTGTCGTTACGGACGTCATCTCGCGCGACGACACCCATGGCCGGAACTGGAGGATCCCGTGAGGGCACTGTTCCAGCGTGTCTCCAGCGCACGGGTGGAGGTCGGTGGGTCGATCGTGGGCTCGTGCGGCAAGGGTTGCCTTCTGCTGCTGGGCATCGCGCCAACTGACACCACCACCGAGGCCGAGCGCCTCTGGAGCAAGGTGCGCACCCTGCGCGTCTTTGACGACGACGAGGGCCAGATGAATCGATCGCTGCTCGACATCGGAGGGGAGGTGCTGGTCGTGAGCCAGTTCACGCTCTACGCCGACATCAGGCGCGGCAGGCGCCCCTCCTTCACCGACGCCGCCCCACCAGATGTCGCCGTACCGCTCTACGAGCACTTCTGCGCCCTCGCGGAACACGACGTGCGCCATGTGGGGCGCGGCGTCTTTGGCGCCGCCATGCAGGTCTCCCTCACCAACGACGGACCGGTCACCATCTGGCTTGACACCGACGACCTGGCCCGCCCGAGGCGGCAGGCGCGAGGATGACGCCGCAAAAACTCGCACATGGAGTCTTCACTTCTCGTCCAGGTGGAGTAGAGTAGTCTGCATGCGTTCGTATGCGACACCCGCTACGACGTCACGACACAAGCGCGTGAAGCCAGTTCCGCGCGTCCGCATGCGACACAGGAGGATGTGATCTCATGAGCAAGTACGTGGATGAGTTCAAGGAGTTCATCTCACAGGGCAATGTCATGGACATGGCCGTCGGCGTCATCATCGGCGGTGCCTTCACGGGCATCGTCACCGCGCTGACCGACAACATCATCAACCCGCTGATCACCCTCGTGACCGGCGGCAACGGCACCGAGATCGGAGGTCTCAACTTCAATGGCATCGACCTGGGTGCCTTCCTCAGCGCGATTCTCAACTTCCTGATCGTCGCCTTCATCGTCTTCAACTTGGTGAAGGCTGTCAACAAGTTCAAGGCGGTCGCCGGCGTCGAGGCTCCCGCCGAGGAACCCGTCCCCACGTGCCCGCACTGCCTTGAGGAGGTCAAGGAGGGCGCCACCCGTTGCCCGCACTGCGGCGACCAGATACCTGGCGGTGCCAGGATCTAGGTGCCATGATCTAGCACCCACCCCATCGGGGACAGACACCAAGGGGGCAGGTCTCAACGGCCTGCCCCCTCTCATGTGCACAGCGTGAGCGGCAAGCGCTGCCAGACGGGCAGGCGCTTGCGACCTGCCCCTCTCATGCAGACGGGTAGGCACCTGCGACCTGTCCCCCTCATGCCGATCCCACCGGCTCGACGCGACCTGCGCGGATGGCCACCTGCGGGCGAGCCGGGTGTGAACGGGCCTGCAAGCAGGCCCAGTGCAGGTGTGCGCGGAGCTGCGGACACGACTCAGAGAATCTGTTCCATGGTGACCTTGAGGGGTCTCATGCCCATGGCCTCGTAGAATCGCTGCGCGCCCGGATTGCACGTCCACACGTTGAGCGTCACGTGGTAGAAGCCCTCCTTGCGGGCGAAGTCGATCACATGGTCGTACAAGGCCGTGCCCACGCGCTGACCGCGCGCGGCCTCGTCCACGCAGATGTCATCGATATAGAGGGAGCGAATGGGCATGCTGACGGTTGAGGCCGTGTGGTCCTCGTAGGCGCAGAAGGCGTAGCCCAGCACGGTGCCCTCGTCGTCCACCGCAACGAAGATGGGCCGTGTGTCGTCCTGCATGATGTCCGCGAGCTCCTCGTCGGTGTACTTGGTGCCTCCCGAGACGAACAGGTCCGGGCGGCCATCGGCATGTACCTGTGCCACCTGCAGCAACAGTTTTGCGATGCTGGGGATGTCGCCCTGGCAGGCGTGCCTGATACGCATCCGGCCCTCCTTTGCGTGCGTTGTCCACCTGATGACTTCAGAGTGTAACCAAAAGCATGCCAGCACGACGCGGGAAGTGCCTCGGACAACGCACGAAACCTTGTCTGTGCGCAGCCGGCCCCTTCCAGAGTTCGTTCAGGGGCAAGTGAGACCTACTCCCTCACACCGGAAAGAAAAAGCCGGAGTTGTGACGAGCCGCTCGCCAGGGCGGAAAGGGAAACCGGAAGTTGTGACCAGCCGCTCGCCGGGGCGGAAAGGGAAACCGGAAGTTGTGCGGCTTTGGGAAAGAAAAAGCGGAACCTGTGACCCACCAGTGAGGTCACAGGTCGAGAAAAAGCTTTCCACCATGGGCTCCAACCTCGCACAAGTCGGGCTTTTCCTTTCCGTCCTAAGCCAAGGCTTCGCACAACTCCAGCTTTTTCTTTCCGCCCCAAGCCAAGACCTCGCACAGGTCCAGGATTTCCTTTCCAGGCAGGGCAGCCCTCGCTCACAACTCGGGGATTTCCTTTCCGGGCGAGATGGCCCTCTCTCACGCGTCGTGGATTTCCTTTCTGGCATGACTCTCACCGCCACAAGGTCGGACAGGGAGCATCACCTGACCCGCCCTGGGGGGCGGACCTCAGACTATGGGTGAGAAAAGGTCCACGGCCTCGCACAGAATCCCTGCTATCCCACTATCCCAGGCCAAGCATCATGCCCACCAGACGCACCACGAAGGCGGCGAGCCACGCGACGGCACACTGAAAGAGCACGATGCCCGCCGCCCACCTCCCGCCTAGCTCGCGGCGGATCGCCGCTATGGCTGCCACGCAGGGCGTGTACAGCAGGCAGAACACGAGCAGCCCATAGGCCGACACCGGCGAGAGGGCCGCAGCAAGCCTGGCGGTGGAGCCGAACAGCACGACGCACGTCAAAACGACCGTCTCCTTGGCCATGAATCCCACGACAAGCGACGTGGCAATGCGCCAGTCGGCAAACCCGAGCGGCGCGAACAGGGGCGCCATCCACCCCGCGACCAGTGCGAGCAGCGACTCCGAGGGGTCGTCGACAAACCGGAGCGAGGGACCAAAGCTCCGCAGGAACCAGACCACGATGCTCGCCAGGAAGATGACCGTGAACGCGCGCGTGAGGAAGTCCCGCGACTTGTCCCATACCAGGCGGGCCACGCTCCTCGCGCTTGGAAGGCGGTAGTTGGGCAGCTCCATCACGAAGGGGACCGCCTCCCCCCTGAAGAAGGTCACGCGGCTCACGAGAGCCGTCGCTATGGCCAGCGCGATGCCGATCAGGTAGAGGGAGACCGTCACGAGCGCCGCATGACGAGGGAAGAAGACGGCCGCGAAGAAGCCGTAGATGGTGAGCTTGGTCGAGCAGCTCATGAATGAGGTCAGCAGGATCGTGAGCTTGCGGTCACGCTCGGAGGGCAGCGTGCGGGTCGCCATGACCGCCGGCACCGTGCAACCGAACCCGATGAGCATCGGGACGATGGAACGACCGGAGAGACCCAGGCGGCGCAGGAGGCGATCGAGGACGAAGGCGACGCGTGCCATATAGCCCGTATCCTCAAGAAGTGACAGGAAGAGGAACATGGCGACGATGATGGGCAGGAACACGACGACCGTTCCCACGCCGCCGATGACGCCATCGACCACGAGCGAGGTGACCGCAGGGCCCGTGCCCAAGGCCTCGAGCGAGCGCCCGGCAAGGTCGGCAAGGCCATCGACACCGGCCTGTATGAGATCCTGCAGCGGCATGCCGATCACATGGAACGCGAGCCAGGACACGAGTGCCATGATGGCGACAAGGGAGGGTATGGCCGTCCAGCGACCCGTGAGCACCCTGTCGATCCTCTGGCTGCGCTCCCTCTCGCGACTCGCACGGGGCTTGGTCACACAGGAGCCGACCACCTTCGCGATGAAGGCGAATCGCATGTCGGCGATGGCACCGGCCCTGTCAAGACCGCGCTCGGCCTCCATCTGGCTGACGATGTGCTCGATCGCCTCGACCTCGTTGGCCTCGAGGCACAGGGCCTCGACGATCCGGGCGTCCCCCTCGACGAGCTTGGTCGCCGCGAATCGGAGGGGAATGCCGGCACACGCGGCGTGGTCCTCGATGAGATGCATGACCGCATGCAGGCAACGGTGGACCGAACCGCCGTGATCCGTGGCATCACAGAAGTCAAGCCTGCCGGGACGCTCCTGATACGTGGCCACGTGCAGGGCATGGCCCACGAGCTCGTCGACGCCCTCGTTGCGCACGGCCGAGATGGGCACCACGGGAATCCCCAACATGCCCTCCATGTCGTTCACGTTGATGAAGCCGCCGTTGCCCTGGACCTCGTCCATCATGTTGAGCGCGAGCACCATGGGCGTGTCGAGCTCCATGAGCTGCATGGTGAGATAGAGGCTGCGCTCGATGTTGGTGGCGTCCACGATGTTGATGATGCCGCAGGGCCGCTCGCCGAGGATGTACTGGCGGCTCACCAGCTCCTCAGGGCTATACGGCGAGAGCGAGTAGATGCCCGGGAGATCGACCACGCTCGTGTTCGCATGGCCGCGGATGGGACCGTCCTTGCGGTCGACCGTCACGCCCGGGAAGTTGCCCACATGCTGGTTCGAGCCGGTGAGCTGGTTGAACAACGTGGTCTTCCCGCTGTTCTGGTTGCCCGCGAGGGCGAAGGTGAGCGTCGTGCCGTCCGGCAGCGGGCGCTCGGTCGCCTTGACGTGAAAGCGACCCCCCTCCCCCAGGCCGGGGTGCTCGGCCTCCGGCTCCTCCCGATGCGCCAGGGACGACGGCTCGCCCCCCTCCTCCCGCACGGGCTCGACCAGGATCCTGCTCGCCTCGTCCATCCGCAGGGTGAGCTCGTAGCCATGGACGAGGAACTCCAGGGGGTCGCCGAGGGGCGCATACTTCACCAGCGTCATGCGGGTGCCGGGAATCACGCCCATGTCGAGGAAGTGCTGACGGAGGGCGCCGGATCCTCCCACAGCCGTCACGATGACGCTGTCGCCTATGTCAACTCCGGACAGCGTCCCGGGAACCCTCTCGGCCATTCCTCATCCCCCCAGACTCGATGGCGTGGAGACACCATTCTACGCTGCCGGCGAGCAGCCGTGCGCCCGCAGCGGGGCGCAGGATGAGGTGCGCACGCAGCGGGCGCCACCCGAGCGCTAGACTTGGGGGGGAAAGGACGCGACCATGAGGGAGTCCCCGTGCCATCTGCCTCCATAGCCACCATCCTCGTCGATGCCGTCGCGACGGCATGCGCGCGCCTGCGCGGCCTGACGTACCTCGGGCGCACGATGGCGGGATGGACCACGGTGCACGATGCCCACATGGGTGGGGAGAGGATACGCGTGCTCGACGTGGCCGGAACCTACCAGTCGGCCACCTATCTCGACAGCCGATGGTGCGATCCGGTCTTTCCCTACCACAGGCTTTTCGACCACCTGTTCGAGGCGTGGCCTGACGGAGGCGGCCCTACCTCGGTGGCCGTGCTTGGGGGCGGGGGATATGCGATCCCGCGGCACCTGGTCGCCCACCATCCCGAGGTGCGCCGCGTCGACGTCGTGGAACTCGATCCGGCCATAGAGCGCATCGCCCGGAGACACTTCTTCCTCGACAGGCTCGAGCGGACGTACGGCGCCGAGGAGGCTGGGCGCCTGCGCCTGCACACATGCGACGCGCACGCCTGGCTGCTGGAGTCGGAGGACACGTTCGACGCCATCATCAACGACTGCTTCTTTGGACGTGTGCCGGAGCGCTCGCTCATGAGCGCCGAGGCCGCCGCATGCGCCCAGGCGCACCTCGGAGCAGGCGGCGTCTATCTCACCAACGTGGTGGCCGCCTTGTCTGGCCCCGAGTCGCACGCGCTGCGCCTGCAGATGGCAGCCCTTGCCACCTGCTTCTCGCACCTGTGGATATATCCCTGCGGGACCGACGACCCGCAGGTTCCCGACAACAACGTGGTCATCGCGACGGACTGCCCCCATGTCTTCGAGGGGGCGTGGGAATGGGATGCGGGCAAGGGGGAGCTCGCGTGAGGCGGGAGGGCAGGGCTGTGCCCACACACCCGGGCGCGTCTCACGTGCGGGCACGGGCCTGTCGGTGCCGCGATATGCTCAAGTGGGCGTCTGAGCGCCCCCCACGTGCGTGTACGGGCCTGTCGCTCTCGTGGTGCTCGCGCAGGGACTGAGGCGCCGCCTGCGCGAGACACGAAGCGGGCATCCCTCACGCGCTACAGCGTGCGACGCACGGCCTCCCTCCAGCCCGCCAGGTATCCCTCGACCTTCGCGAGATCCATCCTGCGGACGAAGACGTCATCGGTCGTGCGCAGGCGGCGGAGCTCGTCGATACCGCTCCAGAAGCCCACGGCCAGGCCGGCGAGGTACGCGGCGCCCAAGCTCGTGGTCTCGATGTTCTGCGGCCTGCGCAGCTCGCAGCCCAGGAGGTCGGCCTGGAACTGCATCAGGAAGTCGTTCTTGCTGGCGCCGCCGTCGACGTTGAGCATGGTCATGGGGGCGCCGGCGTCGGCCTCCATCGCCCGCACGAGGTCTGCCGACTGGTATGCCAGCGACTCCAGCGCCGCACGCACCACATGGGCCCGGCTCGCACCACGCGTCAGGCCCAGGATGGCGCCGCGCGCGTCGGGGGACCAGTAGGGCGCGCCCAGGCCCGTGAAGGCCGGCACGACGTAGACGCCACCGTTGTCCTCCACGCTCCGTGCCAGATACTCGGTCTCGCCCGCAGTGCGGATGAGACCGAGCTCGTCGCGCAGCCACTGGATCACGGCGCCGGCCACGAACACGCTGCCCTCGAGGGCGTACTCGGTGCGATCGACGTCGGGGGCAGACGCGGCCACGGTCGTGACCAGCCCGTTATGGGACACACAGGCCTCGGGGCCGGTATGCAGCAGCAGGAAGCAGCCTGTGCCGTAGGTGTTCTTCGCCTGGCCCGCCTCGAAGCAGCACTGGCCGAAGAGGGCGGACTGCTGGTCTCCCGCGACGCCCGCGATGGGAATGCCGGCAGGGATGCCAGGATAGCTCGTCTCGCCAAAGCTGCCGGACGAGCGCCGCACCTCGGGCATCATCGACGCGGGAATGCCAAAGAGGTCGAGCAGCCACTGGTCCCAGCAGCCCTCGTGGATGTTGTAGAGCATCGTGCGGCTGGCGTTGGTGACGTCGGTCGCGTGCACCAGGCCGCCGGTGAGCACCCACACAAGCCAAGTGTCCACCGTGCCGAACAGGAGCTCCCCGCGCTCCGCGCGCTCGCGGGCGCCCGGCACGTTCTCGAGGATCCAGGCGATCTTGCTTGCCGAGAAGTAGGCATCGGGGAGCAGGCCCGTCCGCGCCCTGACCTCGGCCGCGACCTCAGGGTCTCCGCAGCGCTCCTCCACGAGTGCCGCCGTGCGGCGGCACTGCCACACGATGGCGTTCATGACAGGCTCGCCGGTTGACGGATCCCAGACGATGGTCGTCTCGCGCTGGTTGTCGATGCCGATGCAGGCGATGTCCTCCCTGCCGAGACCACGCTTCTGCAAGAGCTCGGTCAGGCTTCCCAGCTGCGAGAACAGGATCTCCTGTGGATTGTGCTCGACCCAGCCGGGCGTGGGATAGATCTGGGTGAACGCGCGCTGGACCACGTCGACCATCGTGCCGGAACGGTCGACCAGCACCGCGCGCGACGACGTGGTTCCCTGGTCGAGCGCTATGACATAGCGTGCCTCGCGCGTGCCGGCGCTCATGTGAGATACCCCTCCATCCAGGCGGCCACGTCGTCGAAGACCACCCGACGACCGCGCTCGTTGAGGATCTCGTGGCGCATGCCGGCATAGAGGCGGCAGCGGACGTCGTCGACGCCCGCCGCATGCGCGAGGTCGGCAGCCTGGCTCACGCCCTCGCCGCACGAGCCCACCGGATCCTCGGTGCCGGCGATGTAGAGCAGCGGCAGGTCCTTGGGATAGGCGGCCACGCAGGCACGACCGCACACCTCGTGCATCAGGTCGGTCAGCGTCACGTAGCCGCCGGCCGAGAACATGAAGCCGCATTGCTCGTCCGCGATGTAGCGCTCGACGTTCTCCCTGTTGAACGAGAGCCAGTCGTAGTCGGTCTCGGCGCCCTCGACGTCCCGACCATAGGAGCCCACGACCATATTGTGCAGCAGCTTGCTGCGATAGTCGCCCCCGCGCGTGCGCGCGACGAGACGGGCGAGGCGGTTGGCCATCGTGGAGACGCGCGGCGGCATGAATCCGGTGCCGCAGATGATGGCGCCGCGAAGACCATACGCATGCCGCGCAAGGTACGCGCGCACCACGAGGCTGCCCATCGAGTGGCCGAACATGAACAGCGGGGGAAGTGTGCCGTAGGCACCTGAGATGCGCGCAAGCGCCTCGGTGCGCACGCGATGCACGTCGTTCACCAGAATGTCCTTGCCCCCGTCGACGGGCAGGCTGCCCCATTCGTCCTTCGACGTCACGCTCTCGCCGTGGCCGATGTGGTCGTGCCCAAACACCACGAGGCCCGTGCCGTTGAGACAGCGCGCGAACTCGTCATAGCGCGCGACGTACTCCGCCATGCCATGCACCAGCTGCACGGCGGCGCGCGGAGCCACTCCCTCTTCGGGCCACCAGATATATCCGTGCAGGCGCGACGCCCTGTCAGTCGAGTCGCACCAGAATTTCTCCCTGCGAACGTCTTCTTCCATGCGAGTCCCCCTTGTCACGACAACAGTCGACACCCACGGTACGTGAGGGACCCACCCACACCGCTGGTCATTCGACAATCGGGGAGCACTCTTCGGTATAGCTGGCGAACGGTGGCGCACGGCACATGAGCGGTCTGCCCTGAGGCGAACCTGTTTTCATGTGCACCACCATCGCACGCCGACAGCGGGATGGCCCCGCACCGTGCCCGAGGCGGGCGGGCGCCTCCCACGCGGGGCCACACCTGCCGGGATCAGCCCGCCGGGACCTTCCGCGCTATGTCATCTCGTCGGGATCCACAGGCATGTCCGGGTCGCCCAGGACGTGGTCGGGTGCATCGGGCTGCTCGTCGCGGGCTGCCGCTGCCTCGGCGAAGGCGGCCTTCATGGTCTGGTTGCCCCACGTCAGACGCTTGACGCTCAGCTTCTCTCCGCGCCTGCTCGCCGTGCCGAAGTGCTTGGCCGCCGTGCCCAGCTGGCCCTTGAGGTGCTTAAGCTTGGCGATGATGGCGTCGATGTCCTTCTCCGCCTGCTCGTAGTTTTTGGCTGCGAGGGCATAGTCATTGGCGATGCCCTCCACGATGCCCGTGACCCTTTCCTCGAACCTCGTGACGTCGAGCTCCTCGCGCCGCGCGCGCTCGAGCTGCAGGCGATACGGTTGCACCGCCAGCGCGGTGGCCTTGAGCAGGCCGATGATCGTGGTGAAGCACTGGGGGCGCACCACGAACATCTTGGGATAGTGCCATGAGACGTCGGCGATGCCGGCGTTGTAGAATTCGTTGTCGGGCTCGAGCGTCGACACGAGCACCGCATACTCGCAGCCCTTCTTGGTGCGGTCGGCGTCAAGCTTCCTGAGATGGTCCTCGTTGCGCTTGCGGCTCGACGAGCTGGAGCCCTCCTCCTCGTTCTTCATCTCGAACATGATGGAGAGCAGCTCGTTGCCCTCGTCGTCATAGTCGCGGAAGATGAAGTCGCCCTTGGTGCCCTGCACCGCCTCGTTGTCCTTCTCGAAGGTGGCCCTGGGGTACGCCTGCATGCGAATGCGATTGAACTCGCTCTCGCAATGACGCTCGAGCGACTCGCCGACGAGTTTGGTCGAGAGGCGCATGCGGTAGTCGCGCAGGCGCTCTACCTCGGCCTTGTACTGCTCTATCTGCGCGTCCTTGGCCCTAAGCCGCTCCTCCTCGCGCTGGAGGAGCTCCCCCTCGCGACGGGCCATCTCCTCGCGCAGCGCGGAGCGCGCCTGCTCGCCGTTGGCCCTCTCGACGCGCAGCTGCGACTCGAGCTCGCTGCGGTCGCGCTCCAGGGTCGTCGTCGCCTTGAGCAGCTCGGCCTGGCCCTGTGCGCGCAGGGTCTCCTCCTGGGACGCCAACTGCGCCCTGAGGCGTGCGAGCTCCTCGCCGAGGTGTGCCTCGCGCTCCCGGGCGCGAACCTCGGCCTCGGCCTCCTGCTGCCGTGCCTGCGCCTGACGAAGGCGGTCTGCCTCGGCCAGGCGGTCCTGCAGGTCGTGCTCGAAGAGCTCGTCTCGCAGCTGGCGCGTGAGATCCTCCGCCTGCGTGAGGTTGACCTCGATGACTTCCCCGCACCTGGGACAGGTGATCTTCGCCATGGAACCTCCTTGCACGAGCCTATCAGCACCTGAGAAGGGCACTCCCCTGCCAGGACACGAGTGCGCGGCCTGTCGGAGCACCCAGCTGCTAGCGCGACCGGACCCGCTGCGGGGATCCTGACGCCTGCAGCGTCACCGTCTCGCCAGGCCTGATGAGCAGGGCATGTGGCGCGAGACGGGCAAATCGCCGCGCCTCCGTCTCGCCGTAGGGTCGACCAGGCTTGAGGTGGATGGGCACGTTGTGCGCCGCCCCCACGATGCGTGCGCACGCGGCGGCACCCGCAGCATCCATATTATAGACGCCATCACCCGGCAGGAAGGCGTAGTCGATCCCACGGGAGGAAAGCTCGGCCATCTGCGGCGTCATCGAGGTGTCGCCCGCGCAGTACGCCAGCACGCCGTCCATCCCCAGCAGGTAGCCCACGCACCTGTCCATGGGATGCTTGTCGTTGCACGCCTGCACCGCCTCGACGGTCACGTCACCGAAGGTGCGCGCAACCCACACGTCGGGCGACGGGTGGGCATCCGTATTCTGCCAGACGACACAGCCGGGGGCACGGGAAGGAAGGTCGATGGCGTTGTGGTCGTGGTGCTGGTGCGTGACCAGGACGAGATCGGCCGGCTCGTCATAGCCCTCGCCCAGGAAGGGGTCGAGGTACACGACCGTTCCCGCATCCGTGGTGAAGCGGAGGCTGCCATGGCCCTGGTACAGAACGCGTGCCATACGTGCTCCCCTCTCGAAGGGATCCTCCCCTGCCCTTGGTGGCCGATCGTGCGCGGCGCCTCTCGACCTAGTCGAGCTGCGCCAGGGCCTGCTCGACGTCGGCAATGAGGTCCGCCGCGTCCTCAAGGCCGCAGGAGAAGCGCACCATGTCGGGCATGACACCGGCCGCCACCAGCTCCTCGTCGCTCATCTGGCGATGCGTCGCGCTCGCGGGGTGCAGGCAGCAGGTGCGCGCGTCGGCCACATGCGTCTCGATGGCGGCGATCCGGAGGCCCGCCATGAAGCTTTCGGCAGCCGCGCGGCCACCGGCCACGCGAAAGCTCACCACGCCACAGCCGCCGTCGGGCAGGTACTTCTGCGCACGGTCGTAGTACCTGTCTCCCGGTAGGTTGGGATAGCTCACGCTCGCGACGCGCGGATGCGTGGAGAGGAACTCGGCCATGGCCTGGCCGTTCGCACAGTGGCGCGGCATGCGCACATGCAGGCTCTCGAGGCCGAGGTTGAGGTAGAAGGCGTTCTGAGGGCTCTGGATGGCGCCGAAGTCGCGCATGAGCTGTGCCGTCGCCTTGGTGATGAAGGCCCCCGCCTTGCCGAAGCGCTCGGCATAGACGATGCCATGGTAGCTCTCGTCGGGCGTGGTGAGACCAGGGAACCGCTCGGCACGCGCCATCCAGTCGAAGGTGCCGGAGTCGACGATGGCACCGCCCACGCCAACGCCGTGGCCGTCCATGTACTTGGTGGTGGAGTGGGTCACGATGTCGGCACCCCACTCGATGGGACGGCAGTTGACCGGGGTGGGGAAGGTGTTGTCCACGATCAGCGGCACGCCATGGTCGTGCGCGGCCTGGGCGAACAGCTCGATGTCGAGCACCGAGAGCGCCGGGTTGGCGATGGTCTCGCCCAGCACGCAGGTGGTATTGGGGCGGAAGGCGGCGTCAAGCTCCTCGCGCGTGCAGTCGGGACTCACGAAGGTGGTCTCGATGCCCATCTTGGCCATGGTCACCGACAGCAGGTTGAACGTGCCGCCATAGATGGCCGAGCAGGCGACCACGTGGCTCCCTGCCTCCGAGATGTTGAACACGGCAAAGAAGTTGGCCGCCTGGCCCGAGCTGGTGAGCATGCCCGCCGTGCCGCCCTCGAGCGCCGCGATCTTGGCCGCCACGGCGTCGTTGGTGGGATTCTGCAGGCGAGTGTAGAAATAGCCCTCCGCCTCGAGGTCGAAGAGCTGGCCCATGTGCTCCGAGGTGTCGTACTTGAACGTGGTCGACTGCACGATGGGGACCTGGCGGGGCTCGCCGTCCCCCGGGCGATAGCCTGCCTGAACGCAGTTGGTGCCGATTCCATATGCCATGATGGATGATCCCTCCCCGCTAGCCGTCCTGTGACGCTGTACAGGGTAGCGCAGCATCAGAGGGCCGGACGAAGTCGTTACGGTTCTGCCATGGGCCAGAGCGGAGCATAAGAGCAGAGATAGGCGCTCTACCTGCGCTTTCCACACTTTCTCCCCATCCCGCCTGCGTGAGCGGCAAAGAATAGGTAGACTTTCGCGGCAGCGTTATCTGATCACCGAGTAAATTCGACCTCCTGCATTGGGGATGATTGACAATGAAACGTGAGTACTATAGCAATCACAGTGACGTGCTCGACAAGGACATGTCCATGATCGTCTACGGCGAGGGTGGCTACCCCGTCATCGCCTTCCAGGCACAGGACGCCAAGAGCAACAACTTCGAGGACTTCGGCATGATCGACGCCCTCGCGCCCTTCATCGAGGAGGGTCGCATCCAGGTCTTCTCCGTGGACAACAACGACGAGGAGAGCTGGTCTGACCAGGGTGGTGACAATGGTGCCCGCGCCTGGCGCCAGGAGGAGTACTTCAGGTTCGTGACCGACGAGCTGCTTCCGCGCGTCCACTCCTGGAACAACTCCGACCTCCGCCCGCTCGCCGTGGGCTGCAGCATCGGTGCGACCCATGCTGCCCTTGCCGTCTTCCGCCGCCCGGATCTGTTCCAGGGCTGCATCGCGCTCTCCGGCGTGTACGGCACGAGCTTCTTCTTCGGCGACTGGATGGACGAGAACCTCTACAACAACGACCTTCCCGCCTTCCTGGGCAACATGCCCGCCGACCACCCCTACGTCGACCTCTACAACCAGCGCCAGCTGGTGTTCTGCGTGGGCCAGGGCGCATGGGAGGAGGGCATCGACGACCTGCGCCGCATCGATGACGAGCTCAGCCGCCTGGGCGTGAACCACTGGTGCGACTTCTGGGGTACCGACGTCAACCACGACTGGCCGTGGTGGCGCAAGCAGATGCCGTACTTCATGAGTGAGGTGCTGAGCGACATCGACGCCCAACAGGCACCTGCCCCCGCTGTCGAGCAGGCGAAGGTCGAGGAGCCCACGACCGAGGTCGCGGAGAAGCCCAAGGCCGCCCCCAAGAAGCCTGCTGCCAAGCGCGCCACCACGCGCAAGGCTGCCGCGACCAAGACCACGACCGCGAAGGCCAAGACTGCTGCCACCAAGGCTGAGGGTACCACCACGAAGGCAGCGACCAAGGCCACCAAGACGACCAAGGCGTCGTCCGCGAGCGCGAAGGCCACCAGCGAGGCGGCTGCTGCACCTAAGTCCGCCTCCAAGACAACCGCACGCAAGGCCACCACGGCCAAGGCTGCCACCGCGAAGGCCACCACGAAGGCTGCGGCCAGCAAGGCCACGGGCAAGGCCGCAACGGGCAAGGCTGCCACCGCGAAGAAGGCCACCGCGAAGTCTGCCGCGACCGAGACCTCCTCCAAGGCCGCAGCCAGCAAGGCCACCAAGGCCACTTCCTCCAAGGCCACCGCGACCAAGGCCACTGCTTCCAAGTCCTCCAAGGCCGCAGCCAGCAAGGCCACAGCAGCCAAGAAGACCACCACGCGTCGCACCGCCAAGAAGGCTGACGCCGCCGAGTAGGGCAACCAAATACGCCAGCACCTATCTGGGGGGCGCCGGGATATCGTTTCCGGCGCCCTCTTCGGCATCTATCGT
The DNA here is from genome assembly GCA_002305995.1 of Atopobiaceae bacterium UBA1367. Classification (GTDB taxonomy): domain Bacteria; phylum Actinomycetota; class Coriobacteriia; order Coriobacteriales; family Atopobiaceae; genus UBA1367. The sequence goes on from DBRN01000009.1 coordinate 80,569, forward strand.
TCGTTTGTCTGTACTTTTCCAGACATGGGAAACGAAGTGGCACCGACAATCACATTTGGTGCCATATTTCGGGCACCTACAAACACGCGCACGTCCGCCTCGCTTCTCAATGTACAGACAAACTGCTTTTCGAGCCGCGCATCGTCTATTTCTTCACCTACAACTTTGATTGTCCGCGTTCTCACCCCAGTACAGCCTGAGATGTCCCTCAGGGGTCGTCGCAAGCCTTTGGGATTTCAACAACACGCCCTTCCCTCGTCCCACACCGCATGCCACCCCATGTGGTCGCACCCCCTACACACGCCCGAAACCTTTGCGCGCTACCATGGCACACATGCCAACCCGCCTCCTCGAAAGGAAGCGCTTCATGAACGTGGTCTTCATCTCCCCGCAGTTCCCCGACACCTACTGGCACTGGTGCGATCGCCTGCGCAAGAACGGCGCCACCGTCCTGGGCGTCGGCGACACCCCCTATGACAACCTGGCAGACGATGTGCGAAGGTCGCTCGACGAGTACTACTGGGTGTCCTCCCTCGAGGACTATGACCAGGTGTTTCGTGCCGTGGCCTACTTCTCTCACAAGTATGGGAAGATCGACTGGCTCGAGTCGAACAACGAGTACTGGCTAAGCCAGGACGCGCGGTTGCGCGACGACTTCCACATCACCACGGGTGCGGGAGCCAAGCAGATGGCGCTCTGGCAAAGCAAGGCCTCCATGAAGTCCCTGTATGCGGCAGGTGGCATTCCCACTGCCCGCCAGGTGCGCGTCGAGGATCCCGACACCGTGCGCGCCTTCGCCAGGGACGTCGGCTTCCCCGTGTTCACCAAGCCTGAGAGGGGCGTGGGAGCTGGTGGCGCGCGCAAGATCGTCGATGAGGCCGCCTTGGAGGAGCTGCTTGCCGCAGACCTCGGCGAGCCCTACGTGCTCGAGGAATACGTCGACGCCGAGCTGTGCTCGTACGAGGCTATCGTCGACGCCAACGGCGACCCTCTCTTCGAGAACCAGTCGGAGTTTCCCCCCTCCATCGCCGAGACGGTGGAGCTTCAGCTTGACGTCGCATACCATACCTGCCCCGACGTGGACCCCAAGCTTCGTACGATAGGCCGCGCCACCACCAAGGCCTTTGGCATCAAGAGCCGCTTCGTTCACATGGAGTTCTTCCGCCTCACCGACGACAAGCCTGGACTCGGCAGCAAGGGCGACTACGTGGGCCTCGAGGTCAACGTGCGCGCGCCGGGCGGCTATACCCCCGACATGATAAACTTCGCGCACTCCGTCGACGTCTATCAGATCTGGGCCGACATGGTCACTAAGGGGACCACCTCACGGGCCGCTGGCGGGGACTCGTACTATTGCATATACGCCAGTCGCCGCGACTGCCACACCTATGCGCACACCCACGACGAGATCATGGGACGCTACGGCACCATCATCTGCATGCAGGGGCGCATGGCGGAGGTCCTGTCCGACGACCTGGGCAACGACTTCTACATGGCACGCACCAAGACGGCCGAGGAGCGCGATCGCTTCGTCGACTTCGTCCAGCAGCAGGCCTAGACGCGAGTCGCAAGAAGATCGTCCGCGTCCGGCAGCGCATCATCTGAAGCGATGCCGGACGGCTCTCCACGGCACCCCCCCCCGCACCGCCCCGGCAGGCACTCATTGCTCACCGATGTTCCACGAGGAGGCCTGATGGCCGCACAACCAGTCGCTTCGTCCCCAGGGCACGGCAGGGCCGTTCGCGAGGGACTGCGTGACGGCACCCCCATCGGCCTCGGCTACTTCGTCGTGGCGTTCTCGCTGGGGATCACCGCCCGCAACGCCGGTCTCACGCCCCTTGAGGGATTCGTCGCCAGCCTGCTCAACAATGCCTCGGCAGGCGAATACGCCGCCTTCACGCTCATGGCGGCGCGCGCCTCCTACCTCGAGATGGCCGTGGTCACGCTCATCACCAACGCGCGCTACCTGCTCATGAGCACCGCGCTCAGCCAGCGCTTCTCCCCCTCCACCGGCACCCTGCACCGCGTGCTGGTGGGCTTTGACGTCACCGACGAGCTGTTCGGCATCGCCATCGCACGTCCGGGCTGGGTAGATCCGTTCTACTCCTACGGAGCGTTCGTCCCCGCCCTGTCAGGCTGGTCGACGGGAACGGCCCTGGGCATTGCCATGGGCAACGTCCTGCCCAGCCGAGTGGTCAGCGCGCTGTCGGTGGCGCTCTTTGGCATGTTCCTCGCCATCATCGTCCCGCCCGCACGAGAGAGTCGCGTGGTGCTAGGCTGCGTCGCCGCGAGCTTTGCGGCAAGCCTGCTGTGTGCCGTGGCGCCCCTCCTCGCCGCATGGACCGCAGGCACGCGCACCATCGTGCTCACGGTGGCGATAGCCTCTGCCGCCGCGCTGCTCTTCCCCGTGTCCGATGACGACCTTCCCCAGGAGGAGGCCAGCGATGCAACATAGCATCCCCCTCTACATCCTCGTCATGTCCGCCGTGACGCTCTCGGTCAAGATCCTGCCGCTCACGCTCATCCGTACGCCCATACGGAGTCGCTTCGTCAGGTCGTTCCTGTACTACGTGCCCTATGTGACGCTTGCCGTGATGACGTTTCCCGCCATCATCCAGGCCACCGACGCGCCTGTGGCGGGAGCTGTGGCCCTGATCGCCGGCTTGGTGGCCGCCTGGTACGGCGCGGGCCTCTTCCAGGTGGCGGCAACCTGCTGCGCCTTGGTGTTCGCCCTTGAGCTGATCCTGGCCTAGTGGGACGCCTGCGGACAAATCGACTTGTCGGTGGTCTGATGACGACTTTTCGCCCTGTTTTTGAGTTTGTCTGTACTTCTCGCAGGGCCACTCACACAACGCGGCCTATTGGTGCCGCAAAATCACAGACAAGCCGATTTGTCGGCACATGTCCCGAGACAGTCCCCAGAAATGTACAGACAAACGTCACCGCACGGCAAACGCGCGGGCCACATCACCTGCGATACGCCACGGAAGCGGCCTGAGCGCCCGGTCGGCTATGCGAATCTGCTCGCGAATGGCGATCCCCTGCGGGCAACGTTCCTCGCAGCGCCCGCACCCCACGCACTGGCGTGCGAACGCCCTCTCCTTGCGCAGGGAGACCGTCTGCCAATACTCCTTGCGCCCATCGCGCCTGCCCTCGGTGTGCATGTGGTTGTAGCAGCGAAAGAGCGCGGGGATGTCCACCCCCTGCGGACACGGCATGCAGTACCCGCAACCCGTGCAACCCACCTTCACGCTGCCGTTGATGCAGTCGGCAATGCGCGCGATGAGGGCGGCGTCCTCCTGCGTGAGCTGCCCCGGCTCGACCTCGCTCGCGATGCGGCAGTTCTCCTCCACCATCTCGAGGGAGTTCATCCCCGAAAGCACACAGGTCACCTGAGGCTGATCCCACAGCCAGCGAAACGCCCACTCCGCCGCACTCCATCCGCGAGGATTCTGGGCAATCAGGTCCCTTCCTTCCTCGGGCATCAGGTCGACGAGCTTCCCCCCTCGCAAGGGCTCCATGACGATGACGGGCACCCCGCGCTCCGCCGCCGCCATGAGACCTCGCCGACCTGCCTGCGTGTGCTCGTCGAGATAGTTGTACTGAATCTGGCAGAAGTCCCAGTCGTAGGCCCCAAGCACCTCCATGAAGGCGTCGGTGCCCCCATGGAACGAGAAGCCCACCTGCCCGATCTGTCCGGACGCCTTCCTTGCGGCGATCCAGTCCTCGATGCCCAGCCTTCGAAGACTCTCCCACTGCGCAGGGTCGGTGATCATGTGCATGAGGTAGTAGTCGACATGGTCCGTCCGGAGCCTCCTGAGCTCCTCCTCGAAGTAGCGATCGATGGCGGCAGCGCTGCGCACGAGATACTGCGGGAGCTTCGTGGCGATCCTCACCCCATCCCGAACGCCGTTGCGCTCGAGCACCTCGCCGAGCAGCTCCTCCGAGCCCGGATACACATAGGCCGTGTCAAAGTAGTTGACGCCCAGCTCGATGGCGCGCAGGATCTCGCGCTCGGCCTTGTCATAATCGATGCCCATCCCCTTGCGGGAAAAGCGCATGCAGCCAAAGCCAAGGATCGACACGGGGTTGCCCTGACGGTCGTTGCGAAATCTCATGTGTTCCCTCCCGTTGCCTCCGACAAGGGACGAGGTGCCCCGGCCAGCCCACCCCGTCGGGTCTGCCGCATACAGCGCGACCCACCTCGCCATGCCGATCATACTCGCACACGGGACCCCCGCATGCGTCCTCACGGGGAGGGTGACCGCACAGGCGGTGAGGGTGCCATCCACCATGTCCCCCTCGGACCACCGCGCCACGCGCCATGCCGCGCATCCAGATGCGGCATCACGCCTTTCTGCGCCTCCCTTTCCATGGAGTGGTTGCGAGCAACTGGAATAGTTTCTCATCGTCAACCAGTTGACGCCGCGTCACCCGTATCCTTGGCCGCATGAAGACTGAGGGAGACATCGCCGCCATACGCTACAACTTGGGCAGCCGCATCAAGGTGCTCAGGGAGGGCCAGAACCTGTCGCAATACACGTTTGCGCGCATGACCGAGCTTGATCGCACCTACATCATTGGGGTCGAGAAGGGCAGGCGCAACATCTCGATCGACAACCTCTGCAAGATCTCCCTCGGGCTCGGCATCAGTCTCTCCGAGCTCTGCGACGGAATCGACGACCCCGCATCCATCGCCTCCCGCCTCAAGCTGATGGAAGACACCCCGCCCGAGGAGCGGTAGCGGCAGCACACGGAGGGAAGACGCTCGCCCGTGCGCGTATGCGGCTGTCTTGGGGCGTGCTCGCCCTTCCGAGCACGGGCAGCTGGACGCAGCAGCGCCCCGCCCAGACTCAAGTCAGGCCGAGACGCCTCTGGTGGACGTGGAGCCATTCGAGCTGGACCAGGACTGGTCGTGCGCCAGCGAGGTCGTGCGCCAGCGAATGCCACCATACCGGGTCGAGCGGCGCCAGGAGGCCCGCGTGGGACCCGTGTCGCCGATTACGCTACCATGACGTCTGGGTGAACCACCGGGCGGGATCTGACGAAGGCAGGCCCTGCCGGGTTCGGCTAAGGAGGCTTCTCGTGAGGAGGAAGAGCGTCGGAGCAGATGTCGCGCGCGTGATCGGCCTCATCAACCACTGCAACTCCCAGGTTCTCAACATCAACGAGCAGGCGATCATCAGGGTCCTGTTCACGCATGTGTCAGACGAGTCCTCAGGCGGGCCCATCGTCTCGCTCGAGCAGCTCGCCCGCGAGGCGAGCATCTCGCCGGCAAGCGTGAGCCGCTTCATCAGGAAAGTCGGGTACGCTTCGTTCGGGGATTTCCGCACGAGCTTCGCCCGCGAGATAGAGCAGATCTACCAGGACCGCTGCCGCATGCATGCGGACAGCTTTGCGGACGAGGACCCAGACTCCGTCTTCGATCTGGTGTACCAGCGCGCGCTGGACAACCTGCAGGCCACCTACGACCACCTCGACCGCCAGGAGCTCTGGACGATCGTCCGCATACTGGATGACGCCCGCTCCGTCACCATCTTCGGCGACGACCACGTCCTGTCGGACCTCTACACCCTCCAGCTCGATCTCATGGCACGTGGCGTGGGCACCTACCTGTACAAGAACGAGGAGATGCAGGTGCGTCACGCGCAGCACATCCGGCATGGGGACGTCATCCTGTTCCTCACTGTATCCCAGCTGTTCGTACGCCCCGACCAGCGGGAGGTCCTTCAGGCCATCCACGAGCGGCGCGAGGCGGTCACCATCGGATTCTCGCAGGACGAGGACGAGGACTTCGCGCGCCTCTTCGATCACTTCATGGTCTTCGGCAGGCCGGGAACGACAAATGAGGGCTTCCACTCGCTGTGGTTCCTGAGCACGCTCATGTCGGAGATGCTCTACGAGCTCTAGCCGGCACGCCCGCATGACCACCTGGCGGCCATGCTTCACCGGGCGCACGCAGGCTCCGCCACGGCCCACTCCGCTCCGGCCCTAACTTTTTTCTATCACTGAAAACAATTTTCTTAATATGAAAACCGTTTTCATGATGCAACACGCACGCCGATCACGCTCATCGATACGGTTGAGCTAGCGTCACCGATCGGTCCGTCATTCGGGAAGAGGGAGAGAGATCATGGCAAGCACAAAGCTAACACGTCGTGCCTTCATCGGTGCAGCCGGCACTGCCGGCCTGGCACTCGCCGCCTGCGGCAACGGTGGGTCGACAGCCTCAAGCGGCACGATCAAGGGCACCTACGAGATGCATGTTCAGGGCTATGACTGGGGTGCGGGCGTCGACAGGCTCATCATCACGCTCGACAACCCCATCGACGCCCTCGAGCCCACCGATCTTGTGGTGAGCGAGCACAAGCAGACCACCGACTGGACCGCCGAGGACTTCCCCGTCATCGAGGCCGACTTCGAGCGCACCGTCACCGCCGCCAGTATCAAGGACAACACCATCGAGCTCGAGCTCGCCTGCTCGCCGGAGGATGGCTCGCCCTTCCTGTACACCATGGCAACCGGGTACAACACCTGGAGCGACCCGTACGACATCAACATCTCGATCGCCGAGGGCGTCGAGCTCACCAGCAACGGCACGCCCGTGACCGAGTTCACCATCGAGCCAGTCGCCGCCGGCAAGACCACCTCCGCCGACGCCTGGACCGTGGACTCCTTCGAGGCCACGGACGGCACCACCTTCCAGTACGCCGCCTGGGAGCCCCAGGAGGAGAGCAAGGGCCTGGTCGTCTGGCTGCATGGCGCCGGCGAGGGCGGAACCGACCACACCGACCCCTACATCACCATCCTCGCCAACAAGGTCGTCGCGCTCTCGGAGGACGAGTTCCAGCAGACCGTCGGCGGCGCGCACGTCGTGGCCCCGCAGAGCCCCACCATGTGGATGGACATCGACGGCAAGGGCACCTACATCTCAACCGAGAACTCGGACAAGGTCCAGTCCATCTACACCGAGGCCCTCGAGGAGTTCATCGACTCCTACGCCAAGAAAGTCGGTGCCGACAAGATCGTGCTGGCCGGTTGCTCCAACGGTGGCTTCATGACCACCTGGATGGCCATGAACCGTCCCGACAAGTACGCCGGCGTCGTGCCCATCTGCGAGGCCGTGCCCGACTCCCTCATCACCGACGAGCAGATCGCCGGCCTCGTCGACCTGCCGATGTACTTCGTGTACTCCAAGGATGACACCACCGTCGATCCCAGCGTGTGCGAGGAGCCCACGATCGCCCGCCTGAAGGCTGCCGGCAAGACCGCCGAGACCCTGCACGTCTCCACCTCCGACAGCGTCATCGACACCTCGGGCGAGTTCACCAACGAAGATGGCTCCCCCTACCAGTACAACGGTCACTGGAGCTGGATCTACTTTGACAACAACGAGTGCGAGTGCGACGAGGATGGCATGAAGGCCTTCGACTTCGTCGCCGCGTGCCTCGCGTAACGCCTGCCACCACCTGACCAGCACAGAGATGCCAGGAGCTGGGACCCTCTCGAGAGTCCCGGCTCCCGTGCGACAGTCCGGCTTCAGCGGCTGCTCACAGGAACCTGCGGAAGAAGGCGCACTCGTCGTCGTTGCATCGGGTGGCGTCGGGTGACCTCATGTCAAGATGGAACACGTGGCCAAGCGGCTCGCCCAGTCCGGCATAGACGTGCACCTCGTGCATGACGCCGAGCTCGGTGAGCCGTGCGTCCATCGGCGGCAGGTCGCCGCGCAGGAAATCACCGTCACAGGTCATGAGGTAGGCGGGCGGGAAGTCGGCGTTCGTGTGGCTGACCACGTCGATCAAGCGCAGCTCGCGCTCGTCCCCGCCATTGGGCAGAAAGTCACCCATGAGCGCCGAGGTGAGGTCGGCCGGGTCATCGCTCAACGTGACCTCGTATGCCCCGCAGTTGAGCGCGATGGCCACGAGCCTAAGGTCCTGGGGCGCCCTGAAGTCGAACTCCGCCGCATAGCTCGGATCGGTGCACATGCCGCAGAAGAGGCCCAGCATGTGCGCCCCGGCCGAGTCGCCCACCGCAAAGACCGTGGCAGGGTCGCCGCCGTACTCGGCGATGTGGTCAACCGTCCAGGAGAAAGCCGCGCAGGTGTCCTCCATCGAGGCGGGATACTTGAACTCCGGCGCCAGGCGGTAGGTGAAGTTGACCACCACGAAGCCACGACGCGCGAGGTCCATGCAGTAGAGGTGATAGAGCTCCTTGTTGCCATAGACCCAGCCGCCGCCGTGAACCGAGACGATGACCGGGAGGGACCCATCGGTGTCCGTACCCTCGGGACGATACACGTCAAGCGACTGCCACCTGGCATCCGGCCCGTAGGCGATGTCATCGAAGCGCTCGACGCCCGCAGGGTCGGGCACGCCCGCATCGCGAATGGCGTCACCTGCCGCGAACTGGGCACGAACCAGATCAGATGTTGCAGACATGACGATCTCCCTCCCAAGCCTCCCCTAGCATCATACGACCGCACGCCCTCGTCTTGCACGAGAAAGGCAGGAACATCCCCAGGCAGCTATCCCCGCGCGAGGTCGACCAGCTCGGCGAGGTCGTCGCGCCCCTCGACGTCGCCTGCGCCCCTCAGCAGCTCGCGGATGCCATCGTAGCTGGACGAGCCGGCATGGTCGGAGCCGCGCAGCATCATGCCGAGCTCGATGACCGCCGCCTGGAGGCGCCAGTCTCCACCGGGATCGCGCGACCAGTCGCCCTCCCCCACCGACCACGCCTGCTCGCTCGCAGCGCCGCCGTCCGCGGGAAGGTAGCGAACCGTGGCGGTCAGCCATTCGTCGCTCTGACCGTCACCGGAGGAGCCGGGACCGTATCTGAGGTCCGTCTCCACGACCTCCTGGGCAGAGCCTTCCAACGCCACCTCGTAGGCCACGGTGAACTGGCTGCCCGGACCGACGTCGCCGGCATCGCGCTCGTCGTTGCGGAAGTCCTCGTCGGCCATGGCGCGGTTCTCGTAGCCGATCAGGCGGTACCCCTTCACCAGCGCCGGGTTGAACTCCACCTGCACCCTCACGTCATCGGCGAGGGGCACCAGGTTGGCCGTCAGGTCGCTTCCCAGGACCTTCTCCGCCTCTTCCACGCAGTCGATGTAGTGGTACGAGCCGTTGCCGTGGTCGGCGAGCGTCTCCATCTTGTTGTCCTTGTAGTTGCCCGACCCAAAGCCGAGCACCGACAGGTAGACTCCCGTCTCGCGCTGCCGGTCGACGTAGTCATGCAGGTCAGACTCGCTGCTCATGCCCACGTTCAGGTCGCCGTCGGACGCCATCACGATGCGGTTGACGCCGCCCTTGATGTGATTCCTCCGTGCCACCTCGTAGGCCATCCGGAGGCCCGCCTCGCCATTGGTGGACCCGTCCGCACGCAGGCCGCGCATGGCGCGCATGATCTGCGCGTGCGCGTCCCCGCGCGCGCCCTCGAGCACGACCTCCTCGACACCGGCATAGGTCACGATCGACACGCGGTCATTCCCGCCGAGATGCGACACCAGCTCGGCGAAGGCGTCCTTGAGCAGCCCCAGCTTGTCATCTGAGTCCATAGATCCCGACACGTCGACGAGAAACACCAGGTTGGAGCCCCTCTCCGCGATCGCGCTGGCCTCTGGCGCCGTGGCGAGGCCGATGGTCACGAGCTTGGTGTCCTCGTTCCAGGGGCAATCCCCCACATGCACGGTGGCGCCAAAGAGGTCGTCGCCCTCCGGGCGTGCGTAGTCGTAGGTGAAGTAGTTGAGCAGCTCCTCGATGCGCACGGCGCCTGCGGGGACCTCGTCTGCCGTGGCGCCGTCGCGCAGCATGCGCCGCACGTTGCAGTAGCTCGCCGTGTCCACGTCGGACGAGACCGTCGAGAGGGGCCGCGTCCTGGCGGAGACGAACCCCGTCTCCTCCAGATGGGCGTACTCCTCGGTGTCCATCGGATCCCCAAGCCCCTCGACGGTCGTGCAGCCAACCTCACCTGTCGTCCAACTGCTGTCGTCGGGGGCGACGAGCCCCGTACTTCCCTTGCCCTCGGAGCCCACGGACGTGTTCCCGACGATCTCCCGCATCGACCCACAGCCCACGAGCGCCACCGCGAGCGCGAGAGGGACTGCCGTCCCCACGATTGTCCGGACGGCCGGTTTCGCGAAACGATGTGCCATGTCACGCCTCCTTCGTCTGTGCCTGCCCTAGATGGGATACGAGCGTCGTCACAGAAATGTCGGGCCTGTCGAGAGCTCTCGACAGGCCCGAGGCCGCATGCGCATGATGGACGCCCTGTTACGGGCGAGGCAAGGACGCCGTGCCGCGCTATTCCCCCAGCGCGAAGCAGTACCAGTAGGTGGTCTCGTCGCCATAGCGCACGGCGTAGCCCTCGGGGTCGTCGCGCAGCCGGTACACCTCGCAGGGCACCGTGTCGATGGCGTCCGCAGGGCTCGCGGAGGCCGCGCCCAGCGACTCCCCCACACGGGAGGCGTCCACCTCGACCGTATGCTGCGCGTCGACGAGCGCCGACAGGGTCATCCCGTCGCCGAGCCGCACGATGGGATAGAAGTCGACCGTGTCGTGCGGCGTGATGTCGGCGGCTGACTCGGTGTCCTCCACGCTGACGTCCGAGGACCCGCCGACATCGCCCGGCGTCGCCTCGGTCTCCTTGTAGGTGACCGCCTCCTGGTCCCCTCCCCCGACGGCGACATCGGCTGTGGATGCCGACTTGTCATGCGAGCCGGTGGGCGCGATGCCGCTCAGCCGCACGACGACGAGGGCCATGGCGACGGCGGCGGCTGCCATGAGCCACCTGCGCCTCCCCCTCCTGCGCGCGAGGGGGATGACCTTCGTGGCAGTGCCGCTGGTGCCGTGGTCGCTGTGCTCCGCGCCGGTGGGCCGCTCGTGCATCTCGGTCCCAGCGGCATGCGCCTCCTGCGCAGCCAGGAGATCTGCCAGCATCCTGCCCTGTGCCTCGTCGCTCAGCACGACCCCCTCGTATGCGTCATGGATCCGCTGGTCGAACAACCTGTCTTCGCCTGCCATCATGCCACACCTCCCAGCATGTCCCTCAGCAGCCTGCGCGCGTCACGCAGGCGATTGCGTATGGTCGAGGGCCTCTCCTCGAGCATCCGGGCGATCTCGCCTGTCTTGTAGCCCTCGTAATAGTGCAGGTAGACCACGTCCTTGTACTTTTCAGGCAGGCGCAGCACCGCATCGAGTGTCTCGTCGAGAGGCTCTGCCTGGCGAGGGTCGGCGGGCTCGCGTTCGGGCAGCCCCACCACACGCGTGCGCGCCGCGCTCTTGAGCAGGTCCTTGCACAGGTTGGACGCGCACACGATCAGCCACGCCTTCTCGTGCTCCTCGCTCTCGAAGCCGCGCGGGTGGTCGATGAGCTTCATGAAGGTCGCCTGTGTCGCGTCCTCGGCATCCGCCGTCGCCCTCAGAAAGGAGTAGCACACGCGATAGACCGTCTGTGCATGCCTCCGGAAGATCGCCTCGATGTCGCACGTCCCGCCCACGTCCGCCCCCTTCTGTATGGATACGACCAAGGTCGTGGGTTTGTCGGCTGCCTTAGAGGATAGCGGAGGACCGGTCGCCCGAGCGATGAGGCCGACGGGCAGCGCGTCTCCTTGCGTCGCGCCAAGGGATGGGCCCTGCAGTCGGCATCATGTCGACTGCAGGGCCCATCCCTCGGCGGTTCGCGACCTGAGCCTAGCGCTCTCTGCCGAAGGCGACATGCACCAACGGGACGATGCCGCAGAGGATGCCCCCGACCATCCAGGGAATCCAGAAGAACCGCGCGGGGAAGCTCTCGTGCGCATAGTTGCCGTAGAACATGAGCACCAGGGCCACGATGGTGGCAACCAGCATGATGATGCCGCAGGTGGCGCCCAAGCGGCGCTCGCGACGCACCTTGGCGAGCACTCCAGACGCACGCTCCTCGCCCACGATGGAGGCAATCTCCTCCTCGGAGATCTCCGACAGGGCGTCGATGTTGTACTCCTCCACGTTGACACGACCGACGAGGAGGGCAGCGTGGACGATGACGCCCACGCCCAGGGCGATGCCGACCAAGAACCCACCGTTGGCGGAGGTGGTCTCGGGAAGCGTCACACGCAGGGCAAGGGAGAGCAGGACCATCGCGATGCCTGCGGCGAGCTCGTAGCCAAAGAGACGCTGGATCCGCTCCTTCTGCTCGGACGGGTAGAAGTCCTCGACGAAGGGGTGGGCCTTCTTGAAGGCCTCGTTGGCAAACACGGTAGGCAGCAGCACGAGCAGGCCGACGGTGATGAGGACGAAGAATGCCACGCCCGAGGCGGTGTCGGCGTCGTCCATCCAGGGGGTTGCGTCCTCGAGGAAGGCCCCGGCGGCAACCGCGAGAATGAGCAGCGCCACCGCGAGAGCCATGCGCCAGGCGAAGTTCCTCTTGTGCTCGTCATAGCCCGTCACGTCGGCAAGGGCCACCACAGGTGCCTGTGCGGGCTCGGGCTCCCGCCCGGTGAGGTCTCCCTGGACCAACTCGTCGATCGTGCAGTCGAAGATCTGGCAGACCTTGAGGAGCTTGTCCATCTCGGGGTAGGCCTTCTCCGCCTCCCACTTGGTCACGGACTGGCGGCTCACGCCCACGAGCATGGCAAGCTGCTCCTGTGTCATGTTGCGTGTGGCGCGAAGGTGCTGGAGGTTGTCACGAAAGCTCATCGTCCGTTCCTTTCCTGCTGTGTGTGCGTTCGGTTGATGCCGGCACCACCAAGATTAGGGCAGCGCAGGGGCGCCCGCCACCAACCGGGGGCTGCATCTTGTCCCATCGCGGATGCTACCGCTGGTTGCATCCGCAGGTCAGGGGCCTGGCAACCTGTCGCAGGCCTGCCGAGGGCTCGGCCGGCCGACTCACCTGCGGGCCAAGCAGGCCTGCTGCTCGAGCCTGACCACCGGCAAGGCTCACAGGCCGTGATCCTCGTCGTAGGCGCCGGCCATGGCGTCCTCCATGGGATACACGACGGCCGTCTCGCTCTCGAAGCTGACCTCGACCGTGACCATGTCGGCCGAGGGGAACCAGCGCGTGGAGAAGACCACGACACCACCGTTAGCATAGATCTCGATGGCAGAGGTGTCGACCAACACGCGCAGGTCGCTCAGGTGGTCGAGCGGCACCCGGCGGGCGATGCGTCCGCCGGCGACCCATTCGTCGGAGAAGGAGACCTCGAGTCTCTCCCCCGTGTAGACGATCCCGACGGCGTTGTCGTCGAGCACGAGCGCGCCCGCTCCCGCTATGCCCTCGAGCACGATGTCCGCTCGATGCCCGTCGATGGCCGTGCGCGCACCTCCCGTCAGGGGGAGCGCCCCGCCGCGGCCAGCCTCGAGCTCCGGCACGGGATTCTGGCGCAACAGGCCGTCCTCGCCCATGGTGAGCAGACGTGGCACCGTGAGGCAGTGGATCCAAGGCATGCCGTTGGGCGAGCTGGTGCGGTTGTCCTCGAAGGTGCCCATCCAACCGATGAGGATGGTGCGACCCCGCTCGTCGACAAAGACCTGCGGGGCGTAGAAGTCGTAGCCGAGGTCCCACTCCACGAAGGTGCCCTCGTCGACCAGAACGGTGTCGAGGATGCTGTCCTCCAGCGGGAAGTAGCCCGCCTGCCACATGTTCTGCCACCGATCGACCTCGTAGGGCAGGCCCTGCGGGCAGACGGCCAGAAAGTCATGGCCGTCGATCTGCACGATGTTGGGGCACTCCCACATGTAGCCGAACGGGTTCTGGGAGTACACCTGCGACTTGATGCACCACGTGCGCCCGTCATCGGACCCGTACAGCAGCACCATGCCCTGGTCGTTCTGATCGCGTGCGCCCAGCAGCATCCACAGCTGGCCGTCCTGCTCCCAGACCTTGGGGTCGCGCACGTGCAGCGTGCAGACGTCGGGGTAGTCGGCGTTGCGCAGCAGGACGCTCTTCTCGGAGAAGCGAACGCCGTCCTCGCTGGTCACCAGGATCTCGTTGGCCTCGCGCCCGGTGTGGACGAAGTCCATGACGGCCTCGGGGTCGTCCTCGTACACCACGTTACCCGTGTAGTACAGGCACATGAGGTCGCCCCCGTCGGAGGCCATGCCCTTGCGCACGCAGGCAGAGCCGGAATAGACGCCGTTGCGGTCCTCGGCGATGTCGGTCACCAGAGGGGTGCCGCAGTCCTTCCAGTGGAGGAGGTCGGTGCTCGTGAAGTGGCGCCAGTATTTGGTGTCGATGGCGGGCCAGACGGGATTGTATTGGAAGAACGCGTGGTAGACGCCACGAAATTGGCACAGGCCGTTGGGGTCGTTGAGCCAGCCGGCCTTGGGGGCGATGTGGAATCCGAGACGGTACCTCTCGTGGGCCATGGACGTGACGCTCCTCGTGACAAGGGGTGGTGTGGGCAGAGGGGCCGCACGTCCTGTCGGTGTGCGGCCCTATGGTTTATAACATGACCAAACCTGGATGACACGGCTCCCGCCAACTGGTATCGGGGTTGATGAAACCTTCACAACAGGCATGCGGAGCTTGGCGGTGGCGCGGGCATGAGACCCCCTCCCCCGTGCTTTCCGGGGACCTCCCTCGGCGTGCAGGAGTCGCAGGGCAGGCGGCTCGATTGTGAAGAAACCTGCATAACCAGCAGCCGTCGTTTGACTTCCGGGGGGAAGGCCCCTATAGTGTTCTTCCGCGCACACGGTGCGCCCAGACAATGCGGGGTGGAGCAGTCTGGTAGCTCGCCGGGCTCATAACCCGGAGGTCGTAGGTTCAAATCCTGCCCCCGCGACCAAAATTACAGCCCTGACCTGGGAAAACAGGTCAGGGCTTTTTCGTTGTGGGGGAATTTAGTCGCCGGAAAAGTTTACCCCTGAGACCCCTTCTGGCCCAAATTATGAGCCTTCCGATAAGGGTTAAAACCCGACAAGAACGCTTATATTATCTACTTTTGATCTACGGAGCGCCCTCTGGGTTTGCCCCCTCACAGACGACGCTGGCGTCTACCTGCCCACGGGCCCCGGAGACGCCCAACGCATGGAGCTTTTGAACATGCCGGACGACGGCTCGGACGTGTGGCTCGACGTGCTTCTCGCGATCCTCGCCATGGCGGCCGTGCTCTTCTGCCTGCAGCTGCTGGTGCAGCGGGCGGCAAACTACTCAGTGCCCAAGATGGTCACCTACATGCGCCAGCGGCTGCTCAGCTAGGCGGCGGTGAGGCATCCCGGCGTGCCGGCTGTGTCGGCTTGAGCGTGCGTCATGCCAGCTTCCCGTACTCCTCGTCCGCCACCGGCTCGAGCCATTCGTTGCTTGCACCCTCGCCCGACACCTCGATGGCCAGGTGCGAGAACCACGAGTCCGACGCCGCGCCGTGCCAGTGCTTGACGCCCGCGGGGATGTTCACGACGCTTCCCGGGGTCATCTCCACGGGCTCCTCGCCCCATGCCTGGTAGTAGCCGCGCCCGGCCACGCAGATGAGCATCTGGCCGCCGCCCGCATCCGCGTGGTGCACATGCCAGTTGTTGCGGCAGCCCGGCTCGAAGGTCACGTTGAACACGGGCACCTGCTCGGTCGAGACCGGCGCGAGGAAGCTCCGCCCCGTGAAGTACCGCGCGAAGGCGTCGTTGGGCGAGCCGATTGCAAACGGCATCTCCTTCGCGTGCGCCCTCATGGCCGCGTCCTCGTAGGGCAGGTCGCCCTCGCCCACGCCCCACACGTCCTTAGCGAGGTTGAACACGGCCCACGCCTTCGGCCAGCCGGCGTAGAACGCAACGTGTGCGATGACCGCGGCGATCTCCTTCTGCGTCACGCCGTGGGCCTTCGCGTTCTGGAGGTGGAAAGCCAGGGATGAATCCGTTACTCCCTGCGCCATCAGCGCGACGACCGTGACGATGCTGCGCGTCTTCAGGTCGATGTCCTCATTGTTCCAGTTCTCTCCGAACAGCACGTCGTCGTTGTAGTGCGCGAACTCCGGGGCGAAATCCCCCAGCGCGTCGCGGCCCGCCGTCTGCACGATCTTCTTGCTCATCGTCATCACTCCTTGAATCTGATCGCTTACAGGCTCTCTCGTAGTATGTCGGTTATATCTTCTGCCGTCATCTGCCTGAACCCGCCCGGCAGGCACGCGATGCTCACGGCGATCTCCTCGATCTGCTCTGGCTTCACACCCAGCTCGGTCAAGGTGCGGTGAGCGCCGACCTCGCGGGTCCAGGCGTCGAGCGCCTCGATGCCTGCGAGTGCGACATCCGCATCCGCCTTGCCCGCCGCATCGATGCCCCATACGTTCACGGCGAAGCGATGGAACTGCGCGATCGCCTCGGGCGTGGCATCGTAGATGCACCGGTAGTAGTTCGCGGTGATGGTGGCCAGCCCGAAGCCGTGAACGCAGTCGGTGTAGGCGCCCACCTGGTGCTCGATCATGTGGCACTGGAAGTGGGTTTTCTTGCCGCACTTCAGCACGCGGTTCTCCGCAAGCGAGCTCGCCCACAGGAGGTTCGCTCGGGCCTGGTAGTCGTCCGGGTCGGCCACGACGCGCGGCAGGTCGCGGATGACGCTGCGCATCGCGGCCTCCAGCAGGTCGTCGGCCAGCACGTCGCCCACCGGCAGGCTGAAGTACTCCTCCATCATGTGGTTCAGGGCGTCGTAGCCGCCCGCCACCGTCTGCGTCTCGGGCACGGTGAAGGTGAGCTCGGGCTCCTGCACGGCGAAGCGGGCATTCAACTGCGGGCGGTCGGCACCGGTCTTCACGAGCGCCTTCTCGTTGGTGATGACCGAGCCGCCGTTGCCCTCGCTGCCCGTGCCGGCGGCCGTCACGACGGTGCCTACGGGCAAGGGCTTAGCATCGGCCGCCACCGACTCGAAGCGCACGAAGTACTTGTCCCAGAAGGCGTCGGCGTCCAGGTCCTCCGTCGCGGCGAGCGCGATGACCTTGCACGCGTCCATAACGCTGCCGCCGCCGACGGCCAGGATGCACTCGACGCCCTCGGCACGCGCGATGGCCGCCCCCTCCATCACCTTCGCGAGCGTGGGGTTTGCCATGAGCCACCGAATTCCACGACGTGCCTGCCGCCGAGCGCCACCACGATGCGGTCGAACAGCCTCGTGCGCTTCACCGAGCCGCCGCCGTAGGCGATCATCACCGTGTGCGCATCGCCCAGCTCGCGCGAAAGCGCCGCCTCCAGCTGCCCGCGTCCGAAGTAGAACCGCGTTGCGTTCTCGAATACGAAGTTTTCCATCTCCAAGCCTTTCCCTTAAAGCTGCCGTTCCCAGAATGACGCGGCGCGGTTGAGCCAACCCTCGGCCGCCGTGCCCGCGCCTAAGCCGAAGCCATGCGGCAGGCCGTCGAACACCTCGATCTCGGCATCGGTGCCGTTGCTGCGGATGCGCTCGATGCGCGACTGCATGGTGCGCCAGTCGGCGATCCAGTCGTCCGTACCCACGGCGCTGTAAGTTGGCGGCTCTTTTCCCGTCACCTCGGAAAGCCCTGTGTAGTTCACGATGCAGGCCGCAGGGCGCGGGTAGGCCGCCTCGCCGAAGCTTTCCGCCCCGTAGGCTCCCAGCCACGCCGCCATGCGCGCGCCGGCAGAGCCGCCCCACAGCGAGTACCCGTCCATTCGTATGCCCAATTCGCCGGCGTGCTCGTGGAGGTAAGTGATCGCCCGCGCCAGGTCCTCGCAGGCAGTCCGCGAGCCCGGGCGGTATATGAGCGCGAAAGCGTTGTAGCCGCGCCTGGAGAGCTCGAGGCAGTGCGGGAAGCTGTCGTGCATCGCGCCCACGTAGGCCATGCCGCCGCCCGCGCTCACGATGGCGGTGCGGGCACCCTCGTCTCCCCGGAAGAAGAGCAGGCCGGTGTCGGCCTTGGCGGGGTCGGCCGCCTTTTCCTCGTCCGAGTAGATGTCGACGAACACCGTCTCGCCTGACGCTGCGCGGTTGCGCAAGTAGTTGCAGACCTCGACCGTCATGTCAGCATCGATCCCGTTGTACCAGGTCATCTGGAAGCTGCCTAGCGTGCCCCCGCTCCAGTAGCCCGCGTCCACCGGGAAGATGAGCCTGCCCCAGCCGCCAAACGCAGGGTCCGCAATCGCATCGGAGATGCGCGTATCGCGCGTGAAGCTCGCTGTTTCCACTGTCTCCACCTCCTGAATCCCGGAACCGCTCATGCCGTGCATGCGGCCGAGCACCGCCGGAAGCCCGTTGTATAGGAACTCCTGCAAGGCCTCGTAGTCGTGCCGGCCGCCCTCCTTCTGGTAGAACGCGTAATGGTCGGGCGTGAAGACGTCGGGGCGCGCGAGGCCTTCAGGTCCTCGTCGGACGTCGAGGCGGCATAGGTGCGGAATCGGCCCTCCACGGCCGGCATAAGATCGGCCTCGAACTCCTGGTGGAAGGCGCGCAGCGACGCGACCGACGTCGCGCAGTCATCCGAGGCATCTGGCGCGTAGAACGTCGGCGACACGAAGATGGTCGGAGGGATGTCGCCATTCGCGATTAGATTGTCGATGATGTTCCTCACCGAGCCGTACTCGAAGTACTCGCCGGCGTGCCCGCCCCAGCCGTGCATCAGGTAGACGATGTCGTAACGCGCGTCCTCGTCGGCTTCGTCGTAGCCGTAGGGCAGGTACACGTACGCCGCCTTCGTGACCTCTTCGCCGCTGCCCGCGTAGTCGCGAGGCCCGTACTCGACGCGCACGACGCTGCCGGGCTCGGCCGATGCTGTCCGGTAGTCCGCCGGCACCGCCTCGGTGAACCCGGTTTGCGGGATGTTGCCCACTTCGCCTCCCTCGCTTTCCAAGGAAGCCGCGCCCGCAGCGGGCGGCGCGTCGGAAGCCTGCCCGCTCGAACCCGGATTCGCGCATGAAGCAAGCATGGTAGCCAGCATCACCGCGACCGCAAACCCGATTGCAACGGCTGCCGTCATCATCGGCTTTTCGAAAACAACCATTCCATCGCCCCCTCGTCTCAGGAGAGCCCCTCGTACCACTCATCCACCTGGTCGAGCGAGGAATCCACGCTTCCGCCTCTGATTGCCGGACCATGACCACAGAGCGATGAGGCTCTTGCCGCCCCTGTCGGCCGCTGCCGTAGACGCGCTCGACGCCGGGGCGGTCCCAACCGACTCGGAAGCCGGGCTGCTTTCTCCCGACGCCGATGGCGCCGTGGACGAGCCTGCGTTTCCGCTACCACATCCCGCCAGCGTCAGCATCGAGCCTCCGGCCAAAGCCCTCGCCAGCCCCAGGAAGCCCCTTCTGCTCATGCTTATTCCCTTTTCTATGCTCGCTCCTTTCTGTTCACCTTTGTTATTCTTCCGTCGCCGCTTACCTGATGAAGTTGGTGCGCCGGAAGGGCTCGCGCTCGGGAAGGCCGAGCTCCCGCTTGCCCCAGGCTACGGACTTCATGAGGAAGGCCATGTTACGCGCCAGCGTGCGGACCTGCTGGAGGCCCTCGGCGTCCTGAGCCGCCTCGCCCTGCTCGCGACCGAACACGCCTGTCCAGTACTGCCCAGACGCTATCGGCATGCCGGATATGGCGAAGTATTTGTTCAGCTCGTCCCAGGTCGCGCTCGTGCCGCCACGACGTGCCACGGCGAACGTTGCGCCCACCTTCGCGCGACGGTCCATCCAGCCCGTGGAATAGAACAACCGGTCCATGAAAGCGATGGTCGTGGCGTTCGCGCTTCCGAAGTACACGGGCGTGCCCACCACCAGGCCGTCTGCTTCTTCGAGTAGCGGAGCAGCTTCGTTCACGACGTCGTCGAAGACGCATTTCCCGTGCTCCATGCACTTCGTGCACGCGATGCAGCCGCGCACGTCCTTGTTGCCAATTTGAAGTGTCTCCGACTCGATGCCCTGCTCGGCAAATGTCTTCTCCATTTCGGCCAACGCAATCGCGGTGTTTCCGCTGCGCCGGGGGCTGCCGTTCACCATCAAGACCTTCATTGCACTACTTCCCCCTAGCGGCCTTCGCGAGCGCCACGCCCGCATTCCAGGCCAGGCCGACCTTCTCGCCCGTCGCGTAATATCCGTGGCCGAACTGGTCGAAGGTGAGCGCGTCGAGCTTCACGGGGTCCACCTTGCCGTCGGCCCCGAGCACCTTCTCGTCTACGCTCACGCCCACGATACGCCCCACGACTGCGTGCATGTTCTCGGTCTGCACGACCTCGGCTAGCTCGCATTCCATCGCGAGCGGGAACTCCTCGATGATGGGGGCGTTCACGTTGCCGCTGCGCACGGCGTGGTAGCCCGACTTCGCGAACTTGTCGGGCAGCTTGTTGCTCGTGGCGATGCCGTAGTAGTCGGCTACGTCCGTGTGCGCCACGTCGGCGATGCTCACCGTGAAGGCGCCCGTCTGGCGAATCGCCTTGGTGGTGGCATGGCCCTCGTCAATGCACAGGGCAATCCTGTCCATCCCGCAGATCGTGCCCCAGGCCGCGTTCATTGCCTGCACCGTGCCCGCCTCGTCGTACGCGGCTACGATCAGCACCGGCATCGGGAACACGGCCGGCTGCACTTCCAGTTCTTTCCTCATAGCCTGCCTCTCTCTATCGCAGGATCCCTACATCATGGACTTGATGAAGCCCAGCAGGTGCTCCACCGTGTCCAGGTTGGTGTGGTCGAAGCAGATGGAGCGATCCTCGTCGAGAGCGGCGATCTTCGCCCTGTCTTCCGCGTCCAGCTCGAAGCCGAAGGCGTCGAGGTTCTGGGCCATGCGCTCGGGCTTCACGGACTTGGGGATGACCACCACGCCGGCGTCCATGAGGTAGCGCAGCGCCACCTGGCTCACGGCCTTGCCGTGCTTCTCGGCCACTTCGGAGAGCACCGGGTTGCTGAAGAAGTCGTTCGCGCCCTCGGCGAAGGGGCCCCAGGCCATGTGCTGCACACCGAGCTTCTCCATCTGGGCATGCGCGGGCACCTGCTGCCAGAACACGTGGGTCTCCACCTGGTTCAAGACCGGCGCCACCTTCGCGAACGCGCAGAGGTCGGTCAGGCGCACAGGGTCGAAGTTGCTCACGCCGATGCCACGCACGAGCCCCTCCGCGAGCGCGCGCTCCATGTCGCGCCATGCTCCGTAGTAGTCGTTGTAGGGCTGGTGCAGCAGCATGAGGTCGATGTAGTCGCAGCCCAGCAGCTCCAGCGACGCCTTGACGGACTCGTAGGTCTTGCCCTCGCCGTAGTTGGTGACCCACACCTTGTCCACGAGGAAGATGTCCTCCCGCGCCACGCCGCTCTTGGCGATGGCGGCACCCACGCCGCGCTCGTTGGCGTAGGCCTGCGCCGTGTCGATGAGGCGGTAGCCGGCCGCCAGCGCGTCGGCCACGCAGCGCTCGGTGGTCTCGTCGTCGATCTGGAAGACGCCGTAGCCCAGCATCGGCATCTGCTGCCCGGTCTCTAAGGTCGTGTACTCCATGGTGCGTCCTTTCTGTCGAATCTTTCTGCTGGTTACAGTTTCACGCATAGCGAAGTGGTTGTACAATGCAAATCAAAGTTCTTTGTGTACGTGATACGCATAGCAGGAGGGTTTCCATGGATCTGGACCAGATGCGCCAACTCGTGGCCATAGCCGAGACGGGCACGATGTCGGCCGCGGCCGAGCGGTGCTCGCTCACCCAGCCGTCGCTCTCGCGCTCGATGCGCCGCCTCGAGGCGGAGCTCGGGTGCGAGCTGTTCGCGCGCACGAGGAACCGGGCGACCCTCAACGAGGCGGGCATGCTCGCCGTGGAGGCGGCACGCGAGGTGCTCGCGGCCGAGACGCGCCTGCGCGACGGCCTAGACGAGCTCGCCCGCCGCGCGCGCACGCTGAGGGTGGCGTCGGTGGCTCCCGCGCCCGTGTGGGACCTGGCAGCGCGCGTCACGGCCGCGCTGCCCGGGACCATCCTCGACACGGAGAACCTGCCCGACGCCGAGGTCGAGCGACGTCTTTTCGTGGGAACCGCGGACCTCGCCGTCACGCGCCGGCCGATAGCTCTGCCGAACTGCACCTGCTCGCCGCTCATGACCGAGAGCCTCGCCGTCGCCGCGCCGGAGGGCCATCCGCTCGCGGAGCGCGCGCACGTGAGCTTCGCCGACCTTGCCGGCGAGTCGTTCATTGTGCTGGAGGACATAGGCTTCTGGAAGGAGGTCTACGAGCAGCGGATACCCGACGCCAACGTCATCCTGCAGCGAGACCGCGAGGTGTTCTGGCAGCTCGCGCAGAGTACCGACCTGCTCCATTTCACCACCGACGCCCCGCAGAACCGAATACAAGACCCCCGGCGGCGCGTGGTGCCGATCTCGGACGCCTCGGCGCACGTCACGTTCTACCTCGCGACGCTCGCCAACGCTCCCGAGCGCGTGCGCGACATCGCGAGGCTCATGGGGGGAAACGCAGCGTGCCGCTGAGACTCGCCCGCCATGCAAGAAGAAGGCGTTTCCTCTGATAAATAGGTTTACTCCACCCATGGGAAGAGGCATTGCAGGATATGAATGAGTGTTGCGCATTTGCTGTGAACTGCTGCAATGCGGAATCTTGTCGGACAACTCTTCTACCTGACTTCCAGGCTTGAACGGC
This sequence comes from Atopobiaceae bacterium UBA1367, assembly GCA_002305995.1. GTDB lineage: Bacteria > Actinomycetota > Coriobacteriia > Coriobacteriales > Atopobiaceae > UBA1367. The sequence continues at coordinate 103,075 of DBRN01000009.1, forward strand.
ATAACGCGGCATCGCCGCAGGTCATGAGACCGCTCGTTTCTTAGCACCAAAACGGAATTCGAACTTCGGAAGTCAGGACATATTATAGTTGTTCAAGTAGCATCGGATAATGCTGGAGGTTGATACGCGTTCGTAATCCCCCGTGCTGATGGGCAACGCGAAGCGCGAAGTTTGGGATTAACCCTTAAACGCGCAAATGTGGGAACTGAAGCTGATTCTAAATCTAGAAAACGTGCATTATGCTCGAATGGCAATCAGCTTCAACCTCCATAGATTCGGAATTTCTATCGATATACATTCGGATTTTCATCGTTGTAGTATTCGGAATTTCTATTCCTTGTGGTATAGTGCCTGCATAAGCAGGTATTGAAGCAAGGATGTCACCATGACGCAAAGCATCGCCCCCGACGGCTACATGCCCCGAATCGTCGACGCCCAGATCGAGCGGTACCTGAAGGTTTTCGGCGCAGTGGAGATTGCCGGAACCAAGTGGTGCGGCAAGACGTGGTCCGCAAGAAAGCACGGGGCTTCGATTGCCTACCTCGATCAGAAGAACACGAGACAGCTGGCGTTGACGGACCCTGACATCATCCTACAAGGCGAGCGCCCGCGCGTCCTCGACGAATGGCAGCGCGTGCCGCAGGTGTGGGATGCGGTGCGTCACGAGGTTGATGCCATCCGCAGGACGAAGGGGGCATGGATACTCACGGGTTCGTCCTCGCCGAAGAAGAAGCCCGCAAAAGGCGATGAGGACGACGAGCGGCGGCACAGCGGCGCCGGGCGCATAGGGAGGATCCGCATGGCCCCCATGAGTCTGGCCGAATCCGGCGACTCGAAGGCGACTGTCTCTCTCGCGAGGCTCTTCGGCGGGGCGTTTGAACCCGGCATCTGCGATAAGGACACGGTCCGCCTCGTCGAGCTCGCATGCCGCGGAGGATGGCCCGAGGCCATCGAATCCAGCGCCGAGGAGGCCCAGCTTGTCGCGCGAGCGTACCTCGACCTCATCTACAGCGAGACGGTCCCCGATCAGGGGATGGATCCCTTCGTCGCAGAGCGCCTCGTCGGATCGATCGCTCGCAACCTCGGCCAATCCGCGACCTACGCCACTATAGCCCAGGACATCTACGGGGCGGAGGAAAGCCCCCAGTCCCTCCTCACCGACGCGCGGCTCGCGGAGTACCTCAAGCTCCTGAAGCGGCTGTATCTTTTGGAGGAGGTTCCCGGATGGGCGCCGCCGGCGCGCTCGAAGAAGCGGTTCATCACGAAGCCGAAACGCTATCTCGCCGACCCCTCGCTCGCGGTCGCGGCGCTCGGCATGTCGGTCCAGTCGCTCATCGACGATTGGCAGACGTTTGGGCTGGTGTTCGAGAATCTGTGCATACGCGACCTCGGCGTGTACGCCCGCGCGCTGCCCGAGGCTCGGCCGGTCCCGCTCCGCTACTACCACGATGACTCCGGTCTGGAGTCCGACGTCATCATCGAGCTCGCTGACGGGCGATGGGCCGCGATCGAGATCAAGATCGGCGAAGACAAGGTGCCGGCGGCAATCGAGAGATTGAACCATTTGGAGGAGAAGGTCTGTTCAAATCCCAAAGCGCAGGTCCGTCCGCCGGAGTTCAAGATGGTCCTCGTGGGCGTATCCGAGTATGCTCGCAAGGCCGGAGACAGGACCTACGTCGTGCCGGTCAGGCTCTTGGGCGCATAGACGCGCTGAGCGGAGAGTCTTCGAAACGATTGCTTTTGAGGGCTGCACACAAACACTGCGAGGGGGAATAGAAATCGCGGGTTTCGACGAATTTGGGGGAATACTAGAGAACACGTCCCGAACGAGCCGATACGAGGAAAGGGTAAATCCGGGGTTCGTCTGGAATTCTAAATTGACAGACGAAAGAGGCGAGACGTCCCGACACTAAAAACGCGGGCTCATAACCCGGAGGTCGTAGGTTCAAATCCTGCACCCGCGACCAAAACTACAGCCCTGACCTGCGAAAACAGGTCGGGATTTTTGCTTGACCGACATCTGACCGCCAACCTGATCGATATTTTACTGCCAGATATTTCCGGCTCTTCGGGGTTTCTGGTGGGTAGCGCAGGCTAGGCCGACCGGCCCTGAGGGCCCTGGGCGGTAGCTTGCGCCGGCCGGGACCGTGGGCGACCCTTCGTGGCCAAGGTAAGACGGGGCTGGGTCCTGCGTGGCGGCTGTGTGTGGGATGGCTATCGGCGTGGTCGCTGTGGGGCTTGCGTACCTGTGCGCCGGGGCATGGGTGACGGAGGCGTGTTGCACGGGCCTGTGGCGACTTTGCTGGGTGGTGGGCTGGTCTTTCGGGCGCTACGCAGTTGCACAGCTGACGTACCCGTGATGGTGCTCGGGCTTGCTCCGCGCCATCGTGTGACTGCCCGCCCATGGCGCGTTGGGGTGCCAGCGCCCGCTATGGCGTTGTGCCTTGTGGTTGTGTGATGCCCTTCTAGTTGTCAAGCCACTTTCAACATGCGGTCCTGGGCGATGACGTCGCAGTGGGGCTCGCGCGCGACGCATCGCTT
>DBRN01000012.1:0-158688 GCA_002305995.1 Atopobiaceae bacterium UBA1367
CCAGGATTCCCACCGCAGCCCCATACTCTCGCCTTCCCCTTGACATGACTGTTATGTCTGAATATACTGTACATGTGAAAAACAATACAGTTGGAGGTGATGACTTGGAGATCGTAATATCGAACAGCTCCAGCTCGCCAATTTATGAACAAATAAAAGAGCAGGTAAAGGCTCAAATACTATCGGGAGAGCTAGAGGAAGATGAAATGCTCCCCTCGTTGCGACAGCTGGCAAAAGACTTGAAAATTAGCGTGCTGACCACTACAAGAGCGTACAACGAGCTTGAGCAGGAGGGCTTTATTGCAAGCCGGCAAGGCAAAGGCTTCTTCGTCATGTCGAGCAGCTCAAACCTTATCCGCGAACAGCTCATCAAGGAGGTAGAAAGCAGTCTAAACAATGCGATACAGGCGGCAGGGCGAGCAGCAATGCCTGATGACGAAATCATTAGCCTTTTACGGCTTCTGTTGGAGGTAGAAAATGATTGATAACTGCTTGGAATTAAGGGGCGTAAAAAGGGGCTTTCCGGGTTTCAAGCTTGACGACATAAGCTTTTCTTTACCCAAAGGCTACATCATGGGGCTTGTCGGCCCGAACGGAGCCGGGAAGACAACGACGATACAGCTCATTCTGAATATGCTTGAAAGGGATGCGGGAGAGATCCTTGTCTTCGGCAAGGACAACATAAAAAGCGAAAGCGTTATTAAACAAGATATCGGGGTTGTGTTCGACACCACCTTTTATGTAGACACATGGACGGTAAAGGACACAGAAAATGCCGTTTCCGTCTTTTATGAAAACTGGGACCATGATCTGTTTAATGAAATGATAAAAGATTTTGATCTGCAAACGAACAAAAAAGTAAAGGAACTGTCGCGTGGCATGCAAATGAAGTTAATGCTTGCTTGCGCCTTTTCACATGATGCAAAACTTCTTATTCTTGATGAGCCGACAAGTGGGCTTGACCCGGTTATCCGTGATGAGTTTTTAGAAACGCTACAAGAGTATATAAAGGACGGTGAGAGGAGCGTTTTGTTCTCCACTCACATCACTACGGATTTAGAGCGTGTTGCCGACTATATCACCCTTATAAATCAAGGTAGGGTTATTTATACGGGCAGTATGGTGGGCCTAATGAACAGTTATCGACTTATTAAGGGAAGAGCAAGAGATTTAACTACAGAACTTGAAAAAATCATTCTTGGCTTACGAAAGACAGATATGGGATTTGAGGGTCTTATCGATGCGAAAGAAGCGGCACAGTATAAAAATTGTGTTCTTGATGCCGCAACGATTGACGATATTGTTATCGGAATGAGCAAGGGAGGTACAAATCAATGAATGGGCTTATGAAGATGGCTAAACTTGATTTTATTACAATGAAATCACAATTTTTGGCATACCTTTCATTGGTAGGAGTGATTTTCTTATCTTGGACTATGGGGTTATCGCTTATTCTCTTGAGTGTTTCGGCGAGTTTGTATGTTGCATTATTCTCTTATACCATTTTTTCATTACAAGAAAAAAACAACCTCGACCGTTTGTATGGCTCAGTTTCCGTTACCGTGAAAGACATTGTGTCGGGAAGATATGTGTTTATATTTCTAAACTTTCTGTTGGCGCTTTTTGCAACGATTGTTCTATATTCTATCTCCGCAAAACTTCAGAATGAGGTATTGCAGATGGACGATGTTGCCATTAGCATCTGCTTGGCTCTTTTGCTTTTTTCCGTTCTCACAGGCGTACAAATACCTATGTTTTTCAAAATGGGCTACACAAAAGCGAAAGTATGGTCTTCGTTCCCATTCATAGCGGCAACGATTCTGGTGCTACTCTCCAGACCATTACTTTATGCGTTATCGGGGGTGATCCGGTTATCGGAGATAGTCGAATTTGCGCTGTCCAACCAGAGCATTTTAATTATTGCCTGCATATTGGCAAGTTGTATTATTCAATTCTTTTCATATCAGATTGCCGTCACTGCTTATCGTAAACGAAAAAGAGGGTGATTATGGATGTCGTCGTCGAGCGAAAATGTCACCCCTCTCTCGCGGCGTTGCCGCCATGCGCTTCTGACAGCGGGCGAGGGCCCTGCGGTCTCGGACGCCGACACCCGCCCCCCGCCCGGCGACGGGAACGCAGCCCCGGCGCTTGCCCGGCCCCTCGACGTACGGTCCCTCGGCGGCGGCGCCCGGGCGGTCGGGCCCGTGTCGCCCGGGGCCTCGAGCGGGACGCCCTCCGCGTCGCCCGCGGCGAGGTGCATGCGCCAGCGCCTGGGAGGGGCGCATCCCGCGCGTCGGGGACATCCCCGCGTGCGGGGCCCGAAAAGGGGTCACCGGCATGCGTGCCAGTGACCCCCAGGGCCGCGTCGGCCGACGCCTACCTGACGAGGAGCCTGTCAGCCCCCTCGTACTTCCTGATGAAGAGCATGTAGCATACGAAAGAAAGCACGACAAGTGCGGCGACCAGGCCCGCGGGATCGGCCGAGCCGGAGATGGCAAGGCCAAGCTGGTACACCACAAGACCAGCGGCATAGGCGAACACGCACATGTAGCCGATGGCGAAGGCGGTCCACCTGCCGCTGTTCATCTCGCGCCTGATGGCACCCATGGCGGCGAAGCACGGTGCGCAGAGCAGGTTGAAGATCATGAACGCGAAGGCGGCGAGCTGTCCGTGGCCACCGGAGAAGGACTCGAAGTCGGCTTGGACGTTGGCCCAGATCGGCGCGCCCTCGTCGTCCCAGTCATCAGCCTCGGTGTCGGCGTTGTAGAGCACGGCGAACGTGGATACGACCTCCTCCTTTGCCACCAGGCCGGTGACGGTGGCGACGGCGGGCTTCCAGGCACCAAAGCCGAGCGGCCTGAAGACGGGCGCGAAGGTGTTGCCGAAGTCCGCGAGCAGGGAGTCGTCCATGGGCGAGACCTCATCGACGGAGATGCCCATGCGGTCCGCCACGGACTGGGCGTACCCTGCGGTCACGACGGACTCGTCCTCGTAGAGGTCGTCGACCATGCCGAAGGTGCCGTTGACGGTGCCGAAGCTCTTGAGGCCCCAGATGACGATGGATGACAGCAAGATGATGGTGCCGGCTTTCTTGATGAACGACCAGCCGCGCTCCCAGGTGCTGCGCAGCACGTTGCCCACGGACGGCGCGTGGTAGGCGGGAAGCTCCATGACGAAGGGTGCCGGGTCGCCAGCGAACATCCTGGTCTTCTTGAGCATGACGCCCGAGATGACGATGGCCGCCACGCCGATGAAGTAGGCGGAGGTGGCGATCCAGGTGTCGCCGCCGAACAGGGCGCCGGCGATGAGGCCGATGATGGGCATCTTGGCGCTGCAGGGAATGAAGCAGGTGGTCATGATGGTCATGCGGCGGTCGCGCTCGTTCTCGATGGTGCGCGAGGCCATGACGCCGGGGATCCCGCAGCCGGTGCCGATGAGCATGGGGATGAACGACTTGCCCGAGAGGCCGAAGCGGCGAAAGATGCGGTCCATGATGAAGGCGATGCGGGCCATGTAGCCGCAGTCCTCAAGGATGGCGAGCATGAGGAACAGGACGAGCATCTGCGGCACGAAGCCCAGGACGGCACCGACGCCGTTGACGATGCCGTCGGAGACGAGACCGGTGAGGATGGGGCTGACGCCCATGCCCTCGAGGAGGGAGCGTGAGCCGGCAACGAGCCACTCGGCGCCGAGCACGTCGTTTGCCCAGTCGGTGAGGTAGGTGCCGATGGCGATGCCGCCGTCGGCGAGGGACTTGCCCACGGACAGGGCGTAGACCAGCCACATGACCAGGACGAAGATGGGGAGCGCCGCGACGCGGTTGGTCACGACCCGGTCGATCCTGTCCGAGGCCGTCAGCTCGCCCTTGTTGGCACGACGCAGGCAGCCGCCGATGATCGAGGTGATGTAGTCGTAGCGCTGCGAGGTGATGATGGATTCGGCGTCGTCGTCGAGCTCGGCCTCGCAGGCCTCGATGTCGCCGTCGATGTGGGCGACCGTCTCGATCGGGAGGGCCAACCTCTCCCGCACCTTCTCGTCGCGCTCGAAGAGCTTGATGGCGTACCAACGCTGCTGCTCCTCGGGGAGGTCGTGGACGGCGCTCTCCTCGATGTGCGCGATGGCGTGCTCGACGCTGCCGGCGAAGCGATGCTGCGGGATGGGCTTGGTGCCGCCCCGGGCCAGGGCCACAGCCTCCTCCGCTGCCTCCCTGACGCCCGTGCCCTTGAGGGCGGAGATGGGGACGACCTTGCAGTCGAGCGCCTTGGAGAGGGCGACGAGATCGATCACGTCGCCGCTTCTCTCCACGACGTCCATCATGTTGACGGCCACGAGCGTGGGGATGCCCAGCTCGACGAGCTGCGTGGTGAGGTAGAGGTTGCGTTCGAGGTTGGTGCCGTCGACGATGTTGAGGATGGCGTCAGGGCGCTGCTGTGTGAGGTAGTCACGCGCCACCACCTCCTCGAGCGTGTACGGCGACAGGGAGTAGATGCCCGGAAGGTCGGCGATGGTCACGTCCGGGTGGCCTCTCAGCCTGCCGTGCTTCTCCTCGACGGTGACGCCGGGCCAGTTGCCCACGTACTGGTTGGAGCCGGTGAGGGCGTTGAAGAGCGTGGTCTTGCCACAGTTGGGGTTGCCTGCGAGGGCAATGGTGATCTTTGCCATGGGCCTACGCCTCCTCCTCGACGAGCTCGACCTCGATCATCTCGCAGTCGGCCTTGCGGACCGAGAGCTCGTAGTTGCGGACGGTGATCTCCATGGGGTCGCCCAGGGGCGCGACCTTGCGCACGTAGACGAGCTGACCCTTGGTGATGCCCATGTCCATGATGCGGCGCTTGACCGGGCCCGCGCCGCGAAGCCTCACGACCTTGGCGGTCTGGCCGACCTTGACCTCTCTCAGCGTCATAGAACTTGCTCCTTTCGAAACGCATGTGCAGGGCACGTGCTGGTACACCGATGGGGGCTATACGTAGATCCGCTGCGCCATCTCCTTGCTGACGGCGACGCGGGTGTCCTTGACCGAGCAGATGACGTTGCCATCGATCTCGCTGATGACCTTGACGGGGGTGCCGACCACAAACCCCAGGCCCTCCAGGAACTGTCGGGTCTCAGGCTTTCCGCCGATGCGGGTGATGATGCTTCCGCCTCCGGCTCCCAGCAGCGAGAGTGGCATCATGGCTGCCGCCTTTCCTCAGGAGTTTCATAGGGTTAACAGCCATAAGTTAGCGTAGGTTTACCCGAGAGTCAACCTGTACTTACATTTTTGGCTCGCGATGGGTCGAGGGGAGGTGGTCGCTCTGGCTGTAGTGCCGACAAAATAATTTGTAGGTGCGTTTGTGCTGCTACGTACGATAGAAACTGAATTTGTCGGTACTTTTGCGGTCAAGGTCAGCACCATGACGTTTGTCGGTGCAGGAAAAATGCAGACAAGTTAACTTGTAGGCGCCGCGTGGGGGAGTGCTCGCAAAAAAGTACCGACAAATTGCCTGTGACAGCATCCAGCCCTTCCGTGAGGAGTTTCGGACATCCCTTTCCCATACCGTACCTACGGTAGGCCCTATCCGTACTAGTTAACCTATGCTAACTATGCTACACTCTATCCATAGTAGTTACCTATCACTAACAAATAGCAGGAAGGTGATGGATATGAGCAAGATCACCAGCGTCTACGGTCGCGAGGTCCTCGACTCGCGCGGCAACCCCACCGTCGAGGTCGAGATCACCCTCGCGGACGGCACCTTCGGCAGCGCGCTTGTCCCATCTGGTGCCTCCACCGGCGACTTCGAGGCCGTGGAGCTTCGTGATGGCGATGCGTCGCGCTACGGTGGCAAGGGTACCCTCACGGCCGTGGGTCATGTGAACAACGAGATCAGGGAGGCCATTGTCGGTCTCGACGCACGCGACCAGCGCCTTGTCGACACGACCATGATCGCCACGGACGGCACGGACAACAAGGGCACCTTTGGTGCCAATGCCATCCTGGGCGCCTCGCTGGCCGTCGCCCGCGCGGCCGCAACGAGCGCCGGCCTGCCGCTCTATGCCTACCTGGGCGGTGTCGCCGGCCATACCCTGCCCGTCCCCATGATGAACATCATGAACGGCGGCGTGCACGCCACCAACACCGTGGACTTCCAGGAGTTCATGATCATGCCGGTGGGCGCCCCCACCTTCTCCGAGGCCCTGCGCTGGTGCGCCGAGGTCTACGCCACCCTCAAGTCGACGCTGGCCAAGGCCGGCCTCTCCACGGGCGTGGGCGACGAGGGCGGCTTTGCCCCCGACCTCAAGACCAACAAGGACCCGCTGAGGTACATGAGCGAGGCCGTCGAGGCTGCCGGCTTCGAGCTGGGCCGTGACTTCCGCTTTGCCATGGACCCCGCCGTCTCCGAGCTCTACAACAGGCAGACCGGCCTCTACGAGCTCAAGGGCGAGGGCCTGACGCTCACCACGTCCGAGTTGATCGACTACTGGGAGGCCCTCGTCGCCGAGTTCCCGATCATCTCGATCGAGGACGCGCTCGACCAGGACGACTGGGCTGGCTGGAAGGAGCTCACCGAGCGCCTGGGGACGAGGATCCAGCTGGTCGGCGACGACTTCTTCGTGACCAACACCACGCGCCTGGCCAAGGGCATTGCCAGCGGCTCTGCCAACGCCATCCTCATCAAGGTCAACCAGATCGGCAGCCTGACCGAGACGCTCGACGCCATCGAGATGGCCAAGCGCGCCGGCTACACCGCCGTCGTCAGCCACCGCTCCGGTGAGACCGAGGACTCCACCATTGCCGACATCGCCGTGGGCACCAACGCCGGCCAGATCAAGACGGGCGCCCCGTGCCGCACCGACCGCGTGGCCAAGTACAACCAGCTTCTCCGTATCGAGGATCGCCTGGGCGCCAATGCGACCTACGGGGGCATGGACGCGTTCTACAATCTGCGCTAGGCCCTGGGAGCTATCTGATCCTGCTGCGTGGTCTCCCCGCGACCGCGCGGCCTGTTTGATGTCGCCGACGCAGGCCCTTGGTCGCCGGCACCCCCTCCGACGCGAAAGGAGTCATCTCATGGACGCGTTGACGGCTGCCGGGCTGGCTGCCCTCGTCGCGGGCCTCGCCGTCGCGGTGCGCATCGCCCTCGAAAGGCACCTCAGGCATCGTGTGCCCAGCGAAGCGCCTTCGCGTGCCTGAGAAGTCCGGGTGCGCCGCCGCCCGCCGCCGCCCGCCGCCCGCCCGTGGCGGGCGGCGGGCGGCCTTGATTTCTCGGAGAAGCATGGGTGCCGCATCGGACGAACAACGTCAAGAACGCACGGGTCGCGAGATACGGCGCGGATGTTTCCGGGCGCCGAGCCCTCGGTCAGTGCTCCGACATCAACCAGGAAACGGGCCTAGGGCAGATGGCCTCCCTCAAGCGACCTCGAGAACGAAAGAAACCGCCTAGGCGATGACCTAGGCGGTTTCTGAGCGAGTGGCAAGTAGGAAAAGGAGTCGCGCGGGCGCCTTCCCTCAGGCTGGCGTGCCTACTTCTTGGCCTTGCCCTGGTTGGCGACGGCGTCGATCTTGGCGGCGATCACGTCGGGGTCGCCGATGTAATGCTTGTCCACGACGTTCCAGTCCTGGTCGAAGGTGTAGGACAGGGGGATGGCGGTCGGAATGTTGACCTCGAGGATCTCTGCGGGCGTGAGATGGTCGAACATCATGACGAGGGCGCGCAGGCTGTTGCCGTGGGCGGCGATGAGGACGCGCTTGCCGGCCTTGAGCTGCGGGGCGACCTCGTCCTGGAAGTACGGCCACGCGCGGGCGATGCAGTCCTTCAGACACTCCGTGTAGGGGAGCTGGTCCTTCATCGCGACCTCGCGGTAGAGGTCCTGGGTGTGCGGGCAGCGCTCGTCGCCGGGCTCGAGGGTCGCGGGCGGGACGTCGAACGAGCGACGCCAGATCTTGACCTGCTCGTCGCCGTACTTGGCGGCGGTGTCGGCCTTGTTCCATCCCTGGAGCGCACCGTAGTGGCGCTCGTTGAGCTTCCAGCTCTTGATGACGGGCAGCCACTCGCGATCCATCTCGAGCAGGACGTTGTTGAGAGTATGGATGGCGCGCTTCAGGTACGAGGTGTAGCAGAGGTCGAAGTCGTAGCCTGCCTCCTTGAGGGCGCGGCCGCCGGCAAGGGCCTCCTCGACGCCCGCCTCGGACAGGTCGACGTCGGTCCAGCCGGTGAACTGGTTGGACTTGTTCCACTCGCTCTCGCCGTGGCGGATGATGACTAGTTGCATGAGCTTGTCGTCTGCCATAGGTAGGTCCTTTCTCGATTGTCCCATCTGCACGTACATACATCAATTCTAGTTCACCCACATGCAGAGATGTGCCCTTGGCAGGGAGGCAGTCAGCCGACAAGCAGAACGAGTCGGTCTTCGGAGGTGGGCCAAGGCGCCCCCGGCCCACGTGCTCGCGAGCCGGGGGAGCACGGCACGGCATCGCCAACCCACGTCAGAGGAGGCGGGACGCCTGCCATGGGTAACACGCGCGAAACGCTTGCCGCGCCCGTTTCTTGCTATCCTAGTGCGCGTACATCATTCGCGACGCCATGGGTGCGTCGGGCACAGGGAGGGCTGTCACATGGGCGGCAACCACGAGATCGACTTCGTCCTGCGGACGGTGGAGAAGCGCGACATCCGATTCATCAGGCTGTGGTTCACCGACGTGCTTGGAAACCTCAAGTCCTTCTCCATCTCCTCGGAGGAGCTCGAGGAGGCCTTCACCGAGGGCATCGGCTTTGACGGCTCCTCCATCGAGGGCTTCACGCCCATGGAGGAGTCCGACATGCTGGCATTCCCCGACCCCAGCACGTTCGCCATCCTCCCGTGGCGTCCCAAGGAGAAGGGCGTGGGGCGCATGTTCTGCGACGTGCGCACCCCCTCGCGCGACCCGTTCGACGGCGACCCCCGTTCCTGCCTGCGCTCGCTCTTCCGCAAGGTTGAGGAGAAGGGCTACGTCTTCAACGTCGGTCCCAAGATCGAGTACTTCTTCTTTGGCGACAACGTCGACCCCGTGCCCCTGGACTTTGCCGGCTACTTCGACCTGACCTCGTCGGACGTCTCGACCGACCTGCGTCGCGAGACCACGATCATGCTCGAGCGCATGTCCATCCCCGTGGAGTACTCGTTCCACTCCAACGCGCCGTCGCAGAACTCGGTGGAGCTGCGCTACACCGAGGCGGTGGGCTGCGCGGACAACATCATGACCGCGCGCCTGGTCATCAGGCAGGAGGCCTTTGCCAACAACATGTTCGCCTCCTTCATGCCCAAGCCCCTGACCGAGTACTCGGGTTCGGGCATGTTCCTCTACCAGTCGCTGTTCGATCACGAGGGCACCAACCTCTTCTGGGCGCCCAAGGAGTACCACCCCGCGCACATGTCTGACATCGGGCAGCAGTACGTGGCCGGCCTGCTCAAGTACGCGCCCGAGTTCGCGCTGGTGACCAACCCCACCGTCAACTCGTACAAGCGCCTCGTCAACAACGGTGAGGTCCCGGTGTATGCCACGTGGGGCCGCAGGAACCGCTCGGCGCTGGTGCGCATCCCCACGCACAAGCCGGGCAAGCACAACTCCACGCGCGTCGAGCTGCGCAACCCCGATCCAACGGCGAACCCGTACCTGGCGCTGGCGGTGACGCTGGCCGCCGGCGTCCGCGGCATCGAGGAGGGCCTCGTCCTTCCCGAGGAGATGAGCGGCAACTACCTCGACCTCAGCGAGGCGCAGGCCGCCGTCCGCGGCATCGCCCGCCTGCCCCACACGCTCGGCGAGGCGATCGAGCGCTTCGAGGGCAGCGCCCTCATGCGCGAGACGCTCGGCGAGCACATATTCGAGTACCTTGCCGCCGCGAAGCACCGCGAGTGGGACGAGTACTGCACGACCGTCACCGACTGGGAGCGCAAGCGCTACTATAGCGGTCTCTGATCGGGGTGGGCCAGCGCGTCGTGGGGGCGCGGGCGTCCGTCTGGCTGCCTCCTGACGCCACTGGGCACCCCCGTGCCGAGGGCGCAGGCTCCGTCGGCGCCACATGCGAAAGTATGCGCAAAGCGGGCCGATCGCTCGTCACCTTATGCATAAAGGCTCGATAGAGCGTCATCGATATGCGCGGTTTGTGTCAGATTGATAAACACATGCCCCCATTGTTCGCATGCCGTGCCAAAAGCGCCATGATGGTGAGGCTCCCTGTGTGGGAGCCTCACCAGAGACGGCGCCGCCGGGGAGGGGGCGCCGCCCCCGTCGCCTCGGTAACGAGGCGACCGTCGGCACACCTCAAGGAAGGGAGCATCCCATGAGTGGGCATGCGATCACCCGGCGCGACCTCATCGGTGCCGTCGCGACCTCCGTCTCCGGCCTCATGCTGGCCGCCTGCGGCAGCTCGCCTGACACTGCCCCCGGCGACACCGACGGCGCACCCTATGCGCTCGTGAGCGAGGGCACGCTCACCTGCGTCTCCGACATGGCCTTCCCCCCGATGGACTACATGGACGGCGACACCTGCACCGGCTACGAGGTCGAGCTCATGGAGGCGATCGCCGCCAAGATGGGCCTCGAGTGCGTCTGGCTGCCTCCCACCAAGTTCGACACCATCATCCCGCTGATCAAGCAGGGTGGCAAGGCCGATGTGGGTGCCTCGAGCTTCACCATCACCGACGAGCGCAAGGAGGAGGTCGACTTCACCAACGCCTACCTCGACTCGAACCAGGGTGTCGCCACCCTCAAGTCGGCATCCGTCAAGGACGAGGGCGATCTGGACGCGGAGGGCAAGAGGATCGCCGTGCAGTCGGGCACCACAGGAGAGATGTGGGCGCAGGAGAACCTGACCAAGGCCACCATCGTGTCGCTTGACGACCCCGTGCAGGCCATGGCCGGCATGTCCACGGGCCTCTACGACGCCGTCGCCGCCGACCTGCCCGTCGTGAGCTACCTCTGCACGCAGTCCTACACCGACTGCGAGGTCTCCCTCGAGATCCCCACCGGCGAGCAGTACGGCCTGGTGGTCTCCAAGGACAACCCCGCCCTGACGGAGGCCCTCAACGAGGCGTACGAGGCCGTCGTCGCGGACGGGACCGAGGCCAAGCTCCAGGAGAAGTGGTTCGGAGCGGAACTATAATACGCGGTAGCCAACGGCAGGGCTGCGGCCCCGCCGCGTGCACGACATGATGCCGGCAGGCATCCAACAGAAAGGGAAGACCATGAGCATGCTTTCTCGTCGTCAGTTCGTCCAGGGCGGGTCACTCGTCGCGGCAGCGGGCTTGCTGGCCGGCTGCGGATCCGCATCCTCCGGCACCGGTTCCTCCGGGCCGGCGGCCGATGGTGAATATACGCTCGTGAGCGAGGGAAAGCTCACCTGCATCTCCAACCTGTACTTCCCGCCCTTCGAGTTCATGGACGACAAGACGGGCGAGCCGCGCGGCTTTGACATCGACATGTCCAAGTCGCTCGCCGAGCACCTGGGCCTCGAGGTCAACTGGCTGCCCAGCCAGGCCTTCGACTCGCTGGTTCCCACCATCAAGGCCGGCGGCACGGCCGACGTGGCCATTGCCGGCATGACCATCACCGACGCCCGCAAGGCCGAGGTCGACATGTCCGACCCCTACATCGACTCCAACCAGTCGTTGGTGACCAAGGTCGGCTCCGAGGACACGATGGACACCCTCGACGACGCCAGCAAGAAGATCGCCGTCCAGGCGGGCACCACCGGCGCCGACTGGGCGAAGGAGAACTTCCCCAAGGCTGAGATCGTGCCGCTCGATGACATCATCTCCGCCATGAACGGCGTCGTGACCGGCTCGTACGCCGCCCTCGTCACCGACCTGCCCGTCTCCTCCTACCAGATCAAGAACTCCTTCTCCAGCCTGCAGATCATCGAGGAGATCCCCACCGGCGAGCAGTACGGCATCGCCGTTTCCAAGGACAACCCCGGCCTGACCAAGGCCATCAACGCCGCGCTCGCCGAGATGGAGGAGGACGGCTCGCTCGACGCGATCGAGACCGAGTGGTTCGGCGCCGCGCTGTAGATCCCGGCACCGACCTGTGACTCAGTGGGTACCGACGACAGCTGCGGGGTCTCTGCCCTAGGTGGGATCCCGCAGCGTCTTGCGTTTGGAGGATGGTAGCGATGCGTCACGGCTGTACGTGCGGGAGAGGGAGGGCGTGGGTCCTCGCGATCCTGCTGGCATGTGTGCTGGCACTCCTGCCCTCGGTCGACGCCCTGGCGTTGACCACCAACAAGGCGACGGCCCGCCCCAACGAGGACGGCGGCTCGGGCGTCATCGGCGGCATTGCCACGCGTCTCACCTGGGAGGGCACCGTCGAGGAGGGGGAGGAGGTCTCCGAGGTCACGCTGACGCTTCCCGAGGGCGGCAGCTTCGACGGGACGTCCACCAAGGTCACCGCACTCGAGGGCCTCTCGCGCGCCAAGGTCGAGGGGGAGGCGACGCCTGCTGGCAATCGGCTGACGGTCTCGTTCTCGCAGCCTGTGTCGGCCGGGATGCTGCTCCGCCTCGAGGTGGAGGGCATGACCTTTCCCTCCGCAGGCGGAGACGTCGTGGTGGGCGGCACCTACCTCGATCAGTCCGGGGAGCGACCCCTTGCCGACTCAAAGCCCATCAGGACCATCGCGAACACGCCGCTGCAGATGATGGTCGCGACGCTCGACCAGAGCCCGGCCGTCGAGGCATGGAACGCCAACCCGTTCCTGGGCATGTTCTTCAAGCCGCAGCTCCTGGTGACGGCGCTGTTCTCGCTCGTTCCCGGCTGGCTGCTCTGCCTGCTCATCGTGGTCATCGCCTACCCCTTTGCCATCGTGCTGGGCCTGCTCTTCGCGTTCATGAAGATCTCCCGGTACCGGCCCGTGCGCCTCGTCGCCACCCTCTATGTCAACGTCCTGCGCGGCACCCCGCTCTTCTTGCAGATCTACATCATGTTCTTCGGCCTGCCGATGATGAACGTCAACATCAACAACAACGTGCTGGGCGTCCTGGTCATTGCCATCAATGCCTCCGCCTACCTGGCCGAGATCTTCCGTGCCGGCATCCAGTCGATCCCCCTGGGCCAGTACGAGGCGGCGTCCAGCATCGGCATGAGCTACTTCCAGACGATGTTCTCCATCATCCTGCCGCAGACCGTCCGCCGCGTGATCCCCACCGTCACCAGCGACTTCATCACCTCGTACAAGGACACCTCGCTGCTCTCGTCGGTGGGTGTCATGGAGCTCATGATGTTCTCCAAGAACCTCACCTCCGTCTCGGGCAACATGACCCCCTATGTGGCGGCGGCCCTCTTCTACCTGGTGGTCACCCTGCCGCTGATCAAGGCGGTCACCATCATCGAGAACCGCATGGCCAACGCCGAGCGCGGCGGTGGCCCGCAGCATCACAAGGGCAAGGCCGCGGCTGCCCAGGAAGGCGGCGAGTCGGCGGGGGAGAAGCCCTCCGAGCGCGTCATGCGCGCCGAGGCCCTCGGCACAGACCCCGCCCCTGCCCCGAGCTCGATGGCCCCCAGCCTCGCATCGGAGGTGTAGCAGATGTTTGCCAAGAGACAGGACAGTGCCACCCGGGTGGATACCCCTCCTGCGATGGATGCTGCCGAGGCCGCCCGCATCGCCTTCGAGCACGACCTTCCCCTCTCTAAGCACCACTTCGTGGAGGGCGAGCATCCCGTGGTGCGCATCGAGCACCTCAACAAGACCTTCGACGGCGTGACCACCGTGCTCAGGGACGTCAACCTCAACGTCTGGAACGGCGAGATCGTGGTCGTCCTCGGGCCCTCCGGATCGGGCAAGTCCACGATGCTGCGCTGCATCAACCTGCTCGAGACCCCAACCGCCGGCCACATCCTCATCGATGACGACGAGATCACCGGCAAGAGCGCCCGGGAGGTCGCCCGCATGCGGCGCGACGTGGGCATGGTGTTCCAGAGCTTCAACCTCTTCCCGCACCTCACGGCCAAGGAGAACGTCATGATCGGCCAGACCAAGGTGCTCAAGAAGGGCAAAGACGAGGCTGAGGCAGAGGCCATCAAGCAGCTGACGGCCGTCGGCCTGGCCGACCGCGCCGACTACAAGCCGCCTCAGCTCTCCGGCGGTCAGCAGCAGCGCGTGGCCATCGCGCGTGCCGTGGCCATGCATCCCAAGGTGCTGCTCTTCGACGAGCCCACCTCGGCGCTCGATCCCGAGCTGGTCCGTGACGTCCTGGGCGTCATGCGCGACCTGGCGCTGCATGGCGACATGACCATGATCGTGGTGACGCACGAGATGGGCTTTGCCCGCGACGTGGGCGACCGTGCCGTCTTCATGGAAGGAGGCGTGGTGGTCGAGCAGGGTCTGCCCGAGGAGGTCTTTGACAACCCGCGGCATCAGCGCACACGGCAGTTCCTGGGCTCGATCGGGTAGGCTCCGGCGAGACTCACGGGCGGTGACCGACATCCCGGCAGCCGGCGACAGTCGTCTGCGCTCGGTGGTCGGTGACCCCTCCCGCGCGTCCGGGCCACCTTTGACATGAGTGTGGAGGAGATGCCACCTGCGTGCGATTCCTTCAGACAGACGGTAGCTTTATGCTACTCTCAAACGATGCGATGGGTCGCATCGGATGGATGTCTCTCTGGCAAGGAGCGATGGATGCACCACAAGAACATCTTGCTCATAGCCCGCACGTCGCGCTTCTACGAACGTATGGGAGAGCTGAAGCATGCTCTTGACGCCTCCATCCTTCCGGCGACGCCCCAGACCTTCCAGCAGGCCATATCCACTGGTCAGGACTTTGACCTGGTGATTCTTGACCTCGACGGGCTCGGGCAGGACACGCTCAACGCCGTGGACTCCTACGTGGCCGACAACGGCTTCATCCCCACGCTGTTCATCCAGGACGAGGAGCGGCTCTCGAGCCTCCACATGCCTGCCCAGGGACGCAACGACTTCGTGCTCGCCTCGGCAGGGAAGGCTGAGTTCGCCGTGCGCTGTGCGCTGCTCCTCTGGCCGGGCGAGGAGAGCGCGTCGGCAGACATCGTCAATGTGGACAACATGACCATCAACCTGGCGACCTACCAGGTCTACATCGACGACAGCCCCGTTGACCTCACACTCATGGAGTACTCGCTCCTCTCATTTTTGGCGACGCATCCCTCGCGTGCCTACTCGCGCGAGACCCTGCTCCACCGCGTGTGGGGCTTCGAGTACTGTGGTGGCACGCGCACCGTGGACGTGCACATCAGGCGTGTGCGCTCGAAGGTCGGCCCGCAGGTTGCGGCCCATATCGTGACAGTGCGCGGGGTCGGCTACCTCTTCAAGCTCTAGGTGTGGGCTGGCTCAAGGTCTCGGGTGCCACAGGCCCGCGTTGCGCCGTGGGTGGGGGCTCGCCCTCGTGCGGTCAAGGCCCGTGGTGGGATGGAAAGAAAAATGCCGACCTGTGCGAGACTGGGGCCAGTGGCGGAAAGAAAAATGCCGACTTGTGCGAGACTGGGGCCAGTGGCGGAAAGGAAAATGCCGACTTGTGCGAGACTCGATCGGTCGGTGGAAAGGTTTTCCTCGACTTCTGACCTCTTTTGCCCGCACAACTCGTGTTTTTCCTCTCCATGGCTGGGTGATGTCTCGCACAAGTTCGGATTTTCCTTTCCGGAGGAGACTCGCGCTGCGCACAACTTCCGGATTTCCTTTCCGGCGGAGGAGCAGATCCCTCACAACTCGGGCTTTTCCTTTCCGGCATCGGGGGTAAGGGCGCACAACTTCCGGATTTCCTTTCCGGCGGAGGAGCAGATCCCGCACAACTCGGGGTTTTCCTTTCCAGGGTCATGTGTCGTCTCGCACAACTCGGGATTCCTCTTTCCGGGTGATCGCATCCCAGCCCTGTATGACTCGGGACCTCTCCTTCTGCCGCCGCGCCGTCCTCATGGCGCCACGTGCCCTTTCAGGAAACTGCGAGGCTTGTGTCTCGCTTGCGTGGCCTTTCCGTCTTCGGGCATATGATGGTGGGCAAGGGGTACATTCTCCTACGTGTCTGAGCACGGACGGCCAAGTCCGTGGAAAGGAAAGGCGAGACTCATGGATGAGACAAGGAACGGACGTCCTCCCTATCCCACCGCCGGCGCCGACGTGACCCGTACGGCACAGATGCCTCCCGCAGACGGCCCTGGCCCGGCGGCGCAAGAGGCCGGCCCGAGTGGCACCCATGACGTGAGCGGAGGGGGCACCGTGGGGCCTGGCATGGGACCTGGGGATACGGGAGGGTCGCAGCCAAGGCGCGGTGGCACGGTCAGGCCACTGCTCATGGGACTTGTGGGGGGAGCGATCGGTGCCGTCGCGGTCTCCCTGGTACTTACCGTGGCAGGAGTGGGCGGCGTGACCAAAGTGGTCAGGACTTCCGAGAGCTCCGCAGGGCAGACGATCACCCTCGACGCCCTGACTGAGGATGCCACGGTATCAAAGGCTGTGGCAGCCAAGGCGCTGCCGTCAGTCGTCTCGGTGTACGTCGCCTCGGGCGAGGGTGTCGGCCTTGGCTCCGGCGTCGTGCTCGACACCGAGGGCAACATCATCACCAACTACCATGTGGTGGAGGATGCGACGTCCATTGCGGTGACCATCGCCGGCAAGAGCTACGACGCGACGGTCATCGGCACCGACTCCTCCTCCGATCTTGCCGTGGTGAGGGCCGAGCTTGACGGTGACGCCGTCACCCCCATCGAGATCGGGAACTCCGACGATCTCGTCGTGGGCGACTGGGTCATGACGATCGGCAGCCCCTTCGGGCTCGACCAGTCGGTGTCCGCCGGCATCGTGAGCTCGCTCTCGCGCAACCAGCTGATGCAGTCCGCCGCAGGCAGCACGCTCTACACCAACCTGATCCAGACCGACGCCTCGATCAACCCGGGCAACTCGGGCGGCGCGCTCGTTGACGCCGAGGGCAAGCTGGTGGGTATCAGCACGCTGTTCTCGAGCGACACCGAGTCGTTTGCGGGCATCGGCTTTGCCATTCCCGGCAACTACGCCATCGACATCGCTGGCAAGATCATCGCGGGAGAGCCGGTGACCCATGCCTACATCGGCCTCTCGATGCAGACGGTCAACGCGCAGAACGCTCAGCAGTACCGCCTGCCGGTCAACCAGGGTGCCTATGTCGCCGAGGTGACCGAGGATGGCCCGGCGGCGAAGGCGGGCCTCAGGGAGGGCGACATCATCATCGGTCTTGCCGGCGAGGAGATCACCTCCGCCGACGGCATGATCCTGGCGGTGCGCGGTCACAAGATCGACGAGACGGTCGAGATCACCTTCGTGCGCGACGGCAAGGAGATGACGACTGAGGTCACCTTCGGTGATGACGCCGAGCTTCAGAGGCAGCAGCAACAGCAGCGAGGACAGCAGAACGATCAGGGCATTGGCCTCGACGGCGGGCAGGACGGCCGTGGCTATGGCAACGACATCTCCTACGAGGAGATCCTGGAGTACCTCTTCAATAACCGCGGCGGGAGCTACGTCACGGAGTAGGTCGGACCTGGCCTCCGCAGGCCTCCCTCAGGCTCGGCCCTCGGCCCCCTGTGTCGCGCGCGACGCAGGGGGCTGCCTGCAGAGACGTGTGGCAGATCCGACTCGACCAGATGTCGAGACGTTCTCTCGTGAGCTTGCGGCAACGGAGCATGCGCGGGTGTTCCGCGCGCCTTTTTGCGCTCACAGGGCATGAGTGGCACATGAGAACGTTGTGATGTGTGTTGAACAATGTACCTGCATGGCTTTATCTATGTAGGTACATCCCTTGCGACGCAGGCGTGCTACCATCACTCTCAGCGAGAGAGAGGGGAGCATTGGGAACCAGAGTCACCATACAGGACATCGCAGACGAGCTTGGCCTGTCACGCAACACGGTCTCCAAGGCGCTCAACAATGCCGGGGGGATTGCCGATGAGACCCGCGCGCGCATCATCCAGAAGGCCATGGAGATGGGCTACAAGCAGTTCGCCTACGCCAGCGCCATACTTGCCGCCCAGCAAGACAGGCATATGGACGCGCTTCTGGTTGGCTCCCAGCCCGGTGGGGAGATCGCGCTCCTGTCAGCCAGCTTCCTTGGGGGTTCCCACTTTGCCTCGCTCACGCTCGATTGGTTCCAAAACGAGATCACCAAGCTGGGCTTCACGCTCGGCATGCATCGCGTCACGGAGAACCACCTTGCTGACTGCAGGCTGCCCATCACCTTTCGTCGCGAGCGCGTGACCGCCATCATCTGCTTTGAGATGTTCGACAAGGTCTATGACGACATGCTCTGCCAGCTGGGCATCCCCATCCTGTTCGTAGACGGTCCAGCAAAGGTCGACGGGAAGTCGCTGCCGGCAGATCAGCTGTACATGGACAACACGACGGGCATCACACAGCTGGTCAACGACATGCTCGCGGTGGGAAGGACGCGCATCGGCTTCATTGGCAACTACCGGCACTGCCAGTCCTTCTATGAGCGTTACGCCGCATTTCGCCTGGCCATGCTCCTCGCAGGCGTTCCCGTGGAGGATCGCTTCTGCATCGAGGAGAACAAGATGGTGGGGATTGCCCCTCGCCTGGAGCAGCTGGATGAGCTGCCCGACGTGTTCGTCTGCGCCAATGACTTCGTGGCCCTCGATGCCCTTCAGGTCATGAGGAGCCTCGGCTACGACGTGCCCCGCGACGTGTGGCTCACCGGCTTTGACGACTCGTCCGAGTCCCGCAACTGCATGCCTCGGCTCACGACCGTCCACATCCACACGCAGGTGATGGCCTTCTCGGCCGTTCAGCTCCTTCGCACGCGCCTGAGGGAGCCGTCTCTGGACTACCGCCAGCTCCACACGGAGACGACCCTCATCTATCGCGAGTCCACACCCCTTTCCTAGGGTCCCGCTGCCTCACGCTCGCCGCCGCACCCCTTCCCAGGCGGCCATGCGCATGTGTCGGGTGGGGTGATGCGGGGCCATGGGCGGAAGCCCTCTATGGCGGGCGATGCGGAATGGGTGCCGGAGTCCCATACCACGCACGTGTGGAGCTCAGTCGGCGGGCGCTCGCGCGCCTCGTGGCTGGCAACCCCATGCCGCACACGTGCGAAACGCGGCTTGCCGTCGTCTCCCCATGATGCATATGCCACCTGTCAATATGACAATGTCACCCACTGATCATGCTATGATTTCACGAAACGGGAGCTGGGAGGCGTGCCTCATGGCCATCTTCTCATACGAAAGCAGGTTCAGCCAGGCAGTCCTTCGACTGGCCTATGGCTGCTATCTCAACGCACTGTGGCTCATATGCTCCATACCCGTCCTCACCATCGGGGCATCCACCACCGCCCTATATGCCGTCTCCCTCAAGATCGCCGATAACGAGGAGGGCAACATCACCGCACAATTCTTCCACGCCTTCCGCAGAGACTTCAGGCAGGCGACGACGCTCTGGCTTGTGCTGCTGGCGGCGGGCCTGGTGCTGGGAACGGACATCTATGTGCTTCTCCACCTGCGCGCAGCGTCGACGGGCGCTCCGGCGATCCTCTTCACGATCGCCCTGGCGCTCGTGATCGTGGCATGCCTGGTGCTGGGTATGGTGCTCATGTACGTCTTTCCCTTGGTCGCCCGTGTGGAGAACACAAATCTCGCCATGATCAGGAACTCCCTGCTCATCGGCACGCGCTACCTGTTTTGCACCATTTGCGTCTTTGCCATCCATGCGGTCATGGCCATCGCCGTCATCGCGATCTTCACCCCGCTCATCGTGCTGGGGGAGGGAGTCTGCGCCGTGCTCAGCTCCTACCTGCTCTCGCCGGTCATCCGTGCCTGCACGCGACAGCCGGATCCTGCCAGCGACGATGTGCTGCCGACAGATCCGCAGCGACACGACCCATGAGGATTCCCGATCGGGAGCGCGCCGCACACCGCGCCGCCTTCCGCGCCATGAGCCTGGCCCAGAAGGCGGAGTATGTCTTCGCCTACTACAAGCTGCCCCTTGTCCTCGCCCTCGTTGTGGCTGTCGCGCTGGGGTCGGTTGCGCATCGCGTGCTCACGTATCGGGAGCCCGTGCTGTACGTCGCCTACGTGAACGTCGTGCCTGGCGATGAGGTCGGCGCGAGGCTGACCACCGGCTTCCTCGATCGTGTGGGAGCGGATCCCAAGACGAGTGAGGTTCTCTGCTACCAGGGTCTCTACCTCTCCGATGAGGCCAGCCAGCAGGACCATCAGTACGCCTACGCATCCAAGCTCAAGCTCATGGCAGCCGTCGACGCCGAGCAGCTTGACGTCGTGCTCATGAGCCGCGACGCCTACGATCTCCTCTCCGCCAGCGGCTACCTGCTCGACCTGCACGATGCCTGTGCGGATGACGCGGCGCTTCTCGGGTCGCTTGGCCCGCATCTCGTCAGCAACACGGTCATCCTCAGCGACAACAGCGTCGAGGTGGAGCTGGGCGCGGCAGACGAGTATGTCGCGGAATCCGTCGAGTCGGCCAACGCCGTCGATGTCACGACGGCTCGCACTCTCGATGCCCTTTCCGGTGACGAGTCCCTCTATTTGGGTGTCATCGCCAACACCCCCCGCGGGGATGCCTCCCTGGACTACGTGGCGTACGTGCTGGGTGCTGACGTATAGGGAAGGGACCTCTGGGACTGCGGGGCTACACCTCAAACGTCACATGGTCGAAGGCATTGAGGATCATGGTGCTCCCACGTGCGGTCTTCTGGGGAACATGCATCCCATAGTTGCGATGCATGTGACCATGCACGAAGTATCTGGGCGGATGTCGTGCCAAGAACCGGTTGAAGCACGCGAACCCGCGGTGTGCGAGGGCGTCGGTGTCGTTGATGCCACGGGCGGGGGCATGGGTCACCAGCACGTCCACTCCGCCATGGGCCCAGACGCTCGGCATCACGCGGCGCATGCGGCGGGCCATCTGGCGCTCGGTGTAGCGATGCGGCCCCGGTCCGTAGCGCAGCGACCCTCCCAACCCCATGACGCGGACTCCCTCGATCACCATCAGCCTCCCATCGATGCACTCGCAGCCTCCCGGTGGGTCCTCGTCGTAGATGCCGTCGTGGTTGCCATGGACGTAGAGCAGGGGGCAGCCTGCCATCGTCACCAGGAACTCCAGGTAGGTGGGGAGCAGGTCCCCGCAGGAGATGATGAGATCGAATCCGTCGAGCTTGCCGGGCGTGTAGTAGTCGTAGTAGGAACGCGACTCCACGTCGGATACGGCGAGGACCCTCATGAGCTCTCCGCCCCGCCCTCCCGCCCCGCTGCCCTGGCGCGACGCTCCTCGGTGTCCTGCACGACGCCGAGGCCGACGAGCAGCTCCCTCACGCTGCGCAGCAGCCTCTCGTCGGTCATGTCTCGCAGCTGGGCGAAGGGATGGTACAGGAGCCACACCAGCAGCGCGTCCATGGGCGTGGGAAAGCCGCCTTTTCGTGGCACACTCCTGTCATAGGCCCTCTTGAATCGCGTGAACCCCGCCGTGAATCCCCTGCGCTGCTCATCAGTCCAGACGTGGTCCGTTTCCACGCCCAGGGCGGCCTGCAGCTTGGGAAACTGGCCTGGCCTGGCAAAGCGCACCTGGTAGAGACCCGTCTTCTCGAAACTGGCGAGAAAGTCGCGATACCATGCGTCGTCGGCGCCGTCAGAAAGGGGAATCACCAGTCGCGTGACCTGCGCGGGTACCGTCACCGCCCCGTTGTAGCGCATCACGCTCATGCGCTTGTTGCCCTCGGCCGCGTACAGCAGCCCTCGATGCTCGTAGCACTCCAATGGATCGCGCAGTCCTTCCTCCTCCAGCTGCCCGAAGAGCCGAACCCACTTGGCGGCAAACTCGGTGTCGGGTTCGAGCAGGGGCATGAAGTCGGCCGCAAAGGAGTGTCGACGCCCGTGGGCCTTGGTGCCGCATACGAGCGTTATGGGCACGTCGTAAAGACCAAGGCTCCGTTGTCCCAAAGACGCCGGATCGACGCCAGCCACCTCGTCGAGCGAGGGCAGGTAGGGATTCAGCCCCTGCCTCGTGCGGGCCTTGAGGGTCTTCTTCCCCCGCTTGAGCGCCTTCTTGTAGTGTTCGAGGGGACTCTTGCTCTCCGTCTGCACGGCATCCTCCTTGCAAGGGAAGCTGGGGTGACGTCACCCGTCCTGACGAGCTGGTCTTGATGTTGGCCTCTGGCGTGCGCGCCGATTGTCCCCACGGCGGCGGGGCGCGGTCCCACGGCTCGCCAGGCCCTGATGCGTTGACTCATATGACAGGGCGTGCCCTGCCCCCGAGGGCGCGAGGGCAGGGCACTGCGAAAGGGAGGGGGGCCGTAGGTCTTGATGCGGGTACAGGAGGACCATGTTGCCTGAGGGCCGGTCGACAGGTGGGGGCAGGTGGATCAGAAGTCGTATTCTCTGCAGACTGGCTCGTTGCGGCGTGCGGATCCCTCGTCGTACCAGATGAGGTTGTTACCGCTGGCCTTATCGAAGAGCTGGATCAGGTCGGGCTTGGTGGTGAAGTTGACCCGTGCCCCCATGGAGACATCCGTCTCGAGATCGACCGTCGGTATGACCATGACGACCTCATCGTTGTCGGAGCGGGCGTGGATGTTGTACTCGCTGCCCATCATCTCGGAGACCTCGACTTGGGCGGAGAGCTCGCCCTCGCCCACGGTGATGTGCTGGGGGCGGATCCCAACCACGACGTCGCAGGGGGCCTGGCCATTCTGCTTGAGGGCGCGCTGCTGGAAGGCGCTCAGCTCGAACCTGACCCCACGAACCTCCGCATGATAGCGACTGTCCTCATGCAGGAGCTTGCAGTCATCGAAGAAGTTCATGACCGGCATGCCGATGAAGCCCGCCACGAACAGGTTCACCGGCTTGCCAAAGACCTCCTGCGGCGTGCCGATCTGATTGACGTAGCCATCCCGCATGATGACGATGCGGTCACCCAGGGTCATGGCCTCTGTCTGGTCGTGCGTGACATACATGAAGGTGGTGTTGATGCGCTGGCGGAGCTTGATGATCTCGGCGCGCATCTGGTTGCGCAGCTTCGCGTCGAGGTTGGAGAGCGGCTCGTCCATCAGGAAGACCTTGGGATCGCGCACCATGGCGCGGCCGATGGCCACGCGCTGGCGCTGGCCGCCGGAGAGGGCCTTGGGCTTGCGGTCGAGGTACTGGGAGATGTCGAGGATCTCGGCCACCTCGCGCACCTTGCGGTCGATCTCGTCCTTGGGGGTCCTGCGCAGCTCAAGGGCAAAGGCCATGTTCTGGTACACCGTCATGTGCGGGTAGAGGGCGTAGCTCTGGAAGACCATGGCGATGTCGCGGTCCTTGGGCGCCACGTCGTTCATGAGCCTCCCGTCGATGTAGAACTCGCCCTCGGAGATCTCCTCGAGGCCCGCCACCATGCGCAGCGTGGTCGACTTGCCGCAGCCCGAGGGGCCCACCAGCACGATGAACTCCTTGTCCTTGATCCGGATGTTCACGTCGTGCACGGCGGTGTACTTGTTGTCGTAGACTTTCTTGACGTTCTTCAGGATGACTTCTGACATGACCCTCTCACTCTCTCTAGCGGACGTCGACGCCGTCGGCGTCCGCGTCCAGAATGTACTTCTCAACGTCCATGACGAGCTCACCGTCGGCATGGAACGAGATGCCCGTTGCGGCGAGGTCGGTGGGAACGACCATCGTCATTGTCTGTGCGCCCCGGTTGGCGAAGACCTCGATGCTGTGGCGGTCGAGTATCACGCGCAGGTCACAGGAGCTGCCTGTCATCGGGACGCTGCACTCGCTGACGTGCATGACCATGTGACGCGAGCCTGAGCGGGTGCGATCGAGCTTGAGCAGGCCCTCTCTGGGGTTGAGCGAGAGCATCGTGACGCATCCTCGCCCTTCGGCGACGTTCAGCGAGAACGTGCGATACATCCCACTCCCCTGCGGCCTCACGGACAGGGTGAGGTCGACGCACCTGCCCTCGATACCCTCGAGCACGAGGTCGCCCTCGAGGGTCACGTCCTGGTAGGTGACCCTTCCGTGACGGAGATCCTCCAGCTCGCGGACGGGCCACTGGCAGAGCCTGCCGGCGCGCACGCGCAGTTCGCGTGGGAGCGTCATCTGCCCGAACCAGCGCTTGTCCGGCAGGTCCTGCCGCGTGGTGTCCCAGTTCTGCATCCAGGCCACCATGACACGACGGCCGTCAGGGGTCAGCAGGGTCTGCGGCGCGTAGAAGTCGATGCCGCCGTCGATGGCCCAGAGTCCCTCCTCGTCGAAGGCGCCCGACTTGCCATCGATGCGACCGATGCAGCACAGAGCGCCACCGCCAAGGCGCTCGCGCTCCTCCACCAGCATGTCCTGAGGGCTTGCCAGCAGCACCATCCTCCCATCCAGCTCGAAGAGGTCGGGGCACTCCCACATGGTTCCGAAACGCCCACCATTGCGCGCCAGCACCCCTTCGTATGACCAGCTCAGAGCATCCTTGCTGGAGAACAGCAACACGAGTCCATCCTTGTCCGCGTCGACGGCGCCGACCACGCACCGGTAGCTCCCATCCTCCCCGCGCCACACCTTCGGATCACGGAAGTGGCTGCGCTGTAGCCCGGCAGGAAGGGCGTCGCCCGAAATGACGGGATTGCCCTCGTACTTCTCGTAGGCTATGCCGTCGCCGACGGCGACGCACTGCACCTGGCGCATGACGGGCACGCCCTGTTCGGTGCGTCCGGCACCCTGCACGCCGGTATACATCAGGAGATGCCGCCCGTCGTGCAGCTCGATCGCACTGCCGGAGAAGCATCCCAGGTGGTCGTAGGGCCTGTCAGGAGCAAGCGCGCAGGGCAGGTGCTCCCATCTCAGCAGGTCGTCGCTCACCGCATGGCCCCAGTGCATGGCGTTCCATTGCGTCGAATAGGGATTGTACTGGTAGAACAGGTGGTAGCGGCCGTCATAGCGCGAGAAGCCGTTGGGGTCGTTCATCCAGCCGACATACGGGCTGAGATGGAACAGCGGGCGATCGGAAGCATCGATGAGGCGCCCGTAGCGTCCCTCATACGCCCACGCCGCCTCAAGTGTCCTGTCCTGCTCGCGTCTGCTCACGTTCGACGTCCTCCTGTGTCGCGTCCTGCCATGCCGAGGTGCGGCCGCCCGCTTCCTCGAAGGGGGCAGGCGGCCGTCTCGCCTAGGCCTGATCGAGATAGGCGGTCAGGTAACGCTGATGGATCTCGATGAACTCGCTGAGGTGGTAGGCCTCGAGGTCCTGCTGGAACTTGTCCCAGTCCGAGTCGTTGAACCCATTCATGATCCAGTCCGACTTGGCCGTGTTGATGCACTTCTGGATATCGGACATCAGGTTGGAGACCTGGGTGGTGTCCTCGGCGGTCATGAACACGTTGGGGTAGCAGTACTTGAAGCTCATGTCGGGCGTGTAGATGTCCTTGATCCAGTCGAGGCGATACTGCGCGTCGTCCGGGCAGGTCACGTACACGTCGTAGTAGCTGTCGAGGATGGCCAGCGGCCCGCCCACGCTCTCGGCCTCGCGAACCTCGACCGGGGAGGCGTCGCCCAAAGGCGCATGCTGCAGCATGTCCTCGCCCTCGGCGTTCTTGCCGAGCACGAAGATGTCGAAGTCGTCATCCTCGCCATAGGTGCCCCAGTTGTTCTGCGGGGACTGGAACGGGTCGTACATCTGGTCCAGCCATGAGCACACCAGGGCGGGGTTGGCGGCGGCACCCGTCACCACGCAGCGCCCGCGATCGAAGCCTGAGGTAAACGAGCTGGTCTGGGGAGTGATGTTGACCATGTCCGCCTCAAGCGCGGGGATGGGCTCCCAGCCCTCGAGCGTGGCGATGTTGGCAACGTCCCACGAGAAGCAGACGCCATAGCGGCCGCTCTTGCCCTTGGCCACGTAGGTCGACCACTCCTGGGTGAAGGCCTCGGGATCGATGAGCCCTTCGTCGTAGAGCTTGTGCAGCCACTCGGTTCCCTTGCGGAAGCCCTCAGACTGGGCGACGCACACGACCTCGCCGTCGTCGGTCACGGCGATGTGCTTGCCGCGGTCGGGGTCGCCATAGCCCTCGCCAAAGCCGTTGATGAGGATGTAGGGGTCCTGGTCGCCGTCGTTGAGGATGCAGGACATCGGGATGATGTCACCATCGATGCCGAACTGGCTCTTGAGGTCTGCGGCATGCTCCTTGAAGGCGAGCAGCACCTGCTCGAACTCGTCGACCGTGGTGGGCATGTCGAGCTTGAGGTAGTCGAGCCAGGCACGGTTGATGAAGGGCATGTTGCCGATGGTCTGGATGGCCGTCTTCTCATAGCCCAGCTGCTCGATCCAAGGCAGCGCCCAGATGTGGCCGTCGATGTCCTCGCACATGGAGCGGTACTCGGGCGCCTGCTCGAAGACCGCGCTCAGGTTGGGCATAAAGGCGTCGATGTACTCCTCGACATTGATGATGACGCCCTGCTTGGCATACTTGAGCAGATCGGTGTCGCCGAAGCCGGCCGAGAATACGAAGTCGGGCAGGGTCTTGGCGTTGGACATCTCGAGGGCGATCTTGTCACCCCACTGGTCGGACTGGATGGTGCGCCAGTCGATATGGACGTTGGTGGCCTCCTCGAGACGCTTGAAGATGGTGCGGTTGTTGGGCTCGGACTCGGTGCCAGCTGGGAAGCTGGTGAGACCGGTGAGCGTGGCGGTCTCGGCAAGCGGGAGCTTGACGGATGCGGGGTCGATCTCCGATATGTCGGCGGCCGCGCCGCCAGCGCCAGACCCGCCGCAGGCGGCAAGGGTGGCGGTGGCGGCAGCCGCGGACAGTGACAGGAACGAACGACGGTTCATTGAGGTGCTCATGGACTCTCTCCTTGCTCTCGGATGGCTTGGCGTGGAGGCCTAGCCCTTGACGGCGCCGGCCATGATGCCGCTGTCGAAGTAGCGCTGGAAGAACGGGTACATCACGAGCAGCGGGAGGCTCGAGATGATGATGGTGGCGTACTTGAGCAGCTCGGCGAGCTGGGCGCGCTCGGCGGTGCTCTGCATGTCGGAGACCATGCCGGGCTCGGGTTGGTTCTGGATCAGGATGGAGCGCAGCACCAGCTGGAGCGGCTGTTTGGATGCGCTGTTGAGGTAGATCATCGCGTCGAAGTAACTGTTCCACATGCCCACGAAGTTCCACATGGCGACGGTGGCGATGATGGGCATGCACACGGGCAGGAGGACGCGGAAGAAGTAGACCATCTCGTTGGCGCCGTCAATCTCGGCAGCCTCCTGGAGGTCCTTGGGGATGCCCTGGTAGTAGGTGCGCACGATGATCATGTTGTACACGCTGAAGGCGCCGGGGATGATGACCGCCCAGATGGTGTCGAGCATGCCCAGCCTGCTGATGAGCAGGTAGGTGGGGATCAGGCCGCCCCCAAAGAACATGGTGATCATGAAGATGAGGTTGAAGAAGCCCTTGCCCTTGAAGTCATCACGCGACATGGGGTAGGCCGCCAGCAGCGTGACCACCACCGAGATGATGGTGAACAGCACCGAATAGACGATGGCGTTCCTGAAGCCGATCCATATCTGCGCGTTCGTGAGAACGCGCGCATAGGCCATCGTGGTCCATACGGAGAAGTCAAACGTCAGGCCCTTGTTCTGCAAGGTCACCGGATCGATGAACGACGCCAGGACGATGTAGACCATCGGTAGGACGATGGCCAGGCAGAACACCCCCAGGAGGGTATAGCCCACAAGCAGGATCGTCTTGTCCTCGGCGGGGAGCTTGGCGAACTCGCTCTTCTTTCCTCGTGCCATGGTGTCCTCCCTCCTAGTAGATGCCCTTGCCATCGTTCATCCTCTGCACGATCTTGTTCATGGAAATCAGCAGGATGACATTGATGACGGTGTTGAACAGGCCGACGGCCGTGGAGAAGCCGTAGTTGCCATCGAGCAGGCCGACCTTGTACACGTAGGTCGAGATGATCTCGGAGGTGGCGAGATTGAGGTCGGTCTGGAGGGCATAGGCCTTCTCGAAGCCCACGCTCATGATGTTGCCCACGCTCATGATGAACTGGATGAGCACGGTGTCGCGGATGGCAGGCCACTCGACGGCTCTGATCTGCTGGATGATGTTGGCGCCATCGATGACCGCAGCTTCCTTCAGATCCTTGCTCGCGTTGGAGAGGGCGGCGGTGTAGATGATCGACGACCAGCCTGCGCCCTGCCAGATGCCACTGGCTATGTAGATGGTGCGGAAGGCTGCCGGCATGGTCATGAAGTTCCAGTTAGTGCCCAACAGCATGTTGACGAGGCCCGTGGGCGACAGCAGGATGCGCACGATGCCGCAGAGCACGATGACCGAGATGAAGTTGGGCATGTAGAGCACGAGCTGTATCCTCTGCTTCACCTGCGTGCTCAGGATGCGGTTGAGCAGGAAGGCGAGCAGGATGGGCGCCGGAAAGCCCCAGAGCAGCCCGTAAACGCTCAGCTTGATCGTGTTCAGGAGATATCTCATGAAGTCGGGTGATGAGAGGAAGCGCTGGAAGTGCGCGAAGCCGACCCACTCGCTGCCCAGGATCCCCCCGAAGGGGTTATACTCCTCGAAGGCGATGAGCACGCCTCCCATGGGAAGGTAACGAAAGATGACCGTCAACAGAAATGCTGGCATGATGAACAGTGCGTACAGCTGCCAGTGCTGTCGCATGTAGACCATCGTGCTGTGGAGCTTTCCACCTCCCCCTGCTGCTTGAGTGCCGACCGATGGCTCGTTGCTCATGACAGGTCCTCCTCCCACGCGCATTGGCAGGTGCACGACTACGTGCATCTGCAACCTTTTCTGGTTGCAGACCTCGGTTTCAGCCTACTCAGGCCATCGCTCATTTGTCAATCATGAATCGGTGTGAGTTGGCATATATAACTTTACGTTTGCACCTTACGGCCTTGGGCGACGCATCCGGATGAGCGGGATACACACGCGCGCACAGCTGCAAGGGTCAGTGGGTAGAGGGCTCCCGTGCGGCCGCAGCGTGTGTCTCCGCATCGGCGGGCCACAGGCAGCGCCCCCGCAGGTCTGTCGACCTGCGGGGGCGCTGCCGAAAAGAGCCGTCGCGCATGGGCCAGCGGCTAGAAGGCGGGGAGGACGTCCTCGCCAAAGCTGTCGGAGAGATAGGTCTTGAAGTCGTCGGTCTGCAGCACGGCGACGAGGGCGGCGATGCGCTCGTCGTCCCTCTTGTCGGAGCTGGTGCAGATGATGTTGGCGTACTCCTCGAACGCGATGCCGCTCGCCTCCTCGAGCACCAGGGCGTCGGCGGCGTGAAGGCCCGCCTCAAGGGCATAGTTGCCATTGATGGCGGCAAAGCCGACATCCTCGAGCGCGCGCGGGGTCGCGGCCGCCTCGATCTCGCGGAACTCGATCTTGTGGGGGTTCTCGGCGATGTCGTTGGGGGTGGCGCCGAGATCCTCGGGATCCTTGAGCGTGATCAGGCCGGCCTGCTGGAGCAGCAGCAGGGCGCGGGCCTCGTTGGTGGGGTCGTTGGGAACCGCCACGATGGTGCCTTCGGCGATGTGCGCGAGGTCGTCGGACGTGCCGGCATAGATGCCAAAGGGCTCGTAGTGGATCTTGGCGACCTCGACGAGGTCCTCGTTGTTCTGCTCGTTGTAGTCGCGTAGGTAGTTGGCGTGCTGGAAGTAGTTGGCGTCGAGCTCGCCGCTATAGACGACCTCGTTTGGCTGCACGTAGTCGGTGAACTCCCTGACCTCGAGCTCGATGCCCTGCTCGGCCAGGCGCGGTGCGGCGAACTCGGTGAGGATCCTGGCATGGGGCTCGGGGGTGGCGGCGACGGTCAGCACGCCGCTGCCGGCGGCAGCGGATGGGGTGTCGTCGCTGGCCGATCCGCAGCCCGCAAGGGCGCCGGTGGCGGCGAGTCCGAGGATGGTGGATGCAAAGGAACGACGGGTGAGCACGGTGGCCTCCTGATATGATCGTGGCCCGAGGGCCGGGACGTGTGACTCCTAGCGATGGTCGATACGGTTGGCAAGCGCGTCGCAGGTGCTCTGGATGACCTGCACGAGCACGACGAGGAGGACGACAGTCACGATCATGACCTCGTCCTCGTAGCGATAGTACCCGTAGCGGATGGCGATGTCACCCAGGCCTCCGGCACCGACGGCCCCGGCGATGGCGGTGTAGCCCAGAACGGAGATCAGGGTGATGGACACGCCGCGCACGATGGAGGGCAGCGCCTCCGGGAGCAGGGCACTCCACACGATGCGCGGGACGGACGCCCCGCAGGCCTCCGCGGCCTCGATGGAGTCGCGTGGGGTCTCGGCGAGCGACTGCTCGATCATGCGTGCGACGAAGGGCGCGGCCGACACCACCAGGGGAGGGGTGACGCCCACGACGCCGATGGTGGTGTGCACGAGCGCCCTGGTCCAGGGCATGAGCGCCACCAGAAGGATGATGAAGGGGATGGATCGCGTCATGTTGACCACCCAGCCGAGCATGGCGTTGGGCACGCGCATGGGCCGCAGGCCGCCTGGCGAGGTCACGTACAGCACCACGCCGATGGCCAGGCCGAAGAGGTAGGCGAAGCCGGTCGAGACGAACAGCATGGAAAGGGTCTCGAGCGTGCCTCTGGCCAGGAGGCTCGCATACTTGGCATAGAACTCGCTGATGACGCTAGGCATTCCAGCTCACCCTTCCCAGCAGCGCTTTGGTGGTCTCGTCCTGGGGATTGGCAAAGATGCGCTCCACCGAGCCCTGCTCGACGACGCGGCCACGCATGAGCACGGTCACGTTCTTGCAGATGCGCTCGACGACGTCCATCGAGTGGGTGATCACCAGGATGGTCGTCCCCGTCTCCTCGTTGATCTGGCGCAGCAGGTCGAGGATCTGCTGGGTGCTGGCGGGATCGAGCGCCGAGGTCGCCTCGTCGCAGAGGATGTACTCCGGGTCGCAGGCAAGCGCACGGGCGATCGCCACGCGCTGCTGTTGGCCGCCCGAGAGCTGCGCGGGGTAGGAGCCCGCCTTGCTGGCGAGGCCCACGCGATCGAGCAGCTCGCGAGCCTTGGCGCGGTCCTCTGCGGTGACCCGGCCGGTGCCGGCGAGGAAGGGGAAGCAGACGTTCTCGAGGGCGGTCTTCTGCGCGAGCAGGCCAAAGCCCTGGAAGATCATGGCGACGCGACGACGATACGCACGCAGGGGCGCACCGGTGAGCTCGGTGACGTCCTGGCCGTCCACGATCACGCGCCCGAAGGAGGGGCGCTCGAGGAGGTTGATGCAACGGACGAGCGTCGACTTGCCGGCGCCGGAAATGCCTATGATGCCACAGATGTCACCGTCGGCCACCTTGAGCGAGACGTTGCTGAGGGCGTGCTCGCCGCCTTCGTAGACCTTCGTGAGGTTTTGGAGAGAGATCACCTGGTTGCTCCACTTGATGAGGGACAGGGGGTGTGGATGGCCCCCTGCCAGGGACTATCCGAGAAGGCGCCCGGTCTCGCCACGCGCATGCGTCATGGCGAGCTGCCCGGGCGTGGGCATCCCCATCATGGCCATCATCGTATGTGCGAGCGCGACACGCATGATTGAGACCATAGCCCGTAGCGCCTGCCCGCGTCAACTCGGATCGTGTTACGAATTGAAGACGTCCCGCCCCTCACAGGGCAGGTCTCATGCGTTGACATATACCCCATATGGGTATACTATCTGCTGCGATCCGAGAGGAGAATGATACGATGAGCTGCTGTCACACGAAGCGCACGCCACGTTCCGAGGAGCTGCGGCGCAACCTCACGCGCCGTCTCAACCGGGCGATAGGCCAGCTCAACGGCATCAAGGCGATGCTTGAGGAGGATCGCTACTGCGGCGATGTGCTCATGCAGCTGGCTGCCGCCGAGAGCGCGCTGCGCTCGGTCTCGAGGCTGGTGCTGCAAGACCATCTCGAGACCTGCGTCGTGGAGCGCGTGCGGGAGGGCGACACCGAGGTCATCGATGAGCTCATGACGCTCCTCAAGCAGTTCTCATAGGAGGCGAGTCGCCTACATTCGTCATGTTCCGTTGCAAAACGCGGGGATTGCGTGCCTGCTCGAGACGATTGTAGGCGGATGGCCCCAGGAGGGAGGTCTGACAACGATGAGGGAGACCCTTGACATCACGGGCATGACCTGCGCTGCGTGCTCGGCGCGCGTGCAGAAGGCCGCAGGCGAGGTGAACGGCGTCGCCGAGGCGAGCGTCAACCTGCTCAAGAACAGCATGGAGCTCGAGTACGACGGCAGCCCGGAGACGGTCGCGGCGGTCTGTGCGGCAGTCGATCGCGCGGGCTACGGGGCGCATCCCAGGACGGTGGGAACCCAGGGTCCGAGGGCCACAGCCGATGGGGGAGCCGACGTGGCCCGGCAGGAGATCGAGGAGAGGCGCCGGCAGCTGGTCGCGTCGGCGATCCTGTCGGTGCCGCTCTTCTATGTCGCGATGGGACCGATGTTCGCCTGGCCGCAGGTACCGGGCCTGGCAGGCCCGCAGGGCATGATGGCCAACGTCCTCACGCAGCTGCTGCTGTGCCTTCCCATCCTCTTTGTGAACCGGCAGTACTTCATCTCGGGCTTCAAGGCGCTGCTGCACGGCGCCCCAAACATGGACTCGCTCGTCTCCATCGGCTCGGCGGCAAGCGCAGCCTACAGCATCGTGGGCGCCTACCGCGTCGCGTTGGCCATGGGCGCGATGGACATGCCTGCCGCGCACGAGGCGGCACACGGGCTCTACTTTGACTCCGCAGGCATGATCCTCACGCTCATCACCCTGGGGAAGTTCTTCGAGGCCCGTGCCAAGGGACGCACGACCAGCGCCATCACCGCGCTCATGGACCTGGCGCCCAAGACGGCCACGGTGCTGCGCGATGGCCATGAGCTCACCATCCCCAGCGAGGAGGTGCGGGTGGGAGATCGCGTCATCGTGCGGGCAGGCGAGTCGGTTCCCGTGGACGGCGCGGTGGTCGAAGGCAGCGCCCTCATAGACGAGAGCGCCATCACCGGCGAGCCGGTCCCCGTGGAGAAGGGCGTGGGCGACCGCGTGACCGGCGCCACCGTGAGCAGCCGGGGCTGGTTTGCCATGGAGGCCCATGCCGTGGGCGACGACACCACGCTGGCGGGCATCATCCGGCTGGTCGACGAGGCGACCGGCTCCAAGGCCCCCATCCAGCGCCAGGCGGATGCCATCGCAGGCGTCTTCGTGCCGGTGGTGCTGGCCCTCGCGGCCCTCACGCTCGTGACGTGGACGCTCGTCGCACACGACTTCGCCACGGCGCTCACCCATGCCATATCAGTGCTGGTCATCTCGTGCCCCTGTGCGCTTGGCCTCGCCACCCCCACGGCCATCATGGTGGGCACGGGACGCGGTGCCTCCAACGGCGTCCTGATCAAGGACGCCGAGGCCCTGGAGACCGCGTGCGGCCTCACGACCGTGGTCCTCGACAAGACGGGGACGGTGACGGAGGGGGCTCCCCGCGTGACCGACGTCCGTCTCGCGCACGGTGTGACCGACGTGGAGCTGCTGTTTGACGCCGTCGCTCTCGAGCGCAGGAGCGAGCACCCGCTTGCCGTGGCCATCTGCTCCTATGTCGACGAGATGGCCCCCGGCATCGCGGGCGACCCCGTGGTGGAAGGCTTCGAGCAGGTCGACGGGGGAGGGCTCGTGGCCCGCGTGGACGGGCGCGAGGTGGTGGCGGGCAACGCCGGCCTCATGCGGCGGCATGGGATCGACGTCTCGGGCCTGCGCGAGGCGGCTGACGCCCTGGCGGACGAGGCGAAGACCCCGCTGTTCCTCGCCGCCGACGGACAGCTGCTGGGGCTGCTCGCGGTTGCGGATGCGATCAAGCAGACGAGCGTCGCAGCGGTCTCCAGGCTCCGGGAGATGGGCATCCGCACCATCATGCTCACCGGTGACCAGGAGCGCACGGCGACTGTGGTGGCCCGTGCCTGTGGCGTTGACGAGGTGATCGCCGGCGTGCTCCCCAGCGAGAAGGAGCGCACGGTGCGCGAGCTGCAGGAGGGCGGCGCGCGCGTGGCGATGGTGGGCGACGGCATCAATGACGCGCCCGCCCTGGCCCGCGCGGACGTGGGCATCGCCATCGGGGCGGGCACCGACGTAGCCATCTCCTCGGCCGACATCGTGCTCATGCGCTCCGATCCGCAGGACGTGGCGACCGCCATCGAGCTGTCCCGCGCGACGATGCGCACCATCAGGCAGAACCTCTTCTGGGCGCTGTTCTACAACGTCATCTGCATCCCGGTGGCCATGGGCGCGCTGGCGCCTGTGGGCATCACGCTCAACCCCATGATCGGCGCCGCGGCGATGGGCTTCTCGTCGGTCTTCGTGGTGAGCAACGCCCTGCGCCTGCGCACCTGGAGGCCGGGCGAGGGGAGGGCGCCCGTCATAGCCGCGCCCTCCCCGGCACCGATCGCCAACGTCAGCGCCTCTCCGGAGGCAGAGGAAGGAGAACCCATGGCAGAGAAGCGGCTTACCGTCGAGGGGATGATGTGCGAGCACTGCGTCGCACACGTGACCGAGGCGCTCGAGGCGGTGCGAGGCGTCAGGAACGTGCGCGTCTCGCTCGAGGACGGCACGGCCACGCTCGATGCCGGCCTGCTCGCATCCGACAAGAGGCTCGAGCGCGCTGTCGAGGACGCCGGCTACAAGGTGACCTCCATCGCGTAGCGAGGCCGGGCAGGCCCGTGTCCCACCCCTGCGTCGGCCGTCGGGATCGTCGTCCCGACGGCCGGCAGCGTTGGCACCAGCTCCCCTGTCAGCCTTCCTAAAGGTGGCTTACAGCTTCCCTTCAAGCATATGCTCCCCCTGTATGCCGCGCTGTCGTCAACCTTGAGATGTCACCGCACCGGTACCATGCATTCCTGACGGGCGGCATGGGCGTCGCCCTTCCCACCGAAGGGACGTGGGCCATGCATGTGACAACCAGAATGTTCAATGGGCTCGGTACCACCAACGTCATGACCGTGGCATCCGACTCCCCGGGCCAGTCAGGCCTCCTCAGGCAGGCGGAGAGGGTCGTCCGCTCGCTTGACGACGCCTGGTCCCTCTTCAAGCCCACCAGCCTGGTGACCAGGCTCAACCGAGACGGCCGCCTTGCCCACGCGGACACGGACACGCTCGCCGTGCTCGCGCTCGCAGCCGCGTGCTCCCGCGACACCGATGGCTGCTTTGACATCACCACCACGCCCGCAAACGCGCTCTGGAAGCAGGCCATCGCCGGCGGGGCCATCCCTGGCTCCCGTGAGCTTGACGCCGTTCTCCCGCTTGTGGACCACACGCAGGTCCGCGTAGACGGCAGCACGATCACCCTCGGTGCGTGCCAGCAGGTTGACCTGGGCGGCATCGCCAAGGGCTACGTGCTGGACAGGCTGCAAGACCTCCTGACCCAAGCTGGCGTGCGACGCGCCGTCATCAACCTGGGTGGGTCCGTCCGCGTCATCGGCCGGGCGCAGGTCCAGATCAGAAACCCGTTCTGCCCGGTGCGCGACGCCAACCTCGCCCAGGTCCCCGCCGCGCCCATCGTCACGCTCGACGTCACCGACGCGAGTGTGGTGACCTCCGGCGTCTACGAGCAGGGACTCACGACCCGACAGGGTACCTTCCACCACATCCTCGACCCACGCACCTGTCGTCCCACAGGCGGCGACCTCAGGTCCGTGACCCTGGTGGGGGAGCGCGCAGGTCAGCTTGACGCCTACGCAACGGCGGCCTTCGCCATGGACCTCGGCGCCCTGCTCGCCCTGATCGCGTCGCACGGCATCGAGGCCGTCCTCATCACGCAGGACGGTAGCGTGCACGCCACCGACACCATCAAAAGCCACCTGAGAATGGGGTACCACCATGAGCGCGTCGCATAGCCACCCTGCCGACAACCATGTTCCCGGCACCTCCGCCACCACCAGCCGTCCCGCCGCCAGGCATGGCGCCCGCAGGCCCGCCCACAGCGCAACCCAGATCGCGCGTCACGTGGCTCAGTTGGTCAGCTTCGTCCTGATGCCTGGCCTCTTCTACCTGGTGTGGGGCAGCATCGGCAGCGTCTGCCAGGCGGTCGTCACGGGCACCGCGTCGCTTCAGACGCTGGCCTCGCCCATCCTCATGCTCCTGGCGACCGTGCCCATCACCATGCTGTGGGGCAGGTTCTTCTGCTCGTACGTGTGCTCGTTCGGGGCCATGCAGGAGTTGGCGGGTGCCATCGGCTCCGCCCTCCGCCTCCCCAAGCTCACGGTTCCGCGCGAGCTCGACTCCGACCTCAAGTATCTCAAGTACCTGGTCATCGCGCTGTGCCTGGCGCTCTGGATCACGCAGGCAGACACGAGCGCCCTCTCTCCGTGGGTCGCGTTCGGCAACGTCGCCTCGCTCGACAACGTCGCGGCCGCCCTCGGCCTCGGTGGTGCGGTCCTGTTGGCAATCGTGATCTGCTCGCTCTTCGTGGACCGCTTCTTCTGCCGGTACCTCTGCCCGCTGGGCGGCGTGTTCGCCGTGATCTCGCTCCCCAGGCTCTTCAAGATTCGCAAGCACGACGGTTGCGTGGGCTGCGCCGCCTGCAACCGCGCCTGCCCCATGAGCATCGACGTGCAGAACGCCGCCAGCAGCCTCCTGCGCGATGGTGAGTGCATCGACTGCTTCGGCTGCGTGGACGCCTGCCCCGCGGGTGTGCTCGCCACCCCCGTCAGCCCGGCCGTCTCGGGCTCGCTTGCCGCCGCGACGATCGTGGGCCTCACATACGTGGGCAACGTCGCGGTCGATGCCCTCGGCGACGCGCATGCAGCCGCAGCATCCGAGCAGACCTCAAGTCAGACCACGGGCGCCTATCAGGACGGCACGTACCAGGGCACCGCGCAGGGCTACCGAGGCCCCGTCTCCGTCACGGTCACGGTGGCCAACGGGAACATCACCTCCATCCAGGTCGACTCCTTCGAGGATGACGAGGAGTTCTTCAGCAGGGCGGAGTCGCAGGTCATAGGCAGCATCATGGACAGCCAGTCTGTCAGTGTGGCGCCGGTCACGGGTGCGACCTACAGCAGCCAGGGCATCATGGATGCGGTGGCCAACGCCCTGGGCAAGGACGCCCTCCCCAACCAGAGCACCACGGACACCGCCACCACCGACGGGGGTGACTCCTCCTCCGCAGACGGCTCCGTCCCAGGCACCGGCACCATCGTCGAGCCCTCCGCCACGACCGGCACCACGGACTTCTCGTCCGTCGCCGATGGCACCTACACCGGTCAGGGCCAGGGCCGCAACGGCACCATCGCTGCCTCCGTCACCGTCTCGGGTGGCCAGGTCACCGCAGTCGAGGTCACCTCCAGCCAGGAGGACGCCCCGTACCTCAGTGCGGCGGAGTCGCAGGTCATCGCGGAGGTTCTCAGCCAGCAGTCCATCGACGTCGACACGGCCACGGGGGCAACCATGTCCAGCAACGGCATCCTCGAGGCGATCGCCGACGCGCTCGGGCTCGAGTTTGACAATCCCAACCAGAGCATGGCGGAGCAGGGGCACCGCGGCCGCTAGGTGCGGGTGGGGGGAGGCGCACGCCCAGGGCCAGCTCCTGGGCGTGCGCCTCCCTGTGTGCCTTCGGGTCGGGGTGGACGCGCAGACCCCGTGAGCCCACGCCCCTGCGGGCTGTCCGCCCTGTCGCATCGGCATTCCCACTATGATGGGAGTCCATGGGGAAGGGTTGCGAGGCGGTAGGGGAGAGACGCATGAGCGAGAATCAGGTGCAGATGTCACTGCGTGCGGACGGGGACGCGGACGAGCACGCCTCCGGTGGGCGCGAGCATGGGGCGGCATCCGCCCGTCAGACGCCTGCCGAGCGCGCGGCGGAGCTCAATGCGCAGCTCTCTCGCGCCGCCTACCAGTACTACGCCCTCGACGACCCCACGATGTCCGATGCGGCGTTCGACCGGCTGCTCCAGGAGCTGCTCGCCCTGGAGGATGCGCATCCTGGGCTGGTCACTCCCGAGAGCTACACCCAACGCGTGGGCGGCTACGTGGGCGAGCAGTTTGCCCCGGTGCGCCACGCCAGCCGCATGTACTCCATGGACGACGCCATGGACCTCGCCGAGCTGGACGAGTGGCTCTCCCGCACGGACGGTGAGCTCGGGGCCAGCGAGGGCAACCCGGTGGCCTATACCTGCGAGCTCAAGATCGACGGCCTGGGCGTGGCGCTCACCTACCGCGACGGCCAGTTCCTGCGGGCGGCCACGCGTGGTGACGGCACCACGGGCGAGGACGTCACGGCCAACGTGCTCACGATCGCCGACGTGCCGCGCACCCTGGCGCCGTCGGGCCTCGCGAGCGTGGCCGACGGCGGTTTTGGCCACGACATCGAGGTGCGCGGGGAGGTCTACATGCCCAAGCGCAGCTTCGTGCGCCTGAACGAGGAGCGCGACGCCGCGGGCGAGCAGGTCTTCGCCAACCCCCGCAATGCCGCGGCGGGCAGCCTCCGCCAGAAGGATGCCACGATCACGGCGCACCGCGACCTCGCGACCTTCATCTACTCCGTGGCCGACGAGGGGCCGCTTGGCGTGGAGAGCCAGTACGCCTTCCTGCGTTGGCTCGGTGACTGCGGCTTCCACGTGAACGATCGCGCCGCTCGCGTGACCGACTCGAGGGGCGTTCACGACTTCTGCCTCGACGCCCTGGCTCACCGCGATGAGCTGGACTACGAGATCGACGGCGTGGTGGTGAAGGTCGACTCCTTCGCCGCCCAGGATGCCTTGGGCTTCACCGCCCGTGCGCCACGCTGGGCCATCGCATACAAGTTCCCGCCCGAGCAGCGCCGCTCCGTCCTGCGCAGGATCCGCATCCAGGTGGGCCGCACGGGCGTGCTCACGCCCGTGGCGGAGTTCGACCCGGTCACCGTGGCCGGGTCCACCATCGCGCGGGCCACGCTGCACAACATCGACGAGATCCGCCGCAAGGACGTCCGCGAGGGCGACACGATCGTGGTGCACAAGGCCGGAGACGTCATCCCCGAGGTCGTGGGGCCCGTGCTGGAGGGCGACCTCGCCTCCGAGCACGCCCTGCGCCCCGAGTGGGACATGCCGGCCACCTGCCCCAGCTGCGGGAGCCCGGCGGTGCGCGAGGAGGGCGAGGTCGCCTACCGCTGCGTCTCCATCGACTGCCCGGCGCAGGCGTCGGAGCGCCTCATCCATTGGGGCCGCCGCACCGCCATGGACATCGACGGCCTGGGCGACGAGCTCGTCAATCGCATGGTGGAGCGTGGCCTGCTCTCGGATGTGGCCGACTTCTACGACCGCCTGACCGAGGACGCGCTGGCAGCGCTGCCGACTGGCCGCATCAACAAGGCGGGCGAGGACATCGTGGTCGGCCCGACCATCGCCAGGAAGGTGATGGCGCAGGTCGAGGAGTCGAAGGGCCGTGGTCTCGCACGCGTGCTCTTTGGTTTGGGCATCCGCCATGTGGGGGCCAGCGTGGGCGAGGTGCTGGCGCGGCGCTTCGGCTCGCTGCAGGCCCTCGCCTCCGCCTCGGCGGAGGAGATCGCGCAGGTGGATGGCATCGGCCCGAAGATCGCTGCGAGCGTCGTCGGGTTCTTCTCGGTACACGACAACCTCGCCGTGGTGGAGCGCCTGCGCATCGCCGGCGTGACGCTTGAGGAGGACGATCCGGCAGAGGCCGTGCCACAGACGCTGGCGGGCCTCACCTTCGTGCTGACGGGAACGCTCGGGCGCCTCACGC
Source organism: Atopobiaceae bacterium UBA1367 (assembly GCA_002305995.1). Classification (GTDB taxonomy): domain Bacteria; phylum Actinomycetota; class Coriobacteriia; order Coriobacteriales; family Atopobiaceae; genus UBA1367. Next base: position 39,661 of record DBRN01000012.1, read on the forward strand.
GCAAGGAGGCGGGCGACGCCCTGAAGGCGCTGGGCGCAAAGGTGAGCGGCTCGGTCTCCAGGCGCACGAGCTATGTGGTGGCCGGCGCCTCGGCAGGCTCGAAGCTGACCAAGGCCGAGCAGCTGGGGGTGCCGGTGCTCGACGAGGAGACGCTCGCGCGCATCCTCGAGACCGGACAGGTGCCGGCGGCGGAGTAAGCCCTGATCGGCGAGCTGGGGTTCCCATGACGAGCCGATGGCGGGAGGTTCCCGCCTTCGGCGCACGCTGCTTTCAGCTGACCTGTAGCCATGTGTCGCCCATGTTAGACCTCCCTTCCGGCGAGCGTCTCTCAGCCACGTTTCAGGTTGGGACCGTAGGCTGGAGACCGTCAAGGAGGTTGCCCATGGCACAGATGGTCTTCAGGCGCTACGAAGCCAAGTATCAGCTCACCGACGCGCAGCGCGAGCGCCTGGCGCGCACGATGGCGACCCACATGGCTCCCGACGAGCACGGGCCCTCGACGGTGCGCAACGTCTACTACGACACGCCCAGCCACCTGCTCGCCCGTCGCTCGGCGGAGCATCCCCGGTACAAGGAGAAGCTGCGCATCCGCAGCTACGCGCCGGTCGGGCGCGATGACCCGGTCTTCCTCGAGCTGAAGAAGAAGTGTGCCGGGATCGTCTACAAGCGCCGCTGCACGCTGTCCCTCGCCGACGCACATGCCCTGCTGATGGGGGAGCGCGGGGCGCAGGGTCAGATCGAGCGGGAGATCGCCTTCTCCGCGGGCCGCTACGAGGGCCTTGCGCCCGCGATGCTCGTGGCCTACGACCGCGAGGCGTTCTACGCCCCCGACGACCATGAGTTTCGCATGACCTTCGACCGTGCCGTCCGCTGCCGTTGGGACGACGTGTCCCTGGGCGGCCCGACGGACGGCCACGCGCTCATCCCCCCAGACCGAAGCCTCCTTGAGGTCAAGTGCGCCTCCGGCATGCCCCTGTGGCTGGTCGGCTTCCTCAGCGAGGAGGGCATTCGCAAGGGACGCTTCTCCAAGTACGGGGCCGCGGTCGCCGGGCAGCTCGCCGCCTGTCGGCGCGTCGATGCCGAGCGCCCTGTGACAGTGGGGGAGGTCTCGCGTCGCACGCCCGAGAACCTCCGCGTCGGACGACGCCTGGTCGGTGCCCAGGCGCTGGGGCTTGCCTAGAAAGGAACGCATAGCATGCTCGAATCCATCTTCTCGACAGCTGACGCCACGACCGCGAGCACGCAGCTCATGCTGACGCCGTTTCTCGTCGGCGTGGCCGCCGCGCTTGCCCTTGGCGTCGCCCTCGCGGCCATCTACTGCTTCAGGAGCCGCTTCACCAAGAGCTTCGTGGTCACGCTGGTCACCCTGCCGGCGATCGTCGCGGTCGTCATCATGATGGTCAACGGCAACCTTGGCGCGGGCGTCGCCGTCGCCGGCGCCTTCAGCCTGGTGCGCTTCCGCAGCGTGCCCGGGCAGGCGCGCGACATCGCCTTCATCTTCCTGGCGATGGCGGTCGGCCTGGTGTGCGGCATGGGCTATCTGCTCCACGCGACACTCGTCTGCGGCATCATCGGTGGCGTGAACCTCGTCCTCCAGCTTGCCAACGTCGGTGGCCCGGCGGCGCGCCTCGATCGCACCGTGCGCATCACCGTGCCCGAGGACCTCGACTTCGTCGGCCTGTTCGACGAGGTGCTCGACGCCCATGCCACCAGCCATGAGTTGGTGTCCGTCAAGACCACCAGCATGGGCAGCCTGTACCGGCTGGTATACAACGTGCAGCTGAGGAGCGCCGATCGCGCGCGACGGCTCATCGACGACCTGCGCTGCCGCAACGGCAACCTCGAGGTCGCCCTGACCTACCAGGAGGCCTCGACCGACGAGCTCTAGCGGACGCCCTCGTCCGCCTCCTGGGGCGTCGGCTCGAGCGGCGTCCCGTCGTAGCCCCTGCGCATGAGGCCCCGGAGCGCCTCCTGCTCGCCCCGCGTGAACGCCTCGGCCAGCGCGGGCCACCGTCCGAGCGCGTCATGGAGGACGTCAGCGAAGCTGGCGGCCCTCCCCTCGCCGGTCAGCGGGTCGTGCCAGGGATGGCAGTCGAGGTTGGCCGCAGGGCAGTCCTCGGTGGGAGCCGCGGCATGGGAGAGCGCGTCCAGGAGCGAGTAGCGCGCGCCGAGGCGCTCAGCCCCGGCAATCATGCGGCCATAGGGGTTGCCGGTCGGGTCTATGGCGCGGTAGATCAGCTCGCAGTCGCGCAGGCAGCCCTCATAGCGGTCGGGACTGATGGTCAGCCCAAAGGCCTGCCAGGCGACCTGGGAGAGGATCGTCCCCGCGACGCGGCCGATGCGCTCGGTGCGTGCGAGGTTTGCCTGGGCGGGGGCGTCGGCGATCGTCTGGTGACGGGCGCTCCAGAGCGTCCAGGTGTCAAGCTCGCTCTCGATGAGGGCGTGCACCTGGTCGTGGGCGCCCTCGAGCTCGGCGTCGGCGTCGCAGATGGCTCGCTCCTGCGCCACGATGAAGGCGTGCGCCTCGCTGTCGAGCAGATAGTGCGCGAGCAGCCCCAAGACGAAGGCATGTCCGACGGCCTGATCGCCGACGGGGAGGTGGCTCACCGCGTCGCGTGCCAGCAGCAGTGCCTCGGCCTCCTTGTCCGCGTGCATCAGCTCGGAGAGGCGGTGGGCCGTCTGGATGGTCGCCGGGGTCGCCGTGAAGCAGAAGCAGTAGGGGTTGGGACCTTGGTTTCCCAGGAGAAACGCCAGCAGCTCCTCGCCGTCGTAGGAAGGCTCGCCAGGGAGGCGCCGGGCGGCCTCCTCACCAAAGAGGTGGTGCGTGATGATGGCAGGCATGAGGGGCACCTCGATCTGACGTCGGCGTATGGTACGTAGAAGGGTAGCGCATGTGGGATTCGTCTGGCGGCAGGACTCCGCCGTGCGCTATACTTATACGCTTACGTACGCTGAGCTGCGGGAGGACGAATGGGTGTGGGGGAGATTCTGCTGCTGGGGCTCGCCCTGTCGGCTGACGCATTTTCGGTCACCATATCCAACTCCTTTGCGTACGGAAGGGAGAGCAGGCGCCGCCTGCTGCTCATGCCGCTCCTCTTCGGCCTCTTCCAGGGCCTGATGCCGCTCGTGGGGTACTTCCTGGGTGGCCTCGCCGCCACGCTCATCGAGCGCTACGCCGGCATCGTGACGCTTGTGATCCTGGGCGTCATCGGCGGGAACATGGTGCGTGAGGGCATGGGGGCACTGCTGCACCCAGATGACGGGGCCTGCCCCGAGGAGGGGGTGGCGCACCTCACCTTGGGGCTCCTGGTGTTCCAGGCGGTCGCCACCGCGATCGACGCCTTTGCGGTGGGCGTGAGCCTGCGTGCCCAGGCGGTCGGCATCTGGTCCTCCTCGCTCATCATTTGCTGCACCACGGCCGCCTGCTGCGTCGTCGCGCTCGCCATCGGACGGCGGCTCGGGTGTCTGCTGGGCGATCGCGCCGAGGTGGTCGGTGGCATCGTGCTGCTGGGCATCGGCCTGCGCGCGTTCCTGTCGTAGGGCGGCTTGTCATGGGAAGCAGGAAGCGCTCCGCCCGGCAGCGAAGGGTCGCGGAGTTCAAGGCAGGGCTCGGTGGGCTCGATGACGCCTACGGGCAGGAACGGCGCCGCAGGGACGAGGACGAGAGGCGCAGGGAGGCCGCACGTCGCCTGCGCTCCTGCGAGCGCAAGCAGCGCTATGCAACCAGGTACGACGCGGAGGAGGCGATGACCCGCTGCGCGGAGCACGGCGCACGCGACCTGCGGTGCTACCGGTGCCCCCATTGCCACGGTTGGCACCTGACGTCGCATCCCTGGGAATGAGCGCCCACCCGCCCGAGGGTGGACGCGTGTGGGGTGGTGCCGCCGATGCGCCTCGACGTGCGGCCTGCAGCCTCCCTCGCGCTCAGCCCTGCTCGGCCTGCAGCTCGGGCGTCCTGCCCATGCCCTCCGCCTATACGTAGAACAGCATCTGGTTGTAGCTCGGGACGGGCCAGTAGTCCTCGCCGCAGAGACGCTCCATGGCGTCGACCTGCGCGCGGAGCTGCGTCATCGCGGGGATGATCTCGTCGCGGCAGATCACGTTCTGCTCGGCGGGGTTGCTTGCATCGTTGGCGCTGGAGGCCGTCTTCTCGAGCAGGGCGGTGAGGTCGTAGATGGCGTCGATGCCGGCGGTGAGCCGCTCGATGATGTCCTTCTCGGCACGCGAGATGATGCCCAGCTCGGCCTTGGTGGCGACTGAGGTGGCCAGGTCGCCCGAGTAGCTCATGAGCGCCGGCAGGTACATGTGGCGCACCATGTAGACCATGGTGTTGGCCTCGATGTTGATGAGCTTTCCATATTGCTCCGCCTTGGCCACGTAGCGCGCATGGCACTCCGCCTCGTCGAGCACGCCGTACCGCTCGAAGAACGCGACGTTGTCGGGTTCCATGAGCGCGCCGAGCGCATCGGGCGTGGTCTCGAGGTTGGCCAGCCCCCGACGGGCCGCCTCCCGCTTCCATTCGGGGGAATAGCCGTTGCCGTCGAAGATGATGCGCCGGTGGTCGCGGAAGGTGTGGCGCACGAAGCGCATGGCCACGGTGAGGAAGTCCTCGTCGGAGCGGGCGGCGACGTAGTCGACGAAGCGCTCGCACTGCTCGGCGACGGCGGTGTTGATGACCACGTTGGGATCCGAGAGGTTCTGCTGGCTGCCGCACATGCGGAACTCGAACTTGTTGCCCGTGAAGGCGAAGGGGCTGGTGCGGTTGCGGTCGGTGTTGTCGCGCAGGACGGCCGGGAGCTGCGGGATGCCGAGGTCCATGTGCTCCGCCTCGGAGGTCTCCACGCTCTCCTTCCTGATGAGGCCCTCCACGACCGGCGAGAGCGCGCCGCCGAGGAAGACCGAGACGATGGCCGGCGGCGCCTCGTCGGCGCCCAGGCGATGGTCGTTGCCGGCGGAGGCGACCGACATGCGCAGCAGGTCGGCATGCACGTCGACCGCGGCGACCAGGAAGGCGAGGAACACGAGGAACTGCAGGTTGTCCTCGGGGTGCGGGCCGGGCTCCAGCAAGTTCCTGCCGTCGGCGGCGATGGACCAGTTATCGTGCTTGCCCGAGCCGTTCACGTACTCGAAGGGCTTCTCGTGCTGCAGGCATGCCAGGCCGTGGCGGCCGGCCAGCAGCTTCATCTTCTCCATGGTGAGGAGGTTGTCGTCGATGGCGGTGGAGCCGTCCTCGAAGACCGGTGCGAGCTCATGCTGGCAGGGAGCCGCCTCGTTGTGCTTCGTCTTTGCGGGGATGCCCAGCCTCCACAGCTCGTCGTCGAGCTCCTTCATGAACTCGTTGACGGTGGGGCGGATGGCGCCGAAGTAGTGCTCCTCGAGCTCCTGCCCCTTGGCGGGCGGGCAGCCGAAGAGCGTGCGGCCGGTGAGGATGAGGTCCGGGCGAGCCTTGTAGTCCTCCTCGCGGATGAGGAAGTACTCCTGCTCGGGCCCAATGGTGGTGGTCACGCGGTGCGGCGTGCGGCCGAAGAGCTCGAGCACGCGCTTGGCCTGTGTCTCGAGGGCTACCTGGCTGCGCAGCAGCGGCGTCTTCTTGTCGAGTGCCTCCCCGGTGTAGGAGATGAAGGCGGTGGGGATGCAGAGCACCTCGTCCTTGATGAAGACGGGGCTCATCGGATCCCACACGGTGTAGCCGCGGGCCTCGAAGGTGGTGCGCAGCCCGCCGTTGGGGAAGCTCGAGGCGTCGGGCTCCCCCTGTACCAGCTCCTTGCCCGAGAAGGCCATCAGGATGCTGCCGTCGGCATTGAGCGTGAGGAAGCTGTCATGCTTCTCCGAGGTGATGCCCGTCAGCGGCTGGAACCAGTGGGTGAAGTGCGTGGCGCCCTTCTCCAGCGCCCACTCCTTCATGGCGTGGGCCACCTCGTTGGCGATGTCGATGTCAAGCGGCTTGCCGTCCTTGATGACGCGCGCCAGCTCCCGGTATGTGGGCTTGGGCAGGCGTTCCTGCATGTCGGAGTCGGTGAAGAGCAGCTCGCCCCACTCGGCGCTTACCTTGTCCTTGGCCATGTCGGCCCCCTTCCCTGCGGCATGTCGTGGCGCACGATGCCCACGAGGCTACGGTACCAGACGCATGCGCGTGTGGAACATGCTACAAACCATATCCGCACATTGTCACGCAGAGAGGTGAAGGTGGGCAGGTGACGGGCGCCGCGAAACGCACTCGTGACAAAGGAGGGGCGTTCCGTGGCCACGGCTGCCCCGTCGCCGCGCGGGCCGTGCTTCCGTGGCGTGCGCTTGTCTTCCCCTGCCCTCTTGATACACTGGTCTGAGCCGCATCTGCGACCTGCTGTCCCGGACTGCCCTAAGGAGGCACTGTCATGAAGAAGCTCACCCTCACCCGCCGCGACGCGCTCGCCCTGCTTGGCTCCATGGGTGCCTCGGCCCTGCTTGCCGCGTGCGGCGGCCAGGGGCAGACGGGGACGGGGGCCGCCGACGCCCCCACCGAGGACGTGGTCGTGCGCGTCGCCTCGCTCAAGGGGCCGACCACCATCGGTCTGGTCAGCATGATGGACGCCACCTCGGGCATTCCCACCGGCGACGAGACGGAGGCGCCGGAGGCCGAGGCGGGCTCGGGCATCACCTATCACTACACGGTCTCCGCCTCCCCCGACGAGGTCCTGCCCATGGTCATCCAGGGGACGGCCGACATCGCGCTCGTGCCCGCCAACGCCGGTGGCGTCCTGTACAGCAAGACCGGCGGCAAGGTCCAGGCGATCGACATCAACACGCTGGGCATCCTCTCCGTCGTCACGGGCGACGGGTCCGTGAGGGGCTTTGGGGACCTGGCGGGCAGGACCCTCTACGTCTCCGGCAAGGGCGCCAGCCCTGAGTATGTGCTCGCCTACCTGCTCGAGAGGGCCGGCATCGCCGACGAGGTGAGCGTGGAGTGGAAGAGCGAGCATGCGGAGGTCGCCGCGGTGCTCGCCAGCGACCCGTCAGCCGTGGGCGTCCTTCCGCAGCCCTTCGTGACCGCAACCCTTGCCAAGAGCCCGGCCCTCTCGGCCCCCATCGACCTCACGAAGGTGTGGGACGAGGTCGTGGGAGACGGGAGCAGGTCCGTCACGGGCGTCACGGTGGTCCGCGCCGACTTCGCCGCCGAGCATCCCGCTGCCGTCGCCGACTTCCTCGAGCGCCATGCCGCCTCGGTGGAGGCGGTCAATGCCGACCCTGCGGCAGCCGCCAAGCTCGTGGTGCAGGCGGGCATCATCGAGAGCGAGCCCATCGCCGAGAAGGCCATCCCGGCCTGCAACGTGGTCTGCATCACGGGTGACGAGATGCGCGAGGCGCTCGAGGGGTACCTGCAGGTGCTCTTCGACGCCGACCCCAGCTCGGTCGGTGGCGCGCTGCCGGCAGACGACTTCTACTACGTCGCCGGGTAGCCCTCCGATGCCCTCCCGCACGCCTCCGAGTGATTCGTCGCGTCCGCATGGCAGCTAGGGGTAGCAGGGGTGGCGCGCGTGCCGACGGGCGCCGCTCGTCGGCACGCGCGCTGCTCGCCCGGGCTGGCGCGGTGGCGCTGTGGCTCGTGGCGTGGCAGGTGGCGAGCATGGCGATGGGGAGCTCCATCCTGCTGGCCGGCCCGCTCGACACGCTCGCGCGCCTGAGGGAGCTCGCCGTCCAGCCGAGCTTCCTCGCGACGGTGGGCTTCTCCCTCGCACGCATCATGAGCGGATTCGTAGTCGCCTATGCCCTTGCCGTCGCCCTGGCGTTCCTGGCGCGGCGCCTGCCGTTGGCGGGCACCATCGTCGCGCCCGTCATGACGGCGCTCAAGTCGGTTCCGATCGCCTGCGTCATCGTGCTGCTGCTCATCTGGGTGGGCTCGCGGCGGGTGTCGGCCATCGCCGTGTTCGTCGCCGTGTTCCCGGCGGTCTACTTCTCGTGTGCCGAGGGCCTGGCGGGCATCGATCCCAAGCTGTCGGAGATGCTGGCGGTGTTTCGCGTCCGTGGGGTGGTGCGGGCGCTCGTGCATGCCTGGCCCTCGGTCCTGCCCCATCTCGTGGGCACGGCCAGAAACGTCTGTGGCATGGCCTGGAAGGCGGGCGTGGCCGCAGAGCTCATCGGCAGCCCCCGCGGCTCGGTGGGCGAGCGCATCTACCAGGCGAAGATCCTGCTCGAGACGGCCGACCTGTTTGCCTGGACCATCGTGGTGGTGGCGCTGTCGGCGCTGTGCGAGCGGCTGTTCGTGTCGCTGCTCTCGCGCAGCGACGTGCCCTCGAGGCGGCTGGCGCTCGTGCTGGCGCGAGGCGTGCGCGCGCCGGGCGGCGGGGGCAACGCGCTCGTCCCCTCGTCCGTCACGCTTGATCGCGCGTCCATAGGCTACGGCGAGATCGCCGTCGCCACCGGCGTGAGCGTCGACCGAGGGCCAGGCTCGCGCACGGTCCTCACGGACCGGTCCGGTGTGGGCAAGACCACGCTGCTGCGCACGGTGGCGGGCCTGCAGCCGGTCCTTGATGGCCAGGCGTTGCTGCTCCCTCCCACCGTGTCCGTCGTGTTTCAGGACGCGCGCCTCGTCGAGCGGCTCACGGCCGTCGACAACGTGCTGCTCGTGGCGGGCGCGCCGCCGGAGGGGGAGGTGCGCGAGGCGCTGGGCGAGCTGCTGCCCGCCGAGGCCCTCGACGTCCCCGTCGCCGAGCTGTCGGGCGGACAGCGCCGCCGCGTGGAGATCGTCAGGGCCCTGCTGTGCCCGAGCGCCGCCGTGCTCCTCGACGAGCCCTTCTCCTCGCTTGACGAGCGGACGCACCGCGAGGCGGCGGCATTCGTGCTGCGCCATCTCGCCGGTCGCACGCTCATGGTCGCGAGCCACGCCGCAGGTGATGCAGTGCTGTTGTCCGCCGACGCGATCGAGCCGCTCTAGCGGGCAGCCCTCGCACGGCATGCCCTGCCGGCGCGTGGCCCCTGCGTCCCGTCGGCCCCAGCGGTACAATCGTGAGACCCCATCGAGAGGATCCCCATGGCAGAGACCGCCCCCTCCCCGCGTCGCACCATTGCCGTCATCGACGGCAACTCGCTCATGCACCGCGCCTTCCATGCCATACGCCAGCCCATGAGCGCGCCCGACGGACGCGCCACCAATGCGCTCTTCGGCTTCTTCAACATGTTCGTCAAGCTGGTCGAGACCTTCCGCCCCGATGGGATCATCTGCGCCTTCGACAAGGGCCAGCCGACCGTGCGCATGGAGATGCTGCCCCAGTACAAGGCGCAGCGTCCTCCCATGGACGAGTCCCTGCACGAGCAGTTTCCCATGGTCAAGGAGCTGCTCGGCGCGCTGGACGTGCCCGTGGCGGAGCTTGAGGGATGGGAGGGCGACGACATCCTCGGCACGCTCGCCCGCCGGGGCGAGGCAGCCGGGTACGAGATGTACCTCTTCACGGGCGACCGCGACATGTATCAGCTCGCCACCGACAACGTCAGGATCGTGAGCACCAAGAAGGGCGTGTCGGACGTGGTCATCATGGATCCCGAGAGCGTGGACGACCTCTATCATGGCATCGCTCCCGAGCTGGTCCCAGACTTCTATGGCCTCAAGGGCGACAGCTCGGACAACATCCCGGGCGTCCCGGGCATCGGCCCCAAGAAAGCGTCGCAGCTCATCGTGCGATACGGCTCCCTCGACGGCGTCATCGCGCATGCCGACGAGGTGCGGGGCAAGATGGGCGAGAACCTCCGGGCGCATGTCGACGACGCCCTGCTCTCGCGCGAGGTGGCGACCATTCGCACCGACGCGCCCATCGAGCTCGACCTGGCGGACGCGAGGTTCCCGACCTTCGACCCAGCGGAGGTCACGGCGGCGTTCTCCGCGCTGGGCTTCACCGGCATGATCAAGCGCCTGGTGCGCCTGGGGGGAGCCGATGCGACGGCAACCGCAGGCGGCACGCCGACCTTCGCCATGCCCGCCGTCGCCGAGGGTGCCTCCGCCATCTCCGCCGCCATCGAGAGCGGGGCATGGGTGGGGGCCTGCGTCGAGACGAGGGACGCGCCCAAGGCGCGAGGCCAGATGAGCCTGCGCCTTGCGATGGACGAGGAGGGTCCGGTGGCGATCTGGTTTGCCGCCGCCGACGCCCTGGTGCGCCTCGAGGGAGACGAGGCGACCTCGCTGCTCGCGCGCATCGTGCGCGAGGGGAGGCTCGTCGCCGGCGACGTGAAGGGCCTGCTGCGCGAGCTTTGCCCGGCCGACTCCTCGCTGCCCTCCTCGATCGAGCCGCATGAGGTCGATCCCGCTCGCATCTTCGACACGGGCGTCGCTGCCTACCTGCTTGACTCAGACCACGTGCAGGTGGCCTCGTTTGCGGTGCCCGACCTGGTCGACCACTACCTCCCGACCCCGCTGCCCGAGGCGACCGACGAGCTTCCGCAGGCTGCGCTCGAGGCCGCGGCCGCACGGGCGCTCGAGCCGGTGCTGGCCGACGCGCTGGAGGATGACGGCTCCTCCCGGCTCATGGGCGAGGTGGAGATGCCGCTGCTGCCGGTGCTCATGGGCATGGAGCGCACGGGCCTGCATGCCGACGCGAGCATCCTGCGCGAGCAGTCCGCCGAGCTGGGGATCGAGATCGCCGAGATGGTGGCACGCATACACGATGCGGCGGGGGAGGAGTTCAACGTCGACTCGCCCATGCAGCTCTCCCATGTGCTCTTCGACGTGCGCGGGCTGCCCACGTTCGGCCTGAAGAGGACGCGCACGGGCTTCTACTCCACCAACGCCAAGGTGCTCGCCGACCTGAGCGACGACCCGCTGGTGTCTGACGTGCTGGACTACCGCGAGCGCGCCAAGATCAAGTCGACCTACCTGGATGCGCTGCCCGCCCTCATCAAGGGCGACGGGAGAATCCACACGTCGCTCAACCAGACGGTCGCGGCGACGGGGCGCCTGTCTAGCTCCGAGCCCAACCTGCAGAACATCCCCACGCGCTCGGCGCTCGGGCATCGCGTGCGCACCGCGTTCACGGTGCCGGAGGGCAGCGTGTTCCTTGCCTGCGACTACTCTCAGATCGAGCTGCGCCTGCTGGCGCACCTCTCTGCCGACGAGCATCTGGTGGCGGCCTTCAACGAGGGCCAGGACTTCCACGCCGCCACGGCGGCGCGCGTGTTCGGCGTGCCGGTCGACCAGGTGACCCCGCAGCTGCGCAGCCGCGCGAAGGCGGTCAACTTTGGCATCGTGTACGGGCAGCAGGCCTTTGGCCTGGCGTCGTCGCTCAAGATCCCCCGCGCCGAGGCCCAGGCGATGATTGACCGCTATTTCGCGGCGTACCCGGGGGTGGACGCCTTTCTCAGGGGGCAGGTGGCCTTCGCGCGGGCGCACGCGTACGTGAGCACCATGTACGGGCGCAAGCGCCACACCAAGGACATCGACAGCCGCAACTTCCAGCTGCGCTCGTTTGCCGAGCGCACGGCCATGAACCATCCCATGCAGGGTACCGCCGCCGACATCATCAAGATCGCCATGGTGCGCGTGGCGGCGCGTCTGCGCGAGGAGGGCCTGCGTGCCAAGCTCGTGCTGCAGATCCACGACGAGTTGGACTTCGAGGTGCCCATCGGCGAGGTCGAGGCGCTCTCCGCGCTGGTGCGCGAGACGATGGAGGGCGTGGCCGAGCTGCGCGTCCCCCTGCTCACCGACGTGAGCGTGGGCAGCACCTGGGCGGAGGCCAAGTAGCGTGGTGGCGGAGCTCATGAGGGTGACGGTGCATACCGACGGCGCCTCGCGCGGCAATCCCGGTCGCGGCGGCTACGGGGCCGTGCTGCTGTACACCGATCCTGCGGGCGTGGAGCACCGCAAGGAGCTGAGCCAGGGGTACCGCGTGACCACCAACAACCGCATGGAGCTGCTTGCGGTGATCGTGGCGCTCGAAACGCTGCTGCGCCCCTGCGAGGTCGAGGTGCACTCCGACTCCCAGTACGTGGTGAACGCCTTCAACCAGCGCTGGGTCCAGGGATGGATCAGGAGGGGATGGCGCAACGCGCAGCGGCAGCCCGTCAAGAACGTGGACCTGTGGAAGCGCCTGCTCGCCGCCATGGAGCCGCATCGGGTGAGCTGGGTGTGGGTCAAGGGCCATGCGGGACACCCGCTCAACGAGCGCTGCGACCAGCTGGCTACCGAGGCCGCCGACGGGGGAGACCTGCTCGAGGACGAGGGCTTCGTCCCCTGAGAGGGCTGGGCTGGGGTGGGACGTCCGCCGGCTGGCTCCCGGTGCCGTCGCGGGCCGGCTCACGGCAGCGTTGGCAGCTCTGCGACACGAGGCGCCGGCGCCCTCCCTACACGTCGGTCTTGCCGATCATGATGTTGAGTATCTCGACGTCGGTGGGCTGCATGCCCACGCGACCCACGCGACCCATGGCACGGATGCTCTCCTCGGGCGTCTTGCCCACCAGGCCCTCCCCCGGCAGGAAGTTGTCGCCCGAGAGGGCCTGGTCGCAGCCGAGGATGGCAGCGTCGACCGCGGCGCTGATCTTGGCGGCGCAACTGGGCTTGGCCCCGTCGCACACGATGCCGCCCACGTTGACCAGGGTGTTGACCACCGTCGCCTCGAACTGCTCGAAGCTGCCGCCGCGCAGCATGCAGATGCCGGCACCGGCGCCGCAGCTGGCGCTGACCGCCCCGCAGAAGGCGGAGAGCTCGCCCACGTAGTACTTGACGTGCACGGCGGTGAGGTCGGAGAGCGCTACGGCACGCACGAGGTCCCCGTGGCCGACCCACAGCTCGTGCGCGTACTCGAGCACGGGCAGCGAGCAGGTGATGCCCTGGTTGCCGCTGCCGCAGCAGATGACCACGGGCATGGCGCAGCCGCTCATGCGGGCGTCCGAGCCGGCGGCCGCGCTCGCGCGCGCCCTGCAGGTGATGTCGTTGGCGCGGCTGGCAAGCAGCGTGCGCCCGATGTTGGCACCCCACCTCCCACGCAGGCCCTCGTCGGATATGGCCTTGTTGGTGCTGATCTGCGCGCTGACGATCCCGTCTATGTCCGCGAGGTCTGCCGTGCGGGCAAACTCCCAGATGGAGGCAAGGGAGAGGGCGGCGCGCGGATCCTCGACGGTCGTCGTCGGGTCCGCTGCGGCGGCGGTGACTCCGGCCACGCTGACGGGCGTTCCGTCGCAGGTGAGCTCGGTGACGTTGGTGTGGCGTCCCTCGAGACGGGCGACCGCCACGTGGCCGTGGGCGGTCGCCCTCACGCGCACGTAGAGCTTGGGCGCGCTCTCGGCCAGCTCGACCGTGCAGATGCCGGTGGCGACCAGGCGCGCGGCCCGTGTGCGGTCGGTCTCGTCGATGGCCTCGAGCACCTCGAGCGCACGCGTCTCGTCGCCGCCCAGCGCGCCGAGCACAGCCGCCGCCTCGACGCCGCGCATGCCTCCCGAGTTGGGCACGGTGACCGACTTGACGTTCTTGATGATGTTGCCGCTGCATGCCACCCACAGGCGCTCCGGCATCGTGCCGAGCGCGGCGCGCGCGAGGGCCGAGGCGTAGGCCACCGCGATCGGCTCGGTGCAGCCGAGGGCGCGGACGAGCTCCTCCCGGAGGATGGCGACGTGGTTGGCGTAGGCGCTGGCGTCCATGACGGCTCCCTGTGCGGTTGGTGTCTGCGAGCCATGGTAGTGCATGCGAGGGGGCGAAACATCAAAGAAGCAAGTGGAAATCGGTGGAGCACCCTCCGATCCCACGTGTGGGACCGCATGTCCACAGATGCTCTGCGGCTCAACCGTCGCACTGTCTGCGCTGCAGGTGCCCGTCTCCCTGTGCCAATTCCCGACACATCATGAGAAAAACCAGCCTAACGCTTGAAATGCACAGGTCAAAACAGGTACCCTTACGGGCGCATGAGTAGGACGCTCGTGCGCTTGTATCTATCGGCCCCCGAGAGCATGTAAGTTTCCAACTGCGACCGTGGCCACGTGCCCGCCGCCCAAGGCAGCGATCATGTAGATCGGGGCCCCGTTTTCGAAAGGGGTCCACCTTTGAGTGAGATTCAGAACTCGTCCATCTTCTCTCTTGACGACGTGTCAGACGAGGAGATGAACCAGCTCATCGATGGCACCATCACCGCCTTCGACGAAGGCGACCTGGTCACCGGCACCGTGGTCAAGCTCGAGCACGACGAGGTCCTGCTCGACATCGGCTTCAAGTCCGAGGGCGTCATCCCCTCGCGCGAGCTCTCCATCCGCAAGGACGTCGACCCCTCCGAGATCGTTGCCCTGGGCGACGAGATCGAGGCGCTTGTCCTCCAGAAGGAGGACAAGGAGGGCCGCCTGATCCTTTCCAAGAAGCGCGCCGAGTACGAGCGCGCCTGGAACCGCGTCGAGGAGCGGTTCAACGCCGGCGAGAACGTCGAGGGCGAGGTCATCGAGGTCGTCAAGGGCGGTCTCATCCTTGACATCGGCCTGCGCGGCTTCCTGCCCGCCTCGCTGGTCGACCTCCGTCGCGTCAAGGACCTCACCGCCTACATGGGCACCCGCATCGAGGCCCGCGTCATCGAGATGGACCGCAATCGCAACAACGTCGTCCTCTCCCGTCGCGTGGTGCTCGAGGAGGCCCGCAAGGCCGAGCGCTCCGAGATCCTCTACAAGCTGCAGGGTGGTATGAAGCTCAAGGGCACCGTCTCCTCCATCGTCGACTTCGGCGCCTTCGTCGACCTCGGTGGCATCGATGGCCTGATCCACATCTCCGAGCTCTCCTGGAACCACGTCAACCATCCCTCCGAGGTCGTCAAGGTCGGCCAGGAGGTGGAGGTCCAGGTGCTCGACGTCGACCTCAACCGCGAGCGCATCTCCCTCGGCCTCAAGCAGACCACCGAGGATCCTTGGCGCACGCTCGTCAAGAAGTACCCTGTCGGCGCCATCGTGGAGGGCACCGTCACCAAGCTGGTCACCTTCGGCGCCTTCGTCGACCTGGGCGACGGCGTGGAGGGTCTGGTCCACATCTCCGAGATGGCCAAGCAGCACGTCGACGCCCCTGCGCAGGTCTGCGCCGTGAGCGATCCCGTGCAGGTCAAGGTCATGGAGATCGATCTCGACCGTCGCCGCATCTCCCTGTCCATGAAGGCCGCCGCCGAGACGCTGGGCGTCGAGGTCGAGGTCAAGCCGATGGACAAGCCCGAGGCCGAGCCTGAGGTCTCGGTCGAGGAGGCTCCCGTCGAGGCGTAGCTCCTAGGCTGCATGGCTGACGTATGGGCGGGGTCACCTGAGGGTGGCCCCGTCTTTGGTGTGCCGGGCATGGCCTGTGGTTGCACATCGGGGCAGGCTCCAAGCTGCGCATTGGACCCCGGAAAGGAAAAGCCCGACTTGTGCGCGGCGGACCATGTCCCTGGAAAGGAAAAGCCGGAGTTGTGCGTGGCGGACCGTGTCCCTGGAAAGGAAAAGCCGGAGTTGTGTGAAGGGTGCCATGTTTCCGGAAAGGAAAAGCCCGACTTGTGCGTGCCACGTGGGCCCTGTGGAAAGACAATCCCTGATCTGTGACGCTGACGGCCCGCACAACTCGTCCTTTTCCTTTCCGATCTCGACCCCAGTCTCGCACAACTCGGCATTTTCCTTTCCGACCTCGACCACAGCCACGCACAACTCCGGCTTTTCCTTTCCGCCCTGCGCCCCGACCAGACACAACTCGGCATTTTCCTTTCCAGGTCCGGACGCCGTCGCTCACAGGTCTGCCTTTTCCTTTCCGGCTCGGCGTGGCAGCGTCACAGCGTCACAAGTCGCGGGGATTCGTGCGAAATGGTGAAGGTGTCTTCGGACGGCATGGAGCATGTGTATAGTGGTCTGGAATACCGTCTGCCAGTTTCGAATGTCAGGTGATCTTATGTCGAACCAATCGCTCCCCGAGCGTCTGATGAGCTGGATGCGTGGTCGCTACGGTGCCGATGAGCTGGGCAACACCGCCGTGGGCCTCTCGGTGCTCCTGCTGCTGCTCAACCTGCTCGTGCGTTCGCAGTGGCTGAATGTGGTGGCGCTCGTTCCGGCCGTCTATGCCTGCTGGAGGATGACCTCCGCAAACGTCCCGGCCCGTCGTGGCGAGAACCGGGCGTTTCTCGAGGCCATCGGACCTGTCGCGCAATGGGTTCGCAACCCCCGGGCCGTCCTTGCCGAGAGGCGCGCCTACAAGCACCTGACCTGCCCGTCGTGCAAGAAGAAGATGCGGGTGCCTCGCGGCAAGGGAAGGATGCGCGTCACCTGTCCCTCGTGCCACAAGAAGTTCGAGACCCGCTCGTAGGGGCACGGGCTGTGTACACGGTTCTCCTGGCGGGAGGCATAGGGTCGGGCAAGTCGTCCGTGGCGCGTGAGCTCGAGGCGCTCGGGTGCCATCGCATAGACCTCGACCAGCTGTCACGGGAGGTGCTCGTGGCATGGTCGCCCACCACGAGGGCGGTCGCCGACGCCTTCGGACAGGATCTCCTCGACCCAAGGACGGGCGAGCTCGATCGTCCGCTGCTCGCGGCGCGCGCCTTCCGCTCGGCAGAGCAGACGGCGCTGCTGGAGTCCATCGAGCTGCCGGCAATCCGTGCGCTGCTTGGGGAGCGAGTCGAGCGGCTGGCAGCGAGCGAGGCCGCACCGGCGATCTGCCTGATAGAGGTACCCCTGCTCGATCGCATCGACGACCTGCGCGCGCTTGCCGACGAGGTCGTCGTGGTGGTGTGCCCGATGGGGGAGCGGCGCCGTCGCGCCGTCGCGCGGGGGATGACCGCAGCCGACTTTGACGCGCGTGCGGCTCGGCAGCCGAGCGATGAGTGGCTGCGCGCGCATGCTGACACGGTCATCGACAATGCGGGGACGCCCGAGCAGCTGCGCGCGGCGGCGAGGGCCTGGTACGCTGAGAGGGGGATGGCACATGGCTCATGACAAGGCAACGCGGTTCTGGCGTTGGTATCGCACGATTCCCATCCTCGCCATGGCGCTCGTCGCGGCGCTGAGCCTCGGCCTGGCAGGCCTGCCCTCAGAGCAGTTCGGGCGCTTCCGCCTGCCCATCAACTACAAGTCCGAGATCCTGGACTCGTCGGGCCGCCACGGGGTCGATCCCCTGCTCGTGTGCGCCGTCATCAAGTGCGAGTCCAACTGGGACCCAGATGCCGTCTCCGGTGCCGGTGCGGTCGGGCTCATGCAGATCATGCCGGCGACCTCGGCCGAGCTCGCCTCCTACGGCCTGGTCGACCGGTGGAGCTATGACCCAGACAACCTCACGGACCCGCAGACCAACATAGAGTACGGCTGTGCCTATCTCGCCCAGCTGACGGGGCAGCTTGGGTCGACGGACGAGGTGATCGCCGCCTACAACGCAGGTCCGGGATCTGTCACGTCCTGGCTGTCCGGCGGCGGCGACATCGCCGATGCCATCGCCTACCCCGAGACGGCGCTCTACCTCAAGAGCGTGCAGGACACCTACGCGGGATACCAGCGGCTCTACACCGAGACGCTCAACGAGCGATAGACCCCCATCATGACGTCGTCCCTCGTCATGCCGAAGATCGAGGCCATGAGCGGGCGGGCGGACATCAGCACCCCCTGGTCCATGCACGCGACGGCCGCGGCGAGCAGCTGGCCCCCGTCCTCCTCCGTGCAGCCCAGCGGAATGCCCTCCTGGATCAGCAGGGCATCGGCCTGCTCCTTGGTGGGGCGCGTCAGGACGGGGGAGGACTGCAGCAGGTCGTCGAGCTCCTCTCGGGCCTGCGCGGACATCTCGGTGTCCCAGGAGAGGGAGCGCTGGTAGCAGGCGGCCGCCAGGCTTTCGCGACCGAGCTTCCACTGCATGTAGGCGAGACGGTAGTGGCATATGGAGGCGTCGCGAGGGGTGTTCGCGTGGTAGAGCGTCTCGATGATGAGGTCTGCGGCCTTGAAGATGCGCGACTGCGCCTCGAGCACGCGCACCTTGCGCATCGCGGCATAGGTCGAGGTGGGGGCGAGGCGCAGGCAGACGTCGGCGTGCGCCAGCGCCTCCTCGTTGCGCCCGAGCATGCCGAGGGCGATGGACGCGTTGCTGTGCGCGTTGAAGTAGGAGTCCGGCACGAGGGCGATGGTCCGACCCCCCTCGTCGACCGAGAGGTTGTGACGGACGCGCTCGGCGACCGAACCAAAGTACCGATAGACCGTCGTCTCGTCGTCGAGGTAGGCACCCATGTCGTCGATCGGTGCCAGCGCCTCCTCGAGCAGCTTGAGCGCGGCCTCGGGATCAGGAGGGCCCTGGGAGTCGTCGAGCAGCTCGATGGCATGGCTCACGGCCTTGTCGAGCGCGGAGCCCTCCACGAACAGCGAGGCAACCTTTCCGAGGTCGTCGAGGTCGATGTCGCCGTCGACGAGCGCTCGCATGGTGTGCGCGCACGCCTCGGCAACGGTGATGTCCTGCGTCTTGTCGCGCAGGGCGACCAGTGCCGAGACCGCCTGCTCCGTCGTGTCCCCCAGCTCCTGGCTGACGGACGTCCATGCGGCGATGCGAAAGGCGCTCTCGTTGATGCCGAGATCGCAGACGCGCGCCACACGGCAGGCGCGCGCGAGCGCCTCCGACGCGGGACGCGTGTCGAGCTCGGGAAAGGTCCGCGCGTGGGCGGGAAAGGCGAGCGGGCTGTCGAGGGGAACGAACGGCTCGATCGGCTCGACCCACGCCCTGATGGCTGGGTCGCGGGGGAACGCGGACTCGACCTGAGGGCCGCGGGCCGCCTCAAGCAGCGCATCCAGGACCGGGCCCGAGAAGTCGATGGACAGCACGGCCCTGTCGCTCCCGTGCTCGTGGCCGTTGACTACGACGCGACGCACCCTGCCCGAGGTGGCAAAGGACTGGCGCGCAAGCAGGGTGGAGAGACGCAGGGCGTAGGCGCGCGCGAGGTTCGCCTGGGACTCCGCGTCGCGCGCGAAGATGGCCATGCAGCGGGGACGGGGAATCTCGAGATCGATCACGACGAGCCCGTCGGCGACGTTGCAGCGCAGGTCGAAGACGACACGGAAGGGGGTGCGCGCACACTCCGCCGCATGACAGATCCGGGAGCGGACGAGCCACTCGCCCGACCTTGCCCCGGCAGCCGTGTCGCCATAGCAGGCTCGCAGGCCCTCGTCGGTGATGTCGGAGTGCGGGATGTCCTGATCGCACATGCCCCGCATGAGCCCCAGGACCGCCTGCAGCGCCGGCTCGCTCGCCCTGTCATGCGCGCGCACCTCGGGGAGGTCCTGATTGACGCTGAGGGCGGCCTCGGTCATGAGGAGCGTGTCGTAGTGCCGCTCGCTGAGCTCGTCGGGGTTGAGCCGGATCCAGAAGTGGTCGGTGCGAAAGAGCTGGCCGCCCTCGCAGGCGGGCGCGTCGGGCCATGCCATGACGCCGGCGGCCTCGAGCATGGTGACGAGGTGGCGCTTGTCCGACCCTGCCGTCCCCTCGTGGCCGACCAGGTCGCGCAGCGTGGCGAACAGGTCGGACGAGCGCACCACCAGCTGGGCGACGCTCGCGGACGAGTCGGCAGCGGCGGTCGTCGCCGCTGATGGCGTGGGACTGGTGGCCTCGTCGCGCTGGCTCGGGGAGGGTGCGGGGGCAGCAGTGCCGGGTGGGGGAGTGGTGGGAGCGGACGCGACGGAGGTGGGCCCGGCACCACCCGAGGACGGCTGCCCCTCCTTGGCGTCCCTCGCCTGCGAGGCCGTGATGAAGACGCCTCCCACGCAGGAGGCGAGGACGAAGGGGAAGAGGTAGAGGGCGTCGCGGTCACCCTCGAACAGGAGCGCGAGCGTCGCTGCCAGGAAGACGAGGCCGAAGAGGGTCAGGGTGATGCCGACGATGATGAGCAGCGCGCGCGTGACGGTGCCGCCGCGCGTTCCGAGGTGACGATGTCGATGAGGTGCGAGGGGCATGGAGACTCCAACTGACGACGAGGTTGCCTGCTCGTATGATTCTACCGTGTGGGGTGCCGCATGGCGACGCCCACCGACGGGCGGCTGCGACACCGGCATGCGATGGCACGGCCGCACGCGACGCCAAATGATAGTACACTAGTTCCACCAATCGAGGGAGGGGCATGTCAGCGAACACGGATCAGCAGGAACGCTTCGGGGGCGAGCTCCGGCGCTTCGGCAGGGAGTCAGGTGGCACGCGCCTTGAGGTGGTGTCGTCCTACGAGCCCGCAGGCGATCAGCCCCAGGCGATCGAGCGGTTGGCGCGGGGCGTCGAGGACGGCCTGCGCTACCAGACGCTGCTGGGGGTCACGGGCTCGGGCAAGACCTTCACCATGGCGAAGACCATCGAGGCGGTGCAGCGTCCCACGCTCATCATGGAGCCCAACAAGACCCTGGCGGCCCAAGTGGCCAGCGAGATGAGGGAGCTCTTTCCCCACAACGCCGTGGTCTACTTCGTGAGCTACTACGACTATTACCAGCCGGAGGCCTACGTCCCGCAGACCGACACCTATATCGAGAAGGACGCCTCCATCAACGAGGAGGTCGAGAAGCTCCGGCATCAGGCGACCTCGAGCTTGCTCTCCCGTCGCGACGTCATCGTGGTGGCCTCGGTCAGCTGCATCTATGGCATCGGCAGCCCACAGGACTACGCGGGGCTGGCCCCCTCGGTGAGCAAGGACGAGCCACTCGAGCGCGATGACCTCATACGCGCCCTCATAGACATCCAGTACGACCGCAACGACTACGACCTCCAGCGCGGGCACTTTCGCGTGCGCGGTGACACCGTCGACGTGTTTCCCCCCTACGGCGAGAACCCCCTGCGCATCAGCTTCTTCGGCGACGAGGTCGAGCTGATCGCCGAGGTCGATGTGGTCACCGGCGAGCTGGTGCGGGAGTTTGACGCCGTCCCGATCTGGCCCGCCTCGCACTACGTGACCGAGCGCCCCAAGGTGACGCATGCGCTCACGACCGTGTCCGACGAGCTGGAGGCGCGCGTGGCCGAGCTCAAGGCAGCCGACCGCCTGCTCGAGGCGCAGCGCCTCGCCCAGCGCACGGCATACGACCTCGAGATGCTCGAGACGATGGGCTTCTGCTCGGGCATCGAGAACTACTCGCGCCACCTCGACGGCCGCATGCCCGGCGAGCCGCCCTACACGCTGATAGACTACTTCCCGTCGGACATGCTCTGCATCATCGACGAAAGCCACGTGACGGTGCCACAGATCAGGGGCATGTACGAGGGCGACCGCTCGCGCAAGGTCACGCTGGTCGAGCACGGCTTCAGGCTTCCCTCGGCGCTCGACAACCGGCCGCTGCGCTTCGACGAGTTCGAGCAGCGCGTGCCCCAGTACATCTACGTGTCCGCGACGCCCGGCGACTACGAGGAGCGCGTGAGCCAGCAGTCGGTGGAGCAGGTCATCCGTCCCACGGGCCTGCTCGACCCCAAGGTCGACGTCCGGCCGGTGCGCGGGCAGATCGACGACCTCATGGACGAGATCAAGGCACGTGCGGAGAGGGGCGAGCGCGTCCTGGTGACCACCCTCACCAAGCGGATGGCCGAGGACCTCACGGAGCACCTGCTCGACGAGGGCGTGAGGGTCAACTACATGCACTCCGACACCGCGACGCTCGACCGCGTCGAGATCATCCGCGACCTGCGCGTGGGCAGGATATCGGTGCTGGTCGGCATCAACCTGCTGCGCGAGGGCCTCGACATCCCCGAGGTGTCGCTTGTCGCCATCCTCGACGCCGACAAGGAGGGATTCCTCCGCAACAGGCGTTCCCTCATCCAGACGATGGGTCGGGCGGCGCGCAACGCCGGCGGCGAGGTCATCATGTACGCCGACACCATCACCGACAGCATGCGCGAGGCCATCGACGAGACCGCCCGCCGGCGCTCGATCCAGGAGGTGTTCAACCGGGAGCATGGCATCGTGCCCAAGACCATCAAGAAGTCAATCACCGACGTGGCAAGCTTCATCTCCGAGGCGGACGCCACGCTGGAGGGCAAGGGGCGCAGCCGGGGGGACACGCTCGGGCACGGGGCGTTCTACAGCGGTGCGGACGGCGCGCCCGCCGAGCGTGCCGCGACCGCGGAGGGTGTCGCCGACGAGCTCTCGCAGCTTCCCCCCGAGGAGGTGTCGCAGGTGCTTCAGGCCCTCGAGGAGGAGATGGCGGAGGCGGCCGCGCGCATGGACTTCGAGCGGGCGGCGCACCTGCGCGACCAGGTGGTCGCGCTGCGCGGTGCCCTTGAGGGCGAGAGCGCGGACGATGTCATCGCGCGCCTGAAGCGCACGGATCGCAAGGCAAGCGCGCACGCCACACGGCGGCGCTACCGCAAGCACAAGAAGTAGGCGACGTCGTGCCGGGCTATGCCCGGCGACGGCCTTTGGCCGATGATGGGAGGGGGGCAGTCGCGGTGCCTGAGACGTTCAAGAACATCGTCGACTACGTCTGGGAGCATGGTGAGCCGTTCTCGGAGCGCCCCCTGTGCCGCGTCGACAGCCTGGTGCTCTCCCAGCTGTCCTACTTCCAGCTCCCCTCTGCGGCTACGGACGCCTGGGGCTGGCCCGGCCTGCCCGTGCACGAGCTGTGGCGCTCCGACTGGCTGCACGAGATGACCGATGCCATGTACGACCCTCGCGGTGCGGTGCGGCTGCTCTCCGCCCTCTCGGCGAGCCCTCGCTTTCGTGACGTCCTGCTCTGCGGCTACGTGACACAGCTGGATAGGGTCACCGAGATGCAGTTCTCCGCCATGTCGTTCAGGATCCTGCCCGAGCAGACCTACGTGGCGTTCCGCGGGACCGACAACACCCTTCTGGGCTGGAAGGAGAACTTCAACATGGCGTTTCAGGTGCAGATGCCCTCCCAGGCACAGGCCCTGAGCTACCTCGAGCGGGTTGCGTCTCGCGTTCCTGGGACGCTGTGGTGCGGGGGCCATTCCAAAGGCGGCACGCTCGCCATCTATGCCGGGGTGACGTGCGCACGGGCGGTGCGTGGCCGCCTGGCGTGCTGCTTCTCGCACGACGGCCCTGGGTTCACCTCAGCGATGCTCTCCGAGCTGGAGTCCGACGCGAGGCCCGTTGCGGCGGACAAGACGATCCCGCGCTCGTCGGTCTTCGGCATGCTCTTCGAGCGGGAGGGCCAGGATGTCACGGTGGTGAGGAGCATCGGCAGCGGCCTCGCGCAGCATGACCCCCTGAGCTGGGAGGTGGATGGCTGTGACTTCGCGCGGGCCGAGGGTATCGGTCGAACGGCAAGCTACGTCGACAGCTCGCTCAACGCTTGGATAGCCCGGGCGACGCCAACAGAGCGGCAGAGGTTCGTGGAGGCGCTCTTTTCGGTGTTCGAGGCGGGAGACCAGCCTCGCTTCCATGACCTTCGGACCAACTGGCGGACGACAGGGCCACTCATGGCGCGGGCGGCGCTCGACCTCGACTCCGACGAGCGCGACTTTCTAGTGCGCCAGGTTATGGAGCTCGTAAGGGAGCTTGCGCCAGGGGAGCGGGAGTAGGATGCCGGTGCCACTGGTGCTATTTCCGGCTCGGCGGGACAGGGCGGCGCCAGGGCTGCTGTCGGAAAGGAAATTCCCGAGTTATGCGGAGTCGGGGCCAGGGGCGGAAAGGAAAAGCCGGAGTTGTGCGGGGTGGCGCCCGACCCCGGAAAGGAAAAGCCGGAGTTGTGCGGGGTGGCGCCCGACCCCGGAAAGGAAAAGCCGGAGTTGTGCGTCCTTGACTTCCTTGTTGGAAAGAAAAAACCCGAGTTGTGAGAGTCAGCGGGGGTCACAACTCTACGAAATCCTTTCCACGGCCGACCCAAGCCCTGCACAAGTCGAGCTTTTCCTTTCCGCCCCTGGCCCCGACTCCGCACAACTCCGGTTTTTTCTTTCCAACGATCGAGCAGACCCTGCACAAGTCACGATTTTCCTTTCCAGGGCACTCCCAGAATCGTCTCGCCGTGTTCGCGGTCGTCGTCGCAGCGGTCAGATCTCAATCACATGCCCGTAGGCGCCGATCTCGTCCGGAGCCGTCGACCGACACGGGCAGATCGGCCCGTTCGCATCCGTCACGTGCATACAGTCCTCCACGTGCTATACTAAAAGGTAAATATATTGACTATCGACAGCGAGCAGGGAGGTGGCCGCGTGGACCGCGAGGCCAGGCGCAACGCATATCGCTACTGCATGCTGCGAGACCAGCAGTTCTCGCTCTACGACGCCTTCGCCAAGCGCAACGGCATGACGGCCAAGTCGCTCATGGTCGTCAACGCACTCTTCTATGCGAAGGATGGCATCACGCAGCGTGATATCGCAGCGCGCGTGTACGAGTCCAAGCAGGCAGTCAACCTCGTCGTGAAGAGGCTTGTGACAGCCGGTCACGCTGAGGTTTCGCCCAGCGCGCAGAGTGGTCGCGAGAAGACCGTGACGCTCACCAACGCTGGTCGGGCGTGCTATGAAAGCGTGATACGGCATGTCACCTGGGCCGAGGACAAGGCGATGTCGCTGCTCTCGTCCGGGGAGCAGGAGGCGTTCGTCGGCCTGCAGCGACGGTTCACGGAGGGCCTCACCGAGCTGATGGGCGAAGAGCCGCGGGGATACCGCGAGAAGGGATAGCGACATGGAATTCTACGAGACGGTCCACAGGCGGCGCAGCATCCGGCAGTTCGAGGAGCGGCCCATCCCGCGTGAGGCCATCGAGCGCATCGTCGAGGCAGGGCTTGCCGCGCCGTCCTCCAACCACCAACGTCGCTGGCAGTTGGTCGTGCTCTCAGAGAGGGCGGGCATCCTGGAGCTCTCCAAGCATATCCGCAATGTCCCCTGTCGCTTCAAGGAGCCGAGGACCCCCCAGCAGGAGATGATGAAGATAGCCTACCCGCGTCAGCGGTCCATGGTGGCCGAGGCCGCCTGCGTCATCGCGCCCACGTTCCACTGCAAGTACCCCATCAGTGAGGAGGGCGGTGGCTGGGGCCTCAACGACTACGGCGCGGCCTGGGCGCTCGTGGAGAACATGCTGCTCGCCGCCACGGCCGAGGGCCTGGGATCGGTCGTGCACATCCCCACCAAGAGGGAGCCGGTCGAGATTCGCGAGCTCCTGGGCATACCTGAGCCCTGGTACCTTCCTGCGCTCGTGGTGCTGGGCTGGTCCGCGCCGGATGCAGAGACGCCCCGCCAGGTGGAGGTATCGGTCGAGAAGAACGTGCGCTGGCAGACGTGGTAGCGAGGTCCGAGGAGGTGCGCACATGGAGCCCGTGGTCCGCATAAAAGAGGTCAGGTCCGTCCTCACCAGGTCGAACCTGCCCGTGGCCGACTACTCGGTGAACCCCTACGTGGGCTGCACGCACGCATGCGCGTACTGCTATGCCTGCTTCATGAAGCGATTCTCGAACCATTCCGAGCCGTGGGGCGAGTTCCTGGATGTGAAGGTGTGGCCGGACATCACGCATCCGGAGCGCTACGCGGGCAAGGAGCTGTTCTTTGGCTCGGTCACCGACCCGTACCTTCCCGAGGAGGCCGAGTACGGGCGCACGCGGGCGTTGCTCGAGCAGCTCGCTGGCAGCGGCGTACGGCTCTCGATACAGACGAAGTCCGACCTCGTGCTGCGCGACCTCGACCTCATCAAGACCTTTCCGGAGGCGCGCGTGGGCTTCTCCATCAACACGCTCGATGAGTCCTTCCGTGCCGACATGGACCGCGCCGTGTCCATCGAGCGCCGCCTGGCCGCCATGGAGCGCATTCACGCCGAAGGGGTGCGCACCACGTGCTTCATCTCGCCCATCTTCCCCGGCATCACCGACGTGCCTGTCATCGTGGAGCGCGTGCGCGACCACTGCAACCTCGTGTGGCTCGAGAACCTCAACCTGCGCGGGGCGAGCTACCGCGCCGCCATCATGGGCTACATACGCGAACGGCATCCTGGCCTTGTGCCCCTCTACGAGGAGACCTTCCTGCACGGCAGCCGTGCCTACTGGGAAGGGCTCGACGCCGAGCTACGCGAGTACGCCGCATGCGTCGGCCTGCCCTACGTGCGTGACGACGACACCATGCGCTGGTCCTTCGACGCCCCTCCCGTCATGGTGAACTTCTTCTACCACGAGGAGGTTCGCAAATCGTCGAAGAGGGGCACCTGAGACGAAGGTAGGGGTCGAGGTTGCCGAGCTCGCCCAAGTCGGCTGCTGCCGCGATCTGAGACCTGCGCCTCGCCCTGCGTGCCCTGCGCAGCTTCCTGGTGCCATTGGCCCTCACCGTCCGTGTTTCGCCCCTGCCTACACTCGTTTGGGCGAGCAGGAAGGATGGATGCCCGCGCCTCTCACTCATCCGAAGCATTTGCTTCACAGATACGTCCCATGGAGCTTTTGGGCTCTCTGAGACGGCCTGTTTCCCCGAACGCCTTTCGGACGGTCATCGACAGATGCAGCAGAAGATGATAGTATTAGACCAGTCAGTCAGACCATGTAGTCTAATCATGCGAGGGAGGTGCTCCTATGCCGTGGTGGGGATGGCTCATTGTTGCCTATGTGGTGCTCGCAACCATAAAAATCATCGTTCGCATAAAGCGTCGACAAAAGAGGGAAGCACAGAAGACATTTACGGACGAGGACTAGACGGAGGACGACGCAGGTGAAAGCATTTTACTACCGGCTATTGGGCGAGGATAACCCCTTGCTGCGTTACCCAGAGCTTTACGAGGCAGCGCTTGATGAGTTTTCACGCAAGGGTTTTGAGGAGGCCTCGCTCAACAGCATCCTCAAGGCAGCAGACATGAGCAAGGGCAGCCTGTATCACAACTTTGGCGACAAATTCGGGCTGTACCTCGCACTCATGGACATAATCGTGAGAAGGAGGACATCCTTTTTGGTGGATGCCCTGAGGCAGCGATCAAACGAAACTGATTTCTTCCTTACGATAAAGCTGCTTGTCAACTCCACAATCAGGTTTCTGCGCGATGACGAGCGGCTTTACCAGGTGCTTAACAGAAATCTCGAGGCAAGCGAGGAGCTCAAACAGCAACTGATCGAGATGTTTCCCCACAATCCGAGCCTAGGGTTCGACGCCCTTGTCCGTGCCGCGTTGGACGACGGACAGCTTGACAGCCGCTACTCTCCCGAGTTCATATCGGGCGTGTTTAAAATCCTGATGGAGCATATTCACAAGCTGCTTCCCCTCGACCATCCCGCGCAGGAAATCGAAAGCGTTGCCAACCAGCTCGTCGACTTGATGCAATACGGTATCGCTGCCAAGAGGGAGGGAGAACCATGAGCCATGCGTTCAGCGTGCAAAACCTGTCCTATAGATATCCCAAGGCGAAGAGAGACACGCTTAGGGAAATTACCTTTTCCGTGGAGGAAGGAGAGATCTTCGGGTTTCTGGGGCCTTCGGGCGTGGGCAAGTCCACGACGCAAAAGGTGCTCATCAAGCTGCTGGAAGGCTATTCCGGTGAGATCAGGTATTTCGGCAGGAACTTGCAGTCGATGGGCAAATCCTACTATGAGGAAGTGGGCGTCGGGTTTGAGATGCCCATCCATTTCTCAAGAATGACCGCGCTGGAAAACCTGAAGTATTTCTCGGGCTTCTATAAGAACAGGATCAATTTTCAGGAGCTCATGGAGCGCGTGGGACTGTGGGAGCACAAGGACGTCCAGGTAGGCAATTACTCAAAAGGCATGAAAGCTCGCTTGAATTTTGTGCGGGCCATGTTGAACAATCCGCGCGTGCTGTTCCTTGACGAGCCGACAGCTGGCATTGATCCCAGAAACGCCCGCACGCTCAAAGACATCATCAGCGAATACCGCGCACAAGGCGGAACCGTATTTCTGACAACCCATCTGATGAGCGACGTGGATGAGCTCTGCGACCGCGTCGTATTTGTCGTTGACGGGAACCTGACCGACATATCCACCCCCCGCGACCTGAGAATCGCGTACGGCAAACGTGAGGTCAAGGTGGAGTACAGGGAAGACGATGCCCTCGCCAGCGCCGTGTTCCCCCTTGCCGGGATTGGAGACAACGAGGAGTTCCATACGCTGCTTCGCTCGAAGGACATCGAGACGATACACAGCGGCGAAACCTCCATGGAAGACATCTTTATCAAGGTGACGGGGGCGCAGCTACCATGACGAACATGCTTCGCTTGATTGGCGGTGAGCTCAAACGGCTGGCAAGCTACAAGCTGCTGGCCAGAAGCCTTGCCACGGGAATTGTATGGGTGCTCGTGTTCCTGCTCATTTCCAAAGAGGACGCGAGAGACGTTGCCCCCATGCTGATGTTCGTCGATGCGTCCATCGTCCTGATGCTGCTTGTGGGCGCGTCCTTCTACCTCGAACAGCAAGAACACACGATCAAGTCCATGATGGTGCTGCCGGTTTCCGTCGGGCAGATCCTCTTGTCAAAAATCATCTCCTCTTTGGTGCTGACGCTCGTGACGGTGGCGATTACATGCGCCTCCGTGTATTTCATTCACGAGATTTCATTCAAGTATGTCCTGTTGCTGCTCTTTCTCATTCTCGCGGCGGTGACCCATGCGGCTCTTGGTTTTACGCTGGCGTTGTTCGGCAAAAGCTTTGGCTCCATGCTGATCATGGTGATCGTTTACGTTGTGATCTTTACGATGCCGTCCGTACTGCTTGCCGTCAATGTTATTGACGCCCAGTATGAATGGATGGCGATGATCTCTCCGTCGCACGCAGCGAGGTCGCTGTTTACCTCGGTTGTCTCCGGCGAGTATGAGTGGGAAAAGATCCTGTTCAGCTGCATGTATCTATCGTTTCTAGCGATGGCGCTCATGAAATTCGTGGTGTATCCCCGATTCAAAAGCCGCGCAGCAAAGGGGTGAGACGATGGGAACGTATCTATATCTGCTGAAATATGAATTGAAGACGATTGTGCGCGACCCGCTGAGCCTGTATATGTGCTCGTTCCCCGTCATCCTGCTGGTGCTGGCGACGACGGTATTCCCGCTGCTGTTCAAGTCAATGGATGCTGCGAACGATGCGGCGCTGCGCGTGACGATGCTCATCGTCTTGCTTGTCGTTTTGACACTCGGGAGCTTCTTTCTCTCGCTTCTGACAGCTCTGCTTCTTGTGGAGAACAAGGATGAGCATACGCTTGCCACAATCGCTGTTACGCCCGTGGGCACATCGGGCTACATCCGGTTCAAACTAGCGTACATCTATGCCATGTCGGTCATCAGCACGATGCTTGTGCTGTTTGGCACGAAGCATATCGCGGGAGACGAATACGCCATCAGGGGAGTGTCGCTGTTTGACAATCTAAGCGTGCTCGACATCGTGTCCTTCGCGCTTGTCAACGGCCTGTTCGTGGCGGCACTCGCCCTCTTCCAGAGCTCCTTTGCAAAAAACAAGGTGGAGGGCTTCGCCTTCATCAAGGGGACGGGGATTGTCGCGCTGGTTCCGATGCTGCTCGTGTTGGACTCGTTCCGCGATGAGCTTCAATACGCGCTTGGTGTCCTGCCGAACTTTTGGGCAGTGAAGGGAATGCTGTTGGAATTGGTCCCCATGGAAAGCAGTGCCAACTTGAGCTTCCCCGCATATCTGGCAATCGGGGCGGGATACAACCTGCTGCTCCTGCTCGTGATGTACCGGACGTTTTTGAGGAAAGTAACGTATTGACACGTGCGGAGTTGACTTCTTGAGCGCAGCATACGCTGCTGCATGGTCCAAGCCCTTCGGTGCTCACAGAGGCACGTCCCCCTGAGTGGTCCTCCCAGGCACACGACAGCACCAGCCAAGCCCTCTGAGGCTTGGCTGGTGCTTCTGCATGTGCACGCGCAGCCCTTTGCTTGCCCTTCGATTTCTTCTTCAAGTTCAAGTTTATTTCAGGTTGGGGGACTAGCATAGATGCATCAACTTGAGAGGAGGACCCAAGATGCGACAGGCGAAGCATTACCGGCATGAACTGAAGTATGCCATTCCTTACGCAGACTACAGAGCCATGCGCGAGCGGCTACGTAAGGTCATGGCCGTTGACCCCCATGCGTCCGCTGACGGATTCTATCGGATCCGAAGCATCTACTTCGACAACAGCGACGACAAGGCGTTGAGGGAGAAGGTCGATGGGGTTGCACGGCGTGAAAAGTTCCGCATTCGCTACTACAACGACGACTTATCGTTCATCACGCTTGAGAAGAAGATGAAAATCGACAGACTGTGCTTGAAACACGACGCTGTCATCACGGAAGAGGCATGCCGACGGATTCTAAGCAGAGACATTGCATGGATGAAGGATTCTCCGAAGGAACTGGTACGGGAGTTGTATGCCAAGATGAACTATCAACAGCTGCGTCCGCGTGTGCTGGTGTCCTATATCCGGGAGCCGTATGTCTATCCGCCAGGAAATGTTCGTGTGGCCTTTGACTCGGCAATCAGAACGAGTCTCTTTCATCAGGAATTCTTGACCAGGCAGGTTTCCGATATCAGCGCGACGGATACGCCGCAGGACATGGTTCTCGAGGTGAAGTACGATGCGTTTTTACCGGAGATAATACAGGATCTGATTCAGGTCCCTGGCCTCAGACAGCAGGCGTTCTCAAAATACGGCGCTTGTCGCAGATTTGGTTAACACAACGAAGGAGCAACAGAATGACTTTCAGCGACATTTTCAAATCCAGTTTTCTGGAAAGCGTTACGGAGTTTTCGGCCATCGATACCCTGATCGGCATGCTCTTTGCCCTTGTGATCGGGCTGTTTATCTTCGTGATCTACAAGAGGACATTCAGCGGTGTCATGTATTCTACCGGCTTCGCCATGTCGCTTGTCGGGCTGTCTCTGGTGACGACGCTCGTCATCATGGCCGTTACCTCCAACGTCGTGCTGTCTCTCGGCATGGTCGGAGCCCTCTCCATCGTGCGATTCCGCGCGGCGATCAAAGAACCTATGGAGATCGTCTTTCTGTTCTGGTCTCTGGCGGTAGGCATCGTGATCGGTGCGGGCATGATCCCGCTTGCCGTCATCGGCTCTGTCATCATCGGCGTCGTTCTGGTTGTGTTCGTTGATCGGAGGCTCCATGCCACGCCCTATATCCTCATTGTGAGTTGCGCCGACGAGAAGGCCGAGGAAAGCGCACTGAATGTGATCGAGACGTCGGTTGACAAATACATTGTGAAATCGAAGACCGTGAACGATGCTGGCATCGAGCTGACTGCGGAGATCCGCGTAAAGGATGCCGCCACGAGCTTTGTCAATCGCGTGAATGAGATCAGCGGCGTATCCGGCGCGACCCTCGTCACCTTTAACGGGGAGTACATGTCCTGAAGGAGGCAGTGGTCATGATTGCACGCAAGCATAGTTCCAAAATCATCCTTGCGGTCATGGCCGTAGCGGTCATGCTGTGCTTCCTTGCCATCGCATTCTCTGGCGAGCTCACCGAACTGCTCGGTGGAACCAGCGTCAGGATGGAGTATGAATCGACGCTGTTTGATACGGATGAAGCCATCAGCATAGATATTCAGATGGACGCGAACGAGTGGAGTGACATGCTCTCCAACGCGACGAGCGAGGAATACTATGTCTGCGACGTGGTGATCAACGGAAAGGAGATCAAAAACGTTGCCATACGGCCAAAAGGAAACACCAGTCTCTCTGCAATCGCCATGGATCCGGACTCTGATCGTTACAGCTTCAAGTTGGAGTTCGACCACTATGTGAAGGGGCAGACCTGCGACGGCCTTGACAAGCTGATCCTCAACAACAACTACGCGGACGCCACCAATATGAAGGAAGCTCTCATCTATGATATGTACCACTATATTGGTGCGGACGCTTCCCTGTATAACTATGCGAAGATTTCCGTAAATGGGGAATACTGGGGCGTCTATCTGGCGTTGGAGGGTGTGGAGGAAAGCTTCATGCTCCGCAACTTCGGTACTCAGGACGGAGAGCTTTACAAGCCGGACAGCATGGAGATGGGAGGCGGGGACGATTCGTCGTCAGGCCTTTCCATGTCGGACAGGGAGGACGTGGATCTCTCCGACCTCGACCTCTCCGATGTTGAGGGCATGACGCCACCGTCCGACACGGGCGGCTCCCCTTTGGGCAACAACAGCCCTGACGCTGACGCAACGTCCGATGACGCTGCACAAGGTGACGCAAACAGCTCTGGTTCCGGCGATATGCCCGACAGGGGAGATCTCAGTCCTTCCGACACGGGTGGTTTCTCGATGGGAGGCAGCGGAGCCAATCTGAACTACACGGATGATGAGCTTGACAGCTACTCCACGATCTGGGAGGGCGAGATCACAGGGACCGGGAAAGCGGACCATCGCAGAGTCGTTACGGCCTTGAGGAACATCAGCGAAGGAACAGACCTGGAGACGTATCTTGACGTCGATAACGTTCTGAAGTACATGGCTGTTCATACCTTCGCTGTGAACATGGACAGCCTCTCAGGCTCCATGGCGCATAATTACTATCTGTATGAATATGACGGTCAACTCAATATCTTCCCGTGGGACTACAACCTCTCCTTCGGCGGGATGTCAATGGGGAGCTCCGGCGATGCGACGGACGTGGTAAACGATGCGATCGACACACCGTTTTCTGGCACGGAGTTTTTCGACGCATTGCTTTCCAATGAAGAATACCTGGACAGGTACCATGCCTATCTGCAGCAGCTTGTGGACGAGTACGTGAATGGTGGGCGATTTGACGAGGTGTACTCTCGCAGCAGAGACCAGATCGACTCGCTCGTGGAAACAGATCCTACCGCCTTTTACACCTACGAGGAATACCAGAACGCGGCTCAGATCCTGTACGAAACGGTGCAGCTTCGCGCCCAGAGCATCGAAGGTCAGCTGAATGGCACGATTCCCTCCACCGACGCCGGACAGCGCCAGGACGCCTCCTCTCTCATCGACGCGTCCCATATTGACATTGAGGCGATGGGGCAATTCGATATGGGTGGGGCTATGGGAGGTGCCTTCGGCGGGTGGTCCGACGCATCAGACAGCGAAAGCGCCTCTGAGGGCAAACCCCCCGGAGCATCCACCGAGGAGTCGGAAAGCGGTTCCGATTCCAACCGGATTTCCGAGAAGATGGAACCCCCCAACCTTCCGGAGGGATTCGACATCGAGAATTTGCCGGAAGGATTTGATCCCAACAATATGCCTGACGGCGGCCTCAGCCTTGATGGTGCAAACATGCCTGACATGGGAGGCTCCAGCCCGTCCGGCTCAGAAAGCCCTTCTCAGGAAACGCAGCCTTCGTCTGACGCGCAGGAAACAGGGAATGAGCCTGGCAGCCCTTCAGCTGACGATGACAATGGGCGGCCACCATTTGCTGGCACGTCAGGACAGTTGCCGAATCAAGCAAGACTGAGAAACCTCATGATCTATGGCGCCTGTCTGGCGGTTATGCTGATCGCACTGCTTGTAGTAAAGAAATTCAATCGCAGGAGATAGCAAGTTAACTCAGCTAAAGGAGTTGCCTCAGGGGGACCGTGGAACATGGATTCGGGGAACAAACGCAATGGCGATGTGGGTGTCAAGCAGTTTTCCCGGGCGGGAGCTAGCGGATCTCGAGGTCGTCGAGATCCATCGCGAGCTCAATGACAGCGTGTGCTTTCAGCTCGGATACGGGGGGGTGTTGCAGGTGATTCGCGCGGCACGGGAAGGGGATCTGCACGAGCTCCTCGAGCTTTATCTCGACCTGCACGAGAGGTGTGCGCCCCTATGCGCTTGTGGAGAATGTCGTCACGAGGGCAGACCTAAGAGGCAACGGTTATGCAAGCGCATGCCTTGCACGCGCGCGGGAACTCGCCCTTGAGGCCGGGTGCTACAAGATGATGCTCCTTACCGGGGCGAAGGATGAGAGAACCCTGCGGTTCTACGAGAGCGCAGGGTTCAACAGGGAGGACAAGACCGCCTTCATCCAGTGGCTGTGACCAAGGATGGACACAGCAGATTCGTCGTCATGCGTTCCGAAGGCTACGATGCCCAAGACTGCGGACGGCAATGTGGCTTACCGATGAAGGGCTGTATGGCTTCCTGAGAAGTATTGGCCCACGCTGTCCAGGTGCCCGAGCTTGTGGTCGCTGGTTGACAGGTCGTGTCACACGGCCTGCCCGGCGGCCTGTGCCGTATGCGCCCGCGCGCCATAGCACCACTGCACGAGCACTGCCGATCCCACGAGGAAGGCGAGGAAGGTCGCGAGCGAGACGGCGTACCCGCCGGTGAGATCGTAGGCAAAGCCCACGGCGGAGGAGAAGAGCGCGTTGGAGAAGCTGCAGCCCAACGCCGCCACCGGGTACACGATGCCAAAGCCGCGCCTGCCAAAGACCTCGCGGCACATCATGGTGAGGCCCACGGTGGCGCGCGAGTAGCACAGGCCGAAGAACAGGGCAGCCACCAAGAACGCCGCAGGCACATGCACCAGCAGCAGCGCGACGATGGAGCTGACCACCAGCGCCGTGTAGGCCATGATGGAGGCTCGGGCCCCGATGCGGTCGGTGAGCCAGCCCATCACGATCTTGCCCAGCGTGTTTGCCACCATGCAGGCGGAGATCATGGCGGCCCCGACGGACGCGCCGAGGCCGACCTCCTCGGCAAAGCCGGGGAAGTGCTGGGGCATGGCGGTCACGGCGGCAGAGAGCACGGCATAGAGGACCACGCCGCCAAAGAGGGTCTTGTCGACCCTGATGCGCTGCCTCTTGTCCTGCGGAAGCGCCTGCGCGGGTGCGTCGGCGGCACCGAGTGGGACAAGCCCGGCGTCCGCCGGGTCGCAGGACGGCACGAAGAGGATGGCCGGGAGGCAGAGCAGCACCATCAGCGCGGCCACCAGCACGTAGCCCGCACGCCAGCCCAGGCCGGTCACGACCGGCTGAATGAGCGGCGTGAAGAGGGCTCCCGCAAGGCCACTGCAACCCATGGCGACGCTCGTGGCGAGGCCAAGCTGCGCCACGAACCACTTGTTGAGCACGTAGGTGATGAGCACGAATCCGATGACGCCCCCGGCGAGGCCCTTGGTGGCGGAGAGGAGGTATGCAACGCCGATGCTGGGGGCAAAGGCCGTCGCAAGGGTGGAACCAGCGAGCGTGGCCACGCCGGCCACGAGCAGCACGCGCAGGGGCATGAGCTTGGTGAGGCGGCGCGTGGTCAGCCCTCCCAACGCGACGCAGATGTTGGCGATGGTGAGCGTCATGCTCGCCGCGCCATTTAGCACGTCGAACTCCTCGGCCATCGGGGTGAAGAAGAGTCCCGCGACGTTGGTGATGAGTCCCACCGTTGCTGCCGAGAGGCCGCACATGGCTGCCACTACCACCAGATACCTGCCGCCTATCTTCCTCATCGAGTGTCCCTTCCGCTGCCGCAGGATGGCCGCCGTGCCTGCCATGCCTGCCCGTACCTTGTCACCTCACATACTAGGGAGCTTCGTGCCCAGGAGGCGGGCGTTTCCAGAAATGGGAAAAGCCCTTATGTCGAGGGTTGTATCGGCGGCTCGTCTCGGCCTGTCATGGGGTCACCGGCCAACGGACCGGCCATGGGGCCGCTGGCCGCCGGAGCCGTCATGGGACCGCTTGGCCGCCGGAGGATCGAACACACCTCTGCCGAGGATGCGGTATCGTATCAGCAGACCGTCCTGCCACGCTGTCGCCGAAGCCCGTGCAGGCTCACGGGGCGATGCGGCAGCTGGCGGGCAGTGTGGGACGACGTGCGAAGCGACGTACGAGGAACCACCCAGACCGCCGTCTCGGCGGCATCTCAGAGAAGGGATCCAGCATGGCCGTGCGCATCATCACCGACTCCGCCTCCGACATCATCGACATCGACCGCGATGACCTCGTGGTCGTCCCCCTGACCATCGCCTTTGGCGGCGACATCTACCACGACGGCGCCGACCTCACGCACGAGCGCTTCTACGAGCTGCTGGTGGAGAGCGGCGAGCTTCCCACCACCGGTCAGGTCACGCCCTACGACTGGGGCAAGGTCTTCGACGAGGCCGTGGAGTCGGGTGACGACGTGGTCTGCATCACCATCTCGTCCGGGCTTTCCGGCACCAACCAGGCCGCCTGCCTCGCTGCGCAGGATCACCCCGACCGCGTGTTCGTGGTCGACTCCCTCAACGCGTGCCTGGGAGAGCGCATCCTAGTGGAGCACGCATTGAACATGGCCGATCAAGGTGCCTCCGCGCAGGAGATCGCCGAGGACTGCGACAGGCGCAAGGGGGACATCCGCCTCATCGCCCTGCTCGACACCCTGGAGTACCTGCGCAAGGGCGGGCGCATCGACGCCGTGAGCGCCGGTGTGGGCGCCATGCTGCAGATCAAGCCGGTCATCACCATCAAGGACGGCAAGGTTGCGACCTTGGGCAAGGCACGTGGCTCCAAGAACGGCCGCAACCTCCTGAACGAGGTCGTGGGGCAGTCGGGTGGCGTTGACTTCTCGCTGCCCATCGCCATCGGCTACTCGGGCCTCTCCGACAGGCTGCTGCAGAAGTACGTCGAAGACTCCAGACAGCTCTGGGAGAGCGAGCTCGATCAGCTTCCGACCCATACCGTCGGCAGCACCATCGGCACGCACGTGGGCCCTGGGGCCATCGCGCTGGCGTACTTCCATAAGGGCTGACCTTCGGTCAACGGTAGGGCGGCGGGCTGCGGCTGCGCTTCCCCAGAAGCTGTGGCGTCGACAGGCCGCATCATCCGTCACCTGCTGGAGATGTCCCGCGGGCGAGGGTGTGCTCGGTCGATCATCGGCGTCAGACAAGGCCTGGGGCATGGGCGGAAAGGGAAAGCCCGAGTTGTGCAAGGCCGTGGTCTGCGGCGGAAAGCAAAAGGCCGAGTTGTGCGTGGTCGTGAACGGCGCTGGAAAGGAAAACCGAGACTTGTGCGAGGTGAGGGTTCGAGGTGGAAAGGTTTTTCTCGACTTCTGACCCCATCGGTCCTCACAACTCGGCCTTTTCCTTTCCAGAGTTGGATGTCATCTCGCACAACTCCCGAAATTCCTTTCCAGGATCGAGGGCCATCCCGCACAACTTCCGGATTTCCTTTCCGGCGGGTGAGCAGACCCCGCACAACTCGGCCTTTTCCTTTCCGCCCCTGCCCCCAGGCCCAGCCGCCTCTCCGTCACAACGCCCGCGTCCCCGAGCCGTCGGAGGCCATCGGTGGGTGCCGCCCTCATCGGGCCGCGAGCACCCATGCTGCCGTGCGCAGGCCGTCGGCGGCGGCGCTCATGATGCCACCCGCATAGCCTGCGCCCTCGCCGCAGGGATAGAGACCGCCAACGCTGACGGACTGGCCGTCCTCCCCGCGCGTCACGCGCACCGGCGAGCTCGAGCGCGACTCCACGCCGGTGAGCACTGCCTCCGGCGCATCGAAACCGCGCAGCCTGCGACCCATGAGCGGGATGGCCTCGCGCAGGGTCAGCGCCACATGGGGAGGAAGGCATCCCTCGACCGACCCCCACCTGACCCCTCGTGGGTAGGTGGGTCTGACCTCTGCCCCCGCCGACGAGGCGACGCCTTGAAGAAAGTCTCCCACCAGCTGTGCCGGGGCAACGTGGCTCCCACCGCCCGCCTCGAACGCGGCCCGCTCGCACGTCCGTTGCAGCTCGATGCCCGCGAGGACATCGCCGTCGGGGAGGTCGTCGGGGAGAACGTTGACGAGCAGCCCGGCGTTCGCGTTGGTCCCTGCGCGGTCGGAGAGGCTCATGCCGTTGGTGACCACGCCCCCGGGCTCGCTTGCGGCTGCCACCACGTACCCGCCGGGACACATGCAGAAGCTGAAGGCGCTGCGACCCGACGGCAGGTGGACCGCGAGCTTGTAGGGGGCGGCGCCCAGCGCGGGATGCCCGGCGGAAGGGCCGTACTGGGCGCGGTC
This sequence comes from Atopobiaceae bacterium UBA1367, assembly GCA_002305995.1. Lineage (GTDB taxonomy): Bacteria > Actinomycetota > Coriobacteriia > Coriobacteriales > Atopobiaceae > UBA1367. Next base: position 77,375 of record DBRN01000012.1, read on the forward strand.
TATGTCGCGCTGCAGGTGCTCGATGCGCACGCCCATGGCAAAGGCCTTGCGCTCGAGCGTGACGCCGCGGTCGTGCAGGAGCCGGTACACGTCGCGCGCGGAGTGGCCGCAGGCGAGGACGACCCGAGATGCCGAGACACGCTCCTCGCGTGGGAGCCCGGTGCCTGGGTCGGTGGAGGTCAGGGTGAGGCCGCGCACCTTGCCGCCCGCGACGGCAAGGTCGGTCATGCGGGTGCGCAGGCGCACCTCCCCGCCGGCCTGGCGAATGCGTGCGAGGAGGTTTTCGACCACGGTGGGCAGGACGTCGCTGCCCACATGGGGCCTGGCGTCCCAGAGGATGCGCCGCGCGGCCCCTGCCTCCACGAGCGTCCGGAGGATGAGGCGGTGGTGCACGCTCCTGGTGCCCGTCGCGAGCTTGCCATCGGAGAACGTGCCTGCCCCGCCGAGCCCGTACTGGACGTTGCTCTCGGGATCGAGGGCGCCGGTGGCGTTGAAGCGCTCGATGGCAGCCGTGCGCTTGTGGGAGCCGTCGCCCCGCTCCACCAGGATCGGCGCGCATCCGGCCTCGGCAAGTGCCAGCGCGCAGAAGAGTCCGGCACAGCCCGCACCGACGACCACCGGCCGCCCGCCTGCGGAGGGCACCGCCGCATGGGGGAGACGGGCCATGTCGGCGTCGGCCATGCGGAGTTGCGCCCCTACACGCCACGAGCGCGCCTTGGACAGCAGGGCGCGCTCGGCGTTGCCGCCGCCCCGCAGGGCGATGCGCACGGAGCACGTCAGATGCACGTCGCCCCTCTTGCGCGCGTCGATCGAGCGTCGGGCGAACTCGAGGGAGACGAGGTCGTCCGGGGCGAGCCGGAGCATGCGGAGCACGGCCCGCCTGGCGGCACGCTCCTCGGCGGCGACGGAGCCGTCGAGCTGGTCGAGCGCGATCCTGATGCCTGAGACCTCGATCATGAGAGCGCCCACCTCGCGGCGGCCGCACCGGCGACCATGCCGCTCTTCCAGGCCCAGCCCAGGTTGTACCCCCCGCAGTCGCCGTCCACGTCGAGCGCCTCGCCGCAGGCGAAGAGCCACGGGTGCGCGTGGCAGGCGAGCGTCTTGGGGTCGAACTGGCCGTTTGCGAGGCCGCCACGCGTGACCTGCGCACGGTCCGTCTCGGTTGTGCCGACGACCAGCAGGGGAAGCGTCTTCGCGAGCGCGACGAGCGCCTCGGCACAGGTGGGGGCCAGGTCGCGTCCCGGCCAGCCCACGTGCCACGACTCGCGCGCCAGCCGCTCGAGCAGGCGGGCGATGAGCGGGTCGAGGACCCCGTCGAGGCATCCCGGCTCAAAGTTGCCGCCGGCGAGGGGGTCTGCGAGCTGGCGCACCTCCGCTCTGCCGAGGTCGGGAAGCAGGTCGAGCTCCACCAGGTCACCTTCCCCCGCGCGGCGGGAGAGGTCGAACGCGAGGATGCCCGAGATGCCGTAGCTGCGGAAGAGCACCTCGCCGCGCTCGTGCCAACTGGGGAGGGGAGATCCCGCCTTGGTGAGGCGTGCCTGCACGTGCGCCCGCCGCCCGTCCAGTTCGATGAGGGGGGATGGCTCGCAGGCGAGGGGGCAGAGCACGGGCACGCGTCGCGTGACGGCAAGCCCGAGATCGCCGAGGCGGGGGAGCGGCGCGCCCCCGCTGGCCAGGATGACGGTGCGCGAGCAGGGAGACAGGGGCGGCTCGGGATTGCCATCTGGCGTGGTGTGGGCGACCTCCGCCATGCCCGCGGGCAGCATCTCGCTCCTGCTGGGGTCCCAGTGGGTGGCGGGTCCCAGCTCGCCGAGCCGCTCCGGGCCCATCCAGGAGATGCTCCGGAGCTCGCGCGCGGGCGCGAGCACCACGCCCGCGCGACGGGCGCGGGTCAACAGCACGTTGCGCACGCTGGAGGCCTGCCGACTCATCGGGTAGAGGCGATCCCCCTCGATGCACCAGCGCAGCCCGCTCTGCCTGAAGAAGGCGAGCACGTCATCAAGCCAGTGCGGGCCGCAGACGGCCTCGACGAACGCCGGGTCGTTGAGGCGGCGCGGGTCGAGATGGACGTTGGCAAAGTTGCAGCGCCCGTTTCCGGTGGCGAGGATGGAGCGCCCGCATGCGAGCTCGCGCTCGAGCACTACGACGGAGGCGCCCGCCTCGGCTGCCGTGATGGCCGCCACGAGTCCGGCCGCACCTCCGCCTATGACGGTGACGTCGCAGGCCATGGGTTGGACGACTCCTGCCGCCGCGCGCAACAGCTCGTCTCGCCGTGCCGCGCGCGATGCCCTCTTTGCCACCTGTCCTCCCTCGGGTCCGTGGCATCGATTCTATCCCAGTCTTGCCACGTCCGCACCGCCCCGTCACCCGACATGACCCGCCCCGCCGCGCACGAGGGGCGGCGGGGCGGGTACCGGCACGTGATGTCAGGTGATGCGCCTTAGCCCTTGAGGTCGTGCTCCTCGATGAGGGCGACGGCACTGTCGAGGAGCCCCTTGGGAAGGGACTGCTCGACGGTGCCCAGGTCGCAGGCCTCGGCGATCGCGGGATCGACGGGCAGCTGGCCGAGCATGTCGATGCCAAATGCCTCGCAGGTCTGCCTGGCGCGGCTTGGGCCGAAGAGCTCGTGGCGCGCCCCGCAGTCGGGGCACTGGAAGTAGGCCATGTTCTCCACGAGGCCCACGACGGGGACGTCCATCATGGCGGCCATGTTCACGGCCTTGGCGACGACCATCTGGACGAGGTCCTGCGGGGTCGATACGATGACCACGCCCTCGATGGGCAGGGACTGGAACACGGTGAGCGCGACGTCGCCCGTTCCGGGGGGCATGTCAACGAGCAGGTAGTCGATGTCGCCCCATATGGTCTGCTCGTAGAACTGCTGCAGCGCGTTGCCCAGGATGGGTCCGCGCCAGATGACGGGATCGGTCTCGTTTTCGAGGACGAGGTTGGTGCTCATCATCTTGATGCCCGAGGCGCTCTGCGCGGGGATGATGAGCTCGTCGAACGCCTTGGCGCGCTCGTGGGACAGGCCGAACATTTTGGGAATGGAGGGGCCGGTGATGTCACCGTCGAGTATGGCGACCTTGTGGCCCGCGCGCTGGAGCTCGACGGCGAGGATGCCGGTGACGAGCGACTTGCCGACGCCGCCCTTGCCGGAGATCACGCCGAGGACGTGCTTGACGCGTGCCTGCTCGTTGAGCTGGAACTGGGTGGGACCCTGGTGCTGCTGGCTCTGGTGGCCGCCCGTGCGCGAGGCCTCGAACTCGCGACGGATGGCCTCTTCTTCCTCTGGGGTCATGTGAGCTCACACTTCCTTCCGGTCTTGTCGTGTCACCCGATTCTACCCAAAAGGGGAGGAGGGCGATCCCCGCGAGCGGTCCCTCGTCCGAGCTATGGGCTCGCTGGCGCCCGTCCTTGCAGGATGCGTTCCGTCTCGGCCAAGAACAGGGCCATCTCCTGAGGGGTGCCGACAGTCACGCGCAACCACCCATCGATGCGGGGTGCGTCATAGTGCCTGGTAAGCACTCCTGCCGTGCGCAGGCGCGCGCACAAGTCGGCCGCGCGCACCATGGGGTGCCTGGCACAGATGAAGTTGGCCTTGCTGGGAAGCACGGTGAACCCGAGGCCCTCGAGTGCCAGGCTCGTGTGGTCACGGGTCTCGCAGATGGTGGAGGTGCATGTCTGGAAGTACCCCTCGTCCTCAAGCGCGGCGATGCCGATGGCCATGGTGGGCGCCGAGAGGTTGAAGGGGTTGAAGCTGAACTTGATGTCATTGAGGTCGTCTATGAGGTCCGGCTGGGCGATGCACCATCCGATGTGGGCGCCGGCAAGGTTGCGCGACTTGCTCATCGTGTGCACGATCACCAGGTTGCGGTGGTCACGGGTGAGCGGGACGCAGGTCTGGCTGCCGTAGTCAACGTATGCCTCATCCACGATGACGAGCCTGTTCGGATGGGCCTCGCAGATCCGCGCGACGTCGCCGCGCGTGATCGCCAGGCCCGTCGGTGCGTTGGGATTGGGAAAGACCACCGTCCCATCAAAGGCGGCGAAGGCCTCCACGTCGAGGGCAAAGTCATCGCGCAGGGGGAGCTCCGTCCAGGCGAGGCCGTGCGTTGCGGAGAAGTCGCGGTAGAAGCCGTACGTGACGTCGGGGAATGCGATGCGTGCGCCAGGCTCGCAGAAGGTGAGCAGGAGAAGGCCCAGGACCTCGTCGGAGCCGTTGCCGCAGAAGACCTCGGCTGCGGTGACGCCGTAGGTTCGGGCGACCGCCTCGCGCAGGGGCATGCAGTGCGGGTCTGCATACCTGCCCAGGCCGGCGGCAAGCTGTGGGTCGGCGAGTGCCTTGGCGACGCCCGGGCACGGGGGCACGCTCGTCTCGTTGGCGTTGAGCTTGACGTAGGGACGATCCTTGGGCTGCTCGCCTGGAACGTAGGGACTCATGCCCGCATACCGTGCTGCCAAAAACTCGCTCATCATGCCTGCCTTCGTCAGGGGGTCTCTGCACTGCCGTCCGGAGGTGCCTCCGGAAGCTTGGGGACATGGGGGCGGGGGCCCGCCTAGAGCGTGCGCAGGAAGCGGCTGATGGCCGCGAGGCCTTCCCGCAAGTCGTCCACGTCGTCACTATAGGCATAGCCAAGGCGCATGGAGCGCGGCTCCTCGAAGGCGTCTCCCGGCGTCACCAGGACGCCCTCGGCCCGCAGCATGTGGACGCAGAGGTCGTAGGAGTCGATGTCGTAGTCGTAGTACACCAGGCAGGTGGTACCTGCCTCAGGTCGCACGAAGGAGAGATGCGGCTCGCTCTCCACCCACTCCTCGACAACCCGTAGGTTCTGGCGGACGATGCGGCGGCTACGGGCGAGCAGCCTGTCGGCGTGCCCAAGGGCATAGGCGGCGACTGCCTCGTCGAACATGCCGCAGGAGATGAGATCGTAGTCGCGGTGGCTCAGCAGGTCGCGACGCAGGTCAGCGCTCTTGGTGATGCACCAGCCCAGGCGAATGCCGGCGAGGCTCCAGGCCTTGGACATGGAGGAAACCACCACGGCCTTGTCATAGAGGTCGATGGGGGAGGTGGTGCAGGCGTCGTCGTCCTGGACGAGCAGGCGATACACCTCATCGCACACCAGCCAGCAGTCATGCCTCCTTGCGATGTCCACGACTGCCTGCAGCTCGTCGCGCGAGAGCAGGGCCCCGGTCGGGTTGTTGGGGTTGTTGATGCAGATCACCTTGGTCTCGTCGTCGCAGAGGCTCTCGAGCTTGGTGGCATCGACGTGGTATCGGTCCTCCCTCTCGAGATGCAGGGTGCTCACCCTGGCTCCACACATCGTGGGAATGGCGTAGAGCTGCTGGTAGGTGGGCATGACGGAGATCACGTGGTCGCCGGGCTCCACCAGGGTGGTCAGCACCAGGTGATTGGCGCCTGCGGCGCCATGGGTCGTGATCACATGTTCGGGTCGCACGGTCTCGTACAGGTCGCAGATGCCCCTGAGGAGCGCCGGGCTGCCCTCGATGTCGCCGTACGTGAGGCGTCGGGAGGCGAACTCGTCCATGAAGTCCTCGCGACTGCCGCCGCAGATCTCAAAGAGCTGATCGAGGGTCACTGAGTACGTGCAGGTCTCGGCCACGTTGTAGGTGCACGTGGTCTCCCATTCGTTCATCCACTGCTCGACCTTGAAGTCCTCGATGCGCATGGCGTCCGTCCTCTCTGTCGTGCCCTGTGATGCACCAGGGCCGTGGCGCGAGAACGAGGCCGGGGAGGCTGCCGAGTGAGGGGTCATCCGGATGTGTGGTGGATGTCCCGCCCGCCTCGCACGGCGACGCCACGACGGCCATGCGGGCTGCAGGCCCTTCTGCCACCGTGGCCGGCTCGTTCCTGTTCGGTTCCACTGTATTGGTTTGGGAGCGTCGTGCAAAGCGTTGACATTTGTACTTGAGAACATCAACCTCGATTGGCGTGTGCCCGAGGGGATGGAGCAGCTCTCGCCTGCGCATTCCATACTGGTGGAGACCGAGATCATGTGGGCGTAGCAGGGTTGGCCACGGGAAGAGGGCGATCCCCGCGAGCCGCCCCCGCCCCGGTCCCGGCCATGGGAAGGACGCGGGCGCAGGTGCGCTCGCCCGTGCGGGGGCAGCAGCTGCGGATCGCTCGCTTCGCTCGCGGGGTCCTCGCTCCCGCTGCCCCCTCCTGGGCGAGCCGCGCCCAAGTCCTTCCCATGGCCGGGACCGGGGCGGGGGCGGACGGCAGGGAGCCGAACAGGTTCTGCACTCCCTGTGATGACTCCCACAAGAACAGATGTTCCCTCCCCACAGGACTAGACTAGGGCATTAGCAACACGCGCCATGGGGGTGGTGCGCCCCTCCATGGCGCTTCTTCGAGAGAAGGTCGAGGTCACACATGGCGTCGGACTCCATCGTCATACGTGGGGCGCGCGAGCACAACCTGCGGGACATCGATGTCAAGATCCCCCGCGACAGGCTCGTCGTCATCACGGGCCTGTCCGGCTCGGGCAAGTCGAGCCTCGCCTTCGACACCATCTACGCGGAGGGCCAGCGCCGCTACGTGGAGAGCCTCTCCTCCTATGCGCGCATGTTCCTGGGTCAGATGGAGAAGCCCGACCTCGACTCCATCGACGGCCTATCGCCGGCGGTCTCGATCGACCAGAAGACCACCAGCCGCAACCCCCGCTCCACGGTGGGCACCGTGACCGAGATCTACGACTACCTGCGCCTGCTGTTCGCGCGCATCGGCACGCCCCACTGCCCGGAGTGCGGCCGGCCCATCGAGCGCCAGACCACCGACCAGGTGGCCGACAAGGTGCTCGCGCATGCGCAGGGCCGTCGCGCGCTCGTGCTGGCACCGGTGGTGCTGGGACGCAAGGGCGAGTTCACCAAGCTCTTCGAGGACCTTTCCCACGAGGGCTTCTCGCGCGTCCGCGTCGATGGCGAGGTGCGCGACCTGGGCGAGGGCGAGATCAGGCTCGACAAGAAGTTCAAGCACACCATCGAAGTCGTGGTCGACCGCGTGGTCGTGCGCGACAACTCGCTCGGGCGCATCGCCGAGGCGGTGGAGACGGCCACGCGCCTCGCCTCCGGCCGCGTGGGCTTCTACCTGCTCGAGGACCGCGAGAACCCCAGCGAGATGCCCGCCGAGCTGCTGCAGTACTCGCTCGCGCTGGCCTGTCCCGAGCATGGTCACTCGATCGATGACCTCCAGCCGCGTGACTTCTCGTTCAACGCGCCCTACGGCGCCTGCCCCGACTGCGACGGCATCGGCACGAGACGCATCGTCGATGCGGGGGCCATCATCGAGGACCCGTCCCTCTCGGTCTCGGGAGGCGTCTTCGGGAGCCTCTTCGACCGCTCGAACTACTATCCGCAGATCTTCTCGGCGGTGTGCGCGCACCTGGGCGTGTCGGACGAGACGCCGTGGCAGGACCTTCCCCGCCCGGTGCGCGACGCCCTGCTCGACGGTCTGGGCGACACCAAGATCCGGGTCGACTACCGCACCCGCGACGGCCGCGACACCCACTGGTTCACCAGGTTCTCGGGCGTGCGCTCCATCCTCTTCGACAAGTACCAGGAGACGACCTCCGACACCATGCGCACCCACCTCGAGCGCTACATCCGCGAGGTGTCCTGCCCCACGTGCCACGGCGCGCGTCTCAAGCCCGCGTACCTCGCCGTGACGGTGGGGGAGAGGAACATCCAGGAGGTCTGCGACATGTCGTGCCGCACCTGCCTCGAGTTCTTCGAGGGCCTGCGGCTCACCGAGCGCCAGCACCTCATCGGTGCCGCCATCGTGAAGGAGATCGTGGCGCGTCTGCGCTTCATGGTCAACGTCGGCCTCGACTACCTCACGCTCTCGCGTGCGGCGGCGACCCTCTCGGGCGGGGAGGCGCAGCGCATCCGCCTGGCAACGCAGATCGGCGCGGGCCTGATGGGGGTGCTCTACATCCTCGACGAGCCCTCCATCGGCCTGCACCAGCGCGACAACGACCGCCTCATAGACACGCTGAGGAGGCTGCGCGACCAGGGCAACACCGTCATCGTGGTCGAGCATGACGAGGACACCATCCGCGCGGCGGACCACGTGATCGACATGGGTCCGGGCGCAGGCGAGCTGGGCGGCGACGTCGTGGCCGCAGGCACCCCCGCTGACATCGCGGGCAACCCCGACTCGCTCACGGGTGCCTACCTCACGGGACGGCGCATGGTCGCCCTGCCGGCCAAGCGCCGCAACCCGCGCAAGGGACAGCTCAAGGTCACGGGGGCCTCGGCCAACAACCTCAAGAACGTCTCGGCCAAGGTCGAGCTCGGCACGCTGACCGTGGTGACGGGGGTCTCGGGATCGGGCAAGAGCTCGCTGGTCACCGACACCATCGCCCCCGCCCTGACCAATGCGATCCATCGCTCCAAGCGCCTGGCGGGGCCCTATCGCAGGATCGAGGGGATCGACAGGATCGACAAGGTCATCGACATCGACCAGAGTCCCATCGGCCGCACGCCGCGCTCCAACCCCGCCACCTACATCGGACTCTGGGACGACCTGCGCTCCCTGTTCTCCAGCACGCCGGAGAGCCGCGCGCGCGGGTACAGCCCCGGCCGCTTCTCGTTCAACGTGCCGGGCGGTCGCTGTGAGGCCTGCAAAGGGGACGGCCAGATCAAGATCGAGATGAACTTCCTGCCAGACATCTACGTGCCCTGCGAGGTGTGCCACGGCAGGCGCTACAACCGCGAGACGCTCGAGGTCGCCTACCACGGCAAGACCATCGCCGACGTGCTCGACATGACGGTCACCGAGGCCCTCGCGTTCTTTGCCAACATCCCGCGCATCAAGCGCAAGCTCGAGACGCTGCACGACGTCGGCCTGGGCTACGTGCGGCTCGGCCAGCCCGCCACCACGCTCTCCGGCGGCGAGGCACAGCGCGTGAAGCTGGCCAAGGAGCTTCACCGCCAGCAGACGGGCAAGACCTTCTACATCCTGGACGAGCCCACCACGGGCCTGCACTTCGACGACGTGCGCCAGCTGGTCGAGGTGCTCGAGCGCCTCGTCGACGCCGGCAACACGGTGCTGGTCATCGAGCACAACCTCGACGTCATCAAGATGGCCGACCGCATCATCGACCTCGGACCCGAGGGTGGCGACGGGGGCGGCACCGTCGTGGCGTACGGCACGCCCGAGCAGGTGGTCCAGGTTCCCGAGAGCTATACGGGACGCTATCTCGGCCGGGTCCTCGAGCGCGACCGGGCCCGTTCGAAGGGGCGGTAGGAGATGGCTCGCAAGGAGAGGCTGGCTAGAGCCACTGCCACGTGCGATCTCGGGGCGACGACGGGCCACGTCTGTGGTGAGTGCCCTCCGGTGGGCATGAAGGGGCCGCTTCCCACGCTCGTCGACGAGGCCGCACGGCTCTTTGACCAGGTGGGCATTTCGGGAGGACACCGAGGGCTGAGCCTGCGCGTTGGCCCTCCGGCACTCGCTGGGTTCCTGGACGCAGCGTTTGCCGACATCACAGGGGAGGCGTAGCGCGATGGCCCGACGTCCCAAGCATCTTGCATCGGGTCCCGAGCCGTCCGAGATGGCATCGGGCGCGGCAACGGATCGTGTGCCCACGGTTTTGGAGGCACCCTCCGAGGCGCATGCGACCGCGTCAGCCGAGCCCGAGACGAGCTCAGAGGAGGCTCGAGACGCACAGGTCGGGCGCTCGACCGCCCTCATGAGCGCGCTGGTCGTCGTGAGCCGCCTCACGGGCTTCCTGCGCACCTGGGGTCAGGCCTATGCGCTGGGCGTGACGGTCGCCGCAAGCTGCTATTCGGTGGCGAACAATCTGCCCAACCAGCTGTATGAGATCGTCATCGGCGGCATGCTCGTGACGGCGTTTCTGCCCGTGTACCTGTCGGTCAAGCAGCGCGAGGGCACCAAGGGGGCGAACGCCTACACGTCCAACCTCGTGTCCATCGTCTTGATCCTGATGGGTGCCGTGACGATTCTGGGTTTCGTCTTCGCACGTCAGGTGGTGTGGACGCAGTCTTTCACGGCCACCGAGGAGTTTGATGCGGAGCTCGCCGTCTACTTCTTCCGGTTCTTCGTCATAGAGGTCGTGCTCTATGCGCTCTCGTCCATCTTCTCGGGCATCCTCAACGCAGAGCGTGACTATTTCTGGAGCAGTGCCGCGCCCATCTTCAACAACTTCGTGACGACGGCATCCTTCCTTGCCTATGCGGCTCTGGTGGACACCAGTCCTCAGACGGCGCTGGTCGTCCTTGCGGTGGGCAACCCGCTGGGCGTTGCCGTGCAGGTTGTGATGCAGATGCCAAGCCTCCGCCGCCATGGCGTCAAGCTGACGCCCTATGTCAATCTGCGTGACCCCGCCCTCAGGGACACCCTGTCGATTGGCGTGCCCTCCCTGGTGGTCATGCTGTGCTCGTTCGAGACGGTGTCGGTCATGAACAGCGCCTCGCTCTCGGTCACAGCCGTGGGCGCCTCGGTGTCGTACTACGCGCGACTCTGGTACACGCTGCCCTACGCCATCCTCGTGGTTCCCATTACGACGGCCATGTTCACCGAGCTCTCTGACAGCGTCTCGCATGATGACATGGACTCGTACCGCCGTGGCGTATCCTCCGGATCGGCGAAGATCGTGTTCCTCATGGTGCCCTTCGCCATGTATCTGCTGGTTTTCGCCTCGCCGCTCATCACCTTGCTTGCGGCTGGGAACTTTGCGGCCAACGAGATCGAGATGACCGCCACCTACCTGCAGGCGCTTGCGATCTCCCTGCCGGCATATGGCATATGCACCTACCTGCAGAAGGTGTGCTCGTCCATCCGGCGCATGGGTCTGTATGCCGGTGCGCACGTCGTGGCGATGGTGCTCCAGACCATCGTGTGCCTGTCGCTCGCGACGAGGCTGGGCCTTTGGGTGGTGGCCTTCAGCAGCACCATCTACATGGTCGTCGTCGATGTCGTGACGTTTGCGAGCCTCAGGCGCACGCTGGGCCGGCTTGGCGTGGGCAGCATGTTCGTCGCCCTCCTGCGGGCCTGCCTGTTTGGTGTCGCGGGTGCCGCGGTCGGCGCCCTCATCCTCACGGTGATGCCGAAGACCTTGGAGGGCATGTCCTCATCGACGCTCAAGGCGCTCATCAGTGTGCTTGCTGGTGGCATACCCTCGGTGCTGGTGACCTTTGGCCTGGCCTTTGCGTTCCATGTGCCTGAGGTTGCGGTGATGGAACGCCTGCTTGCGCGCATTGCCCGGCGGCGCTAGCCCGTGTCGTCACGCGTGTGCACACAGGAGCTCCCAGCGGCTTTCGTGACATTTCCCAGGAGCCGCACCGTCTTTGAGATGTGTTCGCGTTGCGTCGAAGGGATGGAGTATCAGTCATAGGCCTCTCAAAGTGCTAATCTGTCCTAATAGTCTGACGGAACCCGCTGATACTTAGGGAGACCGAATGAAGCTGACACGACCGGGCAGAGCTGCGATAAGCGCGGGCCTTTCACTGGCTCTCGTGCTTTCCCCGCTGTCCACCACCCTTGCTGCTGCAGCAACCAATGACTCCATCGAGAGCACGAGCGCCGAGCTCGATACCGCTCGCGCACGTCTCGATGAGCTTTCCTCGCAGTGCGAGGACAAATTTGCCGAGTTGGAGGATGCCCGTGCCGAGCTTGAGGGCACAAACCAGCAGATCAAGGATACCGAAGAGCAAATTCAGGCCAAGGAGGAAGAGCTCGTAGCCGCACGCGTCGTCCTCTCGGAGAGCCTGTCCGAGAACTACAAGAGCGGCGTTAACTTCCTGTCGTTCGTGCTGGGGTCCAGTACGTTCGATGACCTTGTCTCGCGCGTCTACTATGCGGACAAGGTCTCGGAGCATCAGTCCAAGGCCATCAACACGGTGCTCGACATCCAGGAGGAGCTTGACGTTCAGAAGGCGAACCTGGTGACTGAGCAGCAGAAGCAGGAAGATCTTGTTGCCAAGAGCGAAAAGGCTGCGGGCGAGCTGCAGTCGGCCGTCGCCGAGCAGCAGGAATACGTCAATGGCCTCGACTCGCAGCTGCAGGCCCAGATTCAGGCTCAGATCGAAGCCGAGCGCGCGGCCGCCGAGGAGCAGGCTCGTATCGAGGCCGAGCAGAGGGCTGCCGAGGCAGCCGCAGCGGATGCCGCCCAAAGCGAGGAGCAGAGCTCCGACGCAGGCGCCACCACGACCCCCACGGCCAACAACAACGGAGGGGCGAGGACCACTACCACCAACTCGGGATCCAGCACCAGATCCAACTCCAGCTCGGGTTCCAGCTCCAGCTCTAGTTCCAGCTCGAGTTCCGGCTCCAGCTCCTCGGGGCGTACCGTTGGGAACATGGGCTCCGGCGTAAGCGCCGCGATCCGGTATGCCCTCTCCCAGAAGGGCGTGAGCTACTCCTGGGGCGGCAATGCCATCGAGGGCGTCGAGTTTGACTGCTCTGGTCTCGTATGGTGGGCCTTCAATCGCGCGGGCATCTCCATTCCTCGTGGCCAGCGCCTGGCCAACGGCCGTGGCAACTCCATGATTGGCTGGTGCCTCGATAGTGGTGGCTGGACCACCAACCAAGCGAACCTTCAGGCTGGCGACCTCATGTTCTGGGGTTCGAGCGTCAATTCGACGAGCCATGTGGGCCTGTGCATCGGTGGTGGCCAGATGATTCACGCGAACTGGAGCGGTGTCGAGGTCACGAGCGTTTACTACAGTTCCGGCTCCTTCGTTGGCGGTGGCCCGATTGCCTAGGGCAACTGACACAAGGTAACAAGGGCGGCGCACCCGATCGGATGCGCCGCCTTTTTTGAATCTGAGCGGGCGAGACGCTGGCTAGCCCAGGAATGCCCACATGCTGTGGCTTCTGTGAGTCCTAGACCTCAAGCGAACCATGCGTGCGGGCATGGAGGTAGAGCTCAACGCAGCGATCCGCCAGCACATCGAGGGAGTCGTAGAGCCACGCAGGCTTGTCAGGCAGACCCTGATAGATGACCGAGAGTTCGGTGCACCCCACAATCACGGCGTCACACCCGCGCTCCCATAGATGTTCGCCTAGGCGCATGAGCTGCTGCGGGTCGTAGTCTGCGCCGGCCTTGACGCCGTCGTAGATGAGAGAGGTCACCTCACGCTGCTCGTCCGTGTCTGGTTCCAGCGTCTTGAGTCCATGGCGCTCCAGACAGTCTTGGAAGACGCCCGAAGCGACGGTGCCTTCGGTGGCCAACAGCCCCACGACGCTGCCGCTCCCCAGGTTGGCAGCCAGACGCTTCGCCGTCTCCTCCATGATGTTGACGACAGGAATCCCTACGGCGCTGTTGATGCCCTCGTAGTAATAGTGTGCCGTGTTGCAGGCAATGGCCACATAGTCGGCGCCCGCGCGCTCGAGCCAGCGGGCGACCTTTTCCATCTCGGGCTGCGGGTCGGGTTGGGAATGGTCAAGGATGTGCGCGGTGCGATCGGGTATCTGCGGGTCGTTGAAGACGATCATGGGCATGTGGTCCTGGTCACGGCGGGCTGGGGTCTTGCGAATGAGGGCCTCCATGAAGCAGGCGGTTGCCAAGGGGCCCACGCCGCCGATGATGCCAAGTACGGGTTTGTTCATCGTGCTCCCAGGTGCGATGTGTCATTTCTGCGAGGTCCATTCTACTCGGGCCATGTGGAGGACCTGAGTTCTGTTTCTACGGTGCAAATGGGGAAGAGTCTGCGAGCTCGTATCTACAATGGTCGAGGCGTACCGAGACAGCTAGAGTGGCCGTCAGTGAGGAGTGGCGCGTGACCGAAGTAAGGAAGCTTACACGAGAAGACTTTGAACGCCTCGTGAGCGAGGCGGGTGTGGTCGTACCTATCGAGCAGACGCTTGCCTGGGCTGACTATCAGCAGATGGTGGAGGGGAGGACCTTCTGGGGATGCCTCGCCCTCAGCCGCAACGGGGTGGACGTCGCCTACATCTCCCTCATCGACTACGAGACGCATGGCTATCACTATCTGCGTGCTCATCATGGACCCATGTGGCTCGAGCAGCCGACCGAGGGCCAGGAGCGCGAAGCCATGGAGGCGCTCGTCTCCTTCGTGCGCGCCACTGACAGGCGTGTGGCGTTCATGCGCCTGGCGGTCGATCATGAGCTGGATCTGAGCCGCCCCACGCTCTCGTCGATTCCCTATGACACGACGGTCCTGGTCGACCTCACCGGTGGCGATGACGGGATTCTTGCGCACATGAAGGCGCGCGGTCGTCGTGACGTGCGCAAGGCCCTGCGCGAGTCCCCGATTACCTGTGCTGACGAGACCGAGCGGGCACGGGAGTCCTTTGCCGAGTACTACCAGGTCATGGTCGAGACTGCCGAGCGTGATGGCTTCCATGCCGCGCCCCAGGGCGACTATGAGGACATGCTGAGGATTCTTGGCGCCGAGCGCTGCCGCGTCTTTGCGGGGCGCCTGGAGGACGGCACGGTGGCGACATGGTCGATCTGCACCATCTCGGGCACACGCGCCACATACTACTATGCAGCCTCGCGGAGCGACACCCGTCGCAGCAATGTGACGGACAAGCTTTTCTACTTCGCCTGCTGCGAGCTGGGAAGACTGGGATGCACCACTTTCGACCTCATGGGCATCGGCTCAGACTTCTCTCCGGCGCTCAAAGGGCTCAACACCTTCAAGACCAAGTTCGCGCCTGAGGTGACCCACGTGGCCCCCGACCGCGACGTTCCCGTCAAGGGCGTCTTCTACAGGTCGCTTCAGATGGGCAAGCAGGTGATTGGCGCAGTGCGCAGCCATGGCTCAGACGACTAAGGTGGCAACCACTATGGATCGACAGTTCGTTCCCGTCCTGCTGGGCACCGAGATTGGTGCCTATGGGATGGCCCGTGCCTTCTGGGAGGCCTATGGGGCGCACAGTGTCGCGTATGGTACGTTTCCCCTTACGCCAACGGCTTACTCCAAGTTCATCGACCAGCGCTGTGACCCGGACTTTCTCACGGCGGCCCGCTTCGTCGAGGTCCTCAACCGCGATGCTGACGCCTTCGGGCATGCGACGCCTCTGATCATCCCCTGTGGCGACGACTACTCGGTCCTGCTCTCCGAGCACAAAGGCGAGCTCGACGAGCGGTATGTGGCCATCTGCTCCGACCCGGGCGTGCTGGGCGAGCTCGAGAACAAGGCACGCTTCTACGCGCTCTGCGAGCGCGAGGGGGTGCCCTATCCCAAGACGGTGCGCGTTGATGGGCCGGAGGTGCCCGAACTGCCCTTCCCCTTTCCGGTGGCGGTCAAGCCGACCAACGCCGCGCTGTACCGCGAGCATCCCTTCGAGGGGCAGAAGAAGGCCTTCGTCATCGACGATGGGCCCATGCTCGACGAGACCCTTCGGCGCATCTACGCGTCAGGCTATGACGAAGGGCTGGTAATCCAAGACTTCATACCTGGCGGCGACGAGAACATGCGCGTGCTCAACGGCTACGTGCGCTCCGACGGCTCGGTATCGCTGCTCTCCCTGGGCCACCCCATCCTCGAGGACTGCGCGCCCATGCGAATCGGCAATTACGTCGCAATCGTGAGCTATGGCGACGAGCAGGTCTACGAGATGGTCGAGCGCCTGCTTGGGCACGTCAAGTACTTCGGATACTTCAACATCGACATGAAGTACGATGCGCGTGACGGCAGCTTCAAGCTGCTGGACTTCAATCCCCGCCAGGGGAGGAGCAGCTTCTTTACGATGCTGTCGGGGCACAACCTTGCCTGTCAGGTCGTGGAGGACGTGATCGAGGGCAAGCGCGAGGCGCCCGTTCACGCCACGGAGGAATTCCTCTGGGTGGGCGTCCCCCGATCCATCGTACGCCGCTACGCTGCGGAGGGGCCCGCAAAGGACTGGGCGATGCGTCTGATGCGCGAGGGTCGCGTGGGCACCACGTTGTTTGGTGCGCACGATAACCACCCGTGTCGCCTGTGGAACATGTCAAAGCTGTGGGTGCACTACATCGTAGACTTCAAGAGGCACTTCGGTCATCTCGATCTGGGGGAGTAGGTGAGAGATGACAACGGCGCATGAAGGGCTGCGCGAGGCGCTCGCGTCTCGCACCCACACCAATGCAGAGGACTGGTTCCTCGTCTATCGGGCGCGCCATGGCATGCTCGTTGCCCTGCGTGAGCTGCGCAGGCGGCGGGGAGCGGGCTCGGTCGCAACGCAGCTTCTGACGTGCTGCACGGCGGTCGATCCCATCATTGCCGCTGGACTGACCCCCGTGTATGGTGACGTGGCGGCCCAAACGCTTTCGCTCGATGCCGCGGTGCTTCCGCAGACAGATGATCTGCGTGCCGTCATGATGCAGCATACCTTCGGCTACATCGACCAGGCTTCCGCGCAGGCATTGCGCGCCGCCGCCGATGCGCAGGGGGCCCTGCTGCTCGAGGACAGCGCGCACTGCGTGGGACGCATGGCTGTCGACGGGGCGGGAGCACCGATCGCCGATGTGTCATTCCACTCCTTTGGGGTTGAGAAGATGCTGCCCACCTACTTCGGTGGTGCAGTCTGGGTCAGCCCCAAGCTCGGTGACAGTGCCCTGCGCGCGGATGTCGTTGCAGCTCTTGATGGCCTCCCCGAACCTGATGGGCGTCTGGCCCGAGCGATGCGTGGCTATCAGACTCAGGTTCGTGTGCTCAACCACCTGCCGGCGCCACTCGCGCATGCCCTGAGGTCATTCCTTGTGGGATGTGGCCTCCTTGAGCCGGCGATTGCCCCGATGGAGATGGAGGGGGCGGTCGCCCATGACCCGATGGCCATGGACGAGTGGGCCTGTGATCAGGTTCTCGGCCACTTCCTCACCATGCCCGAGCAGGACGAGAGGCGCATGTCTGCGCTGGCATCCTATGCGCGTGAGCTTTCTGGCATTGCAGGGGTGCGTGTGCCCGAGAGCGTGCTGTCTAGCGCGCAACCCCTGCTTCGCCTCCCTGTCAACCTGGCTGACGACGCCAAGGCGGACGCCGCCATCGCGGCCATTGGCGCCCTGGGCCTATATGTCGTCCCCTGGTATCGCCCGCTGCTCTATCCTGGCGTACCCGATGCGCGCTCGTATGGGTTCGATGGCTCGCTGGCGAACCTGCCCAATACCGCCTCGTTTACCCGTGGGGCGTTGGCCCTGCCCTGCGACCTGTCTGACGCGCAGGTGCGCGAGGCGGTCGCTGCGCTGCGCACCATCGTGGGGGCACAATGAGCTTTCGCGACCTCCCCCTCGTTCCCGACCTCGCCTTGCGAGCCTTCTCGTGCGGGTGCCGTCGCTGCGCAGGCATGGCGTCCGCCTGATGCCCGACGCCATCCTGTCGGCGCCCGTCACCTGCGGCCAGGCCCGCCAAGCTCGACGGCGACGTCGCCCGTGGGAACATGGACGCCTGTCGTGCCGGTGTCACCCTCGGGCTGGCGGTGGCGCTCGGCACCCCGGAGACCACGGTGGTGCGCGGTCTCGTGGTGCGGCTGACGAGGCGCGGCGGACGAGCGTTTCGTGGGCGTTAACGGATGCGGCGTGACGAGCCTGAGGCACTTTAGCATGCTAAAGTATTCGGGCACGTCGCCAAACGAAAGGTCAGCTCAGTGCAGACAGGAACCCCCAGTGGCTTCAGGGACATCCTCCCCGTTGAGGCCGTCGCGCGCGAACGCATCTCCGACCAGGTGCGTGCCTGCTTCGCCGCGCACGGGTACCTCCCGGTCGAGACGCCCCTGCTCGAGGACAAGGCCGCACTCGAGCGGGGGGGCCGTGTGCCTGAGTCCCCCTTCCAGCTCTTCGACGCCGACGGCAGCCTGCTGGTCATGCGTCCCGACATCACCCTGGCCATCGCGCGCATGGCCGCGACGAGGCTCTCGAGCGCGACGCTGCCCCTGAGGCTGCGCTACAGCGCGCCGGTCGTGCGCGAGGAGTCGAGCCTCTCGGGCCAGCCGCGGCAGTTCACGCAGTTGGGCGTCGAGCTGGTGGGCGGCGAGGGCATCGGGTCCGAGGCGGAGGTCATCAGCCTGCTCGCCGAGGTCCTCCGCACCCTCGAGGTGCCCGCGTGGCGCATCGTCTGTGGCTCGGTCACCCCGCTCACGGCGTTGCTCGACGCGTGCGCCCCCAGCGAGGCGTTCCGCGCCCGCGTGCTCGCATGCGTGCACGAGTCCGACCTGGTAGGGCTCGACGAGCTCATCGAGGGTGCCGGCATGGATCCCGCCGCCGCCTGGGCTCTCCACCGCCTGCCCCGCCTGGCCGGGGACGAGGCGGTCATCGACGAGCTCGACGACCTGCTGGAGGAGGCGGGCGTCGAGACGGGCCTGCGCGGCACGGCTGAGCTGCGTGCGCTCGTGTCTGAACTGTCCGACCTCGGTGCCGAGGGAACCCTGCGCCTCGACTTCTCGGTCATGAACTCGTTCGACTACTACACGGGAGTCATCTTCAAGGGTTACGCCGAGGGGATCACGGCGGCGATCGCGTCGGGCGGGCGCTATGACGCCGTGCTCGAGGGCTTTGGCCTCTCGGGGGTGTCCGCCTGCGGGTTCATGCTCTCACTCGAGCGCCTCCAGGAGATCCTGGGGGAGCAGGGGGAGTCGGGGGTCGTAACCCCTGGCGTGCGCGTCGCCGAGCGCCCCCTGCGCATCGCCGTGCCCAAGGGCGGGCTCTTCGAGGACGCGGTGCGCCTGCTGGGGCGGGCCGGGCTTCCCGTCGACGAACTGCGCGATCCCGGGCGGCGGCTCATCGTCCCTGCGGGCGACGTCGAGTACCTCATCGTGCGCGCACAGGACGCGCCCGCCTTCGTGGCGCACGGCGGCGCCGACTGCGGCATATGCGGGAGTGACTCCATCATCGAGGCGGGTGTGGACCTGCTTCAGCTGGTCGACCTGCGCTTTGGCGGCTGCCGCTTCGTGGTCGCCGAGCCGGCGAGCCGCGCGGGTGCCGCCGAGCGGGCCTACGCATGGCGTGGCACGATGCGCGTGGCGACCAAGTACCCACGCATAGCCAGGGCCTACTACGAGCGCATTGGCCAGCAGGTCGACATCGTCGAGCTCCATGGCAACATCGAGCTCGGTCCCATCGTCGGCATGACCGACCGCATCGTCGACATCACGGCCACCGGCACGACCCTCGCCGAGAACGACCTGGTCGTCGTCGACGAGGTCCTGGAATGCACGGCGCGCCTCTTCTCCGGACCGGCAGCCTACCGGAGCGACCCGCGCATACGCGAGCTGTCCGAGCGCCTGTCCGAACTCGTCTCGACCTCCAAGGAGTAGCGCATGCGTGAAATCTCCCTCTGCGGCGACCAGCGGCTGACCCTCTCGGACTTGAGGCGCTCCGGCGCCCTGCCGCGCGAGGTCGAGCAGGACGCGCAGGCCATCGTCGACGACGTGCGCAGGCGTGGCGACGAGGCCGTGCGCGCGTACTGCCTGCGCTTCGACGGCGCCTGTCCCGACAGCTTCCTGGTGCCTCCCGAGGTGGTGCGCGGTGCGCTCGACATGGTCGACGCGGATTTCCTCGCCGCGCTCGGGCATGCGCAGCGGCAGATCCGCGACTTCCATGAGCGCGAGCGCGAGCAGTCCTGGTTCACGACGCGTCCGGATGGAACCCTGCTCGGCGTGCAGGTCAGGCCCGTGCCGTCGGCAGCGGTGTACGTGCCCGGCGGTCGCGCGCAGTACCCCTCGACGGTCCTGATGGACGTGATCCCGGCCAAGGTCGCCGGGGTTCCACGCGTCATCATGGTCACCCCCCCGCAGCGGGACGGGTCGCTCTCCGCCTACACGCTCGCCGCGGCCGCGCTCGTTGGGGTCGACGAGGTCTATGCCGTGGGCGGCGCGCAGGCGATCGCCGCCGTCGCCTACGGGACGGAGTCCATCCCCCCGGTCGCCAAGATCGTCGGCCCCGGCAACGCCTTCGTGGCGGCGGCCAAGCGCTACGTCTCGGGTGACGTGGGCATCGACATGGTCGCCGGCCCCTCCGAGGTGTGCGTGCTCGCCGATGCCACGGCGGACCCTGTGGTCGTGGCCGCCGACCTCATGGCCCAGGCCGAGCACGACCCGCTGGCAGCCTGCTACCTGGTGACGACCGACGCCACACTCGCCCCGCGCGTCCTCGCCGCGATGGGTCGCCTGGTGTCGCAGAGCCCGCGCGAGGAGGTCACGCGCGCCTCCCTCGACGACCAAGGGCTGATCGTGACCTGCGACACGCTCGACGCCGCCATCGACGCGGTCAACCTCATCGCGCCGGAGCACCTCGAGCTGCACGTGCCCGAGGCAATGTCCCTGCTCGGTCGCATCGAGAGCGCGGGTGCCGTCTTCGTCGGCCCGTGGAGCTCCGAGCCGCTGGGCGACTACGTCGCCGGACCCAACCACACGCTGCCCACGGGCGGCACGGCACGCTTCTCCAACCCCCTCGGCGTCTACGACTTCCAGAAGCGCTCGAGCGTCATCTCCTACACCCCCGAGGGCCTGATGGCGGACGCGCCGGCGGTCCAGGTGCTGGCGCAGGCGGAGGGCCTGTGGGCTCACGCGCTGTCGGTGGGCATGCGTCGCAGGCTTGCCGAGCAGGGCATCGACTCGTTTGACGACGAGAGGGCCGCCTGCGCGGACGCCATGGGGACGGCATGGCCGCGCAGGCTCGACGAGCCGGGCGTCCCCAACCTGGGAGCAGCGGGGAAGGGAGCATAGGATGGCAGGCCTGTCCGAGCGCATCCGGGCGCTGGTGCGCGATGACATCGCGGCGCTCGCCCCGTACGACCCCAGTTTCACGCCCTGTGCCATCAACCTCTCGGCCAACGAGAACACCTACGGCATGCCCGACGCCGTTCGCGAGGCCCTCGCCTCCGCCCTCGCCCAGGCTCCCACCAACCGCTACCCCGACCCCATGGCGGGCGACCTGCGCGACCAGATCGCCCAGTGGCATGGCGTACCCCGCGGGAGCGTGTGCGTGGGAAACGGCGGCGACGAGCTGCTCTTCAACTTCTTCCTCGCCTTCGGGGGGCCGGGGAGGCGCCTGCTTGACTGCCCGCCCACCTTCACCGTCTATGACATCTACTCGAGGATGGTGGGGACGGAGGTGCTGCGCTGCTGGCGCGACCGGGAGACCTTCGGGCTCGACATGGGGGCGCTGCTTCCCATGGCGGCGAGGGCCGACATGGTCATCGTGACGTCGCCCAACAACCCGACGGGCAACGTGATCGCCCCCGCCGACGCCGCACGCATCTGCGAGGCCTGTCCGGGGATGGTCATGATCGACGAGGCCTACGTCGAGTTCGCGGACGGGGACAGCTCGTGCGAGCCGCTCCTGCAGGACCATGACAACCTCGTCATCCTGCACACCTACTCCAAGGCGTTCTGCCTGGCGGGCGTGCGCGTGGGCTACGTCCTCGCGGCCCCGGACGTGATCGACGTGCTGGCGGCGGTCCGCCAGCCGTACTCCGTCGACGTGCTCGCGCAGGAGAGCGCGCGGGTCGTCACCGCGATGCGCGACGAGTTCCTGCCCACCATCGCCAGGATCCGTGACGAGCGGGAGCGCCTGGCCAGGGGCCTTGCCGCCATCGATGGCGTGCGCGTGTGGCCGAGCCAGGGCAACTTTCTGCTCGTGCGCATGTCACAGGCAGGTATCGTCCGTGCCCGGCTGAGGGACGAAAGGTCCATACTGGTGAGGGACTTCTCGGCGGCGCCAGGGCTTCAGGACTGCCTTCGCGTCACCGTGGGCACCCCCGAGGAGAACGACGAGCTGCTCGACGCGATTGCGGAGCTGTGCAAGGAGGCATCATGACGCGCACCGCCACGGTCTCGCGCAAGACCGCGGAGACCGACATCACGATCACGCTCGACCTCGATGGGTCGGGGGCCTGCGACATCGACACGGGCGTCGGCTTCTTCGACCACATGCTCACGGCCTTTGGCCGCCACTCCCTGCTCGACCTAGCGGTCCGCTGCGAGGGCGACACGTGGGTGGACGACCACCACACGGTCGAGGACGTGGGCATCGTCCTGGGGCAGGCCCTGCGCGCGGCACTGGGGGACAAGTCAGGCATTCGCCGCTTCGGCGACGCCTGCGTCCCGCTCGACGAGGCCCTCGTCCTGGCCGCCGTTGACATCTCCGGTCGCGGCGAGCTGTTCTGGGACGTCCCCATCGGCCCGCAGAGGGTGGGCACGTTCGACACCGAGCTCGGCCGCGAGTTCTTCGCAGGGCTGGCACGCGACGCCGGCCTCACCCTGCACCTGCGCGAGCTGTGCGGCGCGAACGCCCACCACATCCTCGAGGCGACCTTCAAGGCCGCCGCCCGCGCGCTGCGCGCCGCCATCGAGGACGACCCGCGCGTCAGCGACGTCCCATCGACCAAGGGGACCCTGTGATGGCGCACGAGCTGGTGGTCGTCGACTACCACAAGGGGAACCTGCTGTCGGTTGCCAGGAGCCTGTCGGCGGTCGGCGCCGAGGTCGCGGTCAGCGACGACCCCCGCACCATCGCCGAGGCACGCGGCATTGTCCTGCCCGGCGTGGGCAGCTTCGAGGACGCCATGAGCCACATGCGCTCGTCCGGGCAGGCCGACGCCGTCGTCGGCTCGGTGCGGCGGGGCACGCCGTTTCTGGGCATCTGCCTCGGCCTCCAGCTGCTCTTCGGCCGTGGGAGCGAGTGCACCACCAAGGCCTGGGGCAACGGCTGGGTGCCGGGCCTGGGCCTGCTGCCTGGGTCGGTCACCCGGCTCGAGTCGAGCCGCCTCAAGGTCCCCCACGTGGGCTGGAACCAGCTCCACCTGACGGCCGTCGGGCGTCGCTGCCCCCTGCTGGTGGACGTGTCCGAGGGGTCCAACGTCTACTTCACGCACTCGTACGCGCTCGCGGACGACGTGGGCGACCCGACGGTCGCGACGCGCACGCACTACACGCGCACCTTCGGGTCGACGGTGTGGCAGGACAACGTGTTTGGCGTGCAGTTCCATCCCGAGAAGTCCTCGGCCACGGGCCTGCGCATCCTGGGCAACTTCGTGCGCTACGTGAGGGGCTAGCCCATGATCGTCTTCCCTGCCATCGACCTCGTTGCCGGGCAGGTCGTGCGCCTGCGCCGTGGTGAGCGCTCCCAGATGGACGTGTACGCCACCGACCCGGTCGCCGTCGCCGAGGACTTCGCCGCGCGCGGCGCCACGTGGGTTCACGTGGTCGACCTCTCGGCGGCCCTCGGGGAGGACGAGGACGCATGCGCTCGCAACCGCGCGGCGATCGCGGCCATCTGCCAGGTCGCGGGCATGTCCGTCGACGTGGGCGGCGGCGTGCGCGACCTCGCCGCGATCGAGCGCCTCGCGCGCGCAGGTGCCCGGCGCATCGCCGTGGGGACCGCCCTCGTGCGCGACCGCGCCTTCGCCCGCGAGGCCGCGCGGCGCTACGGCGAGCTGCTCGTGGCAGACGTCGCCGCGCGTGACGGCATCGTTCGCGTGAACGGCTGGCGCGAGGGCGCGCACGTCACGGCAGACGAGCTGGTGGGCGAGCTGGTCTCGCTGGGCTATCGTCACCTCGTGTTCACCGACGTCGCGCGCGACGGCATGCAGACCGGCATCGATGCCGCCGCCTACCGGCACGTCGCCGATCTCGCCGGCTTCCCCGTGGTCGCCTCGGGGGGCATCGCCACGCTCGACGACCTGCGCTCCCTCGCGACCCTCGGCCCCTCGGTCGTCGAGGGCGCCATCGTCGGCCGCGCGCTCTACGAGGGGGCGTTCACCGTGCAGGAGGCCCTCGGGGCCGCCTGCCAGCCACTGCCACCGACCGCATGATATGGAGGGTCCCATGCTCACCAAGCGCGTCATCCCCTGCCTCGACGTCAAGGACGGCCGTGTCGTCAAGGGGGTGAACTTCGTCGACCTCGTCGACGCGGGTGACCCCGTTGAGCTGGCAAGCGTCTACGACCGCGAGGGGGCCGACGAGATCGTCTTCCTCGACATCACGGCCACCTCGGACGATCGCTCGACGACCATCGAGCTCGCCTCGCACGCGGCGGCGGAGCTGCGGATACCCTACACCGTGGGAGGCGGCTTCCGCGACCTGGGGGGCATGGCCAGGATGGTGGCGGCCGGTGCCGACAAGGTTTCGGTGAACTCCGCCGCCATCGCCGACCCCGAGCTCATCTCCACCGCGGCCGCCGCTCTCGGCAGCCAGGCCGTCATCTGCGCCATCGACGCGAAGCGCGTGGGCACGGGGGATGCGTGGGAGGTCTACGTGGCCGGCGGGCGCACGGCGACCGGCATCGACGTGGTGACGTGGGCCCAGGAGGCGGCGCGGCGCGGCGCCGGCGAGATTCTCCTCACCAGCATGGACCGGGACGGCACCAAGGAAGGCTTCGACCTGGCGCTCACTCGCGCCGTCGCGCGCGCCGTGCCCATCCCCGTCATCGCGTCGGGGGGCGTGGGGTCGCTCGAGCACTTCGCCGAGGGCGTGATCGAGGGGGAGGCGGACGCCGTGCTCGCGGCGAGCGTCTTCCACTTCGGCACGTACAGCATCCGTCAGGTGAAAGAGTACATGGCCTCGCAGGGGATATCCGTGAGGCTGGATTTCTAGGAGTCGTCCGGGGGTGCCGGGCCGCCCTCCTGCAACCTCAGCGCGCCCCCCTGAGGGTGGGGCACGGCAGGGGAGCAAGGCCGGGACATCCGTCGCAGGCCGACCGGGCCAGCCGCGGGGCGGGCCTGCGAGGCCAAGTTCTCGGGAGGGGGCGGTGCGTGTGGTGGTCCAGCTCTATGCGGGGGAGCGGGTCGAGGTCGTGGGTCTCGCCGACCTGAGGGTCAGGTTCGATCCCTCGGGCCTCGTGCCCTGCGTCGTGCAGCAGGACCGGACGGGCGAGGTCCTGATGGTCGCCTGGATGAGCGCGGAGTCGCTGCGCCTGACCATCGAGACGGGAACGACCTGGTTCTGGTCGAGGTCGCGCGGGGAGCTGTGGAACAAGGGGGCCACGAGTGGCAACGCGCAGCAGGTGCGACGCCTGCTGGTCGACTGCGACGCCGACACGCTCGTGGCTGTGGTCGACTCTCCCGGCCCTGCCTGCCACACGGGGCACCGCAGCTGCTTCTACCGCGAGGTCGACATCGTCGCCGACGCCACGAGCAAGGGGGACTAGCGATGGGCGAGAGAACCGCAGGCGTGCAGGACGGCAGCATCGGGGCCACGCTCGAGTCCCTTGCGGCCACGCTCCATGGCCGATGGGAGGCGTCGCCTGACGAGAGCTACACGGCACGCCTGCTCCACGGCAAGCGGGACACGCTCCTGTCCAAGGTCGCCGAGGAGGCGAGCGAGGTCATCATGGCATGCAAGGACGACGATCACGACCACATTCGCTACGAGGCGGCCGATCTCATCTACCACCTCCTGGTCGTGCTCGAGCGCCACGGGGTGACGCTCGACGAGCTCGCGGGGGAGCTGGACGCGCGCATGAAGTAGCGGTGTCGGCCGCGCGCTTGGCCTAAGATGCTGCTGTTGGCTTGTTCTCTCGACCAAAGGACCCCATATGGCTAAGAGTCCCGCTGCCGCATCGATCGTGACCGAGCGAGACGTGCGTGACAAGCTCGTTCCCGTCGTGCTGGGCGGCGACATCGCGCAGGAGGAGCGCCTCCACGCCTCCTGCGCCATGTTCTGGGCGGAGCTCGCCTATCACAACCAGGTGCGCAAGTTCAAGAAGTGCGTCTGGGACACGGGCGGCAGGCAGATGGGCGTCGACTAGCATGTCTGCCCGCGACCTCTCATACGTGCCCGACCTCTCCGGCAGCACCCCCCGTCCCGAGGACGAGGGGCTGGCCAGCATCGCCGAGCAGGTGGCGGAGGTTCCCACAGAGCCCGGCTGCTACCTGTGGAAGGATGGCAACGATGAGGTCGTCTACGTGGGCAAGGCAAAGAGCCTGCGCGCCCGCATGCGCCAGTACGTGACGCTGCAGGACGACCGCGACAAGATCCCGCTCATGATGCAGGTGGTGCGCGGCTTCGACTACGTGGTGGTCGGCAGCGAGCACGAGGCGCTCGTGCTCGAGCGCAACCTCATCGAGCAGTACCGCCCGTACTTCAACGTGGACTACAAGGACGACAAGAGCTATCCCTTCATCGCCATCACCGAGTCGGATGCCTACCCCGCGATCAAGTACACGCGCGAGCGGCACCGCAAGGGGACGCGCTACTTTGGGCCCTACACCGATGCGAGGGCCGCCCGCGAGACCATCGCCCAGCTGCGCAAGGTGGTTCCCATCTGCATCGGGACCTGCGCCGAGTGGAAGCGCGCCAGGCGCTACCTCGCCGCGCACCCCGACGACGTGTCGGTGGCAAACCTCGTGCTGGCCGAGCGGGGCAGGCCCTGCTTCGACAGCCACGTGGGCCTGGGCCCGGGCGTCTGCTGCGGTGCCATCAGCACGGCCGACTACGGGCGCAACGTGCGCCAGGTCGAGCAGTTCTTGGAGGGCCGCCGCTCCGCCATCATCGACGACCTGCGCGCCCAGATGACGGAGGCCGCCGCCGCCCTCGAGTTCGAGCGCGCAGGCCGCATCAAGCATCGCATCGAGGTCCTCGAGGGGCTCGACGACCGACAGCAGGTCGTCCTCTCCTCGGCTGCGAGCCTAGACGCCATCGGCCTCTACCGCGAGGAGACGATCAGCGCTGCCTGCGTGTTCGTGGTGCGCGAGGGGCGCGTGGTCAGGTCCGCCGAGTTCACGCTCAACAAAGGTGCCGACGTGAGCGAGGAGGAGCTGGTCGAGGGCTTCCTCAAGCGCTACTATGACGAGACCTCCGACATACCGGCCGAGATCTGCGTGCCCTGCGACCTCGGGGACGCGCGGCTGCTGGGAGAGTGGCTCGCGGGCAAGCGTGGACGGGTATGCCACGTGCGCCGTCCGCAGCGGGGGGAGCGGCGCCGCCTGCTCGAGATGGCGCAGGCCAACGCCCGCCATGCGCTCAACCGCTACATGGTGCGCACGGGGTATGCCGACGACCGCACCAACCAGGCGCTGCTCCAGCTCGAGAGCGCCCTGGCGCTCGACGGGCCGCCCCTGCGCATCGAGTGCTTCGACGTCTCCACGCTGCATGGCGCGTTCACCGTGGCATCCATGGTGGTCTTCACCGACGGCCGTCCCGACAAGGGGCAGTACCGCAAGTTCAGGATCCGCACCGCCCTGCGCGAGGCCAACGACTTCGCGAGCATGCAGGAGGTGCTGGGGCGCCGCTACGGGACCAGGAACACAGGGGATGGGCGCTTTGCGGCGGCACTCCCCGACCTGCTCGTCGTGGACGGCGGGAAGCCCCAGCTCACGGCCGCCATGACGCAGCTGGCCGAGCTGGGGCTCGACATCCCCGTCTGCGGCCTGGCCAAGTCGGACGAGGAACTCTTCGTCCCCTGGGACGACACGCCGGTGGTGCTCCCCTCGGGGTCCCCCTCGCTCTACCTCATCAAGCAGGTGCGCGACGAGAGCCACCGCTTTGCCATCACCTTCCACCGCGAGCTGCGCACCAAGGCGCAAAGCGCGTCGGTGCTCGATGACGTCCCGGGGGTCGGGCCCAAGCGCAAGCGCGCCATCATGCGCCACTTTGGCTCCATGCGACGCCTCAAGGCGGCCAGCGCGGCCCAGATCGCCGAGGTCAGAGGCGTGCCCGCCGCGGTCGCGCAGATGGTCTGGGAGACCCTTCGCGCCGAGGGCGCGGGCGACCAGGGCGGGGCGTGACCGCACGGCCTGCGATCGCGCGCCCGCGGACGGCCCGTCGTCCCACTGCGGTATGCTCTTGTACGTAGACGCACGGCTCAAGGAGGCTCGCATGGTTGATGGACCGCATGTGGCGGAGTCGGCGCTCGACAGCCCCGACGTCATCGTCATCACGGGGATGTCGGGAGCCGGTCGCACCGAGGCGATGCACACCTTCGAGGACCTGGGCTACTACGTCATCGACAACCTCCCTCCCGGGTTGATCCTGTCGGTCGTGCAGATGGCCGGCCTCTCCTCGGGTGTGGGGCGCCACCTTGCCGTGGTGTGCGACCTGCGCAGCCAGGACCTCTTCTCCGAGCTGGAGGCGGCCCTCGACGAGCTGGGGGCCCATGAGCTCACCTACGGCCTGCTCTTCCTCGAGGCCTCCGACGACGCGCTCCTGAGCCGCTACGCGCTCAACCGCCGCCCGCATCCGCTCGCGCGGGAGGGGGAACCGACCATCGAGGCGGTCCGACGCGAGCGTGAGCACCTGCGCGCGATCCGCGAGCGTGCCACGCTGACCATCGACACCACCAACCTCAAGCCCAAGCAGCTGCGCTCGCGCCTGCTGTCGGAGTTCACGCACCTCACCGAGCGGCAGCTCATGGAGGTGCACGTGTTCTCCTTCGGCTTCAAGTACGGCATGCCTGAGGAGGCCGACATCATCATCGACGTGCGCTTCCTGCCCAACCCCTACTGGTATCCGGAGATGCGCCCGCTGACAGGGCGCGACCCGCTGGTCCGCGACTTCGTGATCGGGCATCCGCAGACTCAGGCCTTCCTCGAGCGCTGGCAGGCGCTGCTCGACACCGTCATGCCGGGCTACGTGGCGGAGGGCAAGAGCCGCCTGTCGGTGGGCGTGGGCTGCTCGGGCGGTCAGCACCGCTCGGTGGCCATCGCGGAGGAGACCGCCATGCACCTGACGCGCGCGGGCTACCACGTGCTCACCAGCCACCGCGACCTCGCGCGCGCGGAGCGCCATACGTCCTAGCGAGCTGCCATGTCATTTACGGCCCAGGTGAAAGACGAGCTCTCGCGCGTGGAAGGCGCCTGCCCGACCTGCGCCCACGCCCAGCTCTCGGCGATCGTGCGCGTCTGTGGCACCCTCTCGCTCAGGGGCCCGGGGCGCTACTCCATCCGCGTCTCCACCGAGACGGGTGCCGTCGCCCGCACGATGATCAAGCTCACCCACGAGCTCTTCGACCTCGAGACGCGCCTGACGGTGCGTCACTCCAACCTGCACAAGGTGCGCAACTACCTCATCGAGATCCCCGAGCAGGACGAGCTCGAGGACGACCTCGTGCGCATGGGCATCCTCGTGCTCGGCACAGGGCTGGCCGCAGGTGTGCCCGCGCACCTGCTGGAGCGGCCTTGCTGCCGGGCCGCCTTCGTGAGGGGGGCGTTCATGGCGGGCGGCTTCGTCGCCGATCCCCGGGGTGACTTCCACCTGGAGATCGCGGTCACCGGCGAGCGCTTTGCCAACGACATCGTCGCGCTCATCGGCGAGCTGGGGGCGGTGGCGCGGCTCAACAGGCGCAGGGGGACCTATGCCATCTACCTCAAGAGCTTCGACGACGTCGTCACGCTGCTGCGTGCCATGGGGGCGCACCGCTCGGCGCGCGCCGTCGAGAGCGTACGGCGGGTCAAGTCCCTGAAGAACGAGGTCAACCGGCTCGTGAACGCCGAGCTTGCCAACCAGGCGCGCATGGCCAATGCGGCGGGCACCCAGCTGGAGCTCATCGGCGAGGCGGCGCGGCTCATCGGCATGGGGCGGCTTCCGCCCGCCGTCCGCGAGTTCTGCGAGCTGCGCCTGGCCCATCCCGACCTCTCGCTTGCCGACCTGGGCGCGCTTGCCTCGCCCCCGACCAAGAAGTCGGGCATGTACCATCGGCTCCTCCGCCTCAGGGACCTGGTCAACGCGGCGCGGGCGGACACGTGAGGCCGCCACGATCCGACGCGCACCTGAGTCCGCAGCTACCAAACACGGAGTAATTTGACTACCTCGGGGGAAGCGGGACTTGAGTCGTCTGGGTTTGGGGGTAGACTAAGCCCAGTATGTTGGTACATGGCCTGTCTCGGGGAACGGCCCCGAAGGGCCTCGCGAAAGGAGAAAGCATGGCAGTTAAGGTTGCTATCAATGGCTTTGGACGCATCGGCCGCCTGGCCTTCCGTCAGATGTTCGGTCA
Source organism: Atopobiaceae bacterium UBA1367 (assembly GCA_002305995.1). GTDB lineage: Bacteria > Actinomycetota > Coriobacteriia > Coriobacteriales > Atopobiaceae > UBA1367. The sequence continues at coordinate 107,227 of DBRN01000012.1, forward strand.
CGAGGGCTCCGAGATCGTCGCCATCAACGACCTCACCTCTCCGAAGATGCTTGCCCACCTGCTGAAGTATGACTCCTCCCAGGGTAACTACGCCCGCGAGCACGACGTCGTGGCTGGCGAGGACTCCATCACGGTCGACGGCAAGAAGATCACCATCTACGCGAAGGCCAACGCGGCCGAGCTGCCTTGGGGCGAGCTGGGCGTCGACGTCGTCCTCGAGTGCACCGGTTTCTACACCGCCAAGTCCAAGGCCCAGGCCCACATCGACGCCGGTGCCAAGAAGGTCGTCATCTCCGCCCCTGCGGGCAACGACCTCCCGACCATCGTCTACAACGTCAACCATGAGACGCTGACCGCCGACGACAACATCATCTCCGCCGCCTCCTGCACCACCAACTGCCTGGCTCCGATGGCCAAGGCCCTGAACGACTTCGCTCCCATCCAGAGCGGCATCATGGCCACCATCCACGCCTACACCGGCGACCAGATGATCCTCGACGGCCCACAGCGCAAGGGCGACCTCCGTCGTGCCCGCGCCGGCGCCATCAACATCGTCCCGAACAGCACCGGTGCCGCCAAGGCCATCGGCCTGGTCATCCCCGAGCTCAACGGCAAGCTCATCGGTGCCGCCCAGCGCGTCCCGACCCCGACCGGCTCGACCACCCTGCTGTTCGCCGTCATCAAGACGGACAAGGAGGTCACCGTCGACACCATCAACGCCGCCATGAAGGCGCAGGCCAACGAGTCCTTCGGCTACAACGAGGACGAGATCGTCTCCTCCGACATCATCGGCATGATGTATGGCTCGCTCTTCGACTCCACCCAGACCATGGTCTCCAAGGTCTCCGATGACGAGTACCTGGTTCAGGTCGTCTCCTGGTACGACAACGAGAACTCCTACACCTCCCAGATGGTTCGCACCATCAAGTACTTCGAGAAGTTCGTTGCCTAAGCTCGTGGCAGAACCTCTGGTGTAGAAGGGGCGCGGTCGCCGGTCGCAGGGCCGCGACCGCGCCCCCCTTTTCTGCAAGCACACGAAACAGAAGGAGTGGCTCCCATGGCCTTTACCAAGAAGACCGTCCGGGACATCGACGTCGCAGGCAAGAGGATCATCATGCGCGTCGACTTCAACGTTCCCCTCAAGGACGGCGTGGTGACCGACGACACGCGCGTGCGTGCCGCCATCCCCACCATCCAGTACCTCAAGGAGCAGGGCGCCGGCATCATCCTGATGTCGCATCTCGGTCGTCCCAAGGGCGACGGCCCCGAGCCCGCGCTCTCCCTCAAGCCAGCCGCCGACAAGCTTGCCGAGCTGACGGGCTACGACGTCAAGTTCGTCGATGACACCTACGGCGAGAAGGCCGCCGAGGCCTGCGCAGCCGTCCAGCCGGGTGACATCCTCGTCCTCGAGAACGTCCGCTTCCTCAAGGCCGAGAAGAAGAACGACCCCGAGGTCGCCAAGAAGCTCGCGTCCTACGCCGACATCTTCGTCCTCGACGCCTTCGGCACCGCACATCGCGCCCAGGGCTCGGTCGTGGGCCCGGCCGCCTACATCCCGGCGGTCGCAGGATTTCTCCTGGAGAAGGAGGTCGACACGCTCACCGGCATCTTCGCCGATCCCGCGCGTCCCTTCGTCGCCGTCGTCGGCGGCTCCAAGGTCTCCAGCAAGATCGGCGTCCTCGAGAACCTCATCGAGTCCGCCGACACCCTCATCATCGGTGGCGGCATGGCCTACACCTTCTTCCTGGCCAAGGGCTACACCGTGGGCACCTCCCTCAAGGAGCCCGACTGGATCGAGCGTGCCGGCGAGATGATGAGGGAGGCCGAGGGGAAGGGCTGCAAGATCCTGCTTCCCGTCGACAACGTGGTCGCCGATCACTTCGGCGAGGACGCCGTGGGCGAGGTTGTCGCCTCCGATGCCATTCCCGACGATCGCATGGGCATGGACATCGGCCCCGAGACCGTCAAGCTGTACTGTGACGCCGTCAGGGACGCGGCCACCGTGTTCTGGAACGGCCCCATGGGCGTCTTCGAGTTCGATCAGTTCGCCGCAGGCACCGAGGCCGTCGCCCGTGCCATCGGCGCCTCGGACTGCACGTCCATCATCGGCGGCGGCGACTCCGTCGCGGCCATCAATAAGTTCGGCCTGGCCGACCAGATGAGCTGGATCTCCACCGGTGGTGGCGCTTCCATGGAGCTCGTCGAGGGCAAGGCCCTTCCTGGAGTGGAGGCGCTTCTCGATGCGTAAGAGGATGATTGCTGGCAACTGGAAGATGAACAAGACCTTCTCCGAGGCCGTCGTGCTGGCCGAGGGTCTGGCCCGCGAACTCGAGGGTGGCACCGGCGACGTCGACGTCGTCGTCGCCCCGCCCACGATCAACCTGAAGGGTGTCGCCGAGGTCATCGAGAAGGAGGAGGCCCCGTTCGCCCTCTCCGCCCAGAACGCCTACTGGCAGGAGTCTGGCGCCTATACCGGCGAGACGGCCCCCAACATGCTCGAGGCCGTCGGGGCCACCCACTGCATCATCGGGCACTCCGAGCGCCGCGACTACTTCGGCGAGACCGACGAGGACATCAACAAGAAGGCCAAGGCCCTCATGGCCCATGGCATCGTCCCCATCAGCTGCTGCGGCGAGTCCCTCGACATCCGTGAGGCGGGCACGCACGTGGCGTTCGTCGTCGATCAGATCAAGAAGGACACCGCAGGCCTCGAGATCACCGATCCCTCGAAGTACGTCATCGCCTACGAGCCCATCTGGGCCATCGGTACCGGCAAGACCGCCACGGCCGATGATGCGCAGGAGGTCTGTGGCGCCATCCGCGCGACTCTCGTCGAGATCTTCGGCGACGAGACCGCCGCAGGCATCCGCATCCTGTACGGTGGCTCCGCCAACCCAAGCAACATCGCCGGCTTCCTGGAGAAGGAGGACGTCGATGGCGCGCTCGTCGGTGGCGCCTCCCTGAAGGCCGACGGCTTCGCCGACATGGTGCGCTCTGCCATGGCGTAGGCCCCACGCACGCAGGTCAGCCTCTCACGGCAAGGGGCCCAGGCGCATGCCTGGGCCCCTCCTCGCGCGACGGATGCGACCTGGAACCGGATGCGTGCCCAGCCGTCGGGCCGGGAACGTCGGGTCGAGGGCACATCACCCCCCTGCGGATTCGATCATGAACCCACCTCCAAAAGGTGGGTGTCCTCCTCGCTCGTTCCAGCTTCCTCAGCAACGGAGGATTCCTGTACTGGACACGAGATGTGGACTCCCTCGAAACGCTTGTCGGTTCACCCAGTTAGAACCGCAGGGGGATGACAACTCCACTATACGTGTGTCCCTTGCGGATACCAGACTTGACTTATGATCCCAGACCGCAAACAATCATATGATGTGGCTTTGGCGCTCGAGCCGAATGATTGTTGGGGGGCACGCGGAGATGGAACGGCAGTGGGTGGCCTACCTGTGTCTCTTTGCGGCGGCACTGCTGGCATCCGTGCTCATGACGCCCGTGGCCGCGCGGGTCGCCCGGAGGTTCGATGCGATCGACTATCCCGACAGACGCCGCATCAATCGCTCGCCGATTCCCCGCATGGGTGGCATAGCGATCTTCTCCGGCATTCTCGCCATGCTCCTGGCCAGGTATCTCGGCTCTCGCTACCTGGGCTGGCTGATGGTGTTCGTGCCCTCGCCGCACCTGAGGGATGTCGACTACCCCCTGCTCGGCCTCGCCTTCGTCATCATCTTCCTCACGGGCCTCGTCGACGACTGCTGCTCGCTCTCGCCCAGGCAGAAGCTGTTCGGACAGGTGGCGGCGGCGTGCGTCGCGGTCGCCGGCGGCCTGGTCATAGGCGATGTCGTCAACCCCTTCGAGGTCGCCAGCCTCCTCCACGTGGGCTGGCTCACCTATCCGGTGACGGTGCTCTACCTCGTCGCCTACGTCAACATCTTCAACCTGATCGACGGCCTCGACGGCCTGGCGTCAGGCATCGCGTTCATAGCGAGCATGACCCTGTTCGTGCTCTCGCTTCTGCGCGGACAGGTCGATGCCGCCTCGCTGGCCATCGCGATCGCGGGCTCGGCCCTCGGCTTCTTGCGCTTCAACTTCCACCCGGCGTCGATCTTCCTGGGGGACTCCGGGTCGCTGCTGCTGGGCTTCTCCCTCGCGACCGTCTCGCTGCTGTCGGTCACGCGCATCTCGAGCCTGACGACCATCCTCGTGCCGCTGGTCGTCGCCGGCATCCCCATCATCGACACCCTGTCGGCCATCGTGCGTCGTCGCCGAGCCCACGTGAGCGTGGGCCAGGCCGATCGCGGCCACATCCACCATCGCCTGCTCGACGAGGGCTTCGACCAGCGCCAGACGGTCCTGGTCATCTATGCCTGGACGGTGATGCTGAGCGTGGGCGCCATCGTCCTGACGCAGATCGCGCCCATCCCGCGCATCACCGTCTTCATGCTGCTCGTCGCCGCCTCCGGCCTCTTCGCCGCGAAGCTGAGGCTGTTCAGCCCGGTGCTGCTGCACCACTACAATCCCCGCACCGGCCACGACGAGATCATCACGCCCCAGGATCCCGCCTTCGAGAAGGAGGAGGCTCGCTTCGAGCAGGAGCACAACGCGCGTGTGCCCTTCCGGAAGTAGCCGCACCCATGGACGTGGGTCTTGACGCATACGACTCCTGCACGCTCTGCCCACGCCGCTGCGGCGTCGCGCGCTCGGAAGGGCGCCCCGGAGCCTGCGGGGCGACCTCGGCACTGCGCGTCGCACGGGCTGCCCTCCACCTCTGGGAGGAGCCGCCCATCTCCGGCGAGAGGGGATCGGGTGCCATCTTCTTCTCGGGCTGCCCGCTGCACTGCGCGTTCTGCCAGAACCATGAGATCTCACAGGGCCGCTGCGGCCTTGAGGTCAGCACCTCCCGCCTCGCCCAGATGATGATGGAGCTGCAGGGGCAGGGAGCCCTCAACATCAACCTCGTGACGCCCCTGCACTACGCCCCGCATGTCCGCGACGCCGTCCTGATGGCACGCGGGGCGGGGCTTTCGCTGCCCGTCGTGTGCAACACCTCGGGCTACGAGCGCGCAGGGCTGGTCGACGCGATGGCCGATGTCGTCGACGTCTGGCTTACCGACTTCAAGTACGCGTCTCCCACCCTGGCGGGACGCCTCTCCGGCGCACCCGACTACCCGGAGGTGGCTGAGCGGGCGCTTGCGGCCATGCTTGCCTCCCTGCGGCAGGGAGGCGGCACCTTCGTGGCCGACGACGGCGCCATGCGGCGGGGCATCATCGTGAGGCACCTCGTTCTCCCAGGGCAGGTCGACGACTCGCTGGCGGTGCTCGAGCGCGTCTGGCGGCTCTGCGGCAACGAGGTGGGCCTGTCGGTCATGAACCAGTACACGCCCAACGAGCGGTGCCGTGCCGCCGGGGGGCCGCTTGCCCGCCCGCTGCGCGACGACGAGTACGAGACGGTGCTCGACCATGCCGACGCCCTCGGGTTCGAGAGCCTATGGTGGCAGCAGGGGGGCACGGTGTCGGAGAGCTTCGTTCCCGCCTTCGATGCGACGGGGGTCAGGGGTCCCGAGCTCGTTGGCGTCTCGGGTGCCCAGCGGCTATAGTTTGGATGAGCGCGCCCCTGCGGCGCCTGGCGAAGGGAAGACACATGTCCGACGAAGCGCTGCCCCTGAGCGAGGAGGAGCGTGCCGAGCTCGAGGCGCTCCGCGCCGAGCGGGACGCCCGCAGGCAGGCTGCCCGCGAGCGGGAGGAGCTGGAGGCCCTGCGCGCACAGGGCGGCCGTCCCGCCGCGCGTCGGCCTGTGGCATCAGGTGCGTCCCGGCGGGCGGAGGCGGCCGAGGACGCCCGCATCCGCGAGGCGCGCGAGCGCGGGGCGAGGCTGATGGAGCCCGACGAGGACCTGCGCATGCCCGTGGGCCAGAAGGTCGTCCTGGGCGTCCTGGTGGCATTGGTCGTCCTCGTGGTCGCCTTCTCCCTTCTGATCCAGTAGCATCCTGATGGGCATGATGGCACACGTCCAGAGCACGTCGCCAGCGTGCGGCGAGAGGAGCACCCTATGGCACTGACCGACATCACGCGTCCCTCCGACGTGGCACTCAACACCGACCTGTACGAGCTGACGATGGCCCAGGGGTATTGGGAGTCCGGCATGGTCGACGGGGAGGGCTGCTTCAACGTCTTCTTCCGCGACGCTCCCTTCGACGGCGGCTACGGCATCGCGTGCGGCATGGGCCAGGTCGCGGACCTCGTGGAGAACTTCGTGTATGATGACGAGTCGATCGCATACCTTGCGGGCATCCAGGCCCCCGGCGGCGGTGCCATGTTCAAGGAGGGCTTCCTCGACTACCTCCGCGCCTTCCGCATGCGCGTGGACGTGTGGGCGATCCCCGAGGGGGAGCTCGCCTTCCCGCGCGAGCCCATGGTGCGCGTGCAGGGTCCCCTCATCGACTGCCAGCTGATCGAGACCGCCCTGCTCAACCTGGTCAACTTCCAGACGCTGGTCGCCACCAAGACGGCCCGTGTGGTGCACGCCGCAGAGGGGCATCCGGTGTCCGACTTCGGCCTGCGCAGGGCCCAGGGCCCTGACGGTGGCCTGGCGGTGGCCCGCGCCTCCTATGTCGGTGGCGCCTCGTCCACCTCCAACGTGCTTGCGGGCAAGATCTATGGCATCCCCGTCTTTGGCACGCACGCGCACTCCTGGGTCATGTCGTTTCCCACCGAGCTCGACGCCTTTCGTGCCTTCGCCGCGTCGAGCCCCAAGAACTGCGTGCTGCTGCTCGACACCTACGACGTGCGCCAGGGCATCAGGAACGCCATCACGGTGGCACAGGAGATGGAGGGGCGCGGAGAGCGTCTCGCGGCCGTGCGCCTGGACTCCGGCGACCTCGCCCGTCTCTCCAAGGAGGCCCGCGCCGCCTTCGACGAGGCAGGTCTCCCGTACGTGAGGATCTCGGTCTCCAACGACCTCGACGAGTACACCATCCAGTCGCTCTTCGCCCAGGGCGCTCCCATCGACTCGTTCGGCGTGGGGACCAAGTTGGCGACCTGTGACCCCCAGCCCTCCCTCGGGGGCGTGTACAAGCTCTCCGCCACGCGTGCGACGCCCGCAGACCCGTGGGATCCCGTCATCAAGCTGTCCGAGCAGGCCTACAAGCGCACCATCCCCGGCGTGCAGGGCATCCGCCGCTACTACGACGCCGCCGGCGTTCCCGTCGGCGACATGATCGTGGACGATGCGGTGGACAGCGGCGACGCGGGTTCCATGGTCGACGTGCTCGACGAGCTGACGTCCTACGACCTGTCGGGCGCGACGCCGACCGAGCTCCTGGTCAAGCTGGTGGAGGACGGCCATGGGATGGGCGCGCCCGAGCCCATCGAGGTGGCCAAGGCCCGCTGCCGCGAGGCGGTCATGCACCTCGATCCCGCGACCAAGCGGTTCCTCAACCCCCAGACCTATCCCGTGGGCCTCGAGCGCGGGCTTGCTCGCCTGCGCAACGAGCTTGCCCTCGAGGAGGCCAAGGGCTCGGGACGGCGCGCACGTCGGGACTAGCCCGACCAAGAGTCAGGCGTCGCCTCGCTGCCACCCCACCCACCATGGGCGTGGCGCGGGCCTGCGCGGGATGAGCCGACGTATGCCCCCACCACCTTCGAGGGGCATGGCGCTCACGATCCGCTCGCGCTGGGCACACCTCCAGCAAGCAGTGCGGACGAGATGCGACTGTGACACTGCCTGCGGGTGGCTGTCATCCCCCTTGCAGGCAGTGGGGACGAATCGGTGGAGTGTGCCGGGAGCCGCTGCCAACGGTTGCCATCTTTGCTACACTCGACAACATTGCGCGCCGCCTCGCGACGGCGTGCCGCACCGTAGTGTCAGGCCAGGTGAACGCGAGAGAGTAGAAGGGGTCTTGAGCATGCCCGAGACGATCGAGGAGCTTGTGCGCAGGGCGATCGCCGCCGCGCAGGCAGCAGGGGATCTACCGGAGTTCGAGGTCAAGGACTGTGGCATCGAGCGACCGGCCGATTCCGGCAACGGCGACTGGACGTCGACGGTTGCCATGCGATCCGCGCGTCTCGCCCGCATGGCCCCCGCACGGATCGCCGCCGCCATCGTGGCGCACGTGCCCGAGAGCGGCTCCGTCTCCAAGGTCGAGGTGGCCGGCCCCGGCTTCATCAACTTCTACCTCAACTCCGCGGCCAACAACGAGGTCTTCCGCACCGTCATCGAGGCGGGAGAGAACTGGGGCAAGGTCAACGTGGGGGACGGGCTGCGCATGCAGGTCGAGTTCATCTCCGCCAACCCCACGGGTCCCCTGCACGTCGGCCATGGCCGCTGGGCCGCGATCGGCGACTCGCTCTGCAACGTGCTCGAGCACGCCGGCTTCGACGTGCAGCGCGAGTACTACATCAACGACCACGGCTCGCAGATGGACGTCTTCGGCCAGTCCGTGGCGATGCGCTACCTGCAGATCGACCAGATCGTGAAGGCCGATGGCGCAGATGTCGCCACCGCCGTCGCCAGGCTGCTCGCGGACCGCGCGGCCTACGTCGACGACGAGCTCGACGAGAGGCCTGAGACCCATCCGTTCATGGACGCCTTCAACGAGGTCCTGGGCGGCAACTCCTACGGCGGTGACTACATCGTCGACATCGCCGGGCGCTTCTACGAGACCGACGGCGACAGGTGGGTGGGCGAGCCGGCCGAGGTGCGCGACCCCGCGTTCCGCGAACGCTCCTACCAGGACATGCTCGACCAGATCAAGGCCACCTGCCATCAGGTGCGCTGCGACTTCGACGAGTGGCGCTCCGAGCGCAGCTTCTACGTGCCCGACGAGACGGGCGTCTCCTACATCGACAGGACCTTCCAGATGCTCGAGGCGAAAGGGCTGCTCTATCGCACCGACGACGGCGCCCTGTGGTTCAAGTCGACCGACTTCGGCGATGACAAGGACCGCGTGCTCATCAAGAGCAACGGCGAGTACACCTACTTCGCCTCCGATGTCGCCTACTGCTGGAAGAAGTTCGAGATCGTCGACTACGAGATCAACATCTGGGGCGCAGACCACCACGGCTACATCAAGCGCGTCCAGTCGGTCGCCGACGCCATGGGCCATCCCGGCAAGTACGAGATCCTCCTCGGGCAGTTCGTCAACCTGCTGCGCAATGGCGAGCCGGTGCGCATGTCCAAGCGTCGCGGCACCATGATCAGCTTCCAGGAGCTCATCGACGAGGCCGGCGTCGACGCCACCCGCTACACCCTCATCAGCCGCTCGTCCAACCAGACCATCGACTTCGACATCGAGGCCGTCAAGAAGCAGGACAACAGCAACCCCGTGTACTACGTGCAGTACGCGCATGCCCGCATCTGCTCGCTGCTGCGTCGCGCCGTCGGCCTGAGCGAGGAGCAGGCCGCCGAGCTGGGCATGGATGCTGTCGCGCGCCAGGCCATCGGTGACGACTACGACCTGTCGCTGCTCACCGACCCAACCGAGCTCGCCCTCTCGCGCAAGCTCTCCGAGTTCCCCGACCTCATCGCCGGCTGCGCCCGCGATCGCGCCCCGTTCCGCATCACGCACTTCTGCGAGGAGCTTGCCAGCTCCTACCACAGCTTCTACCACGACTGCCAGGTGCTCCCGGGCGTCGGGCGCCCCCTCGACGAGGGCCTCTCCCGCGCTCGCCTCGCGGCCTGCAACGCGGTGCGCGTGAACCTGGCGATCGCGCTCAGGCTGATCGGCGTCTCCGCACCGGCCTCCATGTAGGTGCGCGGGCGACCCCGGCAGCTCAGCCCGTCGGGGTCGCCTCGAGCTGGTTTCGGTCACGTGAATTCGTGCGGTCTCCCGCGGCACCCCCCTTTTGTTGGCGCTACCTTACATTCAGGGGAGTTGCCGGTGTCACGGCTCCCTCCCTGATGGCATGGACAGTCTTCGACTCCCAGGAGCGCCATGGAGCTGCGAGAGTACCTATCGATACGCAGGGCATACAATCTCGTCAGGCAGGGCATGGGCGCTGATCGACGGCTCACCTTCGTGGAGTTTGCCATACTCTGCCGCATGACGGTGCTTCGCCGACCCATGAACACGTCAGAGATAGCCGAGTACCAGGGCTCGTTGCGCCCGACCATGACGCATCGGACCAAGCACCTTGCCGAGCTGGGCCTCATGAGCCGCAGCAAGGGGGTCTCCGACAGGCGAAACGTCGTGTGCGAGATAACCGACGAGGGCGAGGCGTTCGTCTCCGACGCCTGCAGGCTGGTCTGCGACATCCTGCGCACGGGCACCGTGCTCTCCCGCTCGTCCCCCCAGCGCATCTGTCGCTTCGTCGACGCCATGGGCGCCGTCACGTGCCTGTCGGGCGACCTCGTGCTTCTGGGGATCTCCGCGTCGGAGGCGGAGGCGTGCACGGTGAGCGACCTCGTGGCGCAGCTCGGCCTGCTGCAGCCCACGGTGTCCATGTCGGTGTCGTCCCTCGAGAGGGCGGGCCTGGTACGCCGGGCGCGGCGGGGCGGTGCCAATGGCAAGCTGGTCGACATCTCGCTGACCGAGACTGGCCGCGAGCGCTCGCAGGCGCTGCTGGACGAGATCGACGCGCTGTCGGTGCGTCGCAGGTCGTAGCTGCTCGAGTCCGTGCCAGGGACGCCCTCCGATCCCGCGCCAGGGCATGGGCCCGATGCTCGCGCCGCGCACCGACGTCGCGCTGCCGTGCGTCCTGGCAGCTCCCGTGGCATGGAGATGCTGGCGCATATGTGCGTTCCGCGCATGCGCAGGGCACCAACTCTGGTATAGTGTGCTCATTCCGATCGTGCTGGTCGCCTCATCCAGGCACGCATCTCATCTGATTCCCTTTTGGTTCGTCACAGTCGCCTCATGACGCCTGCACCTTGGCGGCAGGAGGAGAAAGGCAAGGCCCATGGCTGAGGATCCTAGTCAGACCATCGATTCCGGTACCGACGCGACGCCCGCGCCCGAGGAGGCCACGCAGGCCGCCACGAAGGCGAGCGCCGTGCCCCTCGGGGCGCCTGCGGCGACGCTGGCGGAGGCCGACGCCATCAGCGGCCAGCAGCAGCCTGCCGCCCAGCAGGGGCAGGGACGCCGTCGGCGCCGCAACGACGGCAATGTCCAGGGCCAGCAGGGCGGCGGCGCGTCCGGCGGCCAGCAGAACGGGCGGCGCGGCAACCAGGGCTATCGTCGGGGTCGCCGCAACCAGCAGGAGCAGTCCGTCGAGCCCAGCCTCACGCGCGAGGAGCTCGCCGTGATGAAGGTGGCCGAGCTTCGCGCGAAGGCGGCCGAGCTGGGGGTTAGCTCCGCGGGCGTGCGCAAGAAGGACCTCGCGAACGCCATCTACGAGGCCGCCGCGCTGGCAGAGGGCTTCCGTCCCGTCTCGGGCATCCTCGAGATGCAGAACGAGGGCTATGGCTTCCTGCGTACCGGCAACTACATGTCGGGGGATAACGACGGCTTCGTGCATCAGCAGGTCATCAGGCAATACGGCCTGCGCGCGGGAGACAGGATCACGGGATCCCTGGCGCCCTCGCGCTCCGGCAACAAGTATCCCCCCCTGCATCACATCGACACGGTCAACGGCAGGCCTCCCGAGGAGATGCGCAGGCGCCCGCGCTTCCGCGACCTGACCCCCATCTACCCCAACCAGCGCCTGGTCATGGAGCACGGGCAGGACTCGATCACGGGTCGTGCCATCGACCTCGTCGCCCCCATCGGCAAGGGCCAGCGCGGGCTGATCGTCTCGCCGCCCAAGGCGGGCAAGACCACGGTGCTCAAGCGCATCTGCCAGTCGATCGCGGCCAACAACCCCGAGGTGCACCTCTTCTGCCTGCTCGTCGACGAGCGCCCCGAGGAGGTCACCGACATGGAGCGCTCCGTTCGCGGCGAGGTGGTCGCCTCGACCTTCGACATGCCCGCAGACAATCACACCAAGGTGTCGGAGCTGGTCATCGAGCATGCCAAGCGCCTGGTCGAGCTGGGGGAGGACGTCGTGGTGGTCCTCGACTCCATCACGCGCCTCGCGCGCGCCTACAACCTGGCCCAGCCCGCCTCCGGCCGCATCCTGTCCGGTGGCGTCGACTCAGCGGCACTGTACCCGCCCAAGAAGTTCCTGGGTGCCGCCCGGAACATCGAGAACGGCGGCTCGCTCACGATCCTCGCCTCCGCGCTGGTCGACACGGGCTCGAAGATGGACGAGGTCATCTTCGAGGAGTTCAAGGGTACGGGCAACATGGAGCTCAAGCTCGACCGCGACCTCGCCGACAAGCGCATTTTCCCAGCCATCGATCCGGTGGCGTCGGGCACGCGCAACGAGGACCTGCTGATCGACGCGGAGCTGCAGCCGTTCGTGTGGGGCATCCGTCGCGTCCTCGCCAACATGAACAGCATCGAGCGTGCCGCAAACGCCCTGGTGAAGGGCCTCAGGAGCACCAAGGACAACCAGGAGTTCCTCATCCGCTCCGCGCGCAAGGCCCAGCAGGCCGAGGTCATGATGTAGGCCCGGCTGCCCATTGTCGCAGACCGTGGTGGGGGCGTGGTCCGCTATGGGGCCGCGCCCCCGCTGCGCCTCACGTGGCCGAGGACCTTCTCCGGGCCATGCTCTGCGCCTCTCGGCGACTAGCTGGCAGCATCTGGCCCGGTGGCCGCGATATCCGCTTGCAAATTGCTTGAAGTGCGGTAAAGTCTATTTCTGTCTAGGGCTTGTGCCCGGACGTCCGATCATGGCGGCACACACACATTCAACGAAGCACGCCGGTCAGATCGCCAGGCCTCATACGTTCGCATGTCTCATGTGGCGCGTGCTTCTGCGGGTGTCCCGTGCCGTTGGCCACAGGGGAGGGGCGGGGCATGACAGAATCGGCACGCCATCCAGCCATCTTTGCCGGCCTGCTAGGCAGCGCAGCATGGGGTGTCCCCAAGCTTGCGTTCGCCTCGCCTCTCGAGGAGGTGGCGCAGACGGTCGGCCAGTCGCTGCTGCTGCAGTTCGTGATCGGCTGCGGCATCGGCTTCGCCGCCGCCGGCACGGCCATGCTGGTCATGCGGCGACTGTCTGCCGACGGACGTGACGGCGAGCTTGCGGAAGGGCCTGCCGCCGAAGACTGGATGATCCCCCCGCACGACCTCTTCCACACCTACGAGGAGCATGACGACGACCCGACCGGCGACCTCGGTCGCTTCCGCACGGGACAGATCACGATAGACTCCCTGGATGAACCCCTGGATGAGGCGCAGGCTCGCATGCCGAAGCATGGCAGGCGCCCGCGCCACCGCGCCCCTGCGACGCCCGCGCGCGCTGCCAAGAGGGCTCATGCGCGTCGCACCGGTCGTCACTTCGAGCCACCCTCGCAGTCGGAGTCGCTGGTGGCCAGCATCATGGCCAGCCCTCTGCCGATGGAGGCCTCCTTGCCCCGGGGCAAGCACTTCGCCGGCGCACCGGTCGCAGGGGTCGTCGCGCGCCCGGCGCGGGCGGTTCCAACCAGTGACACGACCCGGCAGCCCTCACCTGCCGTCGCGTCCGATGCGGCTGCGGTGCAGGAGGGTCCCTCGGTCGCACGGGGTCGGGCACGTCTTGCGGGTCTCCCGCGCATCGAGGACGCGCCCGTGGCTGTGGCCGTGGCCAGCGGCCCGGCCCGCGAGATGGCACCGAGCGGCGTCGTGGAGGCATCCCGGGCCCCGGTCCGTCGGACCGCCCAAGGCGAGCCCTCTTCGCAGGAAGCTCCCGAGAGGGAGCAGGGCACCAGGACCAGCCTCCGCGCGCTTGTCGTCGCCCGCACGAGGGGCGTGCGCGAGGTGCTCGCCGATCGCCTGGGGGCAGACGCACTCGAGGGTGTCCCGCTGATCCCCCGGGCCGACGGCACCTCGGTCGACGTGATGCCGAGCTGGTTTGACAAGAGCCTCGTGCCCGCGCTGGCCAGCATCACTGGTGCGATGGCGAGGCTGGAGGACACCGCCTCCCGCGACGCCGAGAGCCAGGAGGAGGCCCAGCCCGTGGCAGCTGCGGCTGGTGTCGAGGAGGCCTCGCGCGCGTCCTACATCGCCCGCCATGTCGCCGAGGTCAACGTGGGCATGTTTCCCGAACGCCGCAGCGCAGACGAGCTCGAGCACGAGGACGCGTGGGAGGAGGCCCTTGCCGCGATGGGGGAGTCTATCCGTCAGAACGCGCCCGTGTTCCAGGACGTGGTCGGTGGCCCCTCGACCATCGACGACCCGGATGGCCTGGAGGCCCCCACGGGCTTCATCCCCTTCAGGGTTCCCGCCGCACATCCCGAGGTCGTCGACACCGAGAGCTACATCGACTACCTGCTCAGGGAGGAGCTGTCCCGCAACAGCTCCCAGACGCTGCGCCGCTCGTCCCGCTCGTACCTGCGCGTCATCGAGGGAGGGACCAGCCCGATGCGCCTCCGCCGTCGTGCCAGTGAGACGGGCCCGGTGGCGCAGGGCCGCCATTTCGCCCGCCCGCGCTATGCGCAGGAGGCATAGGCCCTCGTCCTCGTGAGGCGATGGGCCAGTGCCAGGAGGGATCGTTTCGAAAGGGATCGAAGGGACGGGGTGAAGCCTGAGGGCCTCGCCCCGTCCCCATGTCGCCCATGCGGCCCTGTTGGTCTGACGGCGAGTTGCCGCGACCTTCCAGAGGGACGGCACGGCACGAGCGTCACGCGGGGAGGGCCGGCCTGCGAGGGTGCAACCCGTGCCCTGGAAAGGTAATCCGCAAATTGTGCGACATTCGAGCTGGGACCGGAAAGGAAAATGCCGACTTGTGCGGGACGGCCCTGAGGGTCGGAAAGGAAAAGCCCAAGTTGTGCGGGATGATGCCCGACCCTGGAAAGGAAAAGCACGACTTGTGCGGGGTTGTGGCCCATGGCGGAAAGGATTTTGCCGAGTTGTGACCCCACGGTGATCTCACAACTCGGGTTTTTTCTTTCCAACGGTCGAGCGGATCCCGCACAACTCGGCAAAAAGCTTTCCGGCGGAACCTCGCGTCTCGCACAACTCACGGATTTTCTTTCCAGGGTTGGGTGCCACCCCTCACAACTCGGCATTTCCCTTTCCAGGGTCGGGCGCCACCCCTCACAACTCGGCATTTCCCTTTCCAGGGTCGGGCATCATCCCGCACAACTCACGGATTTCCTTTCCGCCCGCCTCATGACCCCTGGCGTTCCCATGCGGCACTACCACCGAAGCGAGCGACCCTGCGGTACGGTCAGCTCGCCAAAGGGCGCTCGACACGACGACATGTTTCGATGGGGTCAACCATGTTACAGACCCGAAAACCATTTGCGGCCAGGTGCGCGCGTGCGCGATCGACCACCTACAGTACCTACATCAATGCATGCGCATAGTTCCATGGCGCACCGTCTGTCGGGAGAAAGGGATTGCTATGAACACCTTTGACATGTCACGTCGCGGCTTCGTCAGGCTCTCCGGTGTCGCCGCTGTCATCGCGCTTGCCGGCTGCGACTCCTCTGCGGGCGGCGGCTCCGCGTCTGCGGGTGACACCTTCATGATCGGCGGCATCGGTCCCGTGACCGGCGCCGCCGCCATCTACGGCAGTGCCACCAAGTACGGCGCCCAGGTCGCCGTCGACGAGGTCAACGCTGCCGGTGCCGTCAAGATGGAGCTCAACTGGCAGGACGACGAGCACGATCCCGAGAAGTCCGTCAACGCCTACAACACGCTGAAGGACTGGGGCATGCAGATCCTCGTGGGCACCACGACCACCACGCCGTGCGTGGCCGTCTCCACCGAGACCAATGCCGACCGCATCTTCCAGCTGACCCCGTCCGCCTCCTCCGTCAACGTCCTCGGCGGCGAGGAGATCGGTGCCGACAGCCCTCGCAAGGACAACGTCTTCCAGATGTGCTTCACCGATCCCAACCAGGGCACGGCCTCCGCGCAGTACATCTCCCAGCAGAAGCTCGGCACCAAGATCGCCGTCATCTACAACAACGCAGACGCCTACTCCACGGGCATCTACCAGAAGTTCGTCGAGGAGGCCGGCGCGCTGGAGCTCGAGATCGTCTCCACCCAGACCTTCACCGATGACCAGACCGACTTCTCCGTCCAGGTGGGCGACGCCAAGGACAAGGGTGCCGACCTACTCTTCCTCCCCATCTACTACACTCCCGCGTCGCTGATCCTCTCCGAGGCCAAGAAGCAGGGCTATGCCCCCAGGTTCTTTGGCGTCGACGGCATGGACGGCATCCTGACCCTCGAGGGCTTCGACACCGAGCTGGCCGAGGGCGTCATGCTGCTGACGCCGTTCGTCGCCACCGCCGAGGACGAGGCCACGCAGGCCTTCAACGAGGCCTACAAGGCGGCCTCCGGCTCAAACGAGAACCCCAACCAGTTTGCCGCCGACGCCTATGACTGCGTCAAGGCCCTCGCCCAGGCCATCGAGACCGCCGGCATCACTCCCGACATGGCCACCGACGCCATGTGCGATGCCCTCATCGCCCAGTTCAC
Organism: Atopobiaceae bacterium UBA1367; assembly: GCA_002305995.1. GTDB lineage: Bacteria > Actinomycetota > Coriobacteriia > Coriobacteriales > Atopobiaceae > UBA1367. The sequence goes on from DBRN01000012.1 coordinate 123,681, forward strand.
CGACCCCGGCTTCTCCTATGCGGGCCTGACGGGCGAGTCCAGCTGGTCGGTGACCGGCGAGGTCACCAAGACCCCCAAGGGCATGGTGATCGAGGGTGGCGTATACATGCCCCTCGACGCGTAACAGGCACGCCTCATCCATCTGATGACTGTGACGGAGGCCATCGCACGATGGCCTCCGTCGTCCGTTAGAATAGTCAGTCGTGTGACCGATTCGAGCAAGCGACAGGAGGGATCGTGGGCCTTCTCACCAACCTGATCAACGGCATCAGCTTGGGCAGCGTGTACGCCATCATCGCGCTCGGCTACACCATGGTCTATGGCATCGCCAAGATGCTCAACTTCGCCCATGGCGACGTCATCATGGTGGGGGGCTACATCTGCTTCATCGCCATGAACAACGTGGGGCTTCCTCCCGTGGTGGCCGTGCTGCTCTCCATCGTGGGCTGCACGTGCCTGGGCATCGTGGTCGAGCGCCTCGCCTACAAGCCCCTGCGCGAGGCACCGTCGCTGGCGGTCCTCATCACGGCGATCGGCGTGAGCTACTTCCTGCAGAACACGGCACTTCTGGTGTGGGGCGCCGACCCCAAGGCGTTCCGCTCGGTGATCGACTCCCCCTCCATCAAGCTCTTCAACGGGCAGCTCACCGTGAGTCCCGTCTCGATCGTCACCGTGCTCGCCTGCGTGGCCATCATGGTCGGGCTCACCCTCTTCACCAGCCGCACCAAGATGGGCAAGGCGATGCGCGCCTGCTCCGAGGACAAGGGCGCCGCGCAGCTCATGGGCATCAACGTGAACACCACCATCTCCATGGTGTTCGCCATAGGATCGGGCCTCGCCGCCATCGCGGGCGTGCTGCTGTGCTCCACCTACCCCACGCTCATGCCCACCACGGGCTCGCTGCCGGGCATCAAGGCGTTCACCGCCGCCGTCATCGGTGGCATCGGCTCCATCCCTGGGGCGGCCCTCGGTGGCGTGCTGCTGGGCATCATCGAGATCTTCGCCAAGGCCTACATCGGCACCCAGCTCGCCGACGCGATCGTCTTCGCCGTTCTCATCGTGGTGCTCCTCATTCGTCCCGCCGGCCTGCTCGGCAAAGAGATTCACGAGAAGGTGTAGGCCATGATGGAGAGACTGAAGGGCCTCAGCACGCCCTCGCGCGACAACCTCGTCACCTATGCGCTGGTCTTCGCGGCGTGGGCCGTCATGCAGTCGCTCGCGTCGGCGCATGCCATCTCGAGCTCCATGGTGGGCCTGCTGGTGCCCATCACGGCGTATGTGAGCCTGGCGATCTCGCTCAATCTCGTGGTCGGCATCTCCGGCGAGCTCTCGCTCGGTCATGCGGGCTTCATGAGCGTGGGGGCCTTCACCGGACTGGTGGTCGCGCAGATCCTGGCGCCCTCCGTCGCAAGCGGCCCGCTGCGCCTGCTCGTGTCCATGCTCGCCGCCGGCGGTGTCGCCGCGCTCGCCGGCCTGGTCGTGGGCGTTCCGGTCATGCGCCTGCAGGGCGACTACCTCGCCATCGTCACGCTGGCCTTCGGCGAGATCATCAAGAACCTGCTCAACAACCTCTACGTGGGCTTCGACGGCGGCCTGCACCTCTCCATGACCAACGTCGCCTCGCTCGGCATGAGCGGCGGCAAGGTGCTCATCAACGGCCCGCAGGGGGCGGTCGGCATCGAGAAGCTCTCGTCGTTCATGGCGGGCATGCTTCTCGTCCTGTTCACGCTCCTCGTGGTGACCAACCTGGTCAACAGCCGCTCCGGCCGCGCCATCATGGCCGTGCGCGACAACCGCATCGCCGCCGAGAGCGTGGGCATCGACACCACCAAGTACCGCCTCATGGCGTTCGTGGTCGCCGCCGCGCTGGCAGGCATGGCCGGGGCCCTCTACGCCATGAACTTCTCGTCGATCGTGCCCAAGAAGTTCGACTTCAACACCTCGATCCTGATCCTGGTCTTCGTCGTGCTCGGTGGCATGGGCAACATCCGCGGCGGCATCATCTCCGCCGCGCTGCTCACCGTCCTTCCCGAGAAACTGCGCTTCATCGGCGACTTCCGCATGCTCATCTATGCCGTCGTGCTGATCTCGGTGATGCTGTTCTCCAACAACGCTCAGGTGCGCATGACGCTCGACGGCATACGCACCCGCCTTGCCCGCAAGGACGATGACGAGGCGCTTGCGGACGGCGAGAGGGGAGGGGGCGCCCATGCCTAGGACGGAGGGGACCTACAAGGCCCAGAGCGAGCGCGCCGCCGGCACCACGACGGGGCAGCGACCCGCCGCCAAGCGGCAGCGCACCAAGATGGTGGCGCCGCCCAACGACTACCTGGTGCCCGAGCGCGACGCCCTGCTCACCCCCGTGCTCGAGTGCCGCCACCTGGGGATCGACTTCGGCGGCCTCCATGCCGTGGAGGACCTCAACCTCATGGTGGGCAAGACCGAGATCGCCGGCCTCATCGGCCCCAACGGTGCGGGCAAGACCACCGTCTTCAACCTGCTGACCAAGGTGTACCAGCCCACGCGGGGCACCATCCTGCTCGACGGGCAGGACACCGCCGGCATGGACACCGCACGGGTGAGCCGCGAGGGCATTGCCCGCACCTTCCAGAACATCCGCCTGTTCGACAGCCTCAGCGTCGAGGACAACGTCAAGATCGGGCTGCACAACCAGGTTTCCTGCGGCATGTGGAGCGGCATCTTCCGCATGCCCCGCTACTGGCTCTCCGAGAAGGAGTTCCACGACAAGGCGCTCGAGCTGCTCGACGTGTTCCACATGGCGGACAACGCGACCGACATCGCCGGCTCGCTGCCCTACGGCGCGCAGCGCAGGCTCGAGATCGTCCGCGCCCTGGCCACCAACCCCAAGCTCCTGCTGCTCGACGAGCCTGCCGCCGGCATGAACCCGGTGGAGACCGAGGAGCTCATGGACAACATCGTGCGCGTGCGCGATCGGTTCCAGATCGCGGTCCTGCTCATCGAGCACGACATGGACCTGGTCATGGGCATCTGCGAGGGCATCGTGGTGCTCAACTTCGGAAGGCTCATCGCCAAGGGCACCCCCGAGGAGATCCAGGCAAACCCACAGGTCGTCGAGGCCTACCTCGGCAAGCAGGACTAGGAGGCGCCCATGGCGATGCTCAAGGTCGCGGACCTCAACGTCTACTACGGCTCGATCCACGCCGTCAAGGGCGTCTCGTTCGAGGTCGAGGAGGGCGAGATCGTCACGCTCATCGGCGCCAACGGCGCGGGCAAGTCGACGACGCTCAACACCGTGGCGGGCCTGCTCAAGCTGCGCACGGGCTCCATCGAGTTCGAGGGGGAGAGCCTGGTGGGCATCCCTGCCCACAAAATGATCGCGAAGGGCATCGCGCTGTGCCCCGAGGGCCGCCGCGTGTTCCAGGACCTCACGGTGCGGGACAATCTCGACATGGGGGCCTTCACCCGCTCCGACGACGAGGTTGTCGAGATGCGCAAGGTGGTCTACGAGCGCTTCCCGCGCCTCCGGGAGCGTCGCAGGCAGCGTGCGGGCACCCTCTCGGGCGGTGAGCAGCAGATGCTCGCCATGGGACGCGCCCTGATGGGCAGGCCCAAGCTGATGATGCTCGACGAACCTTCCATGGGCCTCGCGCCCATCCTGGTGCAGGAGATCTTCGACATCGTCAAGGTCCTGAACGAGATGGGCACCACGGTGCTGCTCGTCGAGCAGAACGCGCGCATGGCCCTTTCCATCGCCGATCGTGCCTATGTGCTTGAGACCGGTCGCGTGGTGACGATGGGCACAGGTGCCGAGCTGCTCCAGGATGACGAGGTCCGCAAGGCGTATCTGGGCGGCTAGGGGTCGCCCGAGGACGAGGGAGGAGTGGCTCATGTCCACCCGAAGCATGCTCATCAAGGACACCACGCGCGAGGAGCGCATCCGCATCGTGCGCGACGCCCTCTCGTGGGGGGACGACTGTGACGGCGTGTCGGCGCTCACCAGGGGCGTCGACGCCCTGTATCAGCCTTACATCGAGGGGGAGCTCGAGCTGGCGGAGTGCAACATGCGTGCCTCCGCCCAGAGCTACGTGCTGAGCGACCGCACCCGTCAGAGCACGGGCGGGTCGTGCATGATGGGGTGCTAAGGGCCTGCCACGAGCCTCATGGGCCAGGGCAACGAGGAGCTTGCATGAGTCAGAGCAACGAGGAGCTTGCCAACGAGCTGAGGGACCTGCTGGGCCAGACGGGCATGGATGTGGTGCCTGATGTCGGTGCCGGCGCGCACCACGCAGACGCTCAGCAGGACGAGAATCCCCTCGAGACGGACTTCTTCAAGGCCCTCAACGCCTTCCGTGCGGCTCGTGCCAGAGGTGATGTTGCTGCGATGGCGGCAGCGGAGGAACGCCTGCGCGAGGTGGTGCGCGACGAGCTGACGGGGGAGGGCTGCTCGCGATAGCCCGACGGGGACGTGCGGATCCGCTCGTCTTGTCGCCGGGCGTGAGGTCGGACAGAGGCCTCATCCCGGGGTCACATCCGCGTAGGCCTGTCCTCATCTTATAGGAGGAAGGGCGGGCGACTCCTGTGTCGCCCGCCCCGGACACTCGTTCTGCCACACTCTTGTGGCACCATCTCAGCCCTCTGGAATCATCCCCTCCGAGAAGTCATCCCTTTGGGAAGTGTGACTCGCGGACTTCCCACAAAACCTGACACACTACCGCACACATGGTACGCATTGCTGGTACCCACTACCATGCCCGCCTGCGTAATGTGAATCCTGCGCGGTGACATCGGACCTGCCGTCTGTCGATCTCTGTCTGACTGTTGCGATGCCTGTATCGCCTACCAAGCCCACTTAGGATACTGGGACTCTAGATGGAGACGGGGCGCGCAATGCCTACCGCGGGATCCCTGTGAATCTCTTCGCTGTACATCGGCATCACCCCCTTGGACAACCATCTCTGCGATGGTTCCTCCTCGTATCTCAACTATAGCCCTTTGTTTCCAAGATGTTGCGAGAATCTGGGCATCCGAGAAACAGAGGCCACTCAGCGCACTTTGGCAGCCGTTCGCGCCTGAAAGGAAAAGTCGTGCAGCAGTTCCCCTTCCTGTGCTGCCGTCCACGGAGCGATGACCCCCACACGCCATAGACTACAACGGATGGCTGCCAGTCTTCTTGTGTCTACCGCCGCCCGGAAAGCTTTTTCTTGACTTGTGAGAGCGGGATGCCGTTCTGGAAAGGAAAGCGGCGAGTTTTGAGTATCAGGCGGGTCGTCTGGAAAGGAAAAGGCGGAGTTGTGCATACGTGACCTTGGCTCTGGAAAGAAAAACCCTGACTTGTGCGTAACTCGTCCGTGCGCTGGAAAGCTTTTCCTTGACTTGTGACCCACACCACCGCGCACAACTTGGGCTTTTCCTTTCCGGCGGAGGAGCAGATCACGCACAACTTGGGCTTTTCCTTTCCAGGACCGGGCACTGTCTCGCACAACTCCTTGATTTTCTTTCCCACATCAGGTGACTTGGGTCACAACTCCCCAATTATCTTTCCGGCCCATGTCCGAAACTCTCACAAGTCAGGAGAAACCTTTCCGGGCCGTGCCTCAACCTCGCGAGGACCCTCATCCTCCATGACGTGTGGTGTCGGCGGCATGCCATGGTGCGCGAGACTTCCGCTGCCCCATGCAAGCAGGGCAGAAGGGCGGTGCCTGACGCGTCCTTGGAGAGGGGCGTGGACGCAGATGGATATCGTCGGGCGAAGGGGCGAGGCACGGAGGGCGGATCGCACGCGCGTGCCATCCGCCCCCGGTCGAGTTCTGATGTCGCCGCCCTATGGATCAGCGTCCCGACGGCCTAGACCAGCGTCCTGACGTCCACGTAGTCGCAGCCCTCGTAGCTGTCGGCGAGGTTCTTGCACGTGAGCTTGCCATCGTAGCAGTTGACACCGGAGGCGATGACGTCGCTGCCGGCGACGGCGGCCTCAAGGCCCTTGTTGGCTATCTCGAGGCCATAGCGCAGCGTGGCGTTGGTGAGCGCGATGGTGGAGGTGCGTGCGACGGCACCCGGCATGTTGCCCACGCAGTAGTGGACGACGCCACCTTCGACGTAGACGGGCTCGTCGTGCGTGGTGACGTGCGAGCTCTCGCCGCAGCCGCCCTGGTCGATGGCGACGTCGACGAAGACCGCACCCGGCTTCATCTTGGGCAGGTAGGTCCGCTTGAAGAGCTTGGGGGTGGACCCGCCGGGGATGAGGACCGCACCGATCACCAGGTCGGCGTCCATGACGGCGCGCTCGATGTTGGCGTCGTTGGACATGAGCGTCTGCAGCTGCGAGCCGAAGAGGTCATCGAGCTGCTCGAGGCGACGCAGGCTGATGTCGAGCACGGTGACGTTGGCCCCCATGCCCACGGCAATCTTGCAGGCGTTTGCGCCCACGGTGCCGCCACCGAGCACGACGACGTTGGCCTTCGGCGTGCCGGGGACGCCTGCGAGCAGCACGCCGCGCCCGCCGTAGGTCTTTTCGAGGTACTTCGCGCCCTCCTGCACGGCCAGGCGGCCGGCGATCTGGCTCATGGGGGCCAGCAGCGGGAGGCTGCCGTCGGTCTCCTGCAGGGTCTCGTAGGCCACGGCCTTGACCTTGCCGTCGAGCAGGGCGTCCATCTGCTGCCTGTCGGCGGCGAGATGCAGGTAGGTGTACAGGACGAGGCCCTCACGAAAGAGCGGGTACTCCTTGGGGAGCGGCTCCTTGACCTTGACCATCATGTCCACGAGCTGCCAGATCTCCGATGGGTCCTCGAGCAGGCTCGCACCGGCCGCCACGTACTCCTCGTCGAGGAAGCCAGAGCCCTCGCCTGCGCCCATCTCGACGTAGACGTGGTGGCCGGCGGCCACGTAGCTCCTCACGTTGTCAGGCGTGAGTCCCACCCGAAACTCGTTGTTCTTGATCTCCTTCACGCAGCCGATCTTCATGGGACGCTCCAATCCTCGCACGGTCGTGCCAGCAACGAAGGTATGGTATCCGAGGGCTGTTTCGTGCGTGTGTCGCATGTCGCCCGTCACCCGGGTGGTGCTGCTGGATGATGCCCAGGTCCTCGGCGATCACCGGAGGTCGCCCGTCACGCGGGCGGGCGGCGCCGACGGGACCGCCATCCCCGTGGGCCGCGGCCTCCCCATATCGAGACGATCGGGCGGACGAGTCCGTTAGATGCGCTCCGAGCGCTCCACGTACACATGTGCGTAGTTGTCGTCGGAGATGTAGGGGGCCGGCTCGCCCTCCCAGATGACGGCACCGTCGACGATGAGCTTCTCGAGACCGTCGATCATGCCGCAGACGACAGAGATCGAGGGGCGCGAGCCGTGCGGGTACTCGGAGGTGAAGGTGGCCGTGCAGATGCGACGGATCGTGGGCTGCTCGTGGGCGCCGGTGTGGATGATGGGGATCAGGTCGATACCGGTCTCGAAGCGGCCCTCTATCTCCTCGTCCTCCTCGACGAAGGTCATGAGCTGGGCGTGGGCGTACTCCTGATGGGGGTCGTAGATGGTGTCGAACGAGTCGACGAGGCCGTCGTTGTAGATGAGCAGAACGCGCATGATGGCTCCCTTTCGCTAGTGGTCAGGATCATCGGGCCCCAGATGCGGACGCGGCCCGATGACCCAACTGTGACACTCCAGAGGCCTTCTGTGACCCACGAGCCGCAATTGCCGGCCCGAAAATCGGCGAACAGCAGCCTGACGGTGATCCCTAACGTTTACCTGCGAATACGATGATGCCCAGCTGACGTGTCCCGACGGCGTGCGGCCCGGGCGGACATGAGTCGAGCCCTGCTGCCACCCTGGCCCGTCACAGCATGTTGCGCAGGACGAGCTCGGCCTGCACGGTGCGCAGCATGAGAAACACGTCATCGAGGCCCAGGTGACGCTCCTTCTCGTCTGGCCTGAGCGTGCCACGCCGACGGGCCCAGTTCTCGAGCGTGTTGGGAAACGACTCCCGGGGCAGCGACCTCCCGTCGACGTCGATACGGCGGCAGATGTCGCGCGAGTCGACTATGGTGACCTTGCCGGCCTTGCGCGCCTCGGCATAGCCGTCGAGGTGAAGCATGAGCCACGAGTCCTCGAAGGCGGCGTTGTGGGCCATGTACGGGAGCTTGGTGAGCGCCTTGAGCAAGGCCCTCTGCACGCGCCTGTCCTCGCGGAACGGGGTCTTGCCCTCGAGGTCCTGCCACGTTATGCGGTGGATGTCGGAGAGCGGCACGCCGGCCTCGCGGTAGAGCTCGGGAATGCCAAAGTAGGCGGCGTGTCCCTCGTGGGGGATCGCGTCGGCGGTCAGCTCCATGAAGGCGAGGCCGAGGTTGATCACGTAGCCGCGGTCTGGGTTTCGGTCGGTCGTCTCGATGTCGAATCCCATGACGGCACCTTTGAACGGCGCCTCCGCCATGGCGATGCCCAGGTCGCGGACGCCCGCGCCTGCGACCCGCGCCACCCGGGCGTCGCGTCGCCGCTGCAGCTTCGCCACGGCATGGACGAGGTCCTTGTCCGGCAGCTTGCGCTGCAGGTTGGTGCCCGCGACGTCGCGCAGGCGGCTCGCCCCAAAGGCGTCGCAGATCGAACGGTTGCGGTCGGCGAGGGTGCGCACCAGGTCGAAGGAGAAGGGCTCCTTCTTCGCGGGCGCCTCGAACCAGGCCTCCATCAGCAGGCCGATGGCCTCCTCGTTCCTGCGCCGTTCTTCGGTGAGGGTGACGTCGTCGGAGAAGAATCCCGGGAGGGAGAATGCGTTGGCGAGCTCTATCGCCTCTGTGAGAACCATGTGCCTGCCTTTTCGTGCAGTGTGATGACGCAAGAGCCTAGCACATCGGGCGGGCGAGGTGTGCCGGGGCGCCCCTGCGACCATGTCCCTGCCCCGCATCTCGCGCACGGTCGCCGCAGGGTCCGGACACCTCGCGCGTCGGCGCGATATCATGGGGCATGCATGGTACCTGACGGATGATGGCGTGCCGCTCGGCGGCACGGAATGGGCTGGTGGATATGGGCGTCTCCCGCACAGAGCTGCAACGCGTCTTCTCCGAGCGCTTCGGGCACGGGCCGGAGCTGCTCGTGGTCTCTCCCGGCAGGACGGAGATCGCAGGAAACCACACCGACCACGAGGGCGGGCACGTCATCGCCGCCGCGATCGACCGCGCCGTGACGGGGCTCGCCCGCGCCACCACCGGGGATGAGATGCGCCTGGTCTCGCTCGGCTTCGGCGAGCTGGCCATCCGCCTCGACGACCTTGCCCCCCGCGAGGGCGAGCGTGGCACGACCGCCGCGCTCGTGCGGGGCATGGCCGCACAGTTTGCCGAGCGCGGGTTCTCCCCGGAGGGCTTCGACCTGGCGTGTGCGAGCGAGGTGCTCGGTGGGTCCGGCCTCTCCAGCTCCGCCGCCTTCGAGCTGGGCCTCGCCCAGGCGATGAACGCCTTCTGGGCCGATGGGTCCGTTGCCGCGGACGACCTCGCCCTCATGGCCCAGCGCACCGAGCGCGTCTGGTTTGGCAAGCCCTGCGGCCTGATGGATCAGGCGGCCGTGGCCCTCGGCGGCATCCAGCACATGGACTTCTCCGACCCGTCGGTGCTGGTCGCCCACGACGTCGCCTTCGACTTCGACGAGGCGGGCCATGCCATCTGCATCATTGCCGTGGGCGCCGACCACGCGGCGAACATCGACGACTACGCCGCCGTGCCGGCTGAGATGCAGGCCGTCGCGCGCGAGCTGGGGAGAGGCGTCCTCTCGGAGGTGGACGAGGCGGACGTCATCGCGGCACTGCCGCAGCTGCGCGCCACGCTCGGGGATCGTGCGGCCCTGCGCGCCCTGCACTACTTCCGCGAGGAGCGCCTGGTGGCAGGGCGCGTGGCGGCCCTGCGCGCCGGCGACGTCGGCCGCTTCCTTGCCCTCACGCGCCTCTCGGGCGCCAGCTCTGCGATGTACCTGCAGAACGTGAGCGTGGGAGGCGCGCGGGAGCAGCCCTCGATGCTGGCGCTCGCCCTGGCCGAGGAGCTGCTCGGCGACGAGGGGGCCGCGCGCGTGCACGGCGGGGGCTTTGGCGGCACCATCCAGGCATTCGTCCCGCGTGGCAGGGTCGAGGGGTTCTCGCAGGCCATGGACGCCGTCTTTGGCGAGGGGGCCTGTGGCAGGTACGCAGTCGATCATGAGGGAGCCAGGTTCGCATGGCTGAGGTAGGAACCTTCGCGCGCGCCGCCTCGCGCGTGGTGGAGCATGCGATCGCCTCGGGTGTCATCGCCGAGACCGATCGCAGCTGGGCGTACGGACGCATCCTCGAATGCTGTGGCCGCTTCGGCCCGGCGCCCCAGGCGGTGGCCCTGTCCGAGGGGTACGACTTCGAGGCCGACCTCGCGGTGCTTGCCGACGCCGGCGTGGAGGCCGGTCAGGCGGAGGACTCGTCGACGGGCAGGGATCGCCTGTCGATGCGCGTCATGGGAGCCATCATGCCCCGCCCGTCGGAGGTGGAGGCGCGCTTTGGGGCCCTTGCGCGGGGAGGCGGTCCCAAGGCGGCGACCAGCTGGTTCTACCGTCTTTGCTGCGCCGTGGGCTACGTGCGCGAGTCTGCCATCGCGCGCAACGTCGCATGGACGGTGGACACGCGATGGGGCGGGCTCGAGATCACCATCAACAAGTCAAAGCCCGAGAAGGACCCGCGTGACATCGCGGCCGCGGGCGTGGCGCCGACGGGGGAGGCCTACCCCCCATGCCAGCTGTGCGTGGAGAACGAGGGATACCCGGGTCGTCCGGCCGCCGATCCGCATGGCACCCATCCCGCCCGCCAGAACCTGCGCATCGTGCCCATCGAGCTGGGAGGGGAGCGCTGGGGCTTCCAGTACAGCCCGTACGCCTACTTCGAGGAGCACTGCATCGCCATGAGTGCCGTGCATCGGCCCATGCACGTGGACCGTGCCGCCATCGGCTGCCTGCTCGACTTCGTGGACCTGTTCCCGCACTACTTCGTGGGCTCCAACGCCGACCTGCCCATCGTGGGAGGGTCGATCCTGTCGCACGATCACTTTCAGGGCGGGCTGCATGAGTTCCCCATGACCCGCGCCATGGTGACGCAGCCTGTGCGGCTGGCTCCCTTCCTGGGGGTGGAGGCGGGCGTGCTCGCATGGCCGCTCACCGTGATCCGCCTTGCCTGCGACGATCGCGACGTGCTGCTCGAGGCCGCGGTGTACGTGCTCGACGCGTGGCGCGCGTGGAGCGACCCTGCGGTCGGCGTCCTCGCGGCGACGGAGGATGGCGAGCTGCACAACACGGTGACCCCCATCTGCCGCATGCGCGATGGGACCTATGAGCTCGACCTGGCCCTGCGCTGCAACGTGACGAGCGACGAGCATCCCCTGGGCGTCTTTCACCCGCATGAGGACAAGTGGCACGTCAAGAAGGAGAACATCGGGCTCATCGAGGTCATGGGCCTGGCGATCCTCCCACCGCGCCTCGAGGAGGCGTTGGAGACGGGATCTCTCACCCGCGACGAGATCGGTCGCGTGTTCGCGGCCGTGCTGGAGGATGCCGGCGTCTTCAAGTGGGACGAGGAGGGTCGTGCCGCGCTTGACAGGTTTCTGGGGAGCCTGTGAGCCGCAGCCGACCAAGCCCTCCTTGTCTTGTCGGGCGCACTCGTGGTATCGTCCGCTCGACACCGACGAACGAAGGGGCGATGGCCGTGGGCAACGACTGGAACTCGTTCATGCAAAGCAAGCGGATGAGGGTCCTCCTGTACGGGCTGTGCACCGTCTTCTGCGGATACTACTCCCTGGGCGCGGTGATGGACCTCGTGTCTCCCGGCGACTCCGCCAGGATGCTCGCCGAGTCGATGGGGCAGCTGGGGTATGTCGTGATGACGGTGCTCCGCCTCCTGGCGTGCCTCTGGGCGGCGATCGCCTTTGCGCGCCTGGCGCTCGCGGCCGCCAGGGAGGATGACGAGTAGCGTCCGCAGGCGTGTGCGTTCACCGTTCTTTTTCTGTGTGGGTGGCACGTTGCCTCCCGGGAGGCTCCTTGGCGTAGAATTGCACCAAGGGTCCCCCGGGTGACGGCATCGTGTGCGTCGCGGGCCTCGGCTGACCGCAAGACCAACGTGAACGAAAGGCTTCCCCATGGCTGTTCGCATCATCACCGACTCCGGTTCGGACATTCTGCCGGGAGAGATGGAGGGGCTCGTCGTCCTTCCCCTGACCATCGCGTTCGGCAACGACGTCTATCACGATGGCGTCGACCTCTCGCACGAGCGCTTCTTCGAGCTGCTGACGGAAAGCACCGAGAACCCCACCACCGGGCAGGTCCCGCCCTTCCGCTACAGCCAGGCATTCGACGAGATCGTGAACGCGGGCGACGAGGCGGTGGTCATCACCCTCTCATCGGGGGTCTCCGGCACGTGGGAGAGCGCCTGCACGGCAGCCGCCGAGCACCCGGACAAGATCCACGTCGTCGACAGCCAGCACGTGAGCGTGGGCATACGCCTGCTGGTTGAGATGGCGCTCGACAGGGCGGCACGGGGTGCCACGGCAGATGAGATCGTGACCGAGCTCGAGGCCAGCAAGGGCAAGATCCGCTTCCTCGCCCTGCTCGACACGCTCGAGTACCTGCGCCGTGGCGGTCGCATCTCGAACGTGAGCGCGGCCCTTGGCTCGATCCTCGCCATCAAGCCGGTGATCACGTGCACCGACGGCAAGGTCGTGGTGATGGAGAAGCCCCGCGGCCTCAAGAACGGGCGCGGCATCGTCGCCGACCTCATCCGCAAGGATGGTGGCTTCGACTTCACGAGGCCGCTCTGCATCGGCTATACGGGCCTGACCGACAAGCCGGTGCGCAGCTTCCTGGAGAGCTGCACGGACCTCTGGGAGGGCAAGGGCGAGGTGCCCGTCTCGTCGATCGGCGCCACCATCGGCACGCACGCCGGTCCCGGTGGCTTCCTGCTCGCCTACTTCGGCAACGAGGCATAGCGACTCGGCAACGTACGGCCCATGGGCGTCAGAGGGTGGTGGGATACCTGCCTGCAGGGGTTCCACCACCTCGTGCGTCATGGACAGGCCTGTGGGGAACGGTCCTGGAACGTCAGTGGCGGGAATTGCGACATGAGGATGTTCATAGCTGCCGAGCTGCCGGAAGCGATACGGGAGGCGCTGAGCGAGACCTCCGCGCTCCTGCGCGGCCTGGTGCGCGGGCGCTACGTGGCTCCCGACAGCTTTCACGTGACCCTCGCATTCCTGGGCGATGTCCCGGTCGCTCGGATGGACGAGGCCATGGCCGCCGTGGAGGGTGCCTGCGAGGGCCAGCCGCCCATCGCGGTCGCCCTCGGGCCCCTCGGTTCGTTCGGGAGGTCCCACAGGGCCACGCTGTGGCAGGGATTCTCGCTCGGCGTGGACGAGCTGGCAGGGCTTGCGGGAGACATACGCGAGGGCCTGGCAGCCGTCGGGCTGCCCTATGACGGCAGCCTGTTTGTCCCCCATGTCACGCTCATGCGTGCGGCCGACCTCTCGGGCGGCACGCTTCCTGCGGCTACAGAGGAGAAGGGCGTGATCGAGGTGGTGACGCTCTTCGAGTCGGACCTGTCGGGCGACAGGCCGCGCTACGAGCCGCTGCATCGCGTGCCGCTCGCGGCATATGGGGCCTAAGTCCCCTGCGCGCCGCAGGGGAGGGGATGCGACAGGGTCTCGGGCGCTTCGTGCGCGCCTTGGAGGCGCCGCTGCCCTCGCCGCGCTGATGGCGCCGCTGCGCCGCTACCAGCGACGGTCGCGCCAGAGGTAGTCGAGGTAGCGCCCGTTCTGCTGCTCCCAGCATGCCTCGCAGCGCCGTCCCTCGGGCTGGAGGTAGCGGTAGACGTCCGCACCCGCCCGCTCCAGCCGCTCGGTGTAGTCGATCTCGGCCTTCGCCTCGGGGCTCCCGGTGGCACCGTCCGTGCCCGCTCGCACGCGCCCCGCCTCGTGCTCGCCCCATGAGAGGTAGACGCGCGTGTCCGGATCGATGGAGGCGCCCCTCAGCTCTGCGCGCAGCTCGCACCCCCACAAGCGGATGCCGGTCGAGAGGCACGCAGCCTTCGAGAACGCGTCGTTGTGCGCGATGACGCCGTAGAGGCTCATGAGCCCTCCCATGCTCGAGCCCCCGATGCCCGTCGCCTCCCGGTGCGCCCAGGTGCGGAGGGTGGCGTCGGCCCAGGGCTTGACGTCATCGAGAATCCACCGAAACGTCTCCTCGCCCAGGCCGCCGATCTCATGGCCAAACCTGCGGCCGCGGTAGGGACAGTACTCGTCAAGGCGGGCATGGCCCTCATGGCTGCACTCCATGCCGACGACGATGAGGCGCTTGTCCCATCGGTCAAGGTAGTCCTTGAGCCCCCAGCTCTTGCCGTAGGTCGCCCGGTGATCAAAGAAGAGGTTGTGGCCGTCAAAGAAATACATGACGGGATAGCGCTCCGGCGAGCTGTCGTGTCCGTCGGGCAGGTACACGTGAAGGGTGCGGGGCTGGCCTGCCGGGCCGTACCAGATGTCATGGGTGAAGACGTGTCCCACGCGCTCCTCCTTTGCGATCGGAAGCTGTGGACTACTGTATCCCTTTTAGCGCGACAGGCGGGGGAGGACCTCCTCAAAGGTGGTCATGCGCTTCACCCTGCCCGCTTTTGGCGCGGCAGGCGGGGGAGGACCTTGGGCCACTTCCCTGGAGTCCTGCCGTGTCCCGATGCCTCCGCGCGCGGCACCCGCGCCCCCTGCTCCATAGGTGCCCCGGCAGCCTGGAACCGGGATCCGAAGCCACCCATCCGAGGAGCCTGTCCCCACGAGTGCCCTGGCAGCCCGGCAGCGTACAATGGGCACAGCGGAAACGACATGGATGGGAGCGGACATGCCCTTTGTTGACGTGCGGACCTCGGTGACCCTGACCGACGAGCAGAAGGAGGCCATCAAGGCCGACCTGGGACAGGCGGTCTCCGTCTTTGGCAAGGGGGAGGGCTTCCTCATGGTGGGCATTGCCGACGGCTACGACCTCTGGCTGGGGGGCCGCAAGCTCGACCGCGGCGCCTACGTCTCTTTCAGCATGATCGGCGACACGCCCGACGACGCCTGCGGGTCGTTTGTCGCGGCAGTCTGCGACATCCTCGAGCGCGCGGCCGCCGTCTCGGGCGACAGCACCTACGTCACCTTCCATCCCATGGAGCGCACGCGCTGGGGATGGAACGGGTCGACCTTCTAGCGCGCCTCCGGCACCCCGCGAGGCCTGTCGCTGACGCGCCATATTGGCGAGTTGGCCCAATGATGCCGCGGCGTCTCGCGCGCTTGCTGGTGGCCTTGGTATGATGAGGGCACATCGGACACATCGGACATGCGACGCACCCTGGAGGCACCCATGAGCAACCCTCTTGCAAGCGACCTGAATGCCCTGCGACAGGTGGTTGAGAAGTCCGCTCGGCATGGACGTTACGCCCAGACCTTCCACCTCGTGCCGCCCGTCGGCTGGCTCAACGACCCCAACGGCCTGTGCCAGCTGGGTGACACATATCACGCGTTCTTCCAATACTCTCCCTTCTCTGCGGAGGGCGGCGTGAAGATGTGGGGCCACAGCACCAGCTCCGACATGGTGCGCTGGTCCTACGAGGGCACGGCCCTCTACCCCGACCAGCCCGTTGACGTGGGCGGCGTGTACTCGGGCAGCGCCTATGTCGAGGACGGTGTGATGCACGTCTTCTACACGGGCAACGTCAAGCACGAGGACGAGGACGGCTACGACTACGTCAACACCGGCCGCGAGGCCAACACGATCTACGTCACCTCCACCGACGGCGTGAACTTTGGTCCCAAGAAGCTCGTGATGGGCAATGCCGACTACCCCGGCGATGACACCGAGCACGTGCGCGATCCCAAGGTATGGCGCGACGGGGACACCTACTACATGGTTCAGGGCGCTCGCAAGAAGGACGACACCGGCGAGGTGCTGGTCTTCTCCTCGCCCAACCTCGTGAACTGGGAGCTCTGTAACCGCATCACGTCCAACACCCGCTTCGGGTACATGTGGGAGTGTCCGGACTACTTCGAGCTTCCCGACACGGGTGAGTTCGCGCGCCACGAGGTCGTGCAGGTGCTCTCGGTCTCTCCGCAGGGCCTGCACGGCGGCGACTGGGATCGCCGGAACGTCTACCAGAGCGGATACTTCGTCCTGCTCGGCGACGTGACCAGCATCTGCACGCTGTTCCCCTTCGCCCTCTGGGATGCCGGCTTCGACTTCTATGCGCCGCAGACCTTCCAGACCGATGACGGGCGTCGCATCCTCATCGGGTGGATGGGCATGCCCGACGAGAAGTCCTACACCAACCTCACGGTGCGCGACGGGTGGCAGCACTGCTTCACCGTCCCGCGCGAGGTGAGCGCCAAGAACGGCCGCGTCCTGCAGTGGCCCGTGCGCGAGCTCGAGTCGTACCGCACGAACGAGCAGCGCGTCAGCGACACGCTCGTCGCCAAGGACATGCGTGCGTTCGACCTCCTGGTGGATGGCATCGACGCCAACGAGCCCCTCACGATCGTCCTCGCCAACCAGCTGGAGCTCACCTGGCGCGACCGCCGATTCGAGATGCGCTTCACCGACGAGGACATGGAGTCGGTCGGTGCCGGGCGCAAGTCGCGCTTCGAGTTCCTCGACGAGCTCCGCAACGTGCGCGTGGTGTGCGACGTCTCGAGCGTCGAGGTGTTCGTCAACGACGGCGAGCTCACCTTCTCGTCGCGCTACTATCCCGTGGCGTATGGCATCGACGTGATGGCCCCGGGCGCGGAGATCAGCCTCTGGGATCTCGAGGCGGAGGCATAGGAGGGCTCGTTCCCACGAAGGCATCGCCGAGGAGGCGCGCCCCGTGCGACCAGCTGTGGCGCGGGGGGCGTCTCGCATGGCCGGGCCGGAGGCAGGTGGCATGGGACTGCGTGACAAGGTCCGCTCGCTGCTCCCCTGGGCGGGTGCAGGGCACGGGCGCCCCATAGCCGAGGGACGCATGCTCGACGTCCCCTCGGGCGAGAACTTCCGCGAGCTGGGGGGCTACGACACCCCAGATGGCAAGACGGCGTACCGACGCCTCGTGCGCGCCGGTTCCACGTCCTCCCTCTCCGAGGCCGACCTCCGCCGTCTCGAGGACTATGGCGTTCGTCTCGTCATCGACCTGCGCAGCGAGTTCGAGGCGCCGCGCCTGAGCGATCGCTTCGCACGCCGGAGGGGTGTCAGCTGGGTCAACGTCCCGCTCTTTGACTACGACCTCTCGGATCCGAGGCTCGCCGCCACCAGAGTCCCCGAGGGCAACTACCTCATCGACGGCTACGTGACGATGCTCTCCAACAGGCAGGCGATCCGGGACGTCTTCGAGTCGCTTGCGCAGACGCCTGTCGGGAGCGCCGCGCTGTTCCACTGCGCGGCGGGGATGGATCGCACGGGCATGACGGCGATGCTCCTGCTCGGCCTTGCGGGCGTCTCGCGCGAGCAGATCGTTGCCGACTACCTCTACTCCTTCGCATCTGTCGCGGACGTCGATCGCATGGTCTTCGGGGGCGAGCGGGTGCGTCTCCGCCCGGGCCGGTGGAACCCCCTGCCCGCGCGCAGGGAGGCCGTCGAGTTCATGCTCGATCGGGTGCAGGAGGGATATGGGTCCACTCGTGCGTATCTTGCGGCATGCGGGCTGACCGACGCATGTCTGGATGCCATGCGAGGTATGCTGTTGGGTCACACCGAGCGGGAGGTTGGATCCCCGACAGACGAGCGTCCTGGCGCGATGGCTGCCCAAGACGGGTGATGGAGGCATCACACATGAGTGAAGAGCAGCTCAACGGTACCATGCTGCAGGGGTTTTCCTGGAACCTGCCTGCCGATGGGCAGCACTGGCGCAGGCTTGGCCAGATGGCCGACCGCCTTGTCTCCGAGGGCATCACCTCGGTGTGGATGCCGCCTGCCTACAAGGGGCAGGCCGGCGTCAGGGACGTGGGCTACGGCGTGTACGACCTGTGGGACCTGGGCGAGTTCGACCAGCGGGGCGGTGTCGCCACCAAGTACGGGACGCGCCGCGAGTACGTCTCGGCGGTGGTGGCGCTGAAGCAGTCGGGCATCGACGTGCTGGGCGACATCGTGCTCAACCACAAGATGGGAGCCGACGAGGCAGAGGAGCTGATGGCGCGCCCCGTCGCCTCCGACAACCGCCTGTACGACATGGGTCCCCTGGAGCCGATCACCGCATGGACCCGCTTCACCTTCCCAGGGCGTGCGGGCGAGCTCGACGACTTCGTGTGGGACTGGACCTGCTTCAAGGGAGTCGACTACGACGCCTCGGGCGAGCGAGGGGGCCTGTGGCTCTTCGACGGCAAGGCATGGGACGACGACGTAAGCCATGAGATGGGCAACTACGACTATCTCATGGGCGTCGACATTGACCTGGGCAACCCCGACGTGTACGAGCAGCTCGTCAAGTGGGGCGCCTGGTATCTCGAGGCAAGCGGGGTGGACGGGTTTCGCCTTGATGCCATCAAGCACATGAGCCGCGCGTTCTACACCCGCTGGCTTGCCGACATGCGCGCCGCCGCCGGCAGGGAGCTGTTCTGCGTCGGCGAGTACTGGTCGCCGGGCGTACAGGACCTCGTGTCCTACCTCGGCAGCGAGCCCGACATGAGCCTGTTCGACGTCCCCCTCCACTTTGCCTTCTACCAGGCATCGGTCGACAGGGAGCACATCGACTTCGCCCGCATGCTCGACGGCGCGTTCGTGACCGTCGACCCCGTGCATGCGGTCACGTTTGTGGACAACCACGACACGCAGCCCAACCAGGCGCTTGAGTCGACCGTGCAACCATGGTTCAAGCCCGTGGCGTATGCCGTCATCCTGCTGCGCGAGGCGGGCTACCCCTGCGTCTTCTTCGCCGACCTCTTCGGCCTGCCCAGCGACGCGATCCCCGCGGTTGCCGAGCTCCCCCTGCTCATGGAGATTCGCAGGCGCTTTGCCTATGGCGCCCAGCGCGACTACTTCGATGACCCGAGCCTTGTGGGCTGGACACGAGAGGGCGACGGGTCGCGCGTGGGCAGCGGGGTGGCTGCGATCCTGTGGAACCAGCCGTCTCCGCAAGACGAGGGGGACGCCGACGCGTCCGGCGATGCCGAGGGCGGCGAGGCCGGGGGCGGCAAGGCTGCCCCTCCTGTCGAGGAGCCGCAGGAGGCCGTGCCAGACCAGGAGGAGTCCTTGCCGACCAAGGCGATGTGCGTCGGCGCGCATCATGCGGGGGAGACCTGGCAGTGCGTGCTCGGTGACGTTGCCAGCGTGGAGATCGACGGCGAGGGTGTGGGGCGCTTCCCGGTGAGCACCACGTCGATGGTCGCGGTCTACGTTCCCGAGGATGCCGTCGCGAGGCTCGACCACATCCCCATCGTGATGTCACGCTAGCCAGGCCGCTTGGGTGCCATCGTCTGTGGTGCCTAGGCCGCCTGTGGCTGGTCGCAGATTGCCGAGCACGGAGCGCGGTGGTTGAGGTAGAATAGCTGACGTGGCAAAAACGCCACGTGTATCGCGCGGAAGCGCAGCAGTATGCCCCAAGGGCAAGAAAGAAAGGCACGTCATGGCACAGGGTACTGTTAAGTGGTTCAACCCCGACAAGGGCTACGGCTTCATCTCTCGCGAGGATGGTGACGACCTGTTCGTCCACTACAGCGAGATCCAGATGGATGGCTTCAAGACCCTTGACGAGGGCCAGACCGTCGAGTTCGAGATCACCACGGGCCAGAATGGCAAGCTCCAGGCTTCCGCCGTCCACAAGATCTAAGCTGGTTTCTCTGCACGTGAGCTGAGAGGGGGTCGCTTCGGCGACCCCTTTTTCTGGCTCCTCAAGGCCTCTGGTGGGTAGCATCCAGAGACTCGGCCCGCTCCGAGAGGGGGAGTCCCAGCGCCCGCTGCATTGCTATGAGTTTTCGCTTCGAGACGCCCAGCCGCGCGGCGACCACGCCATCGTCCCGGCGCTTCGTGGCCACCCTCGCCCAGGAGTCGTCTCCACAGCCATGTCCTGCGAGATAATGGACGATCGATGCGTTTGTCGACGAGGATGTCTGTGCTGCCTGCTGTGCCTCCCGATGGAAGCCGGACGACGCGGCGGCACAGGCCTCGATCTGGGCGATCGCGTTCTGGAGATTGGCGATGAGGGAGTCGTTGGCTGCCGTGGCCCTCGGGCACGATGAGCTGACCCCCCCACCCTCATGGGACAGGCTCCTTCTCGGAAACACCGCGACTCGTCACATGCCAAGCAGCATGCTTGTCAACGTCTGGTCCGCATCATCAAACGTGAGCCCTATCGTCTGGATCGCGTCGGCATCGGAACGGATGAGATCCGTCCATGTGCGCAGGCCTGTCTCCAGGGCGGTGGTGCTGTCATGTATGGTGCCACCGGGGATGCCTGCGCTCGCTCCCGAAATGCTCTGCAGCGACATGCCGCCAAACGAGCTGGCGGAGCGTTCAAGCGTGTTTGCCTGGGCGGTGGCCGACTCAGCGCCGGAGTAGATCTCGGCTCGGGACATGCCCCTCCACTGCGCTGGCACTGCCCTGAGGCGCATTGCACAAAGCTTTGCAGCCTGCCCAAGAGACAGAGGTCTCTCATCAACGGGAGGGGGGGGATCATCTGTTTGTCGGAGGCGATCCTCGGCTCTGAGCGAAACCTTGCGGTAATTTGTCGGTGGTTTTTCTGATTCCCAATAAATTGAACACCTACAAATTAACTTGTCAGTTGTTTTACCGCACCGGTAGCCCCATGTCTGAGACTATGGTGTCGAGAAGTACAGACAAACTGAAAAAGCGCTCTGTGTGACGCCCTATGGGCACCTACAAATCGAATCGTATGCATTCGGGCAACCTTCCGTACGGAAAGCCGCCGTGCGTTACGAGCACCATTCAGGCAAACGCATACGATTCGATTTGTAGGTGCACTGTTGGCTTGATTTTGGGTCAGAAGAGAGATTGTCTGTACTTCTGCGACCAAGGCAAGCTTCGACGTGCTTGGTGGCGGCCGAAATGTGCAGACATTTTAATTTGTAGGTGGGTGTCGGACGCAGGGCTGGAATAAAGCACAGACAAATTCGGGGAGATGCTCAGGGCACGTTGGCCACGTGCCTCCGCCAGCGACTTCTCGGGTGCGGAGCACCCGGAGATGACCCCCTGATTCGGTCGGTCGGGCTGCCCTTGTCGGCGGGATGCCGAGAGGAACGGATAAAATGGACAGGATTGTCGCATGAGGCGTCATGATGTCCCCGGGAGGCACGTCAAATGGTAGATGAGCGGTTCAAGAAGGCTGTCGATGCGTATGTCGACGAGGTGTGGGAGGATGTCGTCGCCGACATTCGCTCGCTGGTGAGGATTCGTTCGGTGGAGGATCGCTCCCTGGCCGCGCCGGGCATGCCGTGGGGCCCTGGATGCCATGAGGCCCTGGTTCGAGGGCTGGAGATTGCCGCCCGACTAGGGCTCGACGCGCATGAGTGCGAGGGCTACATCGGCTACGCTGACCTTCCTGGCATGTCCGCACGGCAGGTCGCCATGATCGCCCACACCGACATCGTCCCCGAGGGGCTTGGCTGGACCGTCGACCCCTTTGACGTCACGCGGCGCGAGGGCTACCTGCTTGGCCGGGGCGTCCTCGATGACAAAGGTCCGTTCGTGCTCTCGCTCTACGCCGCTCACTTCTTCGCGTGTCAGGTGGCGCAGTCGGGCACGCGCCTGCCGTACACGCTGCGCTGCATCGTGGGCAATGCCGAGGAGACCACGATGGCGGACGTGGCCTATTATCTCGAGCGGCACGAGGCGCCGGCCTTCTGCTTCACCCCAGACGCCGACTTTCCGCTGATATGCGGCGAGAAGGGCATCTTCCACGGGGTGTTTCGCACCGGCGCCCCCGTGGTGGGGGAGGGCGTCGGCCTGCTCGAGCTCGACGGCGGCACCGTGCCCAACGCCATTCCCGGGCGTGCCTGTGCCCTCGTGAGGGAGGAGGCGGCCGCCTTCCTGCTCGCGCGCTGCACCCCCGGCATCGAGTCCGAGGCCACAGGTGACGGCGTCGTCCGTGTGACGGCCCACGGCATCGGTGGCCATGCGGCGTTTCCCGAGGGAACCGACAACGCCATCGGGAAGCTCGCCCGTCTCATGCTCTCGTCGGGGACGTCCGAGGCTGCGGTGCTGCTCGGTGAGGGTGACCTGTCCGCGTTTCTGCGGCTGGTGGAGGTCCTGACGCGCACGAGCGACGGCAGCGCCCTGGGAATCGACGCGCACGACGAGGTCTTTGGCGCGCTGACCCTCAATGCGGGCGTGGTGCGCACCCATCGGGACGGGAGCATGTCTGTCACCGTCGACGTGCGCTACCCCACCTCCATCTCCCTCGACGACATCGTCGGCGCCTTCGAGGAGCTTGCGACGCGCAGCGGATGCGCCTTCGAGCGAGGCATCGCGAAGGAGCCGTTCTACATGGATCCCGGGATGCCGGAGATCCGGACGCTGCTCGACACCTACCGCGAGTACGGCAGCTCCGATGCCGAGGCGGTCGTCATCGGCGGGGGAACCTATGCCCGCAACTTCCCGAGGGCCTGCGCCTTTGGCCCCCACGACCCGAGCGTCACCGACCCGGATTGGGTCGGCATCGAGCATGGACCCGACGAGGGCGTCTCCGAGGAGCAGCTCAAGCGTGCGCTCAAGATCTACATCGTGTCCGTCGCCCGTCTCATGGAGCTTGACCTGTAGCCGCAGCGAGTGCGCCGCCCGGCCGGGCGGCGCACGGGATCAGCGCAGCTCGATGTCGTCCCAGTCATCGAGGTGGATCTCAGCGGCACTGCGCACCCGTTCGAACCGCTGGGCCCTCTCGCCCGACCTGACGGCGCAGGTGGCAAACCCCACGCTGCGGGCGGCGCAGATGCCGGGCTCGATGTCCTCGAACACGATGCACAGCTCTGGGGGAACGCGCAGCCTCCTCGCCGCCTCCAGGTAGATGTCGGGCTGGTCCTTGGCCGCCCCCACATCGCAGCTGTGCACGCAGGTGTCGAAGAGCCCTACGACGTCCACCAGCTCCATAGCGCCGATGAGCTCGGGCTCGTTTGCGGTCGCCAGGGCGCATCGGACGCCTGCCCTGCGCAGGGACCTGATGTAACCCTCGACGCCGGGGCGCAGCTCGACGCGCGATCGGTAGAGGGCATGGCTCAGGAGAGTCCACTCCCTGCGGATGTCCTCCGGCCGCTCGTGGAGCCCGTAGGTCTCGATGGTATATTGAGCCCCGGCCCCAAATCCCAGCACGGAGAGGGTGCGCGCGTACTCCTCGGAGTACTCGATGCCCCGCGCCCCGAGGAACGCGCGGTCGACCTCCTCCCAGATCCATCCGGTGCGTGCGATGGTCCCATCGAAGTCGAAGATGGCTCCCGAGAACGTCGGTGGCCAAAGTGTCGGCGCTGCGTCTCCCACGTGATGCTCCCTTGACGGCGCTCATGATGCGCGGGTTGCCCGGCCACGTCGGGACCCCAGGGCGCTGACGGCGTCGCATTGCCGCCATGGCGTCCCAGTCTAGCACGGCAGGCGGTCGCAGCCGCAACCCCAATGGCAGGAGCTACCGATGCGCCCCAGGAGTGCTACCCTACACTTGTATACAGAATTCGATCAATTTCATACGAAAGAAGGGTCACGCATGGCGGATGGGCAGCTGAGGGCCGAGGCCCGCGAGTTCGTGGGTCGTGTGTGGGAGGACGTGGTCGACGATATCGGGACGCTCGTCGCGATCCGATCGGTGGAGGACCTGGACCATGCGGTGCCAGGCAAGCCCTACGGCCCCGCCCCGTTCGAGGCGCTGCAGGCCGCGATCGGCATCGCGGCGCGCCTGGGCATGGATGCCCACAACTGCGATGGGCGCATCGGGTACGCGGACGTTGCCGGCGCGTCCCCCCGGCAGATCGCCATGATCGCCCACGTCGACATCGTCCCCGAGGGCACCGGCTGGAGCCACGACCCCTTCGGGCTCACGCGCACGGACGGCTACCTCATCGGACGCGGCGTCCTCGACGACAAGGGCCCGATGGTGCTCGCGCTCCATGCCGCGCGGTTCTTCGCGGAGCGCGCCGAGAGGACGGGCATCCCCAACCCCTACACCATTCGCGTCATCATCGGATGCAACGAGGAGACCGAGATGCGCGACGTGGAGTGGTACATCGAGCACTTCGAGCAGCCCGCGTTCCTCTTCACGCCCGACGCCGACTTCCCCCTGATCTGCGGGGAGAAGGGAGGCTACTCCGCGACCCTCCGCTCCGGGCGGATCTCCGACGTCATCGTCTCGTTTGACGGCGGCACCGCGGGCAACGCGGTGGCCGGCGAGGCCACCGCCGTCGTGCGCGCCGACGCCGCGTCGCTCCCGCCCGCCGACCGCATCGACGTCGAGCCGGCGGGGGAAGGGCTCGCACGGGTCACCGCCCACGGCATCAGCCGTCATGCCGCGTCCCCCGAGGGCTCCATCAACGCCATCGGCCTCGTGGTGGACTACCTGCTCGCGCACGACCTCTGCTCTGCGGACGAACGCCGCTTCCTCGAGCTCGAGCGAGCCGTCTTCGCCTCCACCGACGGCTCCACGTTGGGCATCAAAAGCGAGGACCAGCGCCTGGGCTCCCTCACCTGCATCGGTGGCACCATGCGCACCACAGACGGCGCCTTCGAGCAGACCATCGACAGCCGCTATCCCGAGTCGATCACCGGCGACGAGATCACCGCGGCGGTCGGCTCCCTAGCCGAGCGCCATGGCGCCACGCTGACCTGCGACCTTGACATGGTCCCGTCCTACCAGTCGCCCGACAGCGCGCCCATCCGCACGCTCGTGGACACCTACAACGAGCTCACCGGCCGCCAGGGCAAGGCCTATTGCATCGGTGGCGGCACCTACGCCCGCCACTTCGCGTGTGCCGGCGCCTTTGGCCCCAACGACCCCGAGGATCCCATGCCCGCATGGGTCGGCGCCGAGCACTCCGCCGACGAGGGCTTCTCCGAGGAGCTGCTCAAGCGCGCGCTGGAGATCTACATCGTGTCCATCGCGCGCCTCATGGAGCTCGACCTGTAGCCGCGGGGCTCCCTCGCCCCTGGTGGGGAGGTGCCTGCTCAGGGGCTGTCGTCCAGGACCAGCACGTGGCGCCCATCCACCCTGATGACGCCCTCGTCACCCATGCGGCCGAGCTCCCGCGAGAGGGCGCTGCGATTGACGTTGAGGTAGCGGGCGAGCTCGGTCCGCGTGAGGGGCACGTGGACCGACCCGTCGCCTGCGGTCGGCAGCCCGCGCAGGTACATGAGCACGCGATCGCGCATGCTCCTCTGCGAGATGATGCGCACCTTGCGGTTGAGGTAGGCATCCTTGCGGGCGAGGTCCAGCGCGAGGTTGACCAGGAGCCGCTGGGCGGTCGGGCATGCGTGATCTGTCCGCAGCAGCGTCGCGACGTCGAGGAACAGCACCGTGCTCTCGCGGGCGGCGCGGATCTGCATAGGGCTCGCCTCGCCCAGGCACGCGAGAGCCTCCCCGAACATCTGCCCGGGGGTGAGCCGGACCATGTCCACCTGGTCGAACCGCTCGCTCATGAACGACCCCTCGAGCTCCCCCTCGAGCACCAGCCCTGCCTGCGCGATGGGATCGCCGATGCGCAGCAGGAGCTCGTCCTGGGAGAACGTCCTCAGGCGCGCCCCCAGCAGGTCAAGCGCATCGCCGAGGTCCTCGTGCCCGACGCCCGCGAAGGGCGGGCAGGAGCAGATGAGCTGCCGGTATCCCTCGAGGCCGCCAGTGGTCACGGCGCTCCCTTCCTGCGAACGGCGGCCTGCCGTGCGGCCTGCCGCATCGTGCTGTTGCCGTGGCAACAACTGTCTTCCACGGTCGTCTCTACAATACACGCATCGGCCATCTGCGGAGAGGCTCAGCCGAGAGTCCGGCCGGCCGCGCCGCGTGCGACAACGGGACGAACGAGGAGAGGGGCGGCAATGGATCCCAAGATGTTCTGCTACCAGTGCCAGGAGACCGCGGGGTGCACGGGCTGCACGGTGAGCGGCGTGTGCGGGAAGAGGCCGGAGGTGGCCGCCCTGCAGGACCTGCTCGTCTATGTGACCAAAGGGCTCTCGGCCGTCACCACCAGGCTGCGCGAGGAGGGCATGCAGGTTGGCAGGGAGGCCAACCACCTGGTCACGCTCAACCTGTTCGCCACCATCACCAACGCGAACTTCGACAAGGAGGCGATCGCCGCGCGCGTGACCCAGACGCTCGAGGCCACCGGTGCGCTCCTGCCACAGGTGCGTGACGTCTCCGGGCTGCCCGAGGCCGCGCTCTGGAGTGGTACCGAGGCCGACTACGAGGCGAAGGCTGCCGCACCCGAGGTGGGCGTCCTCGCGACTGCCGACGAGGACGTGCGCAGCCTGCGGGAGCTGATCACCTACGGCCTGAAGGGCCTCGCCGCCTACTCGAAGCATGCCAACGCGCTGCTGCAGGACGACGAGGGGATCGATGCCTTCATCCAGCGCGCCCTTGCCGCGACGCTCGACGACGGCCTCTCCGTCGACGACCTGGTGGCGCTCGCGCTCGAGACGGGCAGACATGGCGTCGACGGCATGGCGCTCCTGGACGCGGCGAACACCCAAGCCTACGGCAATCCCGAGATCACGACGGTGAGCCTGGGCGTGCGCGGGAACCCCGCGATCCTGGTCTCGGGCCACGATCTGCGCGACCTCGAGATGCTCCTGCAGCAGACCGCCGGTACGGGCGTGGACGTCTACACCCACTCGGAGATGCTGCCCGCCCACTACTACCCGGCACTCAAGGAGCATCCGCACCTGGTGGGCAACTACGGGGGCGCCTGGTGGAGGCAGAGGGAGGAGTTCGAGAGGTTCAACGGCCCCATCCTGATGACGACCAACTGCGTGGTGCCCCCTGCGGCCAGCTACAGGGATCGCCTGTGGACGACCGGCGCGACCGGCGTTCCCGGGTGTCGCCACATCGAGGGTGCGTACGGCGAGGCGAAGGACTTCTCGCCGCTCATCGAGCAGGCGCTGCGCTGTGATCCCCCCGAGGAGCTCGAGACGGGCACCATCGTGGGCGGCTTTGCCCACGAGCAGGTCTTCGCGCTGGCCGATGCGGTGGTGGATGCCGTCAAGGCGGGTGCGATCCGCGCCTTCGTCGTCATGGCGGGCTGTGACGGGAGGATGAGGTCCCGCTCGTACTACACCGAGTTCGCCGAGAGGCTGCCGAAGGACACCGTGATCCTGACGGCGGGCTGCGCGAAGTACCGCTACAACAAGCTCGGCCTCGGCGACATCGGTGGCATCCCCCGCGTGCTCGACGCCGGCCAGTGCAACGACTCCTACTCGCTCGCCCTGATCGCGCTGAGGCTCAAGGAGGTCTTCGGCCTCGATGACATCAACGACCTGCCCCTGGTGTTCAACATCGCCTGGTATGAGCAGAAGGCCGTGATCGTGCTTCTGGCCCTGCTGTACCTGGGCGTCAAGAACATCCACCTCGGGCCCACGCTCCCGGCGTTCCTCTCACCCAACGTGGCGAAGGTGCTGGTCGAGAACTTCGGCATCGCCGGCATCGGGACCGTCGATGACGACCTGAGGCTGTTCTTTGGGGACGTCGCCTGACGATCTCGGCGGACGCGGGGGGCGTGCGGCGGCGCAGGCGCGTACCCGACCCCCGTGCTACCGCTGACAGGAACTGGCGGGGGAAGTGCCAGCCGGAAGACGCGGGACACCCTCCGGGACGCGCGTCCCGGAGGGTGTCCCGCGTCTTCCGGCACTCATTCGTTGATGTGCACATGGGGGCGATCGTCGTAGCCGTGCATCTCGCCCATGTAGACGAAGTAGTCCGCCACCTGGTCCGCGAGCGACTGGTCGTGGGTGGCAATGACAAGCGTCCTTCTCACTGACTTGAGCTGACCGAGGAAGTCGAGGAGCCATGCGCGCGCCCTAGCGTCGAGTCCGGCGAACGGCTCGTCGAAGCAGTAGACGTCGGGGTTCATGGACAGCACGCAGGCGATGGCGACGCGCTTCTTCTCGCCTCCCGACAGGGCGTAGGGGGCACGCGTGCGCAGATGCCCTATCTCCAGCAGGCGGCACGCGTCGGACACGCGTCGGGCTACCTCGTCCTCGGACAGGCCCATCTGCCGGGGGCCGAAGGCGACCTCGTCCTCGACGCTCGCGCAGAAGAGCTGTGCGTCGCTGTCCTGGAAGATGAACCCGACACGCTGGTGAAGGCGCTTCGCAAAGGAGGCGTCACGCATGGTGCGCTCGTCGACGAGATCCCCGTCGAAGCGGTACGAGCCCCTCTGGGCAAACAGGAGGCCGCAGATGACCTTGAGCAGCGTCGACTTGCCTGAGCCGTTGTCGCCCATGAGCACCACGCTGTCCCCCTCGCGGACGCTCAGCGAGACGTGCCGGAGGGCGGGCGCGTCCTCGTAGGCGAAGCAGAGGTCATCGAGCTCTATGAGTGCCTTGGAGCCTGTCGCAGGGGGTGTGTGGAGCTCCCGCAGGTGTGTGTGGGACATGTCAGACCGTGCCTTGCAGGTGGAGGAACAGGGCGACGATGGCCGCGAGGGCCAGCATCCAGGCGACGTCGGCCCCTCTTCTCGCCTCGCGTCCCCCCACATGATACTCCCCGTCAAAGGCGCGGCACCGCATGGCGTCGTAGGTCTCCTGCGCGGACCGACCGGCCTTGACGAGGACGACCCCGCCCACCCCGCCGAGCGAGGCGGCCTTGTCCGCGTTCCTCCCCACGCTACGAAGCCTGAGGGCCGCCAATGCCTCGGAGGCCGTCTCCCCCAGGCGGACGATGCTCCGAAGGGTGAGGTCCATGGTCAGGATGGCGACCCCCGGCACCCCCATGACCCTCAGCGCGCGCGTGAGGTCGGCCGCAGGCGTCGTCAGGGTGGTGATGAGGGTGACGCCCGTGCTCACGAGCGCCTTGGTGGTCAGCAGGAGTGCCGAGTGCGCCTGTCCCAGCGCGACCGCGGGGAGCATGATGACCAGCGCAAGACCCGCCGAGGCGCCGGCACCCGCGACGACCCTTCCGAGCGCCCCGCGTGGCAGGAGGCACGCCCTGACGAGCGTCCCGGCCAGCATGATCATCACGAACAGGTAGTTGCGCGAGAGCGATGTGAGGAGGATGCACGAGAGGCAGAGCACGACCTTCACCGTCGCGGAGGGGGAGAGCGGCGACGCCTGCCCGTCATCGAGCCTGAAGCGTGCCAGGACCGAGGAGATCGCGAGGATGCTGCGCGAGATGAAGCCGTCCCGGTCGGAGACGGGCTGGTAGCGCTCGGGGGAGGCGAGCCAATCCGGTATGTCGGTGGGAGCGGGCGCCATGGTGTCGACGAGGGCCATGCGGCCTAGGCGTCAAAGTCCACACGGGGCCTCGCGATGGGCGAGGCAAGGCGGAAGACGATCACCAGCAGCGTCACGCCCACGATCGCGGAGACGATGTAGCCGATCCACTCGGGGAGGACGCCGACGGCATAGTCGGGCATGAGCGAGCCCCACTCCCAGCCGCTGCCGAGGCCGGCGGGGGTGTAGCCCACCATCCCGGCGAGGTCCTCGACGCCCCACTCGCCCCATGCGTCACCCGTCGCGAGGAGGCCCAGCGGGCTTGCGGCCACCAGGGCGAGCACGAGGCCAAGGACGGGGGCGAGCCCGGCAGGGGAGTCGGCGCGCGTCTCGATGCCGAACGAGGGGGCGGCGCTGCGCAGGAACGCCAGGATGCCCACGGTGAGGCCCGCCTCGGCCAGGCCGGCGACGCTGAGATGGCCGACCATCATCGCGGGCACGGAGACGGACAGGGGGTAGGGGCAGTAGAGCGCGGCGCCGGAGGCGTCATGGAAGAGGAGTGGCTGGACGCCAAACTCGAGGGCGCAGAGCAGGGCGGCGGCGTTGAGGCCGACGTACGAGCCGATGCCGGCGCCGAGAAGCTCCCCCCGCTCGCCCCCGATGGCCCTGCGGACCGCCGAGTAGACGGCATGGCCGACAAAGGGGAGCGCGAACGCCATGTTGAGGCAGTTGGCCCCCAGGGAGAGGATGCCCCCGTCTCCGAAGAAGACCGCCTGGATCGCAAGCGCGACGCTTATCGCCAGGACGGCAGACCAAGGGCCGAAGAGAATGGCGATGAGCGTGCCGCAGACCGCGTGGCCCGTGGTGCCGCCGGGCAGCGGGACGTTGAACATCATCGCGAGGAAGCTGAACGCGGCGGCGACGCCGATCAGGGGCACCTTCTCGCCAGGCACCTCCTCGCGCAGGTGCCTGGCGGCCGCACGCCAGACGGGGGCCATGGCGACCGTTGCCAAGATGCAGGTGGACGGGCTGAGATAGTTCTCGGGGATGTGCATCTGCGTCCTCTCGCTGGGGTGGTCAGGAAACTGTAGCACTACTCGCACGGGAGCGTGACACGCTGCACGCGCGAAAGCGCCATCCCAACAGCCTACCCTTGGACTGCAGTCCAAGGTCAAGGTGCGGCTCCGCATGGGAGGCGCCCGTCCCGCCGCGTCGGGGCTAGCGCAGGTATCGCCTGCGCAGGGCATCGAGGTGGCCTGCGTCGAGCCCGTACTCGGTCGCGAGGTAGTCCTCGCGCGAGGGATAGCGCGCGTCGATGGCAGACAGCACGGCCTGGGCAACGAGGGGTATGACGCCCTGCATGATGGTCAGCAGGCCCTGCTGGCGCTCGGGAAGCCGGGCGAAGTCGGGGATCTGCCGCCTCGACCAGGCGATCTCGGCCACACGGTAGGCATTGCTCAGCAGGTAGTCGGTCACCATGGTCTCGTCGCTCGCGCCCAGGGCCATCAGCATGACCATGGCCGCCACCCCGGTTCGGTCCTTGCCCGAGTTGCAGTGGACGAGCAGGGGGACCTCGCCCGCGCGGAGCAGGGAGAGGGCCGTCCCGATGGCCTCGCTCCCAAAGGCCAGCTCCACGCTGGCGGCGGCCTTGTCGAGGACGAGGTCCTCGAGGGTCATGGCGCCTGGGGGACCGGCGGTGGCCACGCGACGCCGCGCGTCGACGTGGAGCATGCGCGCGCCGTCGACCTTGGGGTCGGGGAGGGCGGCAGCCTCGTCGGCGGAGCGCAGGTCGAGGATCGCCCTGAGGCCGAGCTGCCCGAGACGCGCCGACTCGCCTGGCGTGAGGTCGCACAGACGCGCGCTCCGGTAGATGAGACCGGACCGTATGGGGCGCCCGCCCTCGCCGCGCCACCCGCTGAAATCCCTGAGGTTCAGGCTGTCGCGAAAGCCCGGGACGTAGCAGGAAAGCTCCTCGAGACCCATGTGCGCGCCTCCCGGGCCGCTGTCCCCGACGAAGGGGAGAAAGAGGGAGAAGAGATCGGCGAACGCAACGACCCGCATGAGACAGGGCCTCGTCCCACGGCTCCTCCCAGATGCATGTGGGACGTGCCGACGGTGCCTGCATGTTCGTCCACCGGTATGAAATCGTTCTCATACCAATAATTGCACATTATATTTATCGAGATGGAAACATGCAAGAAAATATAGGTGAGTGATTGTGGTTTGCAAAAACGTTATAATCGTGTAGATTATTTGAACGACTCATGATGAATGGTCCGAAAGGCGTGTTCACCGGGTCGAGCGAAAGGGAAACGAGGGAAAGGAACCACAGCAATGCTCACCATCCGTCTGTTCTGTGCCGCCGGCATGTCCACGAGCCTGCTCGTCCGCAAGATGATCGAGGCCGCGGAGGCCGAGGGCACCGAGGTCGACATCGTCGCCTACCCCGTGGGCGAGTTCGACCAGCACCTCGCCGGCTGCGACTGCGCGCTGCTCGGGCCCCAGGTCGGCTACATGAAGGCCCAGATGCAGGCCAAGGCCAAGGCCGTCGGCGTCCCCTGCGACGTCATCCCCATGGCGGACTACGGCATGGTCAACGGCAAGAACGTCCTGGCCTTCGCCAAGAAGCTCATCGGCTAGCCACACCTCAGCAACGCGCGCTCTTCCTCGCGGGGAAGGGCGCTTTGCACCGGCGCCGCAGGGCGCCACAGGGAAGGGTTAAGGGAAAAGACACATCTAGTCACAAGGAAGGAAGGTGCCACCCCATGCAAGAGTTCTTCCAGAGCAAGGTGCTGCCGGCAGTCATGGCGTTCGTGAACACCAAGGCCATCCGCGCCATCAAGGACGGCATGGTCTACTCCATGCCGCTGATCATCATCGGTGCCGTCTATCTGCTGCTGTTCCAGCTCCCCGTCGAGAGCCTGGCCAACTTCATCACCAACCTCGGCATCGTGCCGTACCTCTCGCACGGCTACACCTCCACGTTCCAGATCATCGCTCTCATCGCCGCTATGGGCATCCCCTATCAGTGGGCCAAGAATGACGGCTGGGAGCCGTTCTCCGCAGCCGTCATCGGTGCGGCCGCGTTCCTGATCCTCATCCCCGACTACGTCGGCGTGACGGGCACCTTCGAGGAGGGCCTCGCCGCAGTCGACACCGCCACCGTGGCTGCCGCCGCTGGTGGCGCGACCGTCGCAGGCCTCAACAAGACCTGGCTTGCCGGCCAGGGCATGATCGGCGCCATCATCGCCGGCCTGCTCACCGGTCTCATCTACAGCGCCTTCCTCAAGAAGGACATCCGCATCAAGATGCCCGAGGGCGTGCCTGACGGCGTTGCCGCCGCGTTCACCGGCCTCATTCCCGCAGCCGCCATCCTGACCGGCGCCGTGGTCGTGTATGCCATCACCACCATCGTCGGTGGCGTCACGCCCATCGAGCTCATCTACCGCTTCCTGCAGGTGCCCCTGCAGAACGTCGGCGACTCGCTCGGCGGCGTCATCGTCTTCGAGACCCTCATCCCGCTGCTCTGGTGGTTCGGCGTGCACGGCGCCACCGTCGTCGGCTCGGTCTCCAGCACCATCGCCACGGCCAACATGCAGTCCAACCAGCTGATCTTCGACCAGCTCACCGCTCAGGGCATGTCCCGCGCCGAGGCCATCGCCGCCCTGCCCGCCAACGGTGGCCACATCTTCACCGAGCCGTTCGTGAACTGCTTCCAGGCCATCACCGGCTCCGGCATCACCATCGGCCTGGTCGTCTTCATGGTGTTCTTCGCCAAGTCCGCCCAGTTCAAGCAGGTCGGCAAGCTCGGCCTTGGCTCGGGCATCTTCAACATCAACGAGCCGATCCTCTTCGGCACCCCCATCGTCATGAACCCGCAGCTGTTCATCCCGTTCGTGCTCGCGCCGGTGTTCGGCAACGCGTTCGCCTACATCATGACGATGATCGGCTTCATGCCCTACACCATCGGCGTCACCGTCCCCTGGACCACGCCTCCCATCCTGTCTGGCCTCCTGTGCATCGGCTGGCAGGGCGCCCTCGTGCAGATCATCGAGCTGGTTGCCTCCTTCTTCATCTACCTGCCGTTCGCTCGCGCGGTTGACAACGAGCTGTATCAGGCGGAGCTCGAGAGCGAGCAGCAGTAGGTTCCAGTCGCACCACTCAATCGCCTTCCCTGATTGAGCGGGGGCCGGTGGAAGACCACCGGCCCCCGTCTTATGGGTCGGCAGCGGGCTGCCGGTCCTGTGAGCCGGCTTGCTGGCCCAGAGGCCTGCCTGTGGCCCACGTGGCGCGGGCGCCTGTGCCATACTTACATGGTTTGTCCTCGAACTGTGGAGGGAGTTCACATGAACGCTGCTATCAGGTACTTCTCGAGGGGCGGCAACGTGCGGGCGATGGCGGAGGCCCTGGGGCGTGGCGCAGGCGTCGACCCCGTGTCGGTCGACGATCCCGACTCACGCATCACCGAGCATGTCGACCTGCTGTTCATCGGCGGCGCCATCTATGGCTTCCAGTTGGACAAGGCGCTCAAGGCCTACCTCGAGGACCTTCCCGAGGGCCTCATCGACGAGGCGGTCTGCTTTGGCTCCTCAACGCTCACGCGTCGCCCCATCTATCTGATTCAGGACTACCTGAAGCGGAAGGGCATCAAGATCAGCAAGCAGGCCGTCTTCTCGCGGAGCCGGCCGAACGACGATCTGCTCGGCGTCATCGAGTACTTTGCCCAGAACGAGATGACGCGGGACCGCTCGCTTGACGGCCTGCCGCCCTACCTGGTCTTCAAGCGCTCGCAGGAGCTCAAGGAGCAGCGAGAGGCCGAGGCCGCCGCCAAGGCCGCCACCGAGGGGGACGTCGGCCCCAGCGACGAGCGCTGAGCCCGCCTGGGACCCGATGCGGGTCGTACGACTGATTCCGAGGGAAGGGACAAGGCAACATGTTCGGTCTTGGTTTGGCCGGTGCCTATGGGAACCTCACCATCGAGGCGCTCGGTGGGGCGAGCGCGGCGCTGCTGATCTCGTTGGCGACACGCCTTCTGGTGGGCATCGCCTGGTATCGCATGTTCCAGCTCGCTGGCAAGCGCGGCTATCTTGCGTTCATCCCCCTCGTGGGACCCTATACCGCGTTCCGCCTGGCGTGGGATGACTTCTCGATGGCGGCGATCTTCTCCGCGACGACGTTCGTCGCCTGGGTCAATGCGGTGGGCGTCGTGCATCCGGTGGTCGGCGCCTGCGCTGTCATCAACTTCATCCTGTGGTGGTTCATGGCGCTGCTCACGAGCGTGGTCTTCCAGACCAACATGATCCTCGGCTTCGTGTATGGCGGCATTCCCTGGGCCGGCGGCCTCCTCATAGCGCTCTGGCCATCGGCCTCGTACAAGGGACCTTGGTCCTCCGACCCCGAGGCGGACCAGAACCTTACCTCGCAGGAGCGCAAGAAGCGCAGGAAGAAGGCCGCGAAGGAAGCCAAGAAGCAGGGCTAGGGCTCAGGGTTGGAACTTCGCAGCCGCCCTGCGCGCCCGCGCACCTCCATGTGTGGTGTCACGCAGGACCGCTCGTTCGGTCACCCCCTCCTTTCGGCGATAACTCGGCGCCCGCCATGGAATGACGCGTCGCCTCCCCCGAGCGCTCGCATAGAATTGTCAGGAGTCCTTGTGTGCAGGAGTCACGGTGCGTGACGACCTGTTCGCAGGCAAACCGGAAACGAGGGAAAGGAACCACAG
>DBRN01000012.1:158840-272085 GCA_002305995.1 Atopobiaceae bacterium UBA1367
TTCGCCAAGAAGCTCATCGGCTAGTGTGGTCATCCGTGGCCTCCGCGCCTCGCACGGAGGCCACTGTTGTGCATCAAAGGGATAGGGAAGAAGAGAAGGTAAGGAGACTGTCATGACCGAGGAGCTCGAGCTCACACTGTTCCAGATCATCACCGCTGCCGGTGGCTGCAAGTCCAACTACATCGGCGCGATCCAGGAGGCCAAGGCCGGCAACTTTGACGTTGCCAAGTCCCTCATCAAGGACGGCGACGCCTACCTGTCCCAGGCCCACGATCCCCACGCCGCCCTTCTGGCCCAGGAGGCGCAGCTTGCCATCGAGGGAAAGAACTCCGCCGACCTGGTCTGCCTGCTGCTCATCCACGCCGAGGACCAGATGATGAGCTGCGAGGTCTTCAAGCAGATGGCCGTCGAGTTCATCGAGCTCTACGAGAAGCTTGCCTGATCCACACGGCAGGCTCGACATGGCAGAGGCCATCGGGGCGGGAAGGGCTGACCCTTCCCGCCCCGTCTGTGTCGCGCGCCAGCCAGGCCGTGGCATGCGCTGGCCGACCTGATGGGGGGCAAACCATGATTACGCTTGGCGTGTCGGTGTACCCGGACATCCGTCCGCTCGACGAGATCGCCCGCTATCTCGCGCTCGCGGCACGACATGGGTACCGCCGCGTGTTCACGAGCATGTTCTCGGTCGAGGGAGGCGCCGAGGACGTGCTCGCCTACTTCCGCGACCTCGATGACGCTGCCCACGAGGTCGGCATGGAGGTCTCCCTCGACGTGAACCCCGCATGCCTGGCCCGTCTGGGCGCCTCCCCGTCGGATCTGGGCGTGTTCGATGGGATCGGGGCCGACATCCTGCGCATGGACGGTGCGTACGGCGAGGCCGAGAATTACGAGATGCTCTGCAATCCCTACGGGATCAGGATCGAGTACAACGCGTCGGCGCTCGACCCCGCGACCATCGAGTCGCTGGTCTCCCGTGGGGTCGACAGGGAACGGATGCTCGCGTGCCACAACTTCTATCCCCAGCGCTACACCGGCTTTCGCTGGGACAGGTTCCAGGAGGTGAACGGTCGCCTCGCGCCGCTCGGCATCCGCGTGGGGGCCTTCATCTCGTCGCAGGCTCCTGGCACCCATGGCGTGTGGGACGCGACCTGCGGGCTGCCCACCGTCGAGCGCCTGCGGACCTACCCCGCCGATCTGCAGGCGCGGATCATGGCCGCGACGGGCAGCGTGACCGACATCCTGTTTGGCAACGCCTATGCCTCCGAGGACGAGCTTGCCGCAGTGGCCGAGGCGATCGCGCCCGCACGACCCGTCCCGGTGCGCCCGGCGGCCCGCGGGGTCATCGCGGAGCTGGAGGCGTTCGTGGCGTCCTCGGGCAGGGGGAGCATCGCCCAGAGGAAGGTGCGTGTGGAGCCGCTCTATGACATCTCCGAGGTCGAGCGGGAGATCCTCTTTGACTTCTACCCCCACGTGGACGTCGGGGACAGCTCCGAGTGGATCTGGCGCACGCGCATCGAGCGGCAGGCCTATGCGGACGAGGCCATCCCGGCACGTCGGCATGTGGGCGAGCGCTTCGAGCGTGGTGACGTGGTCATCGTCAACGACGCCTACAGGCACTATGCGGGCGAGGTCCAGGTCGTGCTGCGGCCCATCGTCGACGATGGCACCCGCAACCTCGTGGCACGCATCGACGCGCAGGAGATGGACCTCTTCGAGCTGGTGCGGGACGGCGATGCGGTCGTCTTTCTCCCTGTGGTCAGATAGCGGGGCCGCTCCCCCCTGTCGATGCGGCCCTGTCACGGGAGAGGTGTCGTATCATGGGGTGGGGTACGGGGAAGCATGTCAGGGTAGGGAGCGTCTTGCCATGGCAGTCTATGTCACGGGCGACATACACGGTTGGTTGGACATAGGAAAGCTCACGCCTGAGCGGTGGCCGACGGGCGCCACGCTCAGGAGAAGCGACTTTCTGGTCATCTGCGGCGACTTCGGCCTCGTCTGGACCGATCCCCCCACGCTGGAGGAGAAGTTCTTCCTCGACTGGCTTGACAGCCGCCCCTGGACGACGCTGTTCATCGACGGCAACCACGAGAACTACGCGCTGCTCGACAGCTTTCCCACCTGCGAGTGGCGCGGCGGCAAGGTCTCGCGCATCCCGGGCACCACCCACATCATCCACCTGCTGCGCGGGCAGGTGTACGAGATGGGCAAGTTCGGCCGCTGGTTCTGCATGGGCGGCGCCGCCTCGCATGACGTCGGGGGCCGCGTCGAGGGCCTCTCGTGGTGGCCGCGCGAGATGCCCAGCCAGCAGGAGTACGCCGAGGCGCTGGCCAACCTCGAGCGGGTGGGCTGGGAGGTCGACTACGTCTTCACCCACGAGGTGCCGCGCAAGCTGAGGCGCCATGCCATGGTGCGCCACTACGACCCAAGCCGCGAGCAGGACGACGAGCTGACGGCCTTCCTCCAGATGGTGGACGATCGCCTGGACAAGCGCCGGCTCAAGGTCTGGTATGCGGGCCACTACCACGATGACATGATGCTGCGCGACAGGCAGCACGCGGAGCTGTACAACCAGATCGTTGAGCTGGGCAAGCTTCCCGACGGGAGCATCCACCGGCACCTGCCGTACTGCAAGGAGTCGTGGATCGGCGTGGGCGGCGCCGGCCAGCGCTACCGCGAGTGGGTGCTCTCCCGCCAGATCGAGGGCTGCACCATCACCTGGGAGGACAACGAGCACATCTGCCTCGCCACCAACAGCATGTTCGGCAAGATCATCTTCCACCAGCGTGGCGACGATCCCGAGATCGTGGAGATGCGCATCACCCGCAAGGCCGACGGGGCGCCGATGTTCCGCGTGCGCTTCGAGCTCTCCGAGGAGCTGCGCGCCAAGGAGCTCTTCCTCGAGATGGCCGAGGTGCTCGACCGCACCGACATCAGGGGCATGACGCGCGTGCTGCTCTGCTGCGCGGCGGGCGTCACGACCGTCCTCTATGAGCGCAGGCTGACGGAGCTGGCGGAGCGCCTCTCGCTCAACTACGACTTCAGCGCGATGCCCCTCGATGACGCCATAGCTCGCAACGGCCGCTATGACGTGGTCATGGTGGCACCCCAGATGGGGTATCGCTACAAGGACGCGGTCAAGGCGTTTCCCAACGCCACGGTCATCGAGATCCCCGACGAGATCTTCGCGACCTTTGACGTGAGGGCGACGCTGCGTCTCCTGCTCGACGCCATGTCCGAGGGCATCGAGCAGGAGGAGGCTGGCAGCGAGCTGGCGATCGTGCGGCCCATCGACAGCTCGAGGAGCGTGATGGTGGTGACGGTCATCCGTCGCGTGCACTCGCAGATCATCGGCTATCGTGTGTTCGCCGAGGGACGCATCGTCCTCGACGGCACGGTCTACAAGCGTCATGTCGACTTCCGCGACATCGAGGACGTGCTTGCCACGGTCGTCCTCGACGGCATCGACGTGAGCTCCCTCGACGCGATAGGCATTGCCCTGCCCGGCATCATCAACCGCAACTCGATCTCCATGCCCTCCAGCGACATACGCGACTACGACCAGGGGCGGATGCTCAAGAAGCGCTACGGCATCGAGGTCTACGTCGACAACAGCTCCAATGCCGCCGTGATGGGATGCTACATGAGCCAGGTCGACTACGACACGGTGGTGTTCCACGTGCAGCGCACGGGTCACCTCCCCTGCGGGGAGGGCATCGTGGTGGACGGGCACATGTCAAAGGGACGCCTCAACTACGGCGGCGAGCTGTCGCCGCTCACGCGCAGGTTCAAGTACTCGGGCAAGACCCACGAGATGGTGTGGACCTATGAGGGGATGAGGGAGATCGTCGCCTCCTATCTTGTCGCGAGCATCTGCACGGTGGCGCCCGATGCCATCTACGTGGCCTGCGCCCTCGTGAACGACATGGACGCCCTACGCCAGGAGCTGGCGAAGACGATACCCGAGCCCTACATCCCCGACCTGATTTGGGTGGAGGACCACCGGGAGCTGGTCTTCCTCGGCGAGCTCGCCCTGTGCGTAGAGAAGCTGACCAACCCGCGTCCCCATCGCAAGTGGTAGGGCGCGGCCGCCGCGCATGGGCCAACCCGACGCCGCGCGCCCGGCGGCCCGCCTCGTCGGCCTGCGCCGCCATGCCCGCGGGCACGCGGCGGTCACCTTGACCGTGGGGTCCTTGGGCCTCGCTAGGCCCGCGTCACCACGTTCGAATAGGCGGTCTTGGCACTCACGCCAGGAAGGCCGCCCACCTTCCCCGCGAGTGCCGAGATGGTGTCCTGCGGGGCATCGATCGCGATGCTGATGATGTTGATGTCCCGGGCGCGGTAGGGGATGCCCAGGCGTCCCACGATGTGCGGGCCATACTCGTGCAGGATGGCGTTGAGCTGGTCGACGGAGCTCTCGTCCTCCACGATGATGCCGATTACGGCGACGCGCGTGTCCATGGGTGGTCTCCCTCCTTGCAGCGGGTGACCTGTCGGGCACCCGGGTGTCGGCTGGCTCCATGGTAGCAAGGGTGCGGCGGCAGGGCCCGGTGCCGTCCGTGTCCGGCCGGCATGCGTCCATGGTTGGCTGCTGGCGCGCCCCGCCTGGGCCTCCTACCTGTCGGGCGCACCCTCGAGGGAGCGTATGAGGCCGGCGATCACGTCGTCGTCGGAGAACGCCCCGAGGATGCTCGCGAAGTTGCGCGCGACGGGAAAGACCTCCGCGTCGAGGGATGCCTGGACGCATTCGAAGAAGATCTCCGAGGTCCGCTCGGTGGGCGCCACGGGGATGCCGTGCGCCGCGAGCGTCTCCTCCACCTGCTCCTCGGTCACGTCTGCCGAGAGGGTGTCCGGGTTCTGCAGGTGCAGCAGGGAGAGCTCCATCGCCATCATGGGCATCGCGTGGGGCAGGAAGCGCATCGCGCTCTGGTAGCAGGCCTGCGCTGCCGCCACGTTGCCCCGCTTCCACTGGAAGAAGGCCATGCGGTAGTAGGCGAAGCCCAGCCCCTGCGGCTCGTGGGCACCCTCCAGCAGCAGGCAGAGCTGCTCGATGGCCTCGTCGTCGCGGTCGAGGGTCTCCAGGCACCTGACGAGGTGGAGGCGTGCGCGCGCGTCGAGCGGGGCAAGCCCTACGAGGCGCCTGGCATGTGTGAGGGCCCTCTCCGCCGCACCCGTCATGAGGTGCGCGATCGATAGGATCAAATGCGCCTCGTAGTAGACGTTGGGCACCAGCATGACCGACCGGGCGGGCTCCCGCTCGCCGTGGATGCGGTTGTACAGGGCACGCTCGACGTAGGAGCCAAAATAGCGATATGAGATGGCGGGCGTGTCGTCATAGGTGCCGTGCGCGTCGATGGCCTCGATGACGGGCGAGAGGGCGCGGACGACCTTGTCGGGCTGACGCTGCACGAGCAGCTCCTTGGCATGGTCGCCGGCGCGGGTCAGGGTGTCGCCTCGGACGAACTCCTCGCCGACCGAGAGGGCGTCGTCCTCGAGCGTGCCCTCGATGAGACCGCGAACCACGCGCTCGGCCGCCGTGCGGACCGTGGGGTCGGGATCCTCGCCCGCGAGGTCCATGACGGTGCGCACGTTCTTCTGCGTGGCCCGCTCGTCATCCTGGGAGGCCAGGCGCCTCATGATGGCGTTGGCGACGACCGTGCGCCCATCGGCCTCCTCGATCGCCAGGCCGGAGACGTGGTCGGTTCCCAGCGACGTGGCCATGTGACCGTCGAGGCGCCTCGACGAGAGGGAGACGGGCATGTAGCGCCGGGAGGGACAGAACCGCTCCTCCTCGAGGTGGAAGGTCTGCCTGACAGGCCTGAGCCACCCGTCCTCGTAGCGCAGGACGGGGGCGAAGGAGCGATAGGTCTCCTGGAGGTCGCCTACGTCGTCAAGCTCGACCCGGGAGAAGCGGTGGCGGTCGAAGTCGACGGAGTAGTAGCAGTGCCTGTGCGAGGCACCTTCCATGACGGCGGCGACCCACACGTGGTGGATGCGCTCCGAGCAGCGAAACGCGCTGGCGGCGAGCAGCAGGCCGAGTCGCAGGGCATAGTCGGCAGCCGCCCGCTGGCGCATGTCGCCCGTCGTGGGGATGATCCCCAGCCCTTCGACGAGACAGGATGAGGGAAAGGCATCGGCCGGTGTCAGGTCGACCTCGATGGCGACGTTGCCGTCGGCCACATTGGTGCGGTAGCGCGCGGAGAGGCGATAGGGCAGCTGGAGCGTCTCGAGGGCCTGCGAGATACCATAGCGCACGGCCCACTCGCCGTCGGGCTGGCCTCCCATGTCAAGGGGAGGGGGCTGGTCGATGGGCGGTGCCTGCGCGACGATGGAGCGCGCGAGGCCCTGGTTGAGGCGATAGGCCTCCTCCTGCGTCGCGTCTGGGGCAAGCGAGGCGCTCGCGAAGCGGATGGCGTTGAGGGCGGCCTCGAGCTTGATGACGCGCCGCATGGCCAGGGAGGGGACGCGCGCCTCGCCCACCTTGAGACGCAGCATGCCGGAGTGCGGGGACCGCAGCGCGAAGAGCGTGGGCAGCTCGACGTCGGTGGCAAACAGGCCTGCCTCCTCGAGCATGCGCGAGGCGTAGCGCTCCAGGTCGCAGGGCTGCGGACGGTCGGCCTCGCGTCCGGCGGACGCCTGGCGCGTGCGGATGTCGCCCACGAAGCGCTTGAGCTCGGCGATGGGGTCGCTTGACTCGACGAGCAGGTCGGCGAGCTGGGGAAACTCGAGCGTGGAGGGCGGCTCGGTGGGGACGAGGGCTGTGGCCGCGACCGGTGGCCCACCCTCGCGTTCGCGGGAGATGGGGGAGGGGTGCGCGTCCTGGTCACCGGAGGGGGTGCGTGACCCGTCCGAGCTGGCGTCCGCGAGGGGGGCGGCGCCAGGCCGCAGGCCCTTCGCGGGCGGCTCGACGCCTGCGCCTGTGTGGCGCGCTGGTCCGTCGCGTCCCTCGGACGGCTGGGCCTTGCGAGCCGGGGGCGCGCTGCGGGCAGGCGCCCCGTCGCGCACGTACCGCCCATGCCCGGCGTACCAGTGCGAGATGACGCTCGCGGCGAGGAGGCATGCCGAGGCGATGGCCCCGCAGCCGGCGAGAAGGCCACCGCCGTGCAGCGATGACCAGAGCGTGCCGGCCAGAAGGGCGAGGAACGCGAGCTCTGCAAGGATATGCAGGACGTGGTCTATGTGCCGTGTGTCTCTCATGTTGTGAAATGTATACCCATCGAGAAGTCGGCCGTGTCCCACCTGCCGCGACAGGAAGGGAAATTGCCGACTTGTGATGGTTTTCTGACTGTGGCGGGAAGGAAGTCGAGGGCTTGTGGCCGCCACCTGCGTCCTGCATGGATGCATGGAGCTGCGCGGAGCGCGTGAGCTCATGTTCTGGCGAGTTGGGGTTCCGGAGCGCGTGAGTCCATATTCTGGAAAGTTGGGATTCATACTTGAAGACATGAACAGATGCTCATATATTAGTTATAAGGGACGACCACTGGAGGGCGCAATGCGAGAGGAACACACCGTCGAGGCCGACGCGGTCATCGAGAACTACCTTGCCAACGAGGACATCATCTACGAGGCGACGCGGATCTTCGACGCGCTGTCCGACTACACGCGGTTTCAGATCCTCTCGGCACTCTGCGTGGCGAGCAGGAGCGTGTCCGAGCTCAAGGGCATCTGTCACGTCTCGCAATCGGCGATATCACATCAGCTGCGGTTGCTGCGCGACAGGGGTCTGGTGTCTGCCCGCCGCGACGGGCAGCACGTCATCTATTCCTTGGCAGACGAGCACGTGGCCACCCTCATGCGCGTGGGCCTCGAGCACGCTGCCGAGGCCGTGCCTGTGGAAGGGAACTGATCATGTCGGTCACATTGGTGGAGCGCGAGGCGCAGGACGTGGCGCAGGCAGGCTCCTGCCATGCGGATGGGTGCGCCTGCGACCAGGGGTACGGACAGCAGCACGAGCAGGACGGCTGCGGCGACTGCCGTGACCACGGGCGCGTGGAGGGGGATGCGCGTCCGCTGTCCGGCACCCCTGACTTCGCCTACCACGTGCTGGGCGTTGACTGCCCGAGCTGTGCCCAGGAGACGCAGCGCGCCGTCCGCGCCCTGCCGTGTGTGGCCGACGCGCGCCTGGTGTACGCGTCGGCCACGCTCGAGGTGATCGCGGGGGAGGGCGTCGCAGAGGACGACTGCAAGCGCCAGGTGCTGGCCTGCGTCCGCTCGTGCGGGCAGGATCTCGAGCTCGCCGATGCCGAGCGCGCACACCTCGAGGCCGAACGACCCTGGCTTGTGGAACATCGCGAGCCGCTGCTCATGGGTGCGTCGGGCATCGCGCTGGCCGCCGGCCTCCTCGCCGACCTGCTGCTCAGGAGTCCCGTTCAGGCCACGTGGCTCTACGTGCTCGCAGCGCTTGCCGGGCTCGCGTTCATAGTCCCCATGGCCTGGGCGTCGCTTCGTCGCCGAACCGCCGACATGAACGTCCTCATGAGCATCGCGGTCGTCGGTGGCCTCGTCATGGGCCTGCTCGGTGATGCCGAGGTGTTCCGCGACGCCGCCATCGTCATCTTCCTCGATCAGGTGGGGGAGTGGCTGGAGGGCTGGTCGATGCGCAAGACCACCGGATCCATCAGGGAGCTCATGGATCTCGCTCCCGACAGGGCCCACCTCATCGACGAGCACGGCCACCTCTCCGATGTCGACGTCAAGAGGGTTGGGGAGGGCGCGCGCATCCGCATCCTTCCCGGCGAGCGCGTGCCCCTGGACGGCGTCATCCTGCGAGGCATCTCGTCGTTCAACGAGGCACCCGTGACGGGGGAGAGCATCCCGCAGGACAAGGGTGTCGGCCAGGAGGTCTACGCGGGGTCGCTCAACACCAGCTCGGCGGTTGACGTCGAGGTCACCGCCGACGAGGACTGCACCACCTTGGCCCGCATCATCTCCATGGTGCAGGGCGCCCAGGCCGAGCGGGCCCCCTACGAGAGCTTCGTCGATCGCTTTGCCGCCGCGTACACCCCTGTCGTCATCTGCGGCGCCCTGTTGGTGGGCGTCGTCGCGCCCCTGGTGATCAGCCTGTCCTCGGGCTTCGATTGGTCGGTCTGGCACGACTGGGTCTACCGGGCCCTCTCCCTGTTGGTGGTCGCGTGCCCCTGCGCGCTGGTCATCTCCACACCCGTCTCGTTCGTCTCGGCCCTCACGCGTGCCGCGAAGAGCGGCGTGCTGGTCAAGGGCGGCGCCTTCTTTGACATCGCCACCAAGGTGACGACGGTCGCCTTTGACAAGACGGGCACGCTCACCACGGGTAATCCGAGCGTCTTGTCGGTCATGTGCCTCAACGGCGCGACGGAGCACGACGTCATGCGGATCGCCCGCACGCTCGAGGAGGCCTCCACGCATCCCCTCGCGCGTGCGGTGGTGAGCCACGCGCGCGAGCTGGGGGTTGAGTCGGCCATGCCCGAGCACGTCGAGGAGATTCTCGCCTCGGGCATGTGCGCCCGGGTGGATGGGGTCGACTACCTCGTGGGCAAGCTCGCCTTCGTCAAGGAGCGCGCCCGCGTGCCCCAGGCGGTGGAGGCCGAGGTGGAGCGTCTCGGGGCATCCGGCGCGAGCGCGCTGGTCGTGTGTGGAGGCGGCCATGTGGCCGGGGTCATCGGTGTCTCTGACACCATCCGCAGCTCCACGCCTGCTGTCATGGGGGCGCTTGCGGCGGCGGGGGTCACCGAGACGGTGATGCTGACCGGCGACAACGCCCATGCGGCAGCAGCGGTCGCCGGTCAGGTGGGCGTG
Source organism: Atopobiaceae bacterium UBA1367 (assembly GCA_002305995.1). GTDB lineage: Bacteria > Actinomycetota > Coriobacteriia > Coriobacteriales > Atopobiaceae > UBA1367. The sequence continues at coordinate 168,612 of DBRN01000012.1, forward strand.
AGCTCCTATGGCGCGGAGCTGCTTCCCGATGACAAGGTGGCGCACCTGAGGGACCTGCAGCGCGATGGCAGGGTGGTGGCGATGGTGGGCGACGGCATCAACGATGTGCCTGCCCTCGCGGCCGCCGACCTCGGTATCACCATGGGCGCCGCTGCCTCCGACACCGCTCTCGAGGTCGCCGACGTGGCTCTGCTCTCGGGTGATCTGGGCAAGCTTCCGGCGTTCTTCGAGCTGTCAGCGAGGACGATGCATGTGGTGCGCGAGAACATCGCCTTTGCGATTGGCGTCAAGCTGCTCGTGTTCGTGCTGGTCATCGCGGGTGTCGCGGGGATGGGGGCGGCGGTCTTCGCCGACACGGGCGTCGCGCTGCTCGTGGTCCTCAATGGCATGCGTCTCATGCTCGACTCACGCCTGCGCTGGTAGGGTCAGCGGGGCTGTATCGGAAGGGGCCGTGGGGACGGGCGAGGCCTGCGCGTGGGGAGCGGAACGGTCCGGTCTGTGAGGGTACGGCCCGCACGCCGAAATGGCCTTTCCCGCCTGCGCGAAGGCGCGGGTGGCTTGGATGGCAAGCGGAAAGGAAACGGCCGACTTGTGCGGTCCGGCCACCGCCGGTGGCAGGGCGCATCGTCGGCGGAAAGGAAAACCGAGAGTTGTGCGGGGTGTGAGACTCCATCGGAAAGGAAAACTCGAAGTTGTGCGAGACACGGCCTTCCGCCGGAAAGGAAAACTCGGAGTTGTGCGAGATTTGCTCCGCCGTCGGAAAGGATTTTGCCGAGTTGTGACCCCGCCGGCTCTCACAACTCGGGCTTTTCCTTTCCGGCAGGGAAACAGATCTCGCACAACTCGGCAAATCCCTTTCCGGATCCCAAGGTCATCTCGCACAACTCGCCAAAATGCTTTCCGCTGCCGGCCCTGACTTCGCACAAGTCGGCTTTTCCTTTCCGGCGGGGAAACAGATCTCGCACAAGTCGGCTTTTTCCTTTCCGGGGATGGTGGCACTCCTCACAGGTCGGCCGTTTTCCTCCCGTTCCGCCTCCTTGGCCTGCCCGCCCATCGCAGAACTGACCACAACTTCTCCGTGTGAGAGCCCGGGAAGATTTCGACCTGCCGTTTCAGCTTTGTGAAGCCCTGAGAGAAAGGTTGTGGTCAGTCTCGCTGTGTCTCCGACGTTGTCTATCCGACGTCTACGGTCGCCTCGCCGATCTCGGTCGGCCAGACGGCGTCCTTGGGCATCTGTGCGTCGCCCTTGGCCACCTCCTCGGGAATGTCGGGATCGGAGGCCATGAGCTCGCTTATGGTGACAAACTTGTAGCCCTGGGACTGCAGGCGCTCGATGATCTGCGGGAGAGCCTCGACGTCCTGGTCGCGCGGGCCCCCTCCGTCGTGCATGAGGATGACCGAGCCGGGCTGTATGTCCGTGAGGGCGTTCTGGACGATGGCGTCGACCCCGGGGAGCGACCAGTCGAGGGTGTCTTGGTTCCACAGGATCGAGGCGCTGATGGTGCCCTCGGATATGAGCCAGCAGTTCTGCGAGAAGTCCCCATAGGGCGGGCGGATGACGCTCGTCTCCACGCCGGCGACGTCGCGGATGGTGTCGTGGGAGCTGGAGACCTCCTGAAGGAAGTCCGCCGCCCCGAGGGTGCTCAGCTGTAGGTGCTGGTTGGTGTGGCTGCAGATCTGATGGCCTTCCTCCACGACCTTCTTCGCGATCTCGGGATACTCGGTCTCGTTGGGCGAGAGGTGGAAGAACGTCGCCTTGGCGTCGTGCTCCTTGAGGATCTTGAGGTACTCCTCGGTGTAGGTCGCGGCAGGGCCGTCATCAAAGGTCAGCGCGACGAGCTTCTCGTCGTTTTCCGGCTCGACATTCTTGGTCATGACGATGCAGTCCTGCAGCTCGTCGACCCAGTCGCCGTCGGCGGTCTCGCCGGACTCCTTGCCCTTGCGGATCTCCTGCTTGCCGACCTTGCCCCACTGCTTGATGAAGCTGACGGCGCCCCAGCTGCCCTGGAAGACCAGCTTTGGCTGGGTCTCGCGATAGGTGACGTCGTAGCTCTCCATGCGGTTGCCCCCGTCGGTTATCTCGATCTCCTCGCCGCCGCGCACGCGGTACTCGTCGGCCTTCTTGGGGGAGAGCTCCTTGCCGTTCACGCGGGCGGAGAAGGCGTGGCCCTTGTCCTTCTCGATGGTCTTGCCGCTGACGGTGACGTAGTCGCCCGGCTTGGTGACGATGTCCAGCGCGGAGCGCACGTCCTCGAGGGTCGAGTTGATGCGCACCTTCTCCTGCGACCCGTTGACGGAGACGGCGACGGCACGGTGCGTCCAGAAGAGGAGGCCGCCCAGGGCGAGCACGGCGACGACGGCGATGCCGATGAGCGCGGCGGCTGCGTTGCCCGCGCCCTTTCGCCGAGGGCCCCGCTCGCCGTACACGCGCCGCTGCGCACCACGCGTCAGGCTCTCGTAGCTGGTCGCAGGGCTTTCTTGGCTGCGGTTGGCGTCGGGATTCGCTGCGGCCCGCCGCCCCTGGCCCGCATGCCGTCCGCCCTGCCGCGCGGTCGTCGCCTGTCGGCTCCGGCGCGTGCCCGAGCCGCTGGGCGCCCTCCCTGTGGGCTTGGAGTGACGTGCGTCTGGACGTGCCGACGCGCGTCGGGTAGGGCGGCGGCGCGAGGGCTTGCGGGAACTGTCGGTTGCCATGGTGATGCTCCGTCCGTCTCATGGCGACATGCGCGCCGAGCAGCATGTGCGTTGGGTGCATGTCCGCTTTCAGCCAACCTTCACCATAGCATCGAATGCCTGCGGCTTCAATCGGATGCGGGCGTCTGGTGGATCGGTGCGGACGAGAAGGGCTACCAAGCCCTCCTTGGGACCCATCCCATCCCCCTAGACCCTCCTGATGAACAGGCCGCTGCGCAGCTTGGGCTCGAACCAGGTCGACTTGGGAGGCATCAGCAGGCCGGCATCGGACACGGTCATGATCTCCTCCACCGACGTGGGATGGAGCGTGAAGGCGATCCCGTGTCGCCCCGCGCGCCGCTTCAGCCCCTCGCCTCCCTCGATGCCCCCCACGAAGGAGATGCGGTCGCTGGTGCGCGGGTCGTCGATGCCCAGCACGGGCCCGAGCACCCTGTCCTGGAGAAGGGCGACATCGAGGGCGGCTGCGGGGTCCTGCCGCACGTCGGGGACCTCTCCCACATAGCGCAGCGGATACCACGAGCCGTGGGCGTACAGCCCGAAGTGGCGCCTCTCGGCGGGCTCCACTGCCGTCTGCTGGGGCTCGCCCACGACAAAGTCGGCCTGCGCGAGCGCGGCGAGCAGCTGCTCGGGTGCCAAGCCGTTGCTGTCATGCACCAGGCGGTTGTAGGGCAGCACCGTGAGCTGGCTCGCGGGAAAGAGCACCGCGAGGAAGGAGTCGGCGGCATGCTCCCCGCCACCGCCCCCTCCCTCGCGGCGCTCATGGCAGTATGCGGCGGCCGCGGAGGCACGGTGGTGCCCGTCGGCTATGTAGGCGCAGGGCACGGTGGAGAAGGCGACGGCGAGCGCCTCGACCGCCGCGCTGCGCGCTATGCGCCAGACGGTCTGGCGCACGCCCTGCTCGTCGGTGAAGTCGTAGAGGGCCTCGGACATGCGCGCGGCGTCCACGATGACGTCGATGGCCATGCTGTCGCGGTACGCGAGGAACACCGGGCCGGTCTGTGCCCCGGTCGCGCGTATGTGCTCCGTGCGATCGGCGGTCTTCTCAGGCCGCGTCTCCTCGTGGCGGTGGATGGTGCCGTTCTCGTACTCGGCCACGGAGCAGGCGCAGACGACGCCCACCTGGCGGCGTTCCCCCTGCTCGAGGCGATAGAGGTAGAGGCAGGGCACCTGGTCCTTGAGGAGGGTCCCGTCGAGCCCGCGCTCCCGGATGAGGCTGCCCGCCCGCTGGTAGACCTCGGGGGCGTACATGTCCTGGCCGGGGGCGAAGGAGGTCTCGGGACGGTCGATCGCCAGGAAGGAGCGGGGATGCTTCCTGACATAGTCCGCCGCCCCCGCGCGGTCGAACACGTCGTAGGGCGGGGAGGCAAACGCCGCCACGGCCTCGGGGGTGGGACGGTAGCAGGTGATGGGCTGGATGCGCATGGTGACCTCCCGACGGGACGTGCCTCTCAGAACAGGGTACGCAATTTGTGCGCGCGCAGGGGCGAGAAGCGAAATATCGGTAAGGACGAGCTTGATCATGTGCTACGCAATTTGTGCGCGCATAGGGGCGAGAAGCGAGGGTCTTGCCCATGAAGGTGCCGGGAGCCGGGGCGTGAGCGCCGGAGGGTGCCTGCTGTTGCGGCTCACAGCCCAGCCCCGACGCAGCCGGGGCGTGAGCGCCGGGGGCCCACGGCACACGACCGCGGGTCGCGCGCCGGAGGGGCGCTCCCCGCGCGTCATCTCCGCCCGCCGAGCGCGGACGGCCGCGACGGCCTCTGCTAAGGTGTGCGTGTGCGACGTCCGACGGCTGCGATTGCCGTGAGATCCGGTGCTACGAAAGGGTGCGTCGATGGGTCTTCTCGAGCGCAGGGTGATCGTCTTCGACTTCGATGGGACCATCGCCGACACCAAGGCCTCGATCATCTCCACCGCCACGAGCGTCCTCGTTGCGTGGGGCCTTCCCGCAGAGGAGCTGCCCCGCATGGGGGAGATCATCGGCCCGCCGTTCCCGCAGGCGTTCGAGCAGGTCTTTGGGCTTTCGCATGCCGACGCCGTGGAGGTGACGCGCAGGTACCGCAGCATCTACCACCACCTGGGCCTCACGGCGTGGCCAGCGTTTCCCGGGATGGTCGAGCTGCTGGTCGAGCTGCGCTCCGCCGGACGGACGCTCGCCGTCGCAAGCTCGAAGCAGGCGTCGCTGGTGCGCCGGGGGCTGGCGGACAACGGCATCCTGGACCTGTTCGCGACCGTCCGCGCCAAGGAGAGCGACAGCGAGGGCACGAAGACCAACGCGATCATGCGGGCGCTCGACGACATGGGCGTGGGACCCGGCGACGCGGTCATGGTGGGGGATCGGTTCCATGACGTCGAGGCCGCGCGCGCATGCGACCTTCCCTGTGTCGGGGTGCTCTACGGCGGGACCGCCGATCGCTCGGAGCTGGCCGAGGCGGGCGCGGCGGCGATCGCGGAGTCCACAGGCGAGCTGCGCGAGATCCTCGTCCCCTGACGCAGAGCCCGGACGGGTGCCCCGCCGGGCAGATCCCGCAACCGGGCCTTGCGTGCGGATAGCCGCACGCTGCGCCACTGGCCGCTTGGGTCTGCTCGTCTCCCGCACAAATGGGTAGAGTAGCAGGCAAGTGCTGACCGTAGGGAGGCGCGACATGCCCGTCTCCCCAAGGTGTGAAAGGAGATCGCGATGGCATTGTTTGACAATCTGTCCGATGGCGTGAGGAAGGCGTTCCTCGCGGGAGTCGGCGCCGTCGCCATAGGTGCCGAGAAGTCGCAGGAGCTGGTGGACGACCTGGTGCGCAAGGGCGAGCTGACGGTCGAGCAGGGCAAGGGCCTCAACGAGGAGCTCACGCGCAAGGTTCGCGAGACTGCCGGCAGCGCGTCGGACGAGATGCTGCGAGCACGGCTGCGCATCATGACCCCCGAGGAGCGCGCCTCATGGATCTCGCGCGCCCAGAAGATCGCCACCGACCTCGAGGCGGAGGACGCGCCATATGAGGTCGAGCAGGACGAGGATCCCGACATCGAGGACGAGGAGCCCGACACCGAGGCCGAGGAGTCTGCCGCTGACGACGTCGAGGCGTAACGAGGCGTGGCCCCAGACAGACATGACACGGCATGCCCCTCCTCCGATGACGCGGAGGGGGGCGCGCCCGTGCGCGAGGCGGAGAGGTCCGAGAGGGCCGCGGACTATGACTCCGGCAGCCGGACGGAGACGATAGGGCTGCTTGGCGCGCGCCGCGTCGGCTCCGACCAGTATCGGGTGACCAGGGCGAGCAAGACGGCGCGCCTTGGCGAGATACTCGCCATCGCCGGCAGGTACGACATCCTCCATGGGCTGACCCCCCGCACCCTGCGCAAGCTGCTCGAGGAGCTCGGGCCCACCTTCGTGAAGGCCGGGCAGATCCTCTCCATGCGCTCGGAGATCCTGCCGGAGAGCTTCTGCCGCGAGCTGACGAAGCTGCGCACCGATGTCGAGCCCATGGATCGCGACACGCTGCTCGAGGCGCTGCGGGCGGAGTACGACGTCCCCATCGAGGAGATCTTCGATGCGATCGACGACGTCCCGCTCGGCTCCGCCTCGGTGGCGCAGGTGCACAAGGCCAGGCTCGTGACGGGGGAGCTCGTGGCCGTCAAGGTCCAGCGGCCGCAGGTCCAGGAGCGCATGGCCCAGGACATCTCCATCATGCGCTCCCTCGCCCGGAGGGCGCAGCGCATCATGGGCAGCGACCAGTTCGTGGACCTCACCTCGGTGGTCGACGAGCTGTGGCAGTCGTTTCGCGAGGAGACGGACTTTCTGGTGGAGGCCCATAGCCTGCAGGAGTTCCGCCGCAACAACGCCGACGTGCGGTTCATCGAGGCGCCCAAGCCCTACCTGCGGCTGTGCACGCGCCACGTGGTGGTCATGGACTACGTGGAGGGCATCCCGATCGGCGACACCGAGCGGCTGGTCAGGGAGGGCTACGACCTCGCCGAGATAGGCACCAAGCTGGTCGACAACTACGCGCGCCAGATGCTGGACGACGGCTTCTTCCATGCCGACCCCCACCCCGGCAACCTGGTCGTGCGCGGGGGAAAGATCGTCTACCTGGACCTTGGCATCATGGGGCGGCTGACCTCACATGACCGCAAGGCGCTGTCGGACATGATCTTCGCCGTGGGGCGTCGCGATGCCGCCGGGCTCAAGGGCGGGCTGCTGCGCTTTGCCGTCAGCGAGACCTCCGACGTCGACCACGCGCACCTCCTGGGGGACCTCGACGCGATCATCGACGGCTTTGGCGACGCCGATCTCGCCGAGCTGGACATGGGGGCCTTTCTCAACACGCTCATCGCGATGGCACGCAGGAACGACATCGAGCTCCCTGGTACGGTCACCATGCTCGCTCGCTCCCTGGTGACGCTCGAGGGTGTGGTCGACGCATTCCTGCCGGGCGTCTCGATCGTCGAGATCATCACCCAGCACGTGCGGTCCCACCTCGAACCCGGCGATGTCGTCAGGCAGGAGGTCGCGCGCCTGTCGGAGGACTCGGTCGCGGCCACGCACGGGCTGCTTGGCGCGGCGTCCCAGGCCGATCTCGCGATGAGCATGCTCACGCGGGGGCAGCTGCGCATGAACCTCGACCTGGCCGGCTCGGAGGACCCCATGCATGACATGGCGCGCGCCGCCGACCGCCTGACCATGGGCATCATCATCGCAGGCCTGTTCATCGGGTCGTCGGTGGTGTACTACGCCCGCATCAAGCCCGTCATCTTCGGCATTCCGGTGATCGGCTTCCTTGGATACCTCATCGCCCTTGCCTTGGGCTTCTGGCTGGTGCGCCAGATCATCCTCGAGGGCAGGGGGCGCCACCGCCGCTAGGTCGGTCGCACGTCGGGCGGCGCCTTTGGCGGGATGGGGCGAGGGCATGCCCTCCCGCATGCTGCGATCGGGCTCGCCCCGGCCCGCACCTCCGCCGCCCCCGCACGCGCCCCGGTCCGCACCGCCGTCGCGGGCGCCCAGGCGTCTCCCCACGCCGCGATCGGGCGTCTCGTCGCAGCGGGCGCCCAGCCGTCCCCCCACGCCACGATCGGGCTCGCCCTTGCAGTAAATGCCTATGCAGTGAGATTGTCTGTGGTTTTCCAGGGCCAAGCGGGCCAGAAAATTTGTCGGTGCCACAAATCCACTGACAAATAAGATTGTAGGCGCACTCCAGAAATGCCTACCTTGGAAACCACAGACAAATTTTCTGTCGACTGGGGCCGATGCTCAGTGTATCCCATTTACCGCAAGATCGATGACCTTATATGCACCATCGTAAATACCGATGCGATGGGCCGCCTCGATGTTGTCGCACATGAAGGTGATAAGCTCGCGGTCGAGCTGGAACGCGTCGATCATGGCGAGCACCTCGCCCTCGTCATCGAGCTCATACGTTCCGTCGCCGACCTCGGCCGCGCGGATGGCACCCCATGCCTCATGGCCGCCCACGCGGTGGATCATGAGCTTGGGCACCGGATAGAAGGAGAACTCGCTGGGCTTGGTGACCAGCACGTCGCTGCAGCGCATGAGGAGGTTCGAGGAGTAGACCGCAGAGAAGATGTCGGGGTCACAGAAGGCGTGGACGCCTGTCAGGTCGCCGGCTAGCGCGCCGTCCGCCAGCGCGGCGACCTCGGAGATGTCACCAAAGTGGGTGCGCGCGACGTCGCCGAGCCCCTGCACGTCCCTCAGCAGGCCCTCCCACACGTCGCGGTGGTCGCCCACGTTGATGAGCAGGGCAGCCTGCTCGGTGCGCACGTAGGGCAACAGGCGAGCGATGATGGCGGCAAACAGCCCTTGCTGGGCCCCGGCACCGCCGACGCTGATGAGGTAGCGGATGGGACCACCGCCCATGAGCCGCTCGCGGCGCAGGGCACAGTCGTGGGGGATGTTCGAGACCAGCTCGTGGTCGACGTAGTGGCCCGTGTAGGCCAGGCTGCCGCGTGGCATCGGCCGGAGCTGGCGGGCGGGGTCCATGCCGCGCAGCTGGTGGTAGCCGAGGTAGGCGCTCGGTGTCTGGACCGTGTGGATGGCCCCCTCGGAGAGGTGCAGGGCCATGGGCCAATTGTCGGGAATCGCGTTGACCACGTGGGTGAGGCCTGCGTGCACCGCCGCCTGCGCGGGCCAGACGTGGGTGCCCACGTAGGGGGTGTCTTGCGGGATGTCGCGAAACAGCGGCACGCAGAGCTCGGCGCTCTTCTGGTCGGCGGCGTTGTAGGAGAGCCTGCGGAAGCCCTCGGAGTTGAGGGGTTCCCAGTACAGGCGGTCGAACAGGCCGAATCGCTGCGAGAGGCGCGAGCCCATCGAGTAGAGGCCGTTCTGGTGCGCGATGACCTTCGATCCCGTCGCCTGGTCGAAGGAGGCCAGGTCAAGCCAGTAGGGGGTGTACCCCATGGCATGGGCCGCCGACGCCATGGCCATGGCTATGCGGTAGTGGCCAAAGCCCATGCGGATGTTGCCGACGACGACGGGGGCACCGTCCGCGCCGTCGACGGTTCGCGGAGTGGGGGCGGGGCGGGACGCGCGGGCGGCGTCGGCCATGAGGTCGAGGGGGACATCGCCATGCGCCATCACGAGCCTGCGCACGCCGAGGGCGCTGCCGATCACGGGCGCGTCCGTGCTGGCGAGGTGGTAGGCGGTGCCGCTGTCATCGCCGAAGCGCCTGACGAACCGCTCCTTCGACCTGAGGGCCCTGCGATAGGCGCGCTCACTCTGCTGGTTGCCAAAGGCGCTCCTGGCACGGTCATCGGTGACGCTCATCCTGTCGCTCCTTGACTCGAGGGGAATGTGTGATAGCTTGGCTATCAAGTTGATAGCCAAGCTATCAAAGCGGCGACCCGAGGTCAAGAAGGGGAGGGATGCGCATGGCAAGCGGTAGGGACGAGCTCACCTCGCCGGCGATGGCGCCCGTCCCGTCGGCAGGGACCTCGGCCGTCGACGCGTGCGCGATCGAGTGCGCCGCCCGACTATTCCTCGAGCGCGGCATCGCCGCCGTCAGGATGACCGACATCGCCGATGCCGCCGACGTGGGCGTGGCCACCCTGTACCGACACTTCTCCACCAAGGCTGCCATCGCGGTGGCCGCGGCAACGCTCATGTGGGGGCGCCTGATGTCCGACTACGCCACGCTGGTCGAGTCGGACGAGTACCAGGCGCTGTCCGGTGCGGGCCGCCTCGAGCTGCTGCTGGGCACCTATTGCGAGCACTGCGTGTGTCAGCCGGGCTTCGCGGCCCTGCTCGACGAGCTCGATCGGCTGATGCTCGCCGGCGACGTGAGCCAGGGGGCGATCGACTCCTACGCGCAGACCCTCGGCATGGCGTACCCGCACTTCGAGCGGGCGTACCGGCGGGGGATCGAGGACGGCTCGATCGCGCGGGAGGTCGACTTCGCCCTCTTCTACCGCTCGGTGGCGCATGCGCTCATGTGCGTCGCGGGGAAGCTCTCGCGCGGCGAGGTGCTCCCCTCGGACGACTTCTCGCTGCCCCGTGACGAGCTTGGCTGCATCACTGACATGGCGATCCGCTCGCTGGGGGCGAAGGAATAGGCAGGTCCCGCGCGGGGGCCGAAGGGAGAGTGCGTGTGGAGAAGCAGCTTGCGACACCTGGGATTCTGCGGAACTTCGCGATCGGCCAGCTGGGCTGGGCGCTCCTGTCGGGCGTCGTGAGCAACTGGCTGCTGTACTTCTACATGCCCAGCGAGCAGACCATTGCCGCCGGCATGCCCCTCTTCATCACCCAAGGCATCGTGTTTGCCGGGGTGACGGTCATCGGCCTGATCACGGCCCTCTGCCGCCTCGTGGACGGCTTCATCGACCCGTTCATCGCCAGCAGGTCGGACTCGCTGCGCAACCCGCTCGGTCGCCGCATCCCGTTCATGCGCTGGTTCGCCGTCCCCTTTGGCGTCATGACCGTCGCGGTCTTCACGGTGCCCGGCCTTGGCGGGGAGCTCTTCAACGACCTCGCGCTGCTCGTGTGCCTCGTGGGCTTCTATGTGACGCTCTCGCTCTACTGCACCCCGTTCAACGCGCTCATCCCCGAGCTCGGCCGCACGCAGGAGCTGCGCATCAACCTCTCCACCTTCATCTCGATCACCTTCTTCCTCGGCACGGCCTTCGCCTACCTGGTGCCCTCCATCGCGGGGTTCTTCGAGGGCTCCCTGGGCATCGCCGGCGCCTATCGCGTGACCATCGCCGCCCTTGCCGCCGTCGCCGTGACCTGCATGCTGGTGCCCGCCTACACCATCGACGAGAACCTGTACGCCGAGACCAAGCCCTCCACCACATCCATGGGCGCCTCGGTCATGAAGACCTTCTCGAACAGGGAGTTCCAGGTCTTCGAGCTGTCCGACATCCTCTACTGGGTGGCCATCACCATGTTCCAGACGGGCATGCCCTTCTACGTGACCAGCCTGATGGGGCTCGATGAGTCCATGAACTTCGTCCTGTTCGCCGGCATGACGGTGGTGAGCCTCGTGTTCTACGCGCCCGTCAACGTCCTTGCCAAGCGGATGGGCAAGAAGCGCCTGGTGAGCTTCGCCTTCTTCCTGTTCTGCGTGGCGTTCGCCGTGACGAGCGTCTGCGGGCTGTTTGGCATCCCCGCCCTGATGTGGGGCGGTGCCGTGGCCGTGCTGGCCGCCATCCCCATGGCGGTGCTGGGCATCCTCCCGCAGGCCGTGCTCGCCGACATCGCCGAGTCCGACGCCGTCGAGACGGGCGAGAACCGCGAGGGCATGTTCTATGCCGCCCGCACCTTCTCCATGACGCTGGGGCAGTCGCTCGCCATGATCCTGTTCTCCTCCATCGCCACCATCGGGGCCGGTGGGATCGGCTACCGTGCGACCGCCCTGGCCGCCACGGCGTTCTGCCTGCTGGGCGGCTTGGTGTTTCTCAGGTACGACGAGGGCGGCGTCCTGGAGGCGATCGCCACCCGCGGCAAGGCTCGGACGGGCGACTCGAGGGAGGCATAGGCCATGCAGGTCGAGGTCAGCTATCGGTTGCGCTACCGCGTCGGGCAGCACGAGCGTGAGGTGCACGTGAGCGCGGAGGGCGTCGCCACTCCCGCCGCTGCGGCTCGCGAGCTCGGGCTCGTCACCGTGCGGGGCAGGGAGAGGCGCAGGGTGCGCGTGTGCCCCCGTGGAGAGCTGCGGATCGTCTTCTGCGAGGCGGAGCTGCGTTGCGACGTGGCCTCCGCCAGCGCCATCTACCTCAACGGATACAATTCGTGGACAGACTCGTGGGAGCGCTCCGTGCACGATCGCATGCGCGGGCTCCGGGGCGTCCCTCGCCGCGTGATCGACGCCTGGGCGCTCGACGGTAGCGGGGACTATCGCTTCACGGTGGCGGACCACCGCCCGGGACGCCAGCACGGCTTTGGCTACGGGTATCTCCGGCACGGCACGGACGTCCTGCTCGTCGGGTCGCTGGACGAGGATGGCGGGTACACCACCATTCGCGAGAACCTGCGGCAGAACCTCCTCACCCTGAGCAAGGAGCCACCGCAACGCGTGCTGGCCACGGGCGAGGAGTTCGAGGTCATGGCGTTTGCGATTGTCGAAGGGCCGCTCGACGACGCGGTCGGGCGCTGGCTCGCCCTCGCGGGGATCACGCCCCGTCCCGCCCCGCCGCTCGTGGGCTACTCCAGCTGGTACCGCCACTACGACCAGATCGACCAAGGCAGGCTCGAGGCTGACCTCGCCTCGGTGCGCGACTTCCTGGCCGACAGGGACCTCGGCCCCTGCTGGCCCGTCTTCCAGGTCGACGACGGCTACGCGACGGTGGGCGACTGGACCGATCCCCACGAGGGGCGCTTCCCCGACGGCATGGGGCACCTTGCCGCGCTGTGTCGCGAGGCGCAGCTGGTTCCCGGCCTGTGGATGGCTCCCTTCGTCTGCTCGGCCGACAGCCGCGTGCATCGTCTCCACCAGGACTGGCTGCTGCGCGACGAGCAGGGCCAGCCCGTCTCGACGGGCAGCCACTGGAACGGCGCGTTCGCGCTCGACACGCTTCATCCCGAGGTGCGCGAGCACGTGCGGCGCTCGCTTTGGACGGTGACACACGAGTGGGGCTACCGCCTGCTCAAGCTGGACTTCCTCTATGGCGCGTGCATGCTGCCCCACGGGGGCATGAACAGGGGCGAGCTGATGGCCGACGCCCTCGAGCTGCTGCGCGCCTCCGTCGACGAGGACGTGCTGTTCGACCTGTGCGGCGTGCCCATCTCATCTGCCATGGGACGGGCCGAGTACTGCCGTGTCGGTTGCGATGTGGGCCTGGACTGGGACGACGTGCCCTGGATGCGCCTGCTGCACCGTGAGCGCGTGAGCACCAAGCGCAACCTGGCGAACACCTGCGGTCGCGCGCATCTCGACGGCAAGGCCTTCCGCAACGACCCCGACGTCTTCTTCCTGCGGCGCGACGTGCGTCTGACCGACGAGCAGCGCTACGACCTCCTGAGTGCCGACGCGACCCTGGGCGGGGTGTTCCTCACCTCCGACGACGTCGCGAGATGGGACGAGCGGCAGTGTCGGGCATACGACCTCGCCCTCGCCGCCTTCGTGGCGAAGGAGTCGTAGGGGGAAGTCCTCTGCGAGAATCGCTAGCCGTTTGAAGCCAGGACCTTGTTCACGAAATGAAGTATGGAAGACAGGAGGGGCTTCCCAAGGCCGTGGATCGTCTGGGTCTTCAGCGGAAGAGGGCTTTCCATGTCCCGACAGCCTGACACAAGGTCCGCTCTCAGGGGACGGAAGACGCTGGTCGCCCTGGCGAAGTTTAGGTTCGGCGTCACGGGGGCGCGTTCTTCGATGCTGCTTGCGCTCCTTCGGGTGAGCGGCTCTCAAGTTTCGAGTTTCTTGCCAGCTCGTGAGGCTCGCACTCACTTCGACTTTGGCGTTCTCGATATTGGCGTGCCTCCTTTTGGTCTTCTGATCCTTATTTCTGGTATCGTATGTGCCGTTAATGCAGGGAGAACACGTCATTGCCGTAGATTAAAACCCTAAAGGAGACGCTTCATGTTTCTTCCCAGTGGCCGCAAATCGACGTGGGCAATCTCCTTTCTCGCGTGCGGGGCAGTCGCACTTGCGATCTTCCCCACGCCTGCATATGCAGGCGAGAGCGACCATGTCAGGGCCATGGACCAGACCATGCAGGAGGTCTTGCCCATCGAGAATGATGATAATGAAGGCTCAGACGCTACTGTTGAGGAGCTGCCCGTCAGAGATCCGGCACCAGAGCTGGCCTTGGATGAGGGCTCGACTGATTCCGATCCCAACATCCCAAACTTTGCAGCTGGCTCAGATGATCCCATCGGGGACGACCCGGCGGTCATCGCCGATAAAGTCGTGCCTGATGACGAGTCGGACGGCGCACCTCCCGCCGATGAAGTCGTGCCTGATGACGAGGAGGCCCCCCAGGAGGTAGGGGAGGGGCTCCCTCCCACAGTCATGCGTCTTGGCGCTACAGCAACGAGCGCAGATCCTGCGGACGCTCAAACTCTCGACGGCGTCGACATCTCTGGCTGGAACACCAAGATCACCGACTACTCGGCACTCGGGGACTTCGTGATCATCAAAGCGACCGAGTACAACCCCAACAAGAAGAGCTACACCACCTACAACGACTACGAGTCACAGGCGGATGCTGCGCTTAAAGCGGGTAAGCTCATTGGCTTCTACCACCTCGCGACTAGCAAGGAGTACTCTGGTCAGACATGGGATCAGCAGGCTAAGGGATTCATTGACGCAGTTGCTCGTTATGTGGGACAGGCTGTCCTCTTTCTGGGTTGGGAGGATTCTTATACCTATGACCCTTCCTCTCATAAGGATGTCTGCTATAGCAAGGTAGAGAGTGACGTAAACGGTGCCAAAGCGTGGCTGGACTACGTGTACGACAACACTGGCATCAAGCCCATGATCTATATGAACAAGAACTGCGTCAACAGCTACAACTGGTCGAGTGTCGCCAATGCTGGCTATGATCTCTGGGGGCTGAACACCTTTACGAAAACGACGAGACCTACGAGGGCAATTCGTTTACCGGCTTCATTGATCCCGGCTCGACGAGTCAATGGGGCGCATGGGGCAAGCCGACCATTTACCAGTACAGCTCCACTGCCTCGTTCCCCCAGACCGGCAATGGGGGACGTTACGATGTCAACGTGTTTTACGGCACCAAGGATGACTGGATCATGCGCTGCAGCGCAAAGGAGCTGCCCGATGTCGATGCGTCCGAGGCGCTTGAGGACGATGCGGTCTACAGCTTCGCTTCACTTCCCTCCAGCACCGTCGTCATTGTGAGCTCTGCGGGCAACGCCCAGCTTGGTAGCAGCAACTACCTCACAGCCTACTGGCGCGTCAGCAATCTTGGAGGAGGGTTCTACTCCTTTACTAACGTTGGGGACGGCCGTGCGCTCTCGTTCGCGGATTCCGCCTCCAAGGGTACCAATGTCGATCTCACCAGTGCTCTGACCACCTGGCGAATCATCAGGTGCACGAACGGATCGCTTGCTCTCGTTCCTCGAGGCTTCAACGACCTCCGCTTGGACATCCTTGGTGGCAAGACAGCCGTCTTGGGAACCAACCTTCAGCTTTACACCGCCAACGGCACGGCTGCCCAGCGTTTCTTCCTCATCAAGTCGAAGAGCCTCTCCGAGGCATATAAGACAAAGAGTTCCGTCGCCTCTGACTACTACGTCATAGCAAGCGGCATAGACTCGACCAAGGTCCTTGACATCAAGGGCGCCTCGACTACAAACGGCGGGAACGTTCAGATCTATTCCTCGAACGGAACCTCTGCCCAGTCCTTCCTTCTAGAGAACAAGAGCAACGGCCTCTATACGATTCGAAACGTGAAATCGGGCAAGTATCTGGACGTGACGGGTGGCAAGAAGACCAGTGGTGCCAATGTCCAGCAGTATCAGAGCAACAACACGCTCGCCCAGCTCTGGTACCTCAGGAAGTCCGGGTCGGGCTGGGTCATCTGCTCCGCTGCCTCCGGACTTGCCCTTGACGTTACAGGTGGGCGATCCGCCAATGGGACGAATGTCCAGATCTACGGGGCCAATGGCACGAAAGCCCAGACGTTCTTCCTCAAGCGGGACGCACCGCTCTCCGATGCCATCTCGTTGGTGACTTCGGGCGTTCTATTCGACGATGGCTACTACTCCCTGCTTTCTGGGGTTGGTGCAGGTATGATGGTCGACGTTGTCGGTGACTCCTCCGCAAATGGCGCCAATGTGCAGATATACCGATCCAACGGCACCCTTACCCAGAAGTTCAAGATCGCCTATACGGGCAATGGCTTCTATACCATCCAGTGCCTTCGTTCGGGCAAGTATCTTGATGCAAAAGGCGCTGGAAAGACCAACGGCACCAACGTCCATCAGTATCAGGGCAATGGGACCCGCGCACAGCTCTGGTACTTCGTTCCCACGGGCGGAAGATACGTCATCAAAAACGCTGCCTCGGGACTTGCCCTCGACGTTGCCGGTGGCAAGCCCTATAACGGCACCAACGTCCAGCTCTACTCTCCCAATGGAACCTCTGCCCAAAGCTTTGACGTAAGACCTGCCTCGCTCATTGCCGACGGGACCTACGCTCTCGCTTCCGCACTCAATCCCATCGTCCTCGTGCTCGACGTCAAGGGTGGTTCGGTCAAGGCGGGAGCTGCTTTGCAGGGCTATCAGCCGAATGGAACCAAGTCCCAACTGTTCGATATCACCTTCGAGGGCGATGGAACCTACACCATCAGGAACACCAAGTCCGGCCTCGTCATCGGAGTAACTGGCACCTCCAACGACTCTCTCACGCAGCTCGATGGCAACGATGCCATGATGCGGCGCTGGCGGATCATCATCACCGATTCCGGATTGTACTCCCTCGTCAACGCGGGTACGGGCAAGGCGCTCGACGTCTCGGGAGCCAAGCTGAAGAGTGGCGTTGCCGTCCAGCAGTACGCAGTAAATGGTACCAAGGCCCAGGGCTGGGTCTTCATCCCCCAGGAGAAGTCAACGCCCGGCGGCAGGCTGGGCAAGTTCATTGGCAACATGATCTACTATACCGAGCTCATCAATGTGGGCTACTCGCAGGGCACGCATCGCTACGATCTCTGGGATGGCGGCCAGACGGACTGCTCGGCGCTCGTCATAACCTGCCTCAAGAAGGCCGGCTTTGAGGTGGGCAAGGCAAATTCCACGCATGATATGCGCTCGAACCTCGTTGCCAACGGCTGGAATGTCCTGAGCTGGTCCATCAATGCCGTGCGTCCCGGTGACATTCTCCTATGTGACGGCTATCATACCTGTGCCATCGTCAGCGGATTTGGGAAGAGCGGGCAGATTGCCGAGGCTTGGATCAACGAGCTCGGTACCATCATAGGTGGCAAGGCTGGCGACCAGACTGGCAAGGAGACGAGAGTCCGCCCGGTTTATCAGTGTCCCTATGGCGGTGGCTGGAAGTGCATCCTGCGCTATACGAAGTGATGTAACAAGGAGAGTGAGAGACGTTCCCCTCATAGGTCGCTACGGTGGGGGCTGCACAGTGTCCGAGGTGGACTTCCGCTGATGTCACGTGCGAGCAGGATCTTGGCCGACACCAGCTGCTAGTCGTCCATGCGGACGGAGGCGATGCGAGGCTGGCTCTCCGCGGCCACCGTGCCGTTGTCATCCTGCACGGGCGTCGTGGTGGCGATCGCGTCGATGACGTCCATGCCCTCGGTGACCTTGCCAAACGCCGCGTACTGGCCGTCGAGGTGGGAGGCGTCCCCCTGCATGATGAAGAACTGCGAGCTTGCCGAGTCGTAGTCGTTGGAGCGGGCCATGGAGATGACGCCGCGCTTGTGCTGGATGGCGTTGACCACGCCGTTCTGGATGAACTCGCCCTTGATGGTGCGCCCCGAGCCACCCGTGCCCGTCCCGGTCGGGTCGCCGCCCTGGACCATGAATCCCTCGATGACGCGGTGGAAGGTGAGGCCGTCGTAGAAGCCGTCGGTGGCCAGCTGCGCGAAGTTGCTGACCGTAATGGGGCTGTTGTCGGCGTCGAGCTCGAGCTTGATGGTGCCGAGTCCCTCGACCTCGATCGTCGCGTGGTGGGTGCCCGAGGCGTAGCCGTTGTCAAGGGGGGCCGTGATGGTGTCGGCCTCGACGTCGGCGGGCTGCCCTCCGCCGCCGGTACCCGTGTCCTCGGAGGAGGGGATGGTGTTCGTCGAGCCGCATCCGTAGAGGGCAAGCGACGCGAGGATGCCCATCGAGGTGCCCAGGAAGGTGCGACGGGTGATTGGTGAGGGCATGTCTGCTCCATCCGCTCGTTGTGTTTCCCCTGAAAAGGATACCCGTGCGGATGGTGGGTGGCGCATGAGCCGGCCCGAGGCGGACCAGCGGTACCTCCGCCCCCGGCGAGCGAGGGGGCCTGTGGGGAGTGCGTGGACGAACCGTGAGCAAACGATGGAAGGGGAGGGACCCCTGCGTGCGGGGCGCAGTTGCCTGGCATGCGGCACTCGGCACGAAAATCCCCGTCCCCTTCGTGCCGCCGCTGGCTGCCCGGGGACCAGCAAATCCCCGTCCCCACCCATCGTGCAGGGACCAGCACGAAAACCCCCGTCCCCATCGTGCCATCGTGCCGGGGGGGTCACTCCAGCTCGAAGGCGCCCGTGTACAGCTGGTAGTAGGTGCCCCTCTGGGCGATGAGCTCGTCGTGCGTCCCGCGCTCGATGATGCGACCCTGGTCGAGGACGATGATCACGTCGGAGTTGCGCACGGTGGAGAGGCGGTGGGCGATGACGAAGGTGGTGCGTCCCTCCATGAGGGCGTCCATGCCCCGGCTCACGATCTGCTCGGTGCGCGTGTCGATGGAGCTCGTCGCCTCGTCGAGGATCATGGCAGGGGGATCCGCCACGGCCGTGCGGGCGATGGAGAGCAGCTGGCGTTGCCCCTGCGAGAGCGACTCGGCGTTGTCGGTGAGCATCGTCTGGTAGCCCTCGGGCAGGCGCTCGATGAAGCTGTCGGCGCCGACGAGCCTGGCGGCCTCCATGCACTCCTCGTCGGTCGCCTCGAGGCGACCGTAGCGGATGTTGTCCATGACGGTGCCCGTGAACAGGTTGACGTCCTGCAGCACGATGCCGAGCGACTTGCGCAGGTCCGACTTGCGGATCTTGTTGATGTTGATGCCGTCGTAGCGGATCTTGCCGCCGGCGATGTCGTAGAAGCGGTTGATGAGGTTGGTGATCGTCGTCTTGCCGGCACCCGTCGCCCCGACGAAGGCGACCTTCTGTCCGGGGAAGGCGTCCAGCGAGATGTCGTGCAGCACGAGATGTCCCGGCACGTAGCCAAAGTCCACGCCATCCAGGACGATGTCACCCATGACCGGCATGTAGTCCACGGTGCCGGTGTCCCTGTGGGGATGCTTCCAGGCCCAGATGCCCGTGCGGTCGTGCCGGTCGATCTCACCGATGACGTTCTCCATGTTGTCGTCGAAGCGCACGCGCACCAGCTCGACGTAGCCCTCGTCGTCCTCGGGCAGCTCGTCGAGCAGCTGGAAGATGCGCTCCGCGCCCGCGAGGCCCATGACCACGAAGTTGATCTGGTGGGAGATCTGGCCGATGGACCCGGCGAAGCGCTTGGTGAGGTTGAGGAAGGGGATGACGATGTCGATGGAGAGCGCCATGCCCGAGAGGCTCGGGTTGGCGATGCCCGTGGCGAGGAAGATGCCGCCCGAGAGCGCGACGACCACGTAGGAGATGTTGCCGAGGTTCATCAGGATGGGGCCGAGGACGTTGGAGTAGATGTTGGCCTGCTTGGCGGCCTCGAACAGCTCGTCGTTCACCTCGTCGAACTGCTCCTGCATCTGGCGCTCGTGCGTGAAGACCTTGACGACCCTCTCGCCGTTCATGGCCTCCTCGGCAAAGCCCTCCGCGCGACCGATGGCGTGCTGCTGGGCGAGGAAGTACTTGGCCGACTTGCCGCCGACGTGGCGCGTGAACCAGCCCATGAAGGCGACCATGAACAGCACGATGCCGGTGAGCGGCAGCGAGTACCAGACCATGATGCCCACGAGGGAGACCATCGAGATGGTCATGGTGAGCAGGTTGGGGAGCGCCACGCCGATGAGCTGGCGCAGGGCGTCGACGTCATTGGTGTAGTAGCTCATGATGTCACCGCGCTTGTTCTGGTCGAAGAAGCGTATGGGCAGCGTCTCCATGTGATCGAACATCTTGTTGCGCATCTTCATGAGCGTGCCCTGCACCACGAACGCGGAGAGCTGCGTCTGTGCGACCTGGCAGGCGAGCACTATGACATAGACGCCGACGAGCGTGAGGGCGATGCGCTCGATCTCGGGCCTGGCGGAGACCCAGTCGCCCGACTGCCAGTAGCGGGTGACGACCTCGATCGTGCGCTGGAGGAAGACCGATGGCAGCGTGGAGAGGGCCGAGGAGGCGACGATGCAGGCGATCATGGCCACGAACTGGGCCGGGTAGAATGAGAAGACGAGCTTGATGGTGCCGCGGAACACCTGCAGAGGGTTGGCGGCACGCCGTCCGCGGCTGCCCTTGCCGGGCACGCCCACGTTGTCGGCGTCATCGTCCACTCCCGGGGCGGGGGCGTCCTTGAGACGGGCGGGGTCATCGATGATGCTGCGCTCGGCGGCGCTAAGCTGCTTCCTAGGCACCTGCCTCACCTCCCCTCGCGGCCGTCGCACCATGGGCATGGGCCGCTGCGTTCTCGTCGTGGCTCGCCTTGTTCTGCGTGAGGTACACCTCGCGGTAGATGTCGCTGCTGCGCAGCAGCTCCTCGTGGGTGCCGACGGCGGAGATGCGGCCGTCGTCCAGCACGACGATGCGGTCGGCATCCTCCACCGACCCGGTGCGCTGGGCGATGATGATCTTGGTGGTCTGGGGTATGTAGTCCCTGAGGCCTGCCCGGATGAACTGGTCCGTCTTGGTGTCGACGGCGCTGGTCGAGTCATCGAGGATCAGGATGCGGGGCCGCTTGAGCAGGGCGCGTGCGATGCAGAGGCGCTGCTTCTGGCCTCCCGACACGTTGGAGCCGCCCTGCTCGATGTAGGTGTCGTAGCCGTCGGGGAACTGGCGGATGAACTCGTCCGCCTGGGCGAGCTGGCACGCCTCGACGAGCTCCTCGTCGGTGGCGTTCTCGTTGCCCCAGCGCAGGTTGTCCTTGATGGTGCCGGAGAAGAGCACGTTGCGCTGCAGCACGACGGCGACCTGGTCGCGCAGCGTGTCCATGTCGTAGTCGCGCACGTCGAGGCCGCCGACGCGCACGGTGCCTGTGGTGGTGTCATACAGTCGGCTGACGAGCTGGATGAGGGTGGACTTGGACGAGCCCGTGCCGCCGATCACGCCGATGACCTCGCCGCTCCCGATGTGCAGGTCGATGTCGCGCAGGGCGTAGCGGCCCGACTCGGGGTGATAGGAGAAGCTCACGTCGTCGAAGTCGATCGAGCCGTCCGCCACCTCGTAGACGGGGTCGGCGGGGTTGGCGAGGTCGGGCTCCTCGAGCAGGACCTCGCAGATGCGCCGGGACGACTCCTCGGCCATGGTGATCATCACGAAGATCATCGAGAGCATGTTGAGGCTCATGAGCATCGAGAAGCCGTAGGTGATCAGGGCGGACATCTGCCCGACGTTCATCGCCTGGCCGGCGGAGGTCACGATGGCGCGGCTGCCGAAGAAGACGACGAAGGCGTAGATGACGTCGACGGCAAAGGTCATGAGCGGCTGGTTCCAGGCGAGGATGCGCTCGGCGCCCCAGAAGTCCTGGAACACCTCCCCCGAGGCCCTCTCGAACTTCTGCCGCTCGTGGTCCTCGCGCACGAAGCTCTTGACCACGCGGATGCCGGTGACGTTCTCCTCGACGGACTCATTGAGGCGATCGTACTTCTTGAAGATGCGACGGAAGATGGGCATGACGGTGCGCGCGATGCCGATGAGGGCAACGCCGAGGAGGAAGGAGACGATGACGTAGACGATGGCCATGGGGCCGCCCGTGATGAAGGCCATGACCGCCGCGAACACGATCATCATAGGGCTGCGCACGGCGGAGCGGATGATCTGCATGTAGGCCATCTGCACGTTCTGCGTGTCGGTGGTGAGGCGCGTCACCAGCGAGTTGGTGCTGAAGCGGTCGATGTTGGAGAAGCTGAAGCGCTGGATCGACGCGAACATGTCGTGGCGCAGGTTGCGCGCGAAGCCCGTCGAGGCGATGGAGCAGGCGATGCCGGCGATGGTGCCGCAGCCCAGGCTGATGACGGCGAGCGAGGCGAGGACGACGCCGTAGCGCGCGATGACGTCGACGCCGCACCCCAGGTTCATCTCGTTGATGAGCTGCGAGGTGATGAAGGGGATGATGCACTCGATCACCACCTCGCCCGCCACGAATGCGGGCGCGATGATGGAGTTGCGCCGGTTCTCGCGGATGCTCCCGCCGAGGACCCGGACGATCTCTCCCAACGACAGGTGCTGCATGGTCTTCTCATGCCCATGGGTCATGCGTGCGTTCCCCTCTCCTCCTCCAGGGCCGTCCAATGCTCGACCAGGCGGTCGAGCAGGGCGACGAGGTGTTGTTGCTCCGTCTCGTCCAGGCAGGCGAGGCAGCGGTCCTCGAACGCGTGTCGCTGCTCGATGAGCTCCGTGGCCCGGGCCATGCCCTCCTGCGTCAGCGCGATGTCGAGCTGCCTTCGGTCCTCGTCGGAGCGCGTCCGCTCGATGAGGCCGGCACACTCCAGCTTGGCCAGCACCTCCGAGGTGGATGCCGAGCTGATGCCGGCGGCCTCTTGGAGCTCGCGTTGGGTCATGTGCCCGCCGCTCGTGCGAAGCATGACGAGGATGTGCTGCTGCCCGCTTCTGCCGCCTGCGTGCATGTGCAGGTAATGGCCGAAGAAGCCGAGGTCGTGCAGCACGTGACGAGGCAGCGACATCGGGGGTGTCACGAGCTGTGATGTCGCGGGGCCCATCATCGCCCTCCCTTCGTCGCCGACTCAAAACGATAGGCGTTCGCACGATGATGTCAAGGTACCTCGCGAATATTGTTCGGTACCTAGCAAAAACGACACGAAAGCTTTCCGCCCACGCAGGTACAATGGGCGGGTGAAAGGAGCCATCATGGTCTACTACGTCGAGGACGACACCAACATGCGCGAGCTCACGGTCTATGCCCTCACCCAGGCGAGCATCGAGGCAAAGGGCTGCGCGAGCGACGCGGAGTTTCGTCGGGCCTGCAGGGAGCGGGTGCCGAGTGCCGTGCTGCTCGACATCATGCTCCCCGACACCGATGGGCTCGCGATCCTTGCCCGCATCAGGGGCACCAGGGAGCTGTGCGACGTGCCCGTTATGATGCTGACCGCCAAGGATACCGAGCTCGATGCCGTGCGCGCC
The DNA here is from genome assembly GCA_002305995.1 of Atopobiaceae bacterium UBA1367. Classification (GTDB taxonomy): domain Bacteria; phylum Actinomycetota; class Coriobacteriia; order Coriobacteriales; family Atopobiaceae; genus UBA1367. Next base: position 191,682 of record DBRN01000012.1, read on the forward strand.
CTCGACGGGGGCGCCGACGACTACCTCGCCAAGCCCTTCGGCATGATGGAGATGGTCAGCCGCGTGCGCGCCCTGCTGCGCCGCTCCGCGCGCGGGGCGGTGGATGTCGCGGAGTGCCTCACGGTGGGCGTCCTCGAGCTCTGACCCTCCAGGAGAATGGCATCGCTGGACGGGGAGCCCCTCGCGCTCACGATGCGCGAGTTCGATCTCCTTGCCTTTCTCATGCGCGCGCCCGGCGAGGTGTTCTCGCGCGAGGTGCTGCTTCGGCGCGTGTGGGGATGGGACTTCGACGGAGGGTCGCGCACGATCGACGTGCACGTGCAGACGCTCCGCTCGAAGCTCGGCGAGCACGCCGGCCTCATCCAGACCGTCCGCGGCGTGGGCTACCGGATGCAGGGGTAGGTCGCCGTGCCCCGAAGCCGCAGGACACTCGCAGGCAGCGTGTTCGTGACCCTGCTCGCCATCTCCGTCGCATCGGCCCTCATCGCGACGACCGCCTCCGCCATCCTGCATCAGGCCACCATCATGGGCGAGGCCCAGGCAGAGCTTGGCCTTGACTGCGAGGTGCTCTCCTCGACGCTCAACGCGTCTGCGGACGAGGAGGCGGAGCTTGAGTCCCTCGAGCTGGGGAGGACGCGCGCCACCCTCGTGGCTCCCGACGGCACGGTGCTCTATGACAGCGTCGCGGCACCCGGCACGCTCGTCGACCACGAGAGCCGCCCGGAGATAGCCATAGCCCTGCAGCGGGGCTTCGGTTCGTCGGTGCGCACGAGCGACACCCAGGGGAACATGAGTCTGTACCAGGCGCGCCTCCTCGACTCCGGCAACGTGCTCAGGCTCTCGGTCGACCGGGCGGGCATCCTGCCCATGCTCGTGGGCGACCTCGGCATCCTGGGGCTGTTGCTGCTCGGCCTGACCGGCCTCTCATGGATCACGTCGAGGAAGCTCGCCGCCCGCCTAGTGAAGCCGATCCTCGAGATCGACGTGTCCCGGCTGTCTGCCGAGGCCCCGTACGAGGAGCTGCATCCCCTCACCGACCGCCTCGCGGAGCAGCAGGCCGCCCTGCTGAACCAGGTCGAGGAGGTGAGGAACGCCGACAACATGCGCCAGGAGCTCACGGCAAACGTCACCCATGAGCTCAAGACGCCCATCGCCTCCATCATGGGGGCCTCCGAGCTGCTCCGCGACGGCTTCGTCCTCGAGGAGGACGTGCCTGGCTTCGCTGCTCGCATCCACAACGAGTCCCAGCGCCTCTCCGTGCTCGTGAACGACATCCTCACCCTCGCGCGCCTCGACGAGTCGGAGCGCGCACGCAGCCCGGAGACCTTCGGCACGGCGGATCCGATCGACCTGCTCGCGGTCTGCCGCGACGTGGCCGGTCGCATGGCGGGCAGGGCGGACGCCCTCGAGGTCAGCCTCGTCGTGGACGGGGAGCCGATCATCGTGGGAGGCTTCCCGCGACTCCTCGACGAGCTTGTCGCCAACCTGTGCAGCAATGCGATCCGCTACAACAGGCCGGGTGGCGCGGTACGGCTCTGGGTGGGGCTCGAGGACGGCTGTCCGCTGGTCAGGGTCGCCGACACGGGCATCGGCATCCCGCGGGAGACGCAGGCGAAGGTCTTCGAGCGCTTCTACCGCGTGGAGACCTCCCGCTCGCGCGCCAGCGGGGGAACGGGCCTGGGGCTTGCCATCGTGAAGCATGCGGCCACCCTGCACGGCGCCGACGTCTCGCTCGAGAGCGCCCCCGGCATGGGCACGACCGTCGAGGTGCGCTTTCCGGCCAGCTGCGCCTGGCCCCTGGCCTGACCGTCGCCTGCCGCGTGGCGAGGTCGGGGCCGCCATGCGTCACCTCCGCGTCGGCGCGCTCGGCGAGGGTCGTCGGGCGCGCCGACGGCTACGCTTCCGCGCCCTGGCAGCGCCCGATGGTCGCGAGCAGCTCCGCCGTCACGAGGTCGGGGGCCTGCTTGGGGAGCGTGTGCCCGGCATCGGGGACGACGACCAGGCGCGCGCCGCGAATCGCGCGGTGGATGGCGGTGGTCTCCTCGACGCTGACGCAGTCGAGCTCGCCGACCATGATCGTGGTCGGGCATGAGATCACCTCGAGGCTGCCGGCGGGTATGTGCGGCTCGTCGAGCATGAGCTGCAGGAGCTCCGCCGTCACGAGCGCCTCCTGTGGCGTGGGGGAGAGCAGGGCGAGGTCCACCTGGGCCGGTGCGGGCCCGTCCGCGAGAGCCGCCCAGGCACGATGTGCCGCCACGGAGCCCCTGATGTCCCACTCGTCGTCCTCGATGACGCCCTCCGGGCTGAGGTTCGCGCCGAGCGTCGTGAGGCTGAGCACGCGGTCGGCGTGGTCGCGCGCCAGCAGAAGCCCCTCGATGCCGCCGTCGGAGAAGCCCAACACATGGGCTGCCGCCACGCCCAGGGCGTCGAGGACCGCCAGCGCGTCGGCGGCCATCAGCTCGTAGGTCAGCGGCAGGGTTCCCCTGGTGCTCCTTCCCTGCGCGCGCGCGTCAAGGGCGACGACGGGCGTGCCGGCACGCACGACGGCATCGATGGTCGGCCCGAAGATGCCGTGCTCCTCGCCGTTGCCATGGAGCATCAGCACGGGTGCGGGGGCCGTGTCGAGACTGCCGTACACGAAGGTTGCGATGCACGCCCCGTCGGCCATGACGACGTGCGCCGCATGCGACGGGAAGGTCGCGGGCAGCTCGAAGGGGCTGGGGAAGTGACGCGGGGGCGGGGATGGCGGCATGGGGGTCCTTCGTGTGGGATGGCGTGCGGGGCCTCCCTCGGCCCAGGGGCCGAGGGAGGATCGGATCACTGGCTCTCGTGCTTGCGGAAGAAGTCGAAGCGCGGCGGCAGCGACACGAGCGCGTGGCCCTCGGCAGTCTCGCCCAGGGCCTCCGCAAGCTGCGCGGGCGTCTTGAAGGCGTGCTCCCACGAGAAGAAGGCGTCGGCGTCGAAACCTAGGTGCTCGCAGATCAGCTCGCAGCCCATGGGCGCCGCGGGATGCATGAGCAGCGTGGTGGTGCGCAGCGCGGCGAAGGCGTTCGCCAAGGCGTGCTCATAGGCCGCGTCGTCGCCCTTGGCCGCCCTGCTCTCCTCCCCCCAGCGCTTGTTGGCCGCGCGGCAGAACCCCTCGGCGATCGCCAGGGCGCCGTGCGCGTCAAAGGCGTGGGCCGCCCGCTCGAAGTCGAGCGTTGCCCGCTCGCACGCCTCGATGACCTCGGCGTCCGCGTCGACTGTGGGAAGGTGCCCGGCGCACACGTTGGCAGCGCCGTAGAGGCAGCTGCGGGCGAGCCGGTTGAAGATGTTGGTGAGGAAGGCGCTCTCCTTGAGCGCAGGGTCGGCCACGCGCGGGTCGTCCCTGACCAGGATCTCCTCGCCGGTCCTCTTGTCCCTGTGGCTGACACTCGTGTCGAACGCCTTCGGCGCGAAGCTGACGGCCCGCTGGTCGAGGCCGAGGGAGAGCCAGTGGCAGCGCAGCTGCTCGGGCGTGTAGGCGTCGAGGAGCTCCTCCGCCATGGGAGGCTTGATGGCACCCGAGCTCGAGGCCTTCTTGCTCATGAACAGGATGTGGTGGTTGGCGATGGGGGTGTCCTGGAAGAGCCCCCAGTCGAGTGCCTCCCAGAGCGCGGGCTGCGCCACGCAGTAGAAGTAGATGTTGTCCTGGCCGATGAACTGGAAGACCTTGGCGTCGTCGGCGCACCACCAGTCGCGCCAGTCGGTGGAGCTGTAGCGCCCCTCCGGTGCGGTGGCAAGCACGGTCTGCACGAAGGAGATGGGCGCCCAGAGGCTCTCGGGCCAGCACCACACGGTGAGGCCGCAAGTTCCCTCGAGGTCCGGTGCCGCGATGCCCCAGTCGATGTTGCCCGTGATGCGGAAGGGGAGCAGGGTCTTGCCCGTGCGGAAGCGGATGCCGGAGGACTCGAGCACCCCTCGTGCCGTGTCGCGCGCCTGCCAGTCGGCGAAGGCGAGCGAGAAGGACTGCTGGTTGCCCTCGGCCTCACGAAGCTCATGGGCGGGGAGGCGGTCGGCGATCGCGTCGAAGCGCGCGCGGAACGCGTTCTGGACGTAGATGACCGGCTCGACGAGCGACTCGCGGACGGTCTTGGTGACGACGTCGCGAACCTGCGGGTCGGCGTCCCACTCATCCATGAGCGCCTCGAGCTGGTCGCGGAAGGCGGGGAGGTCGAAGTACCAGTTGTCGACCGGTCGGAGTTCGGGGGTGGTTCCCGTGAGCTGCGAGACGGGGGCGATGAGCTCCTCGGGGTCAAACTGGTGGCCGAGGTCGCACTCGTCGGCATAGGCTTTCTCGCTCTTGCAGCCGCGCACGGGGCAGCGGCCGACCACCTGCCGCCCGTTGAGGAACTGGCTCGCCTCGACGTCGAAGAACTGGCGTGTCGAGAGCTTGAGCAGCCTGCCCTGTGCGTGCAGGCGGCGGATCAGCGTGTCGGAGAGCGCGGCATGGAAGGATGCGGCCGGCTCGAGGCCCGAGCCCGTGTAGAGGTCGAGGGAGATCCCGTAGGCGGCGAGCGCACGCCGCTGGTCCTCGTGGTTGGTGCGCACGTAGTCGGTGATGGTGCCCTCGTAGCCCTCGTCGGCGACCTTCTTGCGGAAGCCCTCCATGATGGGGGAGCCGTAGCAGTCGGTGCCCGAGACGAAGATGACGTTCTCCGCCCCGATGCGGTCGCGCAGGAAGCGCGCGAAGAAGTCGGCGGGGACGAACACGCCACCGACGTGGCCGAAGTGCAGGTTCTTGTTCCCGTAGGGCATGCCGCCGGTGATGACGGCGCGCCTGGGGAATGCGGGACGGGTGGCAGTGGGCATAGGGCTCTCCCTGGGCGTGCGGGTGTTGATGTGAGCCTACAGTATCCCACAGCCGCTCTCGGAGACGGGCCGGGGATCGATGTGGGTGTGGAGCGAGGAGGTCTGGGCCTCTCGTGCGGTGCAGGGCCGGTGAGGGTCCTTGCGTCCTTGCGCCGGTGAGAGGTGCGGGCGTCAGCTAGCGGGACTGGGCCCCACGCATGGCGCAGGGCCGGTAAGACTGACCACAACTTCTTCGAGGAAGAGAAAGTTGGGGAGTCGAACTGCCTGTTTCAGCTTTGTGAAGCTCCTAGGAGAAGGTTGTGATCAGTTCTGCATGGGATGCATGGAGTTCGCATGGGTCGAGAGGGGGTGCTAGGTCGCCGCGCCGCTCTCAAGGTCGTCGTGCACGACTCGGCCGTATAACTCGGCAAAGGATTTCCGCGTGGGGGAGGGGGGAGGCTCGGTCTGTGAGGGCTGGGGTGGGTCGGAAAGGAAATCGTCGAGTTGTGCGGGGCCGAGACCAAGGGTGGAAAGGAAACCCGGAGTTGTGCGGAATTGGGGCCAACGGCGGAAAGGAAAAGCCCAAGTTGTGCGAGACTGGGGTCAATGGCGGAAAGGAAAAGCCCAAGTTGTGCGGAGTCGGGGTGCGGGTCGGAAAGAAAACCCCGAGTTGTGCGGAGTTAGAGGGGTCAGAAGTCGAGAAAAACCTTTCCACTCCTAGCCCTGGTCTCGCACAACTCTGGCTTTTTCTTTCCAGGGTTGGGTACGATCCGGCACAACTCCGGGATTTCCTTTCCAGGGCCTGATGCCATCACGCACAACTCCTGGTTTTTCTTTCCGGCAGGGATTGCGCCTCGCATGAGGACACCCGATGCAGCCCTTGGATCCCCTCTGCCTACGCCAGCTCGCCGATGAGCTCCCCCAGTCGCTCGGCCATGGTGTCGATCTCCTCGCGGGTCACCACCAGCGGCGGCAGAAAGCGCAGGATGGAATCGCCGATGTGGTTGAGCACGAGCCCTCTCCCGAGCCCTTGCTCCACCAGGGGTGTGGCGATGGGGACGTCCAGCTGCGCCCCGCGCATGAGCCCACGCCCGCGCACCTCCGTCACGTGGGGGAGGCTGGCGAGCCGCTCTGCCAGGTAGTCGCCTGTCGCTATGACGTGCTCGCCCATGTCGCGCCTGACCAGCTCGGTGACGGTGGCCAGCCCCGCCGCCGCCGCGAGGGCACTGCCGCCAAAGGTCGAGCCGTGGTCCCCGGGGGCCATGAGGTCGGCAACCTGCGCACGTGCGGCCACGGCCCCCATGGGGAAGCCGTCCGCGATGCCCTTGGCCATGCTCACGATGTCCGGCTCGATGCCGGCGAGCTGGAACGAGAAGGGGGCGCCGCAGCGGAAGAAGCCCGTCTGCACCTCGTCGACGATGAGCATCAGGCCGCGCTCGTCGCACAGGGCGCGCACACCGCGCAGGTAGTCGGGGTTGGCGGACCAGACGCCGCCCTCTCCCTGCACGCACTCGAGCATGACGGCGCAGGTGCCTCCCATACCCACGGCGGCGGAGAGCGCGTCGAGGTCGTTGAGCGGGACCGATGAGAAGCCCTCGGGAAACGGGCCGAAGCTTCTGTGGAAGACGTCCTGGCCGGTCGCGGCGAGCGTCGCCAGGGTGCGCCCATGGAAGCTCTGCCGCGCGCTGATGATGCCGGATGCCCCCTCGAGCGTGCGCTCGCCCCAACGGCGGGCGACCTTGAGGGCACCCTCATTGGCCTCCGCCCCCGAGTTGGCAAAGAAGGTCTTCCAGATGGTCCCCGTCGACCCGACGGCATGCCCGCGCTCGTCGGTGGTGGTCGAGAGCAGCTCGGAGATGGCCTTGGCCAGCTCGCCACGATGCTCGACATGGTAGTAGTTCCCCACCTGCCAGACGCGGTCGAGCTGCTCCCTCACGGCAGCGGCGACGACGCGGTTGGCGTGGCCGAGGCTCGCGCACCCGATGCCGCCGAGAAAGTCGAGGTAGACCCTTCCCTCGGAGTCCACCAGCTCGGCGCCCGACCCCGAGACGAACTCGACGGGAAGGCGGCCGTAGGTGTGCATGACGTAGGCATCGTCGAGCGCCTGCGCCTTTGCCAGCGCCCCGTTTCCCAGCTGTGTTGCCATGGCTACTCATCTCCTTGCTTGAACATCGTCCCTATGCCGGCATCGGTGAATATCTCCAGGAGCAGCGAGTGGGGGAAGGTGCCGTTGAGGATGCGCACGTCGCGCACGCCCGAGTCGAGCGCCTCCACGATGGAGCGGATCTTGGGGATCATGCCTGCGGCGAGCGTGCCGCTGTACAGCAGCTCGTGCGCCTCGTCGGCGGTCATGGTGGCGATGAGGCTCTCCTCGTTGCCAAACTCGCGATAGAAGCCGTCCACGTCGGTGAGGTAGACCAGCGTGTCTGCCCCGAGGGCCTGGGCGACCTGGCTCGCCACGACGTCGGCGTTGACGTTGTAGAAGCCGTCGGGTCCCGATCCCACGCTTGCGATGACGGGCACGTACCCGTCATCGAGGATGGACTCGATGAGGTGCGTGTTGACCTTGATCACCTTGCCCACGCGTCCCAGGTCGGGATCCACCTGCCGGCACTTGAAGGTCTTGCCGTCGGCGCCCGAGATGCCCACGGCGTTGTTGCCATACTCGTTGAGCGCCCAGACGAGCTGCTGGTTCACCTTTCCCACCAGCACCATCTGCACCGCCTCCATGGTGGCGTCGTCAGTGACGCGCAGGCCATCCTTGAAGCTGACCGGCAGCTGCAGGCTATCGAGCAGCCTGTTGATGGCCTTGCCCCCGCCGTGCACGAGCACCACGCGCATGCCCATGAGCTTGAGCAGCTCGAGGTCGCCCACCACCTGGCGCATGAGCCCTTCGTCCTCCATGGCGGCCCCGCCGTACTTGACGACGATGGTCTGGCCGTTGTGCCGGTGGATCCAGGGCATGGCCTCGGTGAGGATCGTGGCCTTCTGCAGTGCCTTGTCGCGTTCGTGCGCGTCGCGCTTGCGCATGGCTCTTCCCCTCTCGTGCGGATGCGGTGGCGGCTGTCGCGCGTATGCCTAGGTGCGGTAGTCCCCGTTGATGGTTACGTAGTCATGGGTCAGGTCGCAGGTCCAGATGCGTGCGTGTGCCGTCCCCATGCCCAGGCTCACGACGATGGACACCTCGGGCGCCTCGAAGCGGCGCAGCATCTCGGCCTCGTCCACGGGAAGGGGCAGGCCCGCGCGCAGCACGGGGATGCCGAGGAAGTCGATGTCGACGTCGTGCTGGTCAAACTCCACGCCGCACTTGCCCGCGGCCCCGGCCACGCGGCCCCAGTTGGCGTCACGGCCAAAGATGGCGGTCTTGACCAGAGGGGAGTTGGCGATCGACCGGGCGACGGCATCGGCGTCCGCCTCGCTCGCGGCACCGACGACGTCGACGGTGACGAGCCTGGTGGCACCCTCGCCGTCTGCCGCGATCTTGCGGGCCAGGTTCTCGCAGGCGCACCGGATGGCACCGGCGACAGCATCATAGCCGCGCGAGCCCACCTCTATGGGCCCGCCGCCCGCGGCGCCTGTGGCCAGCAGGAAGCAGGAGTCGTTGGTGGAGGTGTCGGAGTCAACTGTGACCCTGTTGAAGGTCTGGCCCACCGCCGCGGAGAGCGCCGCTTGGGCGGCCGCGGCGGTGAGGGGCGCGTCGGTGGAGAGCACGCACAACATGGTGGCCATGTCTGGCTGTATCATGCCCGACCCCTTGACGAAGCCGCCCACGTGCACGGTGACGTCTGTGCCGCCGGGCCCGCAGGCCACCGGGCCGGCCAGCGACACCTCCTTGGGCACGGTGTCGGTGGTCATGACGGCGCGCGCCGCATCGTGCGCCGCAGAGGGGGAGTGCTCGAGAGCGGCTGCGGCGGCGGGCACGCCCGTCTCGTAGGGCCCCATCGGCAGGGGCACGCCGATGACTCCCGTCGAGGCCACCAGCACGTCATCCTCGGAGCAGCCTAGCTCCTGGGCCACGATCCTCGCGGACGCGCGGGCGCAGGCCACGCCTTGGTCTCCCGTCGCGGCGTTGGCGTTGCCCGAGTTCAGGATGATGGCCTGCGCCCGACCAGAGGCCGCACGTGGGCGGGAGACCTGCACGGGAGCGGCGCAGAAGCGATTCTTGGTGAAGGTGGCGGCACAGGCGCAGGACTCGTCTGCCGCGACAAGGGCGAGGTCCTTGCGGGTCGCCTCGGCACGGAACCCGGCGTGGATGCCGACGGCGCGTATCCCCGCTGCGGCGCAGACGCCACCCTCGCAGGCGGCAAAGCCGAGGGAGGAGGGATCGGTGACGGCGGCGGGAACGGGGATGGGCTCGATTGTCCCCGTCCCTCTTGTGCGGGTTCCTGTGCGACTGCTCGTCTCGTGCTGCATGTGCCCCTCTCCAAAGTGCATCAGCTACCGTCGATATGCAAATCTATGCGAATTCGAACCGTGAACGTACCATAAGCCTAAGGCGAGCCAGACGTCAACACAAAAAAGTTCGCTTCATGACCCAAGCGGGGCACCCCCTGGTAACAAAGGGCGTCAGGAGCGTGGTGACAAGGGGCGCGGAGGGCGGTAACAACGGGCGCGGGGTGGAGCGATATCCGGGCCTCACGTGCTGTGACGCGGGTGTGCGTTTGGACGCAGTTCGGCCGTCACCTGCCCGCGTGCTGGCACCTCCCACTCCCATGGCCCACGCTCTCGTCGGCCCCCTTCGGCTTCCCCACCGATTCCGTAGGCTTTCTCGAGTGTTAACAGTGCGCTGGCGACACTTCGCTATATACTCGTCTGCGTTCGGATTCGACCGTTCGAAGGAGGCCCCGTGGACTTCTCTGGCAACAAGCGTCCTGATGACATGGTTCGCATCACCACCCCCGAGCTGGCCGACGCCTTCATCGGGGAGGCCGTGGAGGCTATGCGCGCGCAGGTGGGGGATGGCAAGGTGCTGCTGGCACTTTCCGGCGGTGTGGATTCTTCTGTGGTCGCGGCGCTGCTCATCAAGGCCATCGGCAGGCAGCTCGTGTGCGTGCACGTGAACCACGGCCTCATGCGCAAGGGCGAGTCCGAGCAGGTCATCGATGTGTTCCAGAACCAGATGGGCGCCGAGCTCGTCTTCGTGGATGCCACGGACCGCTTCCTCAATAAGCTGGCCGGCGTGGCCGACCCCGAAGCCAAGCGCCACATCATCGGCGAGGAGTTCATCAAGGTCTTCGCCGAGGAGGCTGCCAAGCTCGAGGGCATCTCCTTCCTCGGCCAGGGCACCATCTATCCCGATATCCTCGAGTCCGAGGCCGGGGTCAAGGCCCACCACAACGTGGGCGGCCTGCCTAAGGATCTGGATTTCGAGCTCGTCGAACCCGTCAAGCTGCTCTTCAAGGACGAGGTCCGCATGGTGGGCAAGCAGCTCGGCCTGCCCGATGGCATGGTCTACCGCCAGCCCTTCCCCGGTCCGGGCCTCGGCGTGCGCTGCCTTGGCGCTATAACCCGTGACCGCCTCGCCGCCCTGCGCGAGGCCGATGCGATCGTCCGCGAGGAGATCGATGCCGCCGGCCTCGACATCTGGCAGTACTTCTGCGTGGTGCCCGACATGCGGGCAACGGGCGTGCGCGATGGCAGGCGCGCCTACGAGTGGCCCTGCATCATCCGCTGCGTCGACAGCATCGATGTCATGACGGCCGAGGTTCGCGAGCTGGGCTGGGCACTGCTCAAGAAGATCACCGGCCGCATCTTGGCCGAGGTGCCGGGCATCTGCCGCGTGTGCTACGACCTTACGCCCAAGCCCATCGGGACTGTTGAGTGGGAATAAATTCCGCACATTATAGTGAGGTTCTATCTGGTCATTTAACATGTTTCCCAGTGGTTTTGGCGCGTTGAAATCATCGATTTTGCACCGCCAAACCACTGGGTTTCTTTTACTTTCAGGGGTCTCTCAAGTGCGAGAATGACGACTTGCTCACCATAATGTGCGGGAAAGTTCCTGTCTTTATTTTGACGAAAGCAATCATAGATTTGGTTGTGTCGTAATCGATCCGGGATGCAGTTTGCGAATTTGCATCGTCAAACGACGTCATACGCTGTTTCCTTGCTTAATCCGCCTTTTACACGATGATGCTTTAACAGACAATTCAAATCCAGTGGCCTTGCAAGATGACCATACCCGATTCGTTGGCTTAAAATGCAAGTCTAGGATTGTTTACAGCTTATGAATGGACCTGAATGACCAACACGCTAAAAATGATTGATCTCTTCGCTGGTGCGGGAGGATTATCGGAAGGTCTGGCCCAAGCGGGCTTCGTCTCTCTCTTTGCAAATGAGTTTGAACCGGTATACGCAACCACTTATAAGAACAACCATCCATCAGCCCTCGTCTCAACAACCGATATTCGCGATATAGATGCCGCCGAAGTCCGTTCTTCTATCAATATGGATAGAGAAGAGCTTGACTTGTTGGCTGGTGGGCCTCCGTGTCAGGGATTCTCGATCAATGCCCCCATTAGATCGTCGAAGGATGCCAGAAACCATCTGTTCAAAGAGTTTCTCCGCTTTGTCGAGGAGTTTGCACCTAGGGCTGTACTAATCGAAAACGTACCAGGACTGGTTTCTTTTGAGCATGGAGCAACGCTTCAGGCAATTTTGGATTCTTTGGCCGAACTCGGGTATGGAGCCGATGTTCGCATTCTCGGTGCCGCGTATTACGGAGTTCCTCAAATGCGTTGGCGTACTATCGTCATCGGGTCCCGTGGCAAAGAGCTGCCAAGCGATGTTTTTCCAGAACCCTTGTGTCATGCGCCAATAAGAGCAAACTTCAGAACTTATTTCAATGGGCTGAACATTGTCCAAGAACCAACTTCCGAAACAGAAGCTAAATTCGTCACTGTTAGGGAAGCGATAGGCGACCTGCCTCCATTGGATAATGGTGAGCGAGGTGCTTCAATAAAAGATTACAGATGCGAGCCTTTTTGCGATTATCAAAGACGGATGCGCATAGGCTCGGCAGGTGTTTTCAATCATGAAGCACCTCGACTTTCTAGCATTAATATGGAACGTCTCAAATACATTAAGCCTGGTGGTAACTGGCTTGACATACCTTTCGATATGCTTCCAAAAGGTATGCAGCGGGCTAAACGCGGTGACCATACGAAGCGCTATGGCAGGCCAGACCCTGATGGACTTGCGTCGACTATATTGACGAAATGCGACCCTCATTGGGGATCTTTCTTCCATTTCGAGCAAGATAGGTCATTTACCGTTCGTGAAGCTGCAAGAATTCAGTCATTTCCAGATAGTTTTGTTTTTACCGGCAGCATGGCTCAACAGTTTGCTCAAGCGGGAAATGCTGTCCCGCCACTACTTGCCGAAGCTGTTGGCAGGTCGATAAAAAATAGGCTGCTAGGAGATTAGATGTCTGGATATATCGCCGACTTTTTCGGCTATCGAGCAGAAGATCAGTCGGAAACTGCAAAGCAATATGCTCTTAGAAAAGTATGCCCCGTTCTTGGAACCGAATGCACAAAACGCCTTGGACGAGACAGGGACGCCTCGGGAGCGTGCGCAGTGAGACAAGCGACGCCTGGAAAGCCAGATGTCATTTGTTGCCCAATTAGGCTTTATGCAGACGATTACAAGTTACTGAAAATAATTTCAGCGCGCGCATTTCAATGCGAGTTGAATCTATATGCGGGACGCGTAGCTGTAGAAAAGGCGATAGAAGAGAACGGAGCTGTAGCTGTATTTGGACACGGATGGGGTGGCGAGCTTCAACTTCCACAACGAAACGGTCAAGGGTCCTATTCGGTAGATTGGATGCTCGCGCGATTAGACGGCGAGGGTATGCTAGCAGAGATTAGCGCCATTGAAGTTCAGACAATCGATACCACTGGCAATTATCACGATAGCCGCGATGCGCTGCTACGAAACAGAACGATGGTCAAAAGCACAGTCGGTTTAAACTGGGAAAACGTATCCAAGCGTATTCTTCCGCAAATCATTTACAAAGGACAGGTGCTGCAGCGAGAGTCGTTATGTCGTACTGGTCTTTATTTCGTCTGTCCGCAACCGGTATTCGAAAGAGTTATTGATCGCTTGGGCGGCAGAAACAATCTACCCGAATTCCCTGCTGGTCAACCTGGCACCGTGCATTTTTTCAGTTACGACTTTAATCATGAAGTTGACGCCGTTGACGGCGTGATGCGACCACTTGCATTCAGGGAAGAGTATTGTACTGCCGTGCATAAAGTCCAAGAGGCGTTCTCGAACATCGCGCTTCCGGAAACTAACGTATACAAGTCGGCTATCGAGCGCGCATTGTATGGTGAAGTTACTTACGGAGTAGTAGAGATTCCATCGCTGTTCTAAACTTGCTCGTTCACATTATTACTGCCTGAGTACTTGTTCGGTTCGAAAAGCTCGTAGCCGAAGCGCTTCCCTGTGAGCGAATTAAGCTGTTCGCAAATCCCGCGAACCCCTTCATCCACTGCGTCCAGCTTCCCTGCTGCGTGTTTTAACGCATCAAGCGCATCCATGCTGTCGGCTTCGTCACGCTTCAGATAATAGGCAATAGCGTTGAGTGCGTGGATGCCCTGGTTGTAGTGGTACCCGAGCCTGCGAATCTGAAGCGCGATCCTGACAGCTCCCCAACGGTCAATTACGAACAGGTCCGATTCTTCTTCCATGCCCTCATCGACCATGCGCAAAGGAAGGTTTATCAGCATGCGCATGTAGTCGGTCTGCGTCATGCCGAACTCCTCGCATCGCCGTTTCAGGAGGGTCTTGTCCTGCTGGGAGATTCGTATGTCAAGCCTGAAAAGTTGTTCGGTCATCGTATTCCTTTCAGCTAAGGGGCGCGGGGCGTTCCCCCGCATGAGCCGCAAACCCGGCTTGGGCATTGCGGAGCCCAATCCGGCAATTAGAAAAAGCGGCGGATGCGGGGAGCAGACCTCCCTCCAAATGCCCCGCCCGCTCCGAATCGGCCAGATGCTGCTCTGTACGCTTGCTGTACTGAGCAGGCTACTTGCTAATCTGCCGTACGCTGTACCGCCGCTCTCCTGTCTATGACGGAATGACGAAAATGACGGGTTCTCGGACATACCCCTCACGCGTCACGTGACGGTCGGTCGGGTATCTCCAAATGTCCGTCAATCACGTCATTTGCGTCATCCTCTATGGTTTCCAAATGAATGATTCTCGCGGATCCCGTCCGCTCCCTCGTGCATCTGACGCCGCGTTCCAGTAGGTAATTCCGATAGCTGCCGAGGTGCCTGCCCAGGACGCTGCTCCTGATAGTTCCGCAATCAAGCAACCCGATTAGCTCGCTGGCCGTTCCCGTCCAATCTTCCTGCCGGAGGTCCATGAATCCTGCCACTGCCTGAATGCACGCGGGCACTTCGGTTTCCTCTAAATCGTCGCTGCTCAAGGACTCTATGAACTCCCACTCACCGTCCCTGAAAAGCAGCCTGAGCTCTTGGAATTCGACATCGCGCCCGGTCACGGATAGGGTCGCGTACTTGTCGCTCCTCTTGTCCTTGTCAAGCACGAATACGGTGTCGCAGGCGCCCATGAGTCCGTTGGTGCCGCTGATGTTCGCGAACACGTCATCGGGATCACGGGCCTTTCGCGTATGGTGGACGACCATGAGGGCTATGGAATGGTTGTCAGCGAACTCCTTGAGAATGCGCAGGTCTGAGTAATCCGCCGAATAGGCGTTGTCGTAGATGCCGTTGCGCACTATCTGCAGCGTGTCCAGCATCACGAGCTTCGTATCAGGGTGTTCAGTCATGTAGTCTTCGAGCTGGGCGATCAGGCCTCCGCCGATGTTGGATGAGCGAACGGCGATTTCGAAATCGTCGTCCGTCTGCTCGGTGATCAGCTCGAGGCGGTTGCCTACGCGCTTGAACGTGTCCTCGAGGGCGAGGTACAGAACCGGGCTCCTGGTTGTGGGGAGATCCCAGAACGGCTCGCCTGCAACGACATGGAGCCCTAAGTTTAGCATCAGGAACGATTTGCCGAACTTCGGCGGCGAGACGATCATCGACAGGCCGAGCGGCAATAGTCCCTCCACTATCCACTCGGTTTCCCCGAAATCGTGCTCTATCAGCCATTGTGCGCCGCGTGCATCGAGTTTTTCAATCATCAGAATCCTCCTATTCTTCTTTGGTGCGAGAGATATTTCGGTTGCGGGCGCCTATTCGCTTGTAGTTCAGCAACGGATCGTCGTCGCGCACGGGAGCCTTCTCCTCTCCGAGCCTGCGGCAGACGCTCAAGACAGTCGCAAGCTCCTCCTGAAGCTCCTGGGTCATCTGCCCTGCGTCCTCGATTCTCGAAAGCTCGTCGCAGAGGGCCTCCAGGCGCTTCCTGAGGGCCTTTTCCACCTTCACGCTGGGCTCGACCACCAAAGTCCGCTTAAGCGCCCTGCTGAGAATGTAGTCCTGTTTGCACATCCCCGAAATCTGGGCCATGTGCGCTATGAGCGCCGCCTCCTCGTCGGAGGCCCGCAGGCCGATGAAGCGGTTACGGAAGCGCCCGCTGCGGTCGTTGTTCCTCTCGGACATCGCTCATCGCCCCCTGTACGTGTCGAGATCCTTCGCCATGCTGCTCTGCTTGTTGGGGAACAGGTGCGCGTACTGGAAGGTTATGTCCGTGCTCTCGTGGCCCATGCGCTCCGCGATGGCTGGGATGCTGTAATCGAGCTCGATAAGCAGCGACACGTGGCTGTGCCTCAGATCATGGATTCTGATCCGGTCGAGCCCTGCTTCCTTGCAACCCCGATCCATCTCGTGGTGCATGTACGACTTGCTCATCTGGAAGATCCTGTCGCGGGAGTTGAGGTACTTCGCGAGCCTGAAGAACTCGCGCATCTCCTCGGTAAGGAACTTCGGCATAACAACCTTTCGCACCGACTTCGCCGTCTTAGGCGTGGTAATGACGTCTTTCCTGTTAAGGCGCTGGTACGACTTCGTGACGCTCAGCAAATCGTTGTCAAGGTCGAAATCGGCCTTGGTAAGGGCCAGGAGCTCGCCGAGCCGCAACCCGCACCAGTAGAGAAGTTCAAACGCGTGGTAGCTCATCGGCTTGTCGCGCATGACCTCAGCGAACCGCTCGTATTGCTCGGGCGTCCATATCTTCATCTCGTCATGCTGGGTCGAGCCGATCTTGCCCGCTGTTGCCATCGGGTTCGACCTCAGCCCGTAGAATCGGCATGCGTGATTAAGCATGCTCGAGAGCTCCGTGCATATGGTGCGCAGGTACGTCTGCGAGTAACCGGCGCCGGAGCGATCGCGGTAGGACAGCAGCCCGTTTTCCCACCTGAGTATGTCTGCCGCCGTGATCTCACTCAGCTTTATCTCGCCGAGCTCGGGAAGGATCTTTGTTTCGATGATGTGCTTCTTCGTGAGCCACGTGTTGAGCTTCACGCGAGGCATCTTGTCCTCCTCGTATTGCTTGTAGAAGGCGTTGAGCGTCATCGAGGGCGCGTTTGTGTGCAGGGCTAGGTAGTCCTTCTCCCATTCCACAGCCGCCTTGCGGGTCGCAAATCCTCGTTTCGTCGTCCGCTGCCGTTCGCCGTGGTGGTCGACGTACGAAACCTGCGAGTACCACGTCCCCCGCCCAGCATCCTTGTAGACCGCCATCGTCCTCGCCTCCGTCTTGAGCGTCGTCTTGGCCCTTCCTTGCTCCGGGCGTTTCCGTGGCGAAGTAGCGTTCCTCAAGGTATGCGCTGTTCACCTTCCCCGGGATGGTGAGGATCCCTTGCTCTTTCAGGTCGTTGTTGAGCCTGCGTATGACGCGGTAGGCGTACGACCGCGACACCTTCAACCGCTCGCAGACCTCCTCCACGCCGATCATGCTGCCTTTCCCTTCATTGGTCATCTCATGTCCTTCCTCTCGCTTCGATGTTCCAGAATGCTCACGTATTTGTGCTCTTCCTCCTTGTGATGATAACCTCACGTATTTGTGCTGTCAACGCTAACCTTTACAAATACGTGAGGTTTTTATACAATTGCGCTTGTCGTGCTATGCGGTTTCAATCGAGGAGCGACCAGTGAGCATAACCAGCAAAATCTACAAGCACAGAAAGAGGCTCGGGATGACGCAGGCTGAGCTTGCGGAGAAGGCTGGACTGAGCGAGTCGGCCATCAGGAGCTACGAGCTGGGCAACAGGATCCCCAAGCCATCGCACCGCGAGGCGATAGCGAAAGCGCTCGGGATAAACCCCAAAACGCTCGATGACTTCTACGGCGAAGACGTCGATGCTACGATCCAATGCCTGATGGACATGGAGTCCAACGAAATGATCCGTCCCGTGCTCATCGACGGGATCGCATACCTCATGCCGATGCAGGTCGATATGGAAACCGGCGTCCAGGAGTGGGCCGAGAAGCAGCTTGAGTACGCCTATCAGGACCTAGGCGATGACGAGTATGCAACTTGGAAGGACTCCTACAAGCAGGCGGGTGCCCAGAAGCGGACAGCCACAAATGCTGCCAATGCGCATTTCGACTTCAGGAAAGCTCATGGCAAGCATTTGGAAGATGAGCTTGCCAAGTTGCCGTTAGAGAGCGACCGCGATGTTGTAAGAAACAGGGTGGACGCAGGTAATCAACAAGAGGTGTAGTTCTTGGGAAAGAAGCAGCATTATGTCCCTCAGTTCTATCTAAGGAAATTTGCCACTCCTGAATCTCAAATCGGTTTTTATCGATTTGCCGATGGCTTGTATCGCGAAAGCGTTCCTGTAAACAGCATCCTGTTCGAGAATTGGCTGTATGACGAAGACGATTCTTATGAGCATGCATTGTCGACTATGGAATCACAGTGGAACGCATCACTGACCAGTTTGCTTGGTGGGATAAACGGTGCCACTGATCTCGACGCATTTGACCTGATGGATCTTCTCCACGTTCTGTCTTTTGTTTCATTCAGTGAAGTTCGAACATCGAAGAGAATCAATGGCCAAAAGTTTTTGTTGCGCAATATGATCGAGGACATTCGTCAGCGTGTGGGCGAGGATGCGTTCAACGATATTCCCATGTTCGAGGATATCGATTTAGACTATATGCCAACGCAAATCAACCTCGAAATGGGGACGGAGTTATTCAAGCTGCTGTTGGATCTGAATTGGCTGTTTGTGCTAAATGATTCTGACAGAGATTTCATTACTTGCGACGCACCAGTCTCCAGCATCAATCCGTACCTTATAAAGCGACAATGGAAAGGTGCGTTTGGAAACGGTGCGGTAGGATTGCAAAAAATCATTCCGCTGTCTAACAGAGTGTGTCTATGTTTATATGACCCGCTTGCATACAATGGCCCCAAAGACTTTGCCTGTGTTGCTCTCGCTGACAAGAGGGTGATTAAACGCATCAACAAGCTATTCGTCGAAAACGCAATGGAGCAAATTGTGTTCCATCCTTCTTTTCCACGATGCGAAGCGAAAGGTCTTTGCAAAAACAAAAAACACGTTGAACTAGACGAGGAGCTTCAGGTATTTGAAAACGACAACGGGGATGTCGCTTACGGAATGAGTCATGTTAGTTCCCAGAACACCCTTATGCTTCCCTGGCTTTCCTTCAATGAAGAGGCAATGAACATTCCTTTTCCTAATAATATGGCAGGACTGGTTCGACCTTACATCAAGGCGCTTGGCCCCGATCCTTTTGAAAGTAAGCATCCTACAGATAACGTTGGCCCATTTGTCGGAAAACTTACCCATGTATACAAAACGAATTCGGGAAGAAACCCAAGGCCACGCGAAATAATACTTGATGACAATCTGAGTACAAATTGAAGCTGACGTCGTCTTGACGTTTGGCTAGAGTGCAGGCAAAAGCGCCTCAGCCATCTTATGATTTGATAGAACACCCGAAAACACCAAGAAGCACCAAGAGAAATCGCTACATCAAAGAGTGGGAGTAAGCCGTCTAGAGCATTCTTTTAGCATCTAGTAGCAGACATTAGTATTTTGTAGCATCTCTTGGAATCAAGACCGTCCGCAATGGTCGGGAGCTTTTGCATTCGACCCTTGTGTATGCCGTCGAACCCATTCTTCCTAACACGCAGGCGGGCTTTCAATTCTAATTGCAGGGATCTGGCGCCTTTCGATGGGCTTGTAGGCCGACGATTGCGAGATGTGCAGGCACTCGGCGACCTGCGAGACGTTTGGCAGGGCGTCATCCTAGTCGTATGTAGTCGTATGCATCTTTAGTTGAGGAGGAATCAGATTTCCATTTCATTGTCTTGACATTCTCGCAACTCGCGTTTTCATCATCGGATGTCTTGTCTTTTAAAGCATTGGCGCCGAGCACGGAGATGCACCGTGGTTGAGATGTCGCAGTCATGAGGCGCTTATGGCATGCCGGTAGGAAGACCGGTTGAGATGGCTGTGCCCAACCGAAACAGCGATGAAGGGCTCTATGGTACCATTAACTGCTTGGATATCTGTTTTGTGGCAGCCATGGCCCGGCGAGATTAAGGAAGCATGAAGGCGAGCGCACATATCATCGAAACAGACGGCGAGTGCCGGCCGCGCTGGAACCACAACTCCGCATACTATTCCGAGCTGGTCTCGGACGCCGCCCTAAGGGGTGGATTTGCCCTCGACGTGGGCTGCGGAGACGGGACGCTCCTGAAACTTCTGGCCGGAGTCTGCGAGCACGTCGTGGGGGTGGAGACGGACCCCGCCGCCGCGCGGATAGCTGCCGGCAGGATCGCAGACAGCGGTACCGTCATCTGTGGCGATTTCATGGCTACCCAGGATTTTGCCCCTGAAAGCTTCGATACCATAACCTGCGTCGCGTGCCTGCACCACATGCCGCTCGAGACGGCACTCGTTCGGATGGCGGAGCTGCTGCGGCCCGGCGGCAGACTGCTCGTCGTCGGCCTGTCAGCGAACAAGACCATTGCGGACTGGCTGCTCTCCGCTCTCATGGTTGTCCCCGCGAGGGTGTCCGGATGGCTCCACCACGAGGGCACCTACCAGGGGATGAGGGTCGCCCGGCCCCGTGAGTCCCTGGGCGAGATTCGCTCTGTTGCAGGCGAGCGACTCCCCGGTGCACTTGTCAGGAGGCGTCTTTACTGGCGCTACTCCCTCGAGTGGACGAAGCCCTTCACTGTGCAGTCCTAGCGCCCGTACCCCGCTTCGTACTCTGCCCTGTGGCATGGCTCTCTCCTTCGGGGAGCCCTCGCGGCGACCTAGCTTAACCCGACAAGCCGCATATGGTTAATTACCATCGACTATCGAAGCGCCTCTTTCATGCCAGCCCGATGAGCGCTAAAATCTAAAAGATATAGATAGGAGGTGTCTCTTGGCGACCGGCGAACAGGTGAAGGCTCTCATCAAAGCCCACTATGACCAGGATAATGAGCGTTTCAAGACTGCGGCATTGCGCATAGCGGCATCCGAGACGCGCATCGGCCATACCACTCTAGGCAGGGAAATCACCGCCATGGTCGACGCATCCACTCGTACGAAGGGCAATGTCATCAATCTAGCAAACAAGGACAACCTGTTCCTTGTCTCATTCCCTGGGGTTAGGTTGGGCGACTTGGTAGTCTCGTCGGAAATCACCGAGAAGATCAACCGTATGCTGGCCGAGTATCGCCAAAGGAAGAAACTCGCCTCGTTCGGCTTGAGCTGCCGCCGCAAGCTCCTTCTGGAGGGGGAGCCGGGCACTGGCAAGACGATGACGGCGTCGGTGATTGCAGCCGAGCTCGACATGCCTCTGTTCATCGTGCAGACCGACAAGCTCATCACGAAGTACCTTGGCGAGACCAGCACTCGGCTTCGGCAGATTTTCGATACCATCGCCAGCAACCGTGCCGTCTACCTGTTCGACGAGTTCGACGCCATCGGGGCCGACCGCAGTAGAGACAACGAGGTTGGCGAGATGCGCCGCATCCTGAACTCCTTCCTGCAGTTCATAGAGACAGATACCTCCGAAAGCGTCATCATCGCCGCCACGAACAACAGGAAGATTCTTGATCAGGCGCTCTTCCGCCGCTTCGACGACGTCATGCACTACGAGCTTCCCACCGTCAGCGAAGTCAAGCGCATCGTGGCTAATCGCACGGGCGCCTATGACCCGGCGTTCTCCCTCACCGATGGGACGGCCGCCGAGCTCTCGCAACTCTGCCAAGCCGACATCACGCGCCTTTGCGAGGATGCGGTGAAGGAGTCCCTGCTGACCGATTCTTCGCTGTGCGACGAGCTTTTCCAGCGTCTCTGCGCGGACAGGCTGTCCGTATACAGCAGCGAGGATAAGGCCGGCTAAGCAGCATGGAGAGACCAAATCTCATCCTCGCAAATACGTGCCACCAAGAGCCTTATACAGCCCCTCAGGGCGGTCGGGGCAAACCACCGATCGCGCGCAACCCCGCATTGCATGCGGCGAAGCTCAACAAGGAGTTGCAAGACGCGTTTGCTGATAGAAGGGCACATGCTGTTGCTGACAGGCATGGAATCTATCTTGAGTTTACAGGCCCTCAAAACGGCGATTTGGCCACAAAGAGCCTGGAGGATGTACGACAGAACGTGCGCCTTCTCAATGTTCGCGAAGAGGACGGCGTCATGCGGGCGACTGTGTTTATCCCATCTGGGAAAGAACACTTTTTTCTTGATAGGGTGAAGGCATATGGCGATCCGCACCAGGTCACCAAGAGGGGCAAGCCTCGCCACGAGAAGCTGGTGTCTAGCATCGAGGACATCCGTCTGGCCATCGTCGATTCCCTTTGGACAGGCAGTGATGGCAAACGTCCAGCAGGCCAAAAGCAATGGCTCGAAATCTGGCTCCGGACAGGCAAGGATGAGGATGGCGGCTCCTTCGAAGCGTATGCGGCACTGCTCGATACGCTCCATATCGCGCACAAGAGTACCTTCATCTTGTTCCCCGAGCGCATGGTCACGCTGGCATACGCTAGCAAGGCCGATCTCGCCAGCCTCCTGAACAGCTACGATGGCCTTGCCGAGATAAAGGAGGCGCCCCTCGCGTCATCGTTCTTCGCCAACCTCGAGGCGTTCGAGCAGCGCGAGTGGATCGACGACCTATTGAGCAGAACGTCTTTTGCGTTTGGCAGAGCAAGCATCTGCATCCTCGACACGGGCATCAACAGCGGACATCCGCTCTTGTCCCCAGCCGTCGATGGAGATGTCGTTCTGGCTTATGACGATGCGCTTGGGACCGAAGACCGAGACAACCACGGCACCAAGCTTGCGGGGCTGGCCCTATATGAAGATCTGAAGGACAGCTTGTCGTCTGCTGGTCCGATTGAGGTGACCCACACCGTCGAGTCCGTGAAGATTCTGGACATGAACAGACAAAGCGAGCCTGACTTGTACGGAGACATCGCCAAGCAGGCGATAGACAGGGCTTTCGTGGCAAAGCCGAAGAGGAACAGGGTCTTCTGCTCCGGAGTTACTGCCGATGAATCCGAAATTACTGATGGTTTGCCTACCTCTTGGTCTGCCGCGCTTGACGAGGCTATCTCCCACGCGGACGACCCCTCGAGCGAGCATGAGCTCGTGCTTGTTTCTGGTGGGAATATTCCATTGTCTATGCTGAATGGAACGGTCTATCCCGAGGCGAACGAGATCCGCTCCATCCGTAGCCCAGGCCAATCGTGGAATGCGCTGACCATCGGGGCATACAGCGAAAACGCTCTGGTCGAAGAGGATGACATACTGGCCACAGGCTACGAACCCGTCGCGATGCCAGGAGAGCTGTGTCCGCTCAGCACGACCTCCCTGCAGTGGAGGCATTCGATTGCGCCGGTGAAGCCCGAGATTGTCTGCCCCGGTGGAAACATAGTCGGGATGAATAACGACTATTCAGACTGTCAGGATTTATCGTTGCTGACCACTGGCGCTGATGTAGCGTCGAGCCCGCTTGACACCGTCAACGCGACGAGCGCGGCAGTTGCCGAGGCTGCCTATATGGCGACTGAGCTGGAGAATGCCTATCCGGACCTATGGCCCGAGACGGTAAGGGGCCTGCTAGTGCATTCCGCCCGCTGGTCACGAGCGATGATGGACAGATACTCGCCCAAAGGGTCGCCCGAGGACACGGCCACGAAGGGGCGCAGGAGGCTGCTTAGGGCTTGCGGCTACGGCATACCAGACTTGAGCCGCGCAATCGAATGTAGGGAGAACAGCGTCAACCTCATCATCCAAGAGGTTCTGCATCCGTACGAGGTGAAGGATGGCCGTGAGACGATGAGAGAGATGCACCTCCATGCGCTGCCTTGGCCAAAGGACGTGCTCGCTTCGCTGGCCGACGCCGACGCAACGCTCCACGTGACCCTCTCCTATTTCATCGAACCAGGGCCGGGACAGATCGGATGGAAGGACAAGTATCGCTACGCTTCGCATGGCCTTCGCTTCGATGTGAACAAGCCAGGTGAAAGCCGGGATGAGTTCGAGAAGCGCATCAACGTCAGCGTGCGCGATGAGAACGAGGGCAAAACGTCGAGCGGCTCTGGCGACTGGTTTCTTGGCGTCAACAATCGAAACGTGGGCTCGATTCATTCCGACTACAAGTATGCATCCGCAATTGAGCTGAGCGATATCGAGTTCGTTGCCGTGTATCCAGTGATCGGCTGGTGGAGGTCCCGCAAGTACCTCGGAAGGATTGACTCCGAGGCGCGATACTCGCTAATAGTAAGCATCGAGACGCCTGGCATGGAAACAGATCTCTATTCGGAGATTACCCAGGTGATAGAGAACACGTCGGCAACGGCCGTCCCCGTCACTGTCACTGGTATACAGCAAGCCGGTCTCTAGAAATCTTGAGCTCAGACCGATATCGCTAAGACTCGTTTCCTCGGTTCAGGGCAGACGCCCTCAATTCGGGTATCCTGTGATTCCAAGGAGTGGCGTCTTTTGGATGGACATGCAGAGATGTGCCTGTTGGGGGGTGCATGCAAAGCTTTGTGACGAGCTAGGCACGTCATGCTATGGCTTGATATGAGCTTGAATCTTAGCGACACCACAGTGACTGGGAAGCATTCTTCCGCCGCCGTTTCGTGAGTGGACTGGCAACCGTGGACTGGCAACATCAGTATGACGGTCCGTTTCTTGCTTGCAACGTAGATGCGCGTTTTCAATGCGATAAAATATTTCCAAGTCATGGGTTGCGTGCGAAGGCAGAATGCCCCATGCACATCGGGAGGAAAAAGGGACTTGGCGTTTGACGCGGCCGATAAGATTATTCGCTTCAGAGATGAGTTCCAGAGCAGGGGGAAGCCCTCCGGGGTGGAGTGGCGTTTCTATTACGACGAGACGAACAACTTCAGAAGACTTAAGGCCGGGAAGGCCCTGATCGAATCTCCTGGCGGAACTCACATTGCATCAGACAGCCTCGAGAAGAACTTCGTAATAGGCGGGGTTGCGTTCGCTACCAAGGAAGCCGAGGAGGCAACCAGGCAGGCTTTTGCTGACCAGCTGTTCCGGACTTCGCCAGACAGCCAAAGCGGCAAGCGTGAGACGAAATATAGGCAGATCTGCATCGGGCACAATGCCATCCAAATCCTAAACAACACCAGAGTTGGGAGAGTGAGTGACTTCCTGAGGTTGCTGGACAGGGATGACGTCTACGTCCACGTCAGCACGACCAATGCCTTCTTCTATTACATCGTCTCTGAAATTGTCCAGAAGCTGGCATGGATTCTGGGGACAGACGACAAGGGCATCGACTACAGCTCACACTCCCTGGAAGACATGCTCTACGACATCGCGAGAGACGACAAGGCATGGTTTATGGAAACCCTTAAGTGCTGGGGCTATCCGTCCATGGACCATGCCCCAGACATTAGAGAGTTTTGCGATGCGCTCGAAAAGCGCGTGGAGAGCGCTGGGGACTCGACTCTCCGCGGCTATTCAATTAAACGTGACCCCATGAGACGGTATGAGCTGGGACGTCTGCTTCGTCACGTTGCAATGAAGTGCATTCTTATAGGGAGTAGCTCTGATGAGCGGCTGAGAATCGGTCCGGGAGATGATTGCATAGTCGACTCCCTCTGCGACTTTTACTGGTCGCCCTGCCTCGTGTGGTATCCCTCCTCGCACCATGTGTTCGATGAGGAAACGACAGTCAAAGATAAACTGGAGTCCTTGCTCCCCAAGGGAACGATTGTTAACGGTGAGATGCGCAATTCCGCCGAGGACACGATGATTCAAGCCTCGGACATTTGGGTTGGCCTGTATGCCAAATATGAAGAGCTGCTGGATGACTATGTGGCAAAGATGATCCTGCCGAATTACAGAGTGAATCCCAGACACCTTTCGTTAGAGGATGTGACGGGGGAAATCACTGCGAGGATTGAGGCAGAGAAGGAGTGCCTTGATGCCTTGTATAAGGCAAACGGTAACAGAATTGCGTATAATGTTGCCCTGAGGGGGCTGCAAAACAAATTCGAAAGGGAACTCGACGCCAGCGCACGCGAGCTAAGTCTCCCAAATACGGATGAGGCCACTCAGGGCGCTGCTGATGCTATTCTGAGGCGGCTAAACGGGACGGGCAAGGAAAGCATCCGCCTGATTAGCAGGCTTATCGTCAAATCAGTCGATGCGGACGAATACATGTACCGCATCGAAGATAGCGAGACTGTTTACCAGCTTAGGATGGGCCTAGTAAAAGCGCTTGCCGCATCTTGAGCTCCTAAGGAATTCGGCACAATAACGCTATCCACAGCCAATCGTAATGCCGAGCGCTCTTTTGAAAGGCATTAAGAGACGAAACTCAGTTGCGAGTCACAAATAGTCATTTCCGCAGTCCCGGCGTTTACTCCCAGTGGGTTGTGTTTATTCTCGGCTTCGCGTGCTGAACTGGAACTCAGCGCTGAGTTCCAGGTGAGTTCCAGTTTTGGGACGATTTCGCGGAGCTGGAAATAAAAATAGCCGCTGGTCAGGCGGCTCGTTGAGTTCACGCTTCCCTGGTTTGCATCTATTGAGTGGGAATAACCTGGGCTTTCATTCCGCCCAGTTGCAAGCCTCCCACCTGTTAGTAGTGACTAGCATCTCTTAGCGCGACTAGGGCAAAGCCGGTTGGACTTTCGGTGAGTAGAAAACGACGAGAAGCCCTGGAATCGTTTGGTTCCAGGGCTTCTTTTATGCCTTGTGGCCAGCAAGAACACCTTCACTCACGCTGCAAAACAGTAGGCGTTGCGACTCTGCCGGAACTGCGGCGTAGGTTTCCCCGAAGAAGTCCTCGGCCGCGACTCCCTCGAGCGCCTGGCGGCGGCCTACCTCGCCGAGCACCTCGACCCCGCCGATTGCGCGGTCAGGTTCGATGTTGTGTTGTGAGCATGCTGGTCCTCGGCGACGACAGGACTCTTCTCCGACATCGCCGTACCGCAACTTTGCGAGCTCCAAAGACCCGCAGGGCCGGGGCTTCAGCTCCCGGCCCCTTCCGTTTGATGCGGCCTGGGCTCCCGCAGCCGTTCCCATGACCTTTAGCGTTTCTTTAGGAAGCCCGCCCAAATTGGGAGGTGAAAGACCAGGCGGCAAAGAAGAAAGGGACGACATGACGAGATACGTTCTGGAGACGCGCGAACTGGTCAAGCGGTTCGGGCGAGGCGGCAACGTGCAGGCGGCGGTGGACCATGTGTCGCTGCATGTCGAGGAGGGGAAAGTCTATGGCCTGCTCGGCCCCAACGGCGCGGGCAAGTCCACCACGCTCAAGATGGTCACGGGCATGCTGCGCCCCACCGAGGGCCAGATGCTCTTCGAGGGGCGCCCCTGGGAGCGAGACGACCTCTATCGCATCGGCATGCCCACGCCGCAGGTTTCCCTGACGCAAAGCTCTACCCCGCATCGCGAGCTCAGGATCAAGGCAATTCGATCCTCGCTGCTGTTCTAGGGCAACGATCTTGAAGGATTTAACGTTCTCCGAAGAGCTTCTTCATGTAGTCGCTCTTGGCGTACAGGACTCTGACTACCAGCGCACGTCCCTGACCGCAGGAGAAGAACACCATCCGGTTGCCGCTGATCATGTAGCGATATCCCGTGTCCAAGCCATTGATCGAACGGAGCACCATGCCGGAGCCGGGGACGTCGGCGAACAGCTGCGCCTTCTCTACAACAGATTCCACCAGGCGCTTGGCGGCGATTGGGCTGGAAAGCTCGAACTCGATATAATTCGCGGCGGAAGCGAGGTCTTCCATAGCCGCGGGCGACCAGACAAGCTCCATCTACCCCACCTGCGAGAATCTCTCGTCGAACGCTGTGCGAACCTGATCGGTGGTAAGGACTCCACGTTCCTCCGCAGAACGCATCCCATAATCGAGCTGGTCAAGAAGGGTTCGTTCCGCCTCGTAACGCTCGTAGTCGGATATGTCCTGGATGACGAATCTCCCGCGCCCGTTCTTCGTCAGGAAAACAGGAGAACCTGGCGCCACCTCATCGAGCACCGCGCTATAAGACCTCAAATCGGAGATGGGCTTGATATTCGGCATGGCAAACCTCCTAAGCTGTAAATTCGCATGCATATTCTACAGCACTACGCTGTTTATTACAATACGAAGGAGATGAAGCTCTCTTGCTACGTTCAATAGCAGTGTTGCTCAACGACATCAATCCAAAATGCCCAGGGACATTAATCACACCAGCTCTCTGCAAGGGAGGATTTTAAATCTTCAGAATCAGCCCTGAATCCCACCAAAATCGGGGCTGATTCTATGCCCTGAACTGCCGATTCCCGATTAGGATTCATTCTGTGCGGCTAAACTTCAAAACTGATACGAGCTCGCAGCTGCAACAATCCTGAAGCTTATTCGACATGGTTGTGGCATCTATCGATCTACATACGCCACAGACTGGCTCATTTGTGATACAATGCATATACATTGAAATACCAAGGAGATAACATGGCTAAGACTGCATCGTTCAGCATGCGCATCGACCCCGAGGTCAGGGACGACGCAGAGACAATCTTTTCGAGCCTCGGCATGACGCTCACGGAGGCCATCAACATCTTCCTGCACAAATCGGTCATGGTCGGCGGCCTGCCGTTCGACGTCCGCAACCCGCGCTACGGCGCCGAGACCGAGGCGGCAATGCGCGAGGCGCGTGACATCATGAGCGGGAAGGTCCCCTCGGAAGTCTACGAATCCGCCGAGGCCCTGTTCGCAGCTCTTGACGGGTAGGGGTCGGCATGGCCCTGAAGCTCGTTGCGACCTCGCAGTTCAAGAAAGACTACAAGAGAGCCAAGAAACGCGGCCTCGACCTGTTGGAGCTTCGGGTGGTGCTCGACCGGCTCTGCTCCGAGGAGCGGCTTGAGGAGCGTTACCGCGACCACGCCCTCACGGGCGGTTATGCAGGTTTCCGTGAGTGCCACATCCGACCAGACTGGCTACTTGTTTACGCTGTCGACAAAGACAGCCTCGTCCTTGTCGCGTCGCGCACCGGCACGCATTCTGACTTGTTCGACGAGTGATCGCCCCTACAGCACGCACATCCAGCCGAATTTTCATTAGCAGACCATCGGTTTCCAGTCCGTGAAGCATGCCGCCATGTCTTACAAGAGCGCATCGGCGCTGGGGATGGTGGTGAAGACCGCGGCATCCGCCTCTTCCTTTGACACCAACCGCGCCATCTCCTCCTTCTATTTCCACAGACTCCTGTGCTGCGTTTTCGCCGAAGGCAACGATGTGTTCGTCCTCAAGGCGGCCAGTCGATGCTCGCCCGCACGAGCTATGCGAGGGCGACGCGCGATATCGACCTTTTGGCAACAAGGGACGGCCTCGATGAAGCTCTGCGAAGCCTCATCAGGCTAGCGCAGACGGACGCGGACGACTTCATCACATTCGAGTTCGCGGGATCGAGGCCCATCAAGGCCGAAGACGAGCACCGCAGCGGTCTCTCCGTGAGATTCTTGCCCGTTCTCGGCGCTAAGCGCATGCAGCAGATCGCGATCGACCGCGTCATCGACAAGATTTCCCTCGAGGACGCAGAGCTCATCACGCCGGCGGACAGGATCGATATCGATGGGTTGCAGAAATGCAACTATCTTGTCTACCCGGTTGAGAGTGCGCTGTCGGATAAGCTCTGCGCGCTGATCGAGAGGCACGACGGAAGGGCATCCTCGCAGGTGAAGGACCTGGTGGACATCGCGGTCTACGCTACGGCATGCCCCGTCAACGGAAAGAAGCTGCAGAAACGCATGCGTCGCGAATTCGCCGTCCGCAAGATTGCACTGCCGGAATCTTTTAGCGTCTCCGAAAGCTGGGATGAATCCCATGAGACGATTCGGCAAACTGAGCTTGCAGACGGGACTGGCCGACGGCACCTTGAGATACGAAGGCCTCGTAAGCTGGGCACATAGCATCATCGACTAAGAAGAAAGAGAAGAAAGAGCGCTTGAGAATCGCGAAACGAGCCTTGGAGCTGCTCGGCGGAATTGTCCTTGCCCTGATCGTTCTCGTTGGTTGCTTTGCCGCCTACAACCAGATTGCCCTGCGTATGGAGGCCAACGAGATCGTCCCCGCCGGAGAGATGGTTGACGTTGGTGGGTATCACGTGCACGTTTACACCGAGGGAACAAACGACGATGCACCAACGCTCGTGTTCTTGTCGGGGTCTGCAACTGTTGCTCCCGTGTACGACTTCAAGCCTTTATACGAATAGCTGTCTGACGACTATCGCATCGCGGTGGTCGAAAAGGCAGCGTATGTCGCCGCCCTTCGCGCGACCTCAGCTGGGCCTCTCGCGCAACAGGGTCCGCATGGCCGTGGGCTGCGAGCAGCGGAGGGGAGGGCTGTCTGTCTTCCGTAGGCGCGGGCTGGGCAAGCCGGGTGGGGCGAGGGCGGCGTCGGCTTGCGGTCCGCACGTCGAGCGCGGGCCGCTCCCCGTGCATGGCATGGGGGACGCGCACGACAGACTGGCGGGGGAGCCATCCCTCGAGAGCGAGTCCCACAACTCGAAGGAGATCGCCAGGCTTCCGGACTGGGACAACCCGCCCAAGGCGGTGAGCTATCCCTGCCTCCTGGCCAAGGAGCTCCTGCATCGCCACTCGGGCCTCGGCTGCGATGACACCGACGGCTGGCCCGACCTTCTCTCCGTCCTCATGAGCCCTCACGAGGACAAGATGGGGAAGGTCGCGATGGTGCTCGATCGGGAACACACCTTGCCGTTAGAATGAATCATCGAAACAGGAGGCGCCATGACCAACGAGAATAACAGCGTCCGCGCATCGAAGCCGAAGCTTACCGTAGAGGAGCAAGTGGAGCATCTTAGGAGGAAAGGCGTCACCTTCGAGCTGTGCTCGGCAGAGCAGGCTCGCGAAACGCTGAGCGGCAAGACGTACTACTTCAAGCTCGCAGCCTATCGCGTTCTCTTCGACAAGCGCACCGGGGGCGCCCGTGACGGCGAATACGTCGGACTCGACTTCGGTCAGCTGCGCGACCTCGCGGCCATCGACCACATGCTCAGGTACACCTTGCTCCCGATGACGCTGGACATCGAGCATTTCGCCAAGGTCAAGCTCATGCGCGAGGTCACCAAGCGGGCAGACGAGGACGGATACTCGATCGTCAAGGATTACCTGAAAAGCCTGAGCGGGAGGAACCGATCGATTCGCGAGATGGAGATGGAGCGGCTGAAGCGGGACGGGTACAGCGGAGGCATGGCCTGCAAGTACGACGGGGAGAAGCCCGTGTGGGTCCTCATCGAGCTGCTCTCCTTCGGGGGCTTCATCAACTTCTACCTGTTCTGCGCGGACAGGTGGCAGGACCAGCGGATGAGAAGCGAGCACTACCTTCTCAGGCAGGCTCAGGCGGTGAGGAACGCATGTGCCCACTCTACCGATATCATAAACGGCTTCGCGCCGGGCGAGGCGAGCACCATCCGCACTCCGAGGGAGGTTGCGGTGGCGCTCGACGGGATTGGGATCAACAGGCGCTCGAGGCGCGCGAAGATGGCCAACCCTCGTGTCCAGCAGATAACGATGATGGCGTTCGCCTACAGGGAAATGGTCACGGGATCGCATACGAGGGAGATGTGCAAGGACCTGGTCGGGGCCTTGGAGCGTCGCGCCGTCGAGCATGCCGACTGGTACGCGAACGTCGACAGCGTGGTTTCCGCTTACAAGTTTCTCGCGAAGGTGTTTGACAACTGGGTGTAATCATTCATAATGAAGGCAGACAAAAAACCTCCGGGTTTTGCGGGGCGGGGTTGCAAGAGCGGTCCTGCCCTAGTTTTTTTATCATGCAAGTCTCTTGAGGCCCGCATCGCGCATGCACCCGTCTCAACTTTTAGTACCTAGTAGCAAGCAGCCTCATCTAGCTGCATCTGTTACACCGCCCCGATCATTCTCTGAGAGCGATCGGGGCGGCTCTTCGTCTAGTATGATCGCGCAGCCCTTTCGAGGCCGCACACTATATAAATTTAACGCCGTTCCTATTTAATATCTATTCTATCTTTCATTAAGTCGCTGGCCTTAATAAGCGGATGATGATAGCGTTTACGCTTTTCCGGCAGCCGTAGAATTTTGGAGATTATTGTACCAAGCTCCCGATAGGCCTTCGGCGTCTTGAACTGAATCGCTTTTGTCGGACAATAGGCAACGCAGGCATTACAGCCATGGCAACGATGATTCCATACAGGCCGTTTTTCTGTCATCGTAATATTCCGATTAGGGCAAACCTTTTCGCACGTGCTGCAACCGATACATCTGTCATCTGTATAAAAGCCTTTGTCATACTCTTGTTCAACCGCCATATAGGGGCCCATAGCTTTCGGATAGCGCTTCCTTGTCAGCGATGACATCCGCGGATATGGTCTGTTCTTCTTGGCGGCTATTTCCTCACATATCTCTTTTGTCTTTCTTTCCATATGCGGAAGCATGAGTTTTTCCGGTGGAAAAGGCGGATAGGCAATACACTGGCTGGCTACACAGCGCAAAGCACGTCCATAAGAAAGGCGGGTACCTTTCCCTGACAGAATCTCTTCGACTGTTTCAAAGCAGCGACCGTGAACCGCAATATAGGTGGCAACCATAAATATATATGCGTTGGGATTCATATCAAGATCTTTGATAAAGGACTTGAAGGCTCCCGGTATATCCCATTCATACACAGGGCACACAAAGCCGATTACGTCGGCATCTTTAGCGGACACCTTTTCCGGCTTGTTTCTGACACTGTATAACACGGCACTGCCGAGTTCGCCGGCAATAGTCATTGCCGTTTTTAAGCTGTTGCCTGTTCCGGTGTAATAATAGATCACGCTCTTCATTCCACACTCTCCTAAATTCTGATTTACTGCTTCAGCGTCATCCTGATCTCTACGGCTCCAAGAGCTGGGCTGGCCATCTCCCCACCATCTGGATAAGAGCCGCGTTTTCGATAGAACCGAATCGCCCTCTCGTTTCCCTTCAAAACCCAAAGGGAGACTTTGGGATACTCTTTCAGCTTTTCCAGCCCAGCTTCCATCAGCCGAAGCCCCACGCCTGTTCCGTGATACACGAGCCCAGGATAGGTTTCATGCCATGAGGACCAGTGGACAAAGGCCTTGCCCTTTATCTCCCCATCGGTTTCTATGTTCTTCAGCTTAACGCCCATAACGCCGCTCCCGTGCGCAGGCCGTTGCCCATGATGCGGCGACCCCGACCGATATTGCCTTCCAACTGACTAGTGCTCTTCGAAAGATGCTTCTTTCGGACTATTTCTTCTGCTGGCTATTGTGGAGATTATTCTCCCCAAGCACATCGAGAGTACGGTAATGAACAGTAGCCTCTCGNNCGAGAGGCTACTGTTCATTACCGTTGCAGAGGCGGTCCTCCCGGCAAAGTTCGAGATAAAAGAGCTACCAACGATGCTACAGACGCTGGCAAGCATCACCCTACAAGAACCCCCTGGCATCATCAAGGCGATTGCACCAGAGGAAGGGATTGTCAGGCAAGGGCTTATCAGGCGACAAGCCGCCGCAGGCATGCTCTTACTGCAAGCGAATGTGCCACTGAGCGCGCCACCAAACTGTGTCACCAGCAGACCGGAGAAACAAAGCGGGGGCAGCATGCTGATAGAAAGTCACCATGAGGTCCAGGTCCGCGTGATATGCGAACTCGTTTTGACGGCAACGGTGCTTTCTGCATGCTGCCCCCGACATCTCCGGTCTGCACGCAACGTACCTACGTATAGCTTGCACGCCTATAGCGCGCGCCTTCTTCTGAAGATACGCAACGACACTCCCCCCGACAATGCAACAATGGCCCCTAAAAGGATGAGCCCGAATTTAAGCCACCCGAATTTGAGCCCATCGCCGGTCTTCGGAAGACCCGACGTGCCAGGGATCTTGCCCGGTGTATCGCCGGGGGTCTTGCCGGGCGTATCGCCGGGGGTATCGCCCGGGTCACCACCGGGGTCTCCACCCGGGTCGCCGCCGGGCGTCTTTTCCTCCCATACGGCCTTGAACGCTATATGATACGTCGTCTGGTCGTCAGTTCCAGGTGCTCCTGACAGCTTCTCATCGAGGATTACGCCGGAAGCGGCATCGTAGGGAACATCGCTATCGGCGTATTTCCCCAAGGGGTCGGGGTTTATCGCGCCGTCCGTCTGATACTCGCGCTCGTGCAGTCGGTAACGCCAGCCCTTGAACACATATCCCGCCCTCACGGGCTCGACGCCCTCGAAGTAGGCGAACTCTTCCGCATCAACCACATCGCCCTGCTTGTACAGATAGGAAGAATGCCTCAGGGCGAACACCCCCGGCGCCGTGTCGGGTTCGGCACCGCCATCGAGGTCGAAGGACCACGATATGGGCACCTTCTCCTCGTCAAGGTCGACCCGTGGCACAACCCTCACCAAGAAGGTGTCGTTCGGAGCACCAGGCGGCAGCAGATCAGGTGGGCAGGGGTTCTCGAGGTCCACCGCTTTCGCCGCAACACCATCGATAAACGCATCGATATCGTCGCTGGTCAGATCGTTGGCATGGAAGCCATCCACCGGAGAGAGATACAGCTCGAACCAGTAGGGGTACTTGCTGTCGATGACGTAAGCAGGGTTCCCTATCCGCTTCACCTCGCCCGAAGGTGTAAGATAGCAGGCTCGCATGCCCTGCATAATCGCGCTACCAGTAGGAACGGCCTCGTGGGCGAACGCCAGATCCGCGAAATCGTTTCCCTCGATGAAATTTGTGATATTTAGTTCGATGCTTTCGATGGGCGCAGGGTCAGGGGGTGGGTCACCGCCGCCGTCCCCCCAATCGGCCACAAAGCAGATTCTGTAGTGGCCCGCAGCGGGCTGATCGAGCGGTACGGTGTTTCCGGAGGCGAAGCCCGAAGAGGAAAGAAGCGTCGAGCCGAGCTCATCGTAGAGATTGTACTTCCAACCTTTGAAGGTGGACCCCGCCTTGACCGGTATGACTCCGTCGAAGAACGCGAACTCGCTCGCATCCACCGCGTCGCCCTGCTTGTATTCAAACGTCGTGCAGCGCGGAGTGAAGGCACCTGGACGCGCGGGGTCGGGAGAGCCTCCGTCGAGGTCGAATTCGATCCATGCCAGCTCCCGATCAGGATCGAGCGACGGCAGGTAATGGAGTATCCGGAAGGCGTAGTCGGGATACCCCGGTGGCGGCCATTCGCACGGGTTATCGAAATACGTCGCCTCCTCGCCGTTCACCTTGACGTTCGCCTTCACGAGGGTATCTGTGCTGTATCCAAACCACGAGGACATGTATATCTCTACCGCGTACCCCTTACGGGGATCAAAGGTGTCGTCATCGGCACAGTCAGCCCACCCACCACTTGGCTTCATATAGCTGAACTCGACGTAGGGGCCCCTGAGCCCCTTGGGGGGCACGTCCACCGTCACGCTAGCGTCGCCGACCCGCGCCCCCTCCGAAAATCCGTTGACGGTGACGGAAACCTGCTCAATCGGCGTACCTGCCATGGCTGTCGCAGGCATGACACCAAGAGCGATGAGCAGCGCGACGAAAAATCCGAGGATCTTCCCTCTTTTCATGTTCATAGCCATCTCCCTTCTCGCCGGGCATTCCGACAACCCTGCTTTACCGCAGGAGGGACAATAGCCACCTCCTCCTTCTTCCATCTGAGCGCCGCAGTGCAAGCAAGATGCCATGACAGCCCTCCCTCACAGATCAGGCATTGCCATCACCATATGGAGGACAAGCATAGAGAAAGGGCGTAAAATGAACGTGAAACGGGCACGCCGAGTGGGAGTGCGGACGAACGGCTAGAGGGAAAGCCGCGCTTCGACGCCCATTTCCGCGCGGAACCTCTGCTTGAAGCGGCGATAGAAGCTCTTCGCGCGGGCCTGCTGCCCCTCCTTGCAGTAAAGGGCGATGAGCGTCGCAGCGCACTCCTCATCGAGGGGGTTCATCTCGAGCGAGCGCACCAGTTGCTCTTGAATGGCTGGGGCAGACGTACCTTCCAGTGCCTTGTGGCCCAGCGTGTGCACCGCCTCGGCGTACATGGAGGCGTAATGCTCCCGTCGTATGGTCGCCCAGTCGTCGCATTCGCTCTCGCCAAGGAAAGGCCCTCGGTATAGGGAGCAGAGCTCGATAAGGGCCTGGACGTCATCAGTGGCGCTTTCTTCCCACTGGCGAAAGAGTCGGTCAAACTCATGAACGTCGATCTCGACGGCAGCGCCCTCCTTAAGGCGCATGCCCTCTTTGGTCTCCTCTAGAAGGGCGGTATCGCTCTCGAAGGGAAGGCCGACTTTCGCAAGGGTTTTGCGAAGCTCGTAGAGCGCCACGCGGAGCGAGGTCTGGGAAGACTTCCGGTCTGCGTCGGGCCAGAACAGGGCGGCAAGACGCTCGCGCGATTGAACCGTCCGCCGTGCGAGTACGTATTTGAGGATGCCGCAAACCTTCTTCGTCTTGAAATCGCTTTCGGCAAGCGTCATGTTCCTATAGATGAGCTGGAAGGGGCCGAAAAGGCGCACGGAAACGGTATCGTCCTCGCGAACGGCGCGATTCTTCTCGTGGTAGGAGTTCAACAAGCGACAGTACGTGCCGTGGAGGTGTTCGCTCTCGGCCCGCTTGAGAACGCGATGGAGAGTGGAGAAATCCATCGTCGTGGAGTAGACGTACCCGCGTTCCTTCCCCAGGTTCGCCCAGAGGTCGAGATACCGCCGTCCACTCTCTTCGTCGCCCATCAAGAAATACAGGTCACACAGATGCAGGTAGATGCCGTAGGCGCTCTGCCGGGCGCGCTTCTTGCTGCAGAGAGCCAGACATTCGGCGAAGATGCGCTCGGCCTGGGCGTACTCGCCGCGCTTCTTGTGGATGGCTCCCACCACGGCCTGCGAGAACTCCATCATCCCATGCCCCGGGTTTTCCCGCGCGAAGAACGCTGCGGCTCCCTGCGCCTCGGCCAGCAGGCTTTCCGTCGGATCCGTCTCGCCGATGAGGCAGAGAAGCGAGACGACCTCCTGCACCAGCGAGCGAATCTCATGCCGCTGAAACAGAAGATTCGTGGCGTCGAACAGATGGCAGCGGGGATGAAGCGATAGCTTTCCCGTGAGGATGTCGGGGTCTTTGCGCGATGCGATGATCATATGCACACACTCAGGCATATTGCTGGCAAAGTACTGCATGGTCAGCCTGATGGTGTCGTTTTCCATGACTGCCTGGTAGTCGTCGAAGACCAGGAAAAGGTCATGGGCGGACTCCCCACAAAGCCCTGCCATATCCTGGCATATTTGGGCATTGAGAAGCGGATAGTCTTCCTGAAGGTTTCCCAAGCTGCTAAACATGCGGAAGCTAACGGACTGAAAACGATTCTGGCCAGGGAAAAGCATGGATAGGAGGTGCCCGTAGAAGACGGGGAGAAAGGAATCTTCCCGCTCCAACCGATACCAGCGGGTGCGCTTTCGGTGCCTTTGGAGCGAGAGCAGGGTGGCCGTCGTCTTGCCGAAACCGGCAGGCGCCACAAGAAGGGCAAGCCGGCACTCCTCCAAGGAGAGCCTCTTGATGCGGTCGCAGAAAAGGACGCGTGGGGGAATGGCGGGGAGCTGCAGTTTTGTCTGAAGAAGCGGCGGATTCAAAGCGACCGATTCACTCGCTTGATGGGCGGGACGTTGCACAGGGAGTCTCCTCGCAGCACAGGCCAGGTCAGTGCGGCACTATACCTTGATTATAGATGAGCTGAAATATATGTCTGGCGTGGCGCCATCCGCTCACATCACGCATCTGTCGCTCTCGCGCTTCATGCGCCGGCTCAAGGAGGAGCTGGGCTGCGAGCTCTTCGACCGCACGCGGAACCGTGCGACGCCCAACGAGGCGGGGCGTGTCGCCATGCCCACCTGGTGGCGTATCGCGTTGGCGATGTCGGTGAGGACGTGGGTGGAGGTCGATCTCGTTCCAGCATGGGCTGTGTCAAAGCCACTGACGGAGCAGATGAGGCTCCCATCGCGGCGACAACGCGTTTTCCGCAAACTGACAGAAAGTTTTTGGACCGGACTATCTTTTCGGGCCTATTGGTTGTTATCAACTATAGAGCGACCATCACACAGCGATCGATCCTTCGGCAGAGGGGACACGGGGAAGCGAGAAGGTCTTTGGACGCGGATTCAAATCTGATAAGGCGGATGCGCAGAGGAGACGAGGACGCGTTCGACGCATTTGTCCGAAAGTACTACGGGCAGATGCTTGCGTACTGCGCCTATCACTGCCACGACAGGGAGGAGGCCAAGGACCTCGCACAGGAGACCTTCCTGAGATTCGTGTCGAGCCTCCCCGAATACTCACACAGGGGAAAGGCGAAGAGCTACCTCTACACCATCGCTGGGAACCTTTGTAAGAACCATTACAGGAAGCACGGGGAGCATGGGTGCGATCCGTTCGACGAGAACGCGTTTGGCACCGGGTCCGATGGCGATGTGGTGTCGGCGCTCGTCGTGAGGGATTGCCTCGACAGGCTGCAAGACGAGTACCGGGAGGTCATCATCCTGTTCTACTACCAAGACCTCAGGCAGTCGGAGATAGCCGACATCCTGGGAATCGGAGTCCCCTTGGTGAAGTACAGGTTGAGGCAGGGAAAAGAGCAGATGAGACGGCTTCTGGAGGAGGAATAGATGGACATCGAGAGGATGATACTGCGCGGGAGGGTGGACATCCCTGTCGAGGAGGCTGACGTCCAGGCCGTCGTCCAGCAGGCGACGGCGGCGTTTGCCAGCAGGGAGGGAGAGAGGCTGCTGTCCTATCACGAGTTCCTCTTGCAGCAGCTCAGGATGACGCGTAAGAGGTGGTGGGCGCTTCAGGCGGTCCTGCTGATGGCCGCCTGGCTCCTCATGGAAAGCGCTGGCGAGGCACCCTATGTCCGCAGCAGCCTCGGCATCATCGCCGCGTTGTTCGTGATCCTCATGCTGCCAGACCTGTGGAAGAACCTCTCGAACCGCTGCATGGAGGTGGAGATGGCCTCCTTCTACTCGCTGCGCAGGATCTACGCCGCGCGCGTATTGCTGTTTGGGGTGGCCGACTTGGCCATCTTGGCGGTGTTCTGCGGATGCTCGTGCGCGTTTCTGGGAGCCTCGCCGGAAAATCTGGTCTCGGACTTCCTCCTGCCCCTGACCGTGACTGCCGGGATCTGCTTCTTCGTTCTGGGAAGCCAGCGCCTGGGGATGGGGGGCGTCATTGGGGCATGCGCCGCTTGGTGCGCGCTATGGTGGCTGGTCGTGGCGAACGAGGCCCTGTACTCCATGATCGCGCTACCCCTGTGGATTGCGGCCTTTGGGTTCGCATGCGCCTTTCTGGCTTACGCGATCTATCGCCTGCTTGCGACATGCGACAGGTTCTGGGAGGTGAACGTGCATGGAGTTGTCTTTGAATAAGCTCACGAGAAGGTACGGCGAGATGGTGGCGGTGGACGACGCGAGCATCGTCATGGAGCGCGGCGTCTACGGGCTCCTCGGCGTGAACGGCGCGGGCAAGACCACCCTCATGCGCATGGTCACGACCCTGATCCGCCCGTCACAGGGAAGCATCACCTACGACGGCAAGGACATCTTCGAGCTCGGTGGCACCTACCGCCGCGAGCTGGGGTACCTGCCGCAGGACTTCGGATACTACCCCGACCTCTCCGTGCAGGATTACCTGATGTACATCGCTGCCATCAAGGGCCTGCGGGAGGCCTTCGCGAAAAGGCGGACGGGCGAGCTGCTGGAACAGATCGGCATGGGAAGGCACGCGCGCACGAAGATGCGCAAGCTCTCCGGAGGCATGCTGCGGCGCGTCGGCATCGCGCAGGCGATGATGAACGACCCCAAAGTCCTCGTGCTGGACGAGCCGACGGCGGGGCTCGACCCGAGCGAGAGGGTGCGCTTCCGGAACCTCATCGGCGAGCTCTCGGAGGACAGGCTTGTCCTCCTGTCCACGCACATCGTCTCCGACATCGAGTTTGTTGCCAACAGGATCGTCCTCATGGACCACGGGAGGCTGACCCTAACCGGGACGCCGGAGGAAGTCGTCTCCTCGATCGGAACGGGCGTGTGGGATTTCGTTGTCCCGAGAGGAGAGGTGAACCGATATCTCAAGCGCTATCTCGTCGTGAACATGAAGTCGGGTGCGGATGGGGTCGAGCTGCGAGTGTTGGCCGAGAATCCACCTATGACGGGGGCGAGACGCGTTCGGGCAACGCTCGAGGACGCATTCCTGTTCCACTTCGGCGAGAAGGCGGGCGAATGACCATGTTGCTGAGATGCGAGCTGAAGAAGGCCTGGCTCAAGAGGGTGAACCGGGTGGCCCTGGTGGTTGCGCT
The DNA here is from genome assembly GCA_002305995.1 of Atopobiaceae bacterium UBA1367. GTDB lineage: Bacteria > Actinomycetota > Coriobacteriia > Coriobacteriales > Atopobiaceae > UBA1367. The sequence goes on from DBRN01000012.1 coordinate 231,209, forward strand.
GCTGGCAATTGTCGTGTTCTCCGTTTTTTGCCATCGGCAGCTTCGACTTCGTGGACTCGGAAGGAACCCCGCACACCGGCGTTTCCGCAGCACGATCGCTTGTAGAGGACAAGAATCAGTGGCGGGGCGAACTGACGCCGGAGGTCATCTCGCAGGCGATTGAGCGATACCGGGATGGGGACTGGCAGTCGACATACGAAATCGTCTTTCTGGCGAGCAAGATGCTTCGAGACGAGGACGGCGACTCCTATGACTACGAGGTGGCTCTGGGCGCGGATCCTGCACGGATAGGCGACATCTACGACAGCTACCAAACCAACCTCCAAGCGGAATGCGAGAAATACGGGAAGACCCCAGAGCAAGTTGAGTACCTGATGGGCAAGTATGAGCGAATCGAAACGCCCTTCTCATACGAGGCCTTCGACACGTGGGACACGATGCTCCTTTACGCGACGACCGTCAGCATCGTGCTCGTCGTAGTCATAGGGTTTCTGACGGCGGGTATCTTCGCGGAAGAGTTCAGGTACAAGTCGGATGCCGTGTTCTTCTCCGCAAGGTACGGGAGGACGAGGGCGACGAGGGCCAAGGCGTGCGCGGGCCTCATCGTCGCGACGGCGGTGTACTGGATAGGCATCGGGCTGCTCTCCGCCGTGGTCTTTGCGGCGGCGGGCGTGAGCGGCGCGTCCACGCCCTATCAAATTGTCTACCCGTATTCCATCTATCCCGTCACGTTTTCCCAGATGTATGGGATGGTCGTTCTGGGCGGCTACGTCGGGAGCCTGTTGTCGGCCGGCGTCTCCATGCTGGTGGCCTCGAAGACGCGAAGTGCGAGCGTCGCCGTGTGCATACCGTTCCTCCTGTTCTGCGTCTCCCCGTTCCTGGGCAGGGCGCTGCCCTTCAAGACGCTCTTCACGCTGACGCCGGACCAGCTCAACAATGTCATGAACTGCTCGCGTATCCCCTACGTCTATCAGGTGGGCGGCACGGTGTTCAGTCAGATTCCGTTCATCTTCCTGCTCTACGCCGCAATCGCCCTGGTTCTCGTCGTTCTGGCCAAACGCACATTTGGCAAGGCCATGTTGCGCTAAGGCGACGGCGACGTGCGCGCGCGAACTCATGTGGCTGCTTCAAATTAGAGTTTCCGCAGGTTAAGCGCATCACTCTTCACTTGGAATAATTCATCGTTACTGGGCAAGGCCTTGCCTGTTAAGACCTTTTCGGCCTGATGCTGGATGCGATGAGGGGGGAGGAGCCAAGATGGGAGATCGAAGGAGAAAAGGGTTTCCCCTGCTTCTGCTGATCGTTGTTCTGGCAATTGCGATTTTCTCAAGCAAGACTGTTCTTCAGAAGTACACGATCGACTTGTCCTCTGCTCCTGGTATTCATAAGATCGCAGATGAATCCAGAGGTTGGAATCTAATTCTTGTAAACCGGAGCAACTACATTCCGAAGAGTTACGAGATTGAATTAACGACATTATCCAACGGCAAGCAGGTGGACTCTCGCATATATCCAGACTTGCAGTCTATGTTCGATGATGCCAGAGCCGCCGGCCTCCAGCTCCATGTGAGAGAAGGATACCGCACGCAGGAAGAGCAACAGGAGGCTCTTGACAAAAAGATTGAGGCGTACAGAAGTGAAGAATACTCAAAATCCGAGGCTGAAGGGCTGGCAAAAGAGTGGGTGGCCATCCCTGGGACAAGTGAACATCAGCTGGGCATAGCAGTAGACATTAATGCCGACTCATCCGTGTGCTCAGAAGGCGCCGTGTATTCCTGGCTGGCCGAGAATTCGTACAAGTATGGATTCATCTATCGGTATCCATCGGATAAAAGCGATATAACTGGCGTAATAAATGAGCCGTGGCATTACCGATATGTTGGAATAGAAGTGGCGAGGACGATCCATGATACTGGATGGTGTCTGGAAGAGTATATCGAGTACTTGGAGTCCGGATAGGAATTTACGCATCGACCTCGTTGACGGTGGAGAGGACCTGAGCCCGGTAGCGAGCGTGCTGAAAGACGCGCTCGACCGGCCTATTTCGAGCAGTTCTTCCGCTTGGGCCTCCGATGAACATACATGCTACATATCGATAGATAATACAGCACTGATGTTCATGAGATCTCAAGGGCGGCGTCGGTCCAATAGTCATGTTCTCCGCTCTCTTTCGAAGGCCTTTCCTCCTCTGGTCCTCGGGGCGGCGGGGCAACGTGCTGGCGGGGGCGCTACAATCAGGATGTTCGTGTCTCGAGAGGCTGCGCCCATGCTCCTATCAGGCCATTTAGCGATGCGAGGAGTAAATAAAACCGCCGGTCAGATGGTTCGTTGAGCTCATCGTCGGAGAGGCTGGAGAATTGGCGCCAACACATCAGACGGCAACCCCCGCGGAGCGCAGCTCATCCAGGAGGGCGGACCGCCTCGGGCATTCGTCCCGAATCGCCGAAGCCACCTCCTGCGCACGGTCCTGCCCGCCGGGAAGGCCGGCTGCATGGGCGAGCTCTGCCGCAACGCCCCTGTAAGCCCTCCGATCGCTGGCACAACCCATACGCGACATTGCTTCTCTGAGACAGTAGTCCACGTAGGGCTCAGGGTGCTTATCCAACAGGACGCTCTCGAACCGCATGAGGTCGGTGCCCCCGTTGGCCACTATGCGCTCGTACAGCTCCTCGAGCGACCCCTCGCGCGCAAGGCATGTGTTCCAAGAGCGGCCATGGCTCCCAGGCGCGACCCCGCCCATTGGAGGCGCTCGTGCCTATGACGGTCGTATGTGCCCTTTGGGGCGGGCGGCGGCAACGCGCCCAGACGCTCGTCCGCGAGCCCGATCATGCTGGGGGCGAATTGGACGTCGCGCGAAAAGCGGTCTGCGAGGAATTCCCCCACGACCTCCTGCTCAACCAGTACATGTCTCCCCGGTCCTTGCCCGGATTCACCTTCGTGAAGGCGTTGAGTGCCTTGAACAGCTGCTGGCGCTGCTCGCGGCTGCCCAGCTCAAAGGCTTGGTCAAGGTGCCCAACCACGTCGGCGAGCGCATCGGAGAAGAACCCGTCGGAATCGTCGATGCAAATCCGCTGGAGCTGGACAAGGCGCGGCACTGCGAGCTCGACGAGCGCGTCGACGTCTTCCGACGAGCGTAAGGGGCGCATGACGGCTTCGACGACGACCCCGTATTCGCGGCCAAACTCCAACGCACCGCGCCAGTCGATGAAGCCGTCTCGCTCATAGCGCCGCATGAGGGCGGTCGTGGCCTTCTGGAGCTCCCCCCGCTTCGCCTGTCTCACGTCACGGGTCCCGAACGTGGCGCGCAGCTCCCGCTCGCGGGCCTCGTCGTAGCGCAGGGCGTCCAGGACGAACGCGCGCAGGTCGTCCGCACTGACGCGCATGACGATCTCCTCGATAGGTTCGTTGCCAGCTTTGTCACGTTGTCTTTCTCTACCTGCCTCCTGCTGCCGTGCGACAGCGATGAGGACTGCGGCAGGCAATATGCTTGCAGATGTTTCCGTCGGCGTAATGTGGGCACGTGCATTGGGCGCGATGCGGGTCCAGGGACGTTGGGATGGAGTCGGCATAATCGCTGCTGCCCGATACCTTCGCGTGCCATCCGTCAGCGCGCCTCTCGACTGCATGCACACGTCCCGATTCGAAGTAATCGCCCCCTCTCTCCAGGGACCTGGTCGATAAGTGCGAAAAAATATTGATGTCAACAAGGCCCTCTCAACATGGACAAGCGAGATAGCTGGGATTATCGATCTTGCAACTATCTGACATATCAGAATTTTTTCGCACTTATTGAGCGCCTGGACGTACATGGGGAACACGGGCGGACGAGCGCCACCAGGCGGAGCCGCGTGATCACGTGAACGTGGATCGACAAGCCCCACGCCCGAGCGGGCGTAGCCGCCCTCCCAACTCGTGGCCGGCATCCATCAGCAGGCGCCGGCACGCAGAGCGACTTCACCGACGAGTCCGCGGCCATATGGAAGCTCACCGCCCCGCCGAAGTTCACCCACGAGCGCATGCAGGCCGCGTCTTGGGACGAAATCGTGATCGGTGGATCAACCGCCGCGAGCCTGCAGGAGATCGGGGACTTCCACCTGTCTCCCTACCGCATCTATGCGCCAAGGCGCATCAACTCGTGTATCGCGACAGCAAGCTTCGCGACAGCAAGCTTCGTGACCAGACCGGTCAACCACAGTGACGTGACATGGGTAACGGGCATTCCCGTCACGCGACCAGAGCGAACGCTCGTAGACCTATGTCTCGATTACGAGGCGTGGTCCCTGGTGGAGGACGCCTTCGTCGATGCGAAGAACATCGATTGCGCGCGCCTCGGGCGACGATTGAACCGGCCGTGCCGCAAGAGGCCTCCACCTCCATGGGCTCTGCTGCCGCATGTTCAATGATCAGGACGACAGGCTCATGCTCAAAGGCGGCCAAAGCATGCTCGCCAGGACCATCGACGGAACGAAGACCCATCGCAGCTGAAAGGGGAGAAAGGCCGAGGAGAAGCCCGCAAGGAGGTGACTGCGATCTAGAATGGGGTGTCGCCAAGTGTAAGGAGATGGGATCGTGGCACAGGATTTTTGTAGATCGAACCCCCTATTCTCCCTTTGCGGCTTGAATTGTGGCCTATGCACCATGAGGCTCGGCGGCCATTGCCCGGGTTGTGGGCAGGGCAACAGGCCGTGCAAGATAGCGCGTTGCGGAATGAAACACGGAATGGCGTATTGCTTCGAATGCCCGGAATACCCTTGTCGGATCTACGAGCACATCGACGAGTACGACTCCTTCATCACACACGTCAACCAGAAGGCCGACTTGCAAAAGGCAAGGGAGATCGGCATGGAGGCGTATTCAGCCGAGCAGGCTGAGAAAGTCAAGCTGCTGGGGGTGCTGCTGACGGAATACAACTCCGGCCGCGAGAAGACGCTGTTCTGCCTTGCCGTGAACCTCCTTGAGGTCGAGGACGTGGAAAAGGCTCTCCAGGAAAGCAGCCAGGCAACCGCAAAGTTGCCCCTGAAGGAAAAGGCCAGGTTTGTGGCACAGGCACTACGAGACATAGCCAAGGAGAAGCATGTCGAGCTGAGGCTCAGGAAGAAATAGGGGGAGCATCCCGTGAGATGCCGAGTGCCAACCCTTGGGGACACGTCAGAGCTACAGAGCACCAGCTGACGCGACGGGCGTGCGGACGATAGACGTGCGGACGATAGACGTGCGGACGATAGACGTGCGGAATGCTTCGACTGCCTGTCATGACGCGTGTGGGCGGCACCACCATGCACGTTAGCTAGTGGTCAATGTGTCACGATCGATAGCGGCAGCGCATCGTCTTGTGGGCACGCTCGCCTCGTCCTCCTCGCCTGCGGCCCAGCACGCAATCCCAGTCCTTCCAGCTCATAATGTCCGTGAAGATGCGGTAGAAGTCCAGGGACATCCGGTAGTCGCTGCTGCGTGCCAACATGCTGAGGGCGCACTCCCTCTGGGCGGCCAGTGTGAAGTGGCCTATGCGGTTCTGCGCGGCGCAGAGCCGTTCAAGATCAGGATCTGCTCCATCCGCTCAGCTCCTCGCCCATCTTGAGGCACTCCGCAAGGTCTGTCGGGAACTGCTCATCACGATGAGCCCTCTTCGCAGCCTCATCGAAATAGGCCATGTCGTATTGGGAGTAATCTTTCACTTGCAGCGTATCGCAGGAAGCATAGGTGCGTACCTCGCCGTGCAAGGCCATCGTGAACAGTCGTTCAATGTTGTCAAGATAGGGGCGCAGGCTCGTCTCATAGTACGCTTGCGGCGCATTCATCGTGTAGATAAGGCCCACATCGACCTTCCCGTCGAAGTAGCTGCCCGGCTCGTAGGGCGCGACGCAGAACACGAGGCGCTCCATGAGGGCGCGGAGCTGCGCGGTGGGCTCGCCATAGTAGATCGGCGTGCCGATGATGAGAGCGTCGGCGGCTAGGATTCTGTCGATCAAGGGCGAGAGGTCATCCTTCCAGGCGCAGCCGGGATGCTTCCCGCCCTTGCGCTTGCAGGCAAGGCAACTGCGGCAGCCGGTGAAGTTCAGATCGTAGAGGTCAACGTACTCGGTCTCGGCGCCGACGGACTCCGCTCCCTTCCGCGCTTCTCTCAACAGCTGCGCGGTATTCCAGCTCTTCCTCGGGCTCGCGTTGATGATGATCGTCTTCATGGATTCGCTCCTGTTCCTACAGGTAGGTGACCGTCTCTTCAGGCAATCGTCTCTTCGAGCGGTAGTCGTTTGTCATGCGTTCCCGGCCAGGGACGGGATTCGTGGCCGCCTTTGGCCTTCCATGATGCTCTCCTGCCACAGCATATCAGCATCACGCATGGCACGGCGACGCGGCACGGCGACGCGAGGTGGCGGCGGCCCTGAAGGAGCAGGAAAGGTCGCGCGACCAGATCGAGAGAGTCCTGGGGAGGAGTTTCGTCCGTGAACATGGGCTGTCGCTGGAGGGGCCCGCAAGGGACGGCTGAGCCGCTTGCACATGCGATCAAGCCCTGTGGTGCGCGCTGCTGTCCGCGCTCGCGTGGGACCGGGGCGTCGAGATGGCGGCGCACGCCGACCTCGCCGAGGCGACGGGCTTCAAGGTGTGCCTCTGCTCTCAGCTTGACGGGGGCGAGGGGGAATTCGGTCACGTGCGGCCCCAGGGATCCACGGGCTCCCCTCGGGGGGACATTAAGTGCCCGGAAGGACATTAAGTGCGAAAAAATATTGATGTCAATGAGGACTTCTCAACGCGGCCAGGCGAGATAGCTGGGATTATTGATCTTGCAACTATCGGGCACATCAGAATTTTTTCGCACTTATTGAGTGCCTGGACGCGCACGGGGGCATGGGAGCGGACGGGCGCCACCAGGCGGAGCCACGGAGCCACGTGAACGCAGATCGACAAGCCCTACGCCCGAGCGGGAGTAAGTCCCGCCAGATAATCGCCAAACCGAGCAGGAGTAAGTCCCGCCAGATAATCGCCAAAAATGGCCATTGTTCAGCCTTATCATCGCCAGCTGATGCGATGACGTGCGGATGCTTCGATTGCCTGTCGTGACGCACGTGGGCGGTACAATGGGACATCCGGAATGCAACTCTCGGACAGAGGAAAGCAGCCGTCGTAGCCCGCGCCGTTGTCGAGGCATGTAGAAAGACTTGATGATGAGAAGGACGCAGACCATCGTCGGACTGATCCTGGGCCTCACGCTGATCTGTGCCGTCGCAGGATGCCAATCGCGCGGTGAGACAGGCCGCGGCAACAGTGCAGAAGCGAAGATCCTGCACGTGGCAACAGCGGGCGATGATGAGCTGGGAGACGGAAGCGAAGACGCGCCGTACGCGACGATTACAGGCGCAATTTCTAGCACGATAGGACCCGGAAGCGAGATCATAGTCCACGAGGGGATATACGATCCGGTCGAGATCGGCCCCGACGCCTCGGGAAGCGCAGACGCGCCAAACCTGATACGGGCAGCCGAGGGCGAAGCCGTAGTTATCGCGGCAGACAGGGGCAGCCTTCAGAGCGGGGAGGGTGGCATGAAGGAACAAGCCGTCATCCACCTTACCGATGTTTCCAACGTGACCCTGCGCGGATTTGAGGTGGAGGGCGGCACCTGTGGCATCCTCTACGAGAGCACGCCACGTCAGGGCACAACAGCACTTGAGAATGTCTCGATAGACACCTGTCGGGTGCATGATGTGGTCGGAGCCCACGGCATCGCCGTCTACGCGCGGAACGACCTAGCACCGGTAAGGAACCTGAGCGTAAGCGGCTGCGAAGTGTACGACTGCCTCTGCGGGGACAGCGAATCGCTCGTGTTGAATGGGAACATCGATGGGTTCACCGTCAACGGAAACGTGATTCACGACAACAACAATATCGGGATCGACCTGATTGGGTTCGAGGGTACGGCACGGCACGAGCAGAACGGCGGCTTCGATAATCTGTACAGCGTGGACTTCGTGCGAAACGGCACCTGCCACGACAATGTGGTCTACAACATCAGCACTCGGGGCAACCCGGCATATCGGGAGGCCGGCGAGTACAACCTGTGCGCTGCCGGCATGTATGTTGACGGCGGTCAGGACATCGAGATATACAACAATTTCGTCTTCAACTGCGACATAGGCCTTGAGGTTGCCACGGAGCACAGCCCAGACGACAATGAGCTCTTCAAGGTACGCGGGGTCAGGGTCCATGACAACGTGGTGGCAGGTTGTCGGGGCTGGTGCGGCCTGTGCTTCGGGGGGCATGACAAGGATCTGGGCTTTACCGAAGACTGCGAGTTCAGCAACAACACCTTTGTCGACAACGGGACTCAGGTGGGAGTCCAGCGAAGCAGGAACAACTCCCTTCATGACAACCTGTTCGTGGGCGAGGATTGCCTGGCAATCGAGTTCAACGGCGCTTGCGAAGAGGGGGACATGGTCAATGACCTTGGGCCCAACACCTGGTGCATAGGCCAGGGAAACCTGGAGGATTACATGGAAGCCGGTGATTGCTACATCGTCGTCATGATGCCGAATGGGGCGCTGGAGAAGCAGACGGTACTCCATGACAGAGCTCGGGTGCTTGACGGCTTCCGGTCGCTGGTCGAGGGCGTTGGCTCAGCATTTGTGCCGGACGACGAGCCCGTTGAGCTGGTCCATGACCTCAGGGCATCGGAATGACGGGAGCTGTGGGTCGGTACAGTACTGGTACTGGCCGCACGGGAACGACCCGGGCGTTCAGTGAGCGGGATAAGGTCTAGGAATGAGAGCTGACCATTGATCTGCTTCGATGGCTTGCATATCGGTTATTGATCTCGCCGCAGGCACCTCTCGGTAGTGTCGAGATTGTTGGTGTTTGCGGCATGACCGGGAACCGGCCTTCCGTCTAGAATCCGCTCGCCATCATACCGTCATGCTGCCCTCCTTCCCGTGTCGGCCAGCTCCAGGGCCGTCTGAGCGCCCTGTCCCCCGAGGCCTGCGCCGGCCCCGGCTCCTCCGGCCTCGCCCCGCGCGGCCATGACGGCGCCGACGGTCCTCGCCATCGGCTCCACGCTCGGGAAGGCCCGCACCACGCGCGGGCGGCGCCCTATCTCGCGGTCAGCCCGCCCCCGCACGTTGTTCGCGCGGATGCGCCCCCCGTGTCCCGCCGGGAAGTCGGGGTATGCGAGCGCGCCCGCGCCTCACGTGCGCGGCGTCGAGGGGCAGGCACGGGAAGCCGAGCCCTCTGAGGGCGCGGGGCCCCAGGGCGGCGACCTCCTCGTCGAGGCCCCCGCGCATCGCGCTGGCCCGGTCGGCCGACGGCTGCGAGACGCCCACCTTCCCGGCCGGCACGCCGCCCTGGCACACCCCCGCCACGGCGGCGGCCACGGCCCTGTCGACCCGGCCGTGGCGCTCGACCACGCCCCCGGGAAGCGCGTGCCCGCCCTGGGCTTCGGCATCCTCGTCGCGATGCCGCCGACGGCGGTCGTGAGCCAACGCCCGCGGCAGCCGTCGCGGGCGTTGGCGCCATCCTCGCAGGGCGCGTCGGCCCGGGCGCCCGTCACCGAGTCCACTATCGTCTCCAGGGGGGGCCGGGCGAGTCCCGGGGGTCCGCCATGCCGCTCCCATTGGCCGGTGTCTGCCGTAGGATGCCCATTGCGGCCGTCGCCTTTCCTCGGAATCCGTTTCGTCGCAATTGCCGATTCCAAGGCGGCGGCCGTTTCCCTATCCAGGAGCGCCCACACCAACATTTTTGACGCGATCGCGCCACCCTACGAAGAGGCCTTACACCAACTTTTCCGACGCTACCTCGTTTTCATGGTCGACACAATAGTCAGCCCCTTAACGTGTGTTGGTTAAAGGGCCGTCGCATGCTAATGGTGAGGGTGAGATACCTAAAACACGGGCATTTTCATTCCATGACTTAATACCAGACGCTCAGTTGCCATGTTTCGTGTTCTAGCAGCGCTGTATCCCACTTTGATTTCTCCAATTGTGATATCCCAGTCTTCGGAAGGGGCATACAGCTCGTCCACAAGGGCATCGGTATCGTAGGTGACCATCCACCTGCCACCATACGACCTAACGCTCTTGGCCAAGATCCGATGATCGTCATCCGTGAAGCTGTTCTCGTAAAGCTCTGGCCCCTTCTGCACGTAAGGCGGGTCAAGGTAGAGCAGAGAGCTGTCTCCCATGTTGGGGGCAACGTCTTTCATGAAGTCGAGCGCATCAAGGTGATGCAGCTCGATGTCTACCGCCCGATCGGAAATCTCGCGGACCTTCTTGCAGAGTGTTTCCCTGTTGAATCTCGCATCAATTTTGTAGGTGCCCGATTGCGTCTTTCCGCCAATCACGCCGCCGGTGAGTATCCCAGAGCGATTTGTGCGGTTTAGATAGAAGGCAGTCTTCCCCAGCTCAAGAGAAGGGCTGTCAGCAGCCTGGTACGTATCGCGGCAGGCATACCATTGATCCATGTTCAGCGGCACCGTCTCAATGAAGTCGCAGAGCTCGTTGGGATGGTTCACGATGGCATCCCAAATGCTGTAGACTGCCGGGTCGAAATCATTCAGCACGACCTTCGACACATCACCTTGCAAGAGGAGCTTCATCGCCAATCCGGCCCCGCCGCAGAAAGCTTCCGCATACGTGCATCCACGCAGGTCATTGGCATCGATGAGCGAAATAACAAACGGGTAGATCTTCGATTTGCCGCCAGGGAATCGCAACGGCGTATTCGTAATTGGTATAGTAGCACCTCCTCTCGGTCAAGCTATCGTTCGGTCACAAGCTCACATTCTAGACGCCATCCGGTCTCTTGGGCATAGGCATGTGGTCGGCTGACGTCCTCCTCGCAACTTTGTTATACGCAGCCGTGAACGCCTCGATAAACTGCCACGCAGAATCTGGGCAAGCATCTGCCCATGTTTTCACGACCCTTGCGTCGCTGAAGACGGTCTGGTTGTCTCTGAACCACGCCTTGAACTTATTGCGCTCGGGATTCTGAGACGAGTACACAGAAGAAAGGGGGCCGTTTTCAGTTATTGCCCGATAGGTGTAGTCGTACGGTGCCAAGTTGCCCCACAAGGGGTCACTGGTGTCGGCTTCGTTTAAATAGTCCCAGATGATTTGCTCGGGTCGGACATCACCTGGGAGCCGCACTATGTTTCCGCCTTCGCGATAGTATAGACTCGGTACCTGCTCCTTAATCTTCTCCTCAGGCACATCGCCATCGAATACCACAATGCGGTCTTTCATGTATGGGTAGTCGTGGCGGTAAAGCTGCAACAGCATGTCACAGCTAAAAGTCGCTTCGATTAGATGCATCCTCGGCCATAAAGCAGGGTGCAGCGTCTCAATAAGCTCCTGTATAAACCAACGGGCTTCGGCATCCTCGCAGAACACACCCACCCTCGATGGTGACACGCCGGGCGTTCTAACGAACAGGTCGTTTGTCATTGTGTGCCAAGAAGGGTTCCTGTCAACTTCGAGCACCCTATTGGCATCTGTGAGATAGGAAATCTCGATATCGTTTGGTTCGTCTTTGGTGACGGGGCTTATCTTGTCGGTGAGAAAGTCAAGTACGACAGTGCTGTGCGTTGTAAATACGACTTGGAACTTACATTTTCCAGCCTCTTTCAACAGTAAGTCAATGAGCTTCCTCTGTGCGGCAGGGTGCAGCGTGGCATCAACCTCGTCAATGAGCAACAGGCCACCATCCCAATCATTGCCCAATTGCCGCGATAGCCGTTTAAACGAGAGAACGGCCATGAGTATCTGACCGAGGTTATCTTGGCCAGCGGAGTTTGCAGAAGGTCCGTAATTAGCAGTCTCAACGCCGGTGCCGCGTTTCTTCGATTGCGCTATATCGAAGCTGCTAACCGACTGGATTTCCGTAGTGCCGATGCTGAGTATTTCTCGGTATTTATTGATGAACCAGTCGCGGTCTTCGTCCGAATCCCAATGTTGAGCGCGGCGTCTCAGCATCTTGGCATCGGCCTCACCAAACGGATAGAGCCGTGAAAGCCCGAGATAGATCACTGGCGACTCAAGCTTCGCCTCCGTGGTCTTACCATCCTCAAGATCACGCTTGGGGATGACGCGAAATCTGGTTCCCTTGTTCTGCCATGCCGTTCTGAACACGACCGACTTTTCTTGGCCGTGCTCCTCATAATCCAGGCGTATCTTGCTACCTGTCGGATCGTGCTCAGGAGATCCGGAGAACAGCTCGGCGAATTCGCCTCGAAATGCTTTGCCGATATAGGTCTTCTTCCCAGGCAGTTGCGACGAATTTGCTAGTAAACCCAGTATCGTGGACTTGCCGGTGCCGTTATTGCCAGCAACAGCTGTGAGCTTCTTGCCTATAACGACCTCACAGTTCTCAAACTGTCGGAAGTCCTCGATGAATAGACGAATTGCCTTCACGCCGCTCAACCTCCTAAGTCCAGACCTCGTTGATAATCAATGCAACGAGCTCAGATTGCCTCACCAAAGATGAGCGATCGACTGGTAGCACTCCATGTGCCCAATTGTGAAGCAAGCTCTCAAATGGAACGTTCTCATTGATCCATTCGGAGGCAAGAGCCATGTCGGCTCGCCCAGATGTATCAAGCTTCTTCTTTATCGCAGGTTTAGCAGCTTCCTTCACAAAGCTGGTAAAGGCATTCGGACCAGGATCTTTGCCTTGGGCTTGGCAATACTCACGGGCCACGGTTTCCACCAACAAGCGAAGAGAGAATCCGAGTATGGGGAGCAAGTGGGTATTGTCGTTAACGTTGCCCAGATACAGCTGGTCAATCCATTCAATCGCCCTATAGAGATCGTTCGACTTGGCTCCCTTTGGTCTGAGTTTACAGCCGAACATCCTCTTGTTGGCACTATGACTCACCGGCTTCCTGCGAATCGCGCCGCCAGCACTCGTTTCGCCTGATTGGTCCTCGCCTGTTTCCACCTCATCTGAATCGCCGGCATCGGACTGCTGCGGCTCGGTGGCTTCTGCTACCGCCTGCGGTTGCGTCACGTTTTGGAAGTCGGGAAGCACAGATTCATCACGCAAGTCTGCATCAGCTCGAGGTTCGTCAGCCTCGGCATCAATACCGTTGCCATCGCTTTCGCCGGGGACTTCTTCGCCGTCATCAACAGCAGCGTCAAACGGCAGTCGAGCCTGTCTCGGCCCATCGGGCTCGACGCGCTCCGCAACCTCCTCAACGAGTCGCACACGCGCATCTTTGTCGTATATCGCTCCGACGCCTTTGCCTTTCAGTATCAAGAGCACATCGAGCAAAAGCTCATCATGATCACCCCGATAGTGCGCATCGTTGACCGTCAAACCAATGTTCAATAACCGCCTAACTTCGGGCGTGGTGATCAGTCTGCCGAGATTGGTTGGCGGGATTACAGCCGCAGCTTTCCACAAGTCGCCTTGGCCATAGTCTTCCTGCAAGTGTCTGATAAGGGAAAGCGCACGTGCAGTTTGCGGGTTTCCCTCTTCATTGAAGCGCGTCGTTTGGGCCGAGTTCCATTTCACCGTGCCGACGCCATTGCTCTCGCCACCGTGGCGCAGTAGAAGAAGCCTGCGTATCTCCTGCTCGTCATCGCATATGCAGCACTCAATGAGTCGATGAGCCTGCATCGCATCCGTCAGCTCTTTAAAATGAGGTGCCAGTTTGCGATAGTCCTCAGGTATAAGCTCACTGAACAGGGAAAGCTTGATTGCAGTAACGCGGCGGTTTCCCTCGCGAACCCGATATGTACCCGTTCCCTCTATCGGGCTTACAATAAGCAACTCAGAGGCATTGAGTCCGTGTGCGGCAATGTCACGGGCAAGGTTCAGAATCTTATTGCCAGAGCCAAGCCTCTGGTCAGTGAGAATCGAATATAGTGCGTCGTCCTCGGTCGACACCGCCTCAAAGCGTGGATTCTCCTCGTTAACGACAAGATTCTCAACATTTATTATCTGCCGGTTTTTCATAGCCCAACAATCTATCCACGTATTTTTATCTTTACATTAAAGACCATTGATAGCATGTCCATTCTTCTTAAAACAGGTTTCTTCATAGTTTTCGTCATGATTCATGTGCTCGACTATTACTCTCATGCTTAGCCCAGTTTATGCATTTACGCTTCTAATGCTTCAAAGCTAGTTGCGCAACCGATAGCGGCGTGCGCTCGTTGCTCCGCTCACGGTTATGAGGCCTAGATCAACCAAGTTGCGTAGCAGCGTATCCGTGTACGACGTGCCCATGCCGATTCCGGACGCAATTTCTGCTGTCCTCGATGGTCCATTAGCTTCTAGATACTTCAGCACCGCCTTCTGCGCAGTTGTCATCTCTTCTTTGACGCTCTTCACCGCACTTCGACGGTTCTTCGCCGATCGATACGAGCGGGAGCGTAAGCGTCGAGCGGTCTGGGCCGAAGGCCACATCGTAGTTGGGCTCGTCGTATCCCACCCAGGCCCAGTCGCCGAATATCTTGTCCATGCCGCTGCCAGCTCGCTCGCCAATCTCCACCATCGCGAACATGCGTATCATGGCCTCGTTGCGCGGATCGGTACTGCCGGGCTTGCGCGTCTCCTCGATGGGCACGCGGAAGTTGCCTGGGTTCGCGATGGTGATGGCCTCGTCGCTCCACACGCACACCGCGCCACGCCGGTCGAACCAGTTGGCGTTGGTGAGCGCGTTCACGATGGCCTCGCGCAGCGCCTCGTGGGCTGGTGCGTCGTCCACGCCGTCCAAGCGGAAGGGCACCTTGAGCGCCGCCTTGAGCTTGTTGTACACGCGGAAGTAGAAGTCGTACACGTTGCCGGTCCAGTCGCCGGGCTGGCTGGTGAAGCGATCCTCCCAGCGCGTGTCGTGGCCTGTCTCCTGCCGATAGTCCAGAAAATAATGCGGGAACTCGTATGTGATCCAACGGTCCTCGCCGAACATGAGGAGTCCGGCGCGCGTGGGTCGGAGCTCTCCACCGACCTGCCCCTCGACGTCGTTGACCGCAGGCACGAGAGGGAGGGGCCGAGCACGATGACCCTCACGAGCAACACGCCGGCAAGCGGCTGGGACGAGTCCTTTGACGGCGACGACACGCTGCCGTGCGCCCTCGACCGCGTCTTCGGCAAGGCCTCGGTCCTCACGATGCGCGGCCCGAGCTGCCGCGGACGCGAGCTCGGCACCTTCTCTGTGGGGGCGGTTTCCCAGGCGACTAGGCAGCGCGGCATGCAGCCGCAGGCAGTGAAGACATGCAGGCAAGACGGCTGTCGGTGCCTCGGTGGTCAGCGACGCCCTCGGGGCAGGCTGTCCCAAGGGCACTTCATTCACCAATGGTTGGATTAGTTCGACTCAGGTTGGTTGGATTCGCCCGACTGGCATAGGGCCGAATTCCCCTGCCGCCAACATCGCTTCGTCTCGTGGGGCGGGCAGAGACGAACAATGCCCGCACCTGTACCAGTACGGGCATTGTCGAATTGCGTCACACATACGTTCATCGGCCTGTCAAGAGGCATAGTTCGCCAGCCCCCGGGCAGCTGATCCGGGGGCTGGCCTCCCTCACCTCCAGGCTTCGGCTGCGAGCGTGTCCTCGAGTTGGGGCGGCGCGCCCCTCATGCTCGGATGCTCAATGCGACCCGCTCACAGACTCGCGGCTACCGGGGCGAGCCCCGGCCCGCAGTGCGACTCTCTCCGGTACGGGCAGGGTCGCAGACCCCGCGCGCGGCGGGCAGCCAAGGGACGCGCCTGGCCGCCCTCTCGGCGCGGCCTGCGCGCTTCGCGGGCGGCTGCGCATGTGACCAACGCGAGCTGCCCTGCGCGCCGCAAGCCTTTGGCCGCGGAGGGGATGGCCGTGTCCTCGGGCCGCCCCATGCGGCCGCCCGCTCGCGCTGCGCCCGCAGCCCGATCGCCCGCATCCAGCGCGCGAGCTCGCTCGCCACCGCCACCTTCGCGACGTTGGCGTGCCTGCCCGCGTCCTTCGGCGCGTCGCACTTCCTCCTCAGCCGCGCGTCGGCCTCGAGCGCGACGTCCCCGACCTGGGACGGCACCTCGTGGCCGGGGCGCAGGCACCTCCTGTGCGCGGTCTGGCGGGATGTCGACGAGATGCCCCCGGCGAGCGCGTGGCGCAGGCACCTCCTGTGCGCGGTCTGGCGGGATGTCGACGAGATGCCCCCGGCGAGCGCGTGGCGCAGGCAGGGGCTGCCCTCCTTGGTGACCTTGCCCTGGCGGCGGCCCTCGCCGCTCGAGCCCTCGGACGCCGTGCGGCCGATCCGGCGCGACGCGCGGCGCCCGCCCCTGAGGCGGGGGAGGTCGCCGGCCTCGGCGCACGCCAGGGAGGCCGTCTGCACGTCGACGCCCTTCAGGCGCGTCAGCGCGTCGACGCAGGGCTTCCGCCTGGGCCTTCCGGCCTCCTCGGCCACCGCCTTCGCCAGCTCCTTGGCGCCTCGCTCCATTCGCTCGACGAGTTCGATCTCCATCCCCATCGCCATGTTGGGCAGCGGGTCGCCGAGGTCGCGCGAGCGGGCCCACCTCCCCCATGCCGGGGCCCACGTCTCCTTGAGGCTGCCGGAGGGCGTCCGCTCGTTCCAGGCGAAGCCGTGCCTGGCCAGCGGCGTGCGGCCGCGCCGCCTCGCGGGCCCGACCACGCGGGAGGCGGCGCCGGCGGCGCGGGCCAGGTCTCGCGCCCCCCGACCTCGGGGTCCGGGACCCAGACGCAGGACGCGTCGCCGGCGGGGTCGCAGGCCTCGCGCGGCACCGCCACGGCGTCGTGGCGGTCGTCCTCGTGGCGCCTGTCCCTCGGCGGCCTGGGCAGCGCCGAGACGGCGACCACCTCGCATGCCGCCCCCTCGCGCTCCAGGAGCCCACTCAGCCAGGATCCCGTGCATCCGGACTCGTGGGCGCACCTCACCGGCCCCGGCAGCTTCCCCAGCCGTTCGAGCGGCTCGCGCTCGTGGCCCTCGCCGGAAGGCGCCCTCGACCAGGTCTCGCCGCCGCCAGGCCCCAGCGCCTCGCGCGAGACGCTGCGCGCGTGCGCGTCCAGCCCAACGTGAGTGGCATATTCGTTCATCGGGAAGCCCCCTTCTCCTTGTGGCCCTGGCAGCCGCCTTGCAGGCACAAGCGACGCTAGCCCACGGCCCAAGCGCATGGGGGCTTCCTTCCTGTCCTTAGGGGCCGTTGCTGCCCACGTCGCCGATGAACATATAGTCAAGGTGACGTTGCTGGGCAATGGTTAGCTAGGGAATGGCAGTTGGATTCCGTTGTTGGTCATGAATTCGGCTATCTGCGCGATGGCTGCTGCGAATTGCACGCCACCATTTACTCCTTTGAGGAAACTAAAAGCTCCTTTGATGATCCCTCGTTTAGGCTCGCCACTTTCCATTTGTACACGCACGATTTCAACGTTATCGCGGATATCGGAGATGGTATCCTCGTCTTCAATCTCTGCGTTGGCGGCTTCGAGAATTGCGTCAAGCAAGGTGTTCAGCTCGCTGGTGTTAAGACCAATCGTTTGGGTAGCATTGACGGTTGATCCTTCTGTGGGTTGGTTAAGTTGCGCAGTCTGCACTGGTCCGTTGAAGTTGTTTGTAATGCCGTCTCCGCTATCGAGCCCCATTTCAATTCCAATCATATTCAGATGACATTCGATGTTGGTGATAAGCCTACGCGCAACCCTGTCCAAGAAGGCTTTATACATGTCGGCGAACTTTTTTGAGGCGTACCCATAGAACACGACACTGTCGCCGCGAATGTCCTGGGCTATTAGCTCCTTGAGGATAAGGTAAACCTGAGCGCTCTCTTCTTCTGGGTCGGTACTGAAAGGCCCGAATATAGCACCATAGTCGTTTGCAACGGCATCAACCTCGCTTGTAGCATCAAACCCATCAGGAGTATGTGAGGATACACATTCGTCGAGATAAGCCTTGATAACAGGTTGGGATTCGATTCTCTCAAGGAAACGCCTAAAAGGTGTTGGCAAATCGTCCCAACTTGATCGAAGGAGTGTGTTTGACTCCTGGTTGAATAGATAGAGTGTTTTCCTGAGAGTGATCTTATCGCTCATTGAAGTTGCTCACCCCGCATAAAGGACAAACGAATACGGACATCTTGAGTAGCCTCGACACTTTCGACTCTCTGCTACAATGCGAACAAATGACGGTTGCGAGCGCATCAATGGATGGCTGTAGGATTGGTGCGTCTTCTGGCTTTGGTGGCTTTCCGGCCTTGAATGACACATCCTTTCCTTTTGTTTTACGCTCTAGTTGCTTCATCTCATCGTGAATCATTGCGAATGCCTGATTCTTTGCCATAATCAGGGCGACTTCCATAACATCATCTGTGATGTAGTTGTCGGAGGCGATGCCACAAGATGGGCAGCACACCTCGAGAACGTCATCAGATTCGTAGTCACCTGGCCTCAGCTTGAAGGGTTCGCCACACTGCGGACATTGCAGCAGGACAAAACCCTCGTCATCGCAAGGTATCTCAATGGTGAAGCTAAAGTCGTCGTCCAAAGCTTCTCCTAATCCATTCCGCCACTGACCAGTGCCAGCAGGTCACTGTAGTTCGTAACCTCGTGATATCTCACGCCCGTGGTGCTCGCCTCGTTAAAAAGCTTCTTGGCACAGGCGATCTTTGCCTCCTCTACGCCGCGAAGCTCCAGTGTGTCGAGCGTGCCCTTGGTCTCGGCCACGAAGTACACATGCCGCACGCTGCCCTTCTTGAAGGCGATGGCCCAGTCCGGTGCGTAGTTGCCCACGGGCGTGGGTATGGTGAACGTCCGGGGCAGCTTGGCGTAGACTTCCACCACGTCGGCCGCGTCGAGGTCCGCCGCAAATCCCGCCTCCCCGTCGGAATCCGGGAAGACGTAGTCCTGGATGCCCTTCTTCGATGGCAGGGCGCTGCTCGCGTTCTTGGGCATCCGTTCGGTGAAGATTGTCGTGTCGTACTCGTCGTCGATGGCGTGGTACTCCACATGGTCCACTACCATGGCGGCCTTCTCGCCCACGATGAGCTTTGCAACCTTGGCGATGAACTCCTCGGGGTTCTTCTGGTACAGCGCATATTTCTGCGGGTGGATGCGGGAGAGGATCGCCGCCACGGTGCGGCGCGTGATGCTCGCCTGCGCGGCCATCTCTCCCAGGAGGTCGTACGTCACGCCAGTTACTGTCCTGGCACCCACCTTCTCTTGGGAAGTGCGCTGCACGCCGAACTGCGCTTTCGCATCTAGGCTGTCGCGGTCGAGCGTACCGTGCTGGGTGCCCATGGTCATCGCGTAGGCAAGCTCGCTCACCACGAGATCGCGGTCGATGCGGGCGACGGCGTGCTCGATGAGCTCGTCGCTTGAGAACTCCACCGTGTAGGCGTGCTTGCCGTTGATGCGCCGCCACAGCTCCTGGAACTCCAAGCGCTGGAAGTTGTCGTTGAGTTTGTTAGTGGGCACCTTGGTCTCTAGGCCGTTCGTCACCATGCCGTCGAGGGCGTGCGGGTCGTAGACACTCTTGACCAGCGCCTCGATGGCGGGCGCCTTGACCCGCATCTCCTGGGGCAGCCGCTCCACGGCCACCAGGTTGAAGCCCTCCTCGCGGAAGCGCTCGGTCGGCGTGCCCTCGTAGTCGATGTAGTTGTTCTGCAGCAGCCAGGCATAGGCGATCTTGGACTCCCTCTCGGAGAAGCTGACCTCGGTGGCGTCCGGCATCGTGACGACCTTGCCCTTGAGGAAGCCGTCGGTGACGTGCGTGGGCCGCGCGTGCAGGCCGCCCCTGATGTCGCTCTGCAGGGATGAGGTGAAGTCGCTGTAGCTCTCGGAGGCCACGACGGTCAGCACGTTGACGGCGTGCACCTCCTCCTCACCGAGCATTGCCAGGTCATGGCGCTCGCCGGTCGCGTCCACGCATAGACGGAGCCCGCGCCCGACCTCCTGGCGCTTTCCGGTCTCGTTGTCCGAGTGCTTGAGCGTGCAGATCTGGAAGATGTTCGGGTTGTCCCAGCCCTCGCGCAACGCCGAGTGGGAGAAGATGAAGCGGCACGGCTCGTCGAAGGACAGCAGCCGCTCCTTGTTGCGCAGGATCAGGTCGTAGGCGCTCTCGTCATCGGATTCGTCGGATCCTCGCTTGGTCCTGGAATCGATTACCCGGCCCTTCTTGTCTATCGAGAAGTATCCTTTGTGCGTGTTGTGGGCGGATATGCCTGCGAGGTAGGCGCGGTACGGCTCGTTGAGGGGTAGCTGGTCCATATACTCGGAAGCGCAGCGCTCGTACTCCTCCTCGAATACCTTACCGTAGCCGACGACAAGCTCCTCGCCGTCCTCGCCGTAGGCGCGGTAGCGGGCCACCTCGTCGATGAAGAAGAGCGAGAGACACTTGATGCCACGCGCGAAGAGCGCCTCCTCCTTCTCCAGGTTGCTGCGTATGGTCTCGCGGATCTGCACGCGACGCATGTCCTCCTCGGCGGAGTCGCCGTACACCTCGCCCTTCCATACGACCTGTCCATTGAGGAATCGCACGCAGGCGACCTGACCTTCGTAGTCGGGGATGATGCCGTCGGGCGCGATGGTGAAGCCTCGATAGGCCTCGAGTTTTGTTGGTCCGCTGGCATCGTAGATGGAGTCGCCGATATTGAAGCGTCCCACTACCTTGCGCACTGCGCCGTTCGCCCCGAGGTACTTGTGCTCGATGATGGCCACGGGCGGCTTGGTCCGGCTCACGATGACGTCCTGCAGGTAGAGGTACCCGTCCGTGCCACGCATGTGCTTGAGCTCGAAGCCCTTCACCTCGATGCGCTTCACGAGGCGCTGGTTGTAGGCGTCCAGCGTGTCCAGCTCGAAGATAAGGTTGTGCAGAGGGTTGCCCTTGCGGTCGCGCGGGATGGTGGCCGAGTACGAAAGCGAGAACAGTGGGTTGAAGCGGCGTATGCCGCCCTGCGTGGCCTTGCCGCCCATCTTCTGCGGCTCGTCCTGGATCACGATGGGGCGGTTAGAAGCTATCACGTCGATGGGCTTGCGGGATTGGAAGTCGTCCTGCGGCTCGAAGATCTTGCGGGCGTACTTGTTCTTCGCGCCCTCCCTCATGGAGGTGTTGAACGCCTGCATGTTGATGATCATGCAGCAGATGCCGTCGTCCTCGGCGTAGCGGTCGAGCTCGGTCAGCCGGTCGCTGTTGTAGACGAAGTAGCGGATCCGCTTGCCGTATTGCTCGAAGAAGTGCTGCTCGGTGGTCTCGAAGGTCTTGTTCACGCCCTCGCGGATGGCGATGGAAGGGACTACGACAATGAACTTGCTCCACCCGTAGAGACGGTTCAGCTCGAACATCGTCTTGATGTAGACGTAGGTCTTACCCGTGCCGGTCTCCATCTCCACGTCGAGGCAGATGTCGCCGATATCGTGACTGAGCGAGGCCGACTCCATGATCTGGTTGCCCTGTTGGACGCGACGGACGTTGCGCAGAAGCGCGTTGGTCGAGAGAGCGATACCGGCGTTGCCGTAGCCAGTATCTGAGTCGAGCTGCAAGAGCGCCTGGTCCTTCTTGCCAACGCCGCTGCCCATGTCGCGCAGGTACGCAAGCGGTGCTTGGTTGGGCTGCCCCTCGAATACGTCGGTCACGGCCCGCGCTGCCTCGGTCTGGTAGTCCTGAATCTTGAATTTGAACTGCATCGGCTACCTCTCAGTCGACTGGACGGACGACCCATTTTCCGCTTTTGCGGGACCCAACTCTCTCCACGACACCCTTTCCTCGTAGCGACTTGGCCAGTCGGTACACCTTTGCCTCACTGCACCCAAGCATTTCAGAGAGTTGCGCGTATGTTCCCTCGGGCAACTTGGAAAGCGCATCTATAAGCCGGACTTCGTCCTCGGTCAGTTTTATCTCGTCATTTATCTCGTCATTTATCTCATCATTTATCTCGTCATTGATCTCGTCATTTATCTTGTTATTTATCTGTTCGGGCGTGTGTATCTCGTCACGCATCGCGTCACGAGTCGTTGCCACACGCCCCTTTACCCGTGCGTCCGTCTCCGCAAACTCAACCGATATCCGCATCGTCACGCTCGTGAGCTGGTCGGTGTCGTTCGCAGGGCCAAAGGCGAGCGCTGGGGAGCCGTTCTGTTCAAGTGCCGCCTTCGCGCGCCGT
Source organism: Atopobiaceae bacterium UBA1367 (assembly GCA_002305995.1). GTDB lineage: Bacteria > Actinomycetota > Coriobacteriia > Coriobacteriales > Atopobiaceae > UBA1367. Next base: position 253,278 of record DBRN01000012.1, read on the forward strand.
ATGCCGCTGCCATAGCTCTCTATCAGCCCGAGGGCGTGGAACATCTCCTTGACCTCAGGGTTGAGGTACACCCTGTCCGGGAACTCCGTGTTCTCGTTCATGTCTGCGATGGTGACCGGAGGCTCGGGCCGGTTGTGATTGATGAACACGATCTTGTCGTGATAGACGTAGATCCCCGCACCGTCCCGGTTGTCGTAGTCGCGGTGCAGCACCACATTGGTCGCAAGCTCCTCGAAGGCCACTTCCGGGTAGTTATACACAATCCTGTGGAACTCGCTCTCTCTGCTACGCAACGTATACGAGCGCTGCACCTCATTCTTGAACCAGGTGGTCGCCATCTGCGCCTGAATCCAGATCGGCCCGTCGAAGACCTGCTCAGTCATGCGATCGGTATCGTCAGCGATGTCGCTGACGATTGAAAGGAAGGCACCAGGGATGAAGTCTGCTGGCCTGTCCGCAAACATGAGCACTGCAAAGTTCCTAACTCTGTCGCCGCCAAAGTCGGTTTCGGAAAGCAAACCGAGTGCGCGAGCCATCTCCCTCTTGGGAAGCGCGCGTATGTCCTGCCTCGCCCCCGTGCGCACCAGATACTCGCGCATCCACTCGTAGTTGAGGTCATCGAGCGTGGCCTTCTCGTTGAGTTCCGAGCTAAAGTGCACGCCCGCGAACCGCTTGAGCAGTTGGAACTCCTGCGCGAAGTTGGGCAGGATGCTATCGCGCGACACACGTATGTAACGTCCGGGACGGAGACCGTACCTAGATTGCGCTTTGTCCTTCGTGGTCACGGGCCGTCCAGAGGGCTCGACGGCAACGATGAGGCAGTACGTGCCATCGAGCGCATCGGGGATGAAGTGGCACACAGGCTTGGGATCAAGGAAACCCAGCAACTTCTTGATGCCGTTCTCCACAAGTTCGAGCCTTCCCTGCTCGATGCCCGCTATGGGACGCCTAGGCATCGCCTTGATGCCCTGGCTCCCGTCTTCCTCGTCAACGCCGAGGTAAAGGAGCCCGATATCGCGATTCATGTAGTTGTTCGCGAAAGCGCAGATGGTTTTGAGAATGCGGTCCTTCTGTTGGTCGGACTTCTTGTATTCGACGAAGTCGCACTCCACGTGCCCGGATTCGAGCAGGTCGTGTGCCAAAGCTTGGATTTCCTCGCGTCTCATGCGGACCACCTCCGTTGCATGCTATGGCACCGCTCCTTGAACTTGAACTGCATGGCTCGCCCCTAGATCACGCGACGGATGGTGTCGGGGCTGTACGTCTTGAACAGCTCCTCGAAGTTGGCGGCAGCCGAGTCATCGGCAAGGGACGCGTCGCGGAACACGGCGTAGATGGGCATGCGTTGCGCGATCTGCTCGATGACGTTGGTGCCTACCTCGGTGTCGAAGCATGCGATGAGTTGGCCGTCGTTCACGTTGAAGCAGGTCGTCCCATCGATGTCAAACTCCTCAATGCTCGCTGAGTAGGGGATGCGGAAGGCGGGAAGCACCTGGAAGAGAAGGTCTTCAGGCGTGCGATCCTCCTTGAGGTTGTCGATGAAGCTGAGCAGCGTGTTCTGCGGCTGGGTACCAGGCTCGGCGTAGGTGTCGCGGAAGTTTGAGCTGTCGATGCGCAAGACGCGGAAGCCGATGTCGGGCGGCGACTTTGGTACCTCACCCAATTTAAGATTAAAATTCTTCTTTTCTATTTCGTACATTATGTCTGTCCCAACACGACGTATACGTTCCTCGCCGACGTCGCAAAGGGTGGCGTATCCGCCGCTTGCATCCTCGGGTATCTGCACGAGGATGAACCCCCGTGTGCCGCCATCCGTGGCGTTCTTGCGCATGATCGCCTCACCCATGGAGGCGGAACCGGAGAAGAAATCGAGGACAAGGGAGTCAGAATCGCTCGCTATAGTAAGAATGCGGTCCATGAGCCGAACGGGTTTGGGCGTGTCGAAGGGAGCTGTACTATCAAATAGACGCTGCAGCTCCTTTTTAGCTTCGTCGGTATGCCCCACCTCGGAAAAAGGCCATAGGTTAGATGCGGGCGTTCCACCAACATTGTTCAGGTACGTCTTTCGACGAATGCCGCCTCTGCCTTGGCTTGTGAAATAGAAGCGTGGCCACTGGCCTCTATCGTAAACGGCTTGTGCCTGCCCTCGTGATACTTCAATAGGATCATCAAGGACAATCCCTTTTACACCTTTTCTTATCTCTTCCGCCGATATGCCGCAAACAGCAGCACGTTTATCCTCATCATGAAGGTCGATGAGCTTGTAGGCACACCATCCGTTCATGTATTTGAGCATATCGGCTTGAGAATAGCGCCAACAAGCGTTCGCCGTCGGGTATATCATTTCGCCTGTAATGGGATGCTGGATGGCGTATACCATACCTTGATGTGTAACTCCGCCTGGTGCGAATGCCGATGTGTTCTGCCAGTCACCCTGTGGATCATTGTCAGGATTACTGTACTTCGAATTCATCTCAGCCGTGCGTGGCAATGGGTTGGGCGTCCAGAGAGGGTGTTTTCCGTACACGATGATGTGCTCAACTTCTGCCGGGATCCCTTTTGAGTCATTTCTCATCGAATAGGTGCGCTGCCATGCGATGTCACCTACAAAGCACCCAGCACCGAAAACCTCGTCGCAGATTTTGCGGAGGTTCGCGGATTCGACATCATTAATGGAGATGAAGATGGCACCGTCGCTCATGAGCAAGTCGCGAGCCAGCAGCAGACGCGGATACATCATCGTGCACCAGTCGGAGTGGAAGCGCCCGTTACCCTCGAGATTGGCGACGAGCCTACCGCCCTTTTCGTCGAACTCACCGCTCACTGCCCCATACTCTTCGTGAGTTTGGGCATAGTCGTCGTCGTACACGAAATCGTGTCCCGTGTTGTACGGCGGGTCGATGTAGATAAGCTTAATCTTTCCAGCGTAGGTCTCCCGCATAATCTTTAGCGCTTCGAGGTTGTCGCCCTCAATGTACAGGTTCTCGGTGGCGTCCCAGTTCACGGAGCGCCCATGTACGGGTCGCATGGTCTTGTCGCAAGGTGTGCGGGCGAGTAGTTTCGCTTCGCGCTTGCCCGGCCACGTAAACTGGTAGCGCTCTCGCTGTCCTTCGGCTACGTCACCCAGCAACTCGCGCAGCGCATCGAAGTTGACGGCCCTCTGCGGGTTGCCCTCGGCATCCATCACCTCAGTCGCGACAGAGGGGAACAGCTCGGCGAGCCGATCGATATTCTCTCGGGTAATGTCGGTCGTCACGCGGTCAATCTTTTCCATGGTCAGTCCTCCAACTGGCTATAGTCGCACTCCTGCAGAATGCCGCCAATACCGAAGAGCTGCAAGTCGCTGCTGTTTGGCCGGTTGTCCTTGTCTAACTGCTCGATATATACGTATTGAGGCATGTAGAGAGATGGTCCGCTCACGATGCACTCGCCCTGTCCGAGGGCGCTAAGCATCGAAAGGCTGCTCTCACCCATGAAGCTGACCGTCTTGCGTATGCGCTCGATATCGTTGGGGTTAACGAGCTTGTGAATGAAGTAGTTGTGTATCTGAGAAGTAATGGTGGATGATATGTCGCTCGGCCTCTGGCTGGCCAGGCAAAGGAATACGCCGAACTTTCGGCCCTCCTTGATGACCCTCTCGAACACGCGCAGCGTGTTGTCGTGCACCAGGTCTGATTGCTCAGCATTGTATCCAAGGAGGTTGTGTGCCTCATCCACGACAAGCGTCGTTATCATACCGGGCGCATCGTCGCCCTTCTTGTTCATTGCATCCTTCATGACGAGTTCGGCCAGTAGCGAAGGGAGCATTTCGCGGCTGCCAGCATTAACGTCGCCAAGCTGGATTACGGCTACATTAGCCCCATCAAATAGAGCCGACAGATCGGTGCCCTTGCCATTGTCGAAGAGCTTGTCGAGGTCCTTGACGATGCCTTTTGCTCGCGGTAATAGGGGTTGCACGAACTCGAAATTGATGCCGCTTTCAGCGGCGCGCGAAGCCTCGAGCGCAAGCCAGAAGTAGAACTCTTTTAGCCTGCTAGGCTCATATTGAAAGCTGATGTTGCCCAGTTCATCCTCGGTATCAATATAAGCTTCGCTAGTCCCAACCTTTGGCCCGGTGGCGTAGTAAAAACAATTCCTGTTAGTATGAAAAGCCAGCTCGTCAATTCCAACAAGATCATCGGCACAGTAGTTCCGCAGCGTGTAAAAAAGCATGGTGCGTCTGTCTGCGATCGACTGTCTCAGCTCGCTGATAAATTGCGATTTATCATCACTCTTCCAACGCCTGAAAGCGCGCCTTACAACAGGCATCTGCGTCTTCTGCGTTGCTCGGAGAATAGTGCCCCAGCTATCTTCATCGAGCGCGTCTAGGTCTAGAGGAATACGCTGTCTATTAGTGCCGGATTGCTGTCTTGTATTGAGGTGATAGACGATCTTTTCATGAGAAGGCACGACTGCGTCCCCACCATATTCATTGTTGAGATCAAAGACGATAATTCGCGCGTTGCGGTGTCCTTTCGGAATGAGCTTGACGTACCTGTGAAGGATACTGGCAAGGGTATTGGACTTGCCGCTACCTGTGTTACCGAAAACGCCGATGTGGCTTGCCATAAGTCTACCCGCATCAAGATAGACGCTGTTGGTCTCATCGAAGAGACTTCGCCCGATACGCATGGCCGTTGCCCCATGCGTAGAATAGAGCATCACGAGCTCTTCTCCGTTTAGCGTCTCGACTGTAGCGCCGACGATGGGCAGGCATCTCAAGCCACCCTTAAACTCACCGTTGCTTATGTGCCCGCGCACTTCTAGGTCAACGACAAATGCGCCAGTCGGTGCAGCTTGCTCGGCCTTAGTGATCTCGCTCTTCTTGTCGAACTCGGCTTCGTGCTCGCCGACGATTTGGCAGATGACCGTATCAAGCCCAACACCTGTTTTAACGAAAGAGTTGATGCGAGGCGAGGCAACTGGCTTTCCCGCGGTGACCAGGAATGGCTGCAGCCGTTCGTAGAACGCGGCGGATACCCGCACGCCATCAACCCTCGCGATGCGCCCGATATTCATCAAAACATCGCCTTCTCGAAGAACTCGGCGAGGGTCTTAGTTGTATCGCGGAGGTGCTTGACGTCGACAGGCGGAATAACGAGCATTTTCCCATCCAGGTTATTAGGAACCTTATTTCGATTGCTGTATTGGGGGAACACGACGGTCAAGCCATTGTCAATCGCACTGTTGATGACGTCGTTGACGTGCTCGTCCATCCAGGAATAGCCGATTACGAAGAGGGCGGCGTTCTTCCTCAGCAGCTCGCCCTTCATGGCGAAAAGCGTCTCGTAGAAATCAGAGATGATGCTTCCCAGCTTGTCCTGCCCAGGGAACACGATTCCCTCGCTTTTGAGGGTGCGGTCAGCCTCAACCGAACCATGCAGCTTATAGATGGCGAAGGTGGGCACGAAGGCCCGAGTCTCGGTGTTGTAGCCGACGACGTTGAAGGGGAGGAAGGATTTCGTCTCGCTTTTAAGTACGTAGTTGAAATAGCCGCTCGCCTCAAGGACTTCCTCAGCGACGCGATCGTAGTTCAAGGTGAAGACGTTGATGCGCTTACCTTCTGGATGTCGATTCTCGGCCCTGCTTACGGCCTTGTGGGTTGCATTCAGAAGTCGCCGAAGGTTGACGAGGGACGGGTTGTCAAGCGTATACCCTTTGTGCTGATTGAACTCCGCAACAAATGTGTCAAGGACATCCTGACGGGTAGTCTCGTCTTTGCAAGCCTGCAATGCTCTCTCGATGTCACCACCAGGAAGGCCAAGTTCGGTCATCTTTGCGATAGTGGAATCGAAATGGGCGAAAGAAGGCAACGCAAGTCCGTTTACACCGGCACCAAATAAGAAGCTGATGTTGCAGGAGCCGAGAACTTTGTGCAGAAGAGAGATAATCTTGTTCTCCTCGTCCTCGACGTCGCCTTGGCTGTTGATGGGGTCTGTAGCCATCTATTCGCCTTTCTCATTCTCAGAGCTTTCGAGTAGTTTGAGTTCGCTCTTCTTTGCTTTGAGCCGCGCGAAGAGCTCGTTCTTACGGTTTATCTGCTGGGCCTTGTGGCAAGCGGCGTCTAGCTTGGCAATCTCATCCTCCAGGGCTGCGATGCGCCTTGCTCGCTCGATGCGTCCGTCCACGTCCGTACCATCCTCGTCATCGAAGATGATCTGAGCGCAGATGGAGTCCCAGGTAGCGTCGAGCGCGCGACCCACAAGGGTAAGGGCATCGAGTCCGTCCGCCGAGTGCAGCCCACGGCGCAGCAGGTAGGTTGTGCCGCCAGGCTCGGTGCGGAATACGAGTCGGTGCGGGTTGCCGGTCGCTATCGCCTCGATGGCCCGCGTTGGCTGTTCGTCTCCCTTGAGCAGGATTTCGAGCACCATGATCTCGTGCACGGCCTCGCCGTCGGCCACGTTGGCGGTCGAGGGCTTGATGCTGTTGGCGATGGTGATACGCTTGATGAGGCGCACGAACTCGTCGTGTGTCCTCGCGTCCAGCTTGAGGTTCCGGTAGAACGCCTCCTTGGGCAGGCGGCGCCCCACCTCGGTCGTGCTCGGCAGCCCTAGCATGGCCTCACCGCCAGGAAGCACACGAGCTCGAAGTCGTCGAGCCCTTCCACGTCATTCTCAAGGAAGCTCGTCGTTCCTCCGCCGAAGAAGCTGTCTATGTCGCTTTCGGCCTTTGCCTCGATGATGAAGCCGACGGCATCCTTGAGGAGTCTTGCCTGTCTCCTCATGTCGTGCCCGTTCTTGGTCTCGCGGTTGAAGGCCCGGCAGAGGTCGGCGTCCGGCTCGGTCTTGCCACGACAGAGCAGGCGCATGGCGTCGAGCGCGTCCTTGGGGTCGAGGTGCCCGTGCAGCACCTCGCCGTCGTCCTTCACGTACACGAGGAAGAAGGGGTGCAGGTGGTTCCTGCCCTGGATGTTCACGCCGGGGTTGACGTTCCTCAGCACGAAGAGCACGCCTGGTTCGTCTCCCGCCACGACGGCGTGGATGCCGCTCGGCAGCCGGTCGACCTCGGGGTTCGCCTTGTAGTAGCCGACGAGGTCCATGCGGAAGTCGTTGAGTCCGAGGTCGGTGATGGACACGCCGCCGGAGACGTCCTCAAGGTCGATGACCTCCTCCTGCATCTTGCGGAGCTGGCGCTCGCGGTATTCGAGGTCGCCCTTCTCCTCCTCGTTGATGTAGTCGTCGTCGCCCGTGGAGGTCATGACGGTTATGCGCATGCGCTCCTCTACGCGGGCCTTGAGCTTGATGTACTCGTCTAGCTCCACGTCCGGCCAGTAGTTCACCAGCTGGATCACGTCGTTCTTGGATCCGATGCGGTCGATGCGCCCGAAGCGCTGCACGATGCGCACGGGGTTCCAGTGGATGTCGTAGTTGATGAGGTAGTCGCAGTCCTGCAGGTTCTGGCCCTCGGATATGCAGTCGGTGGCGATCAGGATGTCGATGTCCTGGCCTTCGAGCCGCTTCGCGACGACGGCACGCTCCTTCGATATGGGCGAGAAGTATGCGAGGATGGAGCCCATGTCGGCGGGCACCTTCTTGAGCGTGCTGCGTCCCGGCCTCGTGCCCGTCACCATCGCCGTCTCAAGGCCAAGCTCGCGCTTGGCGAATCTGCTCACGTGCTCGTAAAGGTACTCTGCGGTGTCGGCGAACGCGGTGAAGATCATCACCTTGCGGTTGCCGGGGTTTATCGGGTGTTTCGCCTTCTCGCGCAGCTGGTCGCACAGCTCAAGCAGCTTCGCGTCGTGCGCCGGGTCGATGTCCTTGATCATGCTCAGCAGGACGTGGATGGTCTCGACGTCGGCGGCGATGTCGCGCTCCCAGCTCAGCCAGTCCATGTCCTCGAGGTCTATCTTCGTCCTCCCGCCGACCTCGAAGAACATCTCCTCGTCGTCGAGGTCGAAGTCGAACTGCGAGCTGGTGTCCTCCACGACTATACGCTGGTTACGGTTCGCCTTATAGGCGTCTATCACGTCGAGCGTCGCGGTCATGTAGCCGAGGATGCGCTCGAGCGTCATGCGGAACGACCACACCGAGCTCTCCAGGCGCTTGAGCAGGTTGGCGTTCATCAGCTTGCGAAGGCCCGTCTCGCGCCCTGCCATGGTCAGGTTGCCGCCGCTCTCGTTCGCGTACTTGCTCACCTTGCTGGGCTGCAGGTACTGCGACGGTATGTAGATGGCGAGGCTTAGGTCCTCAAGCTCCTCGTAGATCTCGTGGTAGCTTATCGCGCCTTCGAGCGTGGAGAGGTGCGGGCGCTTCGATATGGGCTTGTTGCGACGCGGGAACGGCCCGAGTGCGGCCATGTCGTAGTGGCGCTGGATGTGCTTGCGGCTTCGCACCACCGTTACTTGGTCCAGCACCTCGAAAAACTCGAAGTCGAGCATGCGTGTCAGCGCCTCGGTGGTGCGCTGGTCGGGCGGAAGCTTGCTCCAGCGTGTGAACACGACCTGGGCATTTCTGAACACGGTCTCGATGTCGTTGTCGATGCGCAGCCGGCCCTCCCACTTGGAGCCGTCGCCGGCGTAGGCAAGAGCCAGCTGGTTGCGCAGGTCGCGGAAGCGGTTGTTGACCGGCGTGGCGGACAGCATCAGCACCTTGGTTTTGACTCCCTCCTGTATCACGCGGGCAAGCAGGCGCTGGTAGCGGTTTTCCTTGTCGTCGTTCTTGGATGCGGAGTCCGCGCCGTTGCGGAAGTTGTGAGACTCGTCGATGACCACGAGGTCGTACGTGCCCCAGTTGATGCGGTCGAGCGGTATGCCCGTCTCGCTCATGCCACGGTCGCGCGACAGGTCGGTGTGGTAGAGCACATCGTAGCGCAGCCGGTCCGCCGCTATCGGGTTGTTCACGACGTTCTGGTTGTACGTCAGCCAGTTGTCCTTGAGCTTCTTGGGGCAGAGCACCAGTACGTTGCGGTTGCGGCTCTCGTAGTACTTGATGACGGCCAGCGCCGTGAACGTCTTGCCAAGACCGACGGAATCGGCCAGGATGCAACCGTCATAGGTCTCGAGCTTGTTGATGATGGCGAGCGCCGCGTCCTGCTGGAAGTCGTAGAGCTTGCCCCAGATCGCGCTCTCACGGAAGCCTGTGCCCTCGTTGGGCAAAACGTCGTCCGAGATGTCGTCGAGGAACTCGTTGAAGATGCGGTAGAGCGCCGCGTAGTACACAAGCTCGGGCGCGTTCTCGGCGTACATGGTCGTGATGCTGTCGATGACCGCGTCGGTGACGTCCTGGAGCTGTCCCGAGTCCCAAGCCTCGTCGAAGTTTCGCAGGCACTCGCGCGACTGGCTCGCGTCGAGTCGCATCGTCATGGAGAAACCGGAGTCACCGCGCTCGGTGCCGAGCTTGACCGTGGTGAACTCGTCGAAGGGAGGGTATGCGATGTCGTCGTCGGTGTGGGACACCGCCAAGAATGAGTCCATGTGCCCCGGCTCGTCGAAGGACTTGAACCGCGCCTTGCGCCGTATCCAGTCTGCGCACTCGGTCGCCACGGCCTTTTGGGTGAGTTCGTTGCGAAGCCTTATCTCGAACTGCGTGCCGAAGAGCCCCTGCTCGCGCGAAAGCCGTGGGATGTAGAACTCCCGCTTCTCGCGCTTTGGCCGCGCGGCCGTGAAGGCGTCAGAGGTGAAGATGAAGCGGAACTCGTCGAGCCCTTCCAGCTGCTCGGAAAGCTCGCGGTAGGCGTACATGGAGAAGACCGAGGCCGCGACCGAAAGCCTGTCGCCGTGCTTGATGCGTGCGACCAGATCGTCCTTTACGATACGTGCCTTGTTGTCGAAGAAGTCCGGCTGCATGGCTAGTCCTTCTTCGTAAGTCGCTCGATAAGGCACTGCTTCACAAGAGACGTGAAGTTAAGGCCGTTGAGCGTGGCGTATTCCTTGGCGGAGTCGCGCATGGTACGTGGCAGCCGAAGCGTGACCGTGACAAGTTCGGAGTCTGTGAGGTAGGACTGAATCTCTGGGGTCGAGGCTCCCGATCCAACAAGCTCTCGATACTTCATGAGAATCCTTACTAAGTAAATCGAATGTAAATACAGAGCGCATCACATTCTAACAGACCGCGAAGGAATAAAACATGTCCGATGATGCAACTATAAACTGCGGGATGATAATGGCAAGGGATGGCCGGATGGCCTGGCGCCACCTCAGTGAGATCGCCGTCGTATTGGTAGACGATTAGCAACGGGTAAGATAGTCAGGCATACACGGACAGATCAGGAGGCGGCCATGCAGATGCCTGAGGCCGTCAGACACACGTGCGAGGCATCCGGCCAGCATTTCTCTTAACGCTGGCGGCGACGGCGCCAATCTCGGCTGCCCTGGCACGCCAATGAGAAAAGAAGCATGCACTCCCAAGGTGGGGAAGATGAACAAACGGGATACCTACGACTACCTCAAGGCTCATGACGTTGACTTTCAGGTCACCGAGCACCAGGCCGTGTTCAACATGGCCGAGCTTGCATCCGCAGGGCTGCCATACCCGGAGCGTGACGCCAAGAACCTCTTCGTGCGTGATGACAAGAAGCGCAACTACTACCTCATCTCGGTCATGGGAGAAAAGCGCGTCGACCTGAAGGAGTTCAGAAGGACCCACAGCACGCGGGCACTCTCGTTTGCCTCGGCAGACGACCTCATGGCCATAATGGGCCTCATCCCAGGAGCGGTCACCCCGCTCGGCCTGCTTGATGACGAGGAGAGGAAGGTCACGCTCTACCTCGATGCCGACTTCTCTGGCGGAATCATCGGTGTGCACCCCAATGACAACACCGCCACCGTCTGGATGAGTGCGGAAGACCTCGTGCGCATCATCGAGGAGCACGGCAACGAGGTCCACGTGATCCGGCTCTAGGGGAAGGGCAGGACGGTCACCGTCCGCGCAGCCCACTGCCCATTAGCATGTGACTCCCGCCACGGCCGCGTAGGAGCGGTGGTTGGCGGAGCGGCTCCCATTGCACGGCTTTAGCGCCCGGCAGCATGCATCAGCGCGGGCACGCCAAGCGACTGGCCCTTCTACAGCGCCCTTCGCATGGCGATGTGGGAAATGCCGTCTTCGTCAAACTCCTCGGAGCAGGCCGCAAAGCCCAGTCGCTCGTAGAAGCCCCTCGCGTATACCTGTGCCTCGAGGTAGGCTTCCTGCGAGCCGGGAACCGCACGACACACGTCCAGGCCCGCCTCCATGATTCTTCGGCCCATCCCGCTTCCTCGCTCCGCGGCGATCACGCGCCCGATCTGCATGGTTCCGGGCTCCCCAGCCCGTTCGAACACCCGCAAGTAAGCGACGATCAGGCCGTCCCCATCAAGGTAGAACACGTGAGTGCTCTGGCGGTCGAGCCCATCTAGCTCGGGATACGCGCATGCTTGCTCGACGACGAACACGTCGATCCGAAGCTTCATGATGGCATAGAGCTCATCGACGGTAAGCTCCTCGAAGCGCTTGACTGTGAGCACGTAATCCAAGGCGCGCCCCTTGCGGTTTGACAGCCTCAACCCGTTAGCACATGGTACCGCATGCCGGTGAGAGGTCAGGGCCAAGCTGCTTGAGGTTGCCATCCGCGCGGGTGACTTTTGTTCCCATGCGATGCGACATCCCAACCACGAGCGCAGTGCATCGCAGCACGGGAGAGCCGCGTGTCTAGGTGAGAAGCGACTCGTTTCATGCGTGCCTGGAAGTGAGCCGCAGACACGAACGCCTGCTCATCAGCGGGACACCCAAGCGGGCGGGCAGCTCCCAGAAGCCACCGACCAAGTCGTCGGCAAGTCGCCGACCAGGTCATCGACAGGTCACCGTCCAGGTCGCCGATCAGGTCGCCGACCAAGCGTCCGTGCCCAGACGGGGTGGCGTACAATGCGCTGCGGTGGTCCGTGTCGCCCGGCGGTAGGCCCGGCAGGGATGCGCCTCCGAGGGGGGACGGAATGGTCGAGATTCGCAAGGTCACGGGCGACAGGCGGCGCTATCTGCCGCTGCTCCTGCTGGCAGACGAGCAGCTCGACATGGTGGAGCGCTACCTCGACCGAGGCGAGCTGTGGGTGCTCGATGACGGCTCCGGCGTGGTGGCCGTGTGCCTCGTGACCGACGAGGGCGAGGGTGTGGCTGAGGTCAAGAGCCTGGCGGTCGACTCTGCCTGCCAGGGGAAGGGCTACGGGAGGGCGCTGCTCGACTTCGCCGCCACACGGTATGCGGGAGAGTTTGTCGCCCTTCAGGTGGGCACGGGCGACAGTCCGCTTACGGTGCCCTTCTACGAGCGCTGCGGCTTCGTGCGCCACCACGTGGCCAAGGGCTTCTTCGCCGACAACTACGACCACCCCATCTGGGAGGGCGGCGTGCTGCTGCAAGACATGGTCTACCTGCGGAAAGCGCTGTAGGCCGTCTCCCTCACGCAGCGGGCGGGCACCAGGACACTCGATGCCTTTGTCCAGGCAGATGGTGGGCGAGCATCCGCGAGACGCACCGGTCGCATGCCGTCCTGGCATACGCTACGTGACGGAGCGGGGACGATCCTGCGACACGGGTCGCCCATTCGAGACGTGCTCACGGGAAGGAGACCGCGTCGTGCCAAGCGACGATGAGCCCTGCCGCCGCTACCTTGCGGGCGACACGACACGCTCTATGGGCGCCCGAGAGAAGTAAGTGCGAAAAAGTTTTGATATTCGTGACGCGCCAGACAGCACGACAAGCCTTATACCTGCAAACATGTGCTTCTTAAGTATCATGAATATCAACATTTTTTCGCACTTAACGGTGGCCTGGTCAATATGAGTCCCAAGCCAGCATGAATCTCAAGCCGAGGCAGGCATCCCATTCCACGCGCGCGATTCCACCGAGGCGACCCTCGTCGTCACCGGCGCCAAATCACTGGGACTCGAAAAAGGTCAAGGGAGAGTCATATACGTTGTGACCGCTCTCCAAGACCTCGCCATCAACGGTTATCAGGATCTCCTTCGCGTCGTACGCCACGAGAAACGTGTTGACAACGCTTCCGATGTTCACGTACTCGCCTGCGGTGCCAACTCCGCTCACGGCATCACGGAACTTCGAGTTGAAGTCCACGCGAAGCTGACCCGCCTCGTTCTCGATGCTGTTCACCGACGTGTCCACGGGAAGAACCCCTGCAAGGATCAGTTGCTCGACGATCACCTGCTCATCGATCGATGTGACTTCGACCGTCTTCTCATCAAAGCCATCCACGGTTTCGTTTGGGTGGTACACGGTCAGCTGGAAGGTCTCAGGCTTGGTTGGCTGCGCGTCGTGATCCGTTTTCTGCGATGTAACGCTCTGCTTGCCCTCGTCTCCCCGCGAAGGGTCGTTGCAGGTGGCGCATCCCGTCAAAGCGATAGAAATTGCGAGAACAACTGGAATAACGATCCTTTTCATCGAATCTCACCTCTCAAGACGCGTCGCAGGCCGGCCCCGTTCATGTGGTCGAGCGAGTACATACGGGCTCTTTATGTAAACGTACCGCATAGACCGGGCGCAAGCAATCTCGTGCGGTGCGCCAGCGGCGTTTTCTGGCGACCGTGACCTCATGCGTTGCATGCAGGCCGTCCTGCGACTGCCACAGCGATGTCTGGATCACGTTCTCAAGGGGTGGGGGTCCTTGAACATGGGCTATTTTCTGTCTGGTGTGGACCCGACCCGCCTACTATCGTCAAAATGCGGAGCGTTTTCCCACGTTTTGCAAATGAAATCGACGATAGTAGGTGGGTCGGGTTCGTATCGTTGTCCGAATGGGCTGCCTAGGCCTCCACCTGGGCCCCACCGGGGGAGGGCGGGAAGCCCCAGGGAGAGCGATGCCAGGTTGCAGGTGGCGGACAGAAGCCAGGGATGGCCCGTGGCCTGCCACCTCACGATGCGACTCCCCAAGACGGCCCACAAGCGTTCCGTGGCGCATGGCTTCTGTCCCGCCACCCTACGATGCGACTCCCTGCATTGTCGCAGCTATCGCAGCTACGCCACCTGATGCCGTGTGAACGAGCGGGTGGCAATGGGCACGCACGTCAGCAGGAGCGTGCCGTACAGCAACGCGGCCGCACTCGGCAGGTCGAGCACCAGCGGCCCCACCGCGTAGCTGGCCATGGCCACGAACGAGTCGTCGAAGGCGTTCAAGGGCGTGAGATGGGCGACCTTGGTGAGCGGGACGATCAGCTCGGCGAAGACGCCCAGGAAGGCGATGGCCAAAGGCACCACGGCCACGGGCATGGTCGAGCGCATGCGTGACGAGAGCAGCAGCGTGAAGGCGGTGCAACCGAGCGAGACGAGCCACCCGAGCAGGATGACCAGCCCGCATACCTGACCCACGGTGAGCGGGTAGGGGCTTTGGAAGTCGAACACCTGGTACGGCAGGCTCGCGCCCTCAGGACCGAGCGCCGCAAGGACGATGCCCGCTGTGCTGGCCACGCTCAGCCAGTAGTACACGGTCGCGAACGCGAACGAGGCGGCCACCTTGGCGCGCGGCAGCGCCTGCCTGCCGCGCAGCGTGGGCAGCACGATGGCGGCGGTGCGATCCCGATACTCACCCGTGAACATACCCGAGAGGGCGATGCAGGTGGCGAGCACCACGAAGCCATAGAAGCTCAGGTACGAGGAGATGGTGTTCCATGCCCCCGCATAGCCGTACTCGAGCGGCCAGCTGATCTGCGCGGCCTTGGCCTTCCAGTAGCCCTGCTCGGCGTCGCTGTAGGGGAAGTATTCCAGGTAGCTGCCCGACAGCATGTGGTCTGTGAGCGTCTCGGCGCCCTCCTGCAGGCTCGACGCTCGCGCTCCCTTGTCATCGAGGGTGAGGATGGAATCGAGCCGCAGGTAATACACGTCGGAGCGAACGCGGTCGACCTCGCGCCAGAACTCGATGCCGTACTCGTCGATGATCTGCTGGCCGGACATGCCGCCCAGGCGCTCGGCGTCTGCGGCCCAGCGCGCCTGCGCCTCGTCGTAGGTGGCCATGTCCGCTGCGACGCGCGCGTCGTCGAGCACTCCCGCATGGCCCTGCTCCATGTGCCGGATGACCTCCTGCGCCCTCATCCCGGTCACGTACGTCCCGGTCTGGGTGTCCCAGATTCCGGCGGTCAGGATGTTCGCGACCGTGATGCCAACCAACAGGAGGTACGCACAGGCGCAGGCGACCATACCCGCGCGGTTGCAGAGAATCTTCTTGAGCTCGTACCGTATGAGGGTCCCCATCGTGGCCTCCTATCGTGCGTCCGCGTCATTGAACACGTGCAGGTACAGGTCTTCCAGCGTCGGCTCGACGCGGTGCGCGTCGGCCGTCGGCGCGGCTTCGGCGACCACCCGCACGACCGCATGGCCGTCCGTCGCGTAGCGCACGTTGGCGACGACCATGCTCGCGGCCATGGCCTCGGCGCGGCGGGCGTCGACGTGGCACTCCCAGACCTTGCCCTCCGCCTGGGCCACCACCTGCTTGGGCGTGCCGTCCATGACGAACGAGCCGGAGCGCATCACGAGTATCCGCTTGGCGATGAACTCCACGTCGCTTACGATGTGCGTGGACAGGATGACGACCTTGTCCTGCGCGAAGCCCGCGATGAGGTTGCGGAAGTGCACGCGCTCCTTGGGGTCGAGCCCTGCCGTCGGCTCGTCGAGCACCAGTATCGTCGGGTCGTTTATCATCGCCTGCGCGATGCCGAGGCGCTGCTTCATGCCGCCGGAGAAGGTCTTCACCTTGCGCCGCGCATCGTGCGCGAGGCCGACCTCCTCCAGGAGGCGCAGGCTCCTGCGCCTGCCGTCCCGGCGTCCGAACCCCTTGAGCGTGGCCATGTAGCACATGAAGTCAAGCGCGGAGAAGTCGGGATAGTAGCCGAAGTCCTGTGGCAGGTAGCCGAGCAGGGCGCGGTACCCGTCGCCCATCGCGGAGATGTCCTGGCCGTCGTAGCAGATGCGCCCGCTGGTGGGCCGCAGCACGTCGCAGACCATCCGCATGAGCGTGGTCTTGCCTGCGCCGTTCGCGCCGAGCAGCCCGGTGACTCCCGGCCCCAGCGTCGCCGTCACGCGATCCACGGCGATCCTCGCCCCAAACTGCCTCGTCAGCCGATCCAGTGTCAGTTCCATCATGCACGTCCTTATCTGTAGGTCATGAATGCGTGCGGGGAGAAGGGGTCGAGCCCCTCTGCCGCCGCCCGAACGGTCAGCGTCGCCTCGCGCGCGAGCCAGGCGAGCGCCACGAGGGCGGCGAGCGTCCAGACGGCCAGCGAGGCGTCGTCGTATCCGCGGGGGAAGACCTGCCCGACGGCGTAGAGCGCGCTGCAGCACGTGGCCGTCCAGGCCGCGCTTGCCGCCAGCGCCGCCGACGGTCGCACCCGGCGCAGGATCAGCAGGGAGCCCGCGCACGAGCAGAAGTACGGTGGGCATGCCCAGAGCGCGACGCGCAGCCCGCTCAACCCCGTCGCGGCGGAGGTCCCCGCCACCATGAGGGCCACGCAGAGGGCGCCCGAGCAGCCGAGGATGACGAGCCTCGCCACGAGCACGCGCGCGGCGCCGTTGCGGCAGGCGCGCTCGAGCTCGATCACGCCGTGCAGCGTGCTCGCGTGGAGCGTCGGGACGCAGGTGAGCACCGATGCGGCGGAGAGGAGCCCCACCGCCCATCGCGTTGCGCTCGAGTCTCCGCTGACGTGCGCCACGGTGACCATGAGCGCGACGAACGCGCACTGCGCGATCCAGACCCAGGTGGGTATGTAGCGCACCTGGGCCATGACGAACGCGACGCCGCCCATGTCGGGGGCATCCTCCCTGCGGGCGCGCGCGTCCTCCGCGACCATGGCCCCCACGAGGCTGTCGATCGCGTCGGGCTTGGCTCCCTCTCGCTGTGCCGCGTAGTGACGTGCCAGCGCGGCCTCGAGGCGCCTTCCCCTGATCTCACCCATCCGAATCACCTTTCCCCAGCTCGTCGCCGAGCAGCCTGAGCGCGGCGCTGATGCGCCTCCTTGCCGAGAACCGGCTGATGCCGAGGGCGCGTGCGACGTCACCCATCCCGAGCCCTGCCCCAAAGCGCAGCTCGACCGCCTCGCGCAGCTCGGCAGGCAGCGTCGCCAGCGCCTCGCCCAGCGCGAGGTCGCCGTAGGCCTGATCCTCGGTGGCAACGTCGAAGTCGAGGCTCACGCACTCCAGGCGCCGCTCGCGGCTTGCGTCGATGCAGACGCTTCGCGCCGTTCTTATCAGGTAGGCGATGGGCTTGCCGCGCTCGCGGTAGGTTCCCGCCCTCACGAAGCGCAGGAACGTCTCCTGCGTGAGGTCTGCCGGGTCGTGCCCCGCAGGCGCGTGGCGTCTGCAGTACGCCAGCACCTCGCCGTAGCACTCCTCGGCTATCGCGCGCGCCCGGTCTGGGTCCAGGTGCGCGTCGCGCTTGTCGGCCAAGCCCATCACCCCCTCTACCTATCACAACGGAGGAGCCGCCCGAAATGTGCGGCCCAGGCCGAAGATTCTCGGGATAATCCTCTCATGCCTTTGTCCCGGCTGCCGTCGCGGCCGCGGCGGCATTCGCCTTTGGTATGCTCCCAGCAGGCTATCGCCTGATGTCGCGCCGCACTCGAGGCCTCGCAGGAGGCGGATTGGGGTACATCGTGAGGCTCCTGTTTGTCTCGGACTCCTTCAAGGGCTCATTGACCAGCGACGATACGGCCGATCTGCTGCGGGAGGCTGCCGGGCAGGTGTTTGGGCCCTGCGAGTGCGTTGGTGTGCCTGTTGCCGATGGCGGCGAGGGCACCTCCGACGCCGTCATCAGGGCCACGGCTGGCCAGAGGCGGACGATCGCCGTGCATGGCCCGCTGATGGAGAGGGTCGAGGCCACGTATGGCCTGCTGGGCGGCCATCGTGCGATCGTCGAGATGGCTGCGGCATCGGGCCTGCCCCTGGTCGCGCCGGAGCTGCGCAACCCCCTGCACACCACCACCTACGGCACGGGCGAGCTCATCCGCGACGCTCTCGACCAGGGCGTCGACGAGGTGAGCGTCGCCCTCGGCGGGTCGGCCACCAACGACGGCGGCATGGGCTGCATGCGCGCCCTGGGCGCGCGGTTTCTCGACAGCCGGGGTATGGAGCTTGCCGGCACGGGGGCGGACCTCGAGCGCGTCGCCCACATCGACTTCTCGGGCCTGCATCCCAGGGCCCGCTCCACGAGCTTCGTCGCGATGTGCGACGTCACCAACCCGCTGTGCGGACCGGACGGCGCCACGCACACCTTTGGCGCGCAGAAGGGCGCGACGCCCGAGATGCGCGAGCGCCTCGAGCAAGGCATGGCCACCTACCGTGACGCCATCATCCGCGAGCTCGGGGTGGATCCCGACGCCATCCCGGGCTCTGGGGCGGCCGGTGGCCTGGGTGCGGCGCTGGCCGTGTTCCTCCACGCCGAGCTCAGGTCGGGCATCGAGACGGTGCTCGACCTCATCGGCTTCGACGAGCTCCTGGAGGGCACCGCGCTGGTGGTGACGGGCGAGGGCAAAACCGACTGGCAGTCCTGCTTTGGCAAGGTCCTGCAGGGGGTGGGTTGGCGGTGCCAGAGGCGGGGGGTGCCTGCCGTGGCGCTCTGCGGCTCCCTGGGCGAGGGTGGCATGCGGATCCTCGACCACGGCATCGACTCCGTGATGGTGACGATCAACGCCCCCATGACGCTCGAGCAGGCGATGGGCAACGCGCGCGCATACTACCTCGAGGCTGCCATCCGCATGTTCCGGCTCATCCGGGTGGGCATGCGCCTGCAAGTGGGGGAGTAGCGACGCCGGAGCACGAAGGGGACGGGGGTTTTCAGCACGAAGGGGACGGGGGTTCAGCACGAA
>DBRN01000012.1:272108-643840 GCA_002305995.1 Atopobiaceae bacterium UBA1367
CTTCGTGCTCTCCCCTTCGTGCTCCGGCGCCCGCGGCGATGCCGGTGCCGGCTGGGCAATGGAGGCAGTCTCTGTATAATGGGCCGGCATTGCAGTCGCTCGACACCCTTCGAGAGGAGCTCCTATGGCATCGAAGGAACGTGAGGTCATCGGGGTCGATGACCGCGTCTCGCCCGCACGGGCAATCCCGCTGGGCATCCAGCACATGATGAGCATGTTCGGCTCGACGGTGCTCGTGCCGGCGCTCACGGGCCTCAACCCCAATGTGGCCATCATGTGCTCAGGCATCGGCACCGTCATCTACCTGCTGCTCACCAAGAACAGGATCCCCAGCTACCTGGGCAGCTCGTTCGCGTTCATCAGCCCCATCCTCGCGGCCACGGCGGCCACGGGCAGCGTCTCCACGGCCCTGTCGGGCGTCGTGGCGGCCGGTCTGGTGTACTTCGTGGTGGCGGGCATCATCAAGCTCGTGGGCACCGACTGGCTCGACGTACTCCTGCCGCCGGTGCTGGTCGCCTCCGTCATGATCGTCATCGGCGTAGGGCTCTCGTCCACGGCAGTCAAGATGGCGCTGCTCTCGTCCACCGACGCGTTCGTGGCGCAGGGTGCCATGGTTGCCGCCATCACCCTGACAGCGGCCGTGGTCTTCTCCAGCATGGGCGGCCTGTTTGGCACCATGCCCGTCCTGCTCTCCATCATCGTCGGCTACCTGGTGGCCGCCGTGATGGGCATGGTCGACTTCCAGCCGGTCGTCGACGCTCCATGGCTCGGCCTGCCCCCCGTGCAGCTGCCCACCTTCGATGCGGGCGCCATAGCGCTGGTCGCCCCGGTCGCGCTCGTGTGCGTCATCGAGCACATCGGGCACCTGCTGGCCGTCGGCGAGATCGTGGGCAAGGACTACCGCTCCATGCTGCCACGCTCGCTGATGGGCGACGGCCTCTCCACGACCGTCTCGGGCCTGCTCGGTGGCCCTCCCACCACCACCTATGCCGAGAACATCGGCGTCATGAGTGTGACGCGCGTCTATGCCACGCAGGTCTTCTGGTATGCGGCGGCCTTCGCGCTCATCGTCGGTGGCTTCTGCCCCAAGCTGGCGGCGCTCATCAGCACCATTCCCGTGCCTGTGATGGGCGGCGTGAGCCTGCTGCTCTTTGGCCTCATCGCCTCGAACGGCCTCTCCATGCTCGTGAACAACCATGTGAGCTTTGCGGAGAACCGCAACCTCATGATCGCGTCGGTGACCATCATCCTCGGCGTCGGCATGGAGTGCGCGAGTGTCGCCATCCCGCTGGGCAGCTACACGCTTCCCGGCATGGCCACGGCCACACTCGCGGGTGTCCTGCTCAACCTCATCCTGCCCGGCCGTGCGAAGGCAGCCAGGTAGCGACGGCGACCATCGCCCCACAAGGATCAGCGGCGCCTCCCTCGCCTTGTCGGGGGAGGCGCCGCTGGCTTTTGGCGTGTGGTGTTAGGGGGTGGAAGGGCTTCGCCCGACCTGCACGTGCCCAGGACGAGAGCCGGAAAGGAAATCCTGGAGTTGTGAGGGACCAAGGGCCAGGGCGGAAAGGAAAAGCTGGAGTTGTGCGTAGCCGGAGCCACGGGCGGAAAGGAAAAGCAAGAGTTGTGANNTCACAACTCTTGCTTTTCCTTTCCAGGAGAGGGCCACATCTCTCACAAGTCCAGGATTATCTTTCCGGTGGGACCTCACGACACGCACAACTCGGGCTTTCCCTTTCCAAGGTCGGGTGACACCACGCACAACTCCAGCTTTTCCTTTCCGGGGTCGGGTGGCACTGCGCACAACTCCCGGATTTCCTGTCCGCCCCAACCCCTGACCGCGCACAGCTCCTGGATTCCCTTTCCGGTTTGACGAGGCCGGCAGCGCAGGTCGCCCTTTCCCTCTTCGCCTCTCCGCCCTGCCTGTCGTCACAGGCCCCCTTCTCTTGCCCGATGCATGTGGCATGCCGAGCCGTGTCACACTGCCCAGGTTCGTGGCCGATCTTCCCAGCGAACTCCGCCGCGGAGCTGCTTCTCAGGCTCAGGCAGTATTACGAGTCCGCATCGGTTTGGGACGCTGCCTGGCCTGCGCCCTAGAATGTCCTCACGACAAGTTCGTGCGGCGAGGGAGCGCGACATGGCAAAGGTGTACATCGACGGGCAGAGCGGCACGACTGGCCTGCAGATCTTCGACCGCATAGGCGCGCGCAGGGATCTCGAGCTGCTTCGTATCGACGAGGAGCGGCGCCATGACGTCGAGGAGCGGCGCACGTTCCTGAATGCGGCCGACATCGTGTTCCTGTGCCTGCCCGACGAGGGCGCCCGCGAGGCGGTCTCGCTCGTGGAGAACCCCGATACCTGCATCATTGATGCGTCGACGGCGCACCGCACCTCCGATGGCTGGACCTACGGCTTTCCCGAGCTGTGCACGGCCCAGCGTTCCGCCATTGCCGCAAGCAAGCGCATCGCAAACCCCGGCTGCCATGCCACGGGCTTCATCGCGGTCACTGCCCCGCTCGTGCGGGAGGGCATCGTTCCCAGTGACTACCCACTGACCTGTTATTCCCTGACGGGCTACTCGGGCGGCGGCAAGAAGATGATCGCGGCCTATGAGGGGCAGGATCGTGCCAGCGCGCTCGACGCCCCTGGCATCTACGGCCTGACGCTGCGGCACAAGCACCTGCCCGAGATGCAGCTGGTCTGCGGCCTCACTCGGGCGCCGGTTTTCATGCCCGTGGTCGCCGACTACTACAAGGGCATGGCCACGAGCATCATGCTGCACAATCGCCTGCTCACAGGCTCGCCGAGCGCCGCCGACATCCACGAGTGCCTGACCGCGCACTACGCCGGCCAGCGCCTGGTGAGCGTGCGGCCCTTCGGATCGCACGATCCCACGCTCTTTGCCAACGAGCTTGCCGGCACGAACGAGCTTCATATCGTGGTCTGTGGCAACGACGAGCAGACCACCGTCACGGCGCTCTTCGACAATCTGGGCAAGGGAGCCTCGGGCGCGGCGGTGCAGAACATGAACATCGTGCTCGGCATGGACGAGGCGACCGGGCTCGTGTGAGGCTGCCTCGCGGGAACCGGGAGCCCGCGCCGGGCCCTGCGCCCAGCCCGCGCCGGGCCCTGCGGCCAACCCGCGCCGAGCCTTGCGGCCAACCCGCGCCGAGCCTTGCGGCAACCCGCGCCGAGCCTTGCGGCAACCCGCGCCGTGCTCCTCTGGGCGGAGAGGCCCCGGCCCCGGCGCGCCCTATGCGATGTTCTCGAAGGTGAAGCCGCGCAGCGCCCAGGCCCTGTGCTCCCCCTTGAGGGTGGAGGTGACGGCCAGGCTCTTGATGTCGAGCGGGAACCAGCGGGTGGTCATGGTGACCTCGCCGCCGTTGACGAAGATCTCGACCACGGAGGTGTCGACCATCACGCGCAGGCTCTCGACCCTGCCGGCGGACAGGCGTGAGAAGGGCAGGCGGCGGACGGAGCGGTAGCGGCCGGCGTGGCTGTGGAAGACCAGCTCGGCGTCATTGTCGTTGATCACGAACTCGAGGTCGCCGTTGAGCATGACGTGGCCGGTGCCCTCGATGTTCTGGATGACAAACTCGCCGATGCCGTCGAAGCGTGCGCCGATGGCACCCTCCATGCTGAACGTGTCGTAGGTGGATGAGCCCATGAAGCCGGTGGACCCGTGGGCGAGCTCGGCCTTGAAGCCCACCTCTTCGGTGCGAAGCTGCTCCATCTCGGCGACGGGCCACTGGCAGATGTTGCCGGCGACATTGAGGCTCAGCTCGCGTGGCATGGTGAGGGTGTGCGCCCACTCGCGCGTGGTGGGGACGTCGTACTCGAACTCCATGTCGGCGACGCCCGCCCAGCCGATGAGGATGGTGCGGCCCTGCTCGTCGACGAAGGGCTGTCCGGCGTAGAAGTCGAAGCCGAAGTCGAGCTCGACGAAGGCGTCCCCGTCGAGGCACGGGTACGGCTGCTTGGCGTCCATGAGGTCCGGGTCCTGTGACATGAGGTCGATGACCGTGCCCTCGATGGGGAAGTAGCCAGCGTTGTGGATGCATTGGAAGCGGTACTGCCGCTTGGGGATGCCCTGTGGGCAGACGAGGAGAAACTCGCGGCCACCGAGCTGCACCATGTTGGGGCACTCCCACATGTAGCCAAACGGGGTGTCGCCGATGGTAGTGGCGCTGCCCTCGAGCTCCCACACGAGACCGTCATCGGAGCGATGGAGCAGCACGCAGCCTCGGCCCTCCAGGGTGCGGGCGCCCAGCAGCATGTGCCACGCGCCGTCCTGCCACCAGACCTTGGGATCGCGCACGTGATTGGAGCAGTAGGTGGGATATCCCTCGTTGCCCAGCACCAGCCGCTTGGCACCGGTGTCAAAGTGGATGCCGTCGTCGCTGGTCACGAGGATCTCGTTGGCCTTGCGACCCGCGAGGTCGTAGTCGTAGCCGGCCTCGCGCCCGCCGGGCATGAGCACGTTGCCCGTGTAGTAGCACCACATCCGGCCATCGCGCACGACGGAGGAGCCGGAGTAGGAGCCGTGCTCGTCGAGCTGGCAGCTGGGCATGATGGCGCCCCCGTGCCAGTGCCACGTGATCAGGTCGCGGCTGGACCAGTGGCCCCAGCCATGGCCCCGCTCGCGGGGCCAACGGGGCTCGTACTGGTGGAACACGTGGTAGATGCCCTTGAACTGGCACAGGCCGTTGGGGTCGGTCAGGGCGCCATGGGGCACCTGGAGGTGGTACCTCAGACGCCAGTTGTGGGCCTGGTCGAGCTTGACGAGCATGGCCATGGGTGCGTTCCTCCCTCGTACCGCTACTTCCGTCCCTCCCGTGAGAACGATTCCATGGTAGGACTTTCGCCCTGTGTCACCTGGTCGAACGGGAGGCATGTTCCCAACCGGTACCTATCGGGCGGCAAAGAAGCGATGGTGAGGGAGCCGGCTGGTCACGCGTCTGGCGTGGAGCCGACGGGTGTCCCCATCTCATGCCGTCTGCCAGGCGGAGGGACGTCGACCTTTGACCCGTCACGACCTTTGACCCGTCAGAAAACTCGGCAGGGCGATCGGGATCGGTATGGTACAGTGTTCTCTATCAGGTCACCATAAAAGACACATGAAAAGTACATGCATCATCGATGGTGACAAGGAGGGAGGGCCGGGATCGGAGGAGTTCGAGAAGGGGCGTTCGAGCCACGCGCTCGACGACCGCGCACACACCGGAGGGAAGGGAACCCCCATGAGCATGGAAGACCGTTTGCTACAGATCGCAGGTTTGGTCAGTGCCAACAAATACCTCAACGCCATCAGGGACGCATTCTCGAAGTACATGCCATTCGTCATCGTCGGGTCGTTTGGCTCGCTGCTGAACACCATCATCTGCTCGCCGACAACCGGTCTCGCCGCCGTGCTGCCCGCCGCGGCCGAGCTCTCCCCGGCATTCTCCGCGATCAACTTCTGCTGCCTGTCGTTCATGACCATCCCGGTGCTCTTCCTCATCGCGCAGGGCATGGGCAAGCATAACGGCACCGACCCGCTCGCCACGGGCATCGTCGCCATCGCCGGGTACATCTCGATGGTGCCCACGACGTTCTCGACGACGGTCGACCTCGTGCAGCTCGCAGACGCCCTGCCGGATGGGGTGACGCTTGCCGCAGGGCTCGAGTCGGCCGGCGTGCCCGTGTCCGGGCTCGCCGCCATGGCAAACACCATCTTCGGCGCCCAGGGGCTGTTCGTGGGCATGATCTCGGCGATCCTCATCGCCAACCTCTTCGGCGCCCTGTGCAAGATCGACGCCATACGGATCAAGCTGCCCGAGTCCGTGCCCGCCGGCATCGCGGCCTCGTTCAACCTCATCGTGCCGGTCGCCATCACGCTGATCATCACGTCGGTCTTCGGGTGGGGATTCCGCACCATCATAGGCCTCTCCATCAACGAGTGGGTCTACTCCGCCATGCAGGCACCCATGGAGGCCCTCTTCCAGACCCTGCCCGGCGCCTGCATCGCCGTCGCCCTGTCGCAGGTCTTCTGGTTCCTTGGCATCCACGGCGGCCTGGTCGTGTCGCCCGTGCGCAACGCCATCTGGGCATCGGCCATCGCTGCCAACGTCGCCTCGGCCGCGGCGGGTGCCGCCCCCGACCAGATCTTCACCATGGGCTTCTGGATGTGCTTCATCGTTCCTGGCGGCGCGGGCATGACGCTGGCGCTGATCCTCGCCATCTTCCTGTTCTCCAGGCGTGAGGACCACCGCGCCGTGGCCAAGCTCGCCCTTGCCCCCGGCCTGCTGGGCATCTCCGAGCCCGTGGTCTTCGCCATGCCGCTCGTGCTGAACCCGCTCTTCGCCATCCCGTTCGTCTTCAACTCGGCGATCACCTGCGCCATCGGCATGATCGCCACCAACATCGGCTTCCTGCCCTGCAACACCTTCGACGTTCCGTTTGGCGTGCCGGTGATCCTCAACGCCTTCATGAGCTACGGGTGGCAGGGCGTCGTGGTGCAGGTCATCTGCTTTGCCGTGGCCATCGCCGTGTGGGCGCCGTTCGTGCTCGCCGCCAACCGGCAGCCGATGGGCGACATTCCCGAGCAGGGATAGGCATCGGGCCGAAGCCCTCTGGTGCCGTCGTCTCGGGCAATCCCGAGCGGGGACAGGCACCGGGCGGGCGCTCCCGTTCAGGCAAGGCCATCCGGGGCCACGCGCTCGCGTGGCCCCACTCACAGAAAGGGGAGGGACACCATGGCACGTTTTCCCGAGGGATTCCTGTGGGGCGGGGCAACCGCCGCGAATCAGTACGAGGGCGGATGGCGTGAGGGCGGCAAGGGCCTCTCGGTGGCCGACTGCACCACGTACAAGCCCGACGTGGACAAGACCGACTACCGGGCGCTGCATGGCATCACCTCCGCGCAGGTCGCCGAGGCGGAGGCCTCGACCGACACCCACCGCTACCCAAAGCGCCACGCCGTGGACTTCTTCCATCGCTGGCGCGAGGACATCGACCTCTTCGCCGAGATGGGCTTCAAGACGCTGCGCCTCTCCATCCAGTGGACGCGCCTGTTCCCGACGGGAACGGAGGAGGAGCCCCTTGAGGCGGGCCTCAGGTTCTACGAGGACGTCCTCACCTACATGCGGGAGCGGGGCATCGAGCCGCTAGTCACGCTGCACCACTACGAGCAGCCCGTCTACCTGGCCAACCACTACGACGGATGGTACGACCGCCGCGTCATCGACCTCTTCGTGCGCTTTGCCAGGGCGTGCTTCGCGCGCTACGGGCACCTCGTCAGGTACTGGCTCACCTTCAACGAGATCGACTCGGTGTTCCGCCATCCCTGGACCACCATCGGCTTCTGCGAGGACCGCTACCCGGCCGAGCGGCGCGAGGAGATGATCTACCAGAGCGTGCACAACCAGTTCGTGGCGTCGGCGCTCGCCACCAAGGCGTTGCACGAGATGGTTCCCGGCGCGCTCATGGGCTGCATGCTCACCAAGACGACGACCTACCCGCTCGACTGCGACCCACGCAACGTCCTCAAGGCGCAGGCGGCCAACCGCGAGAACATGCTCTATTCCGACGTGCAGGTGCGGGGACGCTATCCGCAGTGGGTCAGGAACTACTGGGCACGCCAGGGCATCACCGTGGACTTCGGTCTCGATGACGAGGCGATCCTCGCCCAGTACCCGGTGGACTTCGTGAGCCTCAGCTACTACATGAGCATGGTCGACTCCATCGATGCCGACGAGCGCGAGAAGGTGGGGGGCAACCTGGCCACGGGCGTGAAAAACCCCTTCCTGGCCACGTCGGACTGGGGTTGGCAGGTCGATCCCACGGGCCTGCGCTACTCGCTCATCGAGCTGTACGACCGCTACCAGAAGCCGCTCTTCATCGTGGAGAACGGCCTGGGCGCCCATGACGTGGTGGGCCCGGACGGCTCCATCGACGACGACTACCGCATCGCCTACTTCCGCGAGCACATCACCGCCATCGCCGAGGCGATCGAGGACGGCGTGGAGGTCATGGGCTACACGCCGTGGGGCTGCATCGACCTGGTGAGCATGTCCACCTGCGAGATGTCCAAGCGCTACGGCTTCATCTACGTGGACCTCGACGACGAGGGCAATGGGACCTACGACCGCTCCCGCAAGAAGAGCTTCTTCTGGTACCAGCGGGTGATCGCCACCAACGGCGAGGAGCTGGGCGACCTGTAGGCTCGCCGTCACGCGGGCGCCCCCGCCTCCCACAGGCTCCCATGACGCGGAGCGTGCGGGAGTCGGGGGCGCTTCCATGTCGCCTCCCCCCCCGGTGAGGGGCGGAGCTGCCCCCAGCCCGCGCGAGCGCTCGACAGGCCCTCTGCCCCAAAACTGATCACAACCTTTGTTCAGGAGCTATCTGAGTTAAAGGCCTCAGGGTTTTCTTGGAATACCGACCCGCATGGAACATGTTGTGGTCAGTTTTTGCGCAAGGACGCCCGCCCACATGCACTATCGGACATGTGGGCGGGCGTCGCGGGCTCATTCCTGTGCGGAGCTGGGCCTACCTGATGGCGAAGGTGACGGTCGCCTGGGCCTCGACGGCCACCTCTCCCGGCGCTATCTCCATGCCCTCTTCCTTCGTGCCTGCGGCGTCTGCCGCCGCCTCGTCGAGGGCGTATGTCCGATCCTCCGGACCCTCCGATACCGCCACGATGCCTCCCAGCCTCACGCCGCTCGCCGCGGCGATGGCCTCTGCCTTGGGGCGTGCGGCCTCCACGGCCTTTGCCAGCGCCTCCTGGTAGCTGTCCTCGTAGGCCGCCGTGCTGTATTCGGGCCCATCGACCTCGGTCGCTCCCGCGTCAAGGCATGCCTCCATGACGGAGGGGATCTCGTCGATGGCAACGTTGTCCACGGCCAGCACGGTGTGCGCCTCGTACGACGTGGTCTCCTCGCCCTCCTCCTGCCAGACGGGCATCACGCCGGAGGAGGTGGTCTGGATGTCCTTCTCGTCGATGCCAAGCTCCCTCAGCGTGTCGAGCATCGCATTGACGGGCGCGGCATGATCCTTCTGCGCCGCGGCGGCGGTGTCGCCCGTGGTGATGATGCCGACGCTGATGCTCGCGACGTCGGGCACGACCTCGACCCTGCCCGACGCGGTCACGGTGATGCCGCCCTCGGTCGGGGAACCGGCGACTGTCCTCGACGCGCAGGCGGCGAGCAAGCCGCAGAGGACGATGGCCGCGCCGAGCGCGATGCCCCTTGCCTTGATTTGACTGATGCCCATGTGTGCCTCCTTCTGACGATCTGATGGGACGAGCGGACGCTCTGTATCGGATACGAGCGTTGGTGTCGGATTGTCGCCGGATCATCGGATCTCCGTGCGACGGGGGGCGTCGCTGCGCCTCACCGGGTGCGGCACCCGGTGCGTAGGCTCACGGGGAGGCGTCCGCGCCCGGTGCGGTGGCCTGCCTGATTCGCCTTTGGGGCGACGCGTAGCGCTGGGGGACGGAGCCCTTGCACTCGTACGCGAGGTAGTCCGCCAGCGCCTCGCCCACGCTCGTGTCGATGAGGGTGACGTTGGTGTAGCCCTTCTTGACCAGGGCATGGAACGCACCCTGCCGGCAGAGGGCCTGCTCGGTGAGGACGACGGCATACTCGCGCGTGGGCGAGAGCGCGTCCCTTCCCCCAGACGAGATGGAGACGGGGCCCGTCTCGTCGTCTGCCCCCTGATTGACGGTGATCGTGATCCCCGCGACCTGGGGCATGTCGTCAGACTCGTCGGGCATGTGCGCGCATGCCTTGGCGAGGGAGTCGAGGAGGGCCTCCCCGGTGGTGCGCACGATGCAGAGCCGCGTCTCGGCGCAGGGGGAGACCGCAAGTGCGTCGGCCCGTGTGATGTTGCCCTTGGGAAGCGAGGAGCGCAGCGAGGCGCCGTCGACGATCGCGATGTCGGGCGAGCCCTGTCCGCCTCGACCTGCCTGCCAGAGCACGGCGTCGGCCACGAGGTCACCTAAGGCGGTCTCCTGCCTGCGCGAGCCGTCGACGGCGATGGGGGCCGTGGCGCTGGTCAGGGCCTTGGCCAGCTGCCTTTGGTTCTCGAGCGCCGCCTGGGTGACCAGCGCGTCCACCTGCTCGTCGGCCTCGTGGTGACGATCGGCCTCGATCGATTGGGCGGAGAGGGTCCCTCGCTCCCACGTGACGATGGAGGCCGCGCCAAGCTCGGGGGGCGTCCCCACGACGAGGGTCTCGTCTCCCGAGGCGTCCTGCACCTTGGACTGCCCGAACCCATCGGCGTCGCAGTCCAGCAGGACGTCGATGCCGCTGACCTCTGACGCGAGCTCGGAGGCCGACATCCCGGCACCGTCGCCGTCCAGGTCGGTGAGGCAGATTACCAGCCGGCACCCTTGGGACCGGAGGTTCGCGACCTCCTGCTGGGCGAGCTCGACCAGGCGCTCTTCCGAGAGCGAGACGGTGCTGGCGATGATGGGGGAGACCTCGGAGGCGACGCTCGGCGACGTCAGCGCGAACACGCCCACGAGGCGACCGTCCTCGAGGGCGAACGCCTTTGACGCGTCGACGAGGGGCGTCCCGTCGTCCGCCGTGACGAGGTTGGCCGAGAGGAAGGCGAAGTCGGACTGGCTCATGCGCTCCCTCAGGGTATCCATGCCGAGCGAGAGCTCGCTGCCGCCGATGGCGATGGCGTCGTAGCCTGCCGCGTTCATGAACCCCACCCCGAGCTCCCCGTGCGAGAGGTCGACGAGCTCGGTGCCGCCCAGCGTGTCGCCGCTGTCGAGCATCAGCACGTCGAAGCCCTCGTCCTCGAGCTCGTGGGCCGCTTGGGAGGCGACGGCCAGGCCGATGTGCCCGTCATCCTGCTCGAAGCGGCCGTGGACGGCGCCCGTGTGGACGATGGCGAGGGCGGAGGGGACGATCTGCCTGACCGGTGTCGTCGGCTCCTCCTCGCCGATGGTGGTCGTCGAGCACCCGGCCAGCGGCACGCAGGCCACGAGCAGCAGGCAGGCCACGAGAAGGGCGCCCATCCTGCGCTGGAAGGTCCCATATGTCCCATGAGGCGTCATGCGCGGCGCATGCCTCCCTTCGAGCCACTGTCGTGCCTGCTTGCATGTTCTCACAACTGCTGCGCGCATCCAACTGCCGTCTCGAGGCCGGGGCCTCTGCTGTCGTACGTGACGGCGAAGGGCCCCGCATGCCTGGCACGCGGGGCCCTTCGCCGCACAATCAGCTCGGGGGAGCTTAGTCCTCGATCTCGATGGCACCGACCGGGCAGGCGTCGACGCAGGCGCCGCATCCGATGCAGTCGTCCTCGTTGACGGCAACGGCTACCTCCTCGACCTCGAGGACGCCGACCGGGCAGGCGTCGACGCAGGCGCCGCAGGCGATACAGGCATCGGCATCAATGATGGGCTTGGGCATGTCTGTTCCTCTCCTAGAGTGTTTGCAGTCCCCCTACATGGCAGGGTAGCACGCCGCATGCCCACGCGCAGCATGAATCGCGACATTTTCGGGGCATGTGGGGAGAAGGTGGTCGGCATGCCCGCCTGACGCCACGTACGGGGAGGGGAGGGACTGCGGTGGGAGTCCTGGACCAGGAGGAGAGCCGCGTGTGCAGCACCGAGCAGAGGTAGGGGCGTCCCGCAGGGGCGTGGGAAGCCCTGCAGCAGTGCCACGATCTCGCCGCGACGGGCGGGGCATCCCACAGGGGCGTGGGACGCCCACCGTCGTGACCCACGTGTCCCGCTCCGCTGTCCGCAGGCCTCCCTACAGGCCTATCAGGGCGCCCACGTAGATCTCGATCATCATGAGGATGACGAAGCCGAAGGCGTAGGGTGCGATCTTGCCCATGATCTCGCCGTCCCTGCCCTGGAGGTCGACGGCGGCGCAGCCGATGGCGATGTTCTGGGGCGAGAGCATCTTGCCTGCGGAGACGCCCAGGGAGTTGGAGGCCACGAGCCACAGGGGGTTGATGCCGAGGTGGTGCGCGGCGTTGAGCTGCACGTTGCCGAAGAGGACCTCGGAGGAGGTGCCTGATCCCGTGACAAAGGTGCCGATGGCGCCCAGCACGGGCGCGACGAGGGGATAGAAGCCGCCGAGCGACGTCACGAAGAAGTCGGAGATGGAGCCGATCATGCCCGAATAGGTCATGATCTTGGCACACCCGAGGATGCCGAGCATCGTGAGGATGGTCTTGGACATCTGCACGACAGTCAGGTAGAGCACGGCGAAGGTCTGGTCGAGATAGGCGCCCTGCGCGAGGCCGCCCAGGATGCCGCAGATCAGGATGAGCACGCCTGGGGTGTTGATCCAGACGAACGTGAGGGTGGCGTCGGGGTTGCCCGCGTAGATGTTGACGGTGCTCCTGAAGGGCTCGAGGAAGTTGTAGACCGGCGCGACGACCTTGGCGGTGCACAGCAGCACCAGGAAGATGAGGATGAAGGGGCTCCAGGCGATGATGGCCCCCTGGACGTCCACGTTCATGTGCTTCTTGAGTATGACCTCGTACTCCTGCGGGACCTTGCGGGTGGAGTAGCGGATCGCCACGATGAAGGTGACCATCAGCGACAGGACGGCGCCGGCGACGTCGGCGAGCTCCGCTCCCACGAGGTGCGCGACGAGGATCTGGGGGAGGGCGAAGGTGAGGCCGGCCACCAGGGGGATGGGGAAGATGCCCTTGAGGGCCTTCGTCCCGCCGCCCACGACCATGACCATCAAGATGGGGCAGGCGAGGGAGAAGGGGAGCACCTGGAGCGACTGGGTGTAGCCGAGCTCCAGCACGTCGAGGCCGGTCTGGGCCGCGAGCGTGGTGGTGGGGATGCCCACCGACCCGTACATCGTGGGGACGCCGTTGGCGATGAGGCATACGAGGATGGCGGTGATGGGGTCGATGTCGAGCGCCACGAGCATGCTCGCGGGGATGGCGACCGCGGTCCCGAAGCCCGCCATGCCCTCCATGAAGTTGCCGAAGCACCAGGCGATCAGCACGGTGAGGATGCGCTTGTCGGACGAGACCGACGCCAGCATGGCCTTGATGGTCTCCATGGCGCCGGTCGACACGCAGAGGTTGTACGTGAAGACCGCGGCGATGATGACCAGCACGATGGGCCACAGGGCGAACAGGAAGCCCTCGAGCGCGGCGGTGGCGACGTTGATGGGGGTCATGTGCCAGTATGCCATAGCGGCGACCACGGCGACCAGCATGGCGCCGAGGCTGGCGACCCAGGCCTGCTGCTTGAGGCCGATGAGGGCTATCACGAGCCAGATGATGGGGGTTAGGGCGAGCACGAACGGTACGGTTAGTGCAAGCATGGGCACTCCTTCGACGGCTGCACGCTGTCACCCATACTAGCCCTTGCGGAATCCACAGAACTGCCAGATGCGGGCAAAGGGGCCCATGTCTCCGGCATGCGTGCGATATGCGCCCTGTGCGCGGCCGCGGCTCCCGCTGGCGTCCCCGCCCGGCATGCGTGCCCGTGCCGGGCGATCTCCCCCGGCGTTGCCCCCGGCACCGTCGGGATGCCGTGCCTAGGCCGTGTCGTCGGTCACCACCGACCTGCCCGACCCCTGCGCCTGGTCGTCGTCCGAGCGGTGCGACACGGTTCCGCCGTTCGCCTCGAAGTCGCTGGCGATGGCGTTGGCGATCAGGTCGACATAGACGGGCTGCCCGGCAGGCGTGAGATGCTCGCCGTCGGGGTAGATCCACGCGGTGCTGCCCTCGCTGAGTGCGTGCCAGTCGATGAGGCGCGCGTTGTCATGTCGCGCGGCGCCGTCGGCGAGGGTGCTGTTGATGCGGGCCTCCTCCGACCCGGGTATGCGCACGTTGACGAGGTACACGATGCGGTCGGGGCCGCAGGCCTCGATCATGTGGTCGAGCTGCTCGGTCGTGACCGGCATGTTGGAGAAGGCCTGCAGGATGACGATCTTGCCCACGACCCCCTGCGCAAGGTACTCGTCGAGCACGGTGAGGGCCTGGTCGGGACGCCTGCCCACGTAGCTGTCGAGCAGGCTGTCGGGGCACGCGGCACGCCAGAACGACTCCGCGTCCCCCGGCACGGAGTCGCCTATCAGGACGGGATCGTAGAGGCCCTGCTCGACCTCGCTCGACGGTGCGCGCAGGACCACCTCGGTGAGGGGGTCGTCCGCCGTGGCCTCCTGGTCGTCTCGTTGCGCGCCTCCGGCGTCGCTGAGGTCCATGGCCTTGTCGGCCGCCTCGCCCGTGCTGACGATGGCATCCTCCGGCACGAGCGTCTCCGCGGGGACGACCGCCAGGCCTATCGCGTCGGCTGCGACGACCAGGGCGCACGCCGCCACGGCGACGCCGAAGGGCGAGCGCAGGGCGGAGAGGCCCTGGGCGAGGCGACCGGACAGGCTGTCCGCGAGCGTCCCGCCCGAGACGGGACGCTCCACCAGCCGGTACGAGAGCTCCGCCAGCGTCAGCGTGAGGCAGGCCACCAGCAGCACCTTCCACCAGGGCGTTCCGTTGGAGGAGGCGCGAAAGAGCTGGATGAGCGGGTAGTGCCACAGGTAGATGCCGTAGGAGCGGGAGCCGAGCCACGCGAGGGGCGGGAGCGACAGCACCAGGGAGAGCAGGCCGCCGGGCAGGACGAGCGTGGCGACGAGCGCTGCGGAGAGAAGCGAGGCGACAAGCATGCCCCCACGATAGAGCGCCACGGAGGTGTCGGGGATGAGGGCCATCGCGACGCCGAGCGCGACCAGCGCGAGCACGCCCGCGACCTCGATGGCCAGGCGCCCCCGCTCGACGAGCGCGCGCAGGTCGCGCGCCGGGCGGCGGCCGATGGGCATGGCGAAGGCGAGCCAGGCGCCCACGAGCGGGGCGAAGGCCCGGGTGTCGGTGCCGTAGTAGACGCGCGTGATGCCCGCGTCGGGGTCGTAGAGCACGCCCATCGCGACGGCGGAGACCAGCGCCAGCGCCAGCGTGATCCTGCGCGTGGTCGCCCGCGAGGGCATGGTGGCCAGCAGCGCGTACATGACCACGGGCCAGATCAGGCAGAACTGCGCGTCCACGCCCACGTACCACAGGTGCGTGAGCGGCGAGGGGCCGCCGATCTGGTCGAAGTAGGAGACGTCGCGCACGATGTAGCTGACGTTCTCGGCCAGCGCCAGCCCGGGCAGGACGTCGGGCCGGGCCTTGGTGAGCAGCGGGTGGTCGAGGGCGACGCAGGCGAGCACGGAGAGCGCGACCATCACCGCCATGGGCAGCCAGATGCGCGCGAGCCTGCGCAGCCAGAACCGAGGTAGGGTGACCAGCCCGTTCCGCGCGTCCTTGAGCAGCGACGAGGTGACGAGGTAGCCGGTGAGCACGAGGAACATGATCACCCCGAGATGCCCGCTGGGGAGCCACGGGACATCGAGGTGGTAGCAGAAGACGGCTGCGATGGCGAGCGCCCTCAGCCCGTCCACGGAGCCCATGCGACCGGCCTGCGTGGCGGGTCGCCGCTCCGGCACCTGACGGCGGCGTGGCGCCCGGTGCGCCCGGCCGCCTGCGTCTGTGGCACCCTGCGCGCACGGGCGCCTCCTTGTTGTGGCGGTGTGATGTGTCTGCATGGGCCGTTCTGTTCTCGTCGCTTGGTCGTCATGACCATCCCATGATACCGGGCTTGCCGGCGTCGCGCGGCGCCATCGTCCCATTGCGCGATGACGTGCACCCTGCGCGTGCCAAACGTGTTGTTTGCCGCGCGCCCTTATGGATCGTGGGGCCGATGGGTACGCTGGTACGGTGGCTGCCCGCTCGCGACGAGCCTCGCGCGGGCAGCCTCGCCACAGGTGCCCGATGGTAGCGAGGTCCCCATGCTCCAGCTCGAACACATACGCAAGTCCTACACCACGCCGTCCTTTGCGCAGGTGGCCCTCGACGACGTCTCGGTCGCCTTCCGTGACAACGAGTTCGCCGCCATCCTCGGCCCGTCGGGCTCGGGCAAGACCACGATGCTCAACGTCCTCGGCGGCCTCGACCATGCCGACTCGGGTGACATCGTCATAAACGGCATCTCGACGAGCAGCTATGGCGACAGGGACTGGGACGCCTATCGCAACCACCGGGTGGGCTTCATCTTCCAGAGCTACAACCTCATCCCGCACCAGACAGTCCTCGCCAACGTCGAGCTGGCACTCACGCTGGCAGGGCTGCCGAGGGCGGAGCGCCATGAGAGGGCGCGCGTCGCGCTCGGGCGCGTGGGACTCGGCCAGCATGCGGACAAGCGGCCCAACCAGCTCTCCGGCGGCCAGATGCAGCGCGTCGCCATCGCTCGGGCCCTGGTCAACGATCCCGACATCGTGCTGGCCGACGAGCCGACGGGCGCCCTCGACACCGACACCGGCATACAGGTCATGGAGCTCCTCAGGGAGATCGCGCGAGACCGGCTGGTGGTCATGGTCACCCACAACCCCGAGCTCGCGCAGGAGTACGCCACGCGCACCATCCGCCTGCGAGACGGCAGGGTGGTGGACGACACGGATCCCCTGCCAACGACGCCGGGCGAGGGTGCCGGCACCGCAGGTGCGCCGGGCGTCGACGCCGGAGGCGTGGCGGGCGCCGCCGCGCACCATGCCTCCATGTCGTTCCTCACGGCCCTCTCGCTGTCGTTCAACAACCTCATGACCAAGAAGGGCCGCACCTTCATGACGGCCTTCGCCGGATCGATCGGCATCATCGGCATCGCGGCGATCCTCGCCCTGTCCAACGGCGTCAACAGCTACATCGCCCGCACCGAGGAGGAGGCGCTCTCCTCGTACCCGCTCACGATCACCAAGAGCAGCTTCGACCTCTCGAACCTCATGATGGCGAGGGCGAGCGCGGTCGCGGGCGAGGGTGCGGACGTGGGCGGGACAGGGGGGCGCGCCATACCCGAGAGCACGGTCATGGCGGACATGTTCGCCCAGGTCAAGAGCAATGACCTCCGTGCCTTCAGGAGCTTCCTCGAGAGCGGCGAGTCCGGCATGGGGCCCTATGTCAACAGCATCCAGTACTCGTATGGCCTCTCGCCGCAGATCTACAAGGCCGACACCTCGGGGGGCGTCACGCGCCTCAACCCGTCGCGCATGTCGCAGACGCTGAGCGGCGGCCTCTCGGGATCGGCCTTCCTGGGCGGCTCCTCCATGTCGTCGTTCAACGAGCTGCTCGACGATCGGAAGCTGCTCGAGCAGTCGCTCGAGATCGTGGAGGGTCGCTGGCCGGAGGCCTACGACGAGTGCGTGCTCGTGCTGGGCAGCGACGGGACCATAACCGACTACACCCTCTACAGCCTCGGCGTGCACGACACCGGCGTCATGGACGAGATGACCACCCAGGCGCTCAACGGCGAGCCGGTCGAGGTGCCGAGGACCGAGGGCACCTTCACGCTTGACGATGCCATGGGCCTACACTTTGCCGTGGTGCCCGCCTGTGACCTCTACCAGCGCAACGCCGGGCAGGGAGGCTGGACCGACATGACCGGCGACCAGGCGTACATGCGCGACGTCATCGCGCGCGCGATAGACTTGCATGTGGTGGGCGTCGTGCGGCGCTCGGAGGGTGCCGCCTCGTCGGGCATCCCCGAGGGGATCGGCTACACCTCGGCGCTCACCCTGCGTCTCATGGACGCCGCCGCCAGTTCCGACATCGTCGGGGAACAGCGCGAGAGGCCCGAGGTGGACGTCTTCACCGGCAGGTCCTTCGAGGAGCTGCGCGACGAGGAGGGCCGCGTCCTCGACATGGGGTCCGTCTTCAGCGTCGACGAGGACGCGCTGCGCGCCGCCTTCTCCTTCGACGCGAGCGCGTTGGGGGACTTGGGCTCCGACGTCGACCTCTCGGGCATCGACCTGTCCTCGGCCATGGGCGGCGTGGACCTGGATGCCCTGAGCCTGGACCCCAGCCAGCTCTCGTCGGCCTTCGGCGAGGACACCCTGAGGAAGGTCATGGCGGGCGCGCCCCGGTTCAGCATCGATGCCAGCGCTGCCGGGCAGGTGGAGCTGACCGACGAGCAGAGGGCCCGGCTCGGCGAGGCGGGCGACCAGCTCGCGAGTGGGTTCGTGGCATGGATGACCCTCAATGGCAAGGTCGTGTCGGGCGTGCAGCCCGACTATGCCTCCCTGCTGCAGGAGTACCTGCAGACCGAGGAGGCCCGCTCGATCGCGGACCAGCTCACCGAGTCGATGTCGGCCGAGCTCGAGGGGGTGGTCGACGACGCGATGGACGACTACCTGACCAACCAGCTCGCCCCCTACCTCTCGTCGACGCTGGGTGCGCTCGTGGGGCAGGCGGCCGACACCATGGCCACGCAGCTCTCCCGGCAGCTGGCGGCCCAGATGGCGGCGGCGTCGGGCACGGTCGGGACCCAGATCGGCACCGCCATCTCGAGCCAGCTGTCGGGGCGGATGGCCCAGCTGTCCGAGGCGCTGCAGAGCGGCTTCTCGGTGGACGCCGACGCCTTCGCGCGGGCCATCCGGCTCGACATGACCCAGGAGGACCTGACGTCGCTGCTGACCAACTACATGAACGCGGACGAGCTGACCTACGAGGGCAACCTCTCCAAGCTGGGCTTCGCTGAGGCGGACGACCCCGACTCCATCTCCATCTACCCCATCGACTTCCCGTCCAAGGAGGCGGTCCTCGGGATCGTCGACGCCTACAACGACCGGATGGAGGACGAGGGCAACGACGACGCGACCATCCAGTACTCCGACATCGCGGGGGTGCTCATGAGCTCGGTGACCGACATCGTCAACACCGTCTCGCTCGTGCTGATCGCGTTCGTGTCCATCTCGCTGGTGGTGAGCTCGATCATGATCGCCATCATCACCTACATCTCGGTGCTCGAGCGCAGGAAGGAGATCGGCATCCTGCGGGCCATGGGCGCCTCGAAGCTCAACGTGGCCAACATCTTCAATGCCGAGACGGTGATCGAGGGCCTCTTCGCCGGCGTGCTGGCGGTGGCCGTGGTCTACGCGCTCTCCGTTCCCGTGAACGCGATCGTGTACCGGCTGAAGGACGTCCCCGACATCATGCAGCTCCCGCCCGCCAGCGCCTGTGCCCTCGTGGCCATGAGCGTGGCGCTGACCCTGGTGGCCGGCCTGATACCATCGGCGGGCGCCGCGCGGCGCGACCCGGTCGAGGCTCTGCGCAGCGAGTAGCCGGCCGCAGGCCGACAGGGCGCCAGAGGCTGTCGCCACCCTGGGCGCGGCCCGGCTCCCGCGACCTGCGGGCCCCAATGCCTGGCGAGGGCGCGGCGAGCGCCGCGCGACGGGGCTGCGCCCGCCTTTGCCTTGTCCGCGATGCCTTGCTAGGGTGGTGTGCGTCATCGCTTGCCGGGGGTTGGGAATGGATTCGAGGGATACCGACGCGCTCTTCATAGACCTGCCGCCCAGGAGGCTGTTTCTCACCGCCGCGCTTCCCGGTGCGGTGAGCATGCTCGCATCGGCATGCTACGACCTCTCCGACGGCATCATGGTGGGCCAGCTCATGGGCGAGACGGCCTTTGCGGCCGTCAGCCTGGCCATGCCCTTCGTCATCATGGTCTTCGCGGCGGGCGACATGGTCGGCGTCGGCTCCTCGGTCCCGATCTCCATCAGCCTGGGGGAGGGTAACCGGGGGAAGGCCAACAACGTCTTCAGCTGTGCGGTGCTGCTGATCATGGCGCTGGGGGCGCTGATGGGGTCGGCGCTGTTCCTTGCCGCGCCCACCATCATGGCCGCGCTGGGCGCGACGGGGGAGCTCGCCTCGATGGCGATCACCTTCCTGCGCGTGTACGCCGCCTGCTCTCCCGTCACGACGCTGATGTTCGCGGTCGACAACT
This sequence comes from Atopobiaceae bacterium UBA1367, assembly GCA_002305995.1. Lineage (GTDB taxonomy): Bacteria > Actinomycetota > Coriobacteriia > Coriobacteriales > Atopobiaceae > UBA1367. Next base: position 291,877 of record DBRN01000012.1, read on the forward strand.
TCCTGCGCATCTGCGGGCGCATCAGGGGGAGCCTCTGTCTCAACCTGTTCATGGCGGTGTTCGGCGCGGCCTGCGAGTTCTCCCTGCTCTACTTCTTCCGCCTGGGGGCCTTTGGCGCCGCGCTCGGCTACTGCCTGTCGCTCATGCTCTCGGTGCTCATCGGCCTGCTTCCCTTCGTGAGGGGGAGGATGCAGCTCCGGTTCGTGAGGCCGCGCCTCTCGCGTGCCCTCCTGGCCGAGATCCTCGCAAGCGGCACGCCGGCGTTTCTGGGAAACGTGGCGGGGCGTCTCGTCTCGGTGCTTCTGGGCTCGGCGCTCCTGCGGGTGGGAGGGGAGCAGGCGGTGGCGGTGTACGGCCTGCTCATGTACGTGGGCGGCGTGGCGTATCCGCTGATCTACGGCATGAGCGACTCCCTGCAGCCGGCCATCGGCTACAACTGGGGGGCCGGCCGCATAGACCGCGTGGTCAAGATAGAGAAGTGGGTGATCGGCGCCGCTGCCGCCATCGCCCTCGTCGTCGTCTCGCTGATGTGGCTGGTGCCCGACCAGCTGGTCAGCCTCTTCATGGCCGACGCCGACGAGGGGTTCCGCACCTTGGCGCGCGGAGCCTTCAGGCTCTATGCCCTCGCGTGGGTGCTCAGGTGGCTGCCCATGACGGTGCTCGGCTTCCTCACCGCGTTGGAGCGCCCCCGCGCGGCGACGCTGCTCTCGCTGCTCATGGTGCTCGCCTTCCCGCTCCTGGCGCTGGTGCTCCTCGAGCCCCTGGGCCTTGAGGGGCTGTGGCTCAACGAGCCCGCCGCCACGGTCGCCACCGCTGCCGTGGCCGCATACCTGCTGCTCGACCTGCGGCGGGATCTGCGAGGCGAGAAGCGGGGGCGGGCGCCTGTCGGGCGTGCCCGTCCCTGAGGGCAGGCTGGGCGAGGTGGTGGTCCGCCCGGTGCGGGGCACGGGGACGGCAGGGCCCCATCTCCGGACGCGAGGCGGGCGACCCAAGCTCAATGTCACGTGGGACAGCGCGGAGACCCCTATCTCCGGACGCGAGGCGGGCGACCGTCGCCGGCACCGCGCATGCCGGTCGCGCGCCATGCCGCACCCGGGGGCGCGTTCGCGGTATCCTTACGTCTCACAGGCCAAGCGGATAGGGGGTTTCCATGTTCAAGCACAACACCGACGGGCGCGTCGCCGTGTTCCTCGCCGAGGGCGTGGAGGAGATCGAGGCCCTGACCGTCGTCGACCTGCTCGTTCGTGCGGGCATTCCGTGCGAGACCGTCTCCGTCTCCCACGGCAGCGTCGTCACCTCCTCGCATGACGTGAGCATCATCTGCGACCGCGAGATCGACGACACCCGGTTCAGCTTCGATGACTACGACATGCTGGTGCTTCCCGGCGGCATGCCGGGCACCACCAACCTCGGCGAGTGCGACGACCTGACCGATCAGGTCACCCAGTTCGTGCGCGACGGGCGCCAGGTGGCCGCCATCTGCGCGGCACCGACCGTCCTGGCACGGCTCGGGCTGCTGGAGGGGCGCCGCGCGACGTGCTTCCCCGACCTGCAGGGCGTGCTGGCCGAGCATGGCGCCGAGGTGCTCCAGGATGCGGTGGTCATCGACGGCAACATCATCACCAGCAAGGGCATGGGCACCGCGATCCCCTTCGGTCTCGCCATCGTCGCGCACTACCGCGGGCAGGACGTTGCGGACGAGCTGGCGCGCACGATCGTGTACGCCGACTAGGAAGCGTCCGGCGCCGGGATGAGCCACAACCGACCTCGACAGTACCTCTGCATAGACCTCAAGTCGTTCTATGCGAGCGTGGAGTGCGTGGCGCGCGGGCTGGACCCCATGACCGCGCGCCTGGTCGTGGCCGACCCCACCCGTACCGAGAAGACCATATGCCTCGCCGTCTCCCCTGCCATGAAGGAGCTGGGGGTTCGCAACCGTTGCCGCGTGTTCGAGATCCCGAGGCACATCGACTACCTGATGGCGGCGCCGCGCATGGCGCTCTACATCGAGCGCTCTGCCGACATCTACGAGATCTACCTCCGTCACGTCGCACCCGAGGACATCCACGTGTACTCGATCGACGAGGCCTTCCTCGACGTGACGGGCTACCTCTCCCTGTACGGCTGCTCCGCCCGGGAGCTGGGCGAGCGCATCCGTGCGGATGTCGTCTCCTCCACGGGCATACCCGCCACCTGCGGACTCGGCCCCAACCTCTACCTCGCGAAGGTGGCGCTCGACATCACGGCAAAGCACAGCCCTGGGCACTTTGGCGAGCTCGACGAGGAGCGCTACCGGTCCCAGCTCTGGGGGCACCGCCCCATAACGGACTTCTGGCGCGTGGGGGAGGGCACGGCGCGACGGCTGCGCCCGATGGGGATCCACACCATGGGGCAGCTGGCGATGAGCCCGACCGAGCCGCTCTACCAGGAGTTCGGCATCGACGCCGAGATCCTGATCGACCATGCCTGGGGCATCGAGCCGGTGACCATCGCCGACATCAGGGCGTATCGGCCGCAGGGTCACTCCGTGACGGCAGGGCAGGTCTTAGGTCATGACCGCGACTTCGCCGGAGGGCTGCTGCTCGTCAAGGAGATGGCCGACCAGCTGGCGCTCGAGCTCGTGGATGCGGGGCAGGTGGCGCGCTCGGTCACGCTGGTCGTGGGCTACCGCGCGACGGAGAGGGAGCGCCCGCCGGCCCGCGGGCAGGCTGCCGGACGGGCGCGGGCGGCTCGCTGGGGGGAGTCGTCCGCGACGGGCACGAGGGCGCTGCCCTCGCACACCTCCTCGAGCGAGGTCATCCGTCGCGAGGCGGAGGGCCTGTTCCACGAGGTCGCGGACGAGGCGTGCCCCATCCATCGCATCACCCTCTCGCTGGGCGGCGTCTCGCGCGCCGGGGGCGAGGGGCAGCAGATGGACCTCTTCTCCGACCCCGTGCGCCTCGAACGCGAGCACCGCCGTCTCGAGGCGGTCAACGCCGTGCGCCGGAAGTTCGGCAACAACGCGATGCTCCGTGCCATGGACCTCCTGCCCGAGGCGACGGCCCGCGAGCGCAACCAGCAGATCGGGGGGCATCGCAGTGGCCGATGACCGCAGTGCCGCAGAGGGCGTGCCCGACCCGCTGCACTACGGGCATCCCCGCATGCCCCTCGGGGAGCGTGCCAAGATATTCATCCCCTTCGATCCGCTCAAGGGCTTTCGCGACGAGCTTCGGCGCCGGGAGCGGCTGGTGGAGGCGCGCCAGCGCCACGATCGCCGACTTCCCGAGGACGAGGCCCCCGAGGGCGACGGCCCCTCGTAGGCGCCTGCGCGCATGGACGCGTCCGCCCGGCGATCGGGCGCAGGCGGGCGTGCTTTGCGCCTACAATGGGGGCGATGCGAGCGAGAGGTGGGGGAGGCATGGCGTTTGTCGAGTTCCGCGACGTGGAGAAGGTCTATCGCATGGGCGATGTGGAGGTCCGTGCCGTCGACGGCATGAGCTTCAGCATCGAGCGGGGCGAGCTCGTGGTGGTCGTGGGACCGTCCGGCGCGGGCAAGACCACGGTGCTCAACATGCTCGGCGGCATGGACGCGCCGACTGCGGGGACGATCAAGCTGGACGGACAGCGCATCAGCTCGTTCGGCGAGGCGGAGCTCACCCAGTATCGCCGCCACAGCATCGGCTTCGTCTTCCAGTTCTACAACCTCGTGCAGAACCTCACGGCCCTCGAGAACGTGGAGCTGGCGAGCCAGATCTGCCGCGACCCGCTGCCCGCGTCCGCCGTGCTCGGGCAGGTCGGCCTCGCGGGGCGCCAGAACAACTTCCCCTCGCAGCTCTCCGGCGGCGAGCAGCAGCGCGTGGCCATCGCGCGCGCCTTGGCGAAGAACCCAAAGCTGCTGCTCTGCGACGAGCCGACGGGCGCCCTCGACTACGTGACGGGCAAGCAGATCCTCAAGCTGCTGCAGGACACCTGCCGCGCCACGGGGCGGACGGTCGCCATCGTGACGCACAACTCGGCGTTCACCCAGATAGCCGATCGCGTCATCGAGGTGCGCGAGGGCAGGGCCAGCGGCGTGCGGACCAACGACCACCCGGCCGACGCGCTCTCGGTGGAATGGTAGCCGCCCATGCGTCGCGCGTTCCTGACAGACATCGTGCGCAGCGTGCGCGGCTCGGCGGCGCGCTTCCTGGCGATCATGGGCATCGTCGCCCTGGGCTGCGGCTTCTATGCGGGCCTGCGCATGTGCGGGCCCGACATGCGCGCCGCCGCGGATGCCCTCTACGACGGCACGAACCTGTGGGACCTGCGCCTGATGTCGACCATGGGACTCTCCTCCGATGACGTGGGGCGGGTGCGGGAGATCCCAGGCGTCCGCGGCGTGATGCCGTCGGTCACCTGCGACGCGATCGCACGGCTTGGCAGCGAGCAGGTGGCGGTGCGCATCTCGTCGCTCGACTGCGGCGCGGCAGGGGCAAGCGCCGCCGACGGGGCCTATGCGGTGGCGTCGGATGACGCGAGCTACCTGAACAGGCCGCGACTCGTCGAGGGCTCCTGGCCCTGTGCGCGCGGGGAGTGCGTGATCAGCGCCGACGTCCCGGCAGCCGACTACGGGCTGGGCGATCGGGTGGAGCTGCTGTACGGGACCTCCGACCTCGACGAGCTGCTGGGCACCACCGAGCTGACCATCGTGGGCACGGTGAGCTCGCCCGACTATCCCTACACCGGCAGCTTCGGCTCGACGACGCTCGGCTCGGGCATGATCAGCCAGTACCTGTTCGTGGGGCCTGCCTCGCTCGCCACCGACGCACCCTACACGGAGCTGTACCTCACCGTGGAGGGGGCGGCCGCGGAGACGAGCGAGTCGGACGCCTACCAGGAGGTGGTGGGGGCGACCAAGGCCAGCCTCGAGCGGGCCGCCGCCCGTCTCGCCGCCGCGCGCCAGGACGACCTGCGGACGAGGGCCCAGGAGACGCTCGACGAGAGGTGGGCGGAGTACGACGACGAGAGGGCGAGGGCGGAGCGGGAGCTCGCCGATGCCAAGGAGGAGCTCGAGGCCGCCGCCGCCCAGATAGCCGACGGCGAGCGCGAGCTGGCAGCGGGCGAGGAGGGGTACCGCGACGGCGTCGCGACGCTGCGCTCGCAGAGGGCGAATGTCGAGCGCCGCCTGGACGGTGCCGCAGCGGAGGTGGCACGCAACCAGCGCACGCTCGACGACAGGTGGGCCGAGCTCGGGCGGGGCGAGCGCGAGCTCGCGAGGGGGAGGGCCGCCTACGAGAGGGGCCTCGCCGCCCTGCTGACCCAGACGGGCGCCACGAGCCTGGACGAGGCCCGTGCAGGGCTCGCGGAGCATCTGGGGCACCTCGATGCCGGGATCGCCCAGCTGGAGGAGGGCATCGCCCAGGCGGAGGGGGCGCCCGCCCAGGCGCAGGCGGCCATCGACGCCGCGGAGGCGGGCGTCGCCGAGGCGCAGGCCGGCATGGCGCAGGCCGACGAGGGGATCGGCCGGGCCGACGCGGCGCTAGCAGGGCTCACGTCCCAGCGCGCCTCCCTCGAGGGGCAGCAGGCACAGCTCCTGGCGCGGCAGGCCCAGCTCGAGCAGATGCTGGCCTCGGCGCCGGAGGAGTCTCGCGAGCAGATCGAGCGCGAGCTGGACCAGGTGGGGGTGGGCTTGGCCCAGGCACAGGCCGCCCTCGCCCAGGTGGAGGGGGGCATCGCGGAGGCGTCTGCGGCCAAGGCCCAGGCCGAGGAGGGCAGGCGGCAGGCCGAGGAGGGCCTCGCCCGCGCGCAGGAGGGCCTGGCCCAGGCGCAGGCCGCCCTCGCCGCCGCCACCGAGGCCCAGGCGCAGCTGCCCTCCCTGCGCGCCCAGCTCGACGACCTGCGACAGAGGCGCTCCGAGCTCGCCGGGGCCCTCGCCGGCGCCGACGAGCTGGCCGCGGCAAAGGCCCAGCTCGACGCGTCGCAGGCCCAGCTCGACGCCGGGCGCTCCCAGCTGGAGGATGGTGCGGCCAAGCTGAGGGCGGCCCGGTCGCAGCTCGACTCCGGCAGGGCGTCCGCCGCACGGGAGCTCGCCCGTGCGCAGGCCCAGCTCGACGACGCGCGTGGTCAGCTCGATGACGCGGGCGCGCAGCTTGCCGATGCCCGTGCGCGCTACGAGGACGGCCGCACGCGCTACGAGGACGGCCGTGCGGAGGCGGACGAGACGTTCTCGGACGCGCTGGCGCAGCTTGGGGACGCGCAACGCGAGATCGACGAGCTCGACCGCCCCGACATCTACGCGATCGACCGCACCAAGAGCGAGGGCGCCGCCACCTATCATGCCGACGCGCGGCGCATGGACTCCATCGCCGCGGTGTTCCCGTTCGTCTTCTTCCTGGTGGCCGCCCTGGTCTCGCTCACCACGATGACGCGCATGGTGGAGGACGACCGCGTCCAGATCGGCACGTACAAGGCCCTTGGGTACGGCACCGCCGCCATCGCGTCGAAGTACCTCGCCTACGCGGGCGTGGCGGGGACGATCGGCGCGGCGCTGGGCATCCTGCTGCTCTCCCAGGTGCTTCCCCTGATCGTGATGAACGCCTACTCGATCATCTACACGGTTCCCATCCAGCGGCTCCCCCTGCCCGTCGACCTGGGCATCGCGCTGTCGGCAGGCGGCCTCGGCGTGGGCGTGACGCTGCTCGCCACCTGGGGCGCGGTGCTCGCGAGCCTGCGGGAGGTGCCCGCGACCCTGATGCTCCCCCGCGCGCCCAAGGCGGGCAAGCGCATCCTGCTCGAGCGCCTGGGCCCTGTGTGGGGCCGGCTCTCCTTCACCTGGAAGGTGACCTGCCGCAACCTCTTCCGCTACAAGCGCCGCTTCCTGATGACGGTCATCGGCATCGCGGGGTGCGCGGCCCTGCTGCTCGTGGGCTTCGGGCTGCATGACTCCATCTGGGACATCATCGACCGGCAGTATGGCCCCATCATCCACTACGACACGACGGTCGGCCTCGATGACGACGCGACCGAGATCGACGTGCGCAGGGCCTGCGACTACCTGGCGTCGACGGGCGAGGTGGACGGCATCGTGCGCGTCCAGAACGAGAACATGCAGGCGGGGACGCGCGCGTCCGACGAGACCATCCGCGTCAATGCGGTCATACCGCGCGACACCGCCTCGATGGCGCGCGCCGTCACGTTACGGAACAGGGTCACCGGCGAGCGCCTCGTGCTCGACGATGACGCGGTGCTCGTCACCGAGAAGCTGGCGATCAAGTACGGCCTGGCCGTGGGCGACGAGATCGTGCTCTTCGACCAGGACGACGTGGGCACGGCCGTGGGGCCAGGCCACGCGCTCACGGTGACGGGCGTTGCCGAGAACTACGTGGGCAACTACGTCTACCTGGGCCGCTCCGCATGGGCCTCCGTGAGCGACGGGGTCCCCGCCTTCTCGACGATCTATGCGTCGACCACTCCCGACGACGCCGTCCGGCGCGACATCGCCGCCCGCCTGCCCGACCTCGGAGGCGTCTCGACGGTGGCCTTCACCGACGAGACCATCGCGATGTACCGCACGATGCTCTCGGTCGTCGACATGATCGTGGTGGTGCTCATCGTGAGCGCGGCGGCCCTGGCCCACATCGTCCTGTACAACCTCACCAACATCAACATCGACGAGCGCGTGCGCGAGATCGCGAGCCTGAAGGTGCTCGGGTTCACGCGCCGGGAGGTCTCTTCCTACATCTTCCGCGAGATCGCCCTGCTTGCCGTGCTGGGGGATGCGCTGGGCATGGTCCTCGGCATCTTCCTCGAGCGCTTCGTGGTGACGACGGCGGAGGTCGACTACGTCATGTTCGGCCGGAGCATCCATCCCACGAGCTTTGCCTACGCCTTCGTGCTCACGTTGGCGTTCACCGGCCTCGTCATCCTGTCGATGCGCCGAAAGCTGGATCGGGTCGACATGGTGGAGTCGCTCAAGAGCGTCGACTAGGATGGCGGCCCTGCGACCGGGAGGGCGTCGCCCCCGCCGCCCGCGCGCTGCCGCCGACTCTCTCAGTCAGTCCAGGCCAACGCCGCACCGCCGCCCGCGTGCCTACGGGCTGCCGCTATCCCCACCGATGATGGCAGTGTGCTCTCCGCCGCCGCCCGCGCGGCTGCGGGCTGCCGTTGAACGCCCTTCCCGCGATAGGCTATCATTGCGCCCCTACCGGGATGGGGTGAGGTTGGGGGAGTCGGTCATGCAGGTGGTGCTGTCGTGTGCGTGCGCGTCGCTGGGTGGGACGCTCGCGGGCGCGCTCGCGCACCGCTGGGCCACCGGCCTGGTGGGCGCGGGGGTGCCCGGGGCCCGTGCGGCCTGCCTGTGCTGCGCTGCGGGATGGGCATCGGCCCTGTGGCGCCTTGGCCCCACGATCGAGGCCCTCGAGCTGTGCGCGCTCTGCGTCGTGCTGGTGACGGTCTCCCTGACCGACCTGGCGGCGCGGGTGATACCCGATCCCTGCACCGCCTGTGCCGCAGCGATCAGGCTGGCCCATGTCGCGCTCGTCGCCCTGTGGGCGCCCTCGGAGGGACTGCTGCTGCTCGGGGGCTCTGTCGTGGGAGCCGCGGTGGCGTTCCTTCCGCTGCTGGCCGTGACCCTGGCGCTCGACGGCAGGCTGGGCGGGGAGGGCATGGGCGGGGGAGACCTCAAGCTGTTCGCTGTGGCGGGCCTCCATGTGGGCTGGCGGGCGTTCCTGCTGCTGCTGCCGGTCGCCTGCGCGCTCGGCATCGCCTTCGCGCTCGTGCGGGAGCGCCTCACCGGTGAGGGCGATCGGACCTTTCCCTTCGGCCCTCCCATCGCGCTCTCCTTCTGGGCAACCCTGCTTGCGCAGCCTCATGTGGAAGCCTGGTTGGCCGCCTGGCTCTTCTAGCCGCCTGCGCCCGTCACACGGGCGTCGTTGCGCTATGGTAGTGGCGTTCACCGGGAGTGGGGAGACCATGCTGGCCGCACACAGAATCATGTTCCTCGAGTCTCCGCTGCTGACGGCGGCCCTCTGCCTCGGGGCGATCGTCGCCGGCCTCGTTGCCGGTGGGGTCGTCTACCTCCTCGCGTGGCGGATGACCCACGGCTCCGGGACGCTCCTCGGTCGCCCGCGCTGCCTCTCGTGCGGGCAGCCCCTCTCCGCGACCGAGATGATCCCCCTGTTCGGCTGGGCGACGCGACGGGGGGCGTGCGCCCACTGCGGTGCCCCGATCGGCTTGGCCTGTCTCGTCTGCGAGCTGCTCGGTGCCGGCGTCTTTGCCAGCGTGCTGCTTCGCTACGGCATAGGGCTGCAGGCCCTGGAGGTCCTGGCCTTCGCGTGCGTGCTGATGGTGGCGTCGCTCACCTCGCTGTGGGACTACAGCGTCCGCAACTCCTGCATCGCGACCGCCGTCGTCGTGCGCCTCGCCTACCTCCTCGCGCTCGCCGCCCGGGGGGAGGGCGTCACCGAGCTGGCCCTCTCGTCGCTCGTGGGCGCCGTGGCGCTCGGCCTGCCGCTGGCGTTGGCCGTGTTCCTGAGTAACGCCATGCTCGCCCGTGACATCACCGGGTGGGGCACCGTCAAGCTGGTGGCGGTGACGGGCCTGTATCTCGGGTGGCAGCAGGGGCTGCTGACCCTGGCGGCCGCGTTCATGATCGGGGTCGTCGTGTGGCTGGTGAGCCCGACCAAGCTCCTTCCCGTGGAGGTGGCGGGGGGCTCCGAGGGGCCTCACGACGGCACGCCCGCCGAGCCTCGGGTGACGCCACGCAGGCTCAGGGCGACGCACGAGGAGGACATCGCGGAACCCATGCGCCTGATCCCCTTCACGCCCTCCATCGCGATCGCCTGCTGGGGCATGCTGCTGCTTGGCGTGGGGCTGGCGGCGTGGAGCTCGCCCCTCTTCTGAGCCACACAGGCCCGGATCACGGCACACCCGACCCGGTGGCGGCCTGTGGCTGGGGGAGGGCACGTCATGTGGATGTGCCGTAATCTTCTCGGCCGCCTTGCCGCCAGTGGTACCATAGGCCGCATCCGTCTGGCACCTGCCGGGCAAGGCGTCTCACATGCAGCTTAAACGGACAGGGGAAATCATGGAGCACAAACCCATATCGCGCAGGATGGCGATGCGGCTCCTTCTGGGGGCAGGGGTGCTGGCTCTCAGGCCGAGCACGATCGCACGCGCCATCACCCAGGGCGACATAGACAAGACCGAGGCCCAGATCGCAGAGGCCAAGAGGAAGTACGAGGCGGTCTCCGCGCAGCTCGAGGAGATCGCCATCCAGTACGAGTCCCTCTCGCAGGAGCTCGCGGACACCCTCTCCCAGATCGATGCCGTCAACGCGCAGATCGCCGACACCGAGCAGCAGATCGAGGACAAGAAGTCCGAGCTCGCCGAGAAGCGCGACCGCCTCGCCAAGCGCATGCGCAGCGCCTACAAGGCAGGCGGGGACACCATGCTCTCCACCATCCTGAGCGCGACGACCTTCGAGGAGCTCGAGTCGAACATCTACTACCTCGACAAGGTGAGCGAGAGCGACCGCGCGCTGATCGAGGGGGTCGAGCGCCTGAAGGCCGAGCTGGAGCAGAAGCATGCCGAGCTGGAGGCCGACCGCGCGCAGCTCGAGGGGCTGCGCGGGCAGCAGGAGAAGAAGCTCGGCGAGATGCAGGCCAAGCAGGAGGAGGTCCAGGTCATCCTCGGCGACCTCGACGACGACGTGCAGGCGCTGGTCTCCCAGCGCGACGAGGAGCTGCTCCAGCTCTCCCGCGAGCGCGAGGAGCAGAGGAAGCGCGAGGAGGAGGCGGCCCGCGAGGCGGCTGCGGCATCCAGCGGCTCCTCGGGGTCCGCCGACCGCACGAGCGGCAGCTTCCAGGACGGCTCGACCTCCGGCTCCCAGGCGCGCATCGTCGCCTCGTGCAAGTCGACGGGAAGCCCTGGCGCGGGCCTCTGCGCCATGTGGGTCTCCATGGTCTTCAGCAACGCCGGCTACGCCTACGCGGGCGGCAACGCGAACGACATGTACAACGCATGGACCACCTCATCCAACCGGGCCGACCTGAAGCCTGGCATGATCGTTGCCGTCTCCACCCACAGCCACACGTCCGCCGGTCGGATCTACGGCCACATTGGCATCTACATCGGCAATGGGATGATGATGGACAACATCGGCTACATCCGCACCACCAGCGTCAACGAGTGGATCAGGTTCTACAGCACGACGGTCACCCCTCGCTGGGGCTGGCTGATGGGCATCGAGCTGGCACAGTAGGTTCGGGGCAGGCCGGGCGACCCCTGGGCGTGCGTCTGGCCCCGGAGCTGCCAGCGTCGCGACAGAAGGAGGCCTCGCATGGCCATTGACAAGGACACGAGCGCGCTGCTGGTGATCGACGTGCTCGTGGCGGCAGGTTCCGACAGCGTCTACGAGCCCCAGCCCGACGAGGCGCGCTTCAACGAGAACTGCGTGCGCCTGACCCGCGCCGCGCGTGCGGCGGGGCTTCCGGTCATCTTCGCCAACGACGACCACATCGAGGGCCTCGACAGGGAGCTCGAGCTCTGGGGTTCCCACGGCATCCATGGCAAGGTGACCAACCTCCCCGAGCTCGAGGTGGGGTCCGGCGAGCGCGACTACGTCGTGCCCAAGCGCCGCTACAGCGGCTTCTTTGGCACCGACCTCGACCTGCTGCTGCGCGAGCTCGGCGTGCGCACCCTCATCGCCGTGGGCTGCGACACCAACATCTGCGTGCTGCACACCCTGGCGGACGCCTACTTCCTCGGCTACGAGACCATCGTGTGCGAGGATGCCACGCGCACCTTCCTCTGTGGCACCCAGGAGGCGGCCATCGAGCACTTCGTGAAGTGCTACGGGTCGCACATCGCTTCGACCGACGAGGTGGTGGCCACGCTGGCCGAGTGAGCGCCTTCGCGCCTGTGGCCTGGCGACCGACGGCCACCAGTCGGCGGCGCTCGATTCTTCCGAGACGGGGGTGTGTCATGTCGACCATCTACTGCATGCACTGCGGCGCGAGGCTCGACGAGTCTGCGCACTCCTGCAGCGTCTGCGGGTCGCCGACGTCGCTGGGCTCGGTCGCCGCCGAGGCCGTGGGACACGGCGCCGTCGCCTGCCCCTCCTGCGGCGCGACGTGCGACGTCTCCGACGGACGCTGCGGCAGCTGCGGCGCGGAGCTCGCGACGGGGACGACGCCTGTCGAGTCCGCCACCCGCATGGATCCCGCCTCCTCCATCCACAGGCCTGCGCACGCCCCACAGCAGGAGACGTCGCGCACGATGGCCATAGGCGTGTTGGCGGCATCCATCCTGCTCGTGGTCGTCCTCGTCTCCGCGATCGCCGCAGGACTCCTTGGCAGGGCCGCCACGCCCTCCCTCCCGTCCCCCCCGCTGCAGACGGAGTCCGGCGAGGCCGCCGACACGGCATCCTCGTCGGGCGACGCGACGGAGGACCTCAGGGTGGGGTCCGCGGGCACCGAGGTGAGAAGCACCCTTGCCGACTACTCGTGGCAGGAGCTCTCCATCATCGGCAAGGAGATGACGAAGCGTGCCTCCCACAACGAGGCCCTCGCGGTGGCCCACGAGTACCATCTGGTGGACAAGCAGGGTCGCATGACGACACAGACCAAGTCGGTGACGATCTCGGGCGTGGGCACCGTGTCCATGAGGCTTGCCGACGTCTACCATGACTACCTCGCGAATGGTGAGGGCAGGGCCGGGCTGACCTTCCTGGCGGCCGACCTGTCGCTCACGCACGAGATGAAGGTCAACGACGACAACATAGGGGGCTGGGAGGCGTCCCAGCTCCGCTCGTGGCTCGACTCCGAGGTGCTCGGCGTCATCGACCCCGAGCTGAGCCCCCTCATCGTCGCCGTCGACAAGCGTAGCGACAACGTGGGCAGGGCGCTGGGCATCGAGTCGGTCACCTCGACCTTCGACAAGCTGTGGATCCCCTCCGTCGTCGAGGTCTGTGGCCCCATCTCGTGGCTGTGGGACTCCGACCCGGGCAACAGCGCGCGGTACAACGCGGTGCTCAATGCCGAGGGGAGCCAGTACGCTTGCTTCTCGGTGCTCGGCGTCGACCAGGAGGGGCCAAACGCCGGGCTGGTGCTGCGGGGGGCCGAAGGAGCCCTGCCCTGGTGGCTGCGGTCGTGCTCGGCGAGCAAGGATGCCCACTACCGCCTGGTCGGTGCCGACGGAGACCCGTCCCAGTGGGGCATGGCGCCCGACGTGCTGGGCGTGTGCCTCGGCTTCTGCCTCTAGGGCCTGTAGCGATGGGGGTCGGGCGCATTCCACTGCTGCTGCACGCCTGCTGCGGCCCCTGCTCCCTCGAGCCGCTGAGGCTGCTGCGCGAGGAGGGCTTCGAGCCGACCATCTGCTGGTCGAACCCCAACATCCAGCCACGGGAGGAGCACAACCTGCGGCTGGCGACGCTGCGTGAGTGGGCGCGCGACGTCGCGCGCGTGGACGTGGTGGTCGCCGGGGACGATCGGGACCTCTGGGAGCGCGCGGTCGCGCCGCATGGCTTCGATCGCGCGGCGCGCTGCCGGGCCTGCTACGCCCTGCGCCTGGCCGAGGCCTGCCGCGTGGCGCGCGAGCGGGGGTTCGCGCATGTCTCGACGACGCTCGTCGTCTCCCCCTACCAGCTGTTCGACACCTGCCGCGACGTGCTGGGGCGCCTGGCTGCCTCCTGGGGGCTGGAGATGGTCTGGCGGGACTTCAGGGCCTGGTATCCCGAGGCCACCGCTCGCTCCCGCGAGCTGGGCATGTATCGGCAGAGCTACTGCGGATGCCGGTTCTCCGCCGCCGAGGCGACCATCGGGCGCCATGAGGCGCGCGACGCGCGGAAGGCCGCCAGGGCGGCCCGCCACGCATGACGCGCCCGGCGATCCCGCCCTCGCCGCTTGCACTACAATCGTCTGGCTCAGACAGCGCCCGGCCCGTCCTCGACCACCTTTGGGGGTGCGCCGCCAAGACCAAGGAGCGCATCGCGTGCGTACCGACGACTTCGACTACCAGCTGCCAGAGGCCCTGATCGCCCAGGAGCCCTGCGAGCCCCGCGACGCCTGCAGGATGCTGGTCCTGCATCGCGACACCGGGCTCCTCGACCACCGTCACTTCCGTGACGTCGTCGACTACCTCGATCCGGGCGACCTGCTCGTGGCAAACCGCACGCGCGTGATGCCGGCGCGTCTCGTCGGGCACAAGCGCACGGGCGCCCTCGTCGAGACCCTGCTCCTGCGTCGGCGCGAGGAGAGGGACCCGCTCGGGCAGGTGTGGGAGTGTTTGGTGAGCCCCGGCAAGCGGCTCAGGCCCGGCGCCGTGATCGAATACCGTGCCGGTGGCGCCCTGGCCCCGGCCTCCTCTCCCGTGGTGCTTGGGGGCGAGGTCCTCGACTACGTGGAGGGCAGCCGTGGGGGCAGGCTTGTGCGCCTGATCCCTGCGGCCGACCTGTCGCTTGACGAGGCGATCCATCGCGCCGGTCACGTGCCGCTGCCGCCCTACATCACCGACTACGAGGGCGATCCCGAGCTGTACCAGACGGTCTATGCCATGAGCGAGGAGCATTCCGCCGCCGCGCCCACGGCCGGCCTGCACTTCACGCCCCAGCTCATCGAGCGCCTGAGGGAGCGGGGCGTCGGGTGGGAGGAGGTCGAGCTCGAGGTGGGGATGGACACCTTCCGCCTCGTCGAGGAGGACGACCCCACCGAGCATGTGATGCATGCTGAGCGCTATCACGTGCCACAGCGCGTCGTCGACGCGATACATGCCACCAAGGCGGCGGGACAGCGGGTGGTCGCCGTGGGGACGACCTCGGTCCGCTCGCTCGAGAGCGCGTTCGAGGCGACCGCACCGGCATGGAGGCCCCCCGTGACGGCCCGCGGGTTCGAGGGTGCGCCCGACTCGGCGGCGTCGCGGGGCACCGGGGACGTCGTCGAGCGCGTGGATGCCACGACGCGGCTCTTCCTCATGCCCGGGTCGACGTTTCACGTGGTCGACGCGATGATCACCAACTTCCACGTGCCCCGCTCGACCCTGATGATGCTGGTCTCCGCGTTCGCGAGCCGTGAGCAGGTGCGAGAGGCCTACCAGGCCGCCATCGCGCAGGAGTACCGCTTCTTCTCGTTCGGCGACGCGATGCTTCTGGTCTGACGCGCCGTCCCGCGCGGGCTGCTAGGCGGGGCTTGCCTGCCCCGACGACCGCTCCTCGCTGACGGCGGTACCGGTCGGCGCGGCGGAGGAGGGCCTGCGCCACCCCAGGGCGATCGCCGCGACCACGGCGACGATGAGCGCGACGACCGCGACGGCGCCTAGCGCGAGGGCCAGGCGCTGCCTGAGGGTCCCGCGCCTCAGCTCCCGCTCGCCGGTCGCGAGCTCGTCGACGGCGTCCTGCTGCATCTCCAGGTCGCCTCGCTCGCGCTCGACGAGCGCGCGCAGGTCGATGGTGTCCTGTGGCGTCGCATGCACGGCCTGCGCCTCGTCGAGCAGCTCCCGTGCCACCCTGACGCGCGCCTCGGCCTCCCCGTGCTCCCGCTTGGCCTGCTCGGCCGCCGTGGTGCGGAGCCTGACCTGCTCGGAGAGCGCGCGCTCCTCCTCCTGGGCCTCCTTGAGCAGCGAGTCGTACTCCGCGCGACGCGCGGTCGCCTCTCGCTTCGCGGTCTCCGCATCGCCCTCCGCCTGCGCGAGGAGCCGTCTCAGGTCGAACAGGCGCTCCTGGGCCTCCTCGACCGACCTGCGCGCGCCCTCCGTGACGGCTGGCACGTCCCCCTTGGCCGTATCGAGGTGCGCCCTCTCCGCGACCAGCTCGCCCTGCAGCCGGCTGAGCGCCGC
Organism: Atopobiaceae bacterium UBA1367; assembly: GCA_002305995.1. Classification (GTDB taxonomy): domain Bacteria; phylum Actinomycetota; class Coriobacteriia; order Coriobacteriales; family Atopobiaceae; genus UBA1367. The sequence goes on from DBRN01000012.1 coordinate 307,663, forward strand.
CGGCGAGGCGTCGGCGTCATCCCTCAGGGCGTCCAGCTCCGCCTGTACCCTGCGCAGCCGGTCCTGGGCGCTGTCCACCGCCCGATTGGCCGCGGATATGCGCTGGTCGCGTCGCCTGGTGGCCTCGGCGAGCGTGCCCTCCGCGCCCTTGGTGGCGCGCCTGGCGTCCGCCAGCGCCCGCGCGGCGTCGTCGGCGCGCCCCTTGGCAGACTCCGAGACGTTGCGATAGGGTCGCAGCTGGTCCTCGTGGTGCGCCCTCATGGCGACGAGCTGGCCCTCGAGCTCGTCGCGCTCGGCTGCGAGGGCCTCGTGGCGCCGGAGGGCCTCCTCCGAGCGCGCGGTCGCCTCGTCGCGCTCGGCGGTCTGCTCGGAGAGGATCTGCGGGTAGCGCTGCTCGATGTCGATGCGACGGTCGAGCTCGCTGGCGTCGGCCTCGAGTCGCTCGCGCATGTCGCGCAGCTCCTCGAGCGCGGAGGAGTGTCGCTGCGACGCGGCGCGCACGCTCCTGAAGGCCTCGATGCCCTCGCGTATCGACCTCGTTGCCCGCCGTGCCGCCTCGCCCGACCGCCGACGACGTCGTGCGCCTGTCCTTCCGCCGCTGGCGCCCAGAGCCGTCCCGTCGTCCTCGCCCGACTCCTCCCCGGGACTTGGGTCCGCGTGCGCCGCGGACGGCGCCGCGCCCGCGGCGTCGGGCCGCGTCCCGCTCGGGTCATCCGTCATGCGCCCTGTGACCTCGGCGTCCGCCTCGGCCGTCGGATGCGTGCCGGGTGCGGCGTCGTCGGCGCCGGGCTGGTCGAGATGCGCGCTGTCCTGCATGGTGGTCTCCTTTCGGCGCGGTCTGCGCGGCAGGCCGCGAGTTGGCTCCATTGTGACGCAACGAACGCGTGTGCGCTCGCCGGGGCGCTCCTGCGATGCCGGCAATCCGCGTGCGGACGCGCGCTCGCGGGCCAAGCCCTGACCGCCCGCCCTATCAATCCGATTATGTTGGGGCAACGGTGACAATGTTTGGTACTATGTCACAAGTTCTGGCGTCGGGGGCACACCGCCTCCGGAGCATCTACCGAAAAGGAGTGTGCAACATGGTTTCCAAGGAGACGACGATCATCAACGCCACCGGCCTCCACGCCCGTCCCGCCTCTGTCTTCGTGAGCGAGGCTAAGAAGTATGAGTGCAACGTCACCATCCGTGACATCGACAAGGGCACCGCTCCCGTGAGCGCCAAGTCCATCATGATGATCCTGGCGTCTGGTCTGGGCACCGGCTCCAAGGTCGAGATCGCGTGCGACGGCGCCGACGAGCAGGTCGCCCTCGACGCCCTCATCGCCCTCGTCGACAGCGGTTTCGGCGAGTAGAGGCTCATCGTCGTCATAGCTGCGAGGCAGCAGACCAGAGGTCCGGCATCTCACGTGCCGGGCCTCTTTCATGCGCCCCGTCCCTCGGATCCCGCCCCCCACACGTGCTATGCTCTTGCGGACACTCTCCCAGACAGGAGCCGTACGCGTGCTTGGACCAACGAAGCTGTGCCCCGAAGGCATAGGCCTCATCTTCCTCGACCTCGACGACACCATCGTGATCGATGGTGGCAGGATCAGCCCTCGCGTGCTCGACGCCGTCGCCCTCGCGCGCGAGCGGGGCTGCGTGGTCTGCGCCTCGACCGGGCGTCCGCTCGTCATGGTCCCTCCCGTGCTTCGGCGCCCCGACGTGATGGACTACCTCATCTGCTCGAACGGCGCGCGGACCTATGACACCGCCCGGGGGCTGCTGAGCGACAGGCCCATGCGCGCGGAGCAGGTCCTGGCCGCGATGGACGCGCTCGAGCCTCTCCGTCCCGGCTGGAACGCGTTCGCGGGCGAGGAGGCCTACTTCGAGTGGCGCGGGCTCTCCTACATGCTCACGGGGCGCAGCAGGCGGATCCTCGCGCCCGTGCAGGGTGGCGGCATGGTGCGGTCACGGCGCGTGGGCGGCATGGCCCGCCTCGTGCTCAAGGCCATGGGACTGGCCCGTCGCGCGGTCGTCGGCAGGGCTGGCATGCACCAGGTGTGGTCCGTCCGGCCCGCCGTCAGGGCGGCTGCGGACGGCGTGTCGAAGGCCGGCTGCACCCTCTCGTCGCCGGAGGCCTGCGAGCGGGCCATCACCATCCTCGCCCATCTGGGCTGCTTCGAGCTGGCGCGCATGGCCCCCACCGAGATAGAGGTGACGGCCCGGGGCGTGAACAAGGGGACGGCCGTTACGTGGCTGATCGAGTGCCTGGGCGAGAAGGCCTCCCGTGCCGTCGCCTTCGGCGACTCGTCCAACGACCTTCCCCTGGCAGACGCTTGCGGCCTTCTCGTCGCCATGGGCAACGCCGACGAGGAGCTCGTCGAGCGTGCCGGCGACGTGTGCGAGACGGTGTATGACGACGGTGTGGCGCGGTGGATTGAGCGGGCCATGGCCGAGGCGGACGGGGGCAGCCGTGCGTGACCATAGCGAGGGCGTGCCCCTTTCCTACGAGATCGTTGCGGAGGACCCTGGCACGCATGCGCGCGCGGGGGTGCTCCACACCCCCCATGGCGACGTCCCGACCCCCATCTTCATGCCCGTGGGCACGAAGGCGACGGTCAAGGGCCTCCTGCCGCCCACGCTGCGGGACCTGGGCACCAAGATCCTGCTGGCCAATGCCTACCACCTGTCCATGCGACCCGGCGCGGGACTCGTCGACGAGATGGGTGGCCTCCACGAGTTCATGCGCTGGCCCGGCCCCATCCTCACCGACTCGGGCGGCTTCCAGGTCTTCAGCCACGCCGACCACGTCAGGATCGACGATGACGGCGTGACCTTCAGGGCGGTCGACTATGACGGCAGGTATGTGAGGTGGACTCCCGAGGACAATATGGACATCGCCCGCAAGCTGGGCGCCGACATCGCGATGCAGCTCGACCAGTGCCCGGGCTACCCCTCGCCGCGCCCCTTCGTGGAACGCGCGGTGGAGCTGTCCGGCAGGTGGGCGGAGCGCTGCTGGAAGGCCCACGAGCGGGCGGGGCATCTGACGTGCCAGGGTCGTCCCCAGGCGCTGTTCGGCATCGTGCAGGGCGGCATGGACCTGGACCTGCGCCTGAGGTCGCTGCGCCAGCTCGAGGGGGTCGCCGATTTCCCCGGACTTGGCATCGGGGGCTACTCGGTGGGGGAGAGCCACGAGGTGATGTTCGAGACCCTCGCCCCCCTGGCGGGCGAGCTCATGCCCCGCTCCAAGCCGCGCTACCTGATGGGCGTCGGCAACCCCACGACGCTCGTGCGCGGCGTGGGTTGCGGCATCGACATGTTCGACTGCGTGCTGCCCACGCGCACGGCCCGAACGGGGAGCGTCTTCTCGAGCGAGGGGCGCGTCAACCTCCGCAACGCGCGGCACGCCCACGACGGCGGCCCTCTGGACACGGGCTGCTCGTGTCCGGTGTGCACAGGCGGCTACACGAGGGCCTACCTGCACCATCTGGTGCGTCAGAGGGAGATGGCGGGGGCCATCCTGCTGTCCATGCACAACGTCCACTTCCTGCTCGACCTCATGCGCAGGGCGCGCGAGGCGATCATCGCCGGCAGCTACGGCACGTTTCTCGATGGGTGGCTGGCCTCGGCAGGGGCAAAGGACTGGTAGGGCCCTTAGGGCCCTTGCTGCCAGACCCCTGTCGCGACGGGACGTCGCCTGCGCCCCCAGGGGGCCGTGTCCGCGCCGGGGCCGCCCCCAGCGCCCCTGCCCCCGACTCGCCCCAGGGCAGGACGCTGGGTTCCGGGTGCCTCCGCCCTTCCAACCGTGGTACAGTAAGCAGGTTGAACCCTCGAGAAACGGAAGTGCAACCGATGACACGTGGCAAGTCCTCGTCGGCGTCCAAGACGGGTGTCGACCGCTGGAACACGACGGAGGCGGGCCCCTCGACCCGCCGCGGGCCGCGCCGGCCCCCCCGCAGCGGTGGCGGCCGTGCCCGCACCCCCCAGGTGCGCCGCTACCAGTTCACGCTCCTGGCGCTGGCCATCATGCTGGTCGCCTGCGCGATCGGCTTCATGCCGCCGTCGGAGCGCGTCACCCAGGGCCTCGACATCCGGGGAGGCGTGTCGGTGATCCTGTCGGCGACCAAGACCGACGGCTCGGCCCCCTCCGCCGATGACATGGCGGTCGCCACGGCGATCGTGCAGAACCGCGTGAACGCCCTCGGCGCGTCCGAGACCTCGGTGCAGCAGCAGGGCACCAACTCGATCCTCGTGCAGATCCCCGGCGCGACCGATGCGGACGCCGCCATCAAGACCATCGGGCAGACGGGCCACCTCGAGTTCGTGCGCCTCGACGCCATCGGTGACGCCGACGCGCTGGCGAAGATCGGTGCGGGCACCCAGGGGGTGAGGCTCAAGGAGGGGACCTACACGCCCTTCATGGACGGCTCCTCCATCACGTCCTCCGCCGTCGCGCAGGCGAGCGCGCAGGCGACGGGCGCCTATGCCGTCAACGTCTCGCTCGACAAGGACGGCGCCAGGGAGTTCGCCGAGGTGACCGCCGAGCTCGCCCCCACGCACGGCCAGATCGCCATCGTGCTCGACGGCGTGGTCAACTCGGCACCCGCCGTCCAGAGCGTCATCAGCGACGGCAACGTGTCGATCACGGGCAACTTCTCCCTCGACGAGGCGAAGGCGCTCAAGACCGTGCTCGACTCGGGCTCGCTGCCGGTGACGCTCAGCTACTCCGAGAGCCGCGTGGTCGGCCCGACCCTCGGCCAGGACTCGCTGCGCCAGGGCATGGCCGCCATCGGCGCCGGGGCCGTCATCGTCATTGCCTACCTGTTCTTCTTCTACCAGGGCCTCGGCCTGCTCACCATGGGTTCGCTGGCCGTCTTCGGCGTCGTCTACCTCGGCCTGCTCGCCCTGCTCTCGCGCATGGGCGCCTTCGCGCTGACGCTTCCCGGCCTGGCGGGCGTGGTGCTCACCACCGGCTCCGCCGCAGACTCCTCGATCCTGGTGCTGGAGCGCTTCCGCGAGGAGGTGCGCATGGGGCGCTCGGTGCGCAACGCCGCCATCGGCGGCACCAAGGAGGGCATCGGCACCTCCCTCGACGCCGACGCCGTCCAGCTGGTCACGGCGCTGGCACTCTTCCTCATGGCGGTCGGGCCCGTCAAGGGCTTCGGCCTCACCACCGCGCTGGGCATCCTGTGCGACGTGGTGACCATGTTCCTGTTCAAGGGCCCCGCCCTCCGCCTGCTCGCCCAGGGCACCATCCAGAGGCACCCCAAGTTCTGGGGCATCGCAAGCGACCTCGCTGAGGCCGCAGAGCGCAAGGGGGCGGGCGCCGCCGCGGATGACCCCGCCGAGAAGGGGGGTGTGGCACATGCGTAACCACTTCTCCTTCGAGATCCCCTTCATGCGTCACCGCAGGACGCTGCTCACCATCTCCGCCATCATGACCGTCGTGGCGCTCGCCGGCCTGGCGGTGCGCGGCATCACCTTCGGCATCGAGTTCCAGGGCGGCACCGAGATCGACTTCTACGACACCGGCGAGGTGTCCATCGACCAGATGCGCACGGCCCTCGTCGACGCGGGCGAGGAGGACCCGACCGTCCAGACGACGGTGACCGACGGCGAGCGGGGATTCCTCGTGCGCTCCGGCACGACCGACCCCGAGGTGGCCACCGCCCACGCCGCCGACACCGCCACCGCGCTCGGCCTCGCCGAGGAGAGCTACAACGTCACGACCATCGGTCCCGACTGGGGCGCCGACGTGACGAGGTCATCGCTGCTGGCGTTCGGGCTGGCCATCCTGCTCATCATCGGCTATGTCTCCCTCCGCTATGAGTTCAAGATGTCCATCACCGCCGTCATCGCCCTGGTGCATGACATGGTGGTCATCCTGGGCGTCTACGCCTGGACGCAGATGCCCGTCACGCCCAACGTGGTGGCGGCGCTGCTGTCCACCATGGGCTTCTCGCTCTACGACACCGTCGTCGAGTTCGACCGCACCAACGACAACGCCAAGACCCTGCGTGACGGCATCCATCGCACCTACCTCCAGATCTGCAACTACTCGGTCAACGAGGTCGTCGTCCGCTCCATCAACACCACCATCACCACGCTCGTCCCCGAGCTGGCCATGTACCTCTTCGGCGGCGCCACGCTCAAGGACTTCGCCTTCGCCATGATTCTCGGCGAGCTGCTGGGCACCTACTCGAGCTATGCGGTGGCCACCCCCCTGCTTGCCATCTGGAAGACGCGCGAGCCCCGCTGGGCACAGCTCGAGGCGCGCTACGGCGAGGAGGCGGGACGTCCCACGCCCGTGGCGGACGCGTAGCCGTGGGAGGACTGGCAGGCAGCAGTCGCTGGGAGGTGCTGCCGGGCTCCGACGAGGCCGAGCGGCGGCTCGTCGATGCGCTTGGCGTGTCTCCGCTGGTCGCGCGCGTGTTGGTCGCGCGGGGGCATGCGGAGGTCGAGGACGCCCGGGCCTTCCTGTCGCCCTCGCTCGACCGCGACTGGCACGACCCCCTGCTCATCCCCGGCATGGGGGAGGCAGCCGACCGCCTCGTGCGCGCGCTGGCGGACGGCGAGACGATCGCCGTCTTCGGCGACTTCGACGTCGACGGGATGAGCGCGACCTGCCTGCTCACCCTCGGCCTGCGCGCCCTCGGCGGTGACGCCCACCCCTACATCCCCAACCGCTTCGGCGAGGGCTATGGCCTCTCCGAGGAGGCCCTCTCGCGGGTCATCGAGGGGTGCCGTCCCTCGCTCGTCGTCACCGTCGACAACGGCATCGCCGCCGCTCGGGAGGTCGAGTGGCTCCTGGGGTGCGGGATCGACGTGGTGATCACTGACCATCACGAGCCAGGGGACCTCGTCCCCCGCGGCGTGCCCGTGACGGACCCCAAGCTCTGGCCCGACTGCCCGTCCCGGGAGCTCGCCGGCGCGGGCGTCGCCCTCAAGCTCGTCGACGTGCTGGGGACCCGGCTGGGCCATCCGGGGCTGTGGCGCAACTACACCGAGGTCGCCACGCTGGGCACCATATCGGACATGATGCCCCTGACGGGTGAGAACCGCGCGCTGGTGGCCGATGGCATGCGCCGCATGCGCCGCACGTCGCGGCCGGGCATCGTGGCCCTCGCCGCCACCGCAGGGGTCGACCTCACGCGGGTCACGGCGGACGAGCTGCCCTTCTCGCTGGTCCCCCGCCTGAACGCCGCGGGTCGCATGGGATCCACCGACGTCGCCTTCGACCTCCTCCACACGGACGACCCCCACGAGGCCGCCTGCCTGGCGGCGCGTCTCGAGCAGATCAACACCGAGCGCCGTGACATCGAGTCGCAACTCACCGACGAGGCGCTGGCCGAGGTCGGCGGCACCTACGACGGCGGTCGCGTGATCGTCGCCGCGGGCGAGGGATGGCACGAGGGGGTGAAGGGCATCGTCGCCAGCCGCATCTGCAGCCGCTATCACGTGCCCACCATCCTGTTCGGCGTCACCGACGGGCTGGCGCGCGGCTCCGGCCGGTCGGTGGGCGAGGTGGACCTCTTCCATGCGGTGGAGCAGTGCTCCGACCTGCTCGTGCGCTTTGGCGGCCATGCGGGCGCCGTGGGCGTGACCTGCGAGGCGTCGCGGCTCGACGAGTTTCGCGAGCGTCTCTCGGCGGTGATCTCGGCGCTGCCGGACGAGCAGTTCGTCGATCGGGGCGAGGTCTCCGCGCTGGTGTCGCTCTCGGAGCTGACCGTGGCCGGGATCGACCAGCTGGACGTGCTGCAACCCTTTGGCCAGGGCAACAAGAAGCCCGTGCTCGCGGCGCGCGGCGTCTGCATGCGCAACCGCGCGCGCGTGGGGGCCGGCGGCAACCACCTGAGGTTCCTGGCGACCGACGGGGTGAGCGCCATTCCCTCCATCATGTTCAGGACGCCCCAGATAGGGCGGGCGGTGGACTGCGACCAGGCGGTGGACCTCGTGTTCGAGGCCATCAGCGAGACGTGGCAGGGCCGAACCAGGCCAAAGCTCATGGTGCGCGACATCCTGTACCGCGACGGGGACGCCGAGGCCAGCGCGCCCGACGGGGGGCAGGGCGTCGCCGACGACCTCTTCGCGCGCTCCGAGCAGATCCTCGCGCGCGACGCCTACGCGACCGTCGCCGAGGCCTCCCGGTTCATGACCAAGGTGGTGGGGGTCACGTTCGAGGGGCGCCAGGCGGTGGTGTCGTCGCTCTCGGTCGGCCAGGAGCTGGCCGTCGTGCGTGACGCGCACAACCCGGTCGACGGGAACGCCATCGCCCTCAAGACGCTCTCGGGGGCTCAGGTGGGCTTCCTGCGCAGGCAGATCGCCGCGGTGCTCGCGCCCAACATCGACGGGGGGATGCGCTATCGCGCGTGCGTGAGCGAGGTCACCGGCGGCACCGAGAGCCAGTCGTACGGGGCCAACGTCGAGGTGTCCCGTGCCGACCTGCCCGGCTCCCCGTCGCGCGACGACGCCGAGCGCGCGGAGCGCAGCCGTCTGGCGGGCCTTCCGTCGGCGCGGCTCGACGAGGAGCTCCGCCGTGCCCTGATCGGCGCCCATGGGCTGCTTCCCGCGCAGGAGGCGGCCCTGGGCCAGCTTGCCGGTGGCCGCTCGACCCTGTGCGTGATGGCCACGGGCAGGGGGAAGTCCCTCATCTTCCACCTGCACGCCGCCCGCGAGGCGATCGCACGCGGCCTCGCGAGCGTCTTCGTGTTCCCCCTGCGCGCGCTCGTCGCCGACCAGTCGTTCCATCTCGGGCAGTCCCTGGGACGGCTGGGCCTCGCGGTTCGCGTGCTGACGGGGGAGACGCCCCCCGCCGAGCGCGACGAGACCTTCGCGGCGCTCGGCGGCGGTGCGGTCGATGTCCTCCTGACCACGCCCGAGTTCCTCGCCATCCATGCCCGGCGCTTCGCGGGGTCGGGCCGCATCGGCTTCATGGTCATCGACGAGGCCCACCATGCGGGCAGGGCGAAGGGCGGGAGCCGCAGCGCGTACCTGCAGCTGCCGCAGGTGCGGGAACTGCTGGGCGAGCCGGTGGTGCTTGCGGTGACGGCGACCGCCGCCGATGACGAGGCCCGTGAGATCTGCCGCCTTGGCGGCATCTCCGAGGGCGACGTGATCGTCGACGCGAGCGTGCGGTCGAACCTCGCGCTGCGGGACTGCCGCGAGCTGCGCGACCGCGAGGCGGCGCTGGTGTCGCTTGTGGCGACGGGGCGCAAGTGCGTCGTGTACGTGAACTCGCGCGAGCAATCGGTCGCGCTCGCCCGCATGCTCAGGCGCTCCGTTCCCGAGCTGGGCCGACGGGTCTCCTTCTACAACGCGGGCCTCACGCGCGAGGAGCGCAACCGCGTCGAGGACGCGTTTCGCTCGGGTGAGCTGACCTGCATCGTCTCGACGAGCGCCTTCGGCGAGGGGGTCAACCTGCCCGACATCCGCGACGTCGTGCTCTACCACCTTCCCTTCGGTGCGGTCGAGTTCAACCAGATGAGCGGCCGCGCGGGACGCGACGGCGCGCAGGCCCGGATCCACCTCCTGTTCGGCGGGCGTGACGCGCGCATCAACGAGCGCGTGATCGAGGGCTCCGCGCCACCGCACGACGAGCTGGTGACCCTCTACCGCACGCTCATGACGCTGGGACGCAGCGCGGCCGGCGACGGGTCCCTCTCCCTCACCAATGCCGACATCGCCCTCCGGGCGGCCTCGGTGGACCCGCGGACCCGTCTCGACGAGCGCTCCGTGTCAGCCGGCATCGCCATCTTCAGGGAGCTGGGGTTTCTCGTCACGTCGGGACACGGCAGCGCGCGCAGGGTCAGGATGGTCGACGACCCGCCTCGCATGGACCTGGAACGATCGACCCGCTACCTGGAGGGCCTGCGCGCGAGCGAGGAGTTCGCGGAGTTTCGTGACTGGGTGCTCCGTGCCGACGCGGACGAGCTGCTGGCCCGCGTCAACCGGCCGATCACGCCTGCGCTCGGGCGTCTCGTCGACGGGTGAGCGGCCCGACGAAACGACATCCCCGAACGCCTGTGTGTTAAGGTGGAGGATATATCGAATCGTGCCGCGACGTGTGGGGGAGGGCGACATGGGCGAGACCTTGAGGATCCGATCCGGACAGCAGCAGGCCGATCCCGCCCCCGGGGCCGACAACTGGCGCGTGCTGCAGGCGACCTGCGCGAGCTACCTCGACGCCGAGGCGATGGACAAGATCACCCGCGCCTACGAGTTCGCGTGCGAGTTCCATCGTGACCAGAGGCGCCTTGCGGGCGAGCCCTACATCAACCATCCCGTGGAGGTCGCCCTCATCCTGGCATCCGACCTCCACATGGACGAGAACCCCATCTGCGCCGCCATCCTCCACGACACCGTGGAGGACACCGAGGCCACCTTCGACGACCTCTCCGAGCGCTTTGGCACGACGGTGGCCGAGCTTGTGGACGGCGTGACGAAGCTCACGCAGGTCGAGGTGTCGTCGCTCGACGAGAAGCAGGCGCTCAATCTGCGCAAGATGTTCCTTGCCATGAGCAAGGACATCCGCGTGCTCATCATCAAGCTCGCCGACCGCCTGCACAACATGCGCACCATGGCGGCCCTGTCCCCCGAGAAGCGCATCATCAAGTCGCGCGAGACCATGGACGTCTATGCCCCGCTGGCAGACAGGCTTGGCATCTCCTCGATCAAGTGGGAGCTCGAGGACCTGGCCTTCTTCTATCTGCAGCCCGACGAGTACGAGCGCGTCGCGCGCATGGTCCAGGAGTCGCGCGCGCGTCGCGAGGAGCGGACCGCCGAGGCGATCAAGGTCCTCGACGACGAGCTCGCCCGCGTGGGGCTCTCGGGCTATCAGATCTCGGGGCGCCCGAAGCACCTCTGGTCCATCTACCAGAAGATGACGCGCAAGCGCAAGGAGTTCTCGGAGATCTACGACCTGATCGCCCTGCGCGTGCTCACCGAGACGGTGGGGGACTGCTACTCGGCGCTCGGGGCGGTCCACTCCCTCTGGCACCCCATCTCCGGGCGCTTCAAGGACTACGTCGCCATGCCGAAGGCGAACGGCTACCAGTCGCTGCACACGACGGTCATCGGTGCCGACGTCAGCACCGTCGAGATCCAGATCCGCACCTTCTCGATGCACGACAAGGCCGAGTACGGCATCGCCGCGCACTGGCTGTACAAGCGCCTGGGCACCTCCCAGGGCTCCATGTCCGCGGAGGACAGGTCGGTCGACTCGCAGATCAACTGGATCCGCCGCACGCTCGACTGGGCGACGGAGGAGGAGATCGAGGATCCGCACGAGTTTCTCGACAGCCTCCGCGTCGACCTCTTCGAGCACGAGATCTTCGTCTTCACCCCCAAGGGCGACGTGATGAGCCTCCGGCGCGAGTCCACGCCGCTCGACTTCGCCTACGCCGTGCACACCCAGGTGGGCCACCACTGCGTGGGCGCGAAGGTCAACGGCTCGATGGTCCCGCTGACGCACAAGCTGAAGAGCGGCGACCGTGTCGAGATCATCACCCACAAGGGTGCCAAGCCCGGCCATGACTGGCTCAAGATGGTCGTCACGCCCTCGGCCCGCAGCAAGATCCGCAAGTACTTTGCGACCGAGAGCAAGGGGGACGACGCCGAGCGCGGGAGGGGCTACCTTGCCGTCGAGCTGCGCAAGCACGGCCTGAGCATCTCGTCCTCGCGCGTGACGAAGGGCCTCGAGAAGGTCCTCTCGACGACTGGCTACCGCGACGTCGAGACGATGCTCGCGGCCATCGGCACCGGCAGGCTCTCCCCCAAGTCGATCGCCCATCGCCTGGATGACATCGTCGCGGAGTCGCGTCCGGCGAGCGAGGTCGAGCGTGAGGCGCGCAAGGCGAATCGCAAGATGCTCATCGAGGAGGACAAGCCGCTCATCGCGCCCCGCCCGCGCGATCGCCGCCGCTCCAGCTGCGGCGTCGTGGTCAAGGGCGACCCCGACCTCCTCGTCCACCTGGCCCACTGCTGCAACCCCGTGGCGGGCGACGAGATCGTGGGGTTCATCACGCGCGGGCGCGGCGTGTCGGTCCACCGCGCGTCCTGCCCCAACGTGAAGGCGCTCTCGGAGCATCCCGAGCGCATGATCGCGGTGGAGTGGGACACCTCGGGGGCCACCGAGTTCCAGGTGGAGATCGTGGTCGAGGCGACCGACCGCATGGGCCTGCTCAGGGACGTGACCATCGCGCTCACCGAGGCCGGCTGCAACATACTCTCCGCCGCGACCCAGACGAGCTCCACGGGCATGGCGCGCCTGCGCTTCCTCATAGCGCTGTCGGACGCGTCGAACCTGGGGCCCTTGCTGGCCCGGGCGAGCAGGGTGCCGTCCGTCTACGACGCGCGGCGCATCATGCCCGGCGAGGGGGCCAAGCAGCTGCCGCGTCGCGCATAGGTCGCAAGGAGGAGGCGAGGATGCCAGATCATGACGAGCTCCGGCGCTTTGTCGTCGGCGACCTCGAGACCAACTGCTACGCCTACGTGTCGCAGGGCGAGTGCCTCGTGGTCGACCCCGGCGCCTCGGGCGCGCGCATCGCCCGGGCCCTGGATGACGTGCGGGTGAGGCAGGTGGTCGCCACCCATCGCCACCACGACCATGTGTGCGGGGTTCGCGAGCTGGTGGGGGCGACGGGCGCGCCCTGGGGCATCGGCGCGACCGACGCCTTGAGGGTGACCGAGGCCCTCGAGCTCTCCAGCCACGTCCTCGACGTGCGAGGCTCCGAGCTCTCCGACCCCCCTGTGCCGGACATGCTCCTGCGCGATGGCGACACGCTCCGCGTGGGGACGGCAGCCTTCCTGGTCGTCGACGCCCCCGGCCACACGGAGGGAGGCATCGTGCTGGTCGGGAGGGGCAGCGCCGAGGGCATCGCCTTCGTGGGCGACACGCTCTTCGCGGGCTCCTGTGGGAGGTGCGACCTTCTGGGAGGGGACTGGGACGCGATGGCCGCCACGCTCGGGCGACTGCCCCTGGCCATGGCCCCCGAGACGGTGCTGCTGTGCGGCCACGGCCCGCAGACGACGATGGCCGAGGAGCTGAGGACCAATCCCTACCTGCGGCGCGATCCCAGGGGGCCGTCGCACGGCGGGGCCTGAGGGCTGCCGACGGACCCTTCTGGCCGTCGGTGGGCCGTCGACGTGGTATAGTCTCTTGCGGCAGTGCCGCATCGGCCCGAATGGCGGAATTGGCAGACGCGACGGTCTCAAAAACCGTTGGGGCAACCCGTGTGGGTTCGAGTCCCACTTCGGGCACCATGGCGGATGTGGTGGTATTCTGCACGCTTGCCTCCTCGGCGAAGAGGGGGTAGGATAAGGTTCGCTGTGGTTTCGTGCCACAGGCAAAGCGGGGCCAGGCGGCCCCCACCTTGCGGCGCCCTCGGGTAGCTGTCTGGTCAGACAACGTATCCTCCCGCTCTTGCGGAACGTGTCTCCTGGACGCCCCCCTGCGCCGGGAGATTTTTATGTGCGGCTCCGGCCGCAGGAGAAGGGAAGGTGGAAGAGATAGCCAGGAACGAGGGTCCCCGCACCAACGACGGGATCACGGCGCGCATGTGTCGTCTCATCGGCGTCGACGGCTCGCAGCTGGGCCTGTTCGGCGTGCCCGACGCGCTGCGCATCGCCCGCGAGCAGGATCTCGACCTCGTCGAGATCGCTCCCAACGCCGAGCCGCCCGTCTGCAGGGTGATGGACTACGGCAAGTACAAGTTCGAGCAGGACCGCAAGGCCAAGGCGGCACGCAAGAAGCAGGTGCGCGTCGAGGTCAAGGAGATGAAGTTCCGTCCCAAGATCGACACCGGGGACTACGAGACCAAGAAGGGCCACGTGATGCGCTTCCTCAGGAAGGGCGCTCGCGTGAAGATCACCATCATGTTCCGTGGCCGCGAGATGGCCCACCCGGAGCAGGGGCTCAACGTGCTCGAGCGCCTGGCGGAGGACCTCAGGCCCTACGCCCACGTCGAGCAGCAGCCCAAGATGGAGGGTCGCAACATGCACATGCTCGTCGCCCCGATCAAGGGCGCCTTCGAGGAGAGGGCGTCCCGGAGCGACGCCGAGTAGAAGGAGAATCAGCATGCCCAAGATGAAGACGCACAAGGGGTCGGCCAAGCGCTTCCGCCGCACCGGCACCGGCAAGATCATGCGCGCCAAGGCCTTCAAGAGCCACATCCTGACCAAGAAGTCGCCCAAGCGCATCCGCGGCTTCCGCAAGGAGGTCGAGCTCACCAAGGCCGACGCCAAGGTCGTCAGCCAGCGCATGGGCCAGTAGCCCCCGCGCCGTCCCATTTTGCCTCGTATAAGGAGTTGATCAGATATGGCACGAGTCAAGCGCGCAGTGGCGGGTCGCAAGAAGCGCAAGACCCTCGTCGAGCGCACCAAGGGGTACTATGGCGCGCGCTCCCGCACCTTCCGCGGGATGAGGGAGCAGTCCCGGCACTCCCTGCAGTACCAGTACCGTGACCGCCGCAACAAGAAGCGCGACATCCGCTCCCTGTGGATCCAGCGCATCAACGCGGCCGCCCGCATGAACGACCTCTCGTACAGCACGTTCATGCACGGCCTGAGGCTGGCCGGCGTCGAGCTCGACCGCAAGGTCCTCGCCCAGCTCGCCTACGATGACGAGAGGGCCTTCGCCGACCTCGCCACCGTTGCCAAGGCGGCCCTGGACGCCGAGTAGGCCCACGCTCACCCGACGGCGCCCGCGCCCCCTCGCCTTCGACCGAGGGGGCGCGTCTTCGTTTTCCGCGTGTAGGTCGCCGAGATGCGTCGCGGCGCCAGCGGCTGCGCTATACTCAATACCATATGTGAACGTGCCCGAAGGCGCTTCGGGCGTGGTCGAAAGGTTGTACGCGCATGGCTTCTCTCAGCATCACCGATCTCAAGGTCGGGCTTGGCGTCAACATCAAGGGCAAGGACTGCGTCATCCTCGAGGCCCAGCATGTCAAGCCGGGCAAGGGCAACACCTACGTGCGCACCAAGTACCGCGACATCCGCACGGGCCGTGTGAACGAGGAGAACTTTCAGCAGTCCGCCAGGTTCGAGAGCGTCAACATGCGGACGCGCGAGATGCAGTACCTCTACAGCGACGGCGACATCTACCACTTCATGGACAACGAGACCTACGAGCAGATCGAGGTCGGCGTCGACATGATCGGCGACAACGCCATGTGGTTCAAGGAGAATGACGTCTGCCTGCTGCAGTATGCCAACGACGTGCTCTATGCCGTGCAGCCCCCCATGTTCATCGAGGCCGAGATCGTCGAGACCGAGCCTGGCTTCAGGGGCGACACCGTCCAGGGCGGCGGCAAGCCGGCCACGATCGAGACGGGAGCCGTCGTGCAGGTGCCCATGTACCTCAACGTCGGCGAGGTCATCAAGATCGACACCCGCGACGGCAAGTTCGTCGGGCGCGTTTAGCCCACACATCATCGGCCGCTTCCCCGAAAGGATCTCCCATGGCTGACAACGAGCTGCGCATCTCCGGACTGAGCGTCTCCCAGGGCGTCGTGACCACCATCGTGGCGCGCGCCTCCGAGGCGGTCGAGGGCGTTGCGCGCGTAGGTGGCAATGACATCGCGTCCTCGCTGGTGCGCGTGTTCACCAGTCGCTCCATCGCCCCCGAATCCAGCGTGGAGGCCGAGGTCGTCGACGGCGAGCTTCGCGTGGGCGTCCATCTCGCCGTCTTCTACGGCTACCCCTTCACCAAGCTCGCCGCCTCGGTGCGCGAGGCGGTGGCCGGCGCCATCGCCTCCCAGGTGGGCGTCGAGGTCAGCTCGGTCGACGTGTGCATCGACAGCCTCGTCTTCCCCAAGGAGTAGCGCGTGGCCGGAAGACGGTTCGGCGGGCGCACCCTGGCGCGCAGCCAGGCCCTGCAGCTCATGTTCCAGGCCGAGGCGACCGGTCGCACGGTCGCCGACACCCTTGCGGGCGACTACGTCCTCGACGAGGGACCGCTCGATCCCTATGCCGCCCGGCTGGCCACCGGCGCGGACGCCATGCTGCACGAGCTCGACGCGGTCATCGGGGTGACCTCGGCCAACTGGAGCGTCCGGCGCATGCCGGCCGTCGACCGCAACCTCCTGCGCCTGGCGCTCTACGAGATGCTCGAGGTCGACGAGGTCGACGTCGCCGTCTCCATCGACGAGTGCGTCGAGCTTGCGAAGGCCTATGGCACCGACGAGTCCTCGCGATTCGTCAACGGCCTGCTGGGAAGGATCACGCGTCGCATCGCCGCCGGCACCGACGTGGTCGCGGAGGCGCTTGCGACCACAGGCCACCGGGATGGTGCGGGCGATGGCCCGGCCGCGCAGGATCCGGCGGGGGATGCCGACGTCGCCATGGCGGAGGTCGCCGGGGCCGCCGCGGAGGGTCGGCCCGATTGGGCCAGGGTGTAGGGATGGCCCGCAGACCGGACGTCTCCGCCTACCGGAGCTTCGACCAGATCACCGACAGGCTCGACGAGATCATAGGGCAGGTCAGGGACAAGGACACCTCGCTCGAGCATTCGCTCGACCTGTTCGATGAGGCCATCGCCCTCGGGTCGAAGGCGGTCGACCTCGTGGACGCGACCGACTTCTCGCCCGCCGAGCGGGAGCGCCTGAGGGACGTCCCGATGGTGGATCCCGGCGACGACGGGGCGCCTGCGGCCGGGACACCCTAGGGATGTCCCCGCGACGCATGCGGCTCGACGCCTACCTCGTGTCGCAGGGCCTCTTCGCGACTGTCGATGACGCGATGCGGGCGGTTCTCGCGGGCGAGGTCTCGACGAGCGACCGCCGCCTCACCTCCCCCGGGGAGCAGGTGAGGCCCGGCATGACGATCCACGTGCGTGGGCGGGCCCCCTACGTCAGCCGAGGCGGGCTCAAGCTCGAGCACGGCCTCAGGGAGCTTGGTGTGGACCCGTCGGGGCTGGCCTGCGTCGACGTGGGCTGCTCGACGGGCGGCTTCACCGACTGTCTGCTCAGGCATGGCGCGTCCCGGGTGCTGTCGGTGGACGTCGGCCGGGCCCAGTTCGACTGGTCGCTCAGGCAGGATCGACGCGTGACGCTCCTGGAGCGCACCAACATCGTCGACGTGCCCGACCTGCCAGGGCAGGAGGGTGCCTACCAGCTCGCCGTGTGCGACGTGTCGTTCACCTCGGTCATCACCATCCTGCCTGCGATCACCCGCCTCCTCGGCCCTCGGGGCACCTTCCTCACGCTCGTCAAGCCGCAGTTCGAGGCTCCGAGGGAGCAGGTGGGCGAGGGCGGCGTCGTGCGGGACGAGTCGGTCCGCCTCGCCGCGCTCGCCCGCGTGTCGGAGGCGATGGAGGCGGCCGGCTTCGTGCTTGGCGGCTCGTGCGTGAGCCCCATCGTCGGTCACAAGGGAAACGTCGAGTACCTTCTCGTCGGTCGCAGGCCATAGCGCGATGGTCCCGGCAGCCGGCGTCGCGCGGCGGCTGGGCCTCGCCGGCGTGCCCTCGCAACCGCCCCGCGTGCGTGCTACACTCTAACGGATGCATACGTACGTTCGTTTTGGGGTGGTCGCATGAAGGTCCTTCTCGTGCCCAACTATGCGCGGCCACATGCCATCGGGGGCGCGCAGCGCCTGTCGGCCTGGCTGGAGGGCGAGGGCGTCGAGGTCCGGTGGGCCCACGACAAGAAGCTCTTCCCCGACAAGCCCGTGGACACCTCGGGCGTCAGCCTGGTCGTGTCGCTCGGCGGCGACGGGACGCTGCTGCGCGCGGCGCGCATCGTCGAGTACTCCGAGATACCCATGCTCGGCCTCTCCTACGGCCACCTGGGCTTCCTGACCTGCGGCGGTCCCGACGACCTCATCCAGACCGTCTCGGACGCGCTGGCAGGCGAGCTGCACATGTCCCACCGCATGACCCTGGACATAGAGGCGCGCTTCGAGCGCCCCGACGGGAGCGTCGTCACCGAGCGCGCCTTCGCCCTCAACGACCTGGCCCTCACCCACGGCATCCGCGGCGACATGATCGCCTTCGACGTGTCGGTGTCGGGCCATCACATCGACCGCCTGCGCGGTGACGGCTTCGTCGTCTCCACGGCGACCGGATCCACCGGCTATGCGCTCGCTGCCGGCGGCCCCATCGTGACCCCCGAGTTCGTGGGCATGGTGTGCGTGCCCGTGGCCTGTCACACCATCACGGCGCGCGCGTTCCTCACGTCCTCCTCCGACGTGGTCGAGCTGCACATCAACCCCGAGCGCCACGCGGACCGCCTGTTCTTTGCCGACGGGCAGCCGATGGGGGAGGGGCTGCGGGGCATGGGCGCCACGGTCCGCCGGGGCCCGGGCGACATCATCCTGCTCGACCGCAGCGCGCGCAGCTTCTACGAGTCGGTCTCGCGCGTGTTCTACGGCAACACCAAGCGCTAGGCGGTGGGTCCCGATGATTGACGAGCTGAGCGTCACGAACGTCGCGCTCATCAGGAGGGCCTCCCTCGCGCCGTCGGCCGGCCTGACGGTGCTCACCGGGGAGACCGGCGCGGGGAAGACCGCACTGCTGAGTGCCATCAAGCTGCTCGTGGGCGAGCGCGCGGACGCCTCCGCCGTGCGCGAGGGGGCCGACGCGCTGGAGGTGGAGGCGAGGCTCTACCTGCGCGGCGGCGACCCGGACGGCTGCGTGGTCAGGCGTCGCGTGGAGGCCGCCGGGCGCGGGCGCGTGCAGGTCGATGGCCGCATGGCGTCCGTGCGCGAGATCGCCTCGACGATAGGCGCCACCATCGACCTCTGTGGGCAGCACGAGCACCAGCGCCTGCTCGACCCCGCCACGCACGTGGCGCTGCTCGATGCTTGGGCGTCCGAGAGCATCGGTCCCGCGCGCGAGGCGTACGCCGAGGCGCTTGCCGACGCGCGCGCCGCGGCGGGGGAGTTCGAGCGCGCCCACGAGCTGAACCGCAGCGCGGACGAGCGCCTCGACGAGGCGTCCTTCGTGCTGCGGCGCATCGACGAGGTCGGTCCGAGCGAGGAGGAGCACGCCGAGCTCGAGGAGGCGCTCCCACGCGCCGAGCACGCCGAGTCGCTCCTGCGCGCGGTCGGCGGGGCCCACGAGGGGATCGCGGGCGAGGGCGGCGCCTTCGACGCGCTCGGCGGCGCGGTCGGCTGGCTGCGGGACGCCTCCGCGCACGACGCGTCCCTTGTCGCGCTCGCCGACCGCCTGGAGAGCGCCCTGATCGACATCGAGGACGCGGCCGCCGACCTGCGCGACTACCGCGACTCCATCGAGCTCGACCCCGCAGGGCTCGCTCGCATGCAGGAGCGCATGGCCGCCTTCCAGGGCCTGATGCGCAGCTACGGTCCGCGGATGGCGGACGTCCTCGAGCGTCGTGAGCGTGCGGCCGAGCTCGTGGCGGCGGCGCGCGACGGCGGCGCGCGGGAGCGCGAGGCGCGCGAGGCGCTCGAGTCCGCGGAGAGGCGCCTTGCCGCGCTCGCCGACAGGCTCGACGACGCGAGGGCGCAGGCAGCCCCCCGGCTGGCCCAGGCCGTGAGCGAGCAGATGGCCGCGCTCGAGATGGGCTCCGCCGAGGTCATCGTGCAGGTTGAGCGCCTTGCGCGCCCCCAGTGGGGCGTCGCTGGTCCCAGCCGCGTCGAGCTGCTGTACCGACCGGGGGCCGGCCTCACGGCGCGCCCCCTCAGGCGCATCGCCTCGGGTGGCGAGATCAGCCGCGTCATGCTTGCCTGCAAGGTGGTCCTGGGGGAGGCGGACGGCACCGAGACCCTGGTCTTCGACGAGGTCGACGCCGGCGTCGGCGGCGCGACGGCGCTCGCGCTGGCACGGGTGCTCGCGCGTCTCGCCCGTACGCACCAGGTGATCGTGGTCACGCACCTGGCGCAGGTGGCCGTGATGGGGGAGCGCCACTACCTGGTGCGCAAGTCTGCTGACGACGTGCCGGAGACCTCGCTCGCCCTCATCGACGGCGAGCGGCGCGTGGCCGAGATAGCCCGCATGCTCTCGGGTGACGTGGGCGAGGCCTCGCTCGCCCACGCGCGGGAGATGCTGGGGCTGGCTGGCGCTTCGGCTCGCTAGCGTCCCGCCACCACGAGCGAGTCGGACGCCACCGGGCCGCGCTGCGGTAGGATGGTGCCTGGGCCGTTCCGTCGGCCCGCGTCACGCTCGCGTGCGGCCTCCCATGAGGCCGCGACGTCCCCGAGAGTCGGGAGTGCCATGCCACGCATCACCAAGATCGCGATCACCGGCGGCCCGTGTGCCGGGAAGACGACCGCGCTGGCGCGTGTCAGGGAGACGTTCTCCCGCCTGGGCCACAAGGTCATCACGGTCCCCGAGCCCGCAACCGAGCTCATATCCAACGGCATCACCCCCTGGGAGTGCTCCTCCACGGAGGAGTACCAGCGCTGCCAGATGGAGATCCAGCTGGTGAGAGAGCGCATGTTCGAGCGCGCGGCGGCGGGCATGGACGCGCGGCGGGTGCTCATCGTGTGCGACCGCGGCATGCTCGACAACCGCTGCTACATGACCGAGGAGGCGTTCCAGCGCGTGATCGCCGAGCTGGGATGCACCGAGGTGGGGCTGTGCGACGGCTATGGCGCGGTGTTCCATCTGGTGACCGCCGCCAAGGGTGCCGAGGGATCCTACGAGATCGACGCCGGCGGGGTGCGCCATGAGTCGCTCGAGGAGGCGCGCGCCCTCGACGACTGCGCCATCGAGTCGTGGACGGGCCATCCCCACCTGCGCGTGATAGGCAACGAGACCAACTTCGAGCGCAAGGTCGAGCGGCTCGTCGACGAGATCGCCTGCTTCCTGGGCGACTCTGCCCCCCAGGGCGTCGAGCGCAGGTTTCTGGTGGCCTACCCCGACCTCGCGCGGCTCGAGGCACAGCCGGCATGCGAGCGGGTGGAGGTCGTGGAGCACCACCTGCGCTCGGTTGGGGGCAGGGAGGCGATCGTCTGCAGCCGCATGCTGGGCGGACACCGCGCCTACTCCCTCATGGAGCGGCAGACGGCGGGCGGGGGCGCCCGTCCGAGGCGCCGGTGCCTGTCGGAGCGCGCCTACCATGACCTGCTGTCGCGTGCCGATCCCGAGCGCGATGCGGTTCGCGTGACGCGCTACCACCTGACCTACGAGGGGCGTTCCTACGAGGTGGACCTCCATCCCCGCTGGGACGACCGTGCCATCGTGCGGGTCGAGCCCACCAGCCCGGACGTGCCGGTGCGCCTCCCCTGCGGCCTGAGGGTGATCAGGGAGATGACGGGCGATCCGGGCTGTGGTGGCGACGCGAGCCTCCCCACGGCGCGCGGAGGCCTGGGCGAGGGCTAGGCCGTGCGGCCGCCGGCATCGGGAGCGAGAGGGGGACAGGCGTGGACCTCGATCATGCCGTGAGGGAGTACCTGGATCACCTTGCCATAGAGCGGGGATCCTCCCCCCACACCGTCGAGGGATATGGCCGCGACCTCCGCCGCTATGTCTCCCACCTCGCCGACCGCGGCATCACGCAGCCGGGGGAGGTGACGCGCCAGGCGGCCGCCGATCACGTGCGGGCGCTCCAGGAGGCTGGCCTTGCCCCCTCGTCGGTGGAGCGCGCCGTGTCGGCCATGAAGGGACTGCACCGCTTCATGGTCGCCGAGCGCATCTGCGAGGAGCACCCGACGGCGGACCTCCCCCTCCCCAAGAAGCCGTCGAGGCTTCCCGACGTGCTGTCCCGCGAGCAGGCTGCCGCCCTGCTCGAGGAGTCGAACTTCGCCTACCAAGGCGACCCTGCCAAGACGGTTCGGAGAAACGCCCTGGCACGGGCGTCGCTGCAGCGCGACCGCGCGGTGCTCGAGGTGCTCTATGGCTGTGGCCTCCGGGTGAGCGAGCTGTGCGGGCTCGACGTGCGCGAGGTGATGCTCGACGAGGAGCTGCTGCGCGTGCTGGGCAAGGGGTCCAAGGAGCGCATCGTGCCCATCATGGGATCGGCGGCGCGCGTGATGGCCGCATACCTCGAGGAGTGGAGGCCGGTCCTGGCGGAGGGGAGGCCTCCCACGGCGGCGGTCTTTCTCAATGCGCGCGGTGGTCGCATCTCCCGGCAGAGCGTGCATTCCCTGTGCGAGCGCTACGGCAGGATCTATGCCGGCAGGGACGGGCTGCACCCGCACACGCTGCGCCACAGCTTTGCGACCCACATGCTTGAGGGCGGGGCAGACCTGCGCATCGTCCAGGAGCTGCTCGGACACTCGTCGATCTCCACCACCCAGCTTTACACGCATGTGGACAGGACCCACGTCAGGATGGTCTTCATGGAGGCTCACCCGCGGGCGCGCGAGCGCTGATGCGCGGCAGACCGAGCGTCCCTGCACGAGCCGGAGGGCCGGTCGCCGCGTGTGGTTGGCAGCCGGGCTCGGCAGCCGGGGTCGGCAGCCGGGAACCCGTGGTGCCGCCAGGACACGCTCGATGGGCGACCTGTGGGGCCTAGAGGGGTGTCGGAAAGGAAAAGCCCGAGTCGTGTGAGCGGACCTCCGTGCCGGGAAAGGAAAACTTCGAGTTGTGCGGACGGACCTCCGTGTTGGGAAAGGAAATACGCGAGTTGTGAGGATCTCGAAGACGTGTCGGAAAGGAAAACTCCGAGTTGTGAGAGCTGCGGAAAGGTTTTGCCCGAGTTGTGAGAGGCGATTCCGTCACAACTCGAGGATTCCCTTTCCGGACCCCGGCTCCGGCCCGCACAACTCGGCATTTTCCTTTCCAGGTCGTGGCCTCGGAACGCACAAGTCGGCATTTTCCTTTCCAGGTCGTGGCCTCGGAACGCACAAGTCTGGAAACGTCTCGCTGAGCGTCTTTCCGAGCCGGCCGCCGCGTGCCAGCGTGCTACCGCCCGGCCCATCTCGCGAGCCGGGGACGGTGGTCCGCGCATCTCGCGCCCCGCTGTGGGACGGCGCCCCACCCGAGGGCGGCGCTGGTGGAGGGGAGAGCGGGGAAGAGCGCGACAGCCGCCCTCCCATGTCGGAGGCCTTGGGAACGTATCACCGTAGCAGGCATTCTTTGTAAAAGCGCAGGTAGATTGGCTGTTCTTCAATTTATACGGCATTCACAAACACTACATATCATGTTCTGGTCTGCCACACCAATATGCGAACACCCTTGGTCCCCAAACACGTGTTTCCGCCATATGTTGTGTCGTGCGCGCGCGTGAGGTAGCAGCCGAAGACCGTTCGGAAGAAAAGTGTCGATAAGTGGGGATTTGTGTCTCTAAGTGTCGATAAACACGCTATGATTCCAATCGTGCATCAGCGAGGGGATCTCCCTCAGGTCGAGGCACCAAGGGGGGGACATGCTGACAGGAACATACCAGCGCACGCTGGATTCCAAGACGCGCGTCACCCTGCCGTCCGACTTTCGCAGGGAGTTCGACGAGAAGGTCTGCCTGATCCCCTTCAGCGGGGCGCTGTACGGCTTCACCCCCGATGGCTTCAAGGCGTGGGTGGACAGCCAGTTCGAGCGCGACGACAAGCACTACGACCCGCGCAACAGGGACGACGTCCGCCTCAGGCGCGGCCTCACCGCCGCCTGCCAGACCATCGACGTCGACGCGGCGGGTCGCATGGCACTCGGCAAGCTGGGTGCCAAGACGCTCGATGCACTCGCGTTCGGCCATGACGTGACCGTCATCGGTGCGGACGACCACTTCGAGGTGTGGGACGCGAAGAGGTGGGAGGCCGAGAACGCCAGCTTCGAGGAGGACCTCCTCGACCTGATGTTTGGCGCCGAGTAGGTGAGAGCACCTTGACAGGCGAATATCGGCACATACCCGTCATGCTTGACGAGGTGCTCGACAACCTCAGCCCCCAGCCGGGAGAGGTGACGTGCGACTGCACGCTCGGTGGCGCAGGTCACTCGGTCGAGCTCGCCAGGCGCGTGGCGCCCGACGGGCTCTCCATCGGGATCGATCAGGACGAGCAGGCGCTTGCCGCCGCTGCCGAGCGCCTCGGGCGCGAGGCTCCCGGCGCGGACCACCTGCTACTCAAGGGCAACTTCGCGGCGCTCGACGAGCTGCTCGTCCAAGCTGAGGTGCCAGGGGTCGACTGCTTCCTGTTCGATCTCGGCGTCAGCTCGCCACAGCTTGACATTCCCGAGAGGGGCTTCTCGTATCACGAGGACGCCCCCCTTGACATGCGAATGGATCCGGGGAACAACACCCTAACCGCACATGAGGTCATAAACCACTACAACGAGGCCGACCTCGCCCGGATCCTGCGCAGCTATGGGGACGAGCGCCATGCCGCGCGCATCGCGCGCCAGGTGGTGCGCCGTCGGGCGCTCGGGCCCATCGACACGACGCTGCAGCTGGTGGAGGTCATCAAGTCCGCCATACCGGCGGCAGACAGGCGCCATGGGGGACATCCCGCCCGCAAGGCGTTCCAGGCCCTGCGCATCGAGGTCAACGGCGAGCTCGACGCGCTGGAGCGGGGCCTTCGCGCGGCCGTCCGCTGGGCCAACCCCGGCGGGAGGATCTGCGTGATCAGCTACCACTCGCTCGAGGATCGCATCGTGAAGCACGTCCTCACCGAGCTGTCGCAGGGGTGCACCTGCCCACCGGACCTTCCGGTGTGCGTGTGCGGGAACGTGCCGATGATCGATGTGAGGACCCGCAAGCCCCTGAGGGCGGGCGAGCGGGAGGTGCGGGCCAACCCCCGCGCCAGGAGCGCCCTCATGCGCGTGGCGGTCAAGCGTGACGACACGGGCACCAGACGGAATGCAGCCGGCCCCCAGGGCTGATTGCAGAGCACCACAACGCACCACAAACGCAGCAGAATCGCAGCACAGACGCACCACAGACGCAGCACCGCCGCCCGCCCGGAAGGGCGGGCGGCACGCACAAGGAGGGAGAGCGGACATGGCCTACCAGGGGAGCGCGGCATATCGGATCGATGCCTACCAGGATGCATGGGGGACTCCCGTGCGCAGGCCCCTCTCCGTGCACGAGGGCGGCCAGGGGAGGCTCGCCCGCACCAACGCCCCTGCGAGCGCGTCCGCGCTCGTCAGGGTGGCCCTGACCCTCGGCCTTGCCTTCGGCATCCTCGGCGGCGTGCGCGTGGCGCTGACCACGGTCACGGTGAACCTCCTGCGCGAGGTCGCGACCGCCCAGGCGACCGTCGAGCAGGCGCAGGTCACGCGCACCGAGCTTCAGGTCGAGCGGTCCGCCCTGTCCAGTGCTGACCGCATCCAGCGCATCGCCACGGAGAACTACGGCATGGCGTATGCGACGGATGTCGACACCATCACCCTGCGCGACGAGGCGCCGTCTTCTGCAGAAGATGCGAACGCGTCAGACGACGCGGGCGTGGGCTTCCCCGTGGCGTAGACTTCCTTCCCGTGAGAAGCGGAACGCAACAGGCCCGCCAAGGGCGGGAGCTCGTGTCGGAGACGTCCCATGAGGGGGTCTCCGACACTCGCATGGGCCGGGGCGGCGGGGCCGGCGGATCGGGCATGCCCTTCGAGGCGCGCCTGCGCCTGCTGCTCGCCCTCTTCATGCTCCTGACGCTCGTGGTGGCGGGACGACTGGCGTGGATGCAGGTCGTGAGCCACGACGAGCTGTCGCGCAAGGCCGAGGCCAACCGTCAGAACGTCATCGACCTGCACGCGCGCAGGGGCACGATCTACGATCGCAACGGCAACGTCCTGGCCATGAGCGAGGAGTGCAGGACCATCTACTGCAACCCCCAGGAGGTTCGCGAGCCGTACCTGACGGCAGAGGTCATCGCCGCCCACCTCGGCGGGTCCCCGGCAGACTACGTGGACGCGCTCACGGCGGACGGCACCTTCTCCTACGTCCACCGCAAGGCGTCGCGCGAGGAGGCCGACGCCATCAGGGAAGGGCTGCTGTCCAAGGAGCTGCCGGGCGTGTACTATCTGCAGGACAGCCGTCGCGTGTACCCGTACGGGGCGCTCGGCAGCCAGGTGCTTGGCATCGTGGGCATCGATGGCGAGGGCCTCACGGGTCTCGAGCTGTACTACGACGACCTGCTGCGCGGCGTCGACGGCACGATGGTCGTCGAGACGGGCAACGGCGGCACCCCCATCGCGGGGGCGGCCTCGCAGACCACCGACGCCATCGACGGCACCGACCTCGTCATCTCGCTCGACATCAACGTGCAGCGCATGGCAGAGGAGCAGATCGTCAGGGGCGTGGAGACGTACAAGGCCGACTCCGGCTCGGTCATGGTCACCGACCCCCAGACGGGCGAGATCCTCGCCGCCTGCTCGACGCCGCTGCTCGACGTCACCGACCTGTCGGTGGTGGAGGAGGGTGCCACGGCCCTCAAGCTGGTGTCCGACTCCTACGAGCCTGGATCGATCTTCAAGGTGCTGACGGCCGCCATCGGCATCGAGGCGGGCGTCGTGACCCCCAGCTCGACGTTCTACGTGCCCGCCAGCCTCCAGGTGGGCGACGATTTCGTGAGCGACGACGATGACCGGTCCTACGACATGGATATGACCCTGCGCGAGATCCTGCGCCGCTCGTCGAACACCGGCGCGGCCCTGGTCGCCCAGAAGGAGATCGGTGCCGACGTCTTCGCCGAGGGCGTCGAAGCCTTTGGGATCGGCTCGCTGACGGACATCGACTACCCGGGCGAGGCGGTGGGCATGGTCAAGGGTCGCGACGAGTATGACGGCTCGAGCCTGGGCTCCATGTCGTTCGGCCAGGGCCTGGCGATCCCGCTCGTGCAGATGATCCGCGCCATTGGCGCCATCGCCAACCAGGGGGAGCCCGTGACCCCCCACTTCCTCGTGAGCAAGGGCACGACCCCCGTCTCGTGGGAGGCCGGCGAGCGCATCGTCTCTCCGTCGACGGCACGGCAGGTGGTCGACATGATGCGCACCGTCGTCGAGGAGGGGACGGGCGTTCCCGCGCAGGTTCCCGGCTACGACATCGCGGGCAAGACCGGCACCGGCGAGCAGGCGGACACCACCAAGGGCGGGTATGCGAAGTACAAGTACACCGCGTCGCTGATCGGCTTCGCGCCGGCCTCGGATCCCTCGGTCCTGGTGTACGTGGGCCTCAACGGGACCCCCTATCTGGCGTACGACTCCGCCGCCCCCCTGTTCTCGTCTATCATGGGTGAGGCGCTCACCGACATGGGCGTGCTCCCCTCGTCCTAGGCCTGCCGTGGGAAGGATGCAGATGCTTGAGATCTCCATAGCCGACATGCTCGCCGCCACGGGCGCGACGCTTCTGTGCGGCGACGCCTCTCAGGCGGTGCGCGGCGTCACGACCGACTCCCGCGCGGTGGGGCAGGGCTCGGCGTTCGTGTGCTTCGTCGGGGGGCGCGTGAACGGAAACCGCTTCGCGCCGCAGGCGATCGAGTCGGGCGCGGGCGCCGTCGTGCTCACGGAGGACGCCGCGGACGACCTCGTCGACCTCGCGACGCACCGCGGCTGCGCCCTGCTGCGGGCGGAGGCGGTGACGGCGGCCACGCCCGATGACACCGACCCCGCCGCCACCGAGTTCCTGCTGCGCCTCGCCGCCGAGTGGCGTCGTCGCAACGGCCAGTGGGTCGTCGTGGGCGTGACCGGCTCGGTAGGCAAGACGACCACCAAGGACATGCTCTCCTGCGCCCTCGCCACGCGCTTCGCCACCCACGCCACCAAGGGGAACCACAACAACCTCATCGGCCTGTCGCTCACGCTGCTGGCGGCATCGCCGTCCGACGAGGTCGTCGTCGCGGAGATGGGCATGAACCACGCGGGCGAGCTCTCGCGCCTCACCGAGGTGGCGCGTCCCAGCGTGGCGCTCGTCACCAACGTGGGCACGAGCCACATCGGCTTCCTGGGGTCACGCGAGAGCATCGCCCGCGCGAAGGCCGAGATCGTGGGCGGCATGACGGCGACGGCGGAGGCGGTGGGCACGGTGCGCCCGTGCCTGGTGCTCTCCGACGACAACGACTTCGGCGACCTCATCGAGCGGGAGTTCTGCGTCCCGGCCGGCGTCGAGGTGGTGCGCGTGGGCACGGCGCAGGACAGCACCGTCCGCGCCGACAGCATCGCGCTCGACACCGAGGGACGGCCCTCGTTCACCCTGCGCTTCTCCGATGGCTGGCAGCTTCCCGTCTCGCTCGAGACGCCCGGACGCCACGTGGTCGTCGACTTCCTGATCGCGATGGCCGTCGCCGACCGCCTCGGCGTGGACCGCGAGGCCGCCGCCGGGGCCATCGCCCGCATGCCGCAGGCGCGCATGCGCCTCGAGGTGCTGGCCGCCCCCGGCCGCCCGCGCGTCATCGACGACTCCTACAACGCGAGCCCGAGCTCGACGGCGGCGGCGCTCGACGTCCTGTGTGCCATGGAGTGTCCTGGCCGCCGCGTCGCCGTGCTCGGCGTGGTGGGGGAGCTCGGCGATCAGGCGGCCCGCCTCCACGGCTACATGGGTGCCTACGCCGCGGCCAAGCCGCTCGACCTGCTCGTCTTCGTGGGGGGCGACGACGCCCTCGAGATGGCGGAGGCGGCGCGCACCATGGGATTCCCCGACGATCGCCTCGAGGTGCTTCCCACCGCGCAGGCGGCCCTCGACGCCATCGGCCCCCTCCTCTCGGAGGGCGACCTGGTGCTCGCCAAGGGCTCTCGCTCCGTAGGCCTCGACCGCTTTGCCAAGGGGGTGCTTGCCTGATGTTCGGCAACCCGCGCTATCCCACCTACCAGGTGTTCCTTGCCGCTGCCATCGCCGCGCTCATCACGGTCGTCCTCATGCCGCTGTTCATCAGGATGATGCGTCACGAGGGGGTGGGCCAGCAGATTCGGGCCGACGGGCCGCAGCGTCACCTCGTCAAGCAGGGCACGCCAACCATGGGCGGCGTGGTCATGCTCGTCGCCGTCATCATCACCTGCATGATCCAGGCGCGGTGGACCCCCGACCTGAGGATCGCCCTGGGCGCCGTGCTCGCCACCGGCTCGCTGGGCCTGCTCGATGACATCGAGAGCGTCGCCCACAAGCGTTCCTTGGGCCTGACCCCCTCCCAGAAGATGCTCGGGCTCCTGCTGATCACGGTCGCGTTCTGTCTGGCGGCGGTCAATGTCTGCGACGTCTCGCCGGCCATCCGCTTCCCCGGCGGCCTCATGATCGATCTCGGCGTGCTCACCACCACCCTCCACCTTGCCGGTGGCATCAACGTCCCCTGGCTCTACGTGGCCTTCGTGTTCCTGCTGATGGCCGGCCTCTCCAATGCGGTCAACCTCACCGACGGGCTTGACGGCCTCGCCGGGGGGTGCAGCGTCGGCGTCATGATGGCGATGGCGATGGTTGCCTTCCGCTACGACGCCATCAACCTCTCCATCTTCGCGGCCTCCATCGCGGGCGCCTGCGTGGGCTTCCTCTGGTACAACGGCCATCCCGCGTCCATCTTCATGGGCGATACCGGCTCGCTGTCGCTGGGCGCCGCCTTCGCGGCGCTGTCCGTCCTCACCAAGACCGAGGTCATCGCGCTCGTGATGGGCGCCCTCTTCATCATCGAGGCCCTCTCGGTCATCATCCAGGTCGCGAGCTTCAAGCTCACGGGAAGGCGCGTGTTCCTCATGGCGCCCATCCACCATCACTTCGAGCGGCTCGGCTGGGACGAGAACAAGGTCGTGCTGCGCTTCTGGATCATCGCCGCTGCGTTCGCGACGCTCGGCTTCGCGCTGTACTTCAAGCTCGGATAGGGGGGCACCTATGGCTGGCCTGTCGCCGGATGGCACCGCGTGCGGTGGGGTCGCCCTGGGCGACGTGTGCGTGCTCGGCCTCGGAAGGACGGGGGAGGCGGTCGCCTCCTACCTGGCCGACCGCATCGGCGGCCGCGTCAGCTCTGTGACCCTGTACGGCGGGGCCCGCTCGGACGCGGGACCCGCCTCCCGGGCCCTGGAGGAGCGCGGCGTCAGGGTCGTGCTCGGCACCGAGGAGGTGACGGGCTCCTACGACCTCGCCGTCGCCTCGCCCGGCATCCCCGAGGGCTCCCCGTTCCTCCGCGCCGCCGCCGCGTGCTCCCGGGAGGTCATCGGCGAGCCCGAGCTGGCCTGGCGCGAGAGCCCTGGGCGCTGGCTCGCGATCACGGGCACCAACGGCAAGACGACGACCACTGCGCTCGCGACCGCGCTGCTGCGCGCGGGCGGCGAGGATGCGGTCGCGGTCGGCAACATCGGCACCCTGGCCATCGGGGAGGTGGCGGCCCGACCGGCGCCGCGCTGGTTCGTGGCAGAGCTCTCGAGCTTCCAGCTCGCCGAGTCCGTGCGCCTCCACCCGCGCGTGGCGGTGCTGCTCAACGTGACGCCCGACCACCTGTCGTGGCACGGCGGCATCGAGCGCTACGCCGAGGCGAAGGAGTGCGTCTTCGCCAACCTCGATGCCCACGACCTCGCCGTGGTCTCCTGCGAGGACGACTGGTGCCGCGCCGCCATCGGGCGCCTCGAGGACCGTGGCCTGCGCGTGGCGCACCTCTGTGCGACCTGCGACCCGGGCACGCCCTGCGCCGCATTCGTGCGCGACGACCGCCTGGTGGTTCGCCTCGACGGGACGGAGCACGAGCTCGCGGCCGTCGACGAGATGGCGATCCGAGGCTCCCACAACGTGCAGAACGCCCTCGCGGCGTCCGCGCTCGCCCTCGAGGTGGGGGCGCCGGCGGATCTCGTCCGCGCGGGCCTGCTGGCCTTCGCGCCGCTGGAGCACCGCATCGAGCCCTGCGGCGAGGCGGGCGGCGTCCGCTTCGTCAACGACTCGAAGGCCACCAACACCGACGCGGTCGAGAAGGCCCTCACAGCCTTCGACCCACGGCGCCTGATCCTGCTCATGGGGGGCCATGACAAGGGGACCGACCTCGGCTCCGTCGCCCGCGCGGCCTCCCGCGGCGCGCGCGTCGTCATCTGCTTCGGCGAGGCGGGGGAGCGCATGGCACAGGCGGTGGAGGGAGCGGGCGGCACGTCGCGCGTCATCCGCGCCCGGCACCTGGCGGAGGCCTTCCAGACGGCCTGCGACGTGGCCGCACGTGGCGACGTCGTGCTGCTCTCGCCCGCCTGCTCGTCGTTCGACGAGTTCTCGAACTTCGAGGAGCGTGGCCGCGCGTTCAAGCGCCTGGTCGCGGAACACGCGTCCGATGGGGGCGGTGCGCGATGATCCCCCTGTCCCCCCAGGGCCCGTCGCCGTCCGCGAGCAGGTACGGCACCGTCTTCCTCGTCACCGCCATCGCCCTCACGGCCTTCGGCGTGCTGATGATCTACTCCGCCTCGTCGATAATGGCGCTGACCTCCGAGGCGACGAACCACAACCCCCTGTACTACGCGGTGCGCCAGCTGGCCTTCGCCGTCGTCGGCGCCGTCCTGGCGGCCGTCGCCTGGCGCGGTGACTACCACCTGTGGGCGCAGGCGGCGCTGCCGGTCGTCTGGGGCCTCACGGCGCTGGGCCTGGTCGCGGTCATCGCGACCTCCGCCGGGCAGGACGCCTACGGCGCGACCCGCTGGATCGCCATCGGCCCGTTCAGCTTCCAGCCCTCCGAGTTCGCCAAGGTGACGCTGCTGCTGGCCGCCGCCAACCTGTTGCAGCGGTTCTTCGAGGAGTGCTCGCTCGGGCTCAGGGACTTCCTGGTGCGTGCCGCGCTGCTCGTCGGGATTCCGCTTGTCCTCGTGCTGGCCCAGCCCGACAAGGGCACGGTCATGGTCGTGGGCGTCACGATCGTCGCGATGCTGGCGCTCGCGGGCGCGCCCTGGCGGGTCGTCGCGGCCCTCGCCGCGGCGGGCGCGCTCGGCTTCGTCCTCCTCTCCCTCCGTGACGAGTACTCCCGCCAGCGCATCGTGACGATGCTCGACCCGTGGGCAGACCCCTACGGCGCCGGCTATCAGCTCATCCAGGGCTACTATGCGTTCGGCTCAGGAGGGCTGTTCGGCGTCGGCGTGGGCATGAGCCGTCAGAAGTACTCCTACCTGCCCATGGCGCACAACGACTTCATCTTCGCGGTGATAGGGGAGGAGCTCGGCCTGGTGGGCACGGTGGCGCTCCTGCTCTCGTTCCTCCTGCTCCTGTGGCTGGGCCTTCGGATCGCGCAGGACGCGCCCGACCTCTCGGGGCGCCTCATCGCGGCCGGCGGCCCCACGATGCTGGCGGTGCAGCTGCTCCTCAACGTGAGCGGCGTCCTGGGCATCTTTCCCCTCTCGGGCAAGCCCATCCCCTTCGTCTCCTATGGTGGGTCGTCGATCATGTCGACGCTGCTCATCGTAGGGCTGGTCCTCTCGGTGAGCAGGACGTCCGCGGCCACGCGCGACGACCGGGCTGCGTGGGGCGGCCATCGCCCGCACGACGGCGTGCCCCCGTCGTCGCGCCTGCGCGTGATACCCGGAGGAGCCCGGGCGGTGCGCGGGGAGGGTCGCGCGTCGTCCGACGCGTACGGCACGGGGTCCGCCCGCCTGGACCCCAATGTCCCAGACAGACTCAGGGGCCGCGGCGCGGGCCGCGGCGGAAGGGGGTGAGCGCCGTGGGCGAGACGCTCTCGGTCGCCCTTGCGGCAGGGGGAACTGCCGGACACATCAACCCGGCCCTCGCCCTTGCCGAGGAGCTCACCTCCCGCGGGCACGAGGTCAGCTTCTTCGGGCAGGAGCGCAGGCTGGAGGGCACGCTGGTGCCCCAGGCCGGGTTCGACCTCACCTCGCTCGACGTGACGGGCTTCGACCGCACGCGCCCCTGGACGCTCGTGAGCGCCCTGTGGAGGATGCGCGCGGCGGGACGGGACCTCGACCGCCACTTCGCCCACGCCGGGGTCCCCGACGTCGCCGTGGGGTTCGGCGCCTACGTCGAGCTCCCGCTCGTCAGGTGGTGCGCCAGGCATGGCGTGCCGTACGTCCTGCACGAGCAGAACTCGGTTCCCGGCCTCGCGAACAGGACGGCGGCGGCCAAGGCGGCCGCGGTGTGCGTCTCGCTGCCCGTCGCCATCGACGCCTTCAGGGGGCGCGTGGGCGCGCAGACCCAGATCGTGGTCACGGGCAACCCCGTCCGTCGCAGCGTCATCGGCGCAAGCAGGCCGGGCGGCAGGGCCGCCTTCGGCCTCGTCGACGGCGAGACGATGCTCCTCGTCTTTGGGGGCAGCCTCGGCGCGCGCCACCTGAATGAGGCCGTCGCCGCCCTCAAGGACGAGCTGCTCTCCCGCGACGGGCTGCGGATCGTCCATTCCACGGGCAGGGACCTCTTCGACGAGGTCACCCGCTCCCTCGCGCTCACGGACGAGGAGTCCCGCAGGTGGCAGGTGCGTCCCTACATCGACAACATGGGCGAGGCCCTCGCAGCCGCCGACCTGGTGCTCGCGCGCGCGGGGGCCTCCTCGATCGCCGAGATCGCGGCCGTGGCCGTCCCGAGCCTGCTCGTGCCGTACCCCCTGGCCACGGCGGACCACCAGACGACCAACGCGCGCTACCTCGTGGATGCCGGGGCCGCCGTGATGGTCGCCGACGACGGCATCGACGGCCCGGAGTTCTCCACGCGGCTGCTGAGGCTGGTGGACGATGGCGCACTGCGCTCCCGGATGCGCGAGTGCGCCCGCAGCCTCGCCCAGGACCAGGCGGCGGGTGCCCTCGCCGACCAGGTCGAGAGAGCGGCGCGGGATCGCTAGGAAGTCATCGGGCACGCGGTGTGCGGTTCGGGTAGAGTAGAGTCCGTCCGTCAGGGGATGGGCCCAGAGGGGAAGGCGGCCGCGATGGCAGGCACAAGGCAGATCTCGACGATCTCGAGCGCACACTTCATCGGCATCGGTGGTGCGGGGATGAGCGGCATCGCCCTGGTGCTCCACGAGCGTGGGTGCACGGTCACCGGCTCCGACCTCAAGGCGTCCCACTACGTGCGGGATCTCGAGGAGGCCGGGATCCCGGTGCGCATCGGGCACGAGGCGTCGACCATCGACGAGGTCGCGCCCGACGTCGTGGTGACCTCGTCAGCCATTCCCGACACCAATCCCGAGCTCGCCCGCGCCCGTGCGCTGGGGATCGCCGTGTGGCCGCGCGCGAAGATGCTGGCCGCGCTCGGGGTGGGCGCCCAGACGATCGCCATCGCGGGCACCCACGGCAAGACGACGACCTCGTCGATGGTCGCCTCGATGCTCGACCACCTGGGGATGGACCCCTCGTTCCTGATCGGTGGCGTCATCGAGGAGTACGGCACCAACGGTCGTGACGGCAAGGGGGGGTACTTCGTGTGCGAGGCCGACGAGTCGGACGGCTCGTTCCTGTTCCTCGACCCCAGCGTCGTCGTCGTGACCAACATCGAGGCGGACCACCTCGACCACTACGGCTCGCTCGAGAACATCGAGCGCACCTTCTGCGAGTTCATGGGACTCGTGGGCGATGGCGGGACGGTCATCGTCGACGGCGACGTGGATCGCTACGTCGAGCTCGCCCGCTCCACAGGGCGCCGGACGCTCACCTATGGCTTCGCGGAGGGCAACGACTACGTCTGCGTGCCTGTCCCCTCGGCCCCCTCGGCGCACGGGCTCGAGAGCCGGGGCGTGGTGCGCTTGCCCTCGGGCGACGAGGTGACGCTCTGCCTCACGGCGAACCCGGGCGCGCACAACCTCGCCAACGCCACGGCGGCCCTTGCCGTGGCGGACGTCCTGGGGTGCGACGTGGCCGCCGCCGCCGCCGCGCTCCACGCGTTCAAGGGCGCCCACCGTCGCTTCACGCATGTGGGCGACGTGGCGGGCGTGACGGTCGTCGACGACTACGGCCATCACCCGACCGAGATCAGGGCGACGCTCGCCGCCGCCTCCGACCTGCCCTACGACCGCATCGTCACGGTGTTCCAGCCCCATCGCTACACGCGCACCCAGGCCTTCATGGATGACTTCGCCCGTGCCTTCGACCAGGCGGACCTCCTGGTGGTCACCGAGGTCTTCCCAGCGGGGGAGATGCCCATCCCCGGCGTCTCCGGCAGGGTGCTCGCGTCCCGCGTCGCGGAGCTCTCCGGGGAGGTGGAGGCGGTCTCCATCGACCGACGCAGGGACGTCATCAACTACCTCTGCGGCGTCTGCCGCCCGGGGGACCTGGTCATCACGCAGGGCGCCGGCGACGTCACGTCGATCGGCCCCGACCTCATCGCCGCCCTGCGCGAGCGCGCGGGTCTCGAGGCGTGAGCGTCACCGGCGCATACCGCTCCCTCGCGGGCGTCGAGGGCCTCGAGGTGACGCGCGACGCGAGCCTGGCCCCGTGCACCGCCTACCGCATCGGCGGGCCGGCCGACCTGCTCGTGTGCGCGCACGGCTACCGTGCGCTCGCGCATGCGCTGCGCGCGCTCGCCGACGAGGGCGTGCCATGGGTCGTCCTCGGCCGCGGCTCGAGCATCCTCGCGTCCGACGAGGGCTACCGCGGGTGCGTCGTCCGGCTCGGGCAGGAGTTCTCCCGGACCCTCGTCGAGGGCGACCGCATGACGGCAGGTGCCGCCGTGATGCTGCCCCAGCTGGTCAACGAGTCGTTGAGCAGGGAGCTCGCAGGGCTCGAGAGCTGCGTGGGCATCCCGGGCACCGTCGGCGGCGCCGTCTCGACGAACGCGGGCAGCAGGCACGATTGGGTGGGCCGCCGCGTGCGCGACGTGGTGACCCTGCGGCCGGGACGCGGCATGAGCCGGTATGCGGGCAGCGAGATCGAGTGGGGGTACCGGTGGTGCTCCCTCCCCCCTGACGAGATCATCCTCGAGGTCACGCTCGAGCTGACCCGCTCGAGCAAGGACGTGGTCGCCACCGAGATGAACCGCCGCCTCGCCCGGCGCCGGGCCGCGCAGCCCATGAGGAGGCTGTGCTGCGGGCCGGTGTTCCGCGATCCGGGCGAGCGTTCCGCGGGCGCCCTGCTCGACGCGTGCGACCTCAAGGGCATGCGCGTGGGCGGCGCGCACGTCTGCGAGACGCACGCCAACCTCATCGTCAACGAGGGCCATGCCACCGCACGGGACGTCGTCACGGTGATGGGCCGCATGCATGACGCCGTGCAGGCGCGCTTTGGCGTGGACCTGGTTCCCGAGGTCAAGTTCCTGGGCTTCGAGGGTTAGCGGGGCACGCCATGGACTCCAGGACGCCCACACGACGCGCCGGACGCCTCACGATGGACGGCTCCCCCGACAGGCGGGTCTCCGCGAGGGCCGCTGCGGGCAAGCCCCAGGGCCGCCGCCCGATCAGGGCCATCATCGTGATGCTCGTGGTGCTCGCCGTGCTGCTCGTGATGGCGCTGGTCGGCTTCCTCGTGCTCTCGGGCACCTCCGCCTTCACCATCGCCTCCATCGACGCGGAGGCCACCGAGCACCTGAGCGCGGAGAACATCGCCAAGCTCGCCAACGTCGAGGAGGGCACGACCCTGCTCACCATCGACGAGACGGTCATCACGAGGAACCTCAAGCGCAACCCGTGGGTGGGGAGCGTGTCGTTTGTCAGGGAGTTTCCCGACCAGCTGAGGATCGTGGTCACGGAGCGCGAGGTGGACTGCCTCGTCAAGATGAGCACCGGGTCGGTCTGCTGGCGCCTGGGCGACGACAACGTCTGGATCGAGCCGGTGAACCTGAGCGCGTCCGCGGGTCAGTCTGCCGACGACGTCGCGCTGGCCCTCGCGCAGGAGGAGGGCGCGATCCTCATCACCGACGTCCCGACGTCGGTGAGCCCCTCCGCGGGCTCGGTGGCGACCGATGAGGTCCTCAAGGCGGTGAACGCGTATCGGGAGCAGCTCTCGGAGGAGCTCGTCTCTCAGATCGTGCGCTTCTCGGCCGCAGGGGTCGAGAGCATATCGTGCACGCTCAAGTCGGGAGTCGAGGTGTCGCTGGGCGCGCCAAACAACATCGACGTGAAGGAGGCCGTGCTCCAGGAGATCCTCAAGAAGCATCCCAACCAGATCACCTACGTCAACGTGCGCGTGCCCTCCCAGCCCTCGTATCGCAAGCTGGGCGTGGATACGGTCACCACGGGCTCTGGGGTGAAGGTCGACGCCAACGCCACCCAGGACACCGACGCGGCCCAGCAGACGGGGGATGGCACGGATGCCACCGGCCGGACGGGCGCCGATGGGGGGAGCGCGAGCGACCAGGGATCCCAGGGCACCGGAGGGGCAGGGGAGGGTGGCGGCACCGGGTCGACCGAGGACCTCATTCTGGGCTCCGACGGCGTCTACTACACCTATGAGCAGTACTACGGGCTTGACGGATAGCCCGCCAACTTTAATCACCTTGAGGGTTGTGAGCCAGGAAGCTCCCCGGAACAGCCAATCAAGCTCAAGTTGAGCTGGAATGTTGAGATGGGTCAAAAAAGCAGCATGTACCTGCGCAATCCACAGTAATTTCATCTTTGTTGACGAAGCGCGAATCGTTGTGCAAAGATAGCGCGCTTCAAAGCAGCCATAGGGATTAACCTGAGCTTTAGGGTTGTTCGGATGGCTGTTGTGGGGCCGGTCGGCAACGGACGACGACGCACCAGAGACGCAGCACCATCACGATCGCACAGGCACGACGGAAGGCCCTCCTCGCGGCGGGAGGGCCTTCGGAAGCACCACGACCGCAGAGGAGTGGCGGTTCGGCCGCCAGAGCATCGCCCTACGAGGAGGAGCCATGAACGACAGCGACATCGCCAGCAACTACCTTGCCGTCATCAAGGTCGTTGGTGTGGGAGGCGGCGGCACGAACGCCGTCAACCGCATGATCGAGGAGGGCATCCGCGGCGTCGAGTTCGTCGCCATCAACACCGACGCCCAGGCCCTCGCCATCTCCGACGCCGACATCAAGGTTCACATCGGCACCGACATCACCAAGGGTCTCGGCGCGGGCGCCAACCCCGATGTCGGCGCCGAGGCGGCAGAGGACAGTCGTGACGAGATCAAGCGCGCCCTCGCCGGCGCCGACATGGTCTTCATCACCGCCGGCGAGGGCGGCGGCACGGGCACCGGCGCTGCTCCCGTCGTCGCCGACATCTCCAAGA
Organism: Atopobiaceae bacterium UBA1367; assembly: GCA_002305995.1. Taxonomy (GTDB): domain Bacteria; phylum Actinomycetota; class Coriobacteriia; order Coriobacteriales; family Atopobiaceae; genus UBA1367. Next base: position 345,514 of record DBRN01000012.1, read on the forward strand.
ACGACGTGGGCGCACTGACCGTCGGCGTCGTGACCAAGCCCTTCACCTTCGAGGGTCGCAAGCGCGCGCAGGCCGCCACCAGCGGCATCGAGACCCTCTCCGAGAACGTCGACACCCTGATCGTCATCCCCAACGACCGCCTGCTCGACCTCTCCGAGAAGAAGACCACCATGCTCGAGGCCTTCCGCATGGCCGACGACGTCCTGTGCCAGGGCACCCAGGGCATCACGGACCTCATCACGGTCCCCGGCCTGATCAACCTCGACTTCGCGGACGTCTGCACGATCATGCGCGGCTCCGGCACCGCCATGATGGGCATCGGCACCGCGGCGGGCGACAACCGTGCCGCCGAGGCCGCCGAGCAGGCCATCTCCAGCCCGCTGCTCGAGACCGCCTGCGACGGCGCCACGCGCGTGCTGCTCTCCGTCGCCGGAAACAAGGACCTCGGCATCCAGGAGATCAACGATGCCGCCGACCTCGTGGCCAAGAACGTCGACCCCGATGCCACGATCATCTTCGGCACGGTCGTCGACGAGTCCCTGGGCGACCAGGTCCGCGTCACGGTCATCGCCACGGGCTTCAGCGAGGCCGGCGCCCAGTCGGCGCTCTCGTTCTCGACCCCCGAGCCCCGTCAGGCGCCTCGTCCGAGCAGCACCGAGCGCAGCAGCTCCCGCAGCGCCTCCCAGGACGGCGCGCCGTCCTTCGACATCCCCGACTTCCTGAAGCGCAGCCGCCTCTAATGTCTGGGGCGCCACACCTCACCCGTCACGTCTCCCGTGGCGTGACCCTCCTGAGCGACGTGCGTCGCCCGGGCGGCGTCACGCTGGCGTTCACCGAGCGCACGGGGGGCGTCTCGTCCGGCCCCTACGCGTCGCTCAACCTCGGCGACGCATGCGGCGACGACGCGGGCGCGGTGTCGGCCAACAGGGTGCGCCTCGCGGACGCGCTGGGCATCGGGCACCTGTCAGGACGGCTGGTCAACCCTCGGCAGGTGCACGGCGACCACGTGGTCACCATCACCTCCGGCGCGCCCGCCGCGGTGGCGGCCGCCCAGAGGGAGGCACGCGAGGGCGCCGACGCCGTCGTGTGCGCGGCCGCCGACGTGCCCGTGCTGCTCTGCTTCGCCGACTGCGTGCCGGTGGTGATGGTGGCCCCCGGCGCCTTTGCGGTCGTGCACTCGGGCTGGCGCGGCACGATGGCCCGCATCTGCGCGAAGGCGCTGGACGCGCTGACCGCCTCCGCAGGATGCGTCGCAGGTGAGGTCCTCTGCTATGTGGGCCCGCACATCTCAGGCGCGGACTACGAGGTTCCCGAGGACCGCGCGCGACGCTTCTCGGCGGCGTTCGGCGATGGTGCCGCCCCCGGCGGCGACCATGTCGACCTCGGGTTTGCCGTGCGACTGACCCTCGAGGCGTGTGGCGTGCGCACGGACGCGATCGAGGACGACTGCCCCTCGACGGCGTCCTGCACGCAGCGGTTCTTCTCGTATCGCGGGGAGGGCGGCACGACCGGCAGGCATGGCGCCGTTGCCGTGCGCACGGAGGCGGGGGGAGGCACCCGATGATGGACGACGAGAGCCGCGAGGCCTACGAGCACCTTCTCGCCCAAAGGCGCGAGCTGATCGCAGGGAGGCTGGCCGACAGCGCGCGCAGGGCCGGGCGTGACCCCTCGGAGGTGCTCATGCTCGCCGTCTCGAAGACGGTGGGCATTGACGAGGTCGTCTGCGCGCACCGCGCGGGCTACGACGCCTTTGGCGAGAACCGCCCGCAGGAGCTCCGTCGCAAGGTGGAGGCCATCGCGGGCATGCCCGAGATGCAGGGCGTGCGCTACGACATGATCGGCAACCTGCAGACGAACAAGATCAACCAGGTCATCGGGTGCGCCCATCTGATCCACTCGGTCTCGTCGCTGCACCTCGCCGAGGCCATCTCCCGGCGCGCGGTCACGAGCCGTGTGGTCGTGCCCGTGCTGCTCGAGGTCAACGTGAGCGGCGAGGCGTCGAAGTCGGGCCTCGCCCTGGGCGAAGCGCGTGCGGCGCTCGATGCCGTCATGGGCCTTCCCGGCCTCGACCCCAAGGGCCTGATGACCATGGCCCCGGCGCACGAGCCGCAGGCCGCGCGCTCGACCTTCGCAGGGCTGCGCGCGCTCCGCGACACCATGCGCACCGACAGCGGCCTTCCGCTCGAGGTGCTCTCCTGCGGAATGAGCGACGATTTCGGTATTGCCGTCGAGGAGGGCTCGACCCTCGTGAGGCTGGGGAGGATCGTGTTCGACCCAACCTATGACCTCGGCGTGTGAGAACGGCTACGAGCGGGTCCTGCGGGGCCCCAAGGAGAAAGGCAGGGCAATGGGTTTTCTCGACAACCTCAAGGACAGGATTCTCGGCAACTCCGAGGACGACTACTACGATGACTACGAGGACGACTACTTCGAGGAGGACGAGGCCAGCTCGGGCATCCTGGGCAACACCCGCCGCCCCGAGGCGGACAGCGTGTCGGTCTACACCCGCTCCGGACGCCCCCTCGCCGAGCCCGCCCCGACCTACGAGCCGGAGCGTCGCCCCTATGACCGTCGCGACGACGGCCGCGATGCCTATGACCACAGCGACGAGCCCGTCGCGCGCGTCTCGTCCGGCCAGCTGCCGCCCTACGTGCTGCGCCCGGCTGCCTACGACGACGTCCAGGCCGTCGTGCGCCGCGTGCGCACCAACCAACCTGTCGTCCTGGTGTTCAAGCAGACCGACATCGAGGTGGCCAAGCGCATACTCGACTTCTGCTTCGGCCTCTCGTTTGGCGTGAACGGCTCCGTCGAGGAGCTGGGTGACCGCGCCTTCGCGGTGCTTCCCGCGGGCATCAGCCTCTCCCAGGCCGACGTCGACCGCCTGGTCGCCGACGGCACCATCACGAGGTAGCCGCGATGGGACGCATCGACATGACCATGGCCCTCGTCGGCGGGGGCTCCATGGGAGGGGCCATCGCGCGTGGGGTGGTGTCATCCGGCGCGCTCGACGCCTCGCAGGTGACGGTCTGCGAGCCGAGCGAGTCGGCCCGCGATGCGCTCGCCGCGGAGGGCGTCGCATGCGTCGCGGAGCTGGCCGACCTCCTGGCGCGTCCCGCCGACACGCTGGTGCTCGCGGTCAAGCCCCAGGTCCTGCCTGCGGTGCTGCGGGAGCTTGTGCCCCTGCTCCCCGACGGCCAGCTCGTCGTCTCCATCGCCGCGGGCGTCAGGCTGGCGACGTTGGAGGCGGCGCTGCCCACGGCACGCGTGGTGCGCGTGATGCCCAACCTGCCGCTGCAGGTCCTCTCGGGCGCGACGGCGGTCTGCCCGGGCGCCCGCGCCACGGCGCACGACGCCGAGCTGGTGCGATCGCTGTTTGCCGCCCTGGGATCCGCCCAGGTCATGACCGAGGCACAGCTCGACGTGGCCGGTGCGGTCAGCGGCTGCGGGCCGGCCTACTTCGCCCTGTTCGTCGACGACCTCACGCGCGCGGGCGTGCGCCACGGCCTTCCTGCCGCGGCGTGTCGGGAGATGGTGCTCGCCACCATGCGCGGGGTGGCCGAGCAGCTGCTGGGGTCGGGCGAGCATCCGCGTGCCTACATGGAGCGGGTCACCTCGCCGGGAGGGACCACCGCCGCCGCGCTCGAGGCGATGGAGAGCCCTCTCTCCCGGGCCGCGGGCGAGGCGGTCGAGGCCGCCCTCAGGCGCACGATCGAACTCGCGGAGGCCTAGATGCAGACGTTTCGACTGGTGTTTGGCAGGCTCATCGACTTCTACGAGCTGCTCATTCTCGCGAAGTGCATCCTCTCGTGGATCCCGATCCGAGATGGCATCCTGCGGGACGTCCATGTGGCGGTCGACCGACTCACGGAGCCGTTTGTGGGCGTGTTCAGGAGGCTGGTCCCGGGCGTTGGCGGCGGCGGGGTCAGGATCGACTTCTCGCCGATGGTCGCCATCATCGTTCTTGATCTCATCAAGCGTGTGGTCCTTGCGCTATAAAGAAGTTGGTATACTGTTTGGCACGTGTCTCATACTACGGACGCGGCCAACTCATAGGTGGAAGGGAGCATGACATGGCTATTACTCCGGCAGACATCGAGCAGAAGACGTTCTCTGAGGCCAAGAAGCACGGCTACGACACCGAGGAGGTCGACGAGTTTCTCGACCAGCTTTCCGCTGAGGTCGATGCGATGCTCAAGAAGATCAAGGACCTCAAGGACCGCCTGACCGCGTCCGAGCAGCAGGTCGCGGCCTCCCAGGCGCAGATCGCCCAGCTCAAGGAACAGCAGGCCGCCCCCGCGCCCGTCGCGCAGTCGACCGCGCCCCAGCAGCCGGCGAGCTCGGTCTCCGAGAGCCAGATCTCCCGCGTGCTGATCCTCGCCCAGCAGAGCGCCGACCAGCTCATGGAGGACGCCCGCAGCAATGCCGAGAGCATCCGCACCGAGGCCGACCGCCTCAAGCAGTCCCGCGAGGACTTCCGCTCCGAGTACAAGAAGCTCCTGCAGCACTTCATGGACGACGCCGACGCCGTCTTCCCCGAGCAGGCGCTGACCACCCCCTCCGGCTCTGCCGCCGGCTACGGCACCCCCGCGCCGAAGCCCGCGCCCAACGCGACGGTCTACGCGCCCGCCCAGGCGACGGGCACGACCGACGACTTCGACGACTTCGGCGACCTCGACTAGGACGTCCGGCTCACAACGCTTGCCTGAGGCGGCCCCGCACAGGGCCGCCTCTTGCGCGTGAGAGGAGGGGCCTGCTGCCTCCTTCACGCGACGGGACCGCTTGGCCCCGCAAGGGCCCCGCACGCGACCAATTACCGCCTCCCCTGGCACCCCGGAAGGGCGGTGCCGCCCGCGCCCTGGTAGCGCTCTGGGGCCGGGGGATCCGTCTCGGCTTCGGGGCCCAGCTCGACGAGGCCCGGCCAGAGGCGCTGCGGCATCCAGCCGGTGCGCAGGTCATAGCCGCGCTGGCTACGGTCGCGCCCGGGCACCGTGGTCCCGCGATAGAAGCGCTGCCACATGGCGCGCACGTAGGCCTCGTCATCGGCCAGGTCGCTGCGATGGGCGAGGTCGTGGGCTATCGCGGCGTCCATCCGCGCTACCTGGCAGCCCTTGTGCGCCGGGTCGTGGAACGCGGCCACCCGGTGCCTCGGGTCCACCAGGCAGAAGCGCTCCGTCGCCATCCGTGCCGCGAAGTGGCCGGCGGTGAGCGGGACCGTGTTCGCCTCAGGCGAGAAGGAGGCGGCGAAAGACCCGTCCGCCATGTGGGAGAAGCGCACAAACTGCCTGGTGCGCTCGCATTCGCCCATCACGCGGCGTGCCAGGTCGTTGAACGCGACCACGCGCGGGTCGGCGATGAGGGAGCGCACCTGTGCGCCACGCTCGAAGCCCAGTCGCAGGTACCGGTGCACGACCTCGGGCATGGCGGGGTCGTCGGAGGCGGCTGCGAGCACGAGCCGCCGCACGCAGGCCTGCGAGCAGCCCTGCGGGCAGCGACCGCGCCTCATACGCCCGCACCCGTCTGTGACGTGTCGGATAAAGCCATCCATCACGCGGCGCGCGAAGTCAACCGTGTCATCGTCGGTGCTGGGCGGCGTCCGCACCACCATCTCGCCCAGCTGCGGCTGCAGGGCTTCCGCGCTTGCGAGGCGGACCTCGCCCGCATGCGCGTGCGCCAGGTAGGTGACGCCCACCCCCGCGAGCACCCCCTCGAGCGACGGCTCGCAGGCGATCACGGTGGCACGACCCATGGCCCGCGCCTCGGCCAGGCGCTGGGCACAGCGGGCGATGCGCTCGGGCGTGGCGGCGGGCGCGTCCGCTCCGACCCTAGAAGAGCGAGAGCTGTCCCTCTGCCATGCGACGGGTCCTGTTGTAGGAGCTTCGGCGGGCATCGGCCATCACCCTCTCTCGGATCAGCCCGGCGTCGAGCGGGCAGCCTGCGTCACGCGCCCCGGCCACGGTGACGAAGTGGCGAGCGCGCCTGAGCGTCACCTTCAGGCGGCTGAGGTCATCGAACGAGAGCGAGCCCGTCTGCCGTGCTGCCATGATGCGTCGTGCGCCCACAGGGCCTATCCCGGGCACGCGCAGCAGCTCCTCGAGCGATGCGTCCATCACCTCCAGCGGGAAGCGGTCCAGGTGGCGCAGCGCCCAGGCGAGCTTGGGATCGACATCGAGGTCGAGCCATGGCTCTGCGGGGGTGGCCAGCTCGTCGGGGGAGAAGGCGTAATAGCGCATGAGCCAGTCGGCCTGGTAGAGGCGGTGCTCGCGCCGCAGGGGCACGGGCGTCTCGCGCGCGGGCAGCAGGCTGTCGTCTACCATGGGCATATATGCCGAGAAGAAGATGCGCTTGAGGTCGAAGCGCTGGTAGAGGGCCTTCGACAGCTGGAGGATGTGGTTGTCGTCCTCCGGCGTGGCCCCGATGATGAGCTGGGTGGACTGCCCCGCCGGCGCAAAGCTGCGCCTGCGCGAGGAGACCGAGGCGTGCGGGCGCAGCGTGAGCCGCGCCCCGTTGGCGAGCAGCCGGGCGCCCTCCCGCTCGGGGCTTGGCAGCCTCCTGCCCCGCGACCTCGAGGAGGGAGCCAACGCCCGCTCCTCGAGGTCGCGCGTGCGGCGGATCTGCCCCATGGGTGCCATGACCTGGCCCTTGTCCTTCTCGGGGCAGAGGCGTGCGAGCGACGATGCGCTCGGCAGCTCCAGGTTGGCGGAAAGGCGGTCGGCCAGGCGCCCCAGCGCATCCACGAGCTCGGGGCTGGTCCCCGGGATGACCTTGGCGTGCACGTAGCCATCGAAGAGCAGCTCGTCGCGCAGGATGCGCAGGCACTCGACCATGCGCTCGCCGGTGGCATCGGGCGTGCCCAGCACTCCCGACGAGAGGAACAGGCCCTCGATGTAGTTGCGCTTATAGAAGTCGACCGTCAGCTCCGCCAGCTCGCGTGGGGCGAAGGTCGCGCGCGGGCAGCTGGCCTGCCTGCGGTTGACGCAGTAGGCGCAGTCGTAGCTGCAGGCGTTTGACATGAGCACCTTGAGGAGGGTGACGCAGCGTCCGTCGGGGGTGAAGGTGTGGCAGCACCCGGCAGGGGAGGCGTTGCCCAGCCTGCCCGCCCGCGCGGGCCTTGTGGCGCCGGAGGAGGTGCAGGCCACGTCGTAGCGTGCGGCCTCCGCCAGGATGTCAAGCTTGGCAAGGGTGTCCACGGCGGCCTCCTCCACACAAACACCTGTTCGCATCAGTATATACGAACACATGTGCTGTTGTGGGCGAGGGGTCGGCGCGGGAGGGAGGGTGCGAAGTGGGCCTGTAAGCCGGGTTCTGTCGTGGGCGGCCATTTATCTACTCCTGATGTCGCCACCAGGCTCTAGCACGCTACCCGAGCGCGGTGCGGGCCACACCATGGCGCTCCTACATGCGCTTGCTCCGGAGGGGGCTTGCCAAGCCGCCTGGTCACCCAGGCGCTGGTGGTCTCTTACACCACCGTTTCAGCTTTTCTCTCACCCGCCGAGGCGGGCAGCGGGAGTCTTCTTTTCTGCGGCGCTTTCCGTCGGGTCACCCCGCCAGGCCGTTAGCCTGCCTCCTGCCCTGTGGAGCCCGGACTTTCCTCATGCCGGCATCGCTGCCGGCCCGCGGTCGCCCGGCCCACTTCGCGTGTACGATTGTATCACGCCGCTGCCGCTGTGGGCGTCGACCGCATCGTTTGTGGATGCCTGCGCGACGTGGCGCATGCCGCGCGTTAGACTCGTGGCATCACCTTGCAGAACCGTCATCTCTCCCGTATGGCCGCCGCACCTCCCGCGGCGGCCCCGCGACACGCCAAGGAGACTCGCATGGCAACCGACAACATCGAGCTCGCCCGCAAGATCGTCGACCTCGTGGGAGGTCCCCAGAACATCGCGGCAGTCACCCACTGCGTCACCCGCCTGCGCCTCAAGCTCTTCGACGAGCAGTACGCGCGCGACGACGACCTGGAGGCGCTCGACGACGTGCTGCAGGTCGTCAGGGCCAACGGCCAGTATCAGGTCGTCATAGGCCCTGAGGTGATCGACGTGTACGAGGCGGTGCAGAAGGTCGGGTCGCTGTGGGACGAGGACACGGCGGACGAGGTCCAGGCCAAGGCCGCCGAGGGCTCCGGCCCCCAAGGGATCTCAGGGCTGCTCATCGACCTCATCTCGTCGATCGTCGCGCCCTGCCTGGGCTGCATCGCCTCGACGGGCATGATCAAGGGGATGCTCGCCCTGTGGGACTTCGTCGCGCTGCAGCTGACGGGCGCGCATGTCACCGACCTCGGTGCCTACGTCGTCCTGTACGCCATCGCGGACGGCTTCTGGCGCTTTTTGCCCATCATGCTGGGCATCACGGCGGCCCGTCGCTTCAAGATGAACGACCTCGTCGGTGCCGCCATCGGTGCCGCCATGTGCTATCCGAGCATCACGGACCTCTCCGCCGCCGCCTTCGGCGGGGGCGAGGGCGTGCACTACCTCTTCGAGGGGACGATCCTGCAGATGCCGTACGGCACCACGTTCTTCGGCATCCCGCTGGTGACGCCCGCCTCGTCCGGCGGCTACACCGCGACCTTCGTTCCGGTGATCGTGGCCGTCTGGTTCAGCTCGTACGTCTTCAGGCGGGCCAACGAGCTCATCCCCGCGACGGTCAAGCTCTTCGCGGTGCCCATGGTCACGCTGCTCGTGGGCGGCACGGCGACCTTCTTGGTCATAGGTCCGGTCTCGACCGTCATCATGAACCTCGTCGGCGCCTTCTTCGCGCTGCTCACCAACATCCCGGTCGTGGGGGGCACGGTCGCGGGCGCGGTGCTGGGAGCCGTGTGGCAGGTCCTCGTGATCTTTGGCTTCCACTGGGCGCTGATACCCGTCAAGCTCTCCAACATGGGCACCTACTTCTACGACTTCGCCCTCCCTGGGCAGTATGGCTGCACCTGGGCCCAGATCGCCTGCGTGCTGGCGGTGATCCTCAAGACCAAGGACGACGAGCTCAAGAAGACGGGCGTCGCGGCATTCGTCACGGGCCTGTTCGGCACGACCGAGCCAGCCATCTACGGCGTCACCCTGCCACTGCGCCTGCCGTTTGTCATCTCGTGCATCGGCGGCATGGTCTCCGGGGCCTTCTATGGCCTCATGGACACCAGGACCTTCATGATGGGCTACTCCGGACTGCTGGGACTGACCTCCTACATAGACGCCCGCACGCCCGAGCAGGTGGAGATGTGGGCCGACACGGCCTACTACCTGCCCCAGCAGGGCATCTATCACATGGTGGTGGCCGCGGCCGGCGTGGTCATCGCCTTTGCCGTGGGATTCGTGCTCACCTGGCTCTTCTGGCGTCCCAAGGAGGAGTAGGGGCCGACGGGCTCCCTGCTCGCCATGCTGCCATCGCGACGGCGACACCCGGGTGCTTATCCCGGGCCGATGGCGAGGGATGGGCAGGTCCGGAAAGGAAAGTGCCGAGTTGTGTGGGTTCGGCCACGGTGCCGGAAAGATGAGCTGACTTGTGCAGGAGGCGAGCTTCCGCCGGAAAGGAAAACCGGGAGCTGTGCGGAATAGCACCCGGCCCTGGAAAGGGAATGCCCGAGTTGTGCATAACGGCGCCCATCCTCGGAAAGGAAAAACTCGAGTTGTGTGCGACGGCGACCGGCCCTGGAAAGAAAAATGGCGACCTGTGCGATCCTGGCTTCCGTGCCGGAAAGGAAATGCCCGAGTTGTGCGGGATCAGGGCCAGGGGCGGAAAGGTTTTTCTTGACTTCTGACCTCCATCGGGGGTCACAACTCCGGGTTTTCCTTTCCGGCATTGGGGACAAGGGTGCACAACTCGGCACTTTCCTTTCCACCACAACCAAAGACTATGCACAAGTCCTGGTTTTCCTTTCCAACGCGAGGGCAGGTCCCGCACAACTCCCGGTTTCTCTTTCCGGCCGGGGTGCAAGGTCCGCACAGCTCCGGGTTTTCCTTTCCGGCGGAGGGCCAGGGTCGCACAGGCCAGGATTTTCCGCTCCACTCCGGTGGGACAGCCGCCGCAAGGCTCCCCGCTCTCTTCTCGGCAACGCGGGAGCGGCCCCTGCCTCGCGTGGGCGAGGCCGTGCCTCCACCAGGCCGTCGGCAGACTCGCGGGCTACGTCCCTGCCTCACGTGGGTGAGGTCGTGGGCACGCCGCTACCTTCGCCCCCCGAGCTCCCAGAACGCGATGGCCGCCGCTGCCGCGACGTTCAAGGAGTCCACGTTATGCGCCATGGGGATGATGACGCTCTCGTCACACGCCTCGATCGCCACATCCGTGAGCCCTGTCCCCTCGGTGCCCAGAAACAGCGCGATGCGCTCCTGTTCGGCCAAGTGCGGGTCATCGAGACGTGTCGCGCCGTCGCGCAGTGCGAGCGCGGCGCAGGTGAAGCCCTGTGCGTGCAGCAGGCCTGTGGCACCGGTGGGCCACGGCCGCTCCAGCCGGGCCCATGGCACCTTGAGCACGCACCCCATCGACACGCGCAGGGTCCTTCGCGAGAGGGGGTCTGCGCACCCCGGCGCAAGGAGCACCGCATCTATGCCCAATGCCGCGGCCGAACGGAAGATCGCCCCCATGTTGGTGACGTCCACGATCCCCTCGAGCACGGCCACGCGACGGGCCCCGTCCAGCACCTGCGCAACCGGGGCCGGGGTGGGCCGGCGCAACGCGCACAGGTATCCGCGCGTCACCGCAAAGCCTGTGAGGTGCGACATGACGTCCCGTGTGGCGAGGTACACGGGAACCTCATCGGGCAGGCCGTCGATGACCCCTGTCATCGAGCCGAGGTGGCGCTCGTCCAGCAGCATCGACAAGGGGGTCATGCCACACCCAAGCGCGGCCTCGATGACGAGCCGTGACTCCGCTATCATCACCGCCCGTGACGGCTCGAGACGATTGCGCAACTGATGCTCGGTGAGACGCGCATAGACGTCGAGATGCTCGTCCTGCGGGTCGTCAACGCGAATAATCATGTAGATCCACCAATCTCGTTTTGCGGCGATTGCGGTGGGGTACCATAGCCGAACGTGAGCACATGCAGCATCTTCGCAGAACAGATGACGACAGGAGCGCGAGGTATCACGCGTGAGCGAATTCGATGTGACGGACGGCGCGCCGCGCGCCGACGACGATGAGACGAGGGTCGTGCCACACGTGCCTGAGGCCGGTGAGGACGTGACCACCGGCGCCGAGGGCTTCGAGCCTGCCGCAGCGACGAGCCATCGCGCACGGCTTGAGATGACCCTTCCCATGGTAGAGGCCACCATCCCGACGGAACCCGAGGAGGGAGGGACCGGTCCGCAGCCCGACCTCCCGCCCTCAGCGGACCCTGCGGATGACGCACAGGGCAAAAGGCCGCGCCGCGCGTGGCTCACGGCCGTGCTCGTCGTCGTTGTGCTGCTGGTGGCGACCTATCTGGTCGGGGTGGTCGCCTTCATGCGCATCTTCCTGCCCAGCACGACCGTCAACGGCAGCGACGTCTCGCTCAAGTCGATCGACGAGATCGCCCAGGCGAGCGCCGACTCCATCGACACGTTCTCCCTGGCGGTCTCCGGGGAGGGCCTTGACCTGACCATCTCCGCCGCGGACATCAAGGCGAGCGTCGACGGCGGGGCGTTCGCCCGCGGCGCCATCTCGCAGCAGCGTCCGTGGATGTGGCCGGTCGAGCTGTCGGGCACGCATGAGCTGACGGTGGAGAGCCGCATGTCATACGACGCGGCGCTGCTGAGCGACCTGGTGGGGTCTGCGGTGGACATGGCCAACAAGGACGCGAAGGACCCCGTGAACGCCTCGATAGCGTATGACGACAAGGCGAAGCGCTATGAGGTGAAGCCCGAGGAGGCAGGCACGAGGCTCGACAAGGCGGCCGTCCTCGAGGTGGTTCGCACGGCGCTTGGCACGGGCGAGGACTCTGTCGAGCTGGGGGACGAGGTGCTGGTGCAGCCGGAGGTCCTCTCGACAGACGAGCGCCTGGACTCTGCGGTCAAGCAGGCCAACTCGTACCTGGGTGCCACGCAGGAGGTCGTGACGAGCGGGACGACGATCGCCACGATCGATGCCGACCAGCTGAGACAGTGGGTTACGCTGAGAGATGACCTCTCGGTGAGCTTTGACGAGGAGGCCTGCGTGAAGTGGGCGCAGGGCGACCTCTCCAAGCAGATTGACACCCAAGGGTCGAAGCGCACGTACACGCGCCCCGACGGCAAGGAGATCACGGTCTCAGGCGGCACGTACGGGTGGGTCATCGACGGTGCCGACATCGCGGCCCGCATCGCGGAGAACGTGCGCACCGGCAACGCCGGCACGGTCGAGGCCAGCTGGAGGCAGGAGGCGGCCACCTGGAAGCCGGGCGGTCAGGACTGGGGCAACCGCTACATCGACATCGACCTGACCGAGCAGCACGTGCGCCTCTACGATGACGGCAACGTCATCTGGGAGACCGACTGCGTCACGGGAGGTCTTGACAACAAGGGGAGGATGAACGCCACCCCCACGGGCGTGTATGCCATCAACTCCAACATGCGTAGCGGCCATGTCAAGCTGACGGGCCAAATCGACCCCGAGACGAAGAAGCCCGAGTACATAAGCTACGTCGACTACTGGATGCCCTTCGTCGACGACATGGTGGCCCTGCATGACGCCGACTGGCGCAGCTCGTTCGGCGGCCAGATCTACCAGAGCAACGGCAGCCACGGCTGCGTGAACCTGCCGGTGGACAAGGCCAGGGAGCTCTATGGCATGGTCAGCACGGGCACGGTCGTGGTCGTGCACGGGTAGGCCCCTCCGGGGACGCGATGCCGCCGCGGCCGCGCCAGGTCACGTCTGCCTTGCGCCCTCTCATCTTGGGCTTGTCGCAAAATCGTGAGTCTCAGGCGCACGGAGGGCCACCCGTGTACGAGGGCGCCACAGTATGGGTAAAAGACACTACATGTGTCTGTCCACGCGGATCGATCCGCGCCCACACGAGGAGATCACTCGATGGAAATGAACGACAACAAGCGCCGGCAGTCCCTGATCGTGTATGCGATCATCGGCTTTGCCCTTGCCGTCGCGATACGGACCATGCTCTACCCCAACATCATGAGCGCCCAGATAAAGGACGTGTCGTACAGCACCTTCCTCTCCATGGTCGACGACGGGAAGGTGGGGCAGGTGGAGCTGACGACCGGCGAGAACCAGATCAAGTTCACCACCGGCAAAGGGAGCGAGACCAAGGTATACAAGACGACGCAGTTTCCCAACGACGCGACGCTCGTCGAGCGCCTCGAGAAGAAGGGCGTCGACTTCTCCGCCAAGATCCCCGACACCTCCGGCGAGCTGTGGCTCTACCTGCTCATCAACCTCATGCCGCTGGCGATCTTCATCGGTGGCGGATACCTGCTCAACCGTCGCCTGCAGAAGCAGATGGGGGAGGACAACCCCTCCATGTCATTCGGCGGGGGCTTTGGCCTGGGAGGCGGGCTCGGACGCTCCGGCGCCAAGGAGGTCAAGGGCGAGGAGACGGGCGTCACCTTCCGTGACGTCGCGGGCCAGGACGAGGCCAAGGAGTCGCTCGTGGAGATCGTGGGCTTCCTCAAGGACCCCGACCGCTATGCTGAGATCGGTGCCAAGCTGCCTCACGGCGCGCTTCTGGTCGGCCCTCCGGGAACAGGCAAGACGCTGCTGGCCAAGGCCGTCGCCGGTGAGGCTGGCGTGCCGTTCTTCTCGATCTCCGGCTCCGAGTTCGTGGAGATGTTCGTGGGCCGTGGGGCCGCCAAGGTGCGTGACCTGTTCAAGCAGGCAAACGAGAAGGCCCCCTGCATCGTGTTCATCGACGAGATAGACGCGGTGGGCAAGAAGCGCGACATGGGCCTCTCCACCAACGACGAGCGCGAGCAGACGCTCAACCAGCTGCTCTCCGAGATGGACGGCTTCGACAACCACAAGGGCATCGTGGTGCTCGCCGCCACCAACCGCCCCGACTCGCTCGACCAGGCGCTGCTGCGCCCGGGCCGCTTCGACCGCCGGATCCCCGTGGAGCTTCCCGACCTCGCCGGCCGCGAGGCCATCCTCAAGCTGCATGCGAACGACGTGAGGATGGAGGGCGCCATCGACTTTGGCGCCGTGGCACGCCAGACCCCCGGCGCATCCGGTGCGGACCTGGCGAACATGATCAACGAGGCCGCATTGCGCGCCGTGCGCATGGGGCGCACGCGGGTCACGCAGACCGACATCCTCGAGTCGGTTGACGTGGTCATAGCGGGCGAGAAGAAGAAGTCCACGGTGCTGTCGCAGCATGAGCGTGAGGTCGTGAGCTACCACGAGACTGGCCATGCCATCGTCGCCGCGGTGCAGGACGGCAAGTCGCCCGTCTCGAAGATCACCATCGTGCCGCGCACCTCTGGCACCCTGGGATTCACCATGCAGACCGAGAGCGAGGAGCGCTACCTCACCACGCGCGAGGAGTACAAGCAGGAGATCGCCGTGCTGTGCGGAGGCCGCGCCGCCGAGGAGCTGATCTTCGGGCAGATGACCTCGGGTGCCGCCAACGACATCGAGCGTGCCACGAAGATCGCTCGCGCGATGGTCACGCAGCTGGGCATGTCCGACCGCTTCGGCATGATGTCACTGGGCGAGACGCAGAACCGCTACCTGGGCGGCGGCTCGGTCCTGAGCTGCTCGGAGGGCACGGCCCAGCAGGTGGATGCCGAGGTTCAGGCACTTGTGGAGGAGGGCCGCCAGACGGCGCTGCGCACGCTGCGCGAGAATCGCTTCAAGCTGCACGAGATCGCGCACTACCTGCAGAAGAAGGAGACCATCACGGGCGAGGAGTTCATGCACATGCTCACGAGCGACGATGGCTTCGCCCCGCAGCTCCCCGAGGTGGAACAGGGTCGCTGACGCGGAGGTGCGGTACGGCGAGAGTCATCTCCTGTGGGGGTCGCTCCAAGGCGGGGCGGCCCCCGCAGGCGGTCATGCCTGGGAGTGCCCCCTGCAGGCGGTTGTGCCTGGGTCCCCGCAGCGTGCGCTCGTTTGTCTGTACTTTTTGGACGTGTCGTCGCCTGACCACGCCGACAAACTTGCTTGTCTGTGGTTCTGACGCACGTGCGAACGTGATTTCGGCTGGCACGCCTCGAGAAGTGCAGACAAATCGAACTTTGACGTCCCATGACGCCAAAACGGTACAGACAAATCAATTTGGGTCACGGGTGGTGCATCAGGAGTCACGGATGGCGTATCAGGAGGTCACGGGTGGTGCGTCAGGAGGGGCGAGCACGCCAACATAGGCCCGACCGGCACGTCATGACGTGCCGTCGAGCAGCGCAAAGCCCCATTGCTGCCACTGCCATCGCGTCTGGCTGCCCTCGGCCGTGGTGAGGATGAGGCGCGCCCCGTCATCGAGCTCGGCGGCGGCCACGTGCGCGTGCAGGGCCGACGACATCCATCGCTGCCGAAGGGTTCCCTCCGTCCACGCGAGGACGAGGACGTGCTGGCCGAGCTCGTCGTCCGGAGCAGCCCAGAAGGGGTGCGACGTGCCGTAGCTGCCGCGCTTCCAGACGAGCAGCACGACCTCGCGCGACCCGTCGTCGTCGACGTCTCCCACGAGCGCCTTCGACACAAGCCAGCCTGCGGGCGAGCGATATGCCTCGGAGTCACCCCGGAGCACGCTGAGCCGGCGATCGCGCACGACGAGCCGCTCGTCGGCCCCGTCGGCGTCGAGGTCGCACGACAGCTCCCCCTCCACCCAAGGGCTCCAGTTGGGCACAAGGAGGGCGTCGCCGCCGCCGGGCGTGGCCAGCACCAGGCCTGCGGCAGCGAGCGCGAGGGCTGCCGCCACAAGGCCCGCTACCCTGACGTGCCTAGCGGTCATGCGTGACGATGAAGTCCCGAGCCCAGTCCTCGGGAGCGATGCCGTCCTGTATCGTGCCGTCACCGCCCCACGAGGCGTCGACCATCTGTCGCCATGCGGTGTCGGTCAGCCGGTCGGAGAGCGGCCACTCGAACTGGTAGAAGCTGAACACGGTGCCGCTCGCCACGCGCAGCCCTCCGTCCACGGGCACGATGACATAGATCGGCAGCGCCCGCCCGACGCCCAGCTCGAGGCAGCTGCCGTTGGGGTCGGTGGCGACGTCGGTCACCACGGCGGCGGGGAAGTCGCGCGTGGTGAAGTACTCGTCATCGGCCTCGTCCTTGTAGACCTCCTGCCAGAAGTGCTCGAGCTGTCCACCATAGCTGCGGATGAGCTCGAACTCGTCATCGCTGGGCACCTCGCCCGCAAGCTCCTTGGTGGCGATCACCGAGAGCCGGTCGGCCAGCTCGGCGAGACGGGAGAGGTTCTCGGCATCGTCGTCGGACAGCATGCCAAGGCCCGCGAGCCCCTCGGAGGTGGCACGGGTCAGCTCGGCGAGGCGGGCGAAGACCACGGGTTCAGGTTCGACGTAGCCTCGGTCGTCGCGCGTCTCGACCATGCCGCCCATCTCGGCCATGACCTGCTTGGAGTAGAGCACGGTGTCGTGCTTGAGCTCGGCATAGCTGCCAAGGTAGGTCTGCAGGTCCTTGCGCGTCCACGCCTGCGACCGCATGAAGGGCGGGTATCCCTCGCCCTTGGGCGTGAGCAGCGGCCTGATGGTGTGCAGCCACTGGCTGTAGAGGCTTGCGCTCCAGAGGGTGTCGGGGGCTTCGGCAAGGCTCGAGCGCAGCTGCTCCATGTGCTCCGAGTAGCCCTCGTAGCCGCCGGCGCCACGCTCCTCGAGCAGGGAGAGGGCCTCGTCGGATCCCATGGCGGCGGGGATGTCGAGCGCGTCGGGAAGCAGGCGCCTCTGGCCGTCGGCGTCCTCGCCGACCTCGCGGTAGACGAGCTTCTGGAAGATGGCCGCGTCGAGGGAGAAGCGCTGGCCCATCAGGCGGAAGCCAATGCCCTCGGCCAGCCGGTCCACGTCATCCTCCGTGTCCATGACGGGAAGCGAGTTGATGCGCGGGGCCTGGGCCTGTGCGGTGAGCTCATGGAAGCGCGCGAAGCCGTCATCGCTCGAGAGGAGCTCGGCGGTCCCGGCGCCGCCGCCAAAGGCCTCGTCGATAAGCGGGCGCCACTCGCAGTAGCCGTTGTCGTCGCTGGCACCGGCAAAGAAGCTGGTGACGGCATACACCCGCTCCCAGGTCTCGAGCGCCTCTCCGTCGAGCGCGCATGTCATCAGGGCAGCGCTGCGATCGAGGTCCTCATCGCTGCTCGTGAGGTTCACCTGCCCGTACCACATCATCGTGCGAAAGTAGCGCTCCAAACCCTCGTCGCCCTCGTAGTAGCCCCGGGGGGCAAACTGGCTGTAGTCGAGCGGCTCGCCGGTGATGGCGGAGTCCGCGATGCCCTGTGCGGCAACGATGGCGTCCAGCTCGTGGCCCACGACGTCGGCCACCTCCGGGGGGACGGTCGTGGTGGGATCGGCGAGCGACGAGCCTATCGCAAAGAACGCGACGTTGCGCCATGCGGCGTCCTCCCAGGGGGTGCCCTGTGCCTGCCGGGCCTGCCCCAGGCTGGCCTCGAGCATGAGGCGGCCGAGCGTGGCCACCTCCTCGGCGAGCGCCGTGCGCTCGGTCTGCTTGAGCAGGTGCGAGAAGTAGAGGTGATAGGCGTGCATCATCGAGTCGACCGTCACGAAGTTGGGCAGGCCGGCATAGCGGTTCATCTCATAGTGCGTGTGGAACTCGTCGCCGCCGCCGAGGCCGACGCAGAAGCCGTTCTCGTCCAGGGCGGCGAGCTCGGCGTCGTCGAAGTAGAAGTCGCCGGCATTGCTGACCGACGAGATCCTGTAGCTGTCCGCGTCGAGGGCAAGCGTGGGTCTCACGCTGTCCTCGGGGACGACCTTGATCGTCGAGAGGAGCGCCGGGCGAGCAAGCGGCTTGATGCCGTCCGCGACCTCCCCGCCGGCTGTGGCCCCGGCACCGCCCGACGATCTTCCTGCCCCGCCGAGTGACGAGCATCCCAGGGAGAGGGCGATCGCCACGGCCCCCATGAGGGCGCACGCGAGGCTTGCGAGCGATGCCGGCAGCCTCCGTCGCAGGACCTGAGGTTCCCGTTCGGTTTCGCGCCTGTGAGCCATGGTCCTTCCTTTCTCTCGGTCGTGATGACGTCTCGCGTGCCCCTACCCGCCCTGCTCCTTGATGGTGCCATCTCGATACGCGTCGAGCAGGTCGTGCAGGTCGGATATCTGCTCGGCCAGCGCCCTCCCCGTGTCGGTGTCGGCAATGCGCAGGCGCCGCTCCTCGGTCTCGATGACGGTCGTGTTGGAGAGGATGTCGGCGTTTGCCGCCAGGGCCGCCCTCACGGACAGGAACGGGCGATGCGCCTTGATGCGCATGCCGTTGGTGCTGGCGATGAGCGTGTAGCCGGCGATGCCGGTGGTCTTGTGGTAGGCCTCGCAGAAGCCGCCGTCCACCACCAGGCGCCGGGCGCCTCCCTTGATGGGGCTCTCGCCCTCGCGCTCCCGCACGGGTCGGTGGCCGTTGACGATGTGGGAGCGAGGGCCGGTGAGGCCGAAGTCGGCGAGGATGCGCTCGCAGACCTCAGGGCGCTCCGTGAGCTCGAAGTAGGGGTCCTGCGGCTCCTCCCAGGAGCTGCGGTCGTCCACGAAGGTGCGCTCGAAGGTCTTGGTCACGCGGCCCGAGAGGGGGGAGCGGCGCCCGCACCACAGGTACCACATCCAGTCGAGGGCCCGCTGGTCGCCGCGATGCCAGGCGCGCCTGGCCATGCGATCGCAGAAGTCGAGGTACGCCCGGCCCCGGTACGACACGCCCTCGCCGATGACCTCGGTGAGGGTGCCGTCCCCCTCCAGCGGCACGCAGCCGTGGAACAGCAGGTTGCCGTTGCGCACGAGGTAGACCGACCCCTTTTCGTAGAGGAAGGCCGCATGGCGACGCAGACGGTCGGACTCCTTGAACGCCTTGACGAGGCCGTTCATGACGTGCTGCTCGTCCGCCGTGAGCTCGTAGGGGTCGCGTGGGTCGACGGTGGGGAAGTCGCAGGTGCGCAGCGGCAGGTCGCGTCCGCCGATGCGCACCGTGCCACGGCTGAGGTCGAGCGAGCCGAGCAGCAGGCGGTCGTCCATGTGGTAGTTGGGGTGGCGGCGGATGAGCTGGCCCTCAACCTTGAGCAGGATGACGGAGATGGCCTTCTCCAGCGCGCCTATCTCGTCGTCGGGGCGATAGGTGCGCTCGGCCAGGAGCGCCAGGCGGCGCAGCGAGATGCCATAGGCGCTCTCCACCATGGCGAGCGTGTTGTAGCGAACCTGCGTGCGCACCACCGAGGCGATGCAGGCCTGTGATCCTGCGGCGGCGCCCATCCACACGATGTCATGGTTGCCCCACTGGATGTCGACGGAGTGGTGCGTCATGAGGTCGTCCATGATGCGGTCGGCATGCGGGCCCCGGTCGTAGACGTCTCCCACCAGATGCAGGTGGTCGACGGCCAGGCGCTTGATGAGGGCTGCGAGGGAGCAGATGAAGTCGTCGGCCGCCCCGGTGTCGATGATCGAGTCGATGATGCGCTTGTGGTACTCGTGGCGGTCGAGCTCGTCCGTGCCCGATGCGCGCAGCAGCTCGTCGATGATGTAGGCGTAGGTCTCGGGCAAGGCGCGGCGCACCTTGGAGCGCGTGTACTGGCTGGAGAGGAGACGGGCGAGCCGCACCAGCCGCATGAGGGCGGTCCAGTACCACTGGGACAGGTTCAGGCGGCGCTCGCGCAGCTGTGCGAGCTTCTCGTGGGGATAGTAGATGAGGGTGCAGAGCTCGTCCTTGGCCCATTCGTCAAGCTCGTCCCCGAAGGTCGCCTCGACATGCTCCCGCACCACACCCGAGCAGTTGTTGAGGATGTGCCCGAAGGCGAGGTGCTCGCCGTGCACGTCGCTCATGAAGTGCTCGGTGCTCTTGGGGAGGTGGAGGATGGCCTCGAGGTTGATGATCTCGGTGAAGGCCGACCGGGCGGTGGGGTACTGGCGTGAGAGCAGCCGGAGGTAGCGCTGCCGTTCTGCCAAGAGCGCTGCGTCGGTCATAGCCATCCCATCCCCGTTGAACCCTGACGCGTCCATCATCCCAGCTTTGGGCCGCACCTGCGAGGTCGTGGAGGGTCAGCGGCACGCCGCTCGTGCCTACCGACGGCATGTGCCCCGCCCCCGACAGGGGGCCTGCCCCCGTCGGGGTCCCAGGAGCCGGTGGCGGCGGCACCGGTATCCGGTGCCGCCCCGTGTTGCTTCGGAGAATGATGGCGTCTGGCACATTTCCGGGCAGCCGCGTGCTATCATGCCCCCCATGAGCGATGACGGGGACGCGCCTTGTGGCCACCCGCGGTCGACAGAGAGTGGGGGAGCTGAGATCCCACGTCTGCGGCCCACGAGGCATCACCCCCGAGCTGCAGTCCGAACGCGGTGCGATCCGCCAGTAGGCGCTGCCGGAGTGGCCGCCGAGACAGGCCAGCCGAGTACCGCGGTTCTCCGCACGCTGGGTGGTCAGAGCGAAGTGTCCCACATGCGCTTGTGCGCGCTTCGTCCCAGCAGGAGGGACGGGCGCTTTTTTTGTGCCCGGAAGGCGAAAGGACGCAGAGGTGGCAAACGAGTACAAGCAGAGCACCAACCTGCCCAAGACGGGCTTTCCCATGAGGGGCAACCTGCCGCAGAACGAGCCCAGGCGCCTCAAGGCGTGGGACGAGGCCGGCGTGTACGAGTTGGCCCTCAGGAAGAACGCCGGTCACGAGCGCTTCGTGCTGCATGACGGGCCCCCGTATGCCAACGGCCCCATCCACCTGGGCCACGCGCAGAACAAGATCTCCAAGGATATCATCAACCGCTACTGGATGATGCAGGGCCGCGAGGTTCCCTACGTCCCCGGCTGGGACTGCCACGGCCTGCCCATCGAGCACAAGGTCGAGGACATGGTGGGTGCCGAGAGGTTCCGCGAGCTTCCCACCGAGAGGATCCGCGAGCTGTGCCGCGAGATGGCGGTCGAGCAGGTCGACACGCAGCGCCAGGGCTTCAAGCGCCTGGGCGTGCTGGGCGAGTGGGACAACCCCTACCTCACCTACACCAACGACTACGACGCCACCGACATCGAGATCTTCAAGGCCATCTTCGACAAGGGCGCCATCTACCGCGGTCGCAAGCCGGTGCACTGGTGCTCCCACTGCCACACCGCCCTCGCCGAGGCCGAGATCGAGTACGCTGACGAGGTGAGCCCTGCCATCTTCGTGCGCTTCGAGATGACCACGGTCCCTGCGGGCCTCGAGGCCTGGGAGGGCGCCCTCGACGTCGTCATCTGGACCACCACGCCCTGGACGCTCCCGGCAGACGATGCCGTTATCCTCCATCCCGAGGCCATCTACGTCGCCGTCGCGCACGACGGTCGCGCCCACCTCCTCGCCGAGGCCCTTTGGGAGCGATGCGTCGACCGGTTTGGCTGGGAGGGCGCCCACCTGGTGTCGGATGCCGACGGCGACGTCTGGCGCGCGACGGGCGCCGAGCTTGTCGGCAACCGCTACCGGCAGCCGATCTTCGGCGATGCGGGCGAGACGGGCGCGTTCATCTACGCGGACTACGTCACGCTCGAGGACGGCACGGGCATCGTGCACTCCGCCCCCGGCCACGGCGTCGACGACTACCTCGCCGGCGTGAGGTTCGGCGTGCCGGTGGTCATGCCCGTCGACGACGACGGCCGCTTCTTCAGGGGCGACGGCATGGGCACCGGCGGCCCGTGGGGCGGCATGGAGGTCAACGAGGCCAACCCGCACATCGTCGAGTGGCTGCGGGAGCGCGGCACGCTCATCCTGCGCGAGGACATGGAGCACAGCTACCCGCACTGCTGGCGCTGCAAGAACCCGGTCATCTTCCGTGCCACCAGCCAGTGGTTCGTCTCGATGGATGCCACCGGCCTGCGTGACCGCGCCCTCGCCGAGCTCGACAAGGTCGCCTTCTACCCGCCGCACGCCGTCAAGCGCATCGGCGGCATGGTCGAGGGCCGTCCCGACTGGTGCATCTCCCGCCAGCGCAACTGGGGCGTCCCCATCCCGGCCTTCACCTGCCAGGACTGTGGCGAGACGGTCATGAGCGACGACACGCTCGATGCCGTGATCAAGCTCTTCCGCGAGCGGGGATCCGACTGCTGGTTCACCGACGAGCCGGCAAGCTATCTGGGCGACGCCTGCGTCTGCCCGAAGTGCGGCAGCCACGACCTCAAGGCTGATCGTGACATCCTCGACGTGTGGTGGGACTCCGGCGTCTCCCACACCGCCGTCTGCCGCCATCGCGACTACCTCGCCTTTCCGGCAGACGTCTACCTCGAGGGCTCCGACCAGCATCGCGGCTGGTTCATGAGCTCGCTGATGACCTCCGTGGGCGCCTACGACAGGGCTCCCTACAAGGCCGTCATCAGCCAGGGCTTCACCCTCGACGGCCAGGGCCGCAAGATGTCCAAGAGCCTGGGCAACGTCATCGACCCCAACGAGGAGTGCTCCCGGCGCGGCGCCGACGTCCTGCGCCTGTGGGTCGCCTCCGTCGACACCTCGGTCGACGTGCCGTGCGACAGCGAGATCCTCGACCAGGTGGGCGCCGCCTACCGCCGCTTCCGCAACAGCCTCAAGTTCCTGCTGGGCGAGATCGAGGGGCAGTTCGATCCGGCGACCGATGCGGTCGCACCCGGCGACCTGCTGCCCTACGACCGCCTGATGCTGGCCCGCATGTGCGAGGTCCACGAGCAGGTCGACGAGGCCTACCGCCGTTACCACTTCAACGCGGTCTACCGCATGCTCTACGACTTCGTGGTCACCGAGCTCTCCAACGGCTATCTCAACGCCACCAAGGACCGCGTCTACTGCGGCGGCACGGCCTCCCCCGAGCGCCGCAGCGCGCAGACCGTCTGGGCAGCCCTGCTCTCCATGCTCGTCCACGACCTCCAACCGATCCTGGTGTACACCTGCGACGAGGCCATGGCATACCTGCCCGAGAGCATGCGTGACGGCCAGGAGTTCGCTGCCCTGCTCGACTGGTACCAGGCTCCCATGGCCGCCGCCGAATACGAGCCCCTGCTGCCTGCCTACCAGGCGCTGCTCGAGGCCCGCGCCTCGTTCACCAAGGCATATGAGACGGCGCTCGCGGAGGGTCTCATCGCCGAGAAGACCACGCAGGCGGCCTCCGCGCACCTGGTGCTTCCGGCTGCGGCCTTCGAGCTGCTCGGCGATGGCGCCATCGACCTCGCCGAGGTCTTCGTCTGCGCCCGTGCCGAGGTCCGCGCGGGCGAGGCGCTCTCCTGCGAGGTGCGTACCGCCCCTGGCGAGAAGTGCCCACGCTGCTGGAACTGGCGCGAGCTGGGCGCCGACGGCCTGTGCCCGCGCTGCCATGACGTCATGTCCGACCTCGCGAGGAAGGAGTAGCCCTCGTGCGCGTTCCTGACGGACTCTCCCGGAGGGGCATGGGCGTCATCGCCTTCTGGCTCACGGTGATCCTCGTGGTCATCGCGGACCAGGCCACCAAGGTGGCGGTCAGGCACCTCATGCCCCCAGGCGCCGCCGCCCGGACCTTGGTTCCTGGCCTCATCGACCTCGTCCATGTCGAGAACACGGGTGCCGCGTTCAACGTCGGGCGCGGGCTCACCTGGCTCTTCGTGGCCTGTGCCGTGGCGGCCTTCCTGCTTGCCGCCTACCTGGTCTGGGCCCGCGACCTGCCCCTCCGGCTCGTGTTCCCGCTCGCCGCCGTCGCCGGTGGCGGTGCGGGCAACATGATCGACCGCCTGGCGACGGGCTCGGTGACCGACTTCCTGGCCACCACCTTCGTCGACTTCCCCGTGTTCAACGTGGCGGATGTCTTCGTGACCTGCGGGGTGGTCGCCAGCGTGCTGCTCTACCTGCGCTGGGAGGCCGAGCGGGACCGCGCGGGCCACGATGGGGACCGACGCGGTCGCGACCATGCCTGACAGGACCTGTGACCTGCTCGTCGGCCCGGATGACGACGGGGCGAGGCTGGATGCCTTCATCGCCTCCTGTGCGGGGATGCCGTCCCGCTCCGCCTGCGCGCGCCTCATCGACGGTGGTGCCGTCACCATCAACGCGACCGCGGCCTCCGGCAAGTCGGAGCGCGTCATGCTCGGTGATCGCATCAGGGTGACGCTGCCCGAGCCCGAGCCGGAGCCTGGTGCGCTGCGCCCGAACCCCGACATCCCCCTCGACGTCCGCTACGAGGACGAGTACCTCCTCGTGCTCTCCAAGCAGGCGGGGCTGGTGTGCCACCCCAGCGCCGGCCACGTCGACGACACGCTCGCCAACGCGCTCGTGGCGCATTGCGGGTCGGGGCGCCTGGGAACGCTGCAGGGGGAGGACCGTCCCGGCATCGTGCATCGCCTCGACATGGACACCTCGGGCCTCCTGGTGGCCGCGAAGGACGACGACACCCAACGCGCCCTCCAGGACCTCATCCGCCTGCGCGCCCTCGACCGTCGCTACATTGCCTTGGTGCATGGCTACGTCGCCTCTGACGAGGGGACGGTCACCACGGGCATCGCGCGCAGCAGGCGCGACCGGCTGCGCATGGCGGTGTCAGACGACCCGCGTGCCCGCGAGGCCATCACGACATTGCGCGTGCTCGAGCGCTTCGAGGCGGGCCGCTTCGACGAGGGCTTCTCGCTGGTGGAATGCCGCCTCTACACCGGCCGCACGCACCAGATCCGCGTGCACATGCGCCACATCAACCACGCCTGCGTGGGAGACCAGCTCTACGGCAGGGGGGACGCCCGTGCCAACCGCGGCCTGCGCAGGCAGTTCCTGCACTCATGGCGCATGCGGTTTGACCATCCCGTGACGGGAGAGCGCGTCGAGTGCCAAGACACCCTCCCCGCAGACCTGCTGGCTATACTTGACGGGATAGCTCACGCGTCGATGGGCAGGACCGCGGCTGGCGAGCGGATCTGCCCGCTGCTGGGAGCATGAGGCAACAGGAGGTATCCGGTGCAATTCAGCCTGACGGGAACGCCGCCCATCGTGGTGTTCAACAACCTGATAGGGGCCCTCTTCGGCATCGCCTACTTCTATCAGATCATCTACATCATCATCAGCCTGCTGCGGGGCAACGTCTCCCTTCCCAAGGCACGGGTGCGCCACCGCTACGCGTACTTCATCGCCGCGCACAACGAGGAGGCCGTCATCGCCAACCTCGTGGAGTCCATCCTGACGCAGGACTACCCCGCGGAGCTCATCGACTGCTTCGTGGTGGCGGACGCCTGCACCGACCAGACCGCCGAGCGTGCCCGCGAGGCGGGTGCCATCGTCTACGAGCGCAACGACCTGGCCCGCAAGGGGAAGAGCTGGGTCATGGACTACGGCTTCGACCGCATCCTCAACGAGTATGGCGACGTCCACGAGGGCTTCTTCGTGATGGACGCCGACAACGTGCTCTCGCCCAACTACACGGAGATCATGAACGACGCCTTCGATGCGGGCTACCTCGTGTGCACGAGCTACCGAAACTCCAAGAACTTCGATTCCAGCTGGATCAGCGCGGGGTCGGCCCTCTGGTACCTGCGCGAGGCGCGCTTCCTCAACAACGTGCGCATGATGAACGGCACGAGCTGCGCCATCTCGGGCTCCGGGTGGCTGGTGTCGTCGAAGATCGTGAGGGGCATGCACGGCTGGGACTTCCACACGCTGACCGAGGACATCCAGTTCTCCACGTTCTGCAGCATCCACAACATACAGATCGGCTACGCTCCCGCGGAGTTCTTCGACGAGCAGCCGGTGACCTTCAAGGCCTCGTGGGTGCAGCGCATGCGGTGGACCAAGGGCTTCTACCAGATCTTCTTCTCGTACGGCACCAGCCTGCTGCGCGCCATCACCGCGCGCCGCTTCGCCGCCTACGACATGCTGATGACCATCGCCCCCGGCATCCTCCTGACGCTGCTCTCCGCGTCCGTCAACCTCTCCTACTTCGTCATCGGCTCGCTCAGCCACGGCTTCATCGCCACGGCCTCTGAGCTGCACATGGCGACGGGGTCGCTGGTGATGCTGGTCATCGGCGCGTATGTCACCTTCTTCCTGATGGGGCTGCTCACCACCATCGTCGAGCGCGAGCACATCCATGCCTCCCGCTCGCGCATCGTCACCAACCTCTTCACCTTTCCGATCTTCATGCTCACCTACGTGCCCATCGGCGTCATCGCGTTCTTCAAGAAGGTCGAGTGGGTGCCCACCAAGCACGAGATCGCCGTCAACTTCGACGACGTCATCGGCACGGCATCCCAAGGCTAGCGGGCGCTGCCGACAGGGGCCGGCGCTGTGACGGAACTCCTGTGGGAGTCGTGAACGTGGGGGCTGGGGCATCGCTTCGATGCATCTCTGTTACAATCAGCCAAAAATATTCGGTGAGACGTCTGCCTTTCACGGCAAGCGGTCACAGTTTCAGAGGAGGCCTGCATGGCAACGTTCTTTGAGGGAGAGTCCCACACCTTTTCCGAGTACCTCCTCGTTCCCGGATACTCCTCGGCGGAGAACATACCGACGAATGTCTCGCTGACCTCCCCGCTCGTCAGGTTCGAGCGTGGCGGCCAGAGTCCCATCACCCTCAACATCCCCATGGTCTCGGCCATCATGCAGTCCGTCTCCGGTCCCAGGCTTGCCATCGCGCTCGCCCAGGAGGGGGGCGTCTCGTTCATCTACGGCTCACAGTCGGCCGAGGACGAGGCGGCGATGGTGCGCGAGGTCAAGTCGTACAAGGCCGGGTTCGTGGTCTCCGACTCCACCCTCACCCCCACCATGACCCTGGCCGACGTGCTCGAGATCCTGGAGCGCACCGGCCACTCCACCATGCCCGTCACCAGGGACGGGAGTCCCACCGGGACGTTTTGCGGCATCGTGACGAGTCGCGACTACCGCGTCTCGCGCGACGACCCTGGCAAGCGCGTGGGCGAGTTCATGACGCCAGCAGACCGCTGCATCGTCGCCGGCGAGCGGACCACCCTCAGGCAGGCCAATGACATCATCTGGGAGCACAAGCTCAACGTGCTGCCCATCGTGGACGCCGCGGGCAACCTGCTCTCGCTGGTCTTCCGCAAGGACTACGACTCCCACAAGTCGCGTCCCGACGAGCTGCTCGACGAGCACAAGCGCTACATCGTGGGCGCCGGCATCAACACGCGCGACTTTGCCCGGCGCGTGCCGCTGCTGCTCGATGCCGGTGCCGACGTGCTGTGCATCGACTCGTCGGAGGGCTACTCCGAGTGGCAGGGACTCACCATCGACTGGATCCGCGAGCGCTACGGCGACTCCGTCAAGGTGGGTGCCGGCAACATCGTCGACGCGGAGGGCTTCCGCTACCTCGCCGAGCGCGGCGCCGACTTCGTCAAGGTCGGCATCGGCGGCGGGTCGATCTGCATCACGCGCGAGCAGAAGGGCATCGGTCGCGGCCAGGCCACCGCGCTGATCGACGTGTGCGCAGAGCGCGACCGCTACTTCGAGGAGACGGGCATCTACGTGCCCGTGTGCTCCGACGGCGGCATCGTCTACGACTACCACATGACCCTGGCGCTCGCCATGGGTGCCGACTTCCTGATGCTGGGTCGCTACTTCGCCCGCTTCGACGAGAGCCCCACGCGGCGCCTCTCGGTCAACGGCTCCTACGTCAAGGAGTACTGGGGCGAGGGCTCGGCTCGCGCGCGCAACTGGCAGCGCTACGACCTGGGCGGCAAGAAGGGCCTCACCTTTGTGGAGGGCGTCGACTCCTACGTGCCCTACGCCGGCCCGCTGAGGGAGAACGTCCAGACCTCGCTGACCAAGGTCATCCACACCATGTGCAA
Organism: Atopobiaceae bacterium UBA1367; assembly: GCA_002305995.1. Taxonomy (GTDB): domain Bacteria; phylum Actinomycetota; class Coriobacteriia; order Coriobacteriales; family Atopobiaceae; genus UBA1367. The sequence goes on from DBRN01000012.1 coordinate 373,300, forward strand.
CTGCGGCGCGCTCGACCTCGCCGAGCTGCGCAGGAAGGCCAAGCTCACGCTGGTCTCGTCCACCTCGCTGGTGGAGGGCGGCGCCCACGACGTCATGCTCAAGGACTCCAACCCCGACGGACTGAACTTCCACTCGTAGGGCCTTTCGCGACAATCAGGCGAGGGCGGGGTGCCGGCGGGATGGTCGGCACCCCGCCCTTCGTGCGGCTGGCGGTCTCGCCCTAGGCCTCCCGGGAGATGCGGCCGATGCCGATGACCATGAGCGCCGTGCCCACGACCGAGGCCGAGACGCCCACGAGCAGGCCGGCACGCACCGAGAGGAGCTGGAAGAGCCATCCGCCCACGAAGCTGGCGAGCAGGCCGCCCACCGAGCTCGCGGTGGCGAAGACGGCCTGGCCCTTGTTGCGGTCCTCCTCGGCGACGAGGTCGTTCGCAAGGTAGACGACGGCAGGGGTGAGGGTGGCATAGGAGAACATCTGCAACACCATGCCGCCATAGAACATGGGGACGCTGGTGGCCATGGCCAGTATGACGTGCTTGATGGAATAGACGATGGCGGAGAGTGTCAGGATCCTGTTGACGGAGAGCCGTCGCATGATGAGGGAGAAGCCGAACATGGTGGGCAGCTCGACCATGGCCTGCACGAAGAACGACATGCCTTGTACCGACTCCACCCGCTCTGCGGGGACGAACTCGCCAAGGACGGCGCCGCAGTAGGTCTGGAAGATGTAATGGCAGAAGTACAGGAGCACCAACGATAGCACGACGAGCGTCGACGTGGGGTACGTGGAGAAGAAGCGCAGCACCGAGATGGGCTTCTCGGTCACCACGTCACGCCCCTCGCCCTGCCCTGCCGCCTGGGACTCGTCGGGTGCGTCGGGCATGAGGTTGACCGCGACCAGGGTGAACAGGGCGCCGAAGATCACCCACAGGGGAAGGGTGTCGCGACCGAAGGTGCCCCAGAGCTGCCCCACGATGTTGGCCGCGATGGCGTAGGAGGCCGAGCCGAGGCCGCGGCACAGGCCATAGTTGATCACGCCACCGGCCCGCTCGTAGATGAAGGCCATGCCGTTGAGCAGCGGCATGCCGACGGTCGAGGCCGCAAAGGCGATGACGACGACCGGCAGGATGAGCGGCGAGCCCGCGGGGATCGCCAGCAGCAGCGCGGCCAGCGCCGCGCACAGGACCATGGAGCCGGAGATGAAGAGCTTCTGCGTGATCCGCTCCGAGCGGTCGACGATGTCGCCGGCCGCAGGGCCGACGAAGACGCCGCCCAGCGAGATGATCGACATGACCGTCCCGATGGTGCCCGCCTCGAAGCCGCTCTGGGAGAGGTAGTTGTACGCGAAGCCGAGCGATCCGGCCACGAGCATCAGAAAGCCGATGTTGACGAGCGCGTAGCGCGCGTTCAGGTGCGTGAGACCCATGGTGCCCTCCCGGACGAGACATGTGCGGACGACCATCCATGGTAGCTGACGCGCGCGCGGCGATGCCAGTGGCCTTGCGGGTGCTGCCCGCCGTCTGCCACGTCTTTCGGCAGGCGGTGGGCTATACTGACTCTCTGTGTACAGAGGCAGCTCATGGCGATGGGGCCACGAGCCGAGGTGCGGTCTGCCGTGGCCCTATGGGCTGCGGCGCAAGGGCAGAAAGGCAAGACCCGTGGCAGACGAGAAGACCATTCCCGCATACGATGCCGAGGCGATAGAGCTCAAGTGGCAGAGGGTCTGGGAGGACGAGCAGACCTTCCGCGCGCGCGACGACTCGTCGCGACCCAAGAAGTACGTCCTCGAGATGTTCCCGTATCCCTCGGGCGACCTCCACATGGGTCACGCGCGCAACTACTCCATCGGCGACGCCATGGCGCGCCAGGCGCGCATGCGCGGCTTCGAGGTGCTGCACCCCATGGGCTACGACGCCTTCGGCCTGCCCGCCGAGAACGCCGCCATCAAGAACCACACCCAGGCGGGCGCGTGGACACACAAGAACATGGCCCAGGCAACCAAGACGATGAGGCGCATGGGCTTCTCCTACGACTACGACCGCATGTTCGCCACCTGCGATTCGGAGTACTACAAGTGGGGCCAGTGGGCCTTCCTCAAGATGTGGGAGCAGGGCCTGGCGTATCGCGCCACCTCGCCGGTCAACTGGTGCCCCAGCTGCAACACCGTGCTCGCCAACGAGCAGGTCGTGGATGGCACATGCTGGCGCTGCGGCTCGGTACCCGAGAAGCGCGAGCTCTCGCAGTGGTACCTCAGGATCACCGACTACGCGCAGGAGCTGCTCGACGACCTCGACCAGCTCACCGGCTGGCCCGAGAACGTGAAGGCCCAGCAGCGCAACTGGATCGGGCGCTCCGAGGGTGCCGAGATCGACTTCGCGCTCGCTGCCGAGGACGGCGTGACGCCGACCGACCGCCTGATCACCGTCTTCACCACGCGCCCCGACACCCTCTATGGCGTGTCCTTCTTCCTGCTGCCACCCGAGAGCCCGCTGGCGGCCGAGCTGGTGGCGGGCACCGAGCACGAGGCAGCCTACCTGCAGCTCAAGAAGAGCGTCGAGCAGGTCTCCTCGGTCGACCGCCAGGGCTCCGAGCGCGAGAAGCACGGCGTCTTCACCGGGCGCTACGTCATCAACCCGCTCACGGGTGACCCGGCTCCCATCTGGGTCGCCGACTACATCCTGCTCGACTACGGCACCGGTGCCGTGATGGGCGTGCCTTCGGGCGACCAGCGCGACTTCGAGTTCGCACGCACCTATGGCCTGCCCATCCCTCCCATCATCGCCGAGAGCGGCGACCCCCTCCACGAGCGGCTCAAGGATGAGCGCGACATGGTCGTGACCGACGTCGACTGGGACCATGCCATGGTGGCCGAGGGGTTCCTCATCCAGTCCGGACCGTTCACCGGCATGCGCGGCGGCAAGCACTCCGAGGCCGTCGACGCCATCATCGAGCACCTGGGCGCGCGCGGCGTGGGTCGCAGTGCGGTGCAGTTCCGCCTGCGTGACTGGCTCATCAGCCGCCAGCGCTACTGGGGCAACCCCATCCCCATGATCCACTGCGACGACTGCGGCGACGTGCCGGTGCCCTACGAGCAGCTTCCCGTCGAGCTTCCCGAGGATCTCGACCTCGGCGCGGGCGAGACGCTGGCGGAGTATGCGCCCTTCTACGAGACCACGTGCCCCGCGTGCGGCAAGCCTGCCCGTCGCGTCACCGACACGATGGACACCTTCACCTGCTCGAGCTGGTACTTCCTGCGCTACTGCGACCCCCACAACGACGAGCTGCCGTTCTCCAAGGAGGCCGCCGACCATTGGATGGCCGTCGACAACTACATCGGCGGCATCGAGCACGCCATCCTGCACCTGCTGTACGCGCGCTTCTGGACCAAGGTCATGCGCGACCTCGGCATGGTCGACGTCGACGAGCCGTTTGCCAACCTGCTCTGCCAGGGCATGGTCAAGGACGCCCATGGCGACACCATGAGCAAGTCAAAGGGCAACGTCGTGCCCCCGTCGAGCGTCATCGGCCCCTATGGTGCCGACACCATGCGCCTGGCGATCCTGTTCATCGCCCCGTCGGAGAAGGACTTCAACTGGGACGAAGAGGTCGTGGCGGGGGCCAACCGCTTCATCAAGCGCGCGTGGCGCACCGTCTGGGGCCTGGCGCGATCCGCCGACCGTGCCGCCGCGCTCGACCCGAAGGCGCTGGACGCCGCGGGCTCCGAGCTCTTCCGCCGCATGCACGAGATGGGCCTCAGGTGCACGGCCGACTTCGACCGCCAGCAGTTCAACACGGCCATCTCCGCCGTGATGGAGCTGGTCAACGATGCCAGCGGCTACCTTGGCAGGGTGGGGGAGGGCGCGCGTGACGGCGCGCTCTGCGCTGCGGTCGCCCGCGCCATCGTGGCCATGCTCTCGCCGATCTGCCCACATTGGGGCGAGGAGCTCTACCACGAGGCGCTGGGGCTTGAGGGGTCCGTGTACGACGAGCCGTGGCCCCGCTTCGACGAGGAGCTGGCCAAGAGCGCCACCATCGAGATCGCCGTGCAGGTCAAGGGCAAGCTACGCGCCCGCATCAACGTGTCCGCCGACGCTGGCCGAGCCGAGCTCGAGGCCGCGGCGAAGGAGGCCGTCGCCAGCTGGATCGAGGGCAAGGACGTGCGGAAGGTCATCGTGGTACCCGGCCGCCTGGTGAACATCGTCGCCGTGTAGGCGCAGGGCCTGCCCGCGTGACAGGCGGCGCCAGGGCATGATCCCTCACATGGGGCAGGAGGGGAGAGCGTGTGGCGGAGGCGATGGGAGGCGGGATCCGAGAGGTGCCGGTGACCTGTCACGTGCTGGGCCTGGACGACCTCCCCCAAGACTGGATGGATCGGCTGTCCCTCGTCGCGCCGCGCTACCAGGGGTTGGTGCGTGCCATCAGGCCCGAGATGGCGCGACGGGCGGAGTTCGCCGCAGGGTTCCTTCTGCGCCAGGTGCTGGGCGTGCGCGAGGATGGCGACCTTGTGAGGGGGGAGTTCGGCAAGCCGTCGCTGGCTCGTGGGGATGGGTCCGCGTTCAGCCTCTCCCACGACGACGGCATGGCCGTGCTTGCCGTCGCGAACGAGCCCATCGGCGTTGACGTGGAAGAGATTCCCGCCTCGTACGGCGATCCCCAACGCAGTGCCCTGCGCTATGTCCTGACGCCCGAGGAGCTCGCGGCGGTGGATGGCGGGGATGACCCCGCGCTGGCCTTCGCCCGTGCCTGGACGCAGGTGGAGAGCGTGCTCAAGGCTGATGGGCATGGCTTTGCCTATCCCGTGAGGGGAGGGCGCCTGCCCGGGGGATGGGAGGTGAGCTCCGAGACGTACGGGGGGCATGTGATCAGCTGCGCTGCCAGGCGACCCCCACGGGTCGTCATCGTGCCGCACGCCCTCTCTCCCGACGCACCGCCGCCTGATCCAGGCGCGTGGGCATAGCCTGCGCCCCGCTGTGCCTGTGTGCACGGCCTGCCCCCATGCGTGTCCTCCCGTCCCGTCGTGGATGCGCCTGACCCCTCGCGGTCGCACCTCTCCGTCCCAGCACGGGCGTGTGTCCATCACGGGCCCGCCTGCCCTCCCTGTCGCTTGCACGCACGGTGGGGCGCTTGTCCATACGCACAACTCACAGGCAGGGTATGTGCCGGTGCCTTGGCTGCGCAGACCTGTCGGGCGAGGTGCTGCCACCCTATACTGGGGGCAAATTGGGGGCGTCGGGGGAGATGCCCTGCCACACGAAGAGGAGAGGGGCACAGATGACGGCACGTCACAAGGTCATGGGAATCAACGCGGGCATGCACAACGGCAACGGGGAGATCGCCCTCAAGGCGGCCCTCAAGGTGCTCGAGGAGAGGGGCGCGGAGGTCAAGCTCATCAACCTCTTCGACTACGACATCCTGCCGTGCACCGGCTGCGAGGGCTGCACCATGCAGATGGGTGCCATCGCGCAGGATCCCTCCAAGGAGTACAAGGGCTGCGTCCTCAAGGACAGAGATGACGTCGACCAGCTCGTGGCAGAGCTCCACACCTGCAACGGCGTGCTCATCGCCGCGCCCACCTACGATCTGGCCCCCTCGTCGCTCTACCTGCGCTTCGCCCAGCGCTTCCTGGCCTACGAGCTCTCCTTCCTGATCAAGATCGGCGTCGTGAAGGAGAATCCCCACACCGTGGCCGGCCTCATCTCCGTGGGTGGCTCCATGCACGACTGGCAGACGCTCGCGCTCGAGACCCTGCAGGCCTCCATGTTCACCATGTCGCTGCAGGTCGTCGATCGCTACATGATCCAGCGCTCCGCGCGCCCCGGCTCCGTGCTCACCTTCCCCGAGCAGGTCGAGCGCTGCAAGCAGATGGGCGAGCACATCTGGGAGGCCATGGAGACCCCGGTCGAGGAGCGCGGCTGGCTGGGTGACCCCGATGACGGCGTGTGCCCCAACTGTCACTCCAGCCTCGTCTATCCCGGCGATCCCCACTGGGACGGCATCGAGTTCCCCTACGAGTGCGCCGTCTGCGGCTGTGGCGGCAGCCTCGGCATCAGCGAGAGGACCGGCAAGCCCATCCTGCAGATCGCCGAGAACGGCCACATCCGCGACCGCTTCATCGACGAGGCCCGCGCGCAGCACCTCAACGAGATCATCAGGACCCGCATCGAGTTCTTCCAGAAGCAAGACTCCATCAAGGACGAGTACAAGGCCTACCGCGAGATGCAGTTCCCCACCGTGGAGATCACGCGCTAGCGGGAATCGGCCGCTGGCCAGTCGCTCCGCCCGCACGGCATGACGCACGCCCTCGTGAGCCCGGCCCCTTGTGGGGCAGGGCTCACGGCTCGTGTGGGGAGTCGCCGAGCTCCTCACGGGAGACACGGATGCGTGGTCTGAACAAGCCCAGGTACAGCAGGGCGCGGAACGACACCTGTATGCGAAAGGCCTCCTCGCCGGAGCTGAGGTTCACGCCACCGACCTCCCTGATCCGGCCTAGGCGGTAGAGTAGCGTGTTCTTGTGCAGGTCGAGCAGGTCCGCCGCGCGCACGGTGTTGAGGCCGGCTTGGAGGTACTCGAAGAGCGTCTCCAGCAGCTCGGTCCCATGCTGGGCATCGTAGTCCCGCAAAAGCAGCAGGGCGGGGTCGCAGAAGTTCATGGGGTCGAGCCGCGTGCCGGCGATGTCGAGCATCTCGATGTAGGCCACGTTGCGATAGTGGTAGACGTTGCGGTCGTTGAGGTAGGGTGCGATGGTCGACCCAAACTTGATGGCCATCCGGGCCTGACGCAAGTAGGTGTGGATGTCCACCACGTCATCGAAGGGGTTCGAGATGCCTACCGAGAGCTTGCTCACCTCGGCCGCCTTCGCGAGCGATCTCAGGGCGAAGTCTCCTAGCCCGGCGCCCTCCTTGCGCCCGCAGAGCAGGATGATCTCGCCGTTCCTGACGGTCATGATCGAATGTGTCATGGAGCCCTTGAGCTGGCGGGCCACGTACTCCAGGGACGAGGCGGTGGCGCTCGCGTCCTGCGGCCTGACGCATATCACGAACTGGCGGGGGGATGGCTTGAAGTCTATGACCTCCATGCGCCGCCGCACAGACTCGCGATTCGGCTGCTCGTCGTTGAGCAGGCTCATGAGGAAGTGGGAGTCCATCTCTCCCGGGGGCGTCTGGTAGAGCGGGAGCTTCTGCATCTCCTGCCCCACGAACAGCACGAGGTTCGCGAAGGCGTCCTTGTCCACGGCCGCAAACGGGCGCCGCCGCTCGACGAGGATGACGTGGGCCACGCAGATGCCGTGCACCATGACGGCGCCCACCATGGTCTGGGCGCCCAGGTGCTCGTTGAAGAGCTGGTAGGGCTCCATGAGGCGCGAGACCTTCTCGCTGAGCATCGATGTCCTGATGTAGTCGACGCCCTCCCTCGCGATGGACTTGCGCGGCATCTCCCGTCGCATCACACCCGCGAAGACCGAGTCGTCGCCCTCGAGGTCGCCGATGTAGTGGGCCAGGTAGCGATAGGCCGTGTCCACCACCAGGACCGGATTGCCGAGCGCCGTGGCAGCCTCCTCGACCAGGTACTGGAGCCCCTTGTTCGCGAAGTGCGCCTGGAGCATGCGGCGCGTGATGCCCGCCTGTCCCTGGTTCTCGATGAACTGGCCCTGGAGGTCGTTGTAGCATGCGAAGGCGTCGACCTCGGGGGAGATGGCGACGATGTTGGCCATGCCGGCGTCGGCAAGGCCAAAGTCGACCTCTCCGTCCCCATGGACGATGAAGCTCGCAAAGCTCCCCTCGGGTAGCTCGTGGGGGAGCTGGTCAACCTCGCAGAAGTACACGACATCGCTGCGCAGCGTGGCATCGGACGTGAGGAAGCAGATGCTGTAGACGTCCATCTCGGCATCTGCGCAACGGACGTCCTTGATGAGCCGATCGTCCATTCGGCTCACGAGATTGCTGATTTGCATCGAGTTCCCTCCAGCGGCGCGTACCCTTCGACTCAGGTTGTACCATGAGCGACGGACGGCTGCACGCGGTAAGCCCGCACCTGCGGGTGAAGCGCATCGAACGCGGCGGAGAGAGGGGCGATCGGCCGAGCTGCGTGGCGACAGGGGTCATGCGCCCCGCCCTCCCGCACCGCGGGGGGCGCCGTTTGGGACGATGAACAGAAACCGTCCAAATTCCGGCGCAAACATTGAAACAATGCCCCATGTGCGGGCCGTCGCCCTGTCATACGATGTAAGCAGCAGGCAATAGGTGCATGGCGACATGGCAGAGGAGCTGATCATGGTGAGCAAGCTTGGCAGGCAGGCACGCGGCGTCTCCATCGTGGGCGTTGGCTGCACGCCGTTCAAGAACTTCGAGGACCATCCCGAGACCAAGGGCATGAGCGAGGGCGATGCCTTTGGCTACGCCGCCCTCGAGTCCATCGCAGATGCCGGTCTCGAGCCCCGCGACATCCAGTACTTCTTCCATGGCGCGGCCAACCCCTTCATGATTGGTGACTCCCTGACGCCGAACATGCAGGTGGCCGACTGGTTTGGCGTGCGTGGCATCGGCTCCGTCCACCACTCCGAGGCATGTTGCACGGGCTACGTCGCCCTGCAGGAGGCCGTGCAGGCTGTCGCCTCCGGCTCCTTCGACATCGTCCTCACCGGTGCCGTGGACCTCGCTGCCTCCCTTCCCGTCGTGGGCGCCCCCGGATCCTTCCGCCGCGACTTCCCCCTCGAGGAGATGCTTCCCTCGATCCCGATGGTCTACGATCGCGCCTACGGTCGCCCGCTCGACTCCGCCTTCGGCATCTCGTTCGACAACTGGATCAACAAGTACCGCTGGGAGTTCGGCCTGACCGACGAGCAGATCGACCAGGCCCTGAACGGCCTGTCGAAGAGCCTTCGTCGCGACGCCGTCATGAACCCCCTCGCGTTCTATGACACCGACTTCGATGACGCGGCGAGGGCCAACGGGATGGGGGACGCCGACCAGTTCCTGGCCTCCATGTTCAACCCCAAGGTCACTCAGTACCTGCGCGTCACAGGCTTCGAGACCAAGTGCGACGGTGCCGCCTCCGTCGTGGTCATGCCCACCGAGATGGCCATCGCCCGTGGCCTCGACCACAAGGTGATCGACGTCCTGGGCACCGGGTCGGCCGCCTTCGAGGGCGCCACCCCCGACAACGAGTACAACGGCACCGCGCGCGCGACCCAAGAGGTCTACGAACTGACCGGCGTCTCGCCCGACGAGATCGACCTCCTCTTCGTGAACGACTTCTTCCTCGCCGGCGACATCGTCACCGCCGAGGAAGTCGGCTTCATCCCGCGCGGTGAGGCATGGCGCTACGCCATCGAGGGCCGTTGCGGCTTCGACGGCGACAGGCCCATCAACACGCATGGTGGCCGCTGCAACTTTGGCCATGCGCACGGCGCCTCGGGCATCGCCGACATCGTCGAGGCGGTCAAGCAGATGCGCGGCGAGGCTGGCGCGACCCAGATGGGGCGGCTTCCCAGGACCACGTTCCTCCGCGGCTTCGGCGGCGGCCAGAACGTTCGCTGCCAGATCCTGCGCACGCACGAGTAGCACGAGTCGACCAACCCACACAGAGGAGGAACGCACATGCTTCTTCAGGACATGGAGCCCATCGTCAAAAGGTTCTACGACGGCGTTGCCGACGGCGTCTACTACGGCCGCAGGTGCACGGAGTGCGGCGCGATCGAGTTTCCGCCCCACCTGGGCTGCAACTCCTGCGGCTACCACGAGACCGAGTGGGTCGAGCTCTCTGGCCACGGCACCCTCGAGTCCTTCACCGTCCCCGGCATCCAGAACGACAAGCCCTACCTCAAGGCGGTCGCACCCTACGGCTATGGCAAGGTGAGGCTGGACGAGGGTCCGGAGTACACGTTCGTGGTGTTCTGCGGCAAGAAGAAGATCGTCAAGGGCCTGCAGGAGCGCCTCTACGGCAACCACGAGACGATCGGCGTGCATGCGAAGCCGATCAAGCGCGAGGTTCCCGAGAAGCCCGGCTCAGATGCGATGGTCGAGTGGTGGGAGCTCTGCTTCGAGCTCGACGAATAACGGTCGTTTCCGCGCGGGGATACCACAGGGCCACCCTGGTGCCCCGCATGAGATGCGAGACAGACGAGGTGGGACACGTGGGTCACCCCGGTGTCCCCGGAGATGCGAACAAAGGAGCGTGCATCATGAACCAGGAACTTCTCGAGCAGATCGCGGGCTTTGCCAAGACCGCCTACCAGTACGACGGCGAGATCACCGCCGACACCACCTTCGACGAGCTGGGAAAGGGCTCGATGAAGATGATCGCCCTCACCTCCACCATCGAGAACGAGCTCGATGCCGAGGTCACCATCCACGAGGTCATGAAGATGAAGACCTTCGGCGAGCTCGTCGAGCGCGTGGCCGAGGAGATCGAGGAGTAGGAGTACCCCCTCCTCGCAAGACTTGTGCAAGGGCAGCCCTGTGCGGACGTACGGGGCTGCCCGTCTTTGGTGGCGGGACCGTTTGCGAGTGGTGGCCTCATCCGATGGGGATCGCAGAGGGCGGGGCGGAAAGAAAAAGGCCGACTTGTGCGAGGTCGGCGCTGACGCCGGAAAGGAAAGTCCCGACCTGNNCAGGTCGGGACTTTCCTTTCCGGCAGGGAAACAGATCCCGCACAAGTCGAAGAAAACCTTTCCAGCGGAGGGACATATCCTGCACAACTCCTGACTTTTCTTTCCAGGCCCGGAGTCCGTCTCGCACAACTCCGGTTTCTCCTTTCCAGTAGGAGGCTGTGTCGCGCACAAGTCGGAGATTTTCTTTCCGACGGAAGGCTGCGTTTCTCACAAGTCGGGGTTTTCCTTTCCAGAGCTGGGATCAGGCCCGCACAGATCGGTGTTCCCGCTTTCCCTTAGTCCACGCCTCACGAGACGACAGGATGCGGCGCTGTGCTTGTGCACGGGAACAGGGCATTCGTGCGGGAACGGAGGAAACCTTGGCACGACACCCATGGAACGCGCACGCAGGCCCTGCGAGAATGGGATAAGGAGGCGCTATGCCTCCTCACAACCGAGAGGAGCATCTCATGGACCTGATAGAGCAGCTGCGCGCGAAAGCTGCGGCGAATCCGCAGAAGGTGGCCTTCTTCGAGGCCGACGACCCCAAGATGATGGAAGTGGTGGGCGAGCTCGCCTCTGCCGGCCTTGCCGAGTGCTTCATCGTGGGTGATGGCGCGACGCTGCGCGGCGTGGCCGAGCAGCTCGGTGTCGACCTATCCAAGGTCACCATCGTCGACATCGCCGATGACGGGGCAAACGAGGCCTTCGCCGTGCGCTTCGAGGCCATGCCCGACTGCCCGTTCAAGAGCAAGGGGATCCGCCGCCGCGCCAAGAAGCCCATGGACCGTGCGCTCATGATGCAGCGCATCGATGACGTGGACATCACCTTCGGCGGCCTGTGCTGCTCCACCGGAGACGTCATCATCGGGGGCCAGACCATCATCGGATTGGCCGACGGCATCGATACCATCTCCTCCTGCGGCGTGTTCAACATCCCCGGCTGGGAGGGCAGCGAAGGCCATCTGCTGGGCTTCGGCGACGCCGCCGTGTGCGTCGATCCCGATCCCGAGCAGCTCGCCTCCATCGCCATCAGCGCCGCCGAGACCGTCCGCGCCCTCATGGGCTGGGAGCCGCGTGTGGCCATGCTCTCATACTCCACCGACGGATCGGCCGAGGGCCCGCTCGTCGAGAAGGTCCGCGCTGCGGTGAAGGTTGCCCAGAAGCGCCGTCCCGACCTCGCCATCGATGGCGAGTTCCAGCTCGATTCGGCTATCAATCCGGCCGTTGCCGCCAAGAAGGTCCTCCGCGAGAGCGCGGTGGCCGGGCGTGCCAACGTCATCATCTGCCCCGACATCAACGTGGGCAACATCGGCGTCAAGCTCGTGCAGAACTTCGCGAACGCCGACGCCTACGGCCCCTTCCTGCAGGGCTTCAAGAAGATCGTGTGCGACTGCAGCCGTTCTGCGCCCGTTTCCGAGCTCGTGGGCAACGTCGTGATGAGCTGCGTCCGCGCGCAGGCGCAGAAGGAGGCTTAACATCATGGCCGAGAACATCTACCGCATCCTGGTCATCAACCCCGGTTCCACCTCCACCAAGGTCGGCGTCTTCGACGGCGTGACCGAGGTCTTCACCAGAAACGTCGCCCACGAGGCCGAGAAGCTCGGTCAGTTCGCATCCGTCTCCGACCAGATGCCCTACCGCCGCGACATGATCCTCGCCGCGCTTGCCGAGAACGGCGTCGACCTCTCGACCATCGATGCCTTTGTCGGCCGCGGCGGCGGCCTGCTCTCGCTTGTTGGCGGCACCTACGCCGTGAACGACGTCATGCTCGACCACGCCTACCGCGGTGCCAACGGCATCCAGCATCCCGCCCAGCTGGGCAGCCAGCTCGCCCATGAGTTCGCCGAGCAGGCCGGCAAGCCCGCTTTCGTCGTGAACCCGCCCGATACCGACGAGTTCTGCGACTACGCCCGCATGACCGGCATCAAGGGCATCTACCGTAACGCGCACCTGCACGCCCTCAATCTTAAAGAGACTGCGATCCGCCACGCCCACAGCATGGGCAAGCGCTACCGCGACTGCAACTTCATCGTCTGCCACATCGGCGGCGGCATCTCCATCTCCGCCCACAGGGCCGGAAAGATGATAGACGGCTTCGATATCGTGCAGGGCGAGGGTGCCATAGCCCCCACGCGCTGCGGTGCCGTGCCTGTGGCCGGAGTCTTGGACTATCTCGAGGCGGGCCATACCATCAAGGAAGCCCGTGCGCTCTGCATGAAGACCGGCGGTTTCGTCGATCTTCTCGGCACCTCGGATGCCATCGAGGTGTGCAATCGCGCAGCTGCCGGCGATAAGGCTGCTGCCCGCGCGTGGGGCGCCATGCTCTACCAGCTCAACAAGTACATCGGCAGCATGGCCACCGTGCTCGAGGGCAAGGTCGACGGCATCCTGCTCGGCGGCGGCATGGTCCACAACAAGGATCTCGTCGCCTCCATCGAGCGGGGTTGCGGCTGGATCGCGCCCGTTTCGGCCTACCCCGGCGAGTTCGAGCTCGAGGCCATGGCCGCCGGCGCCATTCGCGTCCTTACCGGTGAGGAGGAGCCCAAGCTCTATACGGGTATCCCGGTGTTCCAAGGCTTCGACGGCCCCGACGAATAGTCGCTAGCGTCAAGTTCCCGCACCCCCTTTGTGCGATTCGCACAAAGGGGGTGCTCCCATTCCGCCGCCCCTTTGGGGACAGGTCTGTTGGGCGCGCCCGCCTGCTGCCCTAGAATGCAATCCGTTTGGCCGAGCTGCCTGGTTTCCGGGTCCGGTGAGGCCGTACGTGGATCCGTGGACGTATCGCAAGGAGGACTCTTATGCCAATGAAGACATCGACCAAGATCGTGAAGATCCTGCTGACCAACGTTCCCATCGCGCTGAGCATCTCCGCAGTGGCAAGCTACATGGGCATCTCCCAGGCAGTGGCACAAGGTGCCCTGTCCCAGGGGGCGTTCGTGCCCGCCCTCGCGGGCTCCGTCGCCATGAACTTCGTCTTCTCGTATGCCATCTCGTTCATTGTCGGCTGGTTCGTTCCCGCCGAGAGGTGGGGCTTCTCCTTCGCCGGCGCATGTGGCGTCACCCCTGCCGACGGCATCAAGTTCGGGCTGCTTCTCAATCTGGTGGTCAACCTCGTCTATGTCGTGGTGAACGATCTCATCCTGACCTACGTCAACGCCATCGTGATGCAGCGCCAGCCCTTGTCCTCCTACCTCCCCGCCGTGCTCGGCAGCTTTGTTCCCTGCTATGTCGTGGGCTACATCGTGTCGTTCCTCTGGGCGCAGAACGCCGAGAGGATCGCCCGCTCCCTCTGCCACGATGAGGCAGGCGTCTCGTAGAACTGATCACAACTTGTTCTCGTGAGTGATCAGAGAGAAGTTCGACCTGCTGTTTCAGCTTTGTGAAGCCCTGAGAGAAAGGTTGTGGTCAGTCTCACCGTCCCAGCGCACCGTCCCAGCGGCGAACGTTCGTCTCAGCGGCGCACGCGAGGGCCACCGATGAGGGCCGACCGACATCGACCCACGATCGACATCGACCAGCAAACAGCGCCTGTGCCGCTGCGAACCCTACTTGCCCTTGCCGACCGGTACCAGGGCGAGGACGACCGAGGTCGCATAGCCTATGAGCATCAGCCACAGGTAGGTTTGGGCCCAGGCTGCGATCATTCCCTCCGCGCCCACCTGGGTGAAAGCCTCCGTGAGCGAGATGATCGTCACAAAGATCAGGTTCTCCACGAAGATCTGCGCGAACATGCGGCCGCGATGCTCGCCGAGCGGTACCGTGGCCACCCGTGCGATGGTGCCGGTGGGAAGTGCCAGCTGGGCCAGGACGTTGGTCGTGAAGGCCACGCAGGTGTAGGGGAACCACGTCCCCCACGCGAGCGGGACTCCCGCCAGGAAGGTGGCGCTCGTGTTGATGACGAGCGCGAGGATCAGGTCACAGACGATGACGCGACGGTTCCATGGGCACATGGCTCGCTACCTCCTTGCGTGTGGTGCGCTGACCATTCAAGCGTAGGGTGTCTGGGTGCCCCATCACATGGACCCGGCCCCAAGGCCGGTTCCTTTCGGCACGATCGCTTTGTGCGTGGGCACAGCGTGGGGACAGATGTGGTCCAGGGGGTCAGGGTGCTGCCGGGACCTGCGCCATGCTCCCAGGTCCGCCCACTGGACGGTGGCACAAGCTGCCCAAGGGCTTCTTCGACGTCGCTCTGTTCCCCTGCACATGTGCCCGCACCGACCACTCTGAGATAATGGCCGTACAGCAGACATCGCGCTCAGGGCCTTTCCGACGCGAGGAAAAAACGAGAGAGGGAGATTCGCATGGCACAGCAGCTTGAGACCGACGTGGTCGTCGTTGCCGCAGGCCTTTCGGGCCTGGCGGCCGCCAACGCGGCCGCGGAGGGTGGCGCCCGCGTCATCGCGCTCGAGAAGGCGTCCAACACCGGTGGCGCCGCCAACATGGGCATGGGTCCTTGCGCGGCCGGCTCGCCCGTCCAGAAGGCCGCAATGATCGAGGTCACCCCCGGCGAGCTCTTCCGCCGTCACATGTTCTACACCCACTACCAGGTTGACCCCCGCCTCGTGCGCGCCTACTACTTCAAGAGCGGCTCCACCATCGAGTGGCTCCAAGAGATGGGCGTCGTCTTCAACTCCGTGCGTCCCGCCTTCCGCGCCCGCGAGCGCACCCGTGCCTACGCCGATGGCGAGTACACCTGGCATGTCGTGCAGCCCGAGGACGGTTCCGAGCCCGGCCCCCGCGCCGCGTCCACGATGGTCAAGCGCATGACCGAGCATGCGGTCGAGCTCGGTGTCGAGTTCCTGTACGAGACCCCCGGCACGTCCCTGATCACCGACGAGTCCGGTGCCGTCGTGGGCGTGCGCGCCACCAACAAGGCAG
Organism: Atopobiaceae bacterium UBA1367; assembly: GCA_002305995.1. Classification (GTDB taxonomy): domain Bacteria; phylum Actinomycetota; class Coriobacteriia; order Coriobacteriales; family Atopobiaceae; genus UBA1367. Next base: position 388,770 of record DBRN01000012.1, read on the forward strand.
GCGAGGAGGTCGAGATCAGCGCCAAGTCGGTCATCGTCGCCACGGGCGGCTTCGGCGCGAACGCCGCGATGATCCAGGAGAAGATCGGCCTCGAGTGGGGCAAGAACCTCTACTCCTTCGCCGTGCCCGGTATGGACGGCGACGGCTTCAACATGTGCCACGAGGTGGGCGGTGGCCACACCCCGGTCACCATGGAGATGATGTATCAGCTCCCCGACAACATGAACCACTTCTACGTCGAGGGCGCCTTCCGCCAGCCCTGCTACTGGTGCGACCGCTCCGGTGAGCGCTTCATGCCCGAGGACGACATCTTCAACACTACCTTCGTGGGCAACGCCATCAACCACCTGCCCGGCAAGGTCGCCTTCTCGATCTTTGACGCCAAGATGCTCAGGCACTGGAAGAAGGATGGTCCCGACATCGTCTCCCACGTCCATCCCCACGACCTCTACGAGGGCTTCGAGGCTCAGTTCGAGGTCGACCTGGACACCTATCTCGACGGCGAGGGCAACCATGTCGTGGCCAAGGCCGACACGCTTGAGGAGCTTGCCGAGAAGATCGGCATCGATCCCGAGGGCCTAGTGAGCAACGTCGAGGAGTACAACCAGATGTGCGCCGGGGGCTTCGACACCCTCTTCGAGAAGGACCACGAGTTCCTCCAGCCGCTGGAGGACGGCCCCTTCTACGCCTGTCGCCAGTACATGGGCGCCTACGGCACCCTGGGCGGCGTCCTCATCAACTCCCGCATGGAGGTCATGACGGACGAGGGCACGGTCATCGACGGCCTGTACTGCGTGGGTACCGACGCCTGCACCATCTACGGTGACTCCTACAACTATGCGATCCCTGGCAACACCATGGGCTTCTGCCTCAACTCGGGCCGCATCGCCGGCGAGGAGGCCTCGGCGAAGGCCTTCGAGTCCGCGAGCGGCGCGGACGACTGGGACGACGGCGACTGGGACTAGGCCCGGCGACGGCCTCGTGCGAGCATGGGGACGGGGCCTTGGGGCGCCCCGTCCCCATTCCTCGGGTCGTGTGGCCCCATGGGCGCACGGGATCGGGAAGGGTCGGCCCACGGCGCTGCCGCCGCGTCCCTCGTGGGCGTGTTCGTTACGGTGAAGCACACCCCCTCTGGGAGGGGAGCCCCGCGGGACGTGGGGTGGGCTGGGGGTAGGTGCCTTCTGCCCGGCGTGAGAGGAACAACGTGAAGCTTACAATCAACGGCAAAGAGGTCGAGGCCAGGGAGGGCACCTCCGTACTCGACGCGGCGCTTGATGCGGGCATCTTCATCCCGCACCTCTGCAGCCATCCCGACCTTCCGGTCTCGGGCGGCTGCAGCCTCTGCATGGTGGAGGTCGACGGCGAGAGAAAGCCCGTCCATGCCTGTCAGACCATCGTGCGCGAGGGCATGGTGGTCAGCTCCGAGGCCCCAGCCGCCGACAAGGCGCGTCGCCTCGCCATGGAGCTGATTCTGGCAACGCACCCGGCAGACTGCACGGGCTGCCCGCGCTTCGGCGTCTGCGAGCTGCAGTCCATGTACACCTACATGGGCGTCTCGCCCGCGCGCTGGCGCTGCAAGAGCCGTCCTGTGCCCACCGACGCGTCCAACCCGCTCGTCACGCACATGTTCACGCGCTGCATCCGCTGTGGGCGCTGCGTGCGTGCCTGCCGTGACCTGCGCGGTGTTGGCATCCTCGACTACCAGAGGACCAAGGACGGCATTCGCATCGGCGTCAACGGCGGCGTCTCCCTCGAGGAGGCGGGCTGTCGCTTCTGCGGTGCCTGCGTCGAGGTGTGTCCCACTGGCTCCATCGTGGACGCCCTCACGATCACGCACCCCGAGCGCTCCCGCGAGGACAACGCGGTACCCTGTCGCACGGGCTGCCCCGCGCGCATCGACATTCCCCGCTACCTGCACCACATCAAGCTGGGCGAGTGGGAGAAGGCCACCGCGGTCGTCCGCGAGAAGGTTCCCTTCCCCGAGGTCTTGGGCAGCATCTGCACCCACGACTGCCAGGGCGAGTGCAAGCGCAACGAGCTCCATGGCGCCCTGTCAATCTGCAGGCTCAAGCGGGCGGCCGCCGTGCGCGACACCGGCGCGTGGAAGTCGCGCGTGCGTCACGAGCCCCTCACGGGCAAGCGCGTGGCCGTCGTAGGCGCCGGTCCTGCCGGCCTCACCGCCGCGCTCTACCTCGCCGAGAAGGGTCACCGCGTGACCCTCTTCGATGCCGAGGAGCGGCTGGGCGGCCAGATGCGCTACGGCATACCTGCGTACCGCCTCCCAGACGAGGTGCTCGACGGCGAGATTGCGACCATCTTCGAGGTGACCCAGGGCTCCGATCCCGAGCCGCGCATCGAGACGCGCCTCGGTCACCGCGTGCTCGACCCCGGGGCGCTACTCGCCGACGGCCACGACGCCGTGCTCGTGACCGTGGGCACCTTCGACGGCACCGTGCTCCCCATGGCTGGCAACGACCTCGATGGCGTCGTCCGCAACACCGACTTCCTCAAGGCCGCGCGCAAGGGCGAGGCTGTGGACGTGAGTGGTCGCGTCGTGGTCCTGGGTGGCGGCAACGTCGCCTACGACTGCGCCCGCACGGCCCTTCGTATGGGTGCCGCGAGCGTCGACGTGGCCTGCCTGGAGGCCGTCGACAAGATGACCTCGACTGCGGAGGAGCGCGAGGAGGCCGCCGAGGAGGGCGTCGCCCTGCATGACGCCTACGCCTTCATCTCCATCAACGAGTCAGAGCCTGGCTCCGGCAGGGTCGGCTCCCTGACCATCCACAAGATCAGACGCTTCTACTTTGACGAGGACCACAAGGCCGTGACCGAGCTCATGGACGGCGGCGAGGAGACCCTTCCCGCCGACCACGTGATCTTTGCCGTGGGCCAGCGGCCCGAGGACACCGCAGGGATGGGCCTCGAGCTGACGCATGGCGCGTATGTGGCCGTCGACGGCAGCCACAGAACCAGCGCCGAGGGCGTCTTCGCCGCAGGTGACGACGTGACGGGCACCCGATCCGTCATTGCCGCCATCGCTGGCGGCAGGGGTGCCGCTAGCGCCATCGACACGTACCTGGGTGGCGACGGCGACATCTCTGAGGTGCTGCTCGAGCCCGAGCCCCGCGAGGCCCGCATCGGCAGGGCGGAGAGGGCGTTCTACGACGGCACGACCCTGCCCGAACTCATGTCGGCGGAGGAGCGCAAGGGCAGCTTCGTGCCCTACGAGTGCCCCTTCTCCCCGGACGAGGCCACGCACGAGGCCGCGCGCTGCCTGCAGTGCGACCTGCGCCTGGACATCACCAGGCCCCGCCTGTGGAACGAATACTAAGGAAGGCGTTGGAGCACATGACCATCGTGAATTTCATGCCTGCGTATGCGCAGGCGCCCGTGTCCCTCCGCCTGCTCGGGGAGCACCTGGACGATGCCGTGGCCAAGGCCGAGGCAGAGGACGTGAGGCTGCTGCTCCCCCAGGACTCAAGGCTCGTGGAGCGCTTTGGGGACAAGGCCGCGCCCATGGATGGGAGCATCGGCTTCCTGTACAACAACAACACTGCCGTGGAGGGTGCCCTCAAGGGGCAGGGACTCGTCTCGACAGGCATCGTCGACTCCGGGGCGATCCCACTCGTCTCGGGGGAGAGCTGGCTGTTGGGCACCGACTCCAAGACCCTGTGGCTCGAGGGTGCCGAGATGCCCATCAGGCTCCCCACGCGTACGACGGCGCGTGCGATCCTCCAAGCCGCAGGCGTCACGACCGACGACCTGAAGGCGCTGTACCTGGGGTTCCCCCAGAACATGCTCATCACGGCGGACAAGCTGGACAGGCCCCTCTTCATCAGGACCGACTACGCTCGCGTCTACACTGTCGACAACTGCATGGCACGCGCCCTGCAGGAGATCGCCTCGCACTTCCATCGGGAGGCCTGCGGTCACTGCGTCTATGGCTACGAGGGCGGCTTCCAGATCGAGTCCATCCTCACGGACATCGTCAACAAGAGGGGCGCCGCCGGCGACCTGGCGCTGCTGCGCGACCTGTGCCCCATGATGTCCGGCCGGGCGCTCTGCAACCTCGACCGCGCCCTGGCCCACGTCGTCACGGAGATCCTGGACCACTTTGGCGACGAGATCGAGGCGCACATCTCCAAGAGGCAGTGCCCGGCGGGCGAGTGCAGGGCCTTCATGACCTACCACATCCTCGTCTCGCGCTGCACCGGCTGTGGCGCGTGCATGGACGCCTGCGATGACGGTGCCATCATGGGGAAGGCCAAGTTCGTGCATGTGATCGATCAGCGCGCGTGCTCGCAGTGCAATCGCTGCCTTGAGGCATGCCCCGAGGGCGCCGTCGTCATGGCGGGCATCAAGAAGCCCAAGACGCCGCCCAGGCCGATCCCCGTCCGCAGGTAGCGGCCGGGCGGGTGACCGAGCCGTGTCGTGAGGGCGTGCGGAGGGCCTGCCTGCAGCCGCCTACAGCAGCTTGCTGATGATGACCCAGGCGGCGTAGAGCGCAAGGAAGATGCCGATGATGAGGCCGACCCGCGCGTTCGCCTCACCGCCCATGCGCGCCGAGTGGCGCAGGTCCTCTGCTCGCTCGGGGCTAACGTCCATCGGCTCCGGCGCGTCCGTGTGCCCATGCTTCGTGTCTGCTGTGCTCATGCTTATTCATCCCTCCCGTGCTCGTGCTCTGTGGCACGCACCAAGCAGTCTCATACGCTGATGGTTCTTGTGCCACTCATGGGGTGGTTCGTGTACGCAATGGTGATGATGCAGGTACCTCTTACACTGATTGAGTGACTTGTGTGGGAAGTCACCTGTACAGAGGGATTGGAGTAACCAGGTGCGCCATAGCCGTCATAGGGGCTGGTCACGACAGGATCATCGCAACCAACGCAATTACCATTTGCACCTACAGGTTCAGAACAAAACCGTGGATCAAGCACAACTTCATTTTGAACATGATCATTTACCGGTGCAACTGTGCCACTGTCGAAATCCTTTTCCAAAGCAAAAAGTACCGTTTCATCAACTTCGAACTCATCTGCATCCTTTTTAAGGGCAAGCGCATCCTGTGGAGTGAAACCAAAGAGCAATCATACTGATATTAATATTGAATAAATAATCCTTTTCATTATTCCTCCTACTCACTCGATAATATGTAATTATTATACCAAGAATACGGATGCCTATGCGGACCGGTCATTCCAACGAGCGATTCTCCCAGACGAGCGCACGGTTCCAGCGCACAGCGGCGGCCCGTGGCCCCCGGCCGCTTGGAACGTACCCCTCACCGTGGGTATGTCCGTGGCGGGGTCGACAGTGGAGAAGCTGTGGCAGCTTGACGTCTGGCGGACGTGTGATACAGTGGCTATGTCTTATTGTTGCTGAGAGGAAGTGGGGCAGAGCGCTTGCCCCGCTTCCTTTTGTATGTGGAGAAGCTCCGCCGAGGGGAGGGCCCATGGCATCTACGCCGCTTGAGCTGCGGATCGTGGAGGCGCTTGAGGCGAAAGCCGCAGGTCACGGCATCGATGTCGTTGACGTGGAGGTGGTTGGCGCCAAGCGCGCGCCCATCGTCCGCGTGCGCATCGACCACGCCGACGAGGATCGGCCCACCATCACGCTCGACGAGGTGAGCGCCCAGAGCGGCTGGGTGAGCGAGGCCATGGACGAGCTCGATCCGTTCCCCGACTCGTTCGTGCTGGAGGTCTCGTCCCCCGGCCTGGCCCGACCGCTGCGCAGGGAGCGCGACTTCGTGCGCTTTGCCGGCCAGGTGGTGCGGCTCTCCACGACGGCCACCGAGGGCCGTCGGAGGTACACCGGCACGCTGCTCGGCGTCGAGGGGGGCGCCGTGCGCCTCGCCTGCGACGGCGAGACGGTCGCGATCCCCTTCGGCGAGGTCAGGTCCTGCAAGATACAGCCCAGCTTCGACGCCTAGCGGCGTCTGACCCAGAAAGGACAGACCATGGCTTCTGAGATGATGGACGCCCTGATGGCCCTGTGCGAGGAGCGACACATCGACCAGCTCTACCTGATCGAGCGCCTCGAGCAGTCCCTTGCCAAGAGCTACGCCGAGGTCCTGCACCTCGACTACGGCGCACGCGTCACGATAGATCGCGTGACCGGCAACGTCTACGTGTACCGGCTGATCCCCAAGGAGGAGTCCTTCGACGAGGAGACCGGTGAGTACACGGAGTTCGATGAGCAGGACGTGACCCCCAAGGGGACGAGCCGCATCGCCGCGCAGCACGCCAAGGCCGAGATCAAGGCCATCGTGAACAACTCCGTGCGCCAGCAGATCTACGAGGAGTTCTCGCATCGCATCGGTGACATCATCACCGGCACGGTGCTGCAGAGCGCGCCCGAGTTCACGATCGTCAAGATCCGCGAGGGCGTCGAGGCCGAGCTGCCGTACTACAACCTGCAGCGCCACCCCGAGGAGCGCAACGAGCGTCCCAGCAACGAGCGCTACTCACACAACCAGCGCCTCAAGGCGATCATCGTCGACGTCCGCAACCCCAATGACGCCCAGGCCCCCGTGCGCGACGGCCGCCGCCGTCCCTCCATCATCATCTCGCGCACGCATCCCGACCTGATCAAGCGCCTCTTCGAACACGAGGTCCCCGAGGTCTACGACGGCACGGTCGAGGTCCGCTCGGTGGCACGCGAGCCGGGCGTGCGCTCCAAGATGGCCGTCTCCTCCCATGACGAGCGCCTCGATCCGGTGGGCGCCTGCGTCGGCCCCAAGGGCAGCCGCGTGCGCACCGTGGTCTCCGAGCTCCGGGGCGAGCGCGTCGACGTGGTGCTGTGGTCGGACGACCCCGCCCGCTGCGTCGCCAACGCGCTGTCGCCCGCGAAGGTGACCCGCGTGCTGGTCGACCAGGAGAACAACTACGCCACGGTCATCGTGCCCGACGACCAGCTCTCCTTGGCCATCGGCAAGGAGGGCCAGAACGCGCGCCTGGCCGCGCGCCTCACGGGGATGCACATCGACATCAAGAACGAGTCGCTGGCAGCCGACATCATGCGCTCCATCCCGCAGGAGGTCGACGAGGGCTCCCGTGAGCAGGAGGGCCGCCACCGCTGCGAGTACGTCGGCCCCACGGGCATCCAGTGCCGTAACATGGCCCGTCCCGGCTCGCGCTTCTGTGGCATCCACGAGCAGTCGGGCGCGTACGACGACCTCCCCGCCTCCGACGATCCCGACTCCCTCATCTAACGTTCGGCGAACACCCCACTCGCCTGCGAACGAAAGGTAGGTCACATGGCTAAGACCCGCGTGCATGAGCTCGCCACCGAATATGGCATGACCAGCAAGGAGATGCTCGGGCATCTCAGAGACATGAAGATACCCGCCAAGTCACCCTCCTCGACGCTCGAGCCGGCCTACCTCTCGATCGTGCGCAAGCGGCTCGAACCCATCCTCAAGGCCCGCGCCGACGAGATCGAGGCGCAGCGGCGCGCGGAGGCGGAGGCCAAGGCCGAGGCAGAGCGCATCGCCGCCGAGAAGGCCGAGCAGGAGCGCCTCGAGGCCGAGCGTCGCCGCGAGGCCGAGCGCAGGGCCGAGGAGGAGCGCCGCAGGGCCGAGGAGGAGGCCCGTCGCAAGGCCGAGGAGGAGCGTGCCGCCGAGGAGGCCCGCCGAAAGGCCGAGGAGGAGCGTCGCAAGGCCGAGGAGGAGCGCAACCGCGTCCGCGACAACGCCCCCAAGACCACGACCAACTTCACCAGCCTGCTCGACCAGATCGCACGGCAGGAGGAGGTGCTGAAGAGGCAGCGCGAGGAGGAGGAGCGGGCCAAGGAGGAGGCGCGCGCCGCCAGGCGCGAGGCCCGTCAGCAGCGTGACGGCGCCCCCGCCCGCGGCCGTCGCGCCGCGTCTCCCGCCGGCCCCGTCCCAGCATCGTCGACCCCCGCGCCCGAGTCGGATCGTGGCGACGGGCGCAAACGCGGCCGGAGGGGCCGCAAGGGCGAGCAGTCCGAGGACCGGTACAGCCGCATGGCCCGCGAGGCCGAGGAATACAACCGCGAGCACGTGCTCGCCGAGGCGCGCGAGGCCGTGCGCGAGGCCAACGCCGGCTCCACCGGCAGCCGCCGCAAGCGCAAGGAGCGCCGCCAGAGGCAGGCGGAGGAGGCCGCCGAGCAGCAGCGCATCGAGCAGGCGCTCGCCAACGACCAGGACCTCTCGCAGCTCGACACCATCAAGGTCCCGCAGGGCTCCACCGTTGCCGACCTGTCCGAGCTGCTGGGCATCGCCGCCAACGACATCATCAAGCGCCTCTTCCTGCTCGGCACGCCCCTCACCCTGACCGAGTCGATGTCGGACGAGCTCATCGAGCTCGTCGCCGACGACCTCGGCCGCGACGTCAAGGTCATGTCGAGGGAGGAGGAGAACTCCTTCACCTTCTACGACGACCCCTCCCTGCTCAAGGGGCGCCCGCCCGTGGTCACCGTCATGGGCCACGTCGACCACGGCAAGACGTCGCTGCTCGACGCCATCCGCCACACCGGCGTCGCCGAGGGCGAGGCAGGCGGCATCACGCAGGCCATCGGCGCGTCCCAGGTCACGATCAACGGGCGCATCATCACCTTCATCGACACCCCCGGCCACGAGACCTTCACGGCCATGCGTGCGCGTGGCGCCAGGGTGACCGACATCGTCATCCTGATCGTCGCCGCCGACGACGGCGTCATGCCCCAGACCATCGAGTCGATCAACCACGCCAAGGCGGCCGGCGTTCCCATCATCGTCGCCGTCAACAAGATCGACAAGCCCGGTGCCGATCCCACCCGCGTGCGCCAGGAGCTCACCGAGCATGGCATCATTCCCGAGGAGTGGGGCGGCGAGAACATGTTCGTCGACATCTCCGCCCGCCAGAAGCTGGGCATCGACGACCTGCTCGAGGCCATCCTGCTCGAGGCCGACGTCCTCGAGCTCAAGGCGAACCCGGACACCTTCGCGTCGGGCAACGTCCTCGAGGCCAAGCTCGACCGCGGCCGCGGGTCGGTCGCCACGGTGCTCGTCACGCGCGGCACCCTCCGCGTGGGTGACGCGCTGGTCGCTGGCATGTCCTACGGCAAGGTCCGCGCCATGATCGATCCCAAGGGCCGGCCCGTGCGCGAGGCCACGCCGAGCTACCCGGTCGAGATCCTCGGCCTGCAGAGCGTGCCCATGGCCGGTGACGAGTTCCGCGTCTTCCAGGACGATCGCGACGCCCGCAACCTTGCCGACGAGCGCGCCCTCAAGGCCCGCATCGAGGAGCAGAACAAGGTCAAGCACGTCACCCTCGAGAACCTCTTCTCCACGATGGAGGCCGCCGAGGTCAAGGAGCTCAACCTCATCATCAAGGCCGACGTCCAGGGCTCCATCGAGGCCCTCCAGGACTCGCTCGACAAGATGGACCAGAGCGAGGTCCGCCTCAATACGATCCACTCCGCCGTGGGCGCCATCTCCGAGACCGACGTCGTGCTCGCCGACGCCTCCAACGCCATCATCATCGGCTTTGGCGTGCGTCCCGATGCCAAGGCCCGCAGCGCCGCCGATCGCGCTGGCGTCGAGCTTCGCTCCTACGACGTCATCTACAAGGCCCTCGAAGACCTCGACGCCGCCCGCATCGGCATGCTCAAGCCCACCGAGATCGAGGTCTCCACGGGCAGCGCGATCGTGCTCGACACCTTCAAGGTGCCCAAGGTCGGCATCGCTGCCGGCGTGCGCGTGGAGGAGGGCGAGATCGCCGCCACCGACTCGGTCCGCCTGGTGCGCGACGGCATCGTCGTCTACAACGGCAGGGTCGCCTCGCTGCGCCACTACAAGGAGGACGTCAAGGGGCTGCGCGCCGGCCTCGAGGGCGGTGTCGGCCTCGAGAACTTCCAGGACATCCACCCCGGGGACCTCATCGAGTCGTACCGCGTCGATGAGGTCGCGCGCACCGAGTAGGCGATCGCATGAAGCAGAACCAGCACTCCCGTCGCATGGGCCAGCTCGCCCGCGAGAAGCTCGGATACATCCTGCTGTTCGAGGTCTCAGACCCCGACCTCGAGCTGGTGACCCTCACCGGTTGCGAGGTGTCGATCGACAAGGGCCTGGTGGTCGCGTACGTGAGCTGCGACTCGTCTCGCTACGAGGCGGTCGCGGCCGCCCTCGCGCGCGCCAAGGGGCGCATCAGGTCGCTCCTCGGCCACGCGCTGGGCTGGCGCGTGACGCCCGACCTGACCTTTCGCATCGACGCCACCGCCGACGAGGCGGAGCGCATCTTCCGTGCGCTGCAGCACGCGCCCGAGACGCTCTCGGTCGAGAAGGACGAGGGCGGCTATCCCATGGCGCCCGCGCCTGACGACGAGTAGGGGGCTGCCATGATGACACGCACCAACGAGCAGGAAGCCCTGTTCGACGAGATCGCCCGCCTGATCGGTGACGCGGGGACCATCGCGATCTGCGCGCACACCAATCCCGACGGCGATGCGCTGGGGTCCGAGCTCGCGCTCAAGATGATGATCGAGAGCCGCTGGCCAGGCAGGAAGGTCGCCTGCCTGCTGCCCGACGATGCCCCCTGTCCGCGCATCTACACGTTCCTTCCCGGCGCGGACCAGCTCGTGCCGGCCTCCGCATACGCCATCGACCCCGACCTCTTCGTCAGCGTGGACCTGTCGGTCGCGTCCCGGCTCAACCATGGCGAGAGGGTCATGCGCCGTGCCGGCACGGTCGCCGTGATCGACCACCACCCGTGCGACAGCCCCTACGGCGACGTCGCGCTCATCCGGCCCAGCGCGGCGGCCGCGGGCGTCCTGGTGGCGGAGTTCGCCGAGCACCTCGGCATCGAGATCACCCGCGACATCGCCCAGTGCCTCTTCTGCGCCATCGCGACCGACACGGGGCGCTTCCAGTACCAGAACGCCGACGAGGAGGCCTTCAAGGTCGCCAGCATGCTCGTCGCGCGCGGTGCGAGCCCCTCGGAGGTCTCGCTCAACGTGTACCAGAGCTTTCGACTGCAGTTCCTGCACCTCAAGTCCGCCGTCATGGGACGCATCACCACCTTCGATCACGGCCGCATCGCCTACAGCTACGCGACCATCGCCGACATCGAGCGCACCGGCGCGAACCTCGACGAATCCGACGGCCTGGTGGACGTCGTCCGCTCGGTCGCCGGCTCCGAGCTCGCCCTCTTCATCAAGGAGGTGCCGGGCGGCAGGGTGCGCGGCAACCTGCGCTCCAAGGGCCACTACGACATCTCGGGCGTGGCGCGCGCCCTGGGGGGCGGGGGGCACTGCGCGGCTTCCGGCTTCACGCTGGAGGGCTCGGTCGACGACGCGCTCTGTGCCGCCCTCCCCCTGCTCAAGGCGCTCTTCGAGAGGGAGGACGTCCCGGCCGGGCCCGAGGGGTGGCCTGATGCCCCGTGAGGCGAGGATCGAGCGGCCTGAGCTGTCTGCTCGCCATCGACAAGCCGTCGGGGCCGTCCAGCCACGACGTGGTCAACCGGCTGCGCCGCATCCTCTCCGAGCGTCGCGTCGGGCATGCCGGCACGCTTGACCCGGCGGCCACCGGCGTCCTCGTCGTGGGGGTCGGACAGGCAACCCGCCTACTGGGCATGCTCGCCCTGGACGACAAGCGCTACGACGCCCGGATAGCCTTTGGGACCAGCACTGACACGGACGATGCCGAGGGGGAGGCGGTGCGCGAGGCCGCGGTCCCCGCGCGCCTCGCCCAGCCGGCCGTCGCGCGCGCGGCTCTCGCCGCGCTCGAGGGCCCTTGCGACCAGGTTCCCCCGGCGTATTCCGCCATATCCGTGGATGGCAGGCGAGCCTACGACCGCGCCCGATCGGGCGAGAAGGTCGAGCTCGCCACGCGTCGCGTGACCATCCACGAGACGCGCCTCAAGGCCGTCGAGATGGGGACCCCCCTGATCTGGGACTGCTCGTTTCACGTGTCGAAGGGAACCTACGTCAGAAGCATCGCCCGAGACCTGGGCGAGAGCCTCGGCACGGCGGCTCACCTCTGCGAGCTGCGGCGGATCTCATCGGGGCCGATCGGACTCGACCACTGCACGACGCTCGCCGAGCTCGAGCTGCTGGGGACCAAGGGCGCGGTCGGGCGTGCCCTCGATCCCGTGGGCGCCCTCATGCTCCCGCGCCACGAGCTGGACGCCCACGAGCTCGAGGCCGTCGCGGCGGGTCGGCGCATCGCCTGCCGCCCCGTCATGGACCCCGTTTCGGGCACGCGTCTGCCGCGGGACGGCGAGCGCGTCTGCCTGACGTCCGGGCAGAGGCTCATGGGAGTCTGGGAGGTGCGTGGCGAGCGCCTCGCGTGCGTCTCCAACTTTCCCCAGGGCATCATGGGGGTGAGGTCATGAGGCCCTGCGGCCGTCCGCTCGCCGCCTCGGGCGTCGTGGCGCTCGTGCGGGCCGCGGTTCCCCCTCCCACGCCCGCCTCGCCCCCGCGGCTGCACCGTCCCTCGACCGTGGCGATCGGGGCCTTCGATGGGGTTCACCTCGGGCATCGGGAGCTCATCTCCTCCTGCGTCCGCGACGCGGCGGCACGGGGGGTGCGATCTGTGGTCGTCACCTTCGACCCGGATCCCTCCGAGCTCCTCTCGGGCGTCCGCGCCGAGCGACGGCTGCTGTCCATCGACGACCGCGTCGCGCTCTGCCGGGCGCTCGGTGTCGACAACGTGCTGGTCCTTCCCTTCGTCGAAGGGCTGGCGCTGCTCGGCCCTGAGGAGTTCGTGCGCTACCTGACAGGGCTCCTCGGACCGCTCGTGTCGGTGCACGTGGGCTCGAACTTCCGGTTCGGGCACCGTGGCTCCGGGACGGTGCGCACGCTCGTCTCGCTTGGGGCGGAGCATGGCTTCTCGGTGGTCGCCCACGAGCTGCTCGAGCTCGACGGGGCGGCGGTGTCTTCCACGCGCATCCGGAAGCTCCTGGCGGCCGGGCGGGTGCGCGAGGCCGCATCCCTCCTCGGGCGCCATCACTTCGTGCGTGGCACGGTCGCACACGGAAGGGGGGAGGGGGCCTCGCTTGGCTTCCCGACGGCAAACCTCTGCTGCGACGGCCGCTCATGCATGCCCGCCGAGGGCGTCTACGCCTGCGTGGCGAGCGACGGGAGGTCCGCCTGGCCGGCGGCGGCCAATGTGGGCAGGCCGCCCACCTTCAGTAGCGAGCGCGACACCGCCTTCCTCGAGGCGAACCTGCTGGGCTTCTCGGGGGACCTCTACGGACGAGAGCTTGCGGTGGTCTTCGTGGAGTGGCTGCGCGCCTCTCGGCCCTTCTCCTCGCTGGAGGAGCTTGAGCGCGTGGTGCGGGGCAACATAGACTGGGTGCGTGAGCACATCGGATGCGAGCGCGTGGAGGTGGGCCTGTGATCACCGACGAGGACAAGGAGCGGGTGCGCCAGGCGACCGACGTGCTCGCGCTGGTGGGCGAGACGGTCGAGCTGCGCCGACGCGGCACCACGTTCTGGGGCTGCTGCCCCTTCCATCAGGAACGTACCCCCTCGTTCCACGTCGACCCGCAGACGGGCCTCTGGAAGTGCTTTGGCTGTGGCGAGTCGGGGGACGTCTTCGCCTACGTCATGAGGCGCGAGTCGCTGGAGTTTCCCGACGCCATCCGCTACCTCGCCGATCGCGCGGGCATAGAGCTGCAGGAGGAGCGCGGCGGCCGTCGTGGGCCGCGCAGGAACCGACTGATGGAGGCCCTGGCCGCGGCCGAGGAGTACTACAGCACGATGCTGTTGCGCGGCCGCGGCGCCGGTCCCGACGCCGGCAGGCGCTACCTAGGCGGCCGCGGCTTTGGCTCCGCCGTGTGCCGCAGCTGGAAGCTGGGCTACGCGCCGGGTCGCGGCGCGCTGGTGGGCCACCTGCGCGCGCGGGGATTCACGCCGGCGGAGCTGGTGGCCGCCGACCTCGCCCTCGAGAGCGGCGGGCGCCTGCGCGACCGCTTCTACGAGCGCGTGATGTTTCCCATCCATGACCGGCAGGGGAGGACCATCGCCTTCGGCGGCCGCGTGCTCGGCGACGGCACCCCGAAGTACCTCAACACCAAAGAGACGCCCGTGTTCCACAAGTCCAAGCACCTCTTCGCCTTCGACCGCGCCAGGGAGTCGATGGCCGCCACGGGCGAGGCGATCGTCTGCGAGGGTTACACCGACGTCATCGCCCTGCACGAGGCCGGGCTCACCAACGCCGTGGCCGCGCTCGGCACCTCCTTCTCGGTCGACCACGTGCGTGCGATCTCGGGCTTCGCGAAGCGTCGGATCATCTGCCTGTTCGACGGCGACGCGGCCGGCCAGCGGGCCGCCGAGCGGGCCGTGCAGTTTCTCGACAAGACGCAGCTCGAGCTGGTGTGCGTGGTGCTGCCCAACAACCAGGATCCCGCCGAGTACCTCGCGGACGCCGGGGTCGACGCGATGCGGGATCGCCTGGCCGAGGCGCGCCCGCTCATGGACTTCGTGTTCGAGCGGCGGCTCGCGTCCTACGACCTGTCGGTGCCCGGCCAGCGCGTGGCGGCGCTCGACAGCCTGGCCGAGGCGCTCGCTCCGCTCAAGGGGTCCGTTCTGCTCGACGGCTATGCGGCACAGATTGCCCAGATGCTGGGAACCTCCGTGGGCGAGGCCAAGCGCCGCATTCTCGATCGTCCTCAGCGTCGGCGGGAGGCGGCAGACGAGCCGCAACCCGCATGGGCCGTGGCCGGCGAGGTCGACGCGGACTTCGCGGCCCTCTCGGCGGACGACCGCTTTCAGGTGACGGCCGAGCGCGAGCTGCTGGCCCTGATGGCCGTCGCCCCCGACGAGGTGCGCCCCCACGGTGAGCGCATGGCGACGTTCACCTGGGCGGACTCGCGCAACGAGGCGATTGCCTGGGCCATGCTGGCGACTCCCGGGGGCACCACTCCCGCAGGGGTCGTCGCGGCTGCGGAGGGCGTGGCGCCCGACGCGCCGCGCATCCTCGCGGGCGGGCGCATCGCCGTGCTCGAGGGAATGGACGTCCAGAGCAAGGTCGCGTTCCTGCTCGATGCGGTCGAGCTCGCCTCGTGCAGACGCGAGGTGGAGCAGATTCGCGGCAGGCTGCGCGCGGCGGGATCGGCGCCCTTGGGAGATGACGCACGGCGCCTCTTCCGTCGGGCCACCGACCTGCAGAGGAGGATAGGAGAATTGTCAACGCACATGCCAACCATTGTTTGAGACGTGGGAACAATGGGTATCATTCCTACGTTTTTCTGTTGAAAGGATGCCTGTGACTGCCAAGAACCCCCCCAAGAACACCAATCTGACCCCCGAGCTCCAGGCGGTCGTCGACAAGCTCGTCCGCGGCGGTCACGGCTCGAGCGTCACCGAGGACGACATCCAGGTGGCCCTCGCGGAGGTCGACGTCACCGACGACGAGCTCTCCGACCTCTACGATGCGGTGCGCGGCAAGGGGGTCGAGATCACGACTGCCGGCAAGGCCGACGCCGTCGACACGGGGCTCGGCCGCGACGAGCTGGGCGCGGCCGACGGCGACCTGGGCGACGAGGACGACCTGGAGGTCGACGACGAGGACGACGATGACGAGAGCGTCGAGGCGCGCAGGGAGGCCCGCGTGGCCAACGAGGTCCTGCGTTCCACGCCCAGGAACCGCGTGCGCAAGCGCTCCAGCCGCGCCCGTCGCACCGACACCTCCACCGTCATGCTCACCGGCGATCCCGTCCGCATGTACCTCAAGGAGATCGGCAAGGTCGACCTGCTGACCGCCGCCGAGGAGGTCAACCTGGCCATGAAGATCGAGGCCGGGACCGAGGCGGCCGAGAGGCTCGAGGAGGCGGAGGTCGGCGAGGTCGAGCTCACGCGCGCCGAGCAGCGGCGCCTGATGCGCATCGAGCAGGTCGGCCTCGAGGCCAAGCAGGCGCTCATCAGCGCCAACCTCCGCCTCACCGTCTCCATCGCCAAGCGCTACGTCGGCCGCGGCATGCTCTTCCTCGACCTCATCCAGGAGGGCAACCTCGGCCTCATCCGCGCGGTCGAGAAGTTCGACTACACCAAGGGTTTCAAGTTCTCGACCTACGCCACCTGGTGGATCCGCCAGGCCATCACCCGCGCCATCGCCGACCAGGCCCGCACCATCCGCATCCCCGTGCATATGGTCGAGACCATCAACAAGCTGGTGCGCGTGCAGCGGCAGCTGCTGCAGGACCTCGGGCGCGACCCCACGCCCGAGGAGATCGGCGCCGAGATGGGCATGAGCGCCGAGCGCGTCCGCGAGATCCAGAAGATCAGCCAGGAGCCCGTGTCGCTCGAGACCCCCATCGGCGAGGAGGAGGACTCCCAGCTGGGGGACTTCATCGAGGACAGCTCCGCCGTGGCGCCCCCCGAGGCGGCGAGCGAGTCGATGCTGCGCGAGCAGCTGGACCAGGTGCTGGACAGCCTGGCAGACCGCGAGCGCAAGGTCATCAAGTTCCGCTTCGGCCTCGAGGACGGCCATCCCCGCACGCTCGAGGAGGTCGGCCGCGAGTTTGGGGTGACCCGCGAGCGCATTCGCCAGATCGAGAGCAAGACACTGGCCAAGCTGCGTCATCCCAGCCGCTCCGGCAGGCTCAAGGATTTCATGGAGGACTGAGCCACGACAGCCTCGGGAGACGGGCGAGGGCACACATGGCGGGGGCATCGTTGCGGCGGTGTCCCCGCCTGCTTTCGTATAGGGCCGAGCTGGCGTTGGCCGCGCGATGACCGTGCTCCCGGCCTGAGCTTGGAGCTTGGCATTGGCGACGCTCACTCGTTGGCTCTGGTCGAGATGGAAAGGAAAATGCCGACCTGTGCGGGGTCGAGGGCCATGGTGGAAAGGAAAACCAAGAGTTGTGCGAGGCTTCGGTTCGTGACGGAAAGAGTTTTGCCGAGTTGTGACCTCTACCGGAAAGCTTTTTCTCGACTTGTGACCGTTTGAGCCAGGGGCGGAAAGGTTTCTCCCGACTTCTGACCCCCATCGGCCCGCACAACTCGGGTTTTCCCTTTCCGGAGGAAGTGCGCGTTGCGCACAACTCGGCATTTTCCTTTCCAGGGTCAGGCATCCTCTCGCACAACTCACGAATTCCCTTTCCAAGGTCGGATACCTTCTCGTACAACTTGGGATTCCCTTTCCAAGGTCGGATACCTTCTCGCACAGGTTGAGGCTTTTCAATCCACGGTAAGCTCAAGGTCCGCACAACTCGGCATTTTCCTTTCTGGCGTACGGTCCGACCCCTCACAAGTCCGAAAGGGACCCCGAAAGGGACCCTGCATCCCGTCTCGTCCTGCATCCCTCAGAAGCCACCGATGGGCCAGAAAAAAGTGCTTGCGCTGGCGGCTCGAATCCCTATACTGGATATCTGCGCGACAACATATTCCCCGGTGGCGCAGTGGTAGCGCAGCGGACTGTTAATCCGTATGTCGTAGGTTCGAATCCTACCCGGGGAGCCAGGTCACTCCAGGAGCCTCCGTGCGGAGGTTCTTGTCTTATATGGATGCCAAGCTGCAACATGCTCGTGCGCACAGGTTGGCCAGTGCCGGCGCGTCCGATGTGTCAGGGCCTGTGCATGCGGTATGGCAGCGACGGAGGCGTGCGTCACCCAGGTCCGCACAGAGCATCAGGTCCCGGATCGGGACCGCCGCTGGTTGCGAGGCCATCCTGTGCATCACCGCATCCGTCTTCCCCAGCGAGGGGCGTTGATTGATTGAGATCCGAGACAACTCCAGGAGAGTCGCTGGTGGAACTGGCTGTCGGCCGACAAAGCTCGGGGGAGATCTCCCTTGGCATGTGATAAAGTGTGAAAAATATATCAGCATGGAAGGACATTCATGGGATACAGGAATGATGCGATCGACACCGAGGCGAAGGCTTCGGCTACCGAGGTGAGCAGCGACGGCTCGTACAAGGGCCTGCGCCGCGTTCTCACCTATGGAACGTTCGACCTGTTTCACTTCGGTCATATTCGCCTGCTGCGCAGGGCTGCGCAGCTGGGCGACTATCTCGTGGTGGCGCTCTCCACCGACGAGTTCAACGCTGGCAAGGGCAAGAAGTCGTTCTATGACTACGCCACCCGCAAGGAGATGCTCGAGGCCATCCGCTATGTCGATCTCGTGATTCCAGAGAACTGCTGGGAGCAGAAGATTGACGACGTCAAGCGGTACGGCATCGACGTCGTGGTCATGGGTGGTGACTGGGCGGGCAGCGACCGCTTCGAGCACCTCAAGGAATACTGTGATGTGGTCTACCTCGACCGTACGCCTGGCATCTCCACGTCGCAGGTAAAGCAGCACCTCAAAACGGGCAAGGACGCTCAGTAGGCAATCCCCACATCGCATCACATCACATCGCGTATAGGTGTCACGAAGAGGTAGCGCCATGATCAGGCAGGATGATTCGAGCAGGGCTGTCGTGCGGCAGGAGTACGATCCCGATGTGTCACTCATCGAGAATCCCGTCGTGTCGTGCATCGTTCCGATGTACAACGTGCGCGAGGACGTCGCGGAGTGCATAGACTCGATCATCAACCAGACGCTTAAGGACCTGCAGATCATCTTGGTCGATGATGGCTCAACTGACGATACGGGTGACATCGCACGCGAGTTTGCCCTGCGCTATCCGAACGTGGAGTACCATCGCAAGCCCAACGGCGGCCTCGGACATGCGCGCAACTACGGTGTGCGGTATGCGCGCGGCGAATGGCTGATGTTTCCCGACTCCGACGACATCATCGTCGAGGACGCCCTTGAGGGCATGGTCGACCTGGGCGAGCGACACCACAGCGACATGGTCATCGGCGATGCCGTCAGGTTCGACACCAAGCGCGAGTTCAGCAGCGGCCTCCATCGCAGGGCATTTGGCAACATGCGGGAGGTCAGCCACATCACTCAGAACCATGACCTGCTCTACGACACCACGGCGTGGAACAAGCTGTTCAGGCGTGACTTCTTCGTGCGCCACGGCTTTGCGTGGGTGGAGGGCAGGCTCTATGAGGACATTCCCGTGACGATACCCGCGCATTTCGAGGCGAACAACGTCGCATTCCTCGACAAGGTGGTGTATAGGTGGCGCGTGCGCGACGGTCAGAGCGCGTCCATCACGCAGAAGCGCATGGAACCCACCAACTTCAGGGATCGCTTCCATGCCGTGGTCGAGGTCGACAGGTTCTTCGACGAGAACGTGACCGACGAGTCGCTCATTGTGGACAAGGACATCAAGTGGCTCACGCTTGACCTCAAGATGTACATCGACGTCTTCCCCGAGGCAAGCGAGGAGTTCCAGGACGAGGTCATGGACACCGTGGCCCATTACATACAGCGCATAAGGCCCGAGGCCTTCGCGCGGGTTCCTGCGGCAACTCGCATCAAGTACCGGTTCATCGCCAACCATGACAAGCAACAGCTCCTCTCATTCCTGCAGTACGAGAAGGTCGCGCTCGACACGCTCAAGGTCAGGCGCAAGCACGGTCGCATGTTCGGCAAGTACCCCTTTGACGGGCTGTCCGAGGCAGACTTCGACATGACCGACGAGCTGCGCTCGTTCTGCCTGCTCACCGAGGTGAGCCACGCATCGTTCGCACATGACCTCCTCACGCTCGAGATCGTTGCCCTGATACCGCAGATATCGCAGAAGAGGGTGTCGCTTGCAGCTCGTATCGAGTCGGCCGACGGGACGAGCGTCGCCGACCTTGCCGTGGAGAGGAACAAGGTCAGGCGGAGGATCGAGATCCGAAACAACCTAGAGTTCAAGAAGGTGCTCGTCAAGAACCAGCCGGTGCGCGAGTTCACCCTTACCGTGCCGCTGGAGATCCTCAAGGACCTTGAGCCCGGCGATTACGGCGTCATGCTCGACTACACAGACGCCGACCTGCAATGCGTGCCCACGCGGTTGGGCGGACCGAAGCCCGGTGTCGACCCACGCCCCTTTGCCCATGCGCTGGGAGACAAGATCATCTCCATCTCCTATGACCTCAGCTGGCGTCTGACGCTCATTGTGAGGAGTGTCGAGAGCGAGCTGTCGTCGATCGAGTGCAGAGGTGACTCGTTTGAGGTCGTCTTTGGGGATGGGTCAAGCCGCGAGCTGCCGATACCGAGCGACGATCGTGAGAACGACCGGGGAATCGTCCACGAGGACATCCCGTGTGCGTTGACCCACCCCCTGTTTTTTGTGCGCAAGGGCGCATATCGCTACGACCTGACGAACCATGCCAGGGTGGTTGTGCCAGAGGATCTCATGCTCCCGAACGAGGTGGGTCAGAGGGTCGTGCCTGTCCCTGGTTCCGACCATGAGGTGATCCACGAACGCGACGAGCTCTGGAAGGCCTCTGCGGACAAGCGCGGTCACTTGCGCCTGGAGCGCTACGACCCCGGCATCGTGATGCGTAGCTGCACCATCGAGGGGCAGCGCATCACGCTCAGCCTCGACTTCCCCTACGATCGCAAGGTCAGGGATGCGAGGCTTGCCCTCGTTGGGTCGCGCTTTGGTGCCGAGATCGATGTCGCGCTTGCCCCGGCTGTTGCCGAGGCGCCTGTGACCCGCTGGACGGCGACCGTCGACCTTGGTGACAGGGAGACGGTCAGTCTGCTGCGTGATGACTCGTACCAGCTCATCGCCGACGTCGTGCTCGAGGATGGCACGCGTGTGAAGTGCAACACCTACTCATCGGCTGACCAGGACGACTTGGTCGACGAGTTCAAGGTCGATGGGTACACCTACACGTTTGATCGTCGTAGCGACCGTCTCTGGCTTGCCGTCACGGGCGATAAGAAGTTCTACGAGGGACGCCTGCGCCAACAGGTCGTGGAGCGCGTGATCTACCCCGCCATGCGCCTGCTGCCGATCAAGAGCAACCTCGTCATGTTCGAGTCGTACTGGGGCATGTCCGCCGGCTGCAATCCCAAGGCCATCTACGACTACATTGACCAGCATCATCCTGAGTATGACTGCGTGTGGTCGGTGCGCGACGAGCGCATTCCGGTGGGAGGCCGCGCCAAGGTCGTCGAGCAGGACAGTCTGCCGTTCTTCTACGCACTGGCACGCTGCAGGTATCTGGTCAACAATGTCAACTTCTGCGATCAGTATGAGAAACGTCCCGGTCAGATCGAAGTCCAGACCATGCACGGCACGCCGCTCAAGACCCTTGGGCTCGACGTGAAGGACGAGTTCCCTGACGAGAAGACCAAGGAGGACTTCCTGAGGCGCTGCGGTCGCTGGGACTACCTGATCGTTCAGAGTCCGCGTGTCGAGCAGATCACGCGCTCCTGTTATGCCTACACCAAGGAGTACCTGCGTACGGGCTATCCGCGCAATGACGAGCTGCTCAAGCGCAACACGCCCGAGGTTCAGCGTCAGATCAAGGGGCGCCTGGGGGTCGACCCCGACAGCAAGCTCGTGATCTACATGCCCACCTGGCGCGTGCACGGTCGCTTTGACCTCGAGCTCGACTTCGCGCGCATGGCAAAGCAGCTGGGCGAGGGCTACACCTTTGGCCTCAGACGCCACTACTTTGCCGTTCCGGGCTTTACGCGGCGCGACCTCATGGGTCCGGCGCTCGACTTTACCTATGAGAGAAGCATCGACGACCTCTATCTCGCGGCGGACGTGATCATCACCGACTACTCTTCGGTCATGTTCGACTATGCGCTGCTCGATCGGCCCATCCTGTTCTACGTGTACGACCTCGAGGCGTACCGCGACGAGCTCCGTGGCTTCAACGTCGATCTCGAGAGCGAGTCCCCCGGCCCCCTGCTCAGGACCTCCGATGAGGTCGTCGAGGCACTGAGGGACCTCGACCATGTCAGGCAGGAGTGGGGGGACGCCTTTGCGCGGTTCAAGGACAGCTTCCTGGCCTACGAGACCGACCATTCGACCGAGGATGTGTTCAGTCAGGTGTTTAGGGGATAGGCCTCGCGTGCTCGTCAGCGGGAGATCCAGCTGCTCCGGAGGCGTGTCAGCCATGCGGGCCTCCGTCGCGTCATGGCAAACGGTTCCTTTAATTGTTGCGGAGTTAAGATGGATTGATGCGTGGGTTTTGCGACGCTCACGCATAATGTGAGGGCATATGCTGCGTTTCCGCAGGTGATCCAAGGAGGCCGTGCATGCCTCACATATGGGAAGGAAACGACATGAGGACGAGGTCCCTCTGTGCGATGATTGGCGTGGGACTGGCGCTGTCCGTGGCACTTGGCACGCCCGCCGCCGCCCTTGCCGAAGAGGTGTCGGACGAGACTCTGGTCGCCACGGATGGGGTCGTTGCCGATGCCGCCAGCGACGATCAGGTGATGACCGACGTCGACACCGATGACCATTACGAGGATGTGGGAGCGTCGGCCCCCGTGGCCGATGAGGTTGGGGAAGACGACCCGGCCAAGGCCGAGCCTGTCATCGCAGATGACATGCAGCCGGTCGAGGACGACACGGAAACGGGAGTGGCAACGGAAGGCGCTGCCGTCATGAAGGCGCAGGCACGGGCGGTCGGCTCGAGCACCCAGCAGCAGCAACTGGATGCGCTTGCCAAGCAGACCGCAGGCGACGTGCCTGACGGCGAGTATGCCATCTACAGCGAGGCTCCCGCAAAGTATAGCGGTGACGCCAAGAAGACGTTCTCTCTCGACGTGCGCGGGAACAAGAAGACGACCGATTCGCATACGGCGACGTCGATCGTCTACACGGCTGCCGTCAAGGACAACCAACGGTGGGTCATATCGCACCTTGCCACCGGCTACGCAACGGTGAAGAGCGTATCGACGGGACAGTACCTCTCGTTGCTTGGCGGCGATGACGCCTATGCCGACGGAAAGAGCGCGCAAGTGGTTCTGTGGGACTACGAGGAGGGCGCGCGCTGGCAGACCTGGATCATAGAGCGTACGGACGACGGCCTGTTCAAGCTGATTTCGGGTCTGCTCAAGAACGGTGAGACATGCGTGCTCGACGTGCGTGGTGGTAAGGCGGCGAACAGCGTCGCCAACATCGTGTACGCCGACAAGGGCACCGACAACCAGCGCTGGAAGATCCAGGTCACCGAGGACATCTACGACAAGGAGGCCAAGAGGCATCGGGCCGTCCTTCCCAACGGCACCTATCTCGTCGAGTCGGGCCTCAAATCGTCGTATGTGCTCAATGTGCGCGGGGCATCCGTCGCCAACGGCGCCTCGATCATCCTCTATGCCAAGGGACCTGCGCTCAACGAGGGCTTTGGCGTCACGCACGACGACAAGGGCTACGTCATTCTCACCAACTCGAAGTCGGGCAAGGTGCTCGACGTGCGAGGCGGCAAGGCAAAGGATGGCGCGCAGATCATTCAGTGGACCGACAAGGACAACGGTGCGCGCAACCAGCGTTGGATCGTGACGCTCAAGGATGGGAAGTACACCCTCACGTCGGCACTGGTGGGTGACGTGCGCTACGTCCTCACAGTGACCGGAGGCGTCGCAGAGGATCGCGCGGCCATCTCCCTCGGCGTGCAGAGAAACGGTGGTGCCGCAAGTCAGGCATGGACCGTGGCGGCGGCGCCCAGGCAGTATGCCCACGCGCGCGACGTGGCCGACGGCACCTACCTCATCCGTACGCCGCTCGATGTGACCAAGGTGCTGGACGTCTCGCGCGCGTCCAAGGAATCAGGCGCTGCCGTCAAGCTGTATCAGTGCAAGCTGTCCGACAACCAGTACTGGATTCTCTCTCATGACGACCAAGGCTATGTGCGCCTCAAGAACAAGAACAGCGGCCTGTACCTCTCGTTCGACTCGAACTATGCGGCCGTGCAGTCTAAGACGGCGCGCAACTTCATCGTGGAGCTGGGCAGCGATGCGCGCTATGTCATTCGAGACGCCAAGACCAACCGCGTGCTGGATCTCAGCAAGAGCCAGACGGCCAATGGCTCTGCGATCATCGCATACAAGGAGACGGGTGGCACCAACCAGCAGTGGATGATCGCCAAGCCCATCAGGATCGCCATTGATCCGGGTCACGGTGGTTACGACAGCGGGGCCGTCGGCAACGGCCTGCGCGAGTGCGACCTGACGTGGAAGATATCCCAGGCATGCATCGCACAGCTCAAGGCATACGGCTTTGACGTCTACCTGACCGTCAGCGAGTCGGAGTTCAAGAACGGCGCTACGGTGTCGATCTACAACCGGGTGGAACGCGCCTACAAAGCGGGCTGTGCCGCCATCTTCTCGATGCACGTCAACGCTGGCGGCGGTACCGGCGCGGTCGTGCTCGTGCCCAACAACAGCAGCTACCACTACGAGTACTACACCATGGGCCAGCGCTTCGCAAAGACCCTGTTGCCCAAGATCAACGCGCTCGGCATCGGCACATGGGGCGACGGCGCGTGGGAGCGCAACTATGGCTCGGGCTACACCTATCCCGACGGAAGCATGGGCGACTACTACGGCATCGTGCGCTATGCGCGTGCCAGAGGCATGTTCGGTGTCATCATCGAGCACGGCTTCATCGACAATTCCCGTGAAGCCGCGATCCTACGACAGGCGGCGGCGCTCACGGCGTTGGGCAAGGCCGATGCAGCTGCCATCCGGGCGCTGTACGTGTAGCGTGCATATGCGGAGACGGACACGAGGGGTCGCATGAGCGGCCCCTCGGCCTATGGGAGGAACGATATGGGCAGACGATACCTGGGAATCATCGCGGCACTTGCCTTCGCGGGATCGCTTGTCAGCGTCCTGGCAGCTCCCGTGGCGGCTGGCGGGCGTGAGGGCGAGCCAGCCTTCGAGTCGGCCGAAGGGACGGGTGCGACACGGGCGGAAGGCACGGCAGTCGCTGGTGACCCGTCCGACGCCACGGGTCAGTCGGATGGCGAGGTCGTGGGGCTCGAGGAGCAGGCGGATGCCGCAGCGGCCAGGGCCGCCGTGCCAGGAGCAGGGCTTGACGTCGAGGAGGATGGTGCGGGGGAGGGGTCCCCGACCGAGCTTGCCCCCCTCTCCACGAGATCCGCCGCGGACGACTTCGCCAAGAGGCACGGCGTGACCATCCCCAATGGACGCTACGCCATCACGAGCAAGCTGAGCAGCAAATTCTCGCTCGACGTCAGGGGAGGGTCCACGGCAGACGGCGCGAGCGTCATCCTCTACTCCGCGCGCGTGGCAGACAACCAGCGGTGGGACATCACCTGCGTCGAGGGTGGCTACGTGACCATTCAAAGCGCCTTGAGCGGCAAGTACCTTCAGGCTGGCTGGGACGGCAAGCGCTATCTCGTCGTGCAGAACTCCAAGAGCACCGGCGACCGCAGCCAGCTGTGGATCATCTCGCGTGATGATGACGGCTACTACGAGATCATCTCGGCAAACGACGTCACGAGGGTGCTCGACGTGCAGGGTGCCAAGGCGACCAACGGCAGGCAGATCCTGGCGTACCGGGCGGGCGATGGCGCGCCGGCCAACCAGCGCTGGTCCATCAGCGTTCCCAACGACGTGCTCGACCACGAAGCGAGCGTGCATCGTGCGGACATCAAGGATGGCACCTATCTCCTCAGCAGCGCCATGGACGAGTCCTACGTGCTCGACCTGCGAAGGGCGTCCAGGGACAATGGCGCGGCGATCATCCTGTATGCCAAGGGACCCAAGATCAATCAGGGTTGGACCATCGTCCACAACAAGTCGGGCTACGTGACCATCACCAGCGCGCTCACCGGCAAGGTGCTTGACGTGAAGGGCGGCAAGGGTGTCGCGGGCACCCAAGTGGTCCAGTGGACGGACAAGCAGACGGGTGCTCGCAACCAGGCATGGATCGCCTCGATCGATGGGGACGGTGTCATCAAGTTCACCTCGGCCTTGGGGGGCTCCACGCGCCTGGTCCTGGGCGTCACGGGTGGGGTTGCCGCGAACGGCGCGACGATCTCGCTGCAGGCGAAGCTCGATGGGCCGGATGACGCGCAGCAGCGTTGGGTGCCCCTTGCGGCTCCCAGGCAGTATGCCCATGCCCGCGACGTCGCCGACGGCACCTTCGCCATCGCGACCGAGCTGAGCATGGGCAAGGTGCTCGACGTGTCCGGCAACTCTGTGAGCGACAATGCCAAGGTCAAGCTGTGGACCTCAAAGTTCACCACCAACCAGATGTGGGTGATCTCACACGACAACCAGGGATTCGTGCACCTGACCAACAAGAACAGCGGCAAGGAGCTCGCCTGCGTGGACGGTGCGATCGTGCAGTCGTCGAAGGCCTATGGATGGGTCTTCGAGCGCCAGTCCAACGGACGCTTCAAGATCCGCTCGGGCCCTGCGGGCACCTATCTTGACGTCAGCCGCTCGAACATCGACAACAAGACGAACAAGATCATTCTGTACAAGGGAACGAGCGGCAAGAACCAGCTGTGGAACCTCGCCACGCCGGCCATGACGAGCAACCTGCCCATCATGGGGGCGAGCCAGGTGACCCAGGCCCAGGCCGTGCGCTATCTCAATGGATTCTTCAGGTCAACGGGCAGGAGCCTCCCCGCACAGTGGATCAAGGACGGTGAGACGGTCGAGAAGCTGGTCAGGTACTTCTGGGAGGAGGGCGAGGCGGAAGGCGTCCGCGGTGACGTCGCGTTCGCACAATCGCTCCATGAGACCGGGCGCTTCCAGTTTGGTGGCGACGCGGTGCCTTCGCAGTATAACTTTGCTGGCATTGGCACGACCGGTGGGGGAGTGCAGGGCGCTCGCTTTCCGAATGCGCGCATTGGCATTCGTGCGCAGATTCAACACCTCAAAGCCTATGCGTCCACCGCGCCGCTCAACCAGGCATGTGTCGACCCGCGCTTCAGCTTGGTGACAAGAGGGTGCGCTCCCACCATCGCCGGGCTTTCGGGCAAGTGGGCCGTCCCGGGATATGATGGCACGATGTATTATCATGACTATCTGCTCAGGTACTTGAAGGCGATGCTGTCCTCGTAGGCAGCGCCGACCGGCTGCCCGCACCCGTCTTTGAAGGTGACCATACCCATGCTTCCAACGATGAAAGCCCTTCTCCCTGCGTCATCTCGCTCGCTGCACGCCATGCATCACGAACTTGGGCAGATGCATGAGCAGATGGAGCAGATGCGGGACGAGGTCGGGCTTACGCGCATCTGGGTCTCCGAGCTCAAGGAGGCGATCGCAGGCCTCGACGGCAGGCTGACGCTCATGTTCTGGGAGGGCTACCGTCGCGGGGAGGAGTCGTCGGATGAGGCGCGCGAGCGCTTCTTCACCACCATGGGGACCGCGCGCGCCGGATTGAGGACCTATCAGCTCGCAAGCGCCCAGCTGCTCTCCGAGTTCGACGCCTTCTGCGAGAAGTATGGACTGACCTACTCCATGGTCTCGGGAACGATCTTGGGTGCGGTGCGCCACAAGGGGTTCATTCCCTGGGATGACGATCTCGACGTCGGCATGCCGCGCAAGGACATCGAACGCGCGCGGGAGCTTGTGGAGCGGGAGGATCGGTACCGGATCACGGTGCGCTATGATCGGGCGATGCTCTGCAAGCAGGTGCGCTTCTGCTATGCCGACGAGAGCGTTCCCTGCTTTGTCGACCTCTTCTATTACGACCTGACGAGGCATGTCGACACGGATACCTTCGTGGCACGCGAGGCTGCCCGCGAGGACCTGAAGGCGGCGCTCGGGAAGGATGAGACGCTCGCGTTCTGGGACGAGCGGGAGAACAACCTCGTAGAGGCCGACGTGCCTGAGGCCGCCGCCATCGCCACCCACTTCGATCGCGCCGTACAGACGCTCTATGGCGAGGGGGGGCCGTGCACGGAGAACGAGGATGAGGCCGCAGGTGTCATACTGGGCGTCGATAACCTGGATGCCCTCGTCGACCACCACGATTGGTACCAGGTGCGACGCGAGGACATCCTGCCCCTCCAGCGGATTCCCTTCGAGGGACATCTCATCTGCGCGCCCAATCATGCGTGGAAGTGCGCCGAAGCACACTATGGCGACCTGTTCGAGCTTCCCAAGGACATCGGTCTGCACTTCGATCACTTCTCGCATGACCTCCTGCGGGACGAGCGCACGAGAGCGGCTCTGACCGAACTGGCGCGTGCGGGTTCCCAAGAGGACGAGGGGTAGTGTGGTGTCAGGTAGGCAGGCTGGAACTTCAACATTGCCACTGGAGGAGCGCATGCGACGTCGTTCACTGTTGTTTCTGGGGCGGGCGGTTGTCACCGTCGCATCCGCAGCCATCATCATGGGGTGCGTGCCACCTGCGGCGCGCGCGGAAGAGACGCTTGGAGAGGGGCCTTCTGCAGCAGAGCAGTGCCTCACGACCGATGAGGATGCCTGCATCCAGGAGGGGCACGTCGATGCCGCATCTGCCACCGATGGCCTCGTGGCGGGCGAGGAGGCACCTTCGGTGGAAGCCTTGGCCGGAGATGAAGCCTTGGCCGGAGATGCCCGGACGATCGCATCCGGTGAAGGGGTTCCGCTCGCCCAGCCTGATGGGGACACGGCCCTGCCCGCAGACGCCGTCACTGTCAGGGAAGGCCCCTTTGTCATCGAGTCGAACGTCTCTGACGACAAGGTGCTTGATGCGGCTGGCAAGACCGCTGGTGTCGGGTCGAACGTGTCCTCCTGGACCTACAATGGCGGGGACAACCAGACGTGGGATGTCGTGCTCGATACGGCAAGCAACTGGTATCGCATCTACCTGCATGGCTCCACCGTGGCCGCCCTGGGGGCCTCGCCTTCCTCCGGAAGCCCGCATGACGTGAGGCTCGTCGATCCAGAATCTGCCGGTGATGACGCCCTCTGGGCCTTTGTCAGGAACGGCCTCTGGTACAACCTGATCAACCGTGCATCGCAGCTGTATCTTGACGTGAGGAGTGGTGGCGTCGGGAACGGGGCAAACATTCAGCTTGCCGAGAAGAACGAGACAAACAGGAAACAGCAGCGCTTCTATCTGCTTGACGTGAACCCTGCCGTGCCGAGCAGCGACACCGTCACCGAGGGCGCCTATTCCGTCGCGCCCTCGAAAAACAAGGCGATCGTTGCCGAGGTTCGCAAGGCGCGGACTGACAGCGGTGCCAACGTCTGGCTCTACACTGCCAACGGCAAGGACCACCAGAAGGTGTACTTCGAGGCGAACGGGCACGGCTACTACGTCGCTTGGATCGTAGGTACGGGCAGGGCGCTGTCGCTTGCGTCCGACACCATCATTCCGGGGACGAATGTCGTGCAGAAGACCTATACGGGCCACGACACGCAGCTGTGGGCGCTGCAGAAGCACATACGGGACGGGATGACGTACTATGCGCTCGTAAACAAGGCGACAGGCCTCGCGTTGGGTGCGACGTCTGGTACCTCGGGGGCAAATCTCGTCGGCACGCGCAACGACGGCTATGAGACCACGCTCTTCACGCTCTCGCGCACGCCGCTCCTTGCCGCCGGAATCGTGGAGATCCATCCCAGGACCAATGCCCAGACCTCGCTCGACGTGCAGAAGGCCGTCGCGAGCGGGAATGCGAACCTGCTGCTCTGGACTGACACCAATGCGCTCAACCAGCGATTCGAGCTAGTCGCGGGCGGTGGGGTCGATCTCTGGAGAATTCGCACGGCATCTTCTGGCGGATGGGTCACCGATACCGGTGCCGCCATCCAACAGCAGGGCAGGGGGGACACCGCAGCATCTGATGCCGACACATGGAAGGTCACGTTCACGGGTGGTTGGTTCTCTCTCATCAACAAGGGCTCGGGCAAGGCCATGGACATGCGCCACGGCAAGACGAGCAAGGGGACGTCCATCATCAGGTACGAGCCGAACGGCAAGGACTCCCAGCACTTCACGTTCGAGCGCGTGCAGCTTCTGGCCCCTGGGTGCTACCACATCCAGAGCAAGCTGGGCACCTACCTCAACGTGGCGAACGACTCCCCCTCCGCGGGCGCCAACATCCAGACCTGGCAGAAGAGCAGTGGTTTGGGCCAATACTTCACCATCGAGGTGAGCGGTGCCCACTGTCGCATCAAGAACACCTACAGCGGGCTCTACCTGACGGCGGCGGGATCGAGCAACAGCGCCAACGTCACGCAGCAGCAGGGCTCGTCCGCCACCACCCAGCGCTGGGACGCCGTGATCATCGACGGCGGCTACGTCGCATTCGTCAACGCCGCATCGGGAAAGGTCCTCGACGTTCAGAGGAACAATGCGGGCAACGGCGCGAACGTGCAGGTCTACACGGCAAACCAGGGGAACGGGCAGTCATGGAAGGCCGTGAGGACTACCTACCAGCCGTACAGCGGGTACATCTTGCGTGCTGTCAACGCGGCGAACGCGAGCAGCAGCGCCACGGGATACCTGCTTGTGGTGGACAAGTCACGCTGCAGGGTCATCGTCATGGCGGGCGGCAACGGCAAGTGGAGGCCCGTGCGCAACATATCCTGCTCGGTGGGCGCGCCCAACACCCCGACGGTCGAGGGGTCGTTCGTGGTGCAGGATCGTGGCGTGTCCTTTGGCTCTGGGTACACGTGCTGGTACTGGACGCAATTCTACCGGGACTACCTGTTCCATTCGGTGCCGTACAACCCGGGAAGCAAGACATCGCCGCAGGACGGACGCCTCGGCATGCACATCTCTCACGGGTGCGTGCGCATGCCCTTGGGCGAAGCCTACTGGATCTACAGCACCATACCTCGGGGCACCAGGGTGCTCATCTACTCATGAGGCGATCTCAGGGGGCGGTCTTGGAGGGCAGGGCGCCACGAGGTGGGTGCAAACACGCGTTCAGCTGCGATGGGCGCAGGCTCGACCGCGGGCGTTGCGGGTTCGTGCTCACATGCTGCGAGGGCTTGATCGAGGAGACGTAATGGGAGGTGCCGCTTTGGACGCAAGGCACGACATGCTCAGACCGATGGCACGGGCCGTGGCCATCTGTGCGCTGGCCGTGGCGCTGGGGACGGCCGTGCCCACCACGGCCCGCGCCGACGACGGCGAGCACCTGCTGGGGATCGGTCCGTGCGAGAGCATCGCGACCGAGACGGCGACGGGCGACCTGCCCGAGGAGGGCGCACCTGCGCCCCAGTCCCTCGAGCAGGATGAGTCCCCGGCAGAAGGCGCAGAGACGGCTGCCGACGTGATCGTGGATCAGGGCGGTAGCGATGGGATCGATGCGCCCGCGACGATCGATGACGCGCCGTTCGGACAGAGGGCCATTCCGGCGGAGTCGACGCCAGGGGTCTCCGACCGGGCCGAGGGGGGCGCAGGGCTTAAGGCCCAAGACGCAAGTGGTGACGAGGGTCTCGCCCTTCCGCATGGCGCCGCGCATGTCAAGGAGGGAACCTACGTCATAGAGTGCGGTGTTGCGGATGACAAGGTGCTCGGTGTCGGGGGCAAGTCCCCGGCAGAGCGCTCGAAGGTGTCGTCGTGGACGTTTGGCAAAAGCGGCAATCAGACATGGGACGTCAAGCTTGACGAGGCGAGTGGCTGGTACCACATCCTGCTTGCGGGGAGCAACGGCAAGCTCGCCTTGGGAAAGCCCAGCAAGGAGAGCGACTACGAAGTGGAGCTGCTGGACCCAGTCGCGGTGGGCGACCGGGCGCTTTGGGCCTTCGTGAAGAATGGCTCGTGGTTCAACCTCATCAATCGCTCGCTGCCCGATCGCATGCTCGACATCAGCCGTGCCAGCACGGCCAACGGCGCTCAGGTCAAGCTCTACAAGACGGATACGTCTGCAAAGAATCGCAGGTTCTACCTCTTGGAGGCCAATCCGTCCGTGGGGGCGGGAGATGTCGTCAACGAAGGGGCCTACGTCCTCACGGCCCACATCCTCGCACAGACGACAGGTGCGAGCCTGGTGGTCGAGGTGAGTGGCGGGAGCACCAAGAGCGGCGCGGACGTCAAGGTCGGCACTGCAGGGAACAAGAGCTACCAGAAGATCTACCTCGAGCCAGACGGAGAGGGCTACTACGTCGCGTGGGTCGTGGGAACCGGCAAGGCGCTTGCCCAGGAAGGCTCATCGGTGGTGCCCGGCAACAATATCGTGCAGAAGACTTACAGCAAGGCGGCCGCGACGCAGCGGTGGGCGCTGCGCGCGCACGGTGACGGCACCTACTCGCTGGTCAACAAGGCGACCGGGCTTGCCATGGGAGTCCGGGGCAACAAATCCGGCGCCGACGTGCGGGGCACGCGCAACGATGGCTACAGCAGCGCATATCAGACGACGCGCTTCAAGCTGACGCGCGCGGCTCTGCTCTCGGCGGGTATCGTGGAGATTCATCCGCGCACGAGCTCCGTCGTTTCGCTTGACGTCCGTGGTGCGTCCACGGGCACGGCGGGATTGCTGCTCTGGACCGACACGAATGGGCTCAACCAGCGTTTTGAGTTGGTGTCTGCCGGCGGGGTGGACATGTGGCGCGTGCGTACCGCCTCGTCTGGCGGCTGGCTGACGGAGATGGGCACCGACGTCTCTGAGGTTAGGCAGACGGGGAAGGGTTCCGATGCCAAGATAGACGCAAACACATGGAGGGTGACGTTCACAGGGGGATGGTTCACCCTTGTGAATGCGGCCACGGGCAAGGCGCTCGACATGTGGCGCGGCGAGACCGCAAAGGGAACTGTGGTAAACGGCTACCCCCTCAACGGAAGGAACTCGCAGCACTTCACATTCGAGTACACGACGCTCATACGTTCCGGCTACTACTTCCTGCAAAACGGTGGCTCGCGCTACCTTGACGTGAAGAGGACGTCGGTCAAGAGCGGGGCCAACATCCAGGTCTACGAGGAGACGGACAAGGTCGGCCAGCTGTTCCTCCTCGAGACGAGTGGCTCGAACTGGCTGATCAGCAACTCCCTCAGCGGACTGTACCTCACGGCGGAGGAAGGGACGAAGGGCGCAAACGTCGCGCAGCAGAAGCTGACAAAGGGCAAGAAGATCCAGCTTTGGCGGATAGGCATAGCGGATGGGGGATCGATCCGCTTCATCAGCGCGGCCAACGCCGAGCTGTTGCTGCATGCATACAACGATGGCGCGAAGAACAGCGCGAACGTCTACCTGACCACGTCGACGAACAGCGCCGGGCAGTCATGGAAGCCCATCGCCCTCACCCATCCCTCGCTCACCAGCCGTCAGCAGGCCGTGCTGGAAGCCGCAAAGCGGACGCCATCGGCAGGTCCGGGATACTGTGCCGGATGGATAACCAACGTGTTCCGCCGGGCGGGCATTGGGTACTGGGCGGGCGACGCCCGCGACCAGTACCGGTGGTTCTGCACGAGTGACAAGCTCACAGACCTCCAGCCGGGCATGATCGTGGCCGTGAGCTCGCACGGGCGCACGCGGGCAGGCAGCATCTGGGGGCATGTGGCAGTGTACATCGGCAACGGGCTCATCATGGACAATGTCGGACCGATCAGGACCATGTCGCTTTATCAGTGGATCGCTTGGTATGGTGATCGCATGACGCCCAAGTGGGGATGGTTCGGCAAGTCGCTCAGATAGGCTCCGAATCGCATCAAAGGATGGCTTCGACGGAATAGGGATCACCGCGCGTCGCCCCTTTGATGCAAGATGTTGCTGTGACGTGTGGTTTAGGCGATCCCATGTCATGCGTGATAGTATGTCTTGGATCGGCTACGGGAGCGAACGACCTTAGGGGGGAATGTGAGCCAAAACGCATCAGGCGAGACCACCCCAAAGACCATATCCAAGAGTGACGCCTGGTATCCGACCTCTCAACGTGACCTGTACGTCGTGCGGCAGCTTGTCACGAAGGACTTCAAGCTCAAGTATCGCCGCAGCATCCTCGGCATCGCATGGAGCGTGCTCAACCCGCTGCTCATGATGTGCGTCCAGGCGGTGGTCTTCACCAAGCTCATGAGCAGGCACGATAGCAGCATCCCCAACTTTCCCATCTACCTGATCCTGGGCAACACGGCATGGCATCTGATGAGCGATGCCACCAACGCGGGCATGCAGTCCATCATCCATGCGCAGTCGCTTCTCAAGAAGGTGCGCATCAACCGGTGGGTCTTCCCCGTGCAGAAGGTGCTCTTCGCGGTGGTCAACTACACGTTCTCGCTGGTCGCCGTCGCCCTGGTCATGACCGTCTTCAGGTGGACGCTGAGCCCCTGGGCGCTCATGGTCCCGCTTGGCGTGCTGTACCTCACGGTGTTCTGCATCGGTCTCTCACTGCTGCTGTCGGCGCTTGCGGTGTTCTTTCGCGACGTCATCCACCTGTGGGGCGTCGTGCTCACAGCATGGATGTACCTCACGCCCCTGTTCTACTCGGTCACCATCCTCCCCGATTGGATGCAGTCGGCCATGAGGTTCAATCCCATGTACCTCTACATCACCTTCATCAGGCGCTGCCTGCTGTGGAAGATGAGCCCAGGGCCTCTGATCCATGTGGGCTGCGTCGGGTGTGCCCTGCTGATGCTTGCCATCGGCTACACCGTGTTCCGCAAGTTGGAAGACCGCTTCATACTGTTCATCTAGGAGCGCTTGGATGGCAAACGACATCATCAGGGCCAGCGAGCCGGGAAGCATCTGCGTCGATGACGTCACGATGACCTTCAACATCGCGAAGGAGCAGTTCAACTCCCTCAAGGAGTACTTCATCGCCATGACGCGCCATGAGCTGAAGTTCAAGCCCTTCCATGCGCTCAAGAACATCAGCTTCGACGTGCGGCCTGGCGAGTCCGTTGGTCTTGTGGGCACCAACGGCTCGGGCAAGTCCACGATGCTCAAGATCATCGCAGGCGTGCTGAGTCCCTCCGAGGGAACGGTCACGGTCAACGGCAACATCGCGCCTCTCATCGAGCTCGGCGCCGGCTTTGACCGCGAGCTCACCGCCCGCGAGAACATCTACCTCAACGGCGCCCTGCTGGGCTACCGCAAGGAGTTCATCGAGGAGAACTTCGACCGCATCGTGGAGTTTGCGGAACTCCAGAAGTTCATGGACATGCCCCTCAAGAACTACTCGAGCGGCATGGTCGCGCGCATCGCGTTCTCCATCGCCACCATCACCGAGCCCGATCTGCTCATCGTCGACGAGGCACTCTCCGTCGGAGACCAGTTCTTCCGCGAGAAGTGCGAGCGGCGCATCAGCGAGTTGGTGAGCTCCAAGAACGTCACGGTCTTGTTCGTCAGTCACAACGCCGGACAGGTAAAGCGCGTCTGCGAGCGCTGCATTTGGATCGAGAAGGGCAACCTCAGGATGGATGGCCCCTCCGTGGAGGTCGCAGACGCATACGCCAACATGAAGAGGTGACCCATGGCAGGTATCGACGTTTCCGTCATCGTCCCATGCTATAACACCGAGGCCTATCTCGATGAGGCCCTTTCGTCCGCCGAGCAGAACGATCGCGTATCCATCGAGATCATCGTGCTCAACGACGGCTCGACGGACGGCTCCCTCGACATCATGAGAGCCCACGCCACCGCCGACTCCCGCGTGCGGGTGATCGACAAGGAAAACCAGGGATACGGCGCCACGATGAACCGCGGCATCTCCGAGGCCCGCGGCACCTATGTCGCCATCCTCGAGCCCGACGACTGGGTTGCCCCCCACATGTACGATGACCTGTTCGAGTATGGCATGGGCTTTGGCCCCGACACGATCCCCGACATCATCAAGTCGCCCTACATGCGCGTGGTGCTGCCTGAGACGTCCGACCAGTATGTCTGCAACTGCTCGTACTTCAAGCGCGTCGATCCTGGCTTCCAGCCCTTCAAGCTCCAGGACGCACCGCACCTCATCCAGCACCACCCCTCGATCTGGTCGGCCATCTACCGCAAGGGCTTCCTCGATGAGAAGGGGATCCGCTTCAAGGAGGTTCCTGGTGCGGGCTGGGTCGACAACCCCTTCCTGATCGAGACGCTCTGCCAAGCCGACTCCATCGTGTACAAGGAGCAACCTTACTACCACTACCGCGAGGACCTTCCCGGCTCCTCGTCGGTCCTCA
Source organism: Atopobiaceae bacterium UBA1367 (assembly GCA_002305995.1). Lineage (GTDB taxonomy): Bacteria > Actinomycetota > Coriobacteriia > Coriobacteriales > Atopobiaceae > UBA1367. The sequence goes on from DBRN01000012.1 coordinate 424,588, forward strand.
AGCGGGCGCGCCTGTGCTTTGACCGCTGGCACGACATGGCCGATATCATCGAGCGCCTGAACATCACCGACGATGAGATCCTGCAGGCGTTCTACATCATCGGGTTTCGCTACATCGGTGGCTCCTTTGCGGAGTTCGGCGACGGCAACCCCGAGATCACCACGTGGTCGACCGAGGTGTTCCGCCGCATGGATCCCGCGCGCGTGGTGCGCATCAAGAACCTCTCGGGCCATTCCAAGCAGCTGTTCTTCGAGCTCTCGGGGTACGAGCCGATACGGTACAGCAACAAGGAGTACTACGGCGAGCTCGTCAAGGAGTTCCTCTACTCCCTGCGCACCAACGGCATCGGCTTCGCGCTGGGCCGCATGAGACTCTACGCTCGGCAGAAGGCGACCGAGAGGGGCCTCCTGGAGCAGAAGCTGGACATCGCCGAGTAGGCGCGACCGAAGGCGCCCCCCGCCGCCCGGGCCCATCCCGCTGGCGATGTGCCGCGAGAGGGCGCCCGCCCCCTCGCACCCGACAGCTGCGGAATCGCTCGCTACGCTCGCTAGGTCCTCGCTCCCGTCGGGTGTGAGGACGCGGGCAACGCGGCAAACATCCCCAGCGGGATGGGCCCGGGCGGCGGGGGGCGTGACGTCCGTGCTCCCCATGTTTCATCTGTGCATGCCTTGTCAGCGCATCATCCCGTCGCTATAGTGGTCATGACCTTTAAGCGCGGTACGGGATACCGGCAAGGCGACACACCACATATGCGCTCGCTCACGAGTCTCCTTCCGAATGCCCATGCCGCGCCAGGCGGAGAGGGCGTTTTTCTTGTGGAAGGGAGTCATATGGAACAGGCCAGTCCCAAGGCGGTCATCATGGACGATCAGGGGATGGACCGTGCCATCACCCGCATCGCGCATGAGATCATCGAGCACAACGAGGGCGCCCGGGGCATCGCGCTGGTGGGCGTGCTTCGTCGCGGCGTGCCCCTTGCCGAGCGCCTCGCCGACAAGATCGCGGGCATCGAGGGCGCGCGTCCCAAGATCGGCAAGCTCGACATCAGCTTCTACCGCGATGACTACGCCCGCCACATCATGCCGGTGCTCCACGCGACCGACATCATGTTTCCCATCGACGGGGTCGACGTCATCCTGGTCGACGACGTCCTCTACACCGGTCGCACCGTTCGCGCCGCCCTCGACGCGCTGATGGACCTCGGCCGCCCCAAGAGCGTGCAGCTTGCCGTCATGGTCGACCGCGGCCACCGCGAGCTGCCCATACGGGCGGACTACGTCGGCAAGAACGTGCCCTCCTCCCGCGAGGAGGACGTGCGCGTGAGCGTCACCTCCCTGGACGGGAAGGATGCCATCGAGATCTGGGACATCGAGAAGACCGCCGGAGGTGCCCGCTAACATGCTTTCCGTCAAGCATCTCATCGACACGCCAAGCCTGACGGCCGATGACATCACGCAGATCCTTGATACGGCGAAGTCCTTCGAGCCGCTCAACAACCGCAAGGGCATCAAGAAGGCCCCCGCCCTGCGCGGTCGCACCATCGTGAACCTGTTCCTCGAGCCCTCCACGCGCACCCGCAGCTCGTTCGAGCTCGCTGAGAAGCGCCTCTCGGCAGACGCCCTCAACATGGGAGGGTCGACCTCGTCGGTCGTCAAGGGCGAAAGCCTCGCTGACACCATCCAGACGATCGACGCCATGAACGTCGACATGTTTATCGTACGTGCCAAGCTCGCGGGCACCCCGCACAAGATCACCGAGAACACCGACGCGGTGGTCATCAACGCGGGCGACGGCAAGCACCAGCATCCCACCCAGGCCATGCTCGACCTCTACACCATCCGCGAGCACTTCGGCCATCTCGACGGCCTCAAGGTCGCCATCGTGGGCGACCTCGCGCACAGCCGCGTCTGCGGCTCGCTGGCGCCGGCCCTCAAGACCATGGGAGCCGAGGTCACCCTCGTGGCCCCTCCCACCTTCCAGGTGGACGACCCGTCCTGGTTTGGCTGCGACCAGACCTATCGCCTCGACGACGTGCTCGAGGACATGGACGTGGTCTACATGCTGCGCGTCCAGCTTGAGCGCATGGAGGGCGCCGCGATCCCGAGCCGCCGCGAGTACAATCGCCTCTACGGCCTCTCGCTCGAGCGCGCCGACCGCATGAAGGAGCATGCGATCATCTGCCATCCGGGCCCGATGAACCGTGGCATGGAGATCGACGCGGAGGTCGCCGACTGCGCACGCTCGAGGATCCTGAACCAGGTCAACGCGGGCGTCCTCACCCGCATGGCCGAGATGTACCTGCTGCTGGGAGGAGAGGGCGATGGCGTTTCTGATTAGGGGGGCCCACGTGGTCGACCCGCAGGTCGGACTGGACGGCGTCCGCGACGTGCTCATCGAGGGCAAGGAGATCGCGGAGGTCGCCGAGGGGATCAGGGTGGACGAGGATGTCGAGGTCATCGACGGCGCCGGCAGGTACCTGGTGCCTGGCCTGGTGGACATGCACGTGCATTTCCGCGATCCCGGCTTCGAATACAAGGAGACCATCGCGTCGGGCTCGCGCGCGGCCGTCCACGGCGGGTTCACCGACGTGGCCACCATGCCCAACACCGACCCGGTCACCGACACCGGTGCGGAGATTCGCTACCAGGTCGACCGCGCCCACGCCGCCGGCCTCGTGCACGTCCGCCCGATCGGCGCGCTCACCCGTGGCGAGAAGGGCGAGGCCCTGGCCGAGATCGGCGACATGGTCATGGAGGGCGCCGCCGCCTTCTCCGATGACGGGCACGGCGTCCAGAGCGCTGGCATGATGCGCACGTGCATGGAGTACGTCAGCCAGTTCGACCGCGTGGTCTGTGCCCACTGCGAGGACGAGAGCCTCACGACCAACGGCGTCATCAACGAGGGGCGCGCCAGCACGCGCCTCGGCATGTTCGGCTGGCCGGCGCTCGGCGAGGAGCACGAGATCTACCGCGACATCGAGCTGTGTCGCCTCACGGGCTGTGCCCTGCACATCTGCCACATCTCCACGGCGAAGGGCCTCGAGATGGTCAAGGCCGCCAAGGCCGAGGGCCTGCCGGTGACCTGCGAGGTCACGCCACACCACCTCTTCCTCTGCGAGGAGGACATCACCGACGAGTACGACACCAACCTCAAGATGAACCCGCCCCTGCGCCTTGCCTCGGATGCCCAGGCCATGGTCGAGGGCATCATCGACGGCTCCATCGACTGCCTGGTGACTGACCACGCCCCCCACGCTGCGCACGAGAAGGACTGCGAGTGGGAGATAGCCTACTTCGGCACCATCGGCCTCGAGACCTCGCTTCCCCTCATGCTCACCAGGCTCGTGCGTGACGGCAGGATGAGCTGGCAGCGCCTAGTCGAGGTCATGGCGGTCAACCCGCGCGCGCTGCTGCGCTGCAGGCCCGTCAGGATCGAGACCGGGTCCCACGCGGACCTCACGCTGATCGACCCTGCCAGGGAGCTCGAGGTCACCCCCGACCACTTCGAGAGCAAGTCCAAGAACTCCGCCTTCTTGGGGCAGGTCCTTGTGGGCGCCGCGACGGACGTCTTCGTCGACGGAAGACGCATGCTCGTCAACGGCGAGGTCGCGTAGGCGGCAGGCCAGCTCCCTGCCCCTCCCTTCGCGCGCGGGAGGGACAGGGGCTCTCGCGGACCCGCGTGCCCCGGGGGTGAGGGACCTGCCCTCGTCCTCCCGTGGCCCACCCGCCGTGAGGGCGCGTCACACATCCCGATTGGAGGTGCCATGCGCATGTCGACACGAACTTCCCTGCACGAGTTCGTGGTGGTCAGCAACGAGCTGGTGGCGCAGGAGACCTACCGCATGGTCATCGACGCCCCCCAGCTGGCCGCCCGCATCGTCCCCGGACAGTTCATGAACCTCTCCGTCCCCGGGGACAACAGCCACGTCCTGCGCATCCCGCTGTCATTCAAGCGCGCGGACGCCCTCGCGGGCACCGTCGAGCTGATCTATGCGGTGGTGGGGGAGGGCACCAGGCGCCTGTCCCAGATGCGCGTGGGCGATGGGTCGAGTGCCGTGGGCCCCAGCGGCGCCGGATGGTGGCTTCCCAGGTCAGAGGGGCGTGCCCTGCTCGTCGCCGGCGGCGTGGGCCTGCCTCCCATCCTGGCCGCGGCGGGCATGCTGGCCGATGCCAGGGTGGGGTTCGACGTGGTCGTTGGGGCGAGGACGCAGGCGCGTCTGGTCTACCCCGACGTCGACGACGTCATGCGCTACGGCACCCCCGCGGCCGCGGGGACGGGCTCTGCGGAGTCCTATGACCCTGACCGAGCGCTGGTCGTCACCACCGATGACGGCTCGGCGGAGGGCTCTCCCGCCGCCGCGCGCTCCGCCGCGGATGGCATGGCCGACCTGATGGGCGGGCGCGCCTACGCCCAGGTCTACACCTGCGGCCCTGCCGCCATGATGTGCGGCGTGGCGCGGCTGGCCCGCGCGCGTGGCATCGCGTGCCAGGCGTCGCTCGAGCGCATGATGGGCTGTGGCTTCGGGGCCTGCAGCTGCTGCAACGTGGCGCTCGTCAGGGGCGGAAACGCCCTCTGCTGTCAGGACGGGCCGGTGTTCGATGCCGAGGAGGTCGTCTGGTGAGCACGGTGAGCATGTCCGTCGACCTCGGCGGCATCGAGATGCGCAACCCCCTCAACACCGCGTCCGGCACCTACGGCAACGGCTGGCAGTTCGAGGGCTTCTATGACGTGGGCGCGACGCTGGGGGCCATGACCTGCAAGGGCGTCGCCGCAGAGCCCTGGGACGGCAATCCCGCGCCACGGCTCGCGGAGCTTCCCGGCTCGGCCATCATGAACTCCGTGGGCCTCCAGAACCCTGGCGTCAGGGCCTTCGTCGACGGGCACGGCGCGTATCTCCAGGGGGTGCGCGACCGGGGCTGCCAGGTGATCTGCCAGGTGGTGGGCCATTCCATCGGGGAGTACGTCCGCGCGATGGAGCTCTTCGAGGAGCTGGCGCCGTTCGCCTCGGGCTTCGAGGTCAACATCTCCTGCCCCAACATCGCCAGGGGCGGCGCGGCCATGGGGGCGACCTGCGACGGCGCGGCCGAGGTGATGCGTGCCGTGCGCCCGCTGACCAGCCGTCCCGTGGTCGTGAAGATGGCCCCGCATGACGTCGCGGAGATCGGACGCGCCCTCGAGGCCGAGGGGGCGGACGCCCTCTCGCTCATCAACACCATCCCTGGCATGGCCATCGACGTCCGCACCCGCCGCAGCCGCCTCGCCCGTGCCACGGCGGGGGTCTCCGGACCGGCCGTGCACGCCATCGCGGTCCGCATGGTCTGGGAGTGCGCCCAGGCGGTCTCCATCCCCATCTGCGGCATCGGAGGCGTGGCGACAGGGGCCGACGCCGCGGAGATGCTGCTTGCGGGCGCCACGGCGGTGGCGGTGGGCACGGCGAACCTCTATGACCCGGCATGTGCGCCGCGCATAGCGTCCGAGCTTGGCCAGTGGGCGCAGGACCAGGGCGTGAGCGACATCAACGAGCTGATTGGAGCATTCGAATGCTGACGGAACGAGAGGCGCGCGACGCCATCATCATCGCCCTCGACTGCGACCGGGAGACCGCCCTCGGCCTTGCCAACAGGCTCGCGGGCAGGGCGACGTGGGTCAAGGTGGGCATGACGCTGTTCTATCGCTACGGTCCCTCGATCGTCGACGACCTGCGCGTCCGCGGCCTGCGCGTCTTCCTCGACCTCAAGCTGCACGACATTCCCTTCCAGGTCCGCGGCGCCGCGTTCTCCGCATCCCTCTCGGGCGCGGACATCCTCTCCATCCATGGCCTGGGCGGCGCCGCGATGGTCGCGGAGGCGCGGGCGGGCGTCGAGGAGGCTGCCGCAGAGCGCGGGGAGGCTCGCACGCGCCTGGTCGCCATCTCGGTTCTTACGAGCATGGACGCCGACGCGCTCGCCTCGATCGGCATCGACGCGCCCATGGCCGACGAGGTCGCCCGCCTCTCCTCGCTGTCCGTGAGGGCGGGGTCCGACGGCGTCGTGTGCTCGCCCAAGGAGACCGCCCAGATGCGCGCGCTCCTTGGGCCCGAGGCGCTCATCGTGTGCCCGGGCGTGAGGCCCGCAGGGTCCGATGTCGGCGACCAGAGGCGCGTCTCGACGCCGGCGGCCGCCATCGGGGCCGGCGCCTCGAAGCTCGTGATCGGGCGCCCGATCACGCATGCCAGCGATCCCGTCGCCGCCTTCGAGGGCATCGTCGCCGAACTTGCGGCCCAGCTCCCGCCCAATCCCGCAGAGATGCAGGTAGGATAGAGATATGTGCTGGTTGGTTGAAAAGGGCTTGATAAATGGGCCCGGTATCGTCAATATAGGACCCCGTGTGCTTTTGCCCTGCTAGTATTGCATTACATTCAATCTGTCACGCTGTACATGCATTCGATGTTTGGAGGAACCATGGCACTACCCCAGCTCACCGACGAGCAGCGCAAGGCGGCTCTCGAGAAGGCCGCGGCCGCCCGTCACGCACGTGCCGAGCTGCGCGACAGGATCAAGCGAGGCGACATCAGCCTCGTGGAGGTCCTCGATTCCGAGGACCCCATTGCCGCGCGCATGAAGGTGTCCGCCCTCATCGAGTCGCTCCCCGGGTTTGGCAAGGCCAAGGCGGCCAAGATCATGAGCGAGCTTGGCATCTCCGCCACCCGTCGCGTCAAGGGCCTTGGTGCCCGCCAGCGCGAGCAGCTGCTTGAGGTTCTCCCCAAGTAGTGGGACGCTCGGCCGAGCTCTTCGTTCTTTCCGGGCCGTCGGGTGTCGGGAAGGGCACGCTGCTCAAGCGCGTGCTCGAGCAGCGCCCCTCGCTTCACCTGACGGTCTCGGCCACCACGAGAAGGCCGAGGGCCAACGACGTGGATGGCGTCAGCTACCACTTTCTCGATGACGAGACCTTCTCTCGCCTTGTCGGGGAGGATGCCTTCCTCGAGTGGGCGGTGGTGCATGGCAAGCGCTACGGCACGCTGCGAAGCGAGGTCGACCCGTTCATCGAGCGCGGCACCTCGGTCATCCTCGAGATCGACGTCCAAGGTGCCCTCGCCGTGCGCGCGCGGCGTCCCGGCGCGATCCTCATCTTCGTCGAGCCCCCCTCGATGGAGGAGCTCGAGCGTCGCCTGCGCACCCGCGCCACCGAGGACGAGGCGTCCATCCGGCTGCGCCTGGCGGCCGCCCGCGAGGAGATGGCGCGCGCCGGGAGCTATGACGCCCGCATCGTCAACGACGACCTGGACGAGGCGGCCGCGCGCATGATCGCGCTCATAGACCGCTACGAGACTGTTGGAGGTACAGATCAAGATGGCAGTCACCAAGCCCGAGATCGACACCCTGCTCGAGATGACCGAGCATAACCCCTTCCTGCTTTGCTCCATCGCTTCGAAGCGTGCCTGCGACATCAACAACATGGTTCGCGGGCAGCACCTGCGCGTGGCCGCCGTCCAGGAGTTCGATGACATCACCCCCCTCATCTCCGGCGAGGACCCCGTCTCCATCGCCATGGAGGAGATCGAGTCGGGCATCCTCGGCTTCGTCCGCGAGAGCTTCGACGAGGAGATCAGGGGTTCGAACAAGCACGTGCAGCAGAACCTCTAGGCCATGACGCAGCGGGTGTGCCTCGTCCACTACCACGAGATAGGCCTCAAGGGAAAGAACCGCTCGACATTCGAGAACCAGCTTGTGCGAAACCTGCGCCGTGCCCTCAGGGGCCACGGCGCAGCTGACGTCAGGAGGGTCTCGGGGCACCTCCTCGTCTCGTTCGCTGACGGACAGGCCACCATCGAGCATGCCCACGTCATCGCGCAGGTCCCTGGGGTCGCGCGCGTCTCGCTGGCGTACCAGTGCGGTCTCGACGAGGACGCGTACTGCGCCGCCGCGGTGCAGGCGCTGCGCGAGGCGGGCGAGTTCGAGTCGTTCAAGGTGCATGCCCGCAGGTCCGCGACGACCTACGAGCTTCATACCCTTGACATCCATCGCCTCGTCGGGGGCGTCCTCTGCGAGGCGTTTCCAGACAAGCGGGTGCGGATGCGCGACCCCGACGTCACGGTCTTCGTCCTGGTGGTGCAGGGCAGCGTCTACGTCTACGCCGCGTCGCTGGTGGGCGTGGGAGGGCTGCCCGTCGGCACGGCCGGCAAGGTGGTGACGCTCCTCTCGAGCGGCTTCGACTCACCGGTGGCCACGTGGATGGTGGGCAGAAGGGGCGCCACCTGCGTTCCCCTGCACTTCTCCGGCCGCCCGATGACCTCAGACGCAAGCGAGTGGCTCTGCCAGGATATCGTGCAGGCGCTTGCGCCGGCCGGTCTCGTCGGGCGGCTGTACGTCGTGCCCTTCGGCGAGCGGCAGCGCGAGATCTCCCTGGCCGTCCCCCAGAGCCTGCGCATCATCACGTACCGCCGCGTGATGCTCGCCGTCGCGGAGCGCCTCGCGCACCTCGAGGGCGCCAAGGCGCTCGTCACGGGCGAGTCGCTTGGGCAGGTGGCCTCGCAGACGCTCGAGAACATCGCGGCGGTCAACGAGGTGGTGTCCCTGCCGGTCCTGCGGCCCCTCATCGGCTCAGACAAGCTCGAGATCATGCGGCGCGCCGAGCAGATCGGGACACATGAGATCAGCTCGCAGTCCGCGGAGGACTGCTGCACGCTGTTCATGCCGCGCAGGCCCGAGACGCATGCGCGCATCGAGGCCGTGCACGAGGCCTGGGACGCGTTCGACCACGAGGCGATGATTGACGGGCTCGTCGACTCGATCGAGTACGTGGACTACGACCAGTGTCCGAGTTATCGCCCGCCCAAGGAGATGCGCGCCCGACACCGGGAGCTCGCACCGGCCGTCCCGCGCCTCGCATAGTCGCAGGTGGTCCCTGCGGCCCTCGCGCGTGCTTGCCGGGTGCGAGCGTGCTGCCACCTCGGGCGTGGCTCATTGCAGACGGATGCGTGACCATCGCGCGCCTGCCCCCATCATGGGAGGGGGGGTGGTTTCGCATGGCACAGAGACGGCACGTGGGTCCCCGCGCACGGAGGGCGGCCCGACACCTTGGCCTCGTGGGGGCGACTTCCGCCGTGACGGCGCTGGTCGTGGCCGTGGTGGTCGCGGGCGCGGCAGGGGGCATCTCCCAGTGGGGCGCCTCGGGCTTCTCTCTGGAGCGCGCGGCGGCCGACGGGGCCTCGGACGATCCGGTCGCGCGCCCCGATGCGGCTGCGGGCGGCGAGGCTGCGAGCGACGGCGAGGAGGGCCCGACCGAGCGTGCGGGCGCGCAGGAGAAGGTCCCCATCGCACGCTATGTCGTGCATGTGGACGGTGCCGTCAGGGATCCGGGCGTCATCGAGCTGTCTGGCGCCGACGTGCGCGTGCGGGATGCCGTGGATGCCGCCGGAGGGCTGCTCGAGGATGCGGACACCTCGTCGGTCAACCTCGCCGAGGCCCTCAGGGACGGGGCCAAGATCCACATTCCCCATGTGGGGGATGCGACGGGCCCAGCGCCGTCTCCCCCTGCCGGACAGCAGTCGACGGGCGGCGCTGCGGGGGTGGGGGACACGGCGGCACTGGTGAACCTCAACACGGCGACGTCCGAGGAGCTTCAGACGCTCACGGGGGTGGGCGAGGTCACCGCCCGGGCGATCATCGAGGATCGGACCGCGAACGGACCGTTCACGTCCCCCGAGGACCTCATGAGGGTCTCGGGCATAGGGGAGAAGAAGTTCCAGAGGATCCAGGGGTCGATCTGTGTCTAGGGGAGGGCCCACCCTGCCCCCGCGGCCCACGCTGCCGCTCGCGCTCCATGCGCTTGTCGCAGCGGTCACGGTCGAGCGACAGGTCATGCGATGCTCCTTCCAGGACATGGCCACGGCGAGCGCGGTCTGCGCATGCGCGGTCGTGGCAGGCGTCGTCCTGCTCCTGCTGACGTGGGCCGCGATGGCCCGGGGCGCACGACGGCCGCACTCGGTCGTGCTCGTCGTTGCGGCGAGCGCCCTCTCCGGCGCTCTCTCCGCGTCGCTCTGCAGCATGCGCCTGTCGGCCATGGAGGGTCGCCTGTCCCATGACGCCGTGTCGCGCTGGCGTCTCGAGGTGACGGGCGATCCCGTGCCCGGCGCGTATGGGTATCGGATGCGATGCCGGATGGTGGGGGAGGGCGGCCTGTCTGGCGAGGTCTGGGTCACGGCCGATGCGGCGATCGAGCGCGGACGGCACATCAGGTGCGTCGGGCGCTTCTCGCGCCTTCGCGACGACGACTACGGCCGCAGCGGCTGGGCGCAGGGGATCTGCGGCTCCGTGCGTCTGGTGAGCATGCTCGAGGAGCGGGGTCCCCAGGGCGTGACGGGCGCCCTCACGCTCCTGAGAGATGCCGTCCGCTCATCCATCGACCCGCAGGCGGGCGAGGGGAGGGCGGTGCTCGCCGGCTGTGTGCTGGGGTATCGGACCACCCTCGACGAGCAGGGCCTCTCTGACGTCTTTGCGGCCTGCGGCATGGCGCACGTCGTGGCGGTGTCGGGCGCGCACCTATCGGTGCTGGCCATGCTGATCGCGACGGTGCTGGAGCGCACCGGGCTCGGTGTCGCCCCCAGGCTTGGGGTCATGGTGCTGTCCACGGGTTCGTTCGTGCTGCTGTGCGGCGCGCCTGCGTCCGCCGTCCGCGCATGGGCCATGGCGGTCGCGGCGGGTGGGTCGCAGGTTGCCGGAAGACGCGCGCACGCCCTCTCGTCGGTCTCGCTCGCCGCCCTCGGCATGGCCCTGGCAGACCCTGCCGTGTCCGGCCAGCTTGGCTACGTCCTGTCGGTGAGCTCGGTCGCCGGCCTGTGCCTCCTTTCGCCCTATGCCGACTACGCCCTCCGCTCGCTCGTCCCCCGCCCGGCCCTGCCACGCGGCCTGGTCCGTGGCCTCAGAGGGCTTGTGCCGGGGTCATCCGCCGCGCTTCGGCAGGTCCTGGGAGCGACGGTCGTCTGCCAGATGGTGACGATGCCCCTCACGGCATCGGTGTTCGGGCGCATCTCGCTGGTCGCACCGCTTGCCAACCTCGTGCTCTCGCCCCTGCTCGGCTCCCTGCTGCCCCTGGGCTTCCTGTACGGGACGACGTTCTGGGTGCCCGGGCTCTCCGACGCGCTCCTGCGGCTCTGCGACCTCAACGCCACCGTGGTGGTGGCCGTCCTCCACGCGCTGTCCAGGATCCCCTATGCGTCCGTCCCGGCCCATGCGCTGGGCGCTCACGCGCCCCTGACGTGCGCGATCGTGCCGGTGGCCATCCTCGTCCTCTGGCCGCCCGTCAGCCGTCGCGCGTGCCACACGGCCTTGCTTGGCGCCTTGGGCCTGGCGGTGGCCCTCCACGTGCGGGTGCGCTACCTCGCCCCGCCGCGCGTGGCGATACTCGACGTCGGCCAGGGTGACGCCGTGCTCGTCCAGGACGGCCCGGCGGCAGTCCTCGTCGACACCGGTCCGGACGGCGCCGTCGTCGACGCGCTCGCGCGGGCGCACGTGGCACATCTCGACGCGGTGGTCCTGACCCATCTGCACGACGACCACTGCGGAGGTCTCGATGATCTCGTCGGCATGGTGCCCTGCGATCGCGTCATGGTGGCCCATGGCGTCGGCGACGCCATGGGCGGCGAGCTGCTGCATGCCTGCGACGAGCTCACGTCGGCAGGGCCGACCGAGCTGGGCTATGGTGACGTGCTCGAGGTGGGAGGGTTCGATCTGCGCGTCGTCTGGCCGCGCGACACCGTTGCCGGCGACGAGAACCACGACTCCCTCGTGCTGGCCGTGACGTACCAGCAGGGCGCCCGGCGCCTGAGCGCCCTGCTCGCCGGCGACGCGGAGCGCGAGGTGGCGCAGGCGTGCGTGGATCGCGGGGACGTGGGCGACGTCGACCTGCTCAAGGTGGGGCACCATGGGTCGGAGGTGTCGCTCACCCCGGCGTTGGCCGCGGCGCTCGAGGCGGAGGTCGCGGTCGCGAGCGCCGGCGAGGGCAACCCCTACGGGCATCCGCGCAGGGAGTGCGTCGAGATGCTCGAGGGGGCGGGCTCGCTGTTCCTCTGCACGAGGGACGTGGGCGACGTCGAGGTGCGCCCAGGGGTGGATGGCCCCTCGGTCGACACGCAGCGGCAGGGTCCGGCAGAGGGTGCGCGCCTAGGGCCGCCTGGTGCCCCCTCGTGAGGTTGTGGCATAGTGGTGGGATGGGAGGGGGTCGCCGGCGGAGGGCAGCGGCCCGGGCCTGCCCAACCCCCCCCTTTTCGTCATGAGCAGGGCGCTCGCGTCTGCCCAGGATCGCGCAGGACCAAGCCCCTCGAGTCACGCATGACGAACATGGTCATGGGCAGTTGTGGAAAGACCATCCACGAAGGGAGCATCGCATGGCACGCGCGACCGAGGGCCTGCTGCCTGCCTACCTCGTCGTCGGCTCGGACGAGCTCAAGGCAAAGGAGGTCGTGGCTCGCCTGCGCAGGCGCCTCGAGTCCGGCTTCGAGGCCTTCAACCTCGACGAGCGCACGGGGGGCGCCGACACGGACGCCGCCGACCTGCTCGCCTCCCTCAATACCCTGCCCTTTGGGACGGGCTTCAGGCTCGTGCTGGTCCACGACGCCGACCGCCTTGCCAAGCAGGCCTCGGAGGCCATCGTCGCCTATCTCGCCGACCCGAACCCCGGCAGCGTCCTCTGCCTCGTCGCGGAGAGGCTGGCGAAGACCACGCGCCTCTACAAGGCCGTCGACGCCCTGGGCGCCCGCTCCGTCATCGACTGCGCTCCCGCGAAGCGCTGGGATCTCCCGAAGCGGGTCATGCGCATGGCGCAGACGCGCGGCATGGAGATGGATGAGGCCGCGGCATCCGAGCTGATCGCCCGCGTGGGAGAGTCGACCACCATGCTGGACCAGCAGACGGGCACGCTCTGCGAGCTCTGTCGCGGTGCGGGGACCATCAGGCGTGCCGACGTGGAGCGCTACGTGACCAGGGTTGCCGAGGTGAGGCCCTGGGACTTCCTCGATGCCCTGTGCGCGCGCGACGCGGCGCGCGCGCTCGAGCTCTATGGGATGATGCAGAGCCCCTCCGAGGTCGCGCTCGTCTCGATGCTCGTCGCGCGCCTGCGCGAGCTCGTGTGCGCGCAGGCGCTCGCGCGGCGCGGTCGCGGCGCCGACCTTGCCCGAACGCTGGGCAAGCAGGGATGGCAGGTCAAGAACCACCTGCGCTGGGCGCGCGGGTTCCCCTCCGGCCAGCTCGCCGGCGCGCTTGTCGCCTGCGCCCGCTGCGATCGGGCGCTCAAGTCGGGGGCTGATGCCAAGACGGCCTTCACGCAGCTCGTGCTCGAGGTGTGCGGGGCTGCCTAGGGGCGGGCGAGGTGCCAGGGGGCAAAGGCGGTGCGCTACGTCGCTGCCGGAACCGACACGGAGACCATGCGATAGCCGACGCCCACATGCGTCTGGATGTAGCGAGGCCTCGAGGAGTCCGCCTCTATCTTCTTGCGCAGGGTGCCCATGAGGACGCGCAGCGAGGCGAGGTCGCCGTCCTGGTCGCCGCCCCACACCTCGCGCAGGATGCGCTTGTGGGTGAGCACGCGGTCGACGTTGTGCGCCAGCAGGCAGAGCAGCCGGTACTCCATGGGCGTCAGATGGATCTCCGTGCCGTCGAGCGACACCGTCGCAGCCGCATAGTCGATGGCAAGGCCGTCGTTGACGAAGTTCGAACGGGGGAGGGGCGCGCCCTCCGCCAGGTAGGCCAGGTGACGCTCCGTCACCCGTATGAGCGCGAGGAGCTCGCTCACCGAGATGGGCCTCGAGAGGTAGTCGTCGGCCCCCGCATCGAGCGCCGCTATCTTGTCGGTGCCCTCCGCGCTCGCGGAGACCACGATGATCGGCACGATCGACCACGTGCGGACGCGCCTGATGAGCTCGATGCCGTCGATGTCGGGCAGCTCGAGGCCAAGCAGCATGATGTCGGGACGTCCCGATGCCATGGCGGCAAGGGCCTCGCTGCCGCTCGTGGCGATGGAGAGGCGATAGCCGTGGGTGGAGAGGGCCGTGGAGACGAGGCTGCAGAAGGCGGGGTCACCCTCCACCACGAGGATGGTGCGCGCACGTTCGGGCATGGCCGGGAACCTCCTCTGCCGGAAGCCGGAAGGGTGGGGACGAACGATCCGCTCGTCAGGCCGCAGTGTACTCCTGGCCTAAAGGCCGCATGAACGTCCCATAAAGTTATCATAAAGAACGCCGCCATTCGACCCGTTCGGCCGCACGACGGGCCTCCCAGTGATAGATTGCCCGTTCAGTGTCGGATAATCGGCATACGTTCGTCTCTGATTGGAGCGACATGGAGCATACCTCCGCCGGCACCGCCGCCAAGAAGGGCGCCCGCGCCACAGGCATCCCCCTGAGCGCCGGCATGATACTCGTCACGCTTGGCGTGGTGTATGGCGACATCGGCACGTCCCCGATGTACACCCTCAAGGCCATCATGTCGGGCAATGGCGGCCTGCCCACCATGAGCCAGGACGTCGTGATCGGGGCGCTCTCGCTCATCATCTGGACGATGACGCTCATCACCACCGTCAAGTACGTGATCGTCGCCATGAAGGCCGACAACCGCAACGAGGGCGGTATCTTCGCGCTGTACAGCCTCGTGCGCCACTGCGGGCGCTGGCTCATCGTCCCGGCGATGGTGGGAGGGGCGGCCCTGCTTGCCGACGGCATCCTGACGCCGGCGGTGACGGTCACCACGGCCATCGAGGGCCTGCGCACCATCGACGCCATCCACCGGGTCATCGGCGACAGGCAGTCCGTCGTCGTGGTCATCACGATCCTCATCCTCTGCGTGCTCTTCGCGGTCCAGCGCGCGGGCACGTCGACCATCGGTAGGGGCTTTGGCCCCATCATGACGCTGTGGTTCGCCTTCCTGGCCGTGGCGGGCCTCACCAACCTCCTGCAGGACCTGTCGATCCTGCGCGCCCTCAACCCGCTGCGCGGCCTCATGTTCCTCTTTGACTTCAAGCTCAACCAGGCGGGCCTCATGGTGCTGGGCAACGTCTTCCTCTGCACGACGGGCGCCGAGGCCCTGTATTCCGACATGGGACACGTCGGCAAGCAGAACATCTACGTGAGCTGGCCCTTCGTCAAGGTCGCCCTGATCATCAACTATCTGGGGCAGGGGGCATGGATCAGCCAGCACCAGGGCGATGCCGCCCTGGCACAGGTCCCCGACCTCAACCCGTTCTTCCAGATGCTTCCCGAGAGCGTGCGCATCTTTGCCGTGCTGCTCTCCACCTTTGCCGCCATCATCGCCTCCCAGGCCCTCATCACCGGCTCGTACTCGATCATCTCCGAGGCGATTCGCCTCGACCTCATGCCGCACATGAAGATCAACTACCCGTCAGAGAACAAGGGGCAGATCTATATCCCGCTGGTGAACAAGATCATGTGGGTCGGCTGCATCGGCGTCGTGCTGCTGTTCAGGACGTCCGAGCACATGGAGGCCGCCTACGGCCTGGCTATCACGGTCACCATGCTCATGACCACGATGCTGCTCTTCGCCTACCTCTCCCGCGTTCGCGGCGCAGGTCTGGTCGCGGTGCTCTTCGCGATCGCCTTCGGGGCCATCGAGGCGATGTTCTTCGTCTCCAGCCTCACCAAGTTCTTCCATGGCGGCTATGTGACGGTCATACTGGCGCTCTCGATCTTCATGGTCATGTACGTGTGGCGCCGCGGCACGGCCGTGGAGCGCACGCAGAGCGTGTACCTCCCGGTGCGCGAGTATCTCGACCAGCTCGACCGGCTGCGCAACGATGGGGAGCTTCCCTACGTGGCCGACAACCTCGTCTTCCTGACGAACGACTCCTCGCTCGAGCGCCTCGATCGCGACATCCTCTACTCCATCCTCAACAAGCGTCCCAAGCGCGCGCGAGCCTACTGGTTCCTGAACGTGCAGGTCACCGACGAGCCGGACACCCACGAGTTCTCGGTGAACGACTTTGGCACGAACTTCGTGTTCAAGGTGCAGCTGCGACTGGGCTTCAGGGTCAACCAGCGCATCAACGAGTACCTGTACCAGATCGTGCAGACGATGGTGGGCCAGGGAAAGATCGCCCCCCAGCAGCATCGCTACTCGATCTACCGCTCCGAGAGCAACGTGGGCGACTTCAAGTTCTGCATGATCCGCAAGGTGCCCTCCGCCTCCAACGACATCTCCGAGCGCGACCGCGACGTGATATCGACGAAGTACGCCATCCGCAGCCTCTGCGGATCCCCCGCCGAGTGGTACGGCCTCGAGAACTCCAGCATCCTGCTCGAGTACGTCCCGCTGTTCGCGCGCTCGAAGCGTCAGCACAAGCTCGCCTACGTCGAGCTGCCCGAGGAGGTCGCCGCCCAGAACGTGGCGAGGCCGCGTGCCGACGAGGACATCTTCTCGGTGACCATGCGCGACGCGCATGACTACGAGGCCGCCGAGGTCCAGGCGGACGTCATCGGCGGCAACACCGCCAGCTTCGTCCCCATGACCATGGACGCCGAGGACGAGTGACGCAGGCGCGGCCGGGGAGAGATGCTCTCCCGGCCGCGCCAGAGGGCGCGGGGGCCCAGGCAGCACCCTGGACCCCCGCGCGTCGTCGGTCGATGTGAGACGAGGCTAGCTGATGGTGTTGGCGAGCCTCTGGACGCCGCTCTTGCGCTTGGCGGCCTGGTTCTTGTGGATGATGCCCTTGGAAGCAGCCTTGTCGAGTTTGCGGCAGGCGGCGCTGGCGGCGGCCTGCGCGGCGTCGGCCTCGCCGGCCTCCACGGCTGCGCGGACCTTCTTGACATAGGTCTTGAGCTCGGAGCGGACGGCCCTGTTGCGGATGCGGGCCTTCTCGGCGGTCTTGATGCGCTTCTTCTGAGACTTGATGTTTGCCACGGTACGTTCCCTTTCGATCCTGTCGAGTGAGGCCTCTGCGTTGAGACACGGTGAGGTCAACCTCGCAACTATAGCACGCCGCCTGCCCATGCGCTATCATTTCTCGCATGAAAAACGACACCTCACATATCCGCAACTTCTCCATCGTCGCGCACATCGACCACGGCAAGTCGACCATCAGCGACCGCATCCTCGAGTTCACGCACACCGTGGGGGAGCGCGACATGGAGGCGCAGCTCCTCGACTCGATGGACATCGAGCGCGAGCGCGGCATCACCATCAAGAGCAACGCGGTGCGCGTCACCTACGACGCCGACGATGGGGTCACCTACCAGTTCAACCTGATCGACACGCCCGGTCACGTCGACTTCACCTACGAGGTGTCGCGCTCGCTCGCCGCCTGCGAAGGGGCCGTGCTGGTGGTCGACGCCACACAGGGAGTCGAGGCGCAGACGGTCTCGAACGCCCTGTTGGCCATGAACGCCGACCTCGACATCGTCTGCGCCATCAACAAGATCGACCTCCCCTCCGCCGAGCCCGAGCGCGTGCGCGCGGAGATCGAGGAGGAGCTGGCCCTTCCCGCCGACAGCGCCGTGTGCGTCTCGGGCAAGACGGGCGAGGGGATCCGCGACCTGCTCGAGGCCATCGTCTACCTCGTCTCCCCACCGTCCGGTGACGTCACCGCGCCGCTCAAGGCGCTCATCCTCGACTCGTACTTCGACGAGTATCGCGGCGTCGTCGCCACGGTCCGCGTGTTCGACGGCGCCATCCGCACGGGCGCGCGCCTGCAGATGATGGCGACGGGCGGCACGTTCACGTGCGACGGCGTCGGCTGCAAGAGGCCGCTCGAGACGTCCCTGCCCGAGCTGGGCGTCGGCGAGGTGGGCTATGTGGTCACCGGCCTCAAGGATCCCGCGCTCGTGCACGTGGGGGACACCCTGACCGACCCCGACCGCCCATGCGACGAGGCGCTGCCGGGCTACCACGAGGCCAAGCCCATGGTCTTCGCCGGCGTGTTCCCCGTCGACAACAAGGAGTACGAGAACCTGCGCGAGGCCCTCGAGAAGCTCAAGGTGAACGACCCGTCGCTCACCTGGGTACCCGAGACCTCGGTGGCACTGGGCTTTGGCTTCCGCGTCGGCTTCCTGGGCCTGCTTCACATGGAGGTCGTGAAGGAGCGCCTGGAGCGCGAGTTCGACCTCGACCTGATCGCCACGTCCCCCTCGGTCGACTACCACGTCTTCACCACCGCCGGCGAGATGCTCGAGATCAAGAGCCCCCAGGACCTCCCGCGCCCCGAGCGGATCGACCGCATCGAGGAGCCATGCCTGCGGGCCACGATCATCGTGCCCCCTGACTACATGGGCGCGGTGATGCAGCTGGTCGTCGAGCATCGGGGCGTCACCAAGGACATGGTCTACCTCTCCGAGAAGTCGGTCGAGATGCACGTGGACATCCCCCTCGCGGAGCTCATCCTCGACTTCTTCGACCAGCTCAAGAGCCGCACGAAGGGCTACGCGTCGCTCGACTACGAGTTCTCCGGCTACCAGGCCTCGAACCTGGTCAAGCTCGACATCCTGCTCGCGGGCGAGGAGGTGGACGCGCTCTCCTTCATCGTGCACGCGGACAAGGCCTACGCCCTGGCCCGCGGACTCTGCGACCGGCTCAAGGGGATCATCCCCCGCCAGCAGTTCGAGGTGCCCATCCAGGGGGCCATCGGCAACAAGATCATCAGTCGCTCCACCGTGCGGGCCGTGCGCAAGGACGTGCTCGCCAAGTGCTACGGCGGCGACATCTCGCGCAAGCGCAAGCTGCTGGAGAGGCAGAAGGAGGGCAAGAGGCGCATGAAGCAGATCGGCACGGTCGACGTGCCGCAGGAGGCGTTCCTCGCCGTCCTCAAGGTGGACGACGGCGCATGACGCCGTCTGGCAGCTCGGCGCCCGCCGACATCCTGCGCGCCTACGCCCCGCAGGCGGGCCTGCGTGCGACCTTGGAGCCCTTTGCCCGCGATGCTGACCTCCGCGCGCGCCTTGCGGCCAACCCCTTCCTGATGGCGCCGATGGCGGGCGTCTCGGACGCGGCGTACCGGATGATGGCGCGTGCCGGCGGCGCCGCCCTGGCCTACAGCGAGATGGTGTCGGTGGCGGGCCTTCACTACGGTGGGGCCAAGACCTGGGAGCTCGTGCTGCCGCACGACCCCGAGCCCGACATCGCCGTGCAGCTCTTCGGCGCCGATCCGGCCCAGTTCCTCGAGGCGACCGACCTGATCTGCGAGCGCCTGGGCCCCCGGCTCGCGCTCATCGACGTCAACATGGCCTGCCCCGTCCCCAAGGTGACGAGGAAGGGGGAGGGGTCGGCGCTGCTTGACGATCCCGCGCGAGCCGCCCGCATCGTCGCCGCCTGCGTCTCCCGGGCGCACGTGCCGGTGACGGTGAAGGTCAGGAGCGCGCGACGCAGCGGCGAGCCCGAGGTCGCCGCCGAGTTCGCGCGCGCCATGGAGCAGGCAGGCGCCGCCGCGGTCGCCGTCCACGGGCGCACGGCGAGCCAGCTCTACCGTGGCGCGGCGGACTGGGGCGTCATCGGGCGGGTGGCCGATGTCGTCTCGGTTCCCGTCATCGGGTCGGGGGACGTGCGGTCCCCCGAGGCGGCCGTGCGCATGCTGCGCGAGACGGGCGCGACGGCGGTCATGGTCGCCCGGGGCAGCTACGGGAACCCCTGGGTGTTCGACGATGCGCGAAGGCTGCTGGGAGGCGTCGCCACCGAGGCCCCCACGATCGACCGGCGCCTCTCGGCCCTCTGCTGTCACGTGATGCTGCTCGAGGCGACGGGTGCCCACCTGGCACGCGCCAGGAGCCTCGCCGGATGGTACCTGCGGGGAATGCCGAACGCCGCGCAGTGGCGCGAGCGTGCCATGAGGTGCGCCACGGTGGGGGAGTACCTGCAGATGGTCGAGGCCATCCGTCTTGCCTGCGAGGCGCTCTCGTGACGGCATCTCCTCCCGCCGGTGGGGCGGTCCCGTGGCCCGCGCGGCCTCAGGTGCCCTCCGCCCATGCGCTCTACCTGCACCTGCCCTTCTGTGCGAGGAAGTGCGCCTACTGCGACTTTGCCTCCTGGGCCACGAGGGACGACGACCCGCTCGTGGTCGCCTACGTGCGCGCGCTGCGCGCGCAGCTGGCCGATCTCGAGGGGCTGGGGGTCCTTGGTTCCGTCACCACGGCCTACGTGGGCGGCGGCACGCCCACGCTCGTGGGGGCACGGCTCCTGGGGGAGCTGGTGGCAGACGTGCGCAGGCGCTGCTCCCGGCTGACGGAGCTCACGTGCGAGGCAAACCCCGACTCCCTGGGCGATGATATGCTCGAGGCGCTGGCGGAGTCTGGCGCCACGCGCGTCTCCATAGGCGTCCAGAGCCTGAGCGACCGTGAGCTTGTCAGCCTGGGGCGCATCCACGGTGCGCGCGAGGCGTGCGAGCGGGTATCCGCCGCCGTGGAGAGCGGCCTCGACGTGTCCTGCGACCTCATGTGCGCCATCCCTCACCAGACCGAGGCAAGCTGGCGGGAGTCGCTTGCGGGAGTGCTCGGCTGTGGCGTGGGGCACGTGAGCGTGTACCCGCTCGCCATCGAGGATAAGACGGCGCTCGCGCGGCGCCTCGGTGGCACAGACCCCGCCTGGAACGACCCCGATGTGCAGGCCAGCCGCATGGCACAGGCGGCACTCATCCTCTCTGGGGCGGGGCTCACGCGCTACGAGGTGGCCAGCTATGCGCGCCCGGGCAAGCAGTGTGCCCACAACCGTGCGTACTGGACGGGCGTCCCCTACCTGGGGCTTGGTACGGGAGCGGCGTCAATGCTCACCCGCGAGGGCTATCTGCATCTGAGGACGTGCTGCCCCCAGCTGCCCGATCCTCCGGCAGGCGCAGTTCGCGTGCGGCTTACCGTGAGGACGGGGCGTCGCGGGTTGGCTCGACACCCCTCGCTCGCGGGGCTCTCCTGTGACCTCGAGTTCCTGAGCGAGCGTGAGGCGCTGGCGGAGGACCTCATGCTTGGTGCGCGACTCTCGTCGGGCATCGCGCCCGAGCTGGTGCGGTCAGCGGAGCAGACCATGGGGGAGCGCTGGCGCCAGGCCCTGCGCGACGCCCTGCGGAAGGGGCTGGTCGCCAATGCCTGTGGTGGTGCGCTGGCACCCACGGAGCGCGGCTGGCTTTTGGGCAACGAGCTCTACGGCCTGCTCTGGGGCCTGGCCCGGGCGTGACCGCTCTGCCAAGGGGGCGAGCTCGGCCAGCCTCGGGCACACCCCCCTCCCATGCCTGTGGATTTGCGACAGCGAGACGTCTGCGCCAGGCATATGACGGGTACAATGCAGCCCGTATGCCCGCCTAGGACTCCCGTCGCAGACCCCAGGAGCGCTCACGCATGGCCGCAATGAACGAGAAGGACTACTACGCAATCCTCGGTGTGGGGCAGCAGGCCACCACCGAGCAGATACGCAAGGCCTTTCAGCAGAAGGCGCGCACGCTGCACCCCGACGTCAACAAGCAGCCCGATGCGGAGGAGCGCTTCAAGGAGGTCTCGGAGGCCTATGCGGTGCTCTCGGATGACGGGAAGCGGCGTCGCTACGACGCGATGAGGTCCGGGTCGCCCTTTGCGGGGGCTGCGGCGGGATACGGCAGCCCCGCTGGGACGGCCGGCACGGGCGGCTACGCGGACGACCCCTTCGGCTGGGGCTTCCCCTTCGGCGGCGCCCATGCGGGCCGCGCCGCGGGGACGTCGCGCTCGCGCGCCTACAACCCCAAGGTCGGCGCCGACATCATCTACGAGCTCACCCTCGATGACGACAAGGCCGCGAGCGGCGTGCGCAGGGGCGTCTCGTACCAGCGCTACGCCACCTGCGACGCCTGCCACGGGAACGGGTCGGTGGAGCACACGCATCCGACCACCTGCCCGACCTGCGGTGGCACCGGGCACATGAGCGTGGACCTGTCGGGCCTGTTCGGGTTTGGCGTCATGGACGTGACCTGCCCCGAGTGCGAGGGCACCGGTCGCGTGGTGGAGGACCCGTGCGCGCAGTGCGGCGGGTCGGGCAGGATCCTCACGGCGAGCGAGGTGATCGTCGACATCCCTGCGGGCGTGCATGACGGCAACACCGTCAAGGTCGCGGGGATGGGCAACGCGGGCACCAACGGAGAGCCCTCGGGGGACTTCGTCTGCCGCGTGAGCCTGCCGTCCGAGCGGCTGAGCGCCCGGCAGGGCTGGGGCTTCTGGCTGCTGGGCCTGTCAGCCCCCTTCCTGGTGATCGGGCTGCTGAGCGGCTCGGTGTTCGGCTCGATCGTCGCCCTCATGCTCGTGGGGCTCTTCATGGCGCTTCGCGATGGGGTGAGGGCGAGCAGGGGTTGGTGGGCCAACGCGGGCAGGTCGTTTTTGAGCGGCCTGAACAGCGCGCTGCCCTTTGTGGCCATCACCCTGCTGGTGGGCTCCTGCAGCGGGGGGATAAGCGGCTGACGGCCGTGGTGCGAGAGGTTCTGCAAGCGTCGTCGTACACGAGGATGGGTGGGCTTGGAAGCAAAAAGGGACTACTACGAGGTGCTCGGAGTCGGCAGGGACGCCGATGCCCGGACGATCAAGAGGGCCTTTCTGAGGAAGGCGCGCACGCTCCACCCCGACGTCAACAAGCAGCCTGGTGCGGAGGAGCAGTTCAAGGAGGTCAACGAGGCCTACTCGGCGCTCTCCGACGAGCGCAGGCGCGCCAACTACGACCGCTATGGCGACCCAAACGGCCCCGCCGGCTTCGGTGGCGAGTACGTGGACATGTCCGACATCTTCGGCGGCGGCCTCGGCGACATCTTCGACTCCTTCTTCGGCGGCGGTCGCTCGTCGGCTGCCCCGCAGCAGCGCGCCCGTGGTCGCGACATGGGCATCTCGCTGCGGATAACGCTCGAGGAGGCCGCCTCCGGATGCACGAAGACCATCTCCTACGACCGCCTGGCACCCTGCGACGACTGCGACGGGTCCGGCGTGGCGGAGGGCGGCGAGGAGACCACGTGCTCGCGATGCGGCGGCAGCGGTCGCGTCGTCGAGGTGCAGCGCACGATCTTTGGCCAGATGCAGTCACAGGGCACCTGCCCGGTGTGCGGCGGCATGGGCAGGGTCGTAGACAGGCCCTGCGAGACCTGCTGCGGGCAGGGCCGCGCGCCCGAGCGGGAGACGATGGACATCGAGATCCCCGCAGGCGTCCACTCGGGGCAGTCGGTGCGAGTCGAGGGCAGGGGTGAGGCTGGCGTCAGGGGGAGCCAGTCGGGCGACCTCGTGGTGCGCGTCGACATCACGCGGCACGAGCGCTACGAGCGCCAGGGCGACGACCTGTTCTGTCGCGTGGAGGTGGACGCTTTCCAGGCCATGCTGGGCACCACCGTCACCATCGATGGCATCATGCGCGACGAGGACGTGAGCGTCACGGTACCCGCCGGCTGCCAGTACGGGCAGCAGGTGAGGGTCGAGGGCCATGGCATGCCGCGCATGGGCACCTCCGCGCGCGGGAGCGTCATGGCCGTCATCGACGTGCGCGTGCCCGATGACCTCAGTGACGAGGAGCGCCTGCTGCTGGGCAGGGTGGCCGAGCTGCGCTCTGCGGCGACACGCGCATGACGCGGGGTCCCCGTGCCACCATGCGCGTGGCGCTCTCGAACCTCGGCTGTCGCGTCAACCGCGCGGAGCTTGACGCGATAGCCCTCTCCCTGCAGCGGGAGGGCGTGCGGATCGTGGGACAGCGCGAGGCGGATGCCGTCATCGTCAACAGCTGCGCCGTCACGGGTGAGGCGCAGGCGAAGACGCGCAAGGCCGTGCGCCATGCCGCACGCCTGCCCCAGCACCCGATCGTGGTCGCCACCGGCTGCGTGGCCACCCTGTGTGCCGACGAGCTCGCCTGCCTGGGCGACAACGTCATCGTCGAGGTCGACAAGGGACGCGTGCCGCAGGTCGTCATGCGTGCCCTGAGCTCGACGGCGACAGGCCCGCCTTCGGATGCGCGCGAGCCGCAGGGCATCGCGCCGGGCGTGACCCCCACAGGCAGGGCACGCCCCGGCATCAAGGTCCAGGACGGCTGTGACAACCGCTGCACCTACTGCATCGTCTGGAGGGCGCGCGGCCCTGCGCGGTCGGTCGCGCCGGAAGACGTGCTTGCCGACATACGTGCCGCCCAGGAGCGCGGCCTGCACGAGGTCGTCCTCACGGGCATCAACCTTGGCGCCTATCGCTTCGAGCGCGACGGACGCAGGCAGGGGCTGCCCGGCCTTCTCCGGCTGATCCTTGCCGAGACCGACGTGGGGCGCGTCAGGCTCTCCTCGATCGAGCCTCCCGACGTGACCGACGAGCTCCTCGACGCCATGCGCTCCGCCGGCGAGCGAGTCGCGCCCTTCCTGCACGTCTGCCTGCAGTCGGGGTGCGACCGCACGCTGCATGGGATGGGTCGCGCCTACGACACCGAGCGCTATGCGGCCATCGTCTCGAGCGCGCGCGAGGCCCTGCCCGACGTCGCGCTGGGAACCGACCTCATCGTCGGGTTCCCCGGGGAGACGGACGAGGACTTCGCCCGGTCGCTGTCGTTCTGCCAGCAGATGGCCTTCGCAAGGATGCACGTGTTCCGCTACTCGAGGCGTCCGGGCACGCCGGCCGCCTCGCGCACCGACCAGGTTGATCCCGCGGTGGCCTCCGAGCGCGGCGCGGCGATGCTGGCCGCGGCGGCGGAGATGCGCCGCGAGCAGGCGCTCACCCGCCTGGGTCGCGACGAGCTCGCGATCGTGCAGGGCACGGGCCTCGGCGTGACGGGCGGACTCTTTGACGTGCTGCTGGACGATCGTCTCGCGCCCGGCTCCCTCGTTCGCGCGCGCGTTCGGGACGTGCGGGCAGACGGGACGCTTGACGCCCGCACTTCGACTATCATCAAGTGGGACAGGGACCCGCGGGCCTTCCTTGGAGGAGCATGAACCCCACACACGTACGGCTGACGATACCCGACACGGTCGACCCCGCCGCGCTGATGGGTCCCACCGACTCGCTGCTGCGTGGGGTCGAGAGGGCCTTCGACGCGATGATCACGGTCCGTGGCGACGTCATCTCGCTCGTAGGTCCCGCCGACGTCGTCAATCAGGCGACCACGGTGTTCTCCCGCCTCATATCCCTCGTCGAGGCGGGCCAGGCCCCGGACGAGGAGGACCTCGCCCTCATCATCGACCAGGTGGGCCATGGCGCATCCGAGCTCCCGCACCCCTCCGACGCCATACTGCTCACCCATCGCGGCAGGGCGCTCCAGCCGAAGACGGACGGCCAGAGACGCTACATCGAGTCCATCAGGTCGAGCACGATCACGTTTGGCATCGGCCCCGCGGGCACGGGAAAGACATACCTGGCCATGGCGATGGCAGTCGCGGCGCTCAAGCGGCGCGAGGTGGCGCGCATCGTGCTCGTGCGACCCGTGGTCGAGGCGGGGGAGTCGCTGGGCTACCTCCCGGGCACGCTGCAGGAGAAGCTCGATCCCTACATCAGGCCCCTCTATGACGCGCTCTTCGACATGACGGGCATGGAGCGGGGCAACGCCCTGATAGAGCAGGGCATCATCGAGATCGCCCCGCTTGCCTTCATGCGCGGCCGCACCATGAACAACGCCTTCGTCATCCTCGACGAGGCCCAGAACACCACGCCCGACCAGATGAAGATGTTCCTCACGCGCCTGGGCTTCTCGTCGAAGTTCGTCGTCACCGGCGACGTCACGCAGCGCGACCTGCTCGGCAGCAACGGGCTGGACGTCGCCAGGCGCGTGCTGGAGGGCATGGGCGACATCGCGTTCGTGGACCTCGACCGCAACGACATCGTGCGCCACTCGCTGGTCGCACGCATCGTGGACGCTTACGAGGCCGACGAGAGGGGGGCACGTCCCCATGCCTGAGCTTGACATCGACCTGTCCTGCGAGGACGGCGCGACGCCTGCGCTGGACGAGGGGGAGCTGCTCGCGACGGCACGCCTCGTGCTGCGCGAGGAGGGCATCGATCGTCCCTGCCGCCTGTCCCTCTCGGTGGTGGGCGACGGGCGGATGCGCGAGCTCAATCGGTCCTGGCGCGGGGTGGACCGCGTGACCGACGTGCTCTCGCTCGAGTGCGAGCGACCCGACGATCCCGACCTCGCCCCCGGCGAGCCCTGCGAGCTCGGCGACGTCGTGCTGGCGCCCTCCCACATCGCGCGCCAGGCCGCGCACTTCCAGACGACGCCGGCAGACGAGACGCGCCTGCTCCTCGTGCACGGGCTCCTCCACCTCCTGGGCTACGACCACCTCGTCGACGAGGAGGCCGCAGCGATGGAGGCACGGGAGGACGCGCTCGTCTCCCTGCTCGCCACCGACGCCGACCGCGCGGGCGCGCGGGTGACGCGACATGAGGGTGATGGCGCATGATGCCCGGTACGGGCCAGGGCCACCCGTCCTTCAGGCGCAGCTTCCTGTTCGCGCTCCAGGGCTTTCGCACGGCACTGGCGACGGAGCGCAACATCAAGGTCATGCTCGGCTGTGCGGGACTCGCGATCGCGCTCGGGCTCGCCCTGCGCATCGATGCCCTCAGCTGGGTGGCCGTGCTCCTGTGCTGCGGGATGGTCATATCCTTCGAGCTGGTCAACACGGCCATCGAGACGGTCGTGGACCTCGTGTCCCCCGAGTTCCATCCCCTCGCGGGCCGTGCCAAGGACGCCGCCGCCGCCGCCTCGTGGTTCATGAGCTTCGCGTCCGTGCTCGTGGGCTGCATCGTCTATCTCAGGGCGCTCGTCGCCCTGCTCAGCTAGGGTCACCGTCGAACGGGGGTCATCCCATGGCCGCGTCACCTCAAGAGCCCGTGTTCACCAGCGGCTTCGTCGCGCTCGTCGGCAGGCCGAGCGTGGGAAAGTCGACCCTGCTCAACGCATGCCTGGGCGAGAGGGTCGCCATCACGAGCCCTGTCGCGCAGACGACGCGCAGGCGCCTGCGCGCAGTGGTCAACACGCCCACCTCACAGCTGGTCATCGTCGACACCCCCGGCCTCCACAAGCCCAAGGACGCCCTGGGCAAGGAGCTCAACCGCGTGGCCCTCGGCGAGCTGGCCGACGTCGACGCGGTCGCGTTCCTCATCGACGCGACCAGGCCCGTCGGCAGGGGGGACGCCTGGGTCGCCGGTCACGTGCGGGCCTCGGCGGCGCCCTTCAAGCTGCTGGTCATCACCAAGGCGGACCTCGCGTCCCCCGAGCTCGTCGCATCCCAGCTCGCGGCCGCGAGGACCCTCGCCGACTTCGATGACGAGCTGGTCGTGTCCGCGACCGAGGGCTTCAACGTCGACGCGTTCGTCCGGCTCGTCTCCGCCCACCTGCCCGAAGGGCCCATGTGGTTCCCGGATGACATGGACATAGACGCGACCCCGGAGGAGCTCGTCGCGGAGTTCGTGCGCGAGAAGGTCCTGCGCGCCATGCGCCAGGAGATCCCCCATTCGGTCGGGGTCATCTGCGATGACATAGCATGGGGCAAGGGTGCCCACGCGTCGGTGTCGGCGACGATCCTCGTGGAGCGGGACAGCCAGAAGGGCATGGTCATCGGCAAGGGCGGGCGCATGATCAAGCGCATCGGCACCGAGGCGCGCGCCGACGTCAAGCGCCTGCTCGGCGCCGACAGCGTCTTTCTCGACCTTGTGGTGCAGGTGCAGCCGCAGTGGCGTCGCGACGCCAACGAGATCAGGCGCCTCGGCTACCGCGCGGAGGACTAGCCCCCATGCCGAGGGGACCGAGCAGACGGACGAAGGCCGTGGTCCTGGCGAGGACCAAGCTCTCCGAGCAGGATCTCATCCTCACGCTGCTGTGCGAGTCCGGCATGCAGGAGAGGGCCGTGGCCAAGGGGGCGCGCAAGCCGGGCGGGCGGCTCGCGTCCCGCGTCGAGCTGTTCTGCGAGTCGGACCTCCTCATCGCGCGGGGCAGGACCCTCGGCATCGTCTCGGAGGCCGCCCTGGTCGAGGCGCACGCGCGCCTGCGCGGTGACGTCGCACGGGTCTCCGCCGCCTCGACGATCGTCGAGATCGCACGCCTGACCTGCTACGAGGACGTGGGGGACCCGTTTCTGTACCCGATCCTCTCGCGGGCCCTCAGGGCCTGCGAGGAGGCCGCCGACCAGCCGCACCTCGACCTCACGGTCGCCGCGTACGCGTTCAAGGCGCTCTCCCATGGGGGCTGGCGCCCGGAGCTGCGCTCGTGCATCGCATGTGGCGATGAGGCGGTCTCCTTCTTCTCGTCCACCTCCGGCGGCCTGCTCTGCCCCAGCTGCGAGAAGGATGTCGAGGGAGCCTGCGAGCTCAGCGCGACGGAGGTGTCATGGCTGCGCGCCCTGATCTCGATGACCTTCGACGAGCTGCTCCACGCGCCGGTCGACAGCGAGCTCGCCGTGCTCCTCGTCTCGCTGGCGCACTCGTGGTGCGCGGTCCACCTCGACGCGCGCCTGCGCGCCTTCGAGTTCATGCTGAGCCTGTGACCGGCACGTCCCGACGCTGCGGCGAGACCATGCGCATGTAGGCTTTGTGTTCGCTGGGCGCACGTGGTACCCTGTCTCAGTC
Source organism: Atopobiaceae bacterium UBA1367 (assembly GCA_002305995.1). GTDB lineage: Bacteria > Actinomycetota > Coriobacteriia > Coriobacteriales > Atopobiaceae > UBA1367. The sequence continues at coordinate 453,071 of DBRN01000012.1, forward strand.
AGTACCCCGTACTTGGAGGCGCGCCACACCTTGACGGCCATCCCAGTTCGGGGCGAATCTATGTGGAAAGGTGACTGTGTCATGATTACCAAGGAGCGCAAGGCCGAGCTGGTCAGGCAGTATGGCAAGGACGAGGGCGACACCGGTTCGGCCGCCGTCCAGGTCGCCATCCTCACCGATCGCATCCGCGAGCTCACCGAGCACATGAAGACCCACAAGAAGGACTTCCACACGCGCCGTGGCCTGCTCATGCTGGTCGGCAAGCGCCGTCGCCTCCTCTCCTACATCAAGCGGGGCGACATCGAGGCCTACCGCGCGCTGATCAAGAGTCTCGGCATCCGCGACAACATCCAGTAGTTCGGCACCACTGGGAGCGCCCCGAGGGCGCTCCCCTCATATGATGGCCCGCCTGCAATGGGGCAGGCGGAGATGAGAAGGAAAAGAGAGCACATGGCAAAGGTTACTCACGAGTTCGACCTCTACGGCAAGCACTATGCCCTCGAGACGGGAGAGCTCGCGAAGCAGGCCACGGGGGCCTGCCTGGTACGCCAGGGAGACACGAGCGCGCTGGTGACGGTCGTCGTGTCCAAGGAGCGCAAGGACTACGACTTCTTCCCGCTGACGGTCGACTTCATCGAGAAGATGTACGCCGTCGGTCGCATCCCCGGCGGCTATCTCAAGCGCGAGGCCCGTCCCTCCGAGAAGGGCACGCTCACGGCCCGCATGATCGACCGCCCGCTGCGCCCGTCGTTCCCCGACGGCTTCCGCAATGAGGTTCAGGTCGTCGCCACCTCCCTCGTGGCCGACCAGGTGAACCCGATCGACGTCATCTGCACCATGGGCGCCAGCGCCGCGCTGACGGTCGGTGGCGTCCCCTTCGAGGGGCCGCTCGCCTGCGTGCGCATCGGCCGCGATCGCACCACCCACGAGCTGCTCGTGAACCCCACCTACGAGGAGCGCGACAACTCCGACCTCGACCTCGAGCTCGCCGGCACGGGCGACTTCATCAGCATGCTCGAGGCCGGCGCCGAGGAGATCTCCGAGGAGGAGATGCTCGAGGCCATGCTCTTCGGCCAGCAGGCCATCGGCGCCTTCTGCGAGCAGCAGCGCATCTTCCTCGACAAGGTCCGTGCGGCGAACGGGCCGTTCCCCGTGCGCGCGTACCAGCTCGACGAGCCCGACCCCGAGGTCCACGAGCGCGTGTTCGCGCACATGGACGACATGTCAGCCGCCCTGCGCGACGCCGACAAGGCCGCGCGCGTCGGCAAGGTCGAGCAGCTCAAGGCCGCCATCCGTGCGGAGTTCTCCGAAGAGGAGCAGCTGCGGTGGAGCCGCGAGCTCAACGTGGAGCTCAAGTCGCTCGAGAAGCACGCCATGCGCCTCATGGTGGTCACCACCGGCGAGCGCGTCGACGGCCGCGGGGCCACCGAGGTGCGACCGCTCATGGTCAAGCCCGACTACCTCCCGCTGGTCCATGGCTCCGGCCTCTTCCAGCGCGGCCAGACGCAGGTCCTCTCCGTCGCCACCCTCGGCATGCTCAACGAGTGGCAGCGCCTCGACACCATCGAGCCGGTCGACGGCAAGCGCTACCTGCACCACTACAACTTCCCGCCCTACTGCACCGGCGAGACGGGTCGCATGGGCGCGCCGAAGCGCCGCGAGCTCGGCCACGGGGCCCTCGCGGAGCGCGCGCTGCTGCCGGTGATCCCCTCCGAGGAGGAGTTCCCCTACACCATCCGCGTGGTGTCCGAGGTCCTGGAGTCCAACGGCTCCTCGTCGATGGCCTCCACCTGCGGCTCCACGCTGGCCCTCATGGACGCGGGTGTGCCCATCAGACGCCCGGTCTCCGGCATCGCCATGGGCCTCATCCAGGAGGAGGGGAAGACCGTCGTCCTCACCGACATCCAAGGGATCGAGGACTTCCTCGGCGACATGGACTTCAAGGTCTGCGGCACCACCCGCGGCATCACGGCCATGCAGCTCGACAACAAGGCCACCGGCCTCACCACGGAGGTCTTCCGCGAGGCCTTCGCCCAGAGCCACGAGGGCCGCATGCACATCCTCGACACGATGATGGACGCCATCCCGACCCCGCGCGAGGGCACCAAGGACACGGCCCCGCAGATCATCAGCCTCGCCATCCCCACCGACAAGATCCGCGACGTCATCGGGAGCGGCGGCAAGGTCATTCGTGGCATCCAGGACGACACCGGGGCCACCATCGACATCCAGGAGGACGGCACCGTCTTCATTGCTGGCGTCGGCGGCACGGGCGACGAGGCCGCGGAGCGCATCCGCGCCATCGTCAAGGTCCCCGAGGTCGGCGAGGTGTACACTGGTCGCGTCGTGGGCATCCAGGCCTTTGGCGCCTTCGTCGAGCTGCTGCCTGGCAAGGACGGCCTGCTCCACATCTCCCGCGTGGCCCATGGCCGCGTCGAGAAGGTCGAGGACGTCCTCTCCGTGGGTGACGAGGTCAAGGTGCAGGTGCTCGAGGTCGACGAGAAGGGCAAGATCAGCCTTGACCGCCTCGACAAGCCCGAGGCTCCCGCCGCGGCGGGCAAGGGCCACAACGGAGGCAGGCGGGGCAACGGTAACGGTAACGGCACCCGCACTCGCAGGCCGGGGGAGGGCACGCGCGGCAACCGCCAGCCGCGCCGCCACCACGAGGGCTAGGACAAGCGCGACGCGTCGTGCGATGCTGCACGGGGGTGGGGGCACGCCAGTGTCCCCACCCCCGCTTTTGGTGTGCTGGGCAGGGGGCATCGGCGTGTCGGCTCACGATGCCCCCCGCCCGATTGCGTGAGCGGCGCACGCACGTCACGCGCGGCCGCGTGTCGCTGACGTGCGCTTTTCGCCCGTGTCGGCCGGAGGGTGGTGCAGAGACGTCTCCGATTGACTACAATCGTTGGTACGTGACCAAGAGGGCTCGCGCGCGAGGCGCGCCAATCATATGCAACTAAAACGCACGATCGGAAGGACAGTCCACAACATGGCAAGAAAGCAGCCGCCCCTGCGGGTCATCCCGCTCGGGGGCCTTGATGGTATCGGCAAGAACATGACGGCGTTCGAGTATGGTGACGACATGGTGCTCGTCGACGCCGGCCTCATGTTCCCCGATGACGAGCAGCCCGGGATCGACCTCGTGCTGCCCGACTACACTCATGTGCTCGAGAACGAGGGCAAGCTCAGGGGCATCATCATCACCCACGGGCACGAGGATCACACGGGTGCCCTCCCGTACCTGCTCATGGACCTCACGAAGAAGGTGCCCATCTACTCGAGCAAGCTGACGCTCGGCTTCATCGAGGGCAAGCTCGCGGAGCACAAGCTCGTCGCGCCGAAGTTCCGTGAGGTCTCCGACGGGTCCCACCTGAACCTGGGCGCCTTCAACATCGACTTCTTCTCGATGACCCATTCGATCCCCGCGGCCCTGGGCGTCTTCATGCGCTGCCCGGCAGGCTCGGTCATGCATACGGGCGACTTCAAGCTCGACCAGACGCCGATCGACGGCGTCACCCCCAACTACCAGGCAATCAACAAGTTTGCCTCCACCGGCGTCGACCTGCTGCTCTCCGACTCGACCAACGCCACTACCCCGGGCTTCACCCCCTCGGAGGCGGCGGTCGGCCCCCAGCTGCGCCACATCATCAAGAACGCCCCAGGACGCGTCATCGTGGCGTCGTTCTCGAGCCACATCCATCGCCTGCAGCAGGTGTGCGACGCGTCGGTCGCCGTGGGACGCAAGGTCATCGTCACCGGCAGGTCGATGGTCACCAACACCAAGGTCGCCCGCGAGCTCGGGTGCCTCCACATCGGCCAGGACGACATCATCGACGCCTTCGACAAGACCGACATCCCCGATGACAAGATCGTCATCCTCTGCACGGGAAGCCAGGGAGAGCCCCTCTCGGCGCTCTCGCGCATGGCCAACGGCGCCCACAAGTCGCTGACGATCACGCGCGACGACACCGTCATCATCTCCGCCACTCCCGTCCCCGGCAACGAGAAGAGCGTCGGCGGCGTGATCAACGCCCTGTCGAAGATAGGCTGCACCATCTACGACAAGTCCAACACGCTCGTGCACGTCTCCGGTCACGGCAGCCAGGAGGAGCTCAAGCTCATGCTCGCCATGGCGAAACCCCGCAACTTCATGCCGGTGCACGGGGAGGCGGTCCACCTGAGGGCACACGCGCAGCTCGCGCGCGCCATGGGCATCGGGGAGGGTCACATCTTCATTGCCGACAACGGCGACACACTCGAGATGTGCGGGGGGGCCGTGAGGTGGGGCGAGCCCGTCGATTCGGGCGTCGTCTACGTCGACGGGCTCTCCATCACCGACGCCGACCCGTTCGTGTTCCGTGACCGCAAGAAGCTTGCCAGCGACGGCATCGTCACCTGCGTGGTGACCGTCTCGCGCCGTCGCACGAAGATCGGCGAGATAGAGATCGCCAGCAGGGGAGTGTCGTTCGCCGTTGCCGACGAGATGAACTCCGAGGCGCAGGATGCCGTGCGCACCCAGCTCGAGAAGCTCCAGAAGACGGGCGGCCCCAGCGTCGAGCAGCTGCGCAAGGGCGCCCGCAACGCACTCTCCAACTACCTGTGGAACGCGACCAGGACGCGACCGATGGTGATCCCCATCGTCATGGAGGTCTGAGCTCATGGCGGCCCGCGAGAGGATGGACAGGGGGCGTGCCGCGCGAGCGCGCGGCACCGGGGGCAGGAAGGCCTCGCGGCCAGGCACCGCGGCGCCGCGTCTGCACGGCATGGCAAGCGACATCGTCGGCCTGCTGCTCGTCGTGCTCGCCGTCGCCCTCGCCGTCGCCCTGCTGCTTCCCAGCTCCGCGCCGGTGACGCGCGCGAGCGGGGAGATGCTGGTGCTCCTCTTCGGGTCGGGCGCCCTGCTGCTCCCGCTCTCGCTGCTCCTGTTCGCGCTAACGTTCTTCATGGGCGAGGAGGAGTCCCTGTCGGGGAAGGTCGCCTTCGGGCTGGCCCTCGTCACGCTCTCCGTCCTGAGCATCGCGTCCGTCACCTACCCGGGGGCGCAGGATGACAGCTCGCTCGTGCTTGCCCATGACGTCCTGCGCGCGCGGGGGGGCTACGTGGGGGGCGGGATCGCATGGGCGCTCCTGCAGACGGTCGGTCGCGAGGTGGGCATCGTGGTGCTGGTCGGCACGATCGTCGCCGGCATCGTGGTCTGCGGCTTCTCGATCTCCGATGCCGTCGGGCGCCTGCGCTCCGGCGCGCGCGCGGCGCGCGACTCGATCCACGCAGCCAACGAGCAAAGACGGGTCCGCAGGGACGAGCGCAGGGAGCGCCGGCAGCTCGAGTCGGACTTCGAGCGCGCCTCGTACCAGACCTTCGGGGAGGTCGGCCCCGCGCCGCAGGAGCAGGGCGCGGAGCCGGAGACGACCTACCTGGGCGCCCGCACCTCGACGGTGCTCACGCGCGCGGGCCACCCCTCGCGTGGGGGGGTCGCCGACGGTGCCGAGATGCCCACCACGCGCCTGCCGGGCGGCATCTCCGAGGCCGTGACCACGCTGCTCGACCGTGTGCGCCCCATGAGGGACGCCAGGGCGCAGGCGGACGATCAGGTTCCTGCCGGGCAGCCAGGCCTGCCCTGGGAGCCGCTGTCGGAGGTCGCGGCCGATGACGCCGTCGCACCCGGCGCCATGCCCGACTTCCTGGTCGCACCCGCACAGGCGGGGTCACGGGGTCGCAAGAGGCCCACGCGCAGGGGGAGGCAGGCGCCTCCCCAAGGCGTCGGGCCCGACCAGGGATCGTCCCGATCGGCTACGCCGCAGGCGGCCTCGCCCACCCCCGCAGAGCGGCAGGGGGTCAGGGACGCAAGCGTGAGGGTCAGCGACGCCTCCTCCGCCGCGCGTCCCGGAGACGCCGACGAGACCTACACGCTGCCGCCGCTCTCCATGCTCTCGTCGAATCCCCAGAGCGCCCAGAGCGCCAGCTCGAAGGCCGAGCTCGACCAGACGATGGCCAAGCTGCAGGGCACGCTCCGCGAGTTCGGCCTCAGCAGTCGCGTGGTGGACTACGTCTCGGGCCCTTTGGTCACGACGTTTCGCGTGGAGATGGGCGAGGGGGAGCGCGTCAGCCGCGTCAAGAACCTCGAGGACGACATCGCCCTCACGCTCGCCGCGGAGAAGGTGCGCATCTTCGCCCCGATCGCGGGCACCTCGTTCGTGGGCGTCGAGATTCCCAACAAGACCCGTCAGAACGTGCACCTCGGCGACGTCCTGCCCTATGCCACGGGAGGGCAGCTGGAGGTGGCCATCGGGCGCGACTCCTCCGGGCGTCCCGTCATCGCGGACATCGCCAAGATGCCCCACATGCTCGTGGCCGGCACGACCGGCTCCGGCAAGTCGGTCATGATCAACTCGATGATCATGTCGCTGCTCATGCGCGCCACGCCCAAGCAGGTGCGCCTCATCATGGTCGACCCCAAGCGTGTCGAGTTCAAGGGCTACAACGGCATCCCGCACCTCTACGTGCCGGTGGTCACCGAGCCACGGCAGGCGGCGAGCGCCCTGCAGTGGGCGGTCTCCGAGATGGAGCGGCGCCTGAAGGTGTTCGAGCGCGCCGGCGCCCGAAACATCACCGTCTACAACACGATGTGCTCCGGCGGCAAGCTCTCGGAGATGGACAACCCGCCGGAGCCCATGCCCTACCTCGTGATCGTCATCGACGAGCTCTCCGACCTCATGATCGTCGCCGGCAAGGACGTCGAGGCGTCCATCGTCCGCATCGCGCAGCTCGCCCGCGCGGCTGGCATCCACCTGGTCCTTGCCACGCAGAGGCCCTCCGCCAACGTCGTGACCGGCCTCATCAAGTCGAACATCGACAGTCGCGTCGCCCTCAAGGTCTCCTCCGGCATCGACTCGCGCGTCATCCTCGACGAGACGGGCGCCGACCGCCTGCTGGGCAACGGTGACATGCTCTTCAAGGACCGCGGGCTGGCGCCCAAGCGCGTCCTGGGCTGCTACACCTCAGACCCCGAGATCGAGGCGGTCGTCGACTTCATTCGCAACCAGGGCGAGCCCGACTATCACGAGGAGATCCTCTCCGCCGTGGTCCCAGGCCAGCCCGGCTCGGGTGGGGGGGCGGCAGACGACGAGGATGACCCCCTCGTCTGGGAGGCCGCGCAGATAGTCGTGGAATCTCAACTGGGTTCGACCTCCGGGCTGCAGCGCAGGCTCAAGGTTGGGTACGCTAGGGCAGGTAGAATCATGGACATGCTCGAGTCGAAGGGCGTCGTCGGTCCGGGACAGGGCTCCAAGCCGCGCGAGGTCCTGCTCGACGAGGATGGTCTCGAGGACCTGCGCGTCCTCGAAGAGACGTATCGGGAGGTGTAGTCGATGGAACGGCCGCTCTTCAGCGAGATGCTCGTTGACAGGCGCAGGCAGCTCGGCCTGTCCATCAAGCAGGCTTCCAGTGTGCTGCGCCTCAAGGAGGAGGTGCTCGTCGCCTTCGAGGAGGGTGACTTCGACAGCATTCCAAAGAGCGGCTACGCCCAGGGCATGCTCTCCTCCTACGCCCGCTACCTCGGCCTCAATGCCAAGACCGTCGTCAACCAGTTCTCGACGGACCTCTTCGAGAACGAGCGTGGCGCGGGGTCGCATGAGGCGCGCCGCCGCAGCCGCCACACCCGCGACGCCGATGACGGCCCCCTCTACGAGACGCCCCAGGCAGCCGCGGTGAGCCAGTCGCACCCACAGCGCATGTATGTGGAGTCACGGGGGTTCCTGCCCACCTCCGGCGGGTTCGCCGGCGACTTGGGAGACTTTGCCACGACCTCCGATCCCAGGCCCCGCTACGCCTCGGACTCGCACCGCGACGCCCGCGAGGAGGACTATCCGCAGGGCAGGCCCTACACCTCGCGCGCCCCGCTCTCCTCTGGCACCGTGAGCCCGCTCGGGCAGTCCCAGCGCCAGCGGCCGACCACCGGCAGGGCGGGTCCCTCGGCCCGTCAGGAGATGCGCGGGCGCACGGCACGCTACCCATCGGGATCCCATCCCCTGCGCGACGAGGTGACGACGAGGCGCGTGATGCCAGCGCAGTACCGTGACGACATGCGCCTCGACAACGAGGGGGGCACCTACCAGGCCGCGTCGACCACCTCCGGCAGGAGGTCGTCACGCAACATCGCCAGCACCCAACGGCCCAACGTCCAGCGGAGGATCAGCCGTGGGTCGCGCGAGCAGCTCAGGGACCGCGAGCGCGCCCAGGCGCCCTCTCGTGGCGGGCTGCTGGGCATGGTGGAGCTGTTCTTCCAAGACCGCTCCCGCGTCATCCTCCTCATCGTCCTGGTGCTCTGCCTCGTGATCACGGCCACCCTCATCTTCTCCATCGGCTCCTGCGTGAGCGCACAGCAGTCTACGGGCAGGTCCGTGGCGGTGGCGTCGTCCTCGGAGGAGGAGAAGGACGACGAGAAGGAGTCCATGACCAGCGAGGAGGAGGAGCGCGCGAGGGCCGAGGCCGCCGCCGCCAAGGCCGCCGAGTCGGATGAGTCGGTGACCGAGCGCACCATAGAGGTCACGATCGCCGACGGCGAGGTCACCTGGCTGGAGATCGAGTACGACGGCAAGAGCGACGTCGCGGAGACCGTGACCGGGCCCTGGAACCGCACCTACACCGTCAGGCAGTCCATATCCATCAACGTCAACGACACGACGGCGGTCACCGTGACCGAGGGCGGGAAGAAGCTCGAGTTCGACTCCAAGGCCTCGGGCATCGGTACCATCACGATACAGGTCGCCAAGAAGAGCGACGCCTCCACGACCACGACGACCGATGCCGGCTCGTCCGACGCGACCTCCGCCACCAACCAGCAGCAGTCTGGGGAGGGCGCGGGTGCGGCGTCGTCAGCATCGTCGCAGACGACCACCTCGTATGGCTCGTCGAACTCGGGCGGCGCCACGTCGGGTGGCGGGGGCTACGAGGGGTACACCCTCGACGCGGACGGGTACTACTATGGAGCGGACGGGTACTACGATGCCAACGGAACCTTCTATGAGTACGGCTGACGTCCGCCCCCGTCCCCGTCGTCACACGTGAGGAGGAGTGGGCAATGGCCAAGGAAGCGAGCTTTGACATCGTGTCGTGTGCGGACGTCCAGGAGGTCGACAACGCGTTCCGGCAGACGACGCGCGAGCTGGCGCAGCGCTACGACCTGCGTCAGTCGGGGGCGTCGATCAGCTTCGACAAGAAGAACCAGGCCTTCACCATAGCCGCGCCCTCCGACTTCGTCGCAGGCCAGGTCATCGACGTGCTGGGCACACGGCTCGTGCGCCGTCAGATCGATCTCTCCGCCATCAGGTGGGATGACCCCCAGCCGGCCGCAGGGTCGTCGGTCAGGCAGGTCGGGCACGTGGTGCAGGGGATAGGACAGGACATCGCCAGGAGGATCGCGAAGGACATCCGCGACCTGAGGCTCAAGTGCAAGCCCGTCGTCGAGGGAGACAAGCTGCGCGTCAGCTCCCCCTCGCGCGACGTGCTGCAGCAGGTGATCGCCATGCTTCGAGAGACGGACTATGGACAACCCCTCCAGTATGTCAACTACCGCTGACGCCTCATGCCTCTTCGTGACGCTTGGTTGCGCGAAGAACGAGGTTGACACCGACCGCATGCGCGCCCTGCTGCTGGGCGATGGTCTCTCCGAGGCACACGAGGTCGACGCGGCCGACGTCATCATCGTCAACACATGCTCCTTCCTGGCATCGGCGACCTCCGAGTCCATAGAGACGACGCTCGAGCTCGCCGAGGAGGTCGCACACGGCGTCCGGTCGAGGCCCATCATCATGTGTGGCTGCGTGCCCTCTCGCTATGGCGACGAGCTCGCGCACGAGCTTCCCGAGGTCGCCGCCTTCGTCAGGGCGGACGAGGAGGACGGGATCGTGGACGTCGTCCGCCGCGTGCTCGGGTCAGGCGGCGCGCCTGCCGCCCGACCCGCCGGTCGCATGCTGAGGACGATCGAGGGCGCAAGCGCCTACGTGAAGATCTCCGACGGCTGCGACCGGTTCTGCACCTTCTGTGCCATCCCCCACATACGGGGGCGCTACTCCTCCCGTCCGGCGAGCGAGATCCTCGACGAGGTCAGGGGCCTGGTCGCAGGCGGCGTGCGCGAGATCGTGCTCATAGGCCAGGACACGGGCGTCTGGGGCCACGATCTCGAGGGCGCGCCCTGCCTCGCGGACCTCCTGCGCATGGTGGCCGAGGTCGTCCGTCCCTGCAGGGGATGGGTGCGCGTGCTATACCTGCAGCCCGAGGGGATGACCGACGAGCTCATCGCCACCATCCGTGACGTCGACGAGGTCCTTCCCTACATCGACATCCCCATCCAGCACTGCTCCGAGCGCGTCCTCGGGAGGATGGGCAGGAGCGGGTCCGCCGCCGAGCTGCGCACCCTCTTCGCGCGGCTTCGCGAGGAGATCCCGGGCATGGTGCTGAGAACGACGGGCATGGCCGGCTTCCCTGGCGAGACCGACGACGAGGCCGACGAGCTCGCGGACTTTCTCGCGGAGCAGGAGTTCGACTACCTGTCGGTCTTCGCCTACTCGCCCGAGGAGGGGACGCGTGCGGCGGCCATGGACGGGCAGGTCGACGAGAGGACCAAGCTGGAGCGCACGCAGCGCCTCGTCGACGTCTCCGAGCAGACGGGCTTCTCCGCGACGGCACGCCATGTCGGCGAGCGCACGAAGGTCATCATCGACGGCGTCGAGGAGGGGGAGTGGGGGCGCGAGCTCGTCGGGCATGCGTGGTTCCAGGCCCCTGACTGCGACGGCGCCGTCCATCTCGAGCAGGGAGAGGCGTCGGTCGGCGACATCGTCACCTGCGACCTGGTCGATTCGTTCTGTTACGAGCTCAGTGGAGTCATGGTCAGCAAGGAGGGCTAGCGATGGGCAAGCGCAAGCGAGGCGATGGCAGCATTTGGACACCGGCCAACGTGGTGACGCTCGTGCGCGTCGTGCTGATGCCGGTCTGGCTGCTCGTGGCCGAGGCGGCACGCATCGACGACTCCCTGCAGGGCGGCTCGGCCGTCGCATGGACGTCGTTTCTGCTCTTTACGGGCATCGCGCTCACCGACAAGCTCGATGGCTACCTCGCGCGCAGCAGGGGTGAGGTGACCGACTTCGGCAAGTTCCTGGACCCCATCGCGGACAAGCTCTGCGTGACGTGCGCGATGCTCTATCTCCTCGAAGTGGACCTGGTGCCGAGCGGGTACGTGCTCGTGGTGCTCGCGCGGGAGTTCCTCGTGTCGGGCGTGCGCATGGTGGTCGCCTCGGAGGGCACCGTCATCGCGGCGAGCAACCTCGGCAAGTGGAAGACCGCCACCACGATGTTCGCGATCGGAGGGCTCCTGCTGTACGTGACGCTCCCCGCGTCGGGACCCACGACGCTGATCAAGATGGCCTCCGACGCCCTCATGGCCGTCGCCGTCGTGCTGACCGCCTGGTCTGGCGTGGACTACCTCGTCAAGTCGTGGCCCGCCATCTCGCGGTCGCGATAGGGCCCGTGCCTGTGACGTCGCGCACATACGAGGTCGCCTCCGCGCTCGTGTCGGAGGCAACCTCGCTCGGCGTGAACTGCGCGACGGCCGAGTCGTGCACCGGAGGGCTAGTGTCGGCCGCGATCACGTCGGTGCCCGGCTCCTCGATGGTGCTGCGGGGCGCGGTCGTCAGCTATCATCCCGAGGTCAAGCACGCCCTGCTGGGCGTCACGCGCGAGGTCATCGACGACCCGGCGGTCGGCGTGGTCTCCGAGCAGTGCGCGCGGCAGATGTGCCAGGGCGTGGCACGGGTGCTGGGGGCCGACCTTGCCGTCTCGACGACCGGCATCGCCGGCCCGGGGGGCGGGGAGCCCGGCAAGCCGGTGGGAACCGTCTGGTTCGGGCTGTCGGCAGGCGGCAGGAGCCGGTGCGTCCTGCGTCACTTCGACGGCTCGAGGGACGAGGTGCGCGCGGCGGCGGTGCTTGTCGCTCTCGAGCTCCTTCGTGAAGGAATCAAGGAGCTGTCCACCTAGGGACACTGCCGCCCCGCGCGTCGCAGCAACCTCGCTCGCACGTGGGGGCGCCGGTCAGGCTGCCCCGTCTCGCATGGCCGGCGACCCTCGGGCGCGCGTGCAGCGACCAGGCGCGGTGCTGCCTGCGACATCGGTTCGCTATCCTAGGGATGTCATTGACATGCGAACGGTTGTTCGCTACTGTGATAGCAGTCGAAGCGTCTGGGGGTATCATGGCACGAGGCAAGAACGTCACGCGGGAGATTCGGGAGCGCACCTTCGGCGAGGAGCGCGACAAGGTCATCGGCATCACCACCTCGGAGATCGAGAAGAGGTTTGGCAAGGGCTCGATCATGCGCTTCGGGGACTCTGGCCCCGAGCTCGAGATAGAGGCCATCCCCACCGGCTCCATCGCGCTCGATGCCGCCCTCGGCATCGGGGGGGTGCCCCGCGGTCGCATCATCGAGATCTACGGGCCGGAGTCCTCCGGCAAGACGACGCTGTCGCTCGAGATCCTCGCCGAGGCGCAGGCGCTTGGCGGCGTCGTGGCATTCATCGACGCGGAGCACGCGCTGGACCCAGGCTATGCCGCCCGCATCGGCGTCGACATCGACGAGGTGCTCATCTCACAGCCCGACACCGGCGAGCAGGCGCTCGAGATCTGCGACATGCTCGTGCGCTCCGGCGCCATCGACGTGGTCGTCATCGACTCCGTGGCCGCGCTCGTCCCCCGTGCCGAGATCGAGGGCGAGATAGGCGACACGACGGTCGGCCTCCAGGCGCGCCTGATGAGCCAGGCCCTGCGCAAGCTGGCGGGCTCCCTCTCGAAGTCAAAGACGACCTGCATCTTCATCAACCAGCTGCGCGAGAAGATCGGCGTCATGTTCGGCAATCCCGAGACAACCCCCGGTGGCCGCGCGTTGAAGTTCTTCTCGTCGGTGCGCCTCGAGATCCGCCGGATCGACTCCATAAAGAAGGGTCCCGACAGCATTGGCAACAGGGTGCGCGTGAAGGTCGTCAAGAACAAGGTCGCGCCACCGTTTCGTCAGGCCGAGTTCGACGTGATGTACGGGACAGGCATCTCGAAGGAGGGGTCCCTCCTCGACCTGGCCGTCGACTTCAACATCGTGAACAAGGCGGGCTCCTGGTATACCTACGAGGGAGAGCGGCTCGGGCAGGGTCGCGAGGCGGCCAAGGAGTTCTTGGCCACGACGCCCGACCTCTTCGACGAGATCGACCGCAAGGTTCGCATCGAATGCGGTCTCGAACTCGGAGACGAGCGGGTGGGCGAGCCCATCGAGGTCTCCGGCCCCACGGAAGCTGCCGAGCAAGGGAATGCGCCCGGCGGCGGGGCGAATTCGTGAGCCGCCCCCAGGCTGCGGAGGAAACCTTCTGGACAGTGGTCATGCCTGACAGGCGTGGCCGCGCCCTCGGCGCACAAGGGCCGCGCGCAACGCTCGTCATCTGGCCGGGCGAGGATCGCGAGGAGCGCATCACCGTGCCGCTGGCCGTCGGTCGTGCCCTGCGGGCCCGGAGGAAGAGGGACCAGGGCAGGGGCGGCCCCGCGTCGAGGGCGGAGTTCCTGCATGTCGTCGGCGAGGTGGCGCGGGGATGCGCGGCCGCGCGCATCGAGCGGCTCATCGATCGCAGGGAGTACTCTCGACAGGGGATCTGCCAGAAGCTCCGACGGGACGGCTACGCCGCATCCGTCATAGACCTCTGCGTGAGCCGTGCCTGCGAGACGGGTCTCGTGAGCGACTCGAGGTACGCGGACTCCTACATCAGGTCTAAGGTCGCGGCAGGCTGGGGCATGCCCCGCATAGAGCGCGGGCTCGCCCAGGGGGGCATTGACACGTCGCAGCTCGACGGGTGGCCGTATGACTACCTCGACCCCGACGAGGAGCTCGCGCGCGCGACGCGCCTTGCCATGGCCAAGCGCATGGGTGGCAGCCGCCCCTTCGAGAGGCTGGTGCGCCATCTCTGCTCACGCGGGTTCGCGCTTGGCGTTGCCATGCAGGCCGCTCGCCAGGCCATGGATGCGCAGCACGAGGGGTGCGTTGTTGACTTTTGATGTGGAGTCGACCTTTGTCCTGTTGGTCCAGATATGTGCGTTTGACAGTTTTCCCCTTCGAACATACGATTGAACATGCCGTTTGAGTCATTTCTCGTCTGCTGGCTCGCCAGCTGACGCCTTCATTATTCTGCACGCAGCCAACAGATCCCTGGCAACAGGGTGTAAGAGACGTACCTCGGATGGCGGGTGCCGCGCGTAGCTCGGCATCCTGAACCACTTCATGCAGAACGCTCATTCGAGGAGAAGAGATGGACACTTCGCTCTTGATCTTGATAGGGGCCGCATGCCTGATCCTGGGCATGGTCGCTGCCTACCTCTACCTGAACAGCAAGAACAACGCACGCGTGCGCGAGGCCGACCAGCATGTCGTCGACGCGAAGGCACATGCCGAGCGAATCACGACGGATGCCAAGAGGGATGCCGAGAGCGCACGGAAGACGGCGCTCGTCGAGGCGCGCGAGGAGATCCTTCAGCTCCGCAAGGAGCAGGAGGCGGAGGAGCGCAAGCGCAAGGGCGACCTGCAGGTCCTCGAGAACCGCATCATGCAGCGCGAGGAGTCGCTCGACCGGCGCAGCGACTCGCTCGACCGCAAGGAGCATCAGCTGTCAAGCCTCCAAGGGCAGCTCGACCGTCGCAAGAACGAGGTCGACGCCCTCTATGGCCGTCAGTTGAGCGAGCTCGAGCGCATATCCGCCCTCACGCGGGAGGACGCGCACGAGGAGCTCCTTGACAAGGTCCGCGCCGAGGTCATTCGCGACGAGGCGCAGATCCTGCGCGACTCCGAGCAGCGCGTGCGCGCGCAGGCGGACAAGACGGCCCGCGAGATCGTCTCCACCGCCATCCAGCGCTGTGCCGCCGACCAGGCGGGAGAGATCACCGTCACGAGCGTGCACATCCCCTCGGATGACCTCAAGGGCCGCATCATCGGTCGCGAGGGTCGCAACATCCGCACCTTCGAGCAGGTCTCCGGCGTCTCGCTCGTGATCGACGACACCCCGGAGACGGTGGTGCTCTCGAGCTTCGATCCTGTCCGCCGCGAGACCGCGCGCGTCGCCCTCGAGAATCTCATAGCCGACGGCCGCATCCACCCCGCCCGCATCGAGGAGATGTACCGGAAGGCCGAGCGACTCGTCTCCGAGCGCGTGCAGGAGGCCGGCGAGCAGGCCGCCTACGATGCGGGCATACACGACCTGCACCCCGAGCTCGTCAAGACTCTGGGTGCCCTTCGCTACCGCACCTCGTTCGGGCAGAACGTGCTCCAGCACTCCGCACAGGTCTCGGCCCTGTGCGGCATCATGGCCTCCGAGCTCGGCCTCGACGCGATGCCCGCGAAGCGCGCAGGGCTCCTCCACGACCTAGGCAAGGCCATCGATCACGAGATCGAGGGTCCCCATGCCATCCTGGGCGCGGACCTCTGCCGTCGCCACGGCGAACGTCCCGAGATCGTGCATGCGGTCGAGGCCCACCATGCCGACGTCGACCCGAGCACGGTGCTCGACGTCCTGGTGCAGGCGGCAGACGCCATCTCCGCCGCCCGCCCTGGCGCGCGCCGCGAGTCGGCGGAGAACTACATCAAGCGCCTCGAGAAGCTCGAGGAGATCTCCAACGCCCATGCGGGCGTCGAGCGCACCTATGCCATGCAGGCAGGGCGCGAGCTCCACGTCATGGTCGAGCCCGAGAAGATCTCGGACGCCGAGGCGGTCGTCCTGGCGCACGACATCGCACAGCAGATCGAGGACGAGATGGAGTATCCCGGCCAGGTGCGTGTGGTCGTGATTCGCGAGTCACGTGCGATAGACATCGCGAAGTAGCGTCCCGCGATGCTGGAGTCCCGAACGGAAGACCTGACCTCCTTCGTCGAGAGGATGGGCGGCGACAAGGCCCTGCGCATCGAGGAGAACCTCGGGCAGGGCTTTGTCCGTCTTCGCGTCGCGGAGGCGGAGCGCAGGCAGGCGGCCCACGACATCAGGTGCAGCGAGGACATCGTCATCGAGATGCTCCGCAACGCACGCGACGCGCATGCCAGCAACATCTTCGTGGCGACCTCGAGGGTCGGCACCGAGCGGATCGTGACCGTGCTCGACGACGGAGACGGCATGCCTCGCGAGATGCGCGGGAGGGTCTTTGACGCGCGCGTGACCTCCAAGCTCGACAGCGTGCGCATGGATCGCTGGGGCGTCCATGGCAGGGGCATGGCCCTGTACTCCATCAGGGAGAACGCGCTGTCCGCCGAGGTGGTCGACAGCGTCATCGACGGGGGCTCCGCCCTACGGGTGGTGACGGACACCGACGCGCTTCCCGAGAGGGCGGACCAGTCGAGCTGGCCGGTGATGGGAACCGACGAGCAGGGCCAGCCCTGTGTGGAGCGGGGACCCCACAACATCGTGCGCACCTGCTGCGAGTTTGCCCTCGAGGAACGCGGGGGCTGCGAGGTGTACGTCGGGTCGCCGGCCGAGGTGGCGTCCACGGCACGGGCGCGCATCAGACCGGCCCTCCCAGCCGCCGACCTGATGCTCGTCGACGACCTGTCGGCCCTTCCGGTGCTCGACCGCTTCCACCTGGCCTCCGATGCCCGCGAGCTCGTGCAGGTCGCGGTGGGTTGTGGGCTGGAGCTCTCGGAGCGCACGGCGCATCGCATCCTGTCCGGCGCAATCAAGCCCCTGACGAGCATCGCCGGCCGACTCACGCGCGCACGGCGCGAGGGGACCGGCCAGCCCGCGCGCGTCACGGACCTCTCGCGCGACAGGAGGGGCCTGCGCCTTGCGGACGAGGACGCGCGGGAGTTCCAGCGCATGCTCGAGCGCGACTTCGAGTTCATCGCCCGCCGCTACTACCTCACGCTCGCCGCAGAGCCGAGGTTGCGCGTCTCGGGCAACAGGCTGTCGGTCACCTTCGAGTACGAGGGCGAGGACTAGTGCCCACGCCCTTCACAACGAACCTTGCCTTATGTATATTGTGTCACTAGGATCACGACATTTCCGCACCACATCTTGCAGCACAGTTGTCCCAGGAGCTGAGCCATGGAATACCTCAAGGTATCAAGCAAGTCCTCTCCCGCCTCCGTGGCCGGTGCCATAGCGGGCATGGTGAAGGATGGCGTGCCCGTCAACATCCAATCGGTTGGTGCCGGAGCGGTCAACCAGGCCATCAAGGCGGTTGCCATCGCCCGAGGGTTCCTCATCCCCACAGGCGTCGACATCTCCTGCGCGCCCACCTTTGCCGACATCGACATCAACGGGGAGAGCCGCACGGCGATCCGCATCGCCGTGTACGTGCACCGCCTCGTTCCGCAGGTGACCCACGGGAGCCCCACCGAGGACGCCCAGGAGCTGATGCTCTAGATGTCCCCCCGCCCCCTGTTGGTCGGCCGCACGTATTGCGTCAGGACCTTCGGCTGCCAGATGAACCTCCATGACACCGAGCGGGTCAGGGGACTGCTCGACGACTGCGGGTGCATCGAGGTCGCGGACATCGACGAGGCGGACATCGTCGTCTTCATGACCTGCTGCGTGCGCGAGAACGCCGACACGCGCCTCTACGGGCAGGCATCGGCCGTTGCGGGCGCGCCGGCACCCCCTCATGGCCGGCGTGTGCTCGCGGTCGGCGGCTGCATCGCCCAGCGCGATGGCGCCGCGCTGGTGGCCCACATCCCCGATGTCGACGTCGTCTTTGGCACGAGTGCCCTCGCCTCCGTGCCACGGCTGCTGGAGCAGGCCCTCGCCGACGACACGGGGATCGCCGTCGACGTCACCGAGGACGGGAAGGGCTTCTCGACCGACCTGCCCAGCCGCAGGGCCGAGGCCTTCCATGCGTGGGTGCCCATCATGACGGGCTGCAACAACTTCTGCAGCTATTGCATCGTGCCCTACGTCAGGGGACGCGAGAGGAGCCGGGTGTTCGAGCGCGTCGTCGACGAATGCGCCGGCCTCGTCCATGATGGCGTCCGCGAGATCTGCCTGCTCGGCCAGAACGTGAACTCGTACGGGCGTGACCTCTATGGCAGCCCGCGCTTTGCCGATCTCGTGCGTGCGGTGGGGGAGACGGGCGTCGAGCGGCTTCGCTTCACCTCGTCCAACCCCAAGGACCTCTCGGACGAGACGATAGCCGCCATGGCGGAGACGCCCGCCGTCGCGGGACACCTGCACCTGGCCGTCCAGAGCGGCTCGAACCGCATCCTCCGCGCGATGCGTCGCAGCTACACGCGTGAGGGGTACCTCGACCTCGTGAGACGGCTGCGTGCGGCCATGCCGGACCTGGCGCTCTCGACCGACATCATCGTGGGGTTCCCGGGCGAGACCGAGCAGGACTTCGAGGATACCCTGTCGCTCGTGCGCGAGGTCGGCTTCTCGTCCGCGTTCACCTTCATCTACTCCAGGCGAGCTGGCACGCCTGCCGCCAAGATCGTCGACGACACCCCCCACGAGGTGATCCAGCGGCGCTTTGGGCGCCTTGCCGACCTCGTCGCGCACCTCTCCCACGAGAGCAACCAGGCCGACCTGGGCCAGCTGGTCGAGGTGCTCGTCGAGGGCGCATCCAAGCGCGATGGCGACGTCCTGGTCGGGCACAGCGCCAAGAACCAGACCGTGCACTTCGCGCCTCCCGCCGGCCTTGGCCGCGGAGAGCTCGTGGGCTCGTTCGTCAACGTCAGGGTCGAGGAGGCCCGCACCTGGTATCTCAGGGGCACGTGCGAGGGAGCGCCATGGTGAGCCTGCCTGGACCCTGCGTCGCCATCGTCGGCCCCACGGCCTCGGGCAAGAGCGCGTTGGCCGAGCTCGTCGCCTGCGAGCTGGGAACCTCCGTCATCTCCGTCGATGCCATGCAGGTCTATCGCGGCATGGACATCGGTACCGCGAAGGTCCCGCCCGAGCGGCGGCGCTGCCCGCTGCTGATGGTAGACGTCGCCGACGTGCGCGACGACTACTCGGTCATGCTCTTCCAGCGCGACGCGCGCGCCTGCGTCGACGCCTTGCTGGGGGAGGGACGCGTGCCCATCCTGTGCGGCGGGACCGGTCTCTACCTCAATGCCGTCATCGACGACATGCGCTTTCCCGCAGGCTCCTCGGGCAGCGAGGTGCGAGGCGCCTACGAGAGGATGCTCGCGCGCGATGGTAGCGAGGCCCTGCACGCCCTGCTGGAGGAGCGGGACCCCGAGAGCGCGAGGCTCATCCATCCCCACAACGCCAAGCGGGTCGTACGCGCCCTCGAGATGCTTGACGAGGGCATCTCGTATGCCGCGCACCACAAGGGCCTGAAGCGGCGCAGACCCCTGTATGACGCGCGGATATGGGGCATAGAGACGAAGCGGGAGCTCCTGTACCCGCGCATCAACCAGCGCGTGGACGAGATGTTCGACAATGGCCTCGTCGAGGAGGTCGCGGCGCTGGCGCACCGCGGCCTGGCACAGAGCAGGACGGCGTCCCAGGCCATCGGCTACAAGGAGGTCCTTGCCGCCCTCGATGGCTCGACGTCCATGGACGAGGCCCGCGAGCTGGTCAAGAGGCGCACGCGCAGGTACGCGAAGCGGCAGGTCTCATGGTTCCGCAACGATGGGCGCGTACGCTGGCTCGATACCAGCGACCTCCCCGCCGCTGCCACGCAGATCGTCCTCGACCTGCTCAGGTCGCCACGTTCCACCCAGGAGGCATGATGGCACGCTTTGAGCCCCAGAGCACGGACATCGGCAGGGAGCGCGCCATACTCGTGGGCGTCGACCATGGCGGCGTGGGCGACTGGACCGTCGAGGAGTCGCTCGGCGAGCTGCGAAGGCTGGCCGAGACCGGCGGTGCCCAGGTCGTGCAGGTGGTGACGCAGCGGCTCGACCGACCGGTTCCCAAGACCTACATCGGGAGCGGCAAGGTCGTCGAGATCGCCGCCTTGGTCGACTCCCTCGAGGCCGACGTCGTCATCTTCGATGACGAGCTGACGCCCTCGCAGCAGTCGAACCTCGAGCATGCCCTCGGGGAGCCCACGAAGGTGATCGACCGCACCGCGCTCATCCTCGACATCTTCGGCATGCACGCACGCACCAGGGCGGGTCGGCTGCAGGTGCAGCTCGCCCAGCTGCAGTACGTCCTCCCGCGCCTGAGGGGCATGTGGAGCCATCTGGTGGGCGAGCAGACGCGCGGCGGCATCGGCAGCAGGTTCGGCCAGGGAGAGAGCCAGCTGGAGGTGGACCGCAGGCTGGTCCGCAGGCGCATAGCCACGCTTCGCGAGGAGCTGCGCCGGCTCGAGCGGCAACGGGACGTGCAGAGCAAGGCGCGTTGGGAGTCCGGGATCTATCGCGTGGCGCTCGTGGGCTACACGAATGCCGGCAAGTCGACGCTCCTCAACAGGCTGACGGGGTCGGACGTCTACGTCCAAGACGAGCTCTTCGCGACGCTCGACCCGACAACGCGCTCGCTTGACCTCGAGGAGGGTCGGAAGGTCACCATCACCGACACGGTCGGGTTCATCCAGAAGCTGCCCACCACCCTGATCGAGGCCTTCAAGTCGACGCTCTCGGAGGTCCTGGCGGCCGACCTCATCCTCAAGGTCGTCGATGCCTCCGACCAGCAGGCGCACAAGGAGCTCGCGGCGGTGGACGGCGTGCTGGGGGAGATAGGGGCCTCCGAGATTCGATCGGTCGTGGTCTACAACAAGTGCGACCTCATCGACGAGGAGGCGCGGAGGGCACTGGCCGTCTCCCACCCCGATGCGGTGCAGATCTCCGCCCTTGAGGGACAGGGCATCAAGGGCCTGCTGTACCGGGTGGCGCAGGAGGCGTCCCTTGGCGACGAGACCATGACGGTCCTCGTTCCCTACGAGCGCGGCGCCCTCATCAGCATGGTCCACGAGCGCTGCCAGATCATTCGCGAGGAGTACGTCCAAGGGGGTCTCATGGCCACGCTGCGCGCCTCCCGGCGCATAGGCGACTACCTTGCCCCCTATGTCGTGCGAGACGAGCCCTAGGACCCCTTGTCTGCGCGCCTCAGCGCACGAGGGCGAGCAGGCCCAGGATGACCGGCTGGTGAAGCAGGTAGATGGGAAGGGCGTGCCGTCCGATCCCCTCGAGTGGGCGGCACGAGACGGCGTCGAACCATCGCGGGTGGCCATGATCCTCCCACGACCTGCCCATCGCCGCGCCACAGAGGTACATGAGGCAGTAGGGGAGGAGGGGGTAGTAGTCCCCCGAGGCGAAGCCTGGCCCGGGAAGCCCGAGAAAGGCGAGACATGGCGTCGCATACAGCACGCGCGGCACCCCCAGGCGCGCCGCGCCCATCCCGATCGTCCCCTGCGGAAGATGCAGGAGCACCACAAACAGGCAGAGCAGGGCGATGGCGGCGGGCACCCCGCGCGGGGAGAGGCCCAGCCTGCCCAGCAGCTCGTCGACGAGGGTGCTTGCCGCCATGCAGAACATGATGCCAAAACTGATGGGGGTGTCGACGGAGGCGATCGAGGTCGCGACGAACACCGTCACCGCCACGAGGGCGTAGCGCAGGGCGCGTCTCATCCCGTTGCGCGAGAAGGAGCACATGCATCCCGCAACGAAGAGAAATGTCCAGGAGGTGGACGCCCGCCACACGTCCTGGAGCGGGGGTCGGAAGAACCCAAGGGGGACGCCCTGGAGATAGCGCAGGTCGTAGCAGAGATGGAAGAGCACCATCGATACGACCGAGAGGCCACGCGCGACGTCAAAGATGGCCTTCCGCCCGCACGGCGTCGTCGGCGTGCCCCCGTCCTCGTGGCTCGTGAGGTGTCCCGACATGCGCTAGGACATGGATCTGATCAGTGCCGTGACGCGCCCGAGGATGATCGGGTTGGTCACGTAGATCGGCTCCATGGCGTCGTTCTCGGGCTGCAAACGCACGCGGTCACGCTCGCGATAGAAGGTCTTGACCGTTGCCGAGTCATCGATCAGCGCGACGACGATCTCCCCGTCGTGGGCATCGGGCTGCTCGCGCACGACGAGGTAGTCGCCGTCGAAGATGCCCGCATTCACCATGGACTCCCCCCGGACGCGCAGGATGAACGAGCTCGAGTCTCCCACGATGCTGGTGGGGAGCGTCAGGGTCTCCTCCACGTTTTGCTCGGCAAGGATGGGCACGCCGGCGGCGACCCGGCCGATGAGGGGAAGGCGCATCTCGTTCGAGGAGACGTCTTGTGCGGGGGAGGCCAGGCCCTCGGCGAGCGGGGCCTCGTCCTGCTGCCCGCTCACGACCTCGATCGTGCGAGGCTTCTTCGAGTCGCGCTTTATCAGGCCGCGCTCCTGCAGCACCTTGAGGTGCATGTGCACCGTCGAGGGCGAAGCGAGACCGACGGCAGAGCCGATCTCGCGCACCGAGGGCGGGTAGCCCCGCTCGCGCGTGTATGCGCAGATGTAGTCGTAGATGGCTGCCTGGCGTTTGCTCAGCCTGTCTCGTGCCATGGGTGCTCCTCGCGTCATGGTCATGTTGACAAACAAATGTTCTGTTTTCGCTTGACCGAACAGTTGTTTGTGCATAGTATAGTACGCACGTTCTGTTCGCGCAAGCAATTCGTGTCCGACGCATCCTCTATAACCGTAGTCGCACACATGAACCGAGAGGAGCCACGCATGAGCATCCATCCCGTCGCCTGTACCTGCCAAGGCTCGCTTGCGCTTTCCGCACGTCGATCCCGCCTTCGCGTCATCGAGGGAGGGCGGGGCGTCCTGCCACGTGGCCCATGGTCCGCCTGCGGGACGGCGTCCCGGCCGTCGATGGTTGCCGTGGCGTGCGCCGCGGTGCTCTCGGTCACCCTGCTTGCCGGCACCTGGATCCTCTCTGACGCGCTCTCGGCGTCGCGTCTCGAGGCACGCCTCGCGCAGGCACCCGTCATGACGGTGACCGTGCTGCCAGGTGACACCCTCTGGGGCATCGCCGAAGCACACCCGGTCGCGGGATGCACGACAGGAGAGCTCGTCGCGGCCATAGGGCGCATCAACGGCCTTAGGGCCGGTCACCTCGTGGCCGGAACGGTCTTGGACGTCCCCTGCAGCCGCTAGCCGAAGGCGGAGGGGCAGCGTCTATGCGCATTGCACCAAAGGGCGCCTGTCACCTATGGGCTTTACCTGTATAATCGCCTGTGTAGTATTCTGCCTGTGCATCGGGGGCATGCCGAGAGGTTGCGGCTGCCCCCGATGCGACGAGATGGAGCCCGAGGAGAAAGATGCGTTGTCCCAAATGCGGCTGCGAAGAGTCGAGGGTCGTGGATTCCCGTCCCTCCGAGAACAACGACGCGATCAGACGGCGTCGGGAGTGCATCCGATGTGCCTGCCGCTTCACCACCTACGAACGGCGCGAGGACATGCCGCTCATGGTCGTGAAGCGTGATGGGCGCAAGGAGACCTTCGACCGCTCGAAGCTCATGCGCGGCCTGCTCACCGCGACCGTCAAGCGCAGCGTCCACATCGACCAGCTCGAGTCGCTGATCAGCGGCATCGAGTCGGAGCTCCGCGACAGCGGGGTCGGCGAGATATCGTCGGAGGACCTCGGCATGATGGTCCTGCAGCGGCTGGTCGACATAGACAAGGTCGCCTACGTCAGGTTCGCCTCCGTCTATCGCGACTTCAAGGACCTTGACGAGTTCCACGACGAGCTTCGGAGCCTGATGCAATGAGCGATCGCCCATGCCCGAACGGCAGGCCCATCATGGTGCCCGTCAAGCGCCTTGACCCGACGGTGGAGCTCCCTCGCTATGCCTATGCGGGTGATGCGGGCCTCGACCTCAGGTCGAGCGAGGACGTCATCCTGGCGCCCTTCGAGCGCCGACTCGTGTCGACCGGCATCGCGGTGGCGATTCCCGACGGCTATGCGGGCTTCGTCCAGCCACGCAGCGGCCTTGCCCTCAAGAGGGGACTCTCGATGGCCAACACGCCTGGCCTCATCGACGCGCACTATCGCGGCGAGCTGAAGGTCTGCGCCATCAACCTGGATCCCCGCGAGCACATTCGCATAGCGAAGGGCGACCGCATAGCCCAGCTGGTCATCCAGGAGGTGCCTCCCGTGGAGCTGGTCGAGGTCGACGAGCTCGACCGGACCGATCGCGGTGCCGGTGGCTTTGGCTCGAGCGGGGTGGCCCACTAGGGTCCTGCAGCAAGTCCTGGCTGGATGGTCGCAGGTCCTCGATATGAGGGGTGACCTGCGCGTCAGGTGGTCGAATTCGGTCACAGGACGTCCAGCGGGCTTGCATTCCGTCGCCCAGTCGCCTATATTATTAATACACGATAGTATTGTGCACAAAGTAATTACGAAGGGGGAGCAATGGATCAGGACAAGCTCTATGATCTCATCATCATCGGCGGAGGCCCTGCCGGGCTGTCCGCCGCCATCTACGCCCAGAGGGCCATGCTCGACGCGCTGCTCCTCGAGCAGGAGGCCGTTGGTGGTCAGGTCATCGTCACCAGCGACATCGACAACTATCCCGGCGTTCCGCATACGGATGGGTTCACGCTGGTGGACGCCATGCGGACCCAGGCCGAGGACCTCGGTGCCCGCATCGTGCTCACCAGCGTCACGGGGGTGACGCACAGGCCGGAGACCGGGCTCTTCGAGATCACCACGCCGGATGGGACGCTTCGCACCAAGACGGTGATCGCCTGTGGCGGGGCGTCTCCTCGCGCGGCCGGCTTCGCGGGCGAGCGCGAGTTCACGGGCCATGGCGTGTCATACTGCGCGACCTGCGACGGCATGTTCTACCGAGGCAAGAAGGCGTACGTTGTCGGCGGGGGCAACTCGGCCGGCGAGGAGGCCCTGTTCCTGACGCGCTTCGCTGACCAGGTCGATGTCATCGTGCGCAAGGACCACATGCGCGCCCAGGCTGCCGTTGCCAGGGAGCTTGAGGAGAGCCCCAAGGTCAGCATCCGCTATCTCACGAGCGTGGTTGGCGTCGCAGGCGACACCATGCTGAGCTCCATCACGCTGCGCGACAACCAGACGGGCGAGACCTCCGTCGAGTCATATGACGAGGGGGGCTTTGGCGTCTTCGTGTTCGTGGGGCGCGTGCCCGCCTCGCAGCTCCTCGAAGGGCTGGTCGAGCTGGATGATGGCGGCTACGTCGTTGCCGACGAGCGCATGGCCACGCGCACGCCAGGACTGTATGTGGCGGGAGACGTGCGACAGAAGCCCCTGAGGCAGATCGTCACGGCGGCCTCTGACGGAGCTGTCGCCGCAACGAGCGTGTCCGCATACCTGGGTCACCCCGTGGAAGGTTAGGATACCTTCTTGCGCGCAGGGCTCACGCGGCGCCATTGTCTCTGATGAGGGAGTTTGGTGGGGTCCGGCAGACACTGCCGGACCCCACGTCCCTCCAGCACCCTCGACTCCCCTGATACCGTGATAATATATCTTATGTAAAGTATATCAGAGTCCTGATGGCGCTATTCGACCTTGAACAGCGAGAAGATCTCCTGTGAGAAGTCCCTGCTGATGACCTCGCGGGGATTGAGGAACGCGAGCTCCATCAGGAAGGCGAAGCCGCAGAACGTGGCGCCCGCGTGCTCGGCGATCTTCGCGCATGCGACGGCGGTGCCACCGGTCGCGACGAGATCGTCGACGACGAGCACCCTGTCGCCGCCTACGAGGGCGTCCTGATGGACCTGCAGCTCGTCGGTGCCGTACTCCAAGGCATAGGACTCCGCATACACGTCGCGCGGCAGCTTGCCCGGCTTGCGGGCGGGAACGAAGCCGCAGCCGAGCCGATATGCCACGGGCGCGCCCACGAAGAATCCCCGTGCCTCGGCGCCGATGACCTTCGTGATGCCCTTGCCCATGAAATGACCTGAGATCGCGTCGATCGCGGCGGCGAACCCCTGGGGGTCGCCGATGAGGGGCGTGACGTCCTTGAAGATGACGCCTGGCTCCGGATAGTCGGGGATGTCGACGACAAGGCTCTCGTAGTCAAAGCTAGACACGGCGCGTCCTTTCTCTACTTCTCGCCCGGATGCTCGTCCTGCTGGGCGTCCATCTCCTTGAAGGTCGTGTTGATCTGCCGCCTGATGAGCGCGTCGCGCACCTGGTTGGTCAGGGCGAGCAGCTGGTTGCACGCCTGCGCAAAGCGGTCGCGGCGCTCTTCCGTGAGCTCCGCCTCGACTCCTCCGCCCTTGCGCGCGTACACGACGAGCGCCTGCTCGAACATGGCACTCTCCCGGTTTGCGGCCGTCACGTACTGCCGCAGGTTCCTGGGCCCGATGCCAAAGCGGCTGAGCTCGTGGCAGATGCGGATGAGGGGCAGGTCGCGCCCGTCGACGAGGTCGCGTCCCTGCGGGGAGCGCTTGAGGGAGATGACGCCCACCTCGGCCAGCTGGCGGGCGAAGCTCACCGGTGCGCCAGCCAGTTCGGGCATGCGATCTATCGAGTGGAGCCTGTTGGCCGTCTTCTCGTCGTCTTGCTGGGAGAGCCCTGCCGGGAGACCGGACTGGGCCACCGCAGACAGGGAGGACGCGACGTCTCCCCTCTCGATCCGCTCCAGCTCCTCCCTGATGACCTGCAGCGGAAGGAAGCGCGTCTTCTGGAGGTGGAGTATGGTCTCAAGGCGGTTGATGTCGTGCTGCGAGTACAGGCGGTAGCCGCCGGGCGTGCGCGCGGGGTTGAGCAGGCCCTCCTCCTCGAGGTAGCGCACCTTTGAGACGGAGAGGTCGGGATAGTGCTGCTGGAGGCGCTTGACCACCTTGCCAATGGTGAGGTATCCCGCGTCGGGCATGTGCCTACGCCTCGGTCTCTATCCTGATGGGACGGCGGTTGGAGTGGAAGACCATGCGGAAGGTGCCGATCTGCACCGTGGATCCGTCCTTGAGCATGGCCTTGTTGACGATGGCGCCATCGACCCAGGTGCCGTTGAGCGACCCGAGGTCCTCGATGGTGGCGAAACCCGACTCCATCCCTGAGAGGTCGATGCGCGCATGGTGGCGCGAGACGGTCATGTCGTTCAGGAACACGCTGTTGGAAGGCTCGCGCCCCAGAGATATCACATCGCCGGTCAGCTCGAAGATCGAACCCGTGTGCGGGCCCTTCACGATCGCCAGCGTGGGATGCGCGGGCTGCTGGCCACCCATCAGGTCGGGAACGGTCGAGTCTGCCGAAGGCATGCGGAATATCTCGGTCGAACCCATCGCGTTGTTACTGGGCTGCATAGATGCTCTCCTCAAATCCTGGGTACCCTCCCATGATAACGCTATCGGCAGGCGACGCAGTCCATCTCGATGAGCGCACCCATGGGAAGGCCATCGACCGCGACCACCGTGCGGGCCGGGGCCGGCATGGTGAAGTGTCTGGCATACACCTCGTTCACCTCGGGCAGGAGCGAGATGTCCGAGAGGTACACGTTGGTCTGCGCCACGTCGTCGAGCGTGCAGCCGGTCGCCTCGAGCAGGATGCGGCAGTTGCGGATTACCTGCTCGGTCTGCTCGCGAATGCCACCAGCGACCACATGATGCGGGTGATGGCGGTCGATGGGCAGTTGGCCCGACGCGAACACGAGCCTGCCTGCGGTGGTGCCCTGCGAGTAGGGTCCGATGGCATCGGGAGCCTCCGGTGCGTTGATGGCGTACTTCATACGTGATCCCCCCTCTCAACCTATGGAAGTATAGGATAGCGACACCCGCGAATCTAGAGTCCGAGGGCCCGCGCGCCGACATAGCCGCCCTGCGGTCGGACGAGCTCCCAGAGGAGCAGGTCATCCGCAGCATGGCGCAGGTGCTCGCCGGCCCGCAGCGAGGCCACCCAGGGGAAGGTGGCGCACGCGCGTCCGGCGAGCGCACAGGTCCCCACGGGGTCCATGACGGGAAACGACAGGAGGCTCCGCCAGAGGACACGGGCCGCCGCTGGTGGGACGAGGGCAAGATGGCAGGGGTGGCCTGTGCCGGGGGGTGCGACGAGGAGACACGCGATCCTGTCGAGGCTGACATTCGCGACATGACCCGCAGCGGGCAGCTCGTCGGCGGACGCGACGTAGTCGCCCAGGATCGCGTTGGCCTGGCGACCCCAGACGAGCAGCGGAACGAGCGCGTCGCTCACGTCCTCGACCTCGACGCCCGCGAAGGGCCTGAGGCCGCCCTGCTCGATCCCGGCGAGAAAGCACAGCCAGGGGGGCAGCGAGGGCCCGCGCCCCGTGGGATCGAGGACGAGGTACTCCTCGTCTCCCGTGCGAGCCAGCAGGGGAACCGAGACGGTTGTGCCGTCGCCCGCGAGCACGGCGCCGAAGCGGCACTCCCCCACCCCCAGCTCGTGGTGCGCGCAGACCGTCGCGGCAAATGCCACGACTCCCTTCCCGGAGACCAGGGTCGCCGTCATGCCGGAGAGGTCGCTCAGGGCGCAGCCCTGGTCGAAAGACGCGTCCTCCGAGGAGCCGTCACCATAGGTGGCGGGAGCTCCCAGCGAGGTGCCCTCCGATGCGAACCGTGCGCCCAGCAGGACGTGCTCACCGTAGAGAGGGGCGTCGGCAGCCCCGTTCCAAGACGTCACGGGCTCACCGTCCTCCCCTACGCGTCGTCAAACAGGGGCAGTAGGAATGGGTTCCAGGCAGGAGAGCGGACGGGGTCGTCGGTGGCGCGGTACTCGACGCTTCCCACGTGCCTGTCCCCCTGGCTCCACACCGTGGTCCCATAGGTCGAGCCTGCGGAGACGAGCGCGTTGGGCCTGAGCATGACGGTCTGGTACGTCACCTCTCCCCCCTGGAAGACCGAGCCGTTCACGGAGCGCTGGGCGGACACCGGACACCTCAGCCAGAAGCCATCCTGCCATTGGGCGACGCGCATGGGCCGCTCGGCACGCGCGAGGGGTCGCTCGGCGTAGAGCCCGAAGCCCCAGTCGAGCAGGGAGGCGGAGTCCTTGAAGCGCCCCTCCCTGGTCTCGCAGCACAGGACGCAGCTGTAGAGCGTCACGAGGTCGCGCCGCGCGGCACCGAGGAAGGAGGCGCCGCTCTCGGTGTTGCCTGTCTTGATGCCGAGCATGCCGTCGTAGGTCTTCAGGAGCTCGTCGGTGGACTCCAGCCCGATCGTCTTCCCATCTGCGACGATGTCGACACCTTGCATGCGGACCGCATCCCTGATGAACGGGTAATGCTCCAGTGCGTAGCGCCCCATGGTGCAGAGGTCCCGCGCGTTCGAGTAGTGGCCCTCCTCCTCGAGGCCGTGCGGGTTCATGAAGTGTGTGTGCGAGAGTCCCAGCTCCTCGACCTTCCGGTTCATGAGGTCGGCGAAGCCCTCCTTGCTGCCTCCCACCGCATAGGCCACGTTCATGGCCGCGTCGTTGCCCGAGTACACGAGGGACACTATGAGCAGCTCGCGCAGCGTCGGCGTGTCGCCGTCCTTGTAGCCTGCGAGCTGCGCACCCTCGGGATACTCCACAACCACAAAGGCAATGGGTTCGTCAAGGGGGATGCCGGAGTCGAGCGCGACCATGGCCGTCATCACCTTGGTGATGGAGGCCGGGGGGAGCTCCTGCTCGCCGTTGCGGTCGAAGAGCACCTCACCGCCCGCGTCCATGACGACGGCAGCGGCCCCCTCGTCGATGACCGGTTCCGAGTCGACCGCCTGTGCCAACCTGGGCGCGCAGACGATCGAGGTGATGAGGAGTGCTGCAAGGAGGCAGCGACGCATGGCATGCATGTGGCTATCCGCTCTCGGTGGCTCGCTCGGCGAGAACCCGGTCCCTGATGGCAAAGCCCCTGCGATAGTACGTGACGGCCGTGATGGTCGAGAAGATGACGGCGAGGTAGACGAGGTAGATCCCCACGGCCACGCTCTGCCCGTTGAAGCCGGGCAGCCAGCGGGCATCCACGAGATGTGGCCCCACCACCTGGGGCGCGTCGATCAGCAGGATGCAGAACCCCGTCATGAACAGGGCGGTCGAGAGCTTGCCGGTGTAGATGACGTCAACGGGGCGCCGCCAAAACTTGTGCAGGTAGATGGTGCCGCCGAAAAGCACCAGGTCGCGACCGATCACGAACACCGCCACCCACAGGGGGAGGTCGCCGACGGCAACCAGGCCGAGGACGCCGGTGAAGAGCAGGACGCGGTCCATGACGGGGTCGGACACCTTGCCAAACCAGCTGACCGTCTGCGTGGCACGGGCGACCCAGCCGTCCAGGAAGTCCGTGACGGCGGCGACCGTGTAGAACACCAGGGCCACGTTGCGCTTGGAGTCGTGCACGAAGAGCACCAGAAACGCGATGGTGAGCAGGAAGCGGCAGACGGTGATGAGGTTGGCGAGCGTGAGGACCTTGTCAGAGGGGTTGTCGGGGGTTCCCACGGGGGGCTTGGCCCTGCCCTCGGACTGTGCCTGGGCGACGTCTGGCGCGACGTTCTCCTTGACCCGTGTCTTGACGCGTTCCTTGACCTGTGGCAAATCAGTTCCTCCGTGCCGGTGTGACCGAGACGATATGGTACCCCAAACGCACGCGTTCATCCTCGGCGCATACGAAGACCATGGGAAGGAGGGTAATGTCATCGCCATGTCATGCCGCCGCCGCTAGGGCGACGCCAGGCGAGGGCGGGGCCGGGAGTTGCCCCAGCCCCGCCCTCGCCATGCCCGTGCGAGCCCTAGCGCTCGACGAGGTAGTTGACGTTGACCGTGTCCATGGGATACCAGAGCGAGCTCGCAGCCTTGAAGGAGGACGAGATGGTCAGCTCGTCCGGCTCGTCGAAGTAGCGCGTGGAGAAGACGTAGGCGCCATCGTTGACGAAGATCTCGAGGATGGAGGTGTCGACGACCACGCGGATGCTGCGGATCTCGGGGATGAGCGCGCGCCGTCCCTTGCGGCCCTGACCCTGCTCGTCGTTGGTGAAGAGGAGCTCCGCCTTGCCGTCGGCATAGGTGAGCTGGAGGAAGTCGCCAAAGGTGAGCGCTCCCTCCCCCTCGATGCCCTCGATGACGACGTCCACACACTTCTCGGGCAGCGTGACGGTCCCGTCCCACGCAACCGGCTCGCCGCGAAGGGCGTCGAACTCCTCGGCGGGGTTCTGCAGGATGCGTTCGCACGTGTCGCACCAGGTGAGCACGCGGGGGGTGGTGAGGGCACCGCGCCAGGTGTCGGTGGGGTTGTCGTAGGCGCGGATGTCGTCCTTGTCGTGGGGCAGGCTCATCCAGCCGATGAGGATGGTGCGGCCCTTCTCGTCGACAAGCGACTGGCAGGCGTAGTAGTCGAAGCCGTAGTCCCAGTCGACGAAGGTGTCCTCGTCGATGGCGGCGCGCGGCGCGGCAGCCCCCATGCGCTCGACATCAAGGTGCATGAGGTCGACGATCGTGCCGTCGATGGGGAAATAGCCGGCGGCATGGACGTTCTGGGCGCTCACGCGGCTCGGGTCGTCGGGGTCATTGGACCCCACCATGCCTTGGGGGCACGTGGAGAGAAACTCCCTGCCACCCAGGACGATGCGGTCGGGACACTCCCACATGTAGCCGAAGGGCCTCTCCGCGAGGTTCGTCACGGATCCGGCCATCGTCCAGGCGTAGCCGTCCTCGGAGTCGTACATCATGATGGAGCCGCGGCTGTCGTCCAACGTGCGGGCACCGAGCATCATGTGCAACTTGCCGTCCTGCTCCCAGACCTTGGGGTCGCGCACGTGGCAGGAGCAGTAGGCCGGATAGCCGGAGTTGTCGAGGACGACCTCCTTGGTGCCCAGGTTGATGCCGTTGTACGACTTCATGAGCGTCTGGTTGGCAAGGCGCCCGGAGGTGGTCCCGTCACCCTCGCCCTCACGGACGTTGCCGGTGTAGTACAGCCACAGCTGATCCGCGGCCTCGTTGATGTAGGCACCCCCCGAGTAGGACCCGTCGGCGTCGCAGGGGGCATCGGGCATGACGTGA
Organism: Atopobiaceae bacterium UBA1367; assembly: GCA_002305995.1. Lineage (GTDB taxonomy): Bacteria > Actinomycetota > Coriobacteriia > Coriobacteriales > Atopobiaceae > UBA1367. Next base: position 484,955 of record DBRN01000012.1, read on the forward strand.
CAGCCCAAGAAGACCCAATTCACCAGGTCGCGGGAGGCAAAGTGGCCCCAGCCATGGGGACTGTCGAAGTTGCCCGGGTACTCGGGGGCGTTCTGGCAGAAAAAGTGGTACGTGCCCTTGAACTGGCACATGCCGTTGGGATCGGAGATGGAACCCTTGTAGGGTGCCAGGTGCAGCTTTGGACGCCAAGACTCGTTGCTCATGGGTGCTCTCCTTCGGACGACCGACACTCCCCCACCCCAGAGGTGGGAGCAGACCTACGTCCATGATATGCGGGAACGATTTCATACGGCACGCGCTTGCGACGAACGGATGCGAATGCGCCGCTTGCGCACCTCGCGACCCCCGATGTCGCCATCGTCCTCGCGCAGCCAGACGCACACGTAGGTGGCATCATCGCTCGTCTTAGACCGATGGACGCGCCAGCAGAGCGCGTCCTCGCGCTCCACCGCCCTCAGCTCCTCCCCCACGAGCCTCCCCTCTCCTGCCGCGACCCGGCGCGAGAGCTCCCCGAGGCTCTCGCAGACACCCATCGTCACCGCCGAGGCGTAGCCGTCACTGCACGCGAAGAGGCTTTCGACCTGGTCGAGGGGAAAGGTCCTCGTGAGGGCGTGCGTCATGCCGCGACAGGAGATGTCGGCAGCCCAGTACCCGCCCGGCTCGTTCATCTTGAGCCGGTTCTCGATGAAGTACGGGTTGAGCGCGCGGCGGGCGTGGGCCATGGTCGTGCCATGCTTGGTCGCGTAGGCGAACATGCGCTCGTAGTTCCGGTCGTCGAGCCTGGTGAGGGTGTCGTCGCACATCACCTCGCACGACCCGTCGCGCAGGGCGACCACCGCCGTGCAGTCCCCCAGCAGGGACACCTCGACCTCATCGGCCTGCCAGCGGAGTATGGCGACGCTGCCGTTGGGTTCGTCGATGCGCTCCAGCGACGCCGCGCCGGGAAGTCGGCGGTACGACCGTGCGACGGCCAGCCCTGCCTCGACGAGCGCGTCCGTCGTCGAGGCGGCGGGGTCCGCCAGGCGCTCGGCGAGTTCCTCGCAGAGCGTGCGCGCGTACCAGGCCGCGTCGCTCTCGCCTGGTACGAGGTTGGCCTTCGTGAGTCCCGTGGCGCCGTCGACGAGCACCGCGCAGCGCGCCTGCTGGTCCACGAGGGCATGGTCCTCGTTGATGCGGCCCTCTCCCGAGCCGGGCAGCGTGAGCGTCTCCCATCGGACTGAGGCGTCTGCCGACCCATCTTCGTCGTGTCGCACGCTCGCTCCCCTCCCCTCGCGCCCGCATCCCGCCCCGCGTGCCCCTCACGCGCCATGCGGCAGCCAGACAACGCCTGGCTGCCGCATGGGCTCATGCTCGCGTGCGGCGCAGCGGGAATGTTCCGCCCGCATCACGCGACAGGCGCGCGAGGGGCGTCGGACATCGCGTTAGGCGTCCAGGGCCCACTCCCAGAGGTGGGTTCCGTCAGCTGCCTGGGGATCGTTGCGCAGCGCGAAGACCCAGGACCAGTGGTCGTTGTACATGACCTCCTCGGGCTCGCCGTCCTGGTCGTAGTCCTCGACGCACTTGATCTTGCCGCCCTGCCGCTTGTCTCCGGAGATGCCCTCGATCTCAGCCAGCTCGAAGGTCTCGTACAGTGACAGCTTGTGCCTGTTGTCGGCGGTCTCGTAGGTGGTGAAGCCGGAGGCGATGCCCTCGGCACCATCGAACGCCTGTTCGGTAGTCTCGACGCCATCGGTCAGGATGGCCCAGATGCGCTTGGAGCACAGCTCGGGGTCGACGGAGCTGTCGGTCTCGCCCTGGACCAGCCAGATGGCGGTCTTTGCGTCCTTGAGCGAGGCGAGCTCCTCGTCGGTCGGGCAGGCGTCATCGGTCTCGCTGCGAACGTTGGCGGCGTCGAGCGCGGGGCAGCAGATCATGGCGGCCTTGAACAGGTCGGGATAGGCAATGATCATGCGCGTGCTCATGAAACCCCCGGCGGAGCAGCCGGAGAGGTAGATCTCGTCCGGATCGATGCCGTTGTCGTCGATGACCTTCTGGATCTCGTCGTGGCAGGTCTCCAGCAGGTTGTCCTTGACGGCGAAGTACCACATGTCGGGAGCCTGGAAGCACATGACGCTCGCGTCGCCGAAGACCTCCTGCGCCTCGGTGACCCATGCGGCACCGCCACGGTTGGCCAGTATCTGGGCGATGTTGTTGTTGGTGTCCTTGGTGGGGAAGTCGCCCTCGCCGTTGCCGTGGAACCACACGATGAGCTTGTCGTTGGTCCCCTTGTGGAACTGGTAGTTGATCTCGTCCTCGACGCCCTCGAATGCGGCGACCTCAGGACACTCGAGGTCCTGGTACGAGGTGGCCGCAGAGGTGTACTCGCCGGTGAAGCCGAGCTCGCGCCCGTCCTTGGTGGTCTTGGTGATCTCGCTGCTCTGCTCGATGGTGAAGCCGAGCACGGCAGGATAGTTGCGGCCCTCGGCGAGCCACGTGAGCGTGGGGGCCTGGGACTGGTTGAAGTAGACCGTCACCTTGCCGCCATCCGTCTCGGTCTTGACGACCTCGAGGGGCACGGAGGCGTCATAGTAGGCGTAGGGATTGCCCTTCTCCTCGCCGTAGTCGACGGTGGAGGTCATGAGGACGGAGAACGTGTCGTCCTCGATGCCGGAGACCGTATCCTCGCCGAAGTCGACGATCATCCTGTCGACGTACTGGCCGGCGTCGGTGACCGTTGCGCCAAAGGCGACCTCGTAGACGTCATCCTTCGAACCTCCGCAGCCGGCAAGGAGTAGCGCCATCGCCGCGGCGCTACCCTCAACGAACCCTCTTCTCGACACGATCATGCCCATCTCCCTTCTCGCCCTTTCGAATCGGCTCCGACGCTGTCGGGCAGCCATGGCGGCCCGTGCGCCGTCGTTTCAATAGTGATACATTCGCGACGTGACTGCCTGCGATCCACAGGTAATCGCGGGGACGATTCGGCGACAGGGGAATTTGGAAACGCAGCTGGCAGCCTGCCGACATGGGCGGTGCGCCAACCTGCGGCGCGGATGGCCGCCGTGCCGCCTGCCCAGGTCGGGGAAGCGTCGGGTTCGCGCTGCCTCTCGAGTTGGGGCGATGACGCTTCGCTCCGTTGACAGGCGTCGTGAGCACTGCTCTTGTAGAGGAAGACAACCATGGTGGCGCGCCGCACGAGGCGGCCAGAAAGGTTCTGTGCGACCTGTGCATGGTGGGGTGCTCGCCGGAAAGGAAATCCCCGAGTTGTGAGTCCCGTCTCCCGATACCGGAAAGGAATATCCCGAGTTGTGACGGGAGACGGGGTCACAACTCGGGATACTTCTTTCCAAAATCCGCATAAGTCAGGAAAAATCTTTCCAGTACGACGAGGATGAGGTCACAACTTCCCGTTTCTCTTTCCGGCAGTCGCACAAGTTCCGAAAAATCTTTCCGCCCCCGGCGGTCAATGGTCACAACTCGCCGTTTGCCTTTCCCATAGCGTGGGACAAGGGCTGGGAGTGATACGTGACCCATCTGCGGGATAGAGACGAGGCCCTTGGTTCCATTGGGTCGAGCTCCGCGCCGATGACAGCGGCCGAGTCATCTCTCAGCGTGGCGCGGGCGGGCATAGCGGTGCTTAGCGGTTTTTTGCGGTCCATACAAGACGACAGGCCAGCGGACGTTTGCCCACTGGCCTGTTCTTTTCCTGGTCGGGTGGACTGGATTCGAACCAGCGACCCCTTGACCCCCAGTCAAGTGCGCTACCAAACTGCGCCACCACCCGCTCGCGAAGCTCCTGCTCGCGCACATAAGGACTCTACCACAAATCGGCGTCCGCGCAAGACCCCAAGCCCAACAGTTTCGCCATGCCCACACCCGCGCGCTCATGGGAGGAGGCGCACGCGCATCGTGGATGCGCCCCGCGATGCCCACATCACCATCCAGGGGCATCTGGGACGAGCTGAGAGGCCATCGGCGCGGCGTGACAGGGCCAGGGGCGAGCGCATCGCGATCTATGCCGAGACGAGTGACGAACCATCGGCCCCATAGATCTGCTCGCCACCGTCGCAGGTCGTCACAACGTCGTCTGGCATGCACTCGGTGCATGCCAGGTTTCGTTTCTCGCATTGTACGTGCTCCATGTGATGTCTCAGGATGGAAACAACGGATACAGACCTGCTGTCGCAAGGAGAAAACCCATGGAGTACGTGACCCTTTCCAACGGCGTCGAGATGCCCAAGCTGGGCTACGGCGACATCAGGCTTACTATGACGTGTACGGCGCGTGGCGTGCGCTGGAAGAGGCCTACACCGAGGGAAAGATCCGTGCCATAGGCGTGTCCAACTTCGACTCGAAGCAACTCATGGACCTCTGCGCCTTCGCAGGGATCAAGCCCATGCTCAACCAGGTCGAGACCCACGTATTCTGGCAGGAGCGGCCCGAGCATGAGGTGATGGTGAGGCTTGGCGTGCAGCACATGGCCTGGGGGCCCTTCGCCGAGGGTGCCAACGGGTTCTTCACCAACCCGCTCCTCTCCGCGATTGGCGCCAAGTACGACAAGAGCGTCGGTCAAATAGCCCTGCGCTTCCTTATGGACGAGGGCGTCATCGTGATCCCTAAGTCTAGCAAGCCTGCTCGCATGGCCGAGAACATCGACGTGTTCGACTTCGAGCTCACCGAGTCCGATCGCGAGCAGATCCGCACGCTCGACACCGGCACGTCCCTCATCCTGGACCACCACAACCTCGCCACCGTGCAATTCTTGCTTGACCGCATCAAGGGGCAGATCGATGCGGGGAGGTAGCGCTCGAGACAACGTCATGCGGCACGTGGGCCAGACACCCCAAGATTGGCCGCTTGGGTTGTCTGGCTTTTCCCTTGTGATGTCCCCCTACGCCTCCACCAGGCACCTCACCCAGCCAAAGATCTCGGTCACGCGCTCAGGCGCGTCTTCGAGGGCCGAGAGGTAGAATGTGACATGCGCGTCCGCGTCCGTGATGGGCACGGCAATGCGGTCGATCTCGCGGCGGTCCTGTCGTGTGATGTTGGTCACGAAGCTGATGAGCCGCGTGGTCCGCACGAGATGCTCGAACACCACGCGGTCCGCTTGCTCCACAATCTGTGCGTGCGCCATGTTGCGATGGAGCATGTCCATCCAAAAGCCTACCTGCGAGAGAACCAGGAAGTCCTCACCGTCCATGTCCGCGAAGCTCAGTGAGCTACGGCTGGCGAGGCAGTGGTCCTTGGGTAGGAAGGCATAGAGATCCTCGGTCATCAGCCGCACCGACCCCATGGTCGGAAGTATCATGGGATGCAGCGTCACGGCGAGGTCAATCTCGCGGTTCATGAGGCGACGCTCCACTTCGTCCTCGGGCAGGAGCACCGGATTGAGGAGCGTTCCCGGGAAGCGCTCCACCGTGAGGGCGGTGATGCGCCAGACTGGCGCCGGAGCCACCGTGCCCACGAGCAGCGTCCGCTGACGGCGGCTAAGGTCCGCGAAGGCGTCGCGCATGGCCCGCTCGTCGCGAAGGAACATGCGTGCGTGGTCGACGGCGAGTCGTCCCGCCTTGTTGAGCTGGGCGGAGTTGTGCGTACGGTCGAAGAGGTCTTGCCCCAGCTCTCGTTCGAGTCGCCTGATGGAGCGCGACAGCGCCGGCTGCGAGAGGTGCAGCTCCTCCGCAGCGGCCGATATGGTACCCCGTCGCGCGATGGCGTCCAGTTGCCTCATCTGCTCCAGTTCCATTGCTCGTTCCAGCCTCTTCTCGTCCTGGGCCCGCGATGATCATATCATGCGTCTAGTGCATGCTGGTATGCGAGAGTTATAGGATGGCCGACCTGCCTGCGGACATACTATGATCTTGTCAGCACGCCATAACAAGGAGGAGACACCATGCAGCACATCACCCTGAACAACGACGTGAGGATGCCTGTGGCGGGCCTGGGGACCTTCCTCATGAGCCCTGCCGAAGCCGAGGAGGCGACGCTTGCGGCCCTGCGAGCCGGCTACCGCCACATCGACACGGCCAACGGCTACTACAACGAGGCGGGCGTGGCGCGTGGCATCCGCCGCTCTGGCTTGCCCCGCGAGGACCTCTTCGTCTCCACTAAGCTCTGGCCCTCGGGCTACGGCCGCGCCGCCAAGCACATCAACGCGACGCTGGCACGCATGGGCCTGAGCTACATTGATATGCTCATCCTGCACCAGCCCTGTGGCGAGTACCTGGCCGCATGGAGGGCCATGGAGGACGCCTACAAGGCGGGAAAGGTCCGCGCGCTCGGCCTCTCAAACTTCCCGACTGAGAAGATCCAGGAGGTTATCGATGCGGCAGAGATACGGCCACAGCTCGTGACTGTGGAGAACCACCCATACCACCCGCAGGATGACCTGCGCGCCTACCTGGCCCAGTACGGCATTGTCATCGAGGCATGGTTCCCGCTGGGTCACGGCGACGCGGCGCTTCGCGAGGAGCCCGTCTTTGCCGAGCTGGCGGAGAAGTACGGCAAGAGCCCCGTACAGGTCATCCTGCGCTGGCACATCCAGAAGGGCAACTCCATCATCCCGGGATCCAAGAGCTGGGACCACCTGAAGGAGAACTTGGACGTCTACGACTTCGCGCTCGCCGATGACGAGATGGCTGAGATCGCCGAGCTGGCGACGCCCGGCAAGGCCTACTACGCCGCTGACGAAAGTGCCTACGAGCGCTACCTTGCCATCCCCGACGAGTTCGACGCTCAGGAGGCCGCGCACCGAGAGGCGCTCAAGAGCGAGGTTCTCGAGGTCTCCACGCGCTACTGGGACATCCAGCTCAGCCACGACGTGGACGGTCTGCGCGAGGTCGCCGACCCGAGGGCGCCCTTCGTGCACATGGGCATCACCATGGATCGCGAGGGCGAGATCGATGCCATCGAGAACGAGCTCATCCTTACAAAGAGGGCTGACACCAAGGAGCTCAACGTCTTCTTCTACGAGGACGACACGGTGGCCATCGTGCTGCGGCAGCTCGAGCTCACCGCGCTCGTGGGAGGTAGCACCGCCATCAATCCCTTCATGGCCACCGAGACCTACACAAAGCAGACCGACAACAGCTGGAAGCTCATAAGCTTCGTGTTCACCCACATCAATCCCGAAGGCTACCAGTACCGCTTCCTCGCCGCAAAGTAACACGTCAACGTGGCACGGGGGACGAAGTCGTCGCCGGATCCGTAGGTCACAGCGACGCGCTCGTGTGAGCTCGGAGTCAGCGAGACGCTTTGGCCTGAGTCACCAAGTCGCCCGTGGTACGATGGCACCCAGGCTGCGATCGAGGGGGTGTCGCGCCGTGAGGCTCAGCCAGCTCAGATACGCCGTCGCCGTGCATGACCACGGCGGCTTCACCAGGGCCGCCGACGCCTGCCACATCGCGCAGTCATCGGTGTCGCAGGCCATCTCGTCGCTCGAGCGGGAGCTGGGCGTCTCCCTCTTCGAACGCCAGGGACGCACGGTGAGGGCGACTCCGGCGGGCGAGCATCTGGTGCGCCGTGCGCGGGCGCTGCTCGAGGAGTCGGACGACATCGCCCGCGAGACCCGCCGTATCGGAAGCGACGACGAGCTCACCCTGCGCATAGGCTTCGTGGGCGGCGTGCGGCACGAGATCCTGGACGCCATGGGGCGCTTCGCCGAGACCTACCCCGAGGTGACACCCGTCATCGTGGGCGGCGACTACCGACAACAGACCGAGCGCCTTGTGGCAGGCGAGATCGACCTCGCCATATACGAGCGGCGCGAGGACCTGCCGGAGCGCTTCGTGACCTACGAGATCGCTGAGCTGCCCAGCTGGGTCGAGCTCTCCACGCGTGACCCCTTGGCCGCACATGGAGGCGTGACCATCGCCGACCTGCGCGGCAAGCCTCTCGTCATCACCTCGTCCGCAGAAAACCGCGAGGTAGAGCGCACCTACTTCCGCGAGGTGCTGGGATACCCCGATGACTTCGTCTACGTGGGATCGCGCGACGAGTCGGTAACGCTCGTCGTGGGCATGCGAGGCTACGAGCAGTGCGGCCACGTGCCGGGTCACGAGACGTTCCACCCCGGCCTCACCAAGGTCGCGCTTGTGGGCGAGGATGGACGCCAGCTGCACCGGTCGCTCGTCGCCGTGTGGCTTGCCGAGCGTTCGGGGTACTATGTGGAGGAGTTTGCCTGCGCGCTCCGGCAGTCCTTCATGTCCGAGCTCGCCGGCACCGAGTGGGAGGCCCTGCAGGACTGACACTATCCATCGGATTTGCCTATGGATAGTCCCTCAAATCAGAATTGCTCGCAGATGGCCCCGGGTGTCTAATGGTTTCATCGACAAGATCAAATGCAGAGAGGACCCCACCATGCGCATCGATCACCTTGCCATCCACGTCCGTGACCTCGACGGAGCAGCGAAGTTCTTCGAGGAGTACTTCGGCGCGAAGGTCGACGAGACCTACCACAATCCCACAACCGGCCTCTACAGCAACTTCCTGAAGCTCGACGAGGGTCCACGCTTCGAGATCATGACCCGCCCGAACCTCGTGGACGCCTCCAGCGCCACCATGTCTCTCGGCTATACCCACATGGCCTTCGCGCTCGGCAGCGAGCAGGCTGTGGACGAGCTCACCGAGCGCCTGCGCGAGGGCGGCTACGAGATCCTCTCCGGCCCACGCGTCACGGGCGACGGCTACTACGAGACGTCTCTGCTCGGATGGGAGGGCATCAACATCGAGATCACGGTGTAGGTGTCGCAGCTCCCTCTGTCACCTGTGGCTGGGCCGGGACATATGACCCGGCCCTTCTGCTACCAGGTGCTCATACCGATGCAGAGTAAGTTAGGACAGGCTCATCTGTACCGCTTTTCGTACCACCCAGAAGCCGTTGAAGAGGGATGAAAGAGCGGTGTTCGACGAAGCCAAGATGCTCGGCTCGCGCGGTCCTACCGGTTGGCGTCGCGGGTGAGGAAGCTCTTGCCCTGGAACTCAACGTGGCCGCGGTGGCCGTGCACGGGCAGCGCGTCGAGCGCGGCGTCGAGCTCGGCGAACTCATCCTCGGTGAAGCTCACGTCTGCGGCAGCAAGGTTCTCCAGGATGCGCCCCTTGTTCCTGGAGCCGGGGATGGGCACCACGTTGGGCCACTTGTGCAGCATCCAGGCGAGGCTTATCTGCGCGGGCGTCGCGCCCTTGGCCTCGGCCCAGCGGGCGAGCTCGTCCACGATGGGCTGGTTGGCGGCGATGTTCTCGTGGGAGAGCTGCGGCACCAGATTGCGCACGTCGTCGACCTTCTCGAACTCGGTCTGCGGGGTGATCTTGCCGCCGAGCGCCCCGGAGGCGATGGGGCTGAACGGCACGAGGCCGATGCCCTCCTCCACGAGGTAGGGCAGCAGCCCTGTCTCGACGTCGCGCTCGAGCACGTTGTACAGGTTCTGCACGGCCGTAACCGGCGTGACCTCGTGGGCGGCCCTCACGAGCTCCGTGTCCACCTGCGAGAGGCCCCACCCGCCGATGCGTCCCTCGTCGATGAGGCGCCCCATGGCGGCGGCTATGCGGCGGATGTCGGACCTTTCGTCGTGGCGATGCAGGTAGTACAGGTCCACGCGGTCGGTGCCGAGGCGCCTGAGCGAGGCGCCCAGGTGGGCGCGGATGGCGTCGTAGGGGTCCTCGTCCTCGACCACGCCGTCGGTTGGGTGGAACTTGGTGGCCAGCACGACCTCGTCGCGGAAGGGGGCGATGGCCCTGCCCACCAGCTCCTCGTTGTGGCCCAGCCAGAACTGCTGCTGCCCGTATGCCTCGGCCGTGTCGAAGAGGGTGCACCCCGCCTCGAAGGCACCCCGTATGGCCTCGATGGCGTAGCCCTCCTCGGGCACCTTCCCGTAGCCGTGGCTGAACCCCATGCAGCCCATGCCCACTGCCGAGACCTCCAGGCTGCCGATCATCCGCTTGTTCATGGCACGCTCCATTCCCTCGTTGGGACGATCCTCTGGGTATGAGTATGAGGCAAGGAGCGTCACGAGCGGCCAAGTGACCACTGGGAGCAGCGCGCGATTAAAGCGCACGTCGACCTCGTGACTGCGGACGAGGTTGCGCATGTTCTGCAGGCTCTCGGCGTCCTTCTCCACATCGGCGGCCGTGAAGCCGTGCACGCAGTTCCAGTATGTGCTCGTGGCGAGCGTCATGCCGCAGTTGGTGAACTAGCGGCGACGGCGCGGGGCCGGCCCGCGCCTGCGGGCGCCGTCATGGCGTCGTGAGGTCCCCCGATGTCCCCAGCATATCAATCCACACCCACGTCAACCTAGCTGCGAAGCGCCAGGCGATCGACATCTTATCCGACGCGGTCGCGTCATAGAAAAAGGCCGCTGTGTTCCCGGCCGCACGATTGGTGGCAGCAAGCGAACACAGCGGCCCAGAGACTAGCGGAACCGCAGGTCAAAGAACCTAGTCCAGATCCTCCCCGTTGCTCGCGATGACCTTCTTGTACCAGTGGTAGGAGTCCTTGAGGGAGCGATCCATCGTGCCCTGGCCGTAGTTGTCGGCATCGACGTAGATCTGGCCGTAGCGCTTCGCCATCTCGCCCTCGCCGTTGGAGACCATGTCGACGCAACCCCAGTAGAGGTAGCCCATCAGGGGGATCCCGTCGAGATCGACGGCATCCCGCATGCTCTTGATGTTGGCGCGCATGTAGTCGATGCGGTAGTCATCGTGCACCGTGCCGTCGACAAACTCGTCGTTCCAGCCGATGCCGCTCTCCACGCACCACAGGTCGCAGCGGTAGCGGTTGTACAGGGTGTTGAGCGTGATGCGCTGGCAGTCGGGGTCGGTGGCCCAGCCCCAGGCGTTGGTCTTGAGGTACGGGTTGGCCACGACGTTGGCCCATCCGCCGTTGCCCGCGCCTGCGTCGAGGTCGCCGTTGTGGGTGCTGACCGTGTGCGACCCGTACAGCGAGAAGGAGAGGAAGTCGCAGACGCCCTCCTTGAGCGTGGCGAGGTCGCCGTCCTCGATGGGCAGGGTGATGCCCTCGCGCTCATACTGCGCCAGCTTGTAGTTGGGATAGGCGCCCAGCATCTGCACGTCGGAGTAGAACAGCGTGTTGTTCTCCATCTGCAGCGCCATCAGCTGGTCTGCCGGATCGGAGGAGTACCCGTAGGTGGGGCCGAAGGCCAGCATCATGCCGATGCGCAGCTCGGGGAAGCGCTCATGGGCGGCGATGACCGTCTTGGCGGATGCCAGGAACTGATGGTAGGTGGCATTGGCGACGTTCTGGGGATCTCCGTGGATCAGGCCCGCCGTCACGAAGGGGGCGGCCTCGATGCAGTTGATCTCATTGAAGGTGAGATAGTACCTGACCAGGCCGTCAAAGCGCTCGAAGCAGGTGGTGGCGTAGCGCACGAAGAGGTCGACCAGCTCGCGGCTGTCCCAGCCGTTATAGCGGTTTGCTAGCGAGAGCGGGTTCTCGTAGTGCTCCAGGGTCACGAGTGGCTCGATCCCATGCTCTTTGCAGGTCTCGAACACGTCCTTGTAGTAGGCGATGCCCTCCTCGTTTGGTTCGGCATCGTCGCCGTTGGGGAAGATGCGGCTCCACTTGAGCGAGAAGCGCAGGCAGTTGAAGCCCTCCTCGGCGCACAGGCGGATGTCCTCCTTGTAGCGATGGTAGAAGTCGGAGGCGATGTGGCTGGGGTAGTAGATGTCGGGGTCGTCTATCAGGCAGGCCTGCGCGCCCTCGGGCAGATGGCGCTCAGGGCTCTGGAAGCACAGCGGGGTCTTTCCCCACGTGCCGTCCTCCTTGCGCCAGGTTACCTGACGCAAGACCTTGTGCGCACCGTTGGTCATGACGTCGGCCGTCGAGAGGCCGGCGCCTCCCTCGAAGACGCCACCCTCGTACTGGTTGGACGCGGTGGCACCTCCCCAGAAGAAGTCCTTGCTGAAGCCCATGCGTTCTCCCCTTCCCTTGTTCCGGTGGCCGACCTCCCGGCCACTCACACCCCTTCGATGCTACCTCACCTGTGATGCGGGAGCGCCCATCGCAGGGCCGCGACCGCCTGCCGTCGTGCGAAAGGCAGCGTGCGGGCGGCACGCACGTGCCGGCATGCGGGCAGGAGACCACGGTGCTCGGCTAGCCAACGCGCCGGTGCCCGGCGATCTCGCCGTAGGAGGTCAGCCTGTCCCCCACCCACCCGCTCATCCACGTCGCCTCCCCATCCGTCCGAGTCCCGCAAGGAGCAGGCACAGGATGAACGAGCAGGCAAAGCCGCACATGTCAAGCAGCACGTCGGCTGTCGCGCCCACCCGGCTGGGCACGAAGCGCTGTATCGTCTCGTCGATGCCCGGCACGCACACCCAGATGGCCACCAGCGCCGCCGTCCCTGCGACGGGGCTCCGGAAGGTGAGGCGCAGCGCGTTGAACGTCAGGACGCCCAGCACGAAGTACTCGGAGAAATGGGCGCCCTTGCGCACCACGAGGTGCAGGAGCTCGCGGTCGGTGAGCAGCCTGCGAACCAGGGGACGGTCCGACAAGCCCAGCCATGCGGCACCGCGCCTGAGCAGGTCGGCGACCCACTGGCTCTCGAGGCCCGACTCGTCGCCGGGCATGAGCGAGTGCCCCCAGATGACGCAGATCCACAGCACGATCAGGAGCCATGGCCACACGACGGGACGTCTGCGCCCAGACCGTTGCCTCGACACGACTCCCCCCTTCCGTCTCCCGCGATCGTCCGCCACCTGTCTTCCCGCACGCGCCCGTGGCAGGGCAGGGTCGCGCCGCGTATCATGGTGGCGGACGGACCTTGCAGCCATGGTACCCGAGGGGTGGGCCTGTGGACGGTTTCTTCGAGCGGACGTACGATTTGGTAAGGCAGATCCCAGCAGGTCGCGTGGCAAGCTACGGACAGGTCGCACGCATGCTCGGGGAGCCGCGGAAGGCGCGCTTCGTGGGCTTTGCGATGCACGCGAGCCCGGGCATGGCCGCCGGCGTCCCCTGCCATCGCGTCGTCTTCAAGGATGGGAGCGTCTGCTCGGGCTTCGCCTTTGGTGGTCCGGATGCCCAGCGTGGCCTCCTCGAGGCGGAGGGGGTCTCCTTTCTCGATGACGGGCGCGTGGACATGGGCGCGTGCGCCTGGGAGACCTGAGCGCTCGCCCGTGCGGCATCGATGCCATCTCGCGTCGCGGGGGCGCCGCCCGTGCCTAGGCGCGCCTCGTCGCCACCATGTCGACACCGGTGCCCGCGACATCCGGCACGATGACGTCTCCGATCCCCACGGGTGCGGCGGCACGCACGCCCACGAGCGCGCGCATGACATCGAAGATTCTGTCCTTGGGTATGTCGGAGGCGGTCTTCACCGACACCATGCGCTCCGTCGGGCTGCCGTCGACAGGCACGCTCGAGGTCACGATGCGCGTGGGGTCGGTGACCTCCTTGCGGCCGTAGGCGTCCCCTCGCGGACAGGTGTTGCCCGTCACGGATGTGACCACGCCCCCCTCGAGCGTCACGGTCAGGGGGCAACCCATGGGGCAGCTGATGCAGATGAGCTCGCGCGTCTCCCGTGCCATGGCCTCATGCCTCCTCGAGCTTGACGGTGATCCGCGACAGGCCTTCGTGTGCCAGCAGGTCGGGGCGCCTGAGCACCACCTGCTCCATCTCGCCGGGGGCCATGATGCGCCTCCTGCGATGCTGGACGCGCCTGTCATCGAGATAGACGCTCACGTGGCGGTCGCGGTACTCGTTGTCGACGCGGAAGCGCACGGTCAGGGAGTCTCCCATGCGGTCGGGGTCGACGTGGGAGGGAACCGTGTAGCGCACGCCCTCAGCTGCCACGACGGGGATGCCCCTCGAGTCGTCTGGCGTTTGCGGCCCTCGCGCATACCGCGCCGCCTGAAGTCCGGCGACCGCCGCCTCCTGGCTCACGAAGTCGACGAGGTCGTGCACGTGGAGGACGTTTCCGCAGGCAAAGATCCCAGGGACACTCGTCTGGAGGTCCTGGTCGACCACCGGGCCGCGCGTGACGGCCGATAGCTCCACCCCCGCCGAGCGCGAGAGCTCGTTCTCCGGGAGAAGGCCGACCGAGAGCATGAGCGTGTCGCAGGGATGGCGGACCTCGGTCCCGGCTATGGGGCGAAGGCCCTCGTCGACCTCGGCGATGGTGACCGCCTCGACGCGCCTCCTCCCCTCGATGTCCACCACGGTATGGGAGAGCAGCAGCGGGATGCCGTAGTCGTCCAGGCACTGGACGATGTTGCGCTTCAGGCCTCCCGAGTAGGGCATGATCTCGGCCACGCACGCCACGTGGGCGCCCTCGAGCGTCATGCGGCGCGCCATGATGAGGCCGATGTCGCCAGATCCGAGGATGACGACCTCGCGACCGGGAAGCTGCCCCTCCATGTTGACGAGGCGCTGTGCCGTCCCTGCGGAGTAGATGCCCGCAGGGCGATGGCCAGGCGTCGCCAGCGCGCCCCGGGGGCGCTCGCGGCAGCCCATGGCGAGGACGACGGCGCCCGCCGCGATGCGCGTGACGCCCTCGGCTGCGGACACGGTCGTCACCACGCGCCCGGCCGAGATGTCGACCACCATGGTGCCCAGACGCCGCGCCACGCCCAGCTCGTCGGCGCGATCGACGTAGCGCGCCGCATACTCGGGTCCCGTGAGCTCCTCCTTGAAGGTGTGCAGGCCAAAGCCGTTGTGGATGCACTGATTGAGGATGCCGCCGAGCTGGGAGTCGCGCTCGAGCACGAGCACGTCGTCCGCGCCAGCCTCGCGGGCGGCGATGGCCGCGGCGAGGCCGGCCGGGCCCCCACCGACGACGACCACGTCATGACGCTCGATCGCCTTCCTCATCGCGGGCCACCCCCTCCCAGGCCCTCCGGGGGCATGGCGGTGCCGTCCTTGATGCGTCCCATGACCAGCTCCGACCCCGGTCCGCACTTGGTGACCTCCTCGGGCGCCACGCCCAGCTCGCGCACGAGGACCTCCATGACCTTGGGCGTGCAGAAGCCGCCCTGGCAGCGTCCCATCATGGCGTTCGTGCGCCGCTTGATCGCGTCGAGCGAGGTGGCCGGTGGCACGCGATGGATGACGTCGACGATCTGCGCCTCACTCACCCTGCGACAGCGGCAGACGACGCTGCCGTAGGCCGGGTCCCTCCGGCAGAGGGCGTCCCACTCGTCGAGGTCCAGGCGCTCCAGGTCGGGGATGCCGTGACGCACGGGGTCGAAGGCGCCCTCGGTCTTGCTGACGAGGCCGAGCCGCCCCGCGACGAGTCCCGACACCAGGACGCCTATGGCCGGCGCGCTCGTCAGGCCCGGACTCTCAATGGCAGCGCAGTCGAAGAGGCCCGCCGCCGCCTCGAGCTCGCCGATCACGAAGTCGTGTGCGGCCTGGTGGGCGCGCAGGCCGGCGAAGGTCGTGATGACCTCGCGCAGGGGGACGTCCCTCACCGCGATCGAGCACCTGGCGGCGAGCTCGGCGAGCCCTTCGGCGGTCGTCTGCGTCGCCTCCTTGTCCTCGACGTCGGTGGCGGTGGGACCCACGATGAGGTTCCCGTGCACGGTGGGCGACACCAGCACGCCCTTGCCCATGGCCGTGGGAAGCGTGAAGACGGTATGGCGGACGTGGCGCCCCGCCGTTGTGTCGAGCAGGTAGTACTCGCCCTTGCGCGGCACTATGGTCAGGGGCTCGGCGGGCACCGTGAGCCCTGCGCCGACGGCGACGGGGGCGGCAGGCGAGGTCGCGCCTGCCGCAGCGATGAACAGGGCGTGGATGGCATCGGCGTATACGCCCGCGGCGTTGACGACGGCGCGCGCCTCGATCGTCTGGCCGCCCGCCGTGACCAGCCAGTGGTCGCCCGAGCCGGTGATGTCGGTCACGGCTGCGTTGAAGCGGAACTCGACGCCGTTGGCGGCGGCGTTCTCGGCGAGTGCCACCGTGAGGCCGAAGGGGTCGACGATGCATCCCGTCGGGGCCCAGAGGGCGGCCACCGCGGCGTCGGAGACGTTGGGCTCCATGGACACCAGCTCGTCGCGACCGATGATGCGCAGGTCGGGCACCCCGTTGGTCTCGCCACGTCGCCTCAGGACCTCAAGGCCGTCCGTCGCCCCCTCGTCGGTGCACACGACCAGCGATCCCACGGGCATCAGGTCGAAGTCGAGCTCGCTCGCCCACGCGCGCATGAGTCGGTTGCCCTCGACGTTGAGCCTCGCCATGAGCGAGCCGGGCTTGGCGTCGAAGCCCGCGTGCACGATGGCCGAGTTGGCCTTTGACGTGCCGCAGCAGACGTCCTCCTCGCGCTCGACCACGCAGATGGAGCAGTCGAGGCGTGACAGCTCGCGGGCTATTGAGCAGCCCGAGGCCCCCGCGCCGATGATCGCCACGTCATACATCTGGTGCCCCTCCCCTGCCGGTGACGTCACACCGATGGCTCGAGGTCAACGGTAGCGCATCGGCAGGCGACTGGGCCGCACGCATCGGGGAGCCGCAGCCTGCTCAGGCAACCGGGGCGCACCGGTGGGAGAGGCGGTCTCCCCCGTGGGCCAAGATGGTTGTCCGGGGCAGCTTCGGGCTAGGCCGTGCCCTCCCACTGCGACTCGTAGAGGCGTGCGTAGAACCCGCCCTGGGCGAGAAGCTCGTCGTGGGTGCCAGACTCGGAGATGCGGCCGTCCTGCATGACCAGGATCCGGTCCGCGCCCCGCACGGTCGACAGGCGATGGGCCACCACCAGCGACGTTCGTCCCTCCATCATGCGGTCGAAGGCATCCTGCACCTGGAGCTCGGTGCGGGTGTCGATGGAGCTCGTCGCCTCGTCGAGCAGCAGGATCGCGGGATCCGCCAGCATGACGCGAGCGATGCAGAGCAGCTGGCGCTGCCCTTGGCTCAGCGAGCCCCCGCCCTCCCCCACCATGGTGTCGTAGCCTCGGGGCAGCTGCACGATGAACTTGTGGGCGTGCGCCCGGCGGGCCGCCCCCTCTATCTGTGAGTCGGTGGCGTCGGGCTTGGCGTAGCGTATGTTGTCGCGGATGGTCCCCGCAAAGAGCCACGTGTCCTGCAGCACCATGCCAAACGCGGACCGCAGGCTCGCGCGCGTGCACGACGCGACATCATGCCCGTCCACGAGGATCTGGCCCCCATCCAGGTCGTAGAACCGCAGCAGCAGGTTGATGAGGGTCGTCTTCCCGCACCCGGTCGGACCGACCAGGGCCACGCACTGCCCGGGATCGGCATGCAGCGAGATGCCCTTGAGCAGGGGCCTGTCGGGCACGTAGGAGAAGTCCACGTCGCGGAACTCGAGCTCGCCGACGGGGTTGACGAGCTCGATGGCGTCGGGCGCGTCGGGCGCCTCAGGCTCCGCGTCGAGCAGTGCGAAGACGCGGCGCGCGGAGGCGAACGCGGCCTGGAGCTGCGTCACCACGCCGCTGATCTCGTTGAAGGGCTTCATGTACTGGTTCGAGTATGCCAGAAAGCTCTGCACCTGGCCCACGGTCAGCGGTGAGGGCCAGCCGGTGATGACGCAGGCGCAGCCCACGGCAGCCACCGCGGCATAGATGAAGTTGTTGACGAGGCGCGTCGAGGGGTTGGTGAGGGAGCTCACGAACTGGGCGCGCTCGCCCGCGACGAGGAGGGGGGCGTTGATCTCCTCGAAGCCCCTCTGGCAGGCCTCGCCCTGCGAGAACGCCGAGACGAGGAGCTGGTTGGAGATGGTCTCCTCCGCATAGCCGCCCAGGCGTCCCTGCAGCTCCTGCTGATCGGCGAAGCTGCTGGCCGAGCGCTTCGCTATCTGGCTGGCAACCACGACGGAGAGCGGCGTGAAGACGATGACCACCAGCGTGACGGGCACCGACAGCGAGCACATGAACGCCAGCGTCCCCACGATGGTGACGACGCCCGAGAAGAGCTGCGTGAGGCCTTGCAGCAGGCCGTCCCCCACCTGGTCGACGTCGTTCACCACGCGAGAGAGCAGATCGCCGTGCGCGTGGGCGTCCACGAAGGAGAGCGGGAGCGACCGGAAGGTCGCGAAGGCCTCCAGGCGAAGGTCGCACACCGTCTCGTAGGACAGGCGGCTGGTGCAGTAAAGCGAGAGCCAGTGCGAGAGCGAGGCGAGCGGGACCGCCACGCACAGGCGCAGCAGCTCGCCCATGAGCCCTGCGAGGTCGACCGCACCGGGCGAGACGACGTGATCAATCGCCTTGCCGATGATGATGGGCACCAGCAGCTGGAGGATGACGGAGGCCGCTGACGCGACGATGGACACGGCGAGCAGGGGCAGGTGGCGTCCCGCGTGCGAGAGGATCCGGCGCAGGACCTCCCCAGTCGTGTGGGACGTACCGTCCAGCGTGCCCTGGGATCCCGGCTCGTCCCCCTCCCCGCCGCTGCGGATGACGGCCATGCTCCCCCCGCCCAGCGCGGAACCGCTATACAGGTTTGCCATCAGGCATCCACCTCCTCGGGCCTCAGCTGTGACAGGCAGATCTCGCGATAGATGGGGCAGGAGCGCACGAGCTGGCGATGCGTGCCGAGCCCGGCGACCTTGCCATGGTCGAGGACGAGGAGCTGGTCGGCCCCCATGACGGCAGCGACGCGCTGGCTCACGACGATGGTCGCGGGCTGGGAGGGGAGCCGTCTCAGCGCGGCACGGAGCCTCGCGTCCGTCGCGTAGTCCAGCGCAGACGCGGCGTCGTCGAGCACCACCACCCCCGGCGCGCCCACCAGCGCGCGTGCGATCGTCAGGCGCTGCCGCTGTCCTCCCGAGAAGTTCGTCCCACCTGCCTCGACGACGGCGTCGAGGAGGCCTGGCTTTGCCCGGACGAACTCCTCTGCCTGGGCGCAGGCGAGGGCCTGCCAGAGCTCGTCGTCCGTTGCCGCCGCCCTGCGCCAGCCGAGGTTGGAGCGGATGGTGCCCGAGAGCAGCGAGGCATGCTGCGGGACGATCGAGACGATGCGCCGCAGGCCGGCGAGCGCATAGCGGCGCGCGTCCTCGCCCAGCACGCGAACCGTTCCGGAGGAAGGGTCGTACAGGCGCACGGCCAATGACGCCAAGGTCGACTTGCCGGAGCCCGTGCCCCCGATGATGCCGAGGGACGTCCCCTGTGGCAGGGAGAAGCTCACGTCGGTCAGCGCGGCATCGCCAGCCCCATACGAGAAGGTCACATGGTCAAACTCGATGGCAGGCACCTCCCGATCGGTGCTGCGGGGACCCTGCAGGCTGCCGTCGCGCACCCGCGGCTCCGTGTCGAGCACCTCCATGACCCTCGTCGCGGACGCGGAGCCGCGGGTGAAGACGACGACGAGGTTGGCAACGTAACCGATGGAGATCAAGACCTGGGTCATGTAGTTGACGAATGCGACGATCTCGCCCTGGGTGAGCCCGCCCGCCTCGACGCGGTGGGCGCCCGCCCACAGGATGGCGACGACGCCGAGGTTCATGATGAGGAACGTCGTCGGGCTCAGGATCGCGGAGAGCCTGCCCACGGCAACCGAGGTGCTCGCCTGGTCGCGCACCGCGCCGACGAACCGCCCCTCCTCGTGGTCCTCCCGGCCGAACGCCCGTACCACGCGCACTCCCTCAAGTGCCTCGCGCACGATGCGCGACACCACATCGAGCTTGGTCTGGATGGCCCTGAAGAGGGGGACCGACCTGCCCATCACGAGCCAGAAGACCAGCGCGATCGCAGGCGAGCAGACGAGGAAGACGAGACCGAGCCTCGCGTCTATCAGCATCGCGGCAACGATCGAGCCCACGGCGATGAGCGGCCACCGGACGAGCATGCGCACGCCCATGGCGACGGCCACCTGCACCTGGTTGACGTCGTTGGTGACGCGGGTGACGAGCGAGGGCGTCCCGAAGGCATCGACGTCTGCCGCGCCCAGCTCGTTGATGCGTCGATAGAGCTGGCTGCGCACGCTGGTGCCGATGCCCTGCGACACGCTGGCGGCAAGACGCTGGCACACGCAGGTGAAGCCATAGCCCACCACGGAGAGGGCGAGCAGCAGCGCGCCAAGGCGAACCACGAGCCCCATGTCGCGCGTGGCGACGCCGACGTCGATCATGCGTGCGATGACCACGGGCGTGATCAGGTCGAAGGCGACCTCCACCGCCTTGCAGGCGATGCCGACGAGCGCCTTTCGCCTGAACGGTGGCAGGAACCTCCTCAAGAGCTCGTGCATGCGCTACTCCCCCAGCCGCTCGGACAGTTCCAGCCACTCCGTCTCCAGCTCCTCCAGCTCCCGCTGCGCCTCCTCGACCTCCCCCTGCTTGCGCAGCAGGGCCTGGTAGTCGGTCGCGTCAAGGCCGTGGAGCTCGTCTCTCAGGGCCTGTGGCCTGCCCGAGAGCTTGTCGAGCCTCCTCGTGACCGAGTCGAGGCGCTTCTTGAGCGCCCGTCGCTCGAGATTCGTGAGCGTGTCGGGCTCGCCCCCAGGGTCGGGGGCCGTCATGCCGTCGCCTCGAGCGGGGCTTGGGGGCGAGTCCTTCCGGTTGCCCTCGATGTCCGCCCGAGCCTTAGGTCGCGCGTCGAGCAGGCGCAGGTACTCGTCGATGCCGCCGGGCACATGGCGCACCCTGCCGTCCAGCAAGGCAAACTGGTCATCGGTGACGCGCTCCATCAGATAACGGTCGTGGCTCACGACGAACAGCGTGCCCGGCCAGGTGTCGAGCAGGTCCTCGAGCACCGCCAGCATGTCGGTGTCGAGGTCGTTGCCGGGCTCGTCGAGCACCAGCACGTTCGGCTCCTCCATCAGGATGCACAGGATGGCCAGCCTTCGCCGCTGCCCGCCCGAGAGGTCCCCTATGGGCGTCGAGAGCTCCCCGCGTGCGAAGCCGAGGCGTTCCAGGAGCTGCTCGGGAGTCTGTGGCCTGCCGTCGACCATCAGCTGGCGCCTGTGTCGCGCGAGCAGCTCCGAGACACGCCAGCCGTCGTGAGCGGACAGGCCCTCCAACTGCTGGGACAGCACGCCGAACCTCACCGAGGCCCCGATCCTGCGTTCGCCCGCGCTTGGCTCCAAGGCCCCTGTCATCAGCTTGAGCAGCGTCGTCTTGCCGGCACCGTTCTCGCCCAGGATGCCATAGCGGTCGCCAGGGCCGATGATCCAGTCGATGTCGTGCAGGACGTCCTGCCCGCCGTATCCCGCGCTCACGCCACGCATCTCGAGGACCTGCTTGCCGAGGCGCCCCACCGCCATCCGCCTGAGCTCGATGGGGTTGCGCAGGGGTGGGTCGTCCGCGATGAGCTCCATCGCCGCGTCGACGCGAAACCTGGGCTTGCTCGTGCGCGCCTTGGCGCCATGAGCCAGCCAGTTGAGCTCCTTGCGCAACATGTTCTGTCGGCGCTCCTCCGCCACCGCGGCCTGTCGCTGCCGCTCCACGCGCTGCTGAACGTAGGCGGAGTAGCCACCCTCGAAGGGCTCGATGACGCCGTCATGCACCTCCCACATCTGCTCGCAGACCTCGTCGAGGAACCATCGGTCGTGCGTGACCACCAGCAGGGCCCCCTGGCCACGCGACCAGCGACGCCTGAGGTGCTCGGCCAGCCATCTGATGGCATGCAGGTCCAGGTGGTTGGTCGGCTCGTCCATGAGAAGGACGTCCCAGCTGCCCACGAGCACGCGAGCGAGGTCGCAGCGCCTGCGCTGGCCGCCCGAGAGCTCCCCCACCCGCCCGTTCCAGTCGATGCCGACCAGCAGCTCGGCTATGATCGCGCGGACCGTGGGGTCCGATGCCCAGGCGTACGCGGGCACATCGCCGACGACCGCATGGCACACCGTGTCGTCGTCGTGCAGGCGATCCTCCTGGCCTATCGTGCCGACGGCGATGTCGTTGCGATAGGTGACGGTGCCGGAGTCGGGCTTGAGGTGGCGTGCGATCAGGCCGAGCAGCGTCGACTTGCCATCGCCGTTGCGACCCACGATGCCGATGCGCTCGCCCTCGTTGATGCCGATGGTCTGGTCCGCGAGGACGCGCTTGCCCGGCCACTCGTGTGACACCCTCTCCAGGCCGACGAGGATGCCCATCAGGCCCCACGCTCCCCCGCCAGGCTCCTGAGCAGGGCGATCTCGGCCGCATACCCCGCAAGGTCGTTGGGCGTCTCGAGCACCATGGGCAGCGTGCTCAGGAGCGGATGGGCGACGATGGCGGCAAAGCAGCCGATGCCGAGGTGGCCCGCCCCGAGCCTCTCGTGGCGATCCCTGCGTGACCCGCACGGACTCTTGGAATCGTTGAGATGCAGCGCACGGAGCCTCTCGAGACCGATCAGGCGGTCGAACTCCCCGAGCACGCCCTCCAGGTCGCCCGCGACGTCATAGCCGGCATCGCTCACGTGGCAGGTGTCGAGGCAGACGCCGAGCAGCTCGTCATGCCTGGTGCCGTCGAGGATGCGGGCGAGCTCCTCGAAGCTGCGACCGACCTCGCTCCCCTTGCCGGCCATCGTCTCGAGGAGGACCATGGTCGCCTGTCCGGGCTCCAGGGTCGCGTCAAGGCCCTCGCAGATGAGGCCTATGCCGCGATCGACGCCCTGTCCCACGTGACTGCCGGGGTGAAGGTTGTAGTAGTTGCCCGGGAGGGCCTCCATGCGCTCGAGGTCATCCGCCAGGGTTCGTCGGGCGAAGGCGACGGTCTCGGGGTTGCCCGAGCAGAGGTTCATCGTGTAGGGGGCGTGGGCGACGAGCCTCCCGAAGCCATGCGCGGCCAGGACGTCGCGCAGCCGTGCGACGTCCTGGCCGTCCAGCACCTTGGCGCCACCGCCCCTGGGGTTGCGCGTGAAGAAGGCGAGGGTCGTGGCGTCGAGGTCGACGGCGGTGCGTCCCATCCGCTCGTAGCCCCCCGAGGTGGAGAGGTGGCACCCCACCGCGAGCCGCTCGCTCACGAGCTCCCTCCCAGGAGCATGGCGACGCGGTCGACGACCTCCCGCGCCACCTGCGGCAGGGGCAGCGTGCCCAGCTCCTCGACGCCCCCTGCCGAGACGAACGCCACCCGGCTCGTGTCGGCGCCGAAGGTCGAGTCGGGACGCGACACGTCGTTGGCGACGATGAGGTCGCAGCCCTTGCGCGCCAGCTTTGCCCGCGCGTAGGGTATGACGTCGTCGGTCTCCGCCGCGAAGCCCACGACCACGCGGTCGCCCTTCCGTGCGGAGAGGGTGGCCAGGATGTCGGTGGTCTCCACCAGTTCGATCGCGTCAAGCCGCTCGACGGACTTCTTGAGCTTGTGGCGGGACGCATGGCGCGGCGTGTAGTCGGCGACCGCTGCCGTGCAGACGGCCGCGTCCGCCCCATCGAAGGCGGCGAGGCATGCGTCGAGCATGTCGGCCGCGGACACGACCCGCACGAGCTCGGCGCCGGTCGGCGCGTCGAGCGAGACGGGACCGGACACGAGCCGCACGACGGCGCCGCGCGCGATCGCCTCGGCGGCTATGGCATAGCCCATCTTGCCGGTGGAGGCGTTGGCGATGAACCTGACCGGGTCTATCGCCTCGTGCGTGGGGCCCGCGTTGACGAGGAGCGTCCTGCCCGCGAGGTCGCGCGGGCGAGGGGACCCGGACAGGAGGGCGCACGCCTCCTCCACGATCCGCCCGACGTCGGCAAGCTTCCCCTGGCCTGCGTCCCCGCAGGCCAGGAGTCCCGAGTCGGGCATGACGAAGGAGACGCCCCTGCCCGCGAGGGTCGTGACGTTTGCCTGGGTCGCGGGGTGCAGCCACATGCGGACGTTCATCGCGGGCGCCACCAGCGTCGGGCAGTCGCAGGCGAGCAGCGTCGTGCTCACCGCATCGTCGGCGATGCCGGCCGCCATCTTGGCCATGACGTTGCCGGTCGCCGGGCACACGAGCGCGAGGCTGGCCCACTCAGAGAGCGAGATATGCGGTATGGGGTCCCCATCCAGGCCATACAGGCTCGACAGGACGGGGGAGTGGGTGAGCGCCTCGAAGGTCGTGGTCCCCACGAAGCGCTGGGCGTCGTCGGTCATCGCCACGCGCACCTCATGGCCGGCCCTCTGCAGGCCCCTCAGGACCTCGCAGGCCTTGTATGCCGCGACGCCCCCGGTCACGAACAGTGCGACCCTACTCATCGGCAAGCGCCCCCTCGGTCACCAGCATGCGATGGCAGTAGGGGCATTCGGCGATCACGGGGCCGCGCATGAGCTCGTTGAAGACGCCCTGTTGCAGCTTGACGCGACAGGTGGTCGGCATGTGACCGCGCAGGCGCTCCACGGCGAGCCCGCCAAAGCGCTTGTAGGCCCTCGCGTAGTTCTCGCGTGTCGTCTCCCCGATGCGGTCGACGGTCTGCCTGCGCTCCTGGGCGAGCAGGCGGACGCGTGCCATGATCGCCGACGAGTCGCGCTCGAAGGAGCCCTGCTGGGCGACGCGCTCCTCCTGCAGCTTGCGTGCGAGGTCGTTCGCGTTCTGCTCCGCCCTCATCAGCCTCTCGAGTTCGGCCTCGAGGGTGCCGTGCGCGTACTCGAGCTTCTCGAGCTGCTTGGCGAGCGCCGTGAGGTGGGCCTCGAGATCGCGCACGCCACGGTAGTCCCGGGCACGCTCCTGGGCCTCGCCCTGCACCTCGCTCACGCGCTCGGACGTCCTTCTCTGGGCGGCCTCGTTGTCCTCGAGGTCCATCTCGACATCCTTGCGCAGGCCGACGATGTGCGTGAGCTTTCCGGCGAGGTTCCTCTCCGCGGCCTTGATGGTCGCCAGCTTCTTCTGCTGTGGCATGGCGTTGAGCCGTCCGTTCAGGCGCATCAGCTCGAGGTCGATCTCCTGGAGCCTGAGCAGTGCCTGCGATTCGATGCTCATCGGTCATCCTCCCCCGGGCAGGGCGCTAACGTGCGCGTCCGCCCCTCCGTCTGTCAACGATCCCCGTCAGCGTGCGGGCGAACGCGGCGAGCGTCTGCCACGCGACGCGATGGTCGAACGATATGCGCAGGCTGCAGAGCGCCTCGCCACGCGGGATGCCCATGGCGAGCAGCACATGGCTCGCGTCGAGCGATCCCGACGAGCAGGCGGACGCTGCCGACACCTCGTAGCCTGCCTGGTCGCACTCCAGTACCAGGGTCTCCGAGTCAATCCCGGGGCAGATGATCGAGACGATGCCGGGAAGCCGTCCCGAGGCGGGCAGCTCGTCGTAGGGGACCGACGCCACGATGCCCGCATCCGGCGTGCAGAGCGCGTCCCGCAGGTCGTGCGCGCGCTGCGAGACCACGCGCGCGCGCTGGTCGATATGCTCGCAGCAGTCGCGGGCCGCCGCCGCAAAGGCCAGCGCGCCGCGGACGTCCTGCGTCCCTGCGCGACGGCCCTGCTCCTGTCCGCCACCGAAGCTCTGCGGGCGCAGGCGGACGCGCTGCCTGCACGCCAGGGCACCGACGCCCACAGGACCGCCGATCTTGTGCGCGGCGATGCTCACGGCATCGACGTCGCGCAGCTGCAGTGCCACCCGCCCGAACGCCTGCACGGCGTCGGTGTGCATCACGGCGCCCGCGCCGTGGGCCACGCGCGCCACGTCCGCCACGGGCTGCATGACGCCCGTCTCGTTGTTCGCGCTCATGAGCGAGACGAGCGCCGTGTCCCGGTCGACGAGGGCGGCCACGGCATCCGCCCCCACGACGCCCTGCCGGGTGGGCCGCACGAGCCCCACCTCGAAGCCGCGCGACCGCAGCGCGGGCACCACGTCGAGCACGGAGTCATGCTCGATGGCCGAGAGGACGACCCTGTTGCGACGGCGGTCGCGATCACGGGCGCCCTCGGCCAGGCCGAGCAGCGCGAGGTTGTTCGACTCGGTCCCACCGGACGTGAAGGTCACGTCGATGGGCCTGAAACCACCGCCGAGACAGCGGGCCAGGTCCCTGCGCGCGCCGTCCAGGGCGCGGGCGGCCGCGCGCCCCATCGTGTGCAGCGAGTTGGGGTTGGCGCCGGCATAGGGCGCGTCCTCGTATGCCACCTCGGCACGGCGGGCGACATCCACCAGAGGTACCGACGCGGCATAGTCGAGGTAGATGTGGCCAGGCGCCATGCTAGCGCCCCCCCGGCAGGCCGCGCCTGCCCGCGGCGCGCATCTCGCCGACTGCGGCCGCGGGGTCCTGCGCACCAAAGACCGCGCTGCCGGCCACCAGCACGTCGGCGCCGGCACGCACGACCGCCTCGGCATTTGCCACGCCGATGCCGCCATCGACCTCGACCATGGGCGACACGCCATGCTCCTCGGCCATCCGGCGCACCTGGCGAAGCTTCCCGTAGGTCCCCTCGATGAACGACTGGCCGCCAAAGCCGGGGTTCACCGACATGACCAGCACCATGTCGAGCTCGTCGATCAGGCTCTCGAGCACCGAGACGGGCGTGCCGGGGTTGAGCGCGATGCCGGCCAGGGCACCGCCGTCCTTGATGGCGCGGACGGTCCTGTGGGCATGGAGCTGCGCCTCGTAGTGGAAGGTGAGGATGTCGGCCCCGGCATCCAGGTACGCCTGAAAGCGGCGGTCGGGCTCACGAATCATGAGGTGGGCGTCGACGGGCAGCCCACAGGTCGCCTTGACCTGTGCGAGAAGCCCTGGGCCAAAGGTCAGGTTGGGGACGAACATGCCGTCCATGACGTCGAAGTGAACGTAGTCCGCGCACTCGATCGATCTGATCTGCTCCCCAAGTCGCAGCTGGTCGGCCGCAAGGATCGATGGGGCGATGCGTACGTCGGAAGGCATGGTGACCACCTATTCGTTTGTCGTGCACGGCAGTATCAGCATAGCGCAAGGAGGGGGCAAAGCGGGGAGCACCCGCGAACCGGGATGACCGGGAGGCGTCGGCCTACGTGCGCCTGAGCGAGAACTTGTGCTCCGTGCCCGCCCGCAGGCGCCGTATGTTCTCGCGGTGCGACCAGATGACCACCACGCAGACCACGACGGTGGGCAGCAGCGCCCCTGGCGTGAAGCGAAACACGAGCCCCCAGGCGGGAAGGGCGACGGCGGCGCAGATGGAGCCGAGCGAGACGAACCCGCTCGGGACGGCGACCAGCAGGAACACGGAGAGGGCGAGGAGCGCCACGGGCCAGCAGAGCCCCAGGCCGGCGCCCAGGCCGACCGAGATTCCCTTGCCGCCGCGAAATCCCAGGTACGGGGAGAAGACGTGGCCGCAGACGCAGGTGGCCCACACTAGGGCCGCCGACCAGCCGTAGGCGCCCTGCGGGGCCGTCTGCGCCCAGTCGCCGCCGAGGCAGGCGTACGCGAGGAGGGCGCGGGCGAGCAGCACGCACACCGTTCCCTTCAGGACGTCAAGCGCAAAGGTCAGTGCCGCGGCCCCCGCCCCCACGGAACGCGCCACGTTGGTCATGCCGATGTTGCCGGAACCGACCTTGCGGACGTCGATTCCCTGGGCACGTGCCACGAGCAGCCCGAAGGGTATGCCGCACAGGGCAAACGAGACGCACATGCAGATGAGGGTCAGCGCGATAGGGCTCATGCCTTCTCGTCCTTTCGACGGAACCTGAGACGGATGGGCGTGCCCTCGAGGTCGAAGGACGCGCGCAGGCGGTTCTCGAGGAACCGCTCATAGTTGTCATCGACGAGGTCGGGCGCGTTGCACCAGAAGGTGAACGCGGGGGGCTTGGTTCCCGTCTGCGTCGCGTACTGCAGACGGAGGCGACGCTTGCCGGAGCTGACCGTGTGACCGCCCTTGCGAAGCGTGGCCAGCAGGTCGTTGAGCTGCGAGGTCTTGATCCTGCGCCCGTGGGCCTCGGCCGCGCGGAGCGTGGTGGCGAACACGCGGTCGATGGCCCTGCCGGTGAGGGCCGACGTGGTGACGGCAGGGACCCACGTCGCGAAGGCCATGCGCTTGTCGAGCGAGCCCTGGACGTCGGCGCGCTTCTGCTCGCTGTCGACGAGGTCCCACTTGTTGAGCACCACGACGAGCGCGCAGCCGCGGTCGATCGCCATGCCGGCGAGCTTCTGGTCCTGCTCGGTGAACCCCACGGAGCAGTCGACGACCAGCAGGGCGACCTCCGCCCTGTCCATGGCCTCGAGGCCGCGCACGAGGCTATAGTACTCCACGTCCTCGTGCACCTGGGCCTTCTTGCGGATGCCGGCGGTGTCCACGAGCCTGAGCCGGTGTCCCTTCCACTGCACGATGGTGTCGATGGCGTCGCGCGTGGTGCCGGCGATGTCGGAGACGATGGAGCGCTTCTTGCCGGACAGGCGGTTTGCCAGCGAGGACTTGCCCACGTTGGGCCTGCCGATGATGGCCACGGGCAGCGCGTCGTCGTGATCGTCCGCCTCGTCGTCCGTGGGATCGGGCAGCGCGGCGACGATGTCGTCGAGCAGGTCGCCGGTGCCATGCCCGTGCCCGGCGGAGATGGCGCGCGGCTCACCGACGCCCAGCGAGTAGTAGCCCCACGCCCCGAGGTCGGTCGCAGGGTCGTCGAGCTTGTTGACGCACAGGAAGACGGGCTTGCCGGACCTGCGCACGACGCGCGCGACCTCCTCGTCCTCGTCGGTCACGCCCACGGTGCCGTCGACCACGAACACGATGACGTCCGCCTCGCCGCACGCCACCAGCGCCTGCTCGCGGATGTGCGGGGCAAAGGCGTCCTTGCTCTTGACCGACTCGATGCCGCCCGTGTCGATGATCACGAACTCGCGTCCGTTCCAGTCGGTCGTGTGGTACGAGCGGTCCCGCGTGACGCCACGAGACTCGTGCACGATGGCGTCACGCCGTTCCGCGAGACGGTTCACGAGGGTCGACTTGCCCACGTTGGGCCTGCCGACGACCGCCACGAGAGGCTTGGGCATGCTACGTCCTTCCGGCTTGTTCGGTTGGACTAGGATACCACGCCCCCGCGCCACGGTCGCAGGCGGAGGTGCGGGGCCACGCCGTCAACAAACCCGCCATCGGGCGCCCTCAGGCCAGGGCTCGAAGCAGGCCGTCGAGAAGTGCCCCGGGCGTGGTCTGCTCCACCAGCACCAGGGCGCCGCGCGCCTCGAGCTCCTCGCGGACGTGGTGCTGCGTGTCGCCGTCAAGGGTGACCCGGTCGAAGTTGAACATGGCCTCGGGCAGCACCACGACCGCGTCGCGCAGGTCCAGGGGAAGCTGCGCCAGCAGGTCGCACGACACGATGAGGCCGGTCACGTTGACGTCGCCGCCGTAGTAGTCGTTCCGGATCACGCAGGGGCGCGCGGGCGGCCGGCGAAGGCCGCAGCGGCGCGCCCAACCCACGCAGAACTCGGAGATGGCCCCCTGGGCCGCCTCCCCGCAGACGAGCAGCACCTCGCGACCACATGCCCGCAGCGCGCGGGCCACGTCCCGCAGGTCGCTCGGGCGGCCTGCGCAGACCTCCTCCGCCTCGTCGAGGAAGCTCCTCAGCATACCGATGCCGTCATAGAACTGCGGGTAGCCGTCGTAGGACCGCGCGTCGGGCACGGGCAGGTCGGCAGCCAGGTAGAACTCGTCGGAGAGCTGAAAGCGCGTGATGCCCAGCGTCTCCCGCGCGCGCCGCTGGTAGGGCTCCAGCAGCCTCACCACCGCGCGCGACGCCTCGCGGTCCTCGGAGAACGACGCCGAGAAGCGCCGCGAGTATCTCGTGTAGCCCATCGGGACCAGCGCGAGCGAGGTGAGCGACGGTCGCGCCTCCACCCAGTCGAGCGTGCGCCGCAGCTCGTCGCCGTCGTTGATCCCGGCACACAGGACGATCTGCCCGTGCACCTCGATGCCGGCGTCGAGCAGCCGCTCGAGCACGTCGATGCCCCGTTGCGCGTTCCTGCCGATCAGCGACCGGCGCACCTCGGGAGAGATGGCATGGAGCGAGACGTTCATGGGCTCCAGCCGACAGCGGATGATCCGCTCCGCCTCGTCATCGCTCACGTTGGTGAGCGTCACGAAGTTGCCCTGCAGGAAGGACAGGCGATAGTCGTCGTCGCGCAGGGTGAGCGAGGCGCGAGCGTCCTCGGGTAGCATCGACATGAAGCAGAACTGGCAGGCGTTCACGCAGGTGTGCACGCCATCGAAGAGCACGTCGGTGAACTCAACGCCCCAGTCCTGCCCCATCTCGCGAAAGAGCGTGGCACCGTAGGGCCTGTCATCCCCGGGAACGTGCACGTCGAGCTCGGCGACCTGACCGTCGGCCTCCCACCGCCAGTCGATGATGTCGCGCATCGCCACGCCGTTGACGGCGTCGATGCGCATGCCGACCTCGATGCCGGCGTCGTCGGCAGGGCTGCCCGGCTCGACGGCGGCGACCCAGGCACCGTCCGCCTGCTGCCTCGTGGAGGCGTAGTCCGCCCGCATGGGATCCTTGGCGCCCGTCGACGGCATGCTCAGCCCTCCATCAGCTCGCAGATGGCCCGACGCACTTCCTCTATCTGCGACGCGGGAGTGGACGCCCCCGCCGTGATGCCTATGCGCTCCGCGCCGACAAGCCATGCGGCCTCGAGCTCGTCGGGCGTCTCGATGTGATGCGTCGCGGGGCAGTGCGTCCGCGCGATGTCGGCGAGGTGGGTCGTGTTCGCGGAGTTCCTCCCACCGATGACCACCATGGCGTCGACCGCGCGCGCCAGGCGGGCGCAGGCCTCCTGGTGCCCAGCCGTCGCCTCGCAGATGGTGTCGACGACCAGCAGCTCGTCCACGCGCCCCACCAGCGCGGACACGACCGCCCTCAGGTTGTCCTTCGACTGCGTGGTCTGGACGACCACCCCAACCTTGCGGGACAGCTCCAGGGAGTCGAGCTCGCGCGCGCTGGTCACCACCGTCGACGTCGGGGCATGCCCGACGGTTCCCTCGACCTCGGGATGGCCCCTCTCCCCCACCACGATGACCTGGTACCCCTCCCGCTCCAGCCGCTCCGCCGCACGGTGCGCGCGCTTCACGAAGGGACACGTGGCATCGAGGACGGTGGCGCCCGCGTTGCGCGCGGCCTGCTCGACCTGTGGGGTCACGCCATGCGTGCGCAGCACGAGCGTCGAGCCGGCCTCCACGGCGGGATCGAACACCACCGTGACGCCACGCTCCTCGAGGCTGCTCACGACCGAGGGATTGTGGATGAGGGGGCCGAGCGTGTGGATGGCACCGCCCGTGCCCTCGGCTGCCTCGCTGACCAGCCTGAGCGCCCGTTCCACGCCATAGCAGGCGCCTGCCTCGTCCGCGATGATGACTTCGGGCATGCGTTCCCCCTAATGCTTTCCGGGATGGGCAGCCTGGAGCTCCGCGCGCAGGTCGTACACGCGCTCCATGCCCACGCGACCCATCTCCTCGGTCCTGTCGCGACGCCCCGCGGAGGTCATGTCCTCGAAGCCCAGGCATGTGCCCGCCTTGAGGTACACGCGCCAGAAGAGGCGGGGCAGCCGCTTGCCGGGACGGGCGATGTCGCGGGCCCCGACCACCGCCATGGGCTGGACGGGCGAGCGCGCCATGCGCGCCATGAGCGCGAAGCCGCTGTGCGTCTCGACGGGTTGGTCGTCGGTCTTGACGCGCGTCCCCTCGGGGAACACCAGGACGCACTCGCCACGCCTGAGGCACCTCACCGCGCGCTTGACCGCCTTCATGTCGGCCGTGCCCCGGCCGACGGGGATGCCGCCCACGCGTGGCAGCAGCCACTGCAGGAAGCGGTTGCCCTCGAACTCGCTCTTGTAGACCGGACGGACGTGGATGTCCCTGAACCACATGCTCACGGACGGTATCACCGTCTCGAGGAAGGACACGTGGTTCATGATGATCACGCGGCCGCGACGGTCGTTCCAGAGCCGCTCCCCATCCTCGATCTCCCAGTGCCACAGGATCTTGCTGAGGGCCCCCACGACACAGATCACGATGCCAAGCAGGATCTTCGCCCCAAGGGGGAACTCGTCCATGGCGTTGTCGAAGTAGTCGTCGCGGGTGTAGCGCCTGCGCTCTGCCATGATCGTCACACCCTCTCCATGAGCTCGATGACGCGTGCCACCACCTCGTCGACGCCCATCGCTGACGAGTCGATGTGGTGCGCGTCGTCTGCTGGGCGCAGCGGTGCCTCCCTGCGCGTTGAGTCGAGCTCGTCACGACGCCTGATCTCGGCAAGGATCGCCTGCTCCTCGGCGACGTCCGCCGAGGCCCGCGCGTCGCGCGCGACGTCGCCGCCCTCGCGCTGCACCGCACGGCGATGCGCTCGTGCCTCGGCATCGGCCGTCAGGAACACCTTGACATCGGCATGCGGGAACACGACCGTGCCGATGTCCCGGCCCTCCGCCACGACGTCGCCCGCCTTTCCGACGCGGCGCTGCAGCTCCACCATGACATCCCGGACGGCTGGGATGGCGGAGACGGCCGAGACGGCACGGTCGACCTCGGGCGTGCGGATGTCACGCGTGACGTCGCCGCCGTCGAGGAGGACCGTCTGCCCCTCCCCCGAGACGCCGAACTCGATGCGGACGCCCCGTGCGACGCCCGCGACGCCGTCCACGTCGTCGTCGGCGATGCCCCGCCGCAGGCACGCGAGCGTCACGCAGCGATACATGGCGCCGGTGTCGAGGTAGGTGAGTCCGCAGCGCTCCGCTATGGCGCGCGCGACGGTCGACTTGCCCGACCCGGCGGGCCCATCGATGGCAACTATCATGCTGTCTCCGTTTCTCCCGTGCGACGACGCCCCTGCGCCATGCGCGTGCGGGCTTGCTGGCACTCGCCCGTTCCCGTAAGCTCCTCTATCGCCCTGCGCTCGTCATCCGTGACCTCTCGCCAGCAGCCAGGCGCGACGTCGCCGAGGACCACCGGGCCGAACGTGTCCCGGTGCAGGCGGACCACCTCGTGCCCGACGGCCTTGAGCATGCGCTTGACCTGATGCTTCCTGCCCTCGTGGATGCGCAGGCCGACCACCGCATGGCCAGGGGGCATCCCCTCCGCCACGACGGGGGTGGCCTGGGGGTCCTCCTCGCCCAGCAGCTCGACCTCCGCGGGCCGCGCGCGCCCGTCGTCGAGCATCACACCCGTGCGAAGCGTCTCCAGCGCACGCCTGGAGGGCGTGCCCCGGACGAGCGTGACGTAGTGCTTCCACACGTGCATCGAGGGGTGAAGCATGCGCTGTGCGGCGTCCCCGTCGGTGGTGAAGAGCAGGAGGCCCGTCGTGTCGGCGTCGAGCCTGCCCACCGGGAACAGCCCGGGATGGCGTGTGGTGGGGACGAGCCGTGCCACGCAGGGGCGCCCCTGGGGGTCGCGCATGGTGGACAGGCAGCCCCTCGGCTTGTTGAGTGCGATGTGGGTGTGCCCGTCCGCGAGGCGCACCTCGCGGCCGTCGACGGCGACGAGGTCGGTACGGGGGTCGACCTTGCTGCCCAGCTCGCTCACGACCGCGCCGTTCACGGTCACGCGTCCCGCCGTCATCAGGCTCTCCGCCCCGCGCCTGCTCGCCACCCCCGCGCGCGCGAGAAAGCGCTGCAGGCGCATGGTCCAAGGCCGCTCGTCAGTCATCCAGGCCATCCTCCCAGTCGTCCGCCCATGCCGGGGTCGTCTGGGGCTCGTCGTCCCAACCATTCTCCTGTCCGTGTGACGCGTCATCGCGCCCGCCGTAGGCGTCCAGGAGCTCGTGCTCGTCATCGATGTCGGCCGAGGCCTCCTCGAGGGTCGACGAGATCACGCGGCCGCTCAGGCGCTCGCGGATGAACTGTCGCGACTCCTCGTCGGGCGCAAAGTCCTCGAGCGGGGGCAGGTCGCGCAGCGAGCGCAGGCCAAAGCGCTCGAGGAAGGCCTTGGTGGTCCCGTAGAGGATGGCACCGGCACGGCCGTTGTCCCGCCCGACCTCGCGCACGAGGCCCTTGTCGCGCAGAGACGCGATCACGCCGTCGGAGTTCACCCCGCGCACGGCCTTGACGCCCTCGCGGGTGCAGGGCTGGTGGTAGGCGATGACGGCGAGCGCCTCGAGCGCCGCCTGGGAGAGGCGGCGGGCGTCCCATGAGAGGACATAGCCCTCCACCTGCTCGTGGTAGGCGGGGTGGGTGAAGAGCCGCCACCCGCCCGCGACCTCGCGCAGCTGAAAGCCGCGGTTGGTGTCCATGTACTCCGCCGAGAGCTCGGCGAGCGCGCCGGAGACGTCGCCCGGGCTGGCGTCGAGGGCGCGGGCGAGGTCGACGGCGGGCACTGCGTCGACCGATACGAGCAGCAGCGCCTCGAGCGCGCCCTTGAGCTCCCCTGTCCCGAGCCGATCGAGGTCGATCATGCGAGACCCTCCTCACTGCTGGTGAGCTCGGAGCCGTCGAGCTCGAACGGGGGCGCGCCCTCCACGTGGGCGACGTCTATCTCCCCGAAGGTGTCGGGCTGCGACAGCACCACCGAGCCCTGCTTGAACAGCTCCAGGATCGCCAGGAACGTGGCCACCACTGCCTCGACGGAGCTCTGCCCGTCAAGCAGCTCGGAGAACGTCATCTGCCCACGCGTGCGCATCAGGCGGTCGACCGTCGCCACCGTGAGCGCCATGGGCAGGCGCTTGGGCGCCACATGCTCGGCCCCCAGCAGCAGGCTCTCGCGACGGCCGTCGAGATCGGCGCAGATGACCGCGAGCGAGCGCAGGCTGATGTCCTCGAGGTAGTCTGGCACGAGGTCCAGGAAGGCCGGTTCGGGACCTGCGGTGCGCGGCGCCATGAGGGCCTCGGCCTCCATGCGCCCTGAGAGCGCCAGGGCGGCGTTGCGAAACTGCTTGTACGCAACGAGGCGCGCCACGAGGACCTCGCGAACCTCATCGGGCGAGAGGCTGGCGAGGTCGTCCCCGTCGTCCTCGGTGCCGCTCGCGCGCGCGCGAGGCGCATCGTCGGGCACGAGCGAGGCGGCCTTCATGTCGAGCAGCGTGGACGCCACGAGAAGGAAGTCGCTCGCCACGTCGAGGTCGAGCCCGCCCATGCGCTCGACCTCGGCGAGATACTGGTCGGCGACCTCGGTGACCGAGATCGATCCGATGGCCACCCTCTGCCTGCTCACCAGCTGCAGGAGCAGGTCGAAGGGACCGCTGTAGGCCTGCGTGCGGACGGCGAACGACATGCGCTCACACCCATCCGAGGAGCAGGTCGGCGAGACGGCCGGCGGTGGCGTCGAGGTAGATGCCCAGAGGGTCGAGGCCCAGCACCATGGGCACGACGTAGAGCAGGACCATCAGGATGGGCAGCGAGTACTGCTGCACGACGTAGTAGCGCTGGCGGGCCTCGCCCTTGAGCAGCGGTGACACGATGGAGGACCCGTCCAGCGGCGGCAGGGGCATGAGGTTGAAGAAGGCCAGGATGCAGTTGACGTACACGTAGGTCGCGACCACCTCATAGGCCCAACGATGGGCCCAGTAGGCCACTCCCCCCATCAGGACGACATCGGCGGCCACCCCCATGAGCAGGCGGCAGACCAGGGCGCCGACGCAGGCCTGCACGACGTTGGTCGCGGGGCCGGCGAAGGCGACGAGCACCTCGTCGCGCCGCGGGTTGCGCAGGTTGTTGGGGTTGTAGGGCACCGGCTTCGCGAAGGCGAATATCGGTCCGCCCATGAGCCCCATGATCAGGGGGAGCACGACCGACCCAAAGCGGTCGATGTGGGCCAGCGGGTTGATCGTGAGCCTGCCGGCGCGCTCCGCGGTCGTGTCGCCCAGCCGATGGGCCACATAGGCATGGCCGAACTCATGGAGCGACGCGGACAGCATCACCAGGAAGATCGAGATCACGGTGACGAAGATGCGATCGGTGGTCATATGGGAAAGCACTGCTCACGCACTCCCTTCGCGGCGCTCGCGCAACGAGGCCGAAAGCCTCATGCAGAGCCAGTCTGCACAGAACAGGATGATGGACGCAATCGCAAGGTCCCCGCGCAGGGCACCACCAAAGGGGGTCTCGTACACGAGCACTCCCAGAAGCCCCGGAGGGATCAGGGACGACGTGAGGTTGAGCGCGCTGACGAGCGTGGCGCGGTGGGCGTCCGTCAGCACCGCCGCAAGGACGAAGGACGCGGCGAGGGCGATGGCGGCCAGGCGCAGCGCGAGGGCCAGCAGGTGGAGCGCCTGCGCGGCCAGGAAGGCGAGGGGGCGCGGGAGGCGCCGCCCCGCCTGCGGGGCCACACGTCGCGAGGGCGCCTGATACGGCGCCTGCTGCGGCGGACTTGGGACCGCCTGCGGCGCCCCTGTCGGTCCCTGCCGATACAGGGGGGCGGCCTCGGCCGTGCGTTGGTCGGGCATCCGCCGCGGGGCCACGGCGCGACGCGGCGCCTGCGCTGGCCGCAGGACCGTGTGGGGGACGTCGCGGGCGCCGGCCTCCGATCGGGCGCGTCCCGCGCCCATGGTCGTGCGGCCAGGCTCGTCGACGCCCTCGTCCCCCAGCTCGTCCGGGAGGTCCACGTCCATGCCGAGGTAGGGGCTCGCGCCCGCGCGCGGATCGTAGGTCATGCTCCCACCTCGACTCTCTCCGTCAGCTCGAGCCACTCCTCCTCGAGTGCGGGGATCTTCCTCGACAGCGCGTCGTACTCGCGCATGCATCGATCGAAGCGAGCCGAGTCGGCGTAGAGCTCCTCCGAGGCCATGAGCGCCATGAGCTCGTCGTAGCGCTTCCGCATCGGCTCGAGCGCGGCGTCTATCTCCCTCAGGCGCTGGCGCTCGCTGCGCAGCGCACGGCTCGCGGCGTTGCGCGCCTCTGCCTCGGCGCGCCTCTGCTCGCGCGTCTTGACGTTGCGACCCTGCGCCCTCGGCTCCTTCGCTGCCTGCCGCGCGGTTGTGGCGGAGGGGGCGGGGGCATCCGCTGCCGCCCGCGCCTCGAGCTCGGCGCGCTTGAACAGGTAGTAGTCGTAGTCGCCATCGTAGACGGTCACCGTGTGGTCGCGCACGTCGACGACCTTGTTGGCCACGGCGCGAACCAGGTGCTCGTCGTGGCTGATCAGCACGATGGTGCCGGGGAAGTCTATCAGGGCGCGCTCGAGCACGTCGACCGAGTCGATGTCGAGGTGGTTGGTCGGCTCGTCCAGGCACAGAAGCGGGTCGGGCGCCACAAGCATCTTGGCGAGCGCAAGGCGTGCCCGTTCTCCGCCCGACAGGATCCCCACACGCTTGTCGACGTCGTCGCCGTGGAAGAGGAACGCGCCCAGCAGGCGGCGCTCCTCGGAGGTCGTCCATCCCAGGGCCACCTCGCCCATCTCGCCCAAGACGGTGTTGGCGGGGTTCAGCGTCTCGAGCTGATGCTGGGCGTAGTAGGCCTGCGTCACGTTCTGCCCAAGCTCCACGCGCCCCGCCGTGGGCCGCTCGTGGCCGCAGACGAGCCTCATGAGCGTCGACTTGCCGGCACCGTTGGGTCCGACCAGCGCGACGCGGTCTCCCCGGTAGAGCACCAGGTCGACGTCCTCGTACACGAGGTTGTCGCCGTAGGCCTTCGTCACGCCGTCCAGACGCACGACCACCTCTCCCGTGCGCGGTGGATCGGGGAAGCTGAAGCGCACCCGCCGTGACGACTCGGGGAGGACGACGAGCTCCCGCTTGATCCTCTCGAGCCTCTTCACGCGCTCCTGGACCTGACGGGCCTTCGTGGGCTTGTAGCGGAAGCGCTCCACGAAGGCCTCGATGTGGGCGATGTCGCGCTCCTGCGCCGCACGCGTGGCGCGGAGTTGCTCGAGGTTGTCCTCCCGCTGGCGCAGGTAGCCAGAGTAGTTGCCCGCGTAGGTCATCAGGCGCTTGTTCTCCAGCGCCGCGACGTGGCTGACGCACGCGTCCATGAAGGCGCGGTCGTGGCTCACGAGCAGCACCGCACCGTCGTAGCCGGCCAGGAACTGCTCGAGCCACCTCACGCTCTCGAGGTCGAGATGGTTGGTCGGCTCGTCGAGGAGCAGGAGGTCGGGATGGCGCAGGAGGAGCTTCGAGAGCGCGATACGCATCTGCCACCCACCGGAGAACTCCCTGGCCGGCTTGTCGAAGTCCTCCACGGGAAAGCCCAGGCCGCCCAGGATCTGCCGCGCCCGCGCCTCGAGCCCGTAGCCGCCCAGGCGCTCGAACCTGTCCTGTGCCGCCCCGTAGCGCTCCAGGAGCCGGTCGAACGCCGTGCCGGATGCGGCGGCGTCCGCCTGCGCGATCTCGTCCTCCATCTGCGCGATGCGCCTCTCGAGCCGACGGAGCTCGGTGGCGGAGTCCATCACCTCGGCAAGCGCGGACTTCTCGCCCATCAGGTGCGTCTCCTGCTCGAGGTAGCCGATGGTCGTGTCGCGCGCGAAGCTCACCGTGCCCGCATCGGGGCGCTCCTGTCCCATGATGATCTTGAGCAGGGTCGTCTTTCCGGCGCCGTTGGGACCCACGAGACCCCAGCGCTCGCCGGCATTGAGCTGCAGCGTGGCGGCCGTGTACAGGACACGGCCGCCAAACGACTTCTCGATCTTGTCTGCAAGGGCAATCAAAGGCGCTCCTCTGCCATGCGGCGTTCCGCCCAGAAGTATACGTGATGGCGCGGCGCTGTCGCAGGCGTCCACGCAAAGCACCGAGAACGACCGCTCCAGGGCGCGCCCCGCTCAGCGTCGAGCACCCTGGAGCTTCATGTGCACGATGCGGTACACGGACTCGGCAAGGCGCGCCTCGCTCACCTCGCCGGAGGCGACGGCATCGAGCATGGCCTGGTATGCCGCATCGAAGTCCTCGGGCATGAGCAGCGCGTCCGCACCCGCGAGGAAGGCCTCGACCGCGACGCGACCGTGCCCGTATCGCCCGACGACGGCACCCATGCCCAGCGAGTCGGTCACCACCACGCCCCCAAACCCGAGCCCTTCGCGCAGGAGCCCCTGCATGACCTCACTCGACAGGGATGCGGGAAGGTCGTCGCCGGTCAGCTCCGGGCAGGAGATGTGTCCCACCATGATCATGGGCACGCCGGCCTCGATCGCGGCGGCAAACGGCACGAGCTCCTCCGTGGCCATCTCGTCGGCCGTCCTGTGCGAGTAGACGGCACCGTCGTGCGAGTCCCCCTCGGCCCTGCCTATGCCCGGAAAGTGCTTCGCGCAGCAGATGACGTGCTGCGAGCTCAGGCCCCTCACCTGCGCGGCGACCATCCGCGCCACGAGCTCCGCGTCCGATCCGAACGAGCGGCGCGCCATGGTGTCGGACTCGGGATTGCTCGCGATGTCGGCGACGGGCGCGAAGTCCGCCGTGAAGCCCAGGTCGCGCAGGTATGACCCCATGTGGGCGGCCACGTCTCGGGCGTGATCGGCGTCGGCCGCCTCGCCGACATCGCGCATGTCACCCACGTTCTCGATGGCAAAGCCCTCGTTGCCCCCGATGCGGGAGACCGTGCCGCCCTCCTCGTCCACGGCCAGCAGGATGGGCACGCCGCACGCCTCCAGGGCATGGTCGGCGGTGGTGCGCAGCATCTCGGTGGTCTGGTCGGCGTCGACCAGGTTCTGCTGGAAGTAGATGATGCCGCCGACCGGCCGCTCCGCCAGCGCCTGCCTCGTCGCGTCGCCGGCAGCCGTCACCACCTCGTCGGTGTAGTCCGACACCAGGCTCTCGGGCGTCACGAAGAAGAGCTGGGCCACGCGTTGCTCGATCGAGAGCGAACCCGTGAGCTCCCCTGCCGCGAACGCACAGGAGACGTCGTCGTCCGCACGCACGCGACGTGCGATGGCGGCAGGCGCCCCGAGCGCCTCCCGGACGATGGGGGCCAGGGAATCTCCGTCCCCGCCTCGGCCCACGCATGCCAGGGCGGCGCAGGACAGCAGGAGCATGGTGAGCAGGCGCAGGCGTCTCATGGGCACCCTTCCGCAGGGGACGGTCCCATCACCCGTCGTGCGGGCGTCGGCGCGCCGCCCTGAAGAGAGAAGGGCCAGAAACCCCTGGTCCCTGGCCCTGCGTTCCGATGGTGGGCGATGCTGGATTCGAACCAGCGACCCCTTCCGTGTGAAGGAAGTGCTCTACCCCTGAGCCAATCGCCCTTGCAAGGAAGCATGGTAGCAGACTTGCATGCGCCGCGCCACCGGAAATGCCGGACACCCAGGGACGGGCGACCTGCCGAGAGGGCACCGTGCGACATGCGCGACCGCGCGTTTCCGTGCGACCGACTGCGCCCCCACGCCTACTTGCGCAGCTGTTCCCTGACGATGCGCGCCGCGACCACGAGCGTCACGAGGCCGATGCCGGCGATGAGCCCAGCGAGAACGTGCTGCGCGACCTGGACATCCTGTCCGACGAGCACCAGGAAGGCGATGGCCGCCGCAGCCACGAGGGTGAGCGCCAGCGCCTTCGTCCTGATCCTCGCGGTGTTCGAGGGCACGTTGGCGAGCACGGCCGTGCGCACGCCGAAGACCGTCGACAGCAGGCCCTCGCCTGTCGTCACCCATGCGTCGGCGTCGGCGAGGTCGGCGCCGACCAGAACGGCCCCGAAGGCGCACGTGCCCAAGCCGGCAAACAGTGCCACGAGACAACAGACCTTGAGCAGCTTTCCCTCTCCGCCCACAACGCCTCCATTCCTCGGAGTGTGCATGCCGCCCAACCCCGACACGACGCAGAACAGGCCACGAGATCGCCTCCCGTGGCCTGTGGCGTGTTGGTGGGCCCAGAGGGATTCGAACCCCCAACCCAGGGATTATGAGTCCCCTGCGCTAACCGTTGCGCCATAGGCCCCTTTGCAAAAAGGCGACGACCGAAGCCGCCGCCCGCGTGTCTCTGGTGGAGAATAGGGGGATCGAACCCCTGACCTCATGACTGCCAGTCATGCGCTCTCCCAGCTGAGCTAATTCCCCATGGGTTGGTGCAAGAGGTATATTACCAAAGCTGTGTCATCGGTCAAGCGACAATCCCGACTTTCACCCTTTGTGTCGGCCCTGTGGAGGATCGCACCCGTGCCCCCCGCCGCTGTCGTCGGGATGCGGATACCGGGGTGCCGGCGTCCCGACGTCCCCCACGACGGCATACCAGGCAGGCCGCTCGGCCCTCCCCTCACAGCGGCAGCTGCAGGCACAGGGCGATGAGCAGCTGGCCGGCATAATACAGCATCAGGTTCGCCACCCGCATCAGGAAGCGGGGCTTGGACCCGAAGTTGTTGAGTATGAGGATGACGTCACTCACCAGGAACAGCATCGCGCCGACCAGGAACATGAGCCAATGGGCGTTGGGAGACGTCGCGAGCGTGGCCAGCGCCACGCAGTTGAGCAGGACGACCGCCCCGATGTAGAGCACGCCGCAGATCTTGAGCACGGGCCCTGCCTCGATCTGGCCCAGGATCCACCACATCAGCGCTGCCGTGAGCGGCACGGCAACCACCGCGGCAAGGGGCAGCAGGTTGCAGTGCGGCACGCATGCGATGATGTAGCACACGTGCCCGGCCAGGAACACGAGCGTCCCCGCGAGGAAGGCGATCTGCCCCCTGCGGCCCTCGTACACGTAGCGCAGGTTGAGCAACACGTCGGCAAGGGCCCCGAGCACGAGGCCCACCACGACCATGCGCGCGAAGGTCGCGTCGTTCGCCCTGGTGGCTCCCAGGACACCAAGCACGACGAAGAATGCCGACGCCACTCCCTTGATCGTGTCGGCGACGACATACCGCTTCATCTTCTCCACAAGGATGAAGACCGCGGCGATGGCAAGGCATATCGGACAGAGGTACAGGTACTGCATGGCCTACCACCTTCCCGAGGCGTCTGGGCTCAGACGGACACGGCCCCATTGTCCCACGTTTGGGACGATGGGGCCGATCACTCGCCTTTGCGGCGCCTGTCATACCGCTTACCGGCGCTGGGAGATGACCCTCTCCGCGACCACGGTCGCGACGTCGCCGATCGCCACGTCCTCGCGCGCGCCGGTGCTGCGGTCCTTGACCTCGACGACGCCGTTCCTGATGCCACGCCTACCGCAGACGATCTGGTAGGGAAAGCCCATGAGGTCGGCGTCGTTGAACTTGACACCAGGACGCTCCTCGCGGTCGTCCACGCAGACCTCGACGCCGAGGTCGACGAGCTCGTGGGCGACGCGGTCGGCAACATCCCATATCTCGCCCTCCGTGTCCAGCGGCACGACCTCCACCTCGTAGGGCGCCACGCACACGGGAAAGGCGATGCCGTGCTCGTCGTGATGCTGTTCGACCACGGCCGCCAGCATGCGGCTCACGCCGATGCCGTAGCAGCCCATCTGGAAGGGTCTCTCGACGCCGTCCTCGTCCATGAAGGTCGCACCCATCGCCTCGGAGTACGTGGTGCCCAGCTGGAACACCTGGGAGACCTCGATGCCGCGGGCGCCCCGCAGCGGCTTGCCGCACTGGGGGCAGCCGTCCCCCTCCTCGGCAGAGGCGAGGTCGACCCACTCGCAGACCTCGAAGTCACGACCGGGCCTGGCGCCCTTGATGTGCCAGCCCTCCTCGTTGGCCCCGATGAGCCAGCTCTGGGAGCCCTTGAGGGAGACGTCGGCCACGACGCGCACGCGCCCATCGGCGCCGATCGGGCCCATGTAGCCCTTCACCAGGGCATACTCGGCCATCTGCTCCTCGTCCATCACGTCGTAGCGACCAAAGGCGTGCGCTGCCTTGACCTCGTTGAGCTCGTGGTCGCCGGGCAGCAGGCACAGCACGGGCGTACCGTCCTCGGCGATGAGGGCAAGGCTCTTGCGGCATGCCCGCTCGGTGACGCTGAGGAAGGCCGCCAGGGCGGCGATGCTTCCCTCGCAGGGGGTCTCGATGCGCTCGCAGTCGGTGCCGGGCCCCTCCTCGACGGCGATGCGCGCGCAGGCCGCCTCGACGTCGGCCGCGAAGCCGCAGTCGCACCACACGAGCTCTGCCTCGCCGGCCTCGGCAAGCGCCATGTACTCCACCGAGGTGTCGCCACCGATCTGGCCGGAGTCGGCGACGACGGGCAGCGCCCGCAGGCCGCAACGCTCGCAGATGCGCGCATAGGCCGCCTTCTCCTCCTCGTAGCTCCTCTGCATGCCCTCGACCGTGGCATCGAAGGAGTAGGCGTCCTTCATGATGAACTCGCGGCCGCGCATGAGGCCGAAGCGCGGGCGCATCTCGTCGCGGAACTTGTCCTGGATCTGGTAGATGGTGACGGGAAGCTGCCTGTAGGAGCGCAGCTCGTCACGGACGAGGTCGACGAAGGTCTCCTCGTGTGTCGGCCCGACCACGAAGTCGCGGCCATGGCGGTCCTTGAGGCGGAGCAGTTCGGGGCCATAGACGTCCCAGCGCCCGGACTCCTGCCAGATCTCGCCGGGGACGATCATCGGGACCTGGACCTCCTGTGCGCCGATGCCCTCCATCTCGTCACGGATGACCGACTTGATCTTGCCCAGCGAGCGCCAGGCGAGCGGTAGGTAGCTGTAGAGGCCGGCAGCCGTCTTGCGGATCATGCCGGCGCGCAGGAGCAGACGATGGCTGGCGAGCTCGGCCTCGGCGGGGTCCTCCTTCAGCGTGGGCGCATAGAGCTGTGACATCCTCGCATAGCGTTTCATGGGGCAGTCCTTTCCGCATGCGACTGTGCGCACGCCCGTTGCGTACCTGCATGGGTCCCCGGCGCGGGCACCTGCGCCGTCAGAGGAAGCGCGCCTCGATCTCGGCAAAGAGCTCGTCGACCATCTCGTCCTCGTCGATGCGCCGCAGGGGCTCCCCCCGCACGAAGATCATCCCGGAGCCCTTTCCGCATGCGATGCCGATGTCGGCGTCGCGAGCCTCCCCCGGCCCGTTCACCACGCAGCCCATCACGGCGACGCTGATCGGCGCTTTGGTCCGCGAGAGCCGCGCGGAGACCTCCTCGGCGATCGGGATGAGGTCGACCTGGGTCCTGCCGCAGGTGGGGCAGCTCACCAGCTCGGGATGGAGGCGGCGCAGGCCAAGCGCCGCGAGGAGATCCCAGGCGACGTCGACCTCCTCGACCGGGTCGGCGGTGAGGGAGAGGCGTATGGTGTCGCCGATCCCCTCGGCCAGAAGGATGCCGACGCCGACCGAGTTCTTGACCGTGCCCTGCCTGAGGGTGCCCGCCTCGGTCACCCCCAGGTGCAGGGGTATGCGTGGGAGCGCGCGGGAGAGGGCGCGGTAGGTCTCGACCGTGACGGGAACCGAATGCGCCTTGGCGGAGAGCACGATGTGCTCGAATCCCCGCCGTTCGAAGTGCTCGACGAACGCCATGCTCGACGCGACCAGCTTCTCCGGGAGGGTGAGGTCATCCCTCTGTCCCACGGCGGGGTCAAGCGAGCCGGCGTTGACGCCGATGCGTATGGCGCATCCCTGCTCGCCCGCAGCGTCGATCACCTGGTCGACGCGGGCGAGCGACCCGATGTTGCCAGGGTTGATGCGCAGGGCGGCGGCACCTCGGCGCGCCGCGGCGATGGCGAGCCGGTGGTCGAAGTGGATGTCGGCGACCACTGGCAGGGGCGACTCCTCGACGATGCGTGAGAAGGAGTCGAGGCACCGCTCGTCGGGGAC
The DNA here is from genome assembly GCA_002305995.1 of Atopobiaceae bacterium UBA1367. Lineage (GTDB taxonomy): Bacteria > Actinomycetota > Coriobacteriia > Coriobacteriales > Atopobiaceae > UBA1367. Next base: position 529,201 of record DBRN01000012.1, read on the forward strand.
CGTGACGCGGATGATCTCGCAGCCTGCATCGGCAAGCCGCGCGATCTGGGCGAGCGTGGCGGTGGCGTCTGCGGTGTCGGTGTTGCACATCGACTGCACGCTCACCGGTGCGCCGCCGCCCACGGCCACGTCGCCCACCATGACCCGTCGGGTCGCATCGCGGGGAAGCGGTGGTGCGGACGTGGCGTCAAACGCGGACATGAGACCTCCCTGCGACATCACGTGAGGCCCATGAGCCGCACGATGTCATTGCGTATCGCGAAGCAGAAGATGAACAGGAAGAACGCGAGCCCCAGGTAGCTCAGCCAGGCCTGCGCGCGCGACGGGAGCGGCCTGCGCATGACGGGCTGCACGGCCTCCATGAGGATCTTCCCGCCGTCGAGCGGGGGGATGGGCAGCAGGTTCATGAACCCGAGCGACAGCGATATGGCCGCCGTGAGGAGCACAAGGTCGGAGAGCCCTGACGCCGCCGCCTGGGATGCCATGGCGGAGATGCCCACGATGGATGACGACTGGCTCACCACCTCGATGGTGTGCTGGGGCATGATGATCCGCGCGACCATGCCTCCCACGAACCCGACATAGGAGAGGGCGGAGAGGGCGGCCTCCGGGAAGCTGAGACGATAGGTCTCCATGAGGGCGTTGATGCCGATGACCGACAGCCTCTCCCCCTCGGGCACGTCGATCGTGGTCTCGAAGGTCTCCCCGTCGCGCTGATAGGCTATCGCGAAGTCCCGCCCGTCCTCGAGCGCGCGGTCCAGCGCCTCGCACAGGCCCTTCCAGTCGGAGATGTCGCGGCCTCCCACCTGCAGGATCGTGTCGCCCCCACGCAGCCCGGCCGCCTCGGCGGGCGATCCGCCGGCCACGCCGCCGAGCGTGTTCGAGTTCACGTTGACCTGCACGCCGACGACCATCAGGGAGCCCACCACCAGCGCGAACGCCAGCAGGATGTTGACGAGCGGGCCGGCCAGCAACGTGACGAACCGCGCGAGAAGGCCCTTGCCCCGATAGGTGCATGCCGTCTCCCGGGCAAAGAAGGCGTCCGCGTCGCCGACGGGGCGCGGATCGCCCGCCTCGGTCGTGCCGGCACCGTCGAAGTCGTGGCCAGGGTCATACTCGCTCCGCAGCGAGCCGTCGCGGCGCAGGGTCTCGAACGCCGCAGGGAAGTCGGCCTGCCAGGGTCGCTCGCCGCGGGCGGGATCGTAGTGGGGCCTGATCGAGCCCATGTCAACGAGCGCGCCGAGTAGCGCGTACGCGCGATCCTCGTCGATGGCGAGCTCGGCGGCGAGGCTGGTGGCAAGCACCCTTCCCTCGCGCTGCACGATGGCCAGCGCACGGGCGAGCAGCTCGTCCGCATCGCCCTCCATGCCACAGATGCGATTGTACCCGCCCAGCAGGAGGGGGGTGATCCCGAACTCGGTGCCGAGCCGCCGCGACTTGACCGAGATCCGATGGCGGAACGGCAGGCCGAGGAAGAATTCCGTCACACGCATCCCAAAGGCGCGCGCCGCGATGAAGTGCCCACCCTCGTGCACGAACACGAGCAGCGAGAGCACGAGGGTGCCCCAGAACACGGCTGCCAGGACGTCGAGGGCCATGCTCATGAGACCACGTCCACAAGCGCCCGCCGTGCCACGTCCCGTGCCCAGAGGTCGACCTCCTCGAGCTGGTCGAGGTCGCGCACCCGCTGGGCCTCATGCGCCTCGATGGCCACCGAGACGATGCGCTCGATGTCGAGGAAGGTGCAGGCGCCGCGTCTGAAGGCGGCGTTGGCGACCTCGTTGGCGGCGTTGAGCACGCAAGGCATCGTGCCTCCGACGCGCCCTGCCTCGCGGGCGAGCGCGAGGCAGCCGAAGGTCTCCTCATCGGCCTCGCCGAAGGTGATGGGCTGCTCGTGGCACCAGTCGATGCGCTCGCAGGGCGTCTCCCACCGGTCGGGGTAGCTGAGGGCGTACTGTATGGGAATGCGCATGTCAGAGGGGCCGAGCTGCGCAAGCGTCGACCCGTCGGCGAACTCGACCATGGAGTGGATGCGGCTCTGTCGCTGCACGAGCACGCGGATGTCATCGATGCCCACCGCAAACAGGTGGTGCGCCTCCAACAGCTCGAAGCCCTTGTTCATGAGAGTGGCCGAGTCTATGGTTATCTTGGCGCCCATGAGCCAGGTGGGATGCGCGAGCGCGTCGGCGGAGGTGACCTGGGCCAGCTGCGCGCGCGTCATGCCATGGAAGGGCCCGCCGGAGCAGGTGAGCCAGATCCTGTGGACGTCATGCGTGGGCGCACCCGCCAGGCACTGGAAGATGGCGCTGTGCTCCGAGTCGACCGGTATGAGCCTTCCCGGCCTCGCCAGCGGCATCAGGATGTCGCCCGCGACGATGATGGACTCCTTGTTGGCGTAGGCGAGCACCTTACCCGCACCGAGCGCCCGCCAGCCGGCGCGCATCCCCGCGACGCCCACGAGGGCATTGACCACGCAGTCGACGTCGTCGAGCGCGACGAGGTCGGCCAGGGCGCCATCACCGCGCGTCAGCTCGCAGCCCTCGGGCAGCTCGTCGAGGATCGCGTCGCGCGCATGGCCCTCGTCCGTCACGCAGGCATGCGCGGCGCCGAACTCGCGCGCCGCAGCCACGAGCGCGTCGGTGGAGCCATGGACGGACAGCGCGACGACCTCGAGCCTGTCGGCATGCCGTCGGCAGACGTCGAGCGTCTGGGTGCCGATCGAGCCGGAACACCCGAGGACCGCGACGCGCAGGCGCCGCCCTCGCGTCGCCCCGGGGGCCTCTCCCGCGAGGGCGCTCACAGGATGCCTCCCAGGTGGAGCAAGAGAAACGCCGTCATGCACCCGAAGAGCAGCGCGTCGCTCCGGTCGAGCATCCCACCATGCCCCGGGAGCAGGGTGCCCGAGTCCTTGACGCCGAAGCCACGCTTCATGCGTGACTCGAAGAGGTCGCCCATCACGCTGGCGAGGCCAACGCACAGGCCACACGGGATGGCGAACAGCAGGTGCATGCCCTGGACCTTGAGCACCACGAGGAGCACCCAGATGAGCATGCATCCGGCCAAGCCGCCCCAGAAGCCCTCGACGCTCTTGTTGGGCGAGATGCGCGGTGCGAGCTTGTGGCGCCCAAGGCGCGAGCCGACGAAGTAGGCCATGGCGTCGTTGAGCCAGATGGAGCCCATGACGCCAAAGGCGAGCAAGAAGCCGGGCATGCCGGGGTCGGACAGGCGGATCATGGTCACGGTGGAGAAGGCAAAGCCGCAGTAGATGGGCACGAAGAGCGTCATGCCCACGTCGGTGACGGTCACGCGCGGGACGCCCACGTACCAGATGGCACAGGCCATGAGCAGCAGGACGGCCACGACCGTGACGCTCTCTGCAGGGGGTGCCAGCGGTGCGATGGCAAACAGCAGCGTTGCCGCGAGCGCGATGACGTCGTTGGGCTGCCGGCCGGACGCCCGCAGGAGCCTGAGCAGCTCCCAGGCGCACAGGCACCCCATCAGGGCGACGACCGCGGCGGTCTCCATGACACCCGCGTAGAGGCACCCCACGACGGCGAGGAAGTATGCCGCCCCCACGCCGACCCTCGTCAGCATGGTGCTCGTCCCCTCGAGCCTGGTCTCGCTCATGAGCCCACCACCCCTCCAAACCTGCGATCCCTCTCCTGGAAGGCGCGGACGGCGCGCAGGAGCTCCCAGCGGTCGAAATCGGGCCACATGAGATCGGTCACGTAGAGCTCGGCGTACGCAAGCTGCCACAGCAGGTAGTTCGACAGGCGAAGCTCGCCGGAGGTGCGGATGAGCAACTCCGGATCGGGCATGCCCGCCGTGTAGAGATGCGACGCAACAAGGCCCTCGGTGATGTCGGTCGCTGCCAGCTCGCCGCGCACGACCGCCTCCGCGACGTCCCGGCACGCACGCGTCAGCTCGGCGCGGGACCCGTAGTTGACGGCGAGCGCGAAGGTCATGCCGGTATGTCCGGCCGTCTCGTCAAGGCCCTGGCGGAAGACGTCATGGGTGCGTCGGGGAAGCGCCGAGAGGTCTCCCAGGAAGCGCAGGCGGACGTTCTCCTGGTGGAAGAGCGGCAGCTCCTTGACGAGCGTCGTGGCGAACAGATGCATCAGCAGGTCGACCTCGCGCTGCGGCCGTCGCCAGTTCTCGGTCGAGAAGGCGTAGACCGACAGCGCGTCAAGCCCCAGGCGGACGCTCGTGGTGACCGTCTCGCGCAGGGCGTCGACTCCCGCGACATGGCCCCTCGACCGATCGAGCCCGCGCGCCTGGGCCCACCTACCGTTGCCGTCCATGATGATGGAGACGTGGGAGGGAACGCGCCCAAGGTCGATGTCCTCGAGCGCGATGTCGGCAGGCGGCTCGCCGTAATGGGCCCTGAGGAGCCCCTCGTCTCGCTTCACCTAGATCTCCATTACCTCGGCAGACTTGGTCTTGAGCAGCTCGTCGACCATCTTGCTGTAGTCGTCGGTCAGCTTCTGGATGGCCTTCTTCTCGCGCTTGAGGTCGTCCTCGGTGAGGTCGCCGTCCCGCTCCGCGCGCTCCGCCTTCTCGTTGGCGTGGCGACGGGCGCTGCGCACCGCGATCTTCCCCTCCTCACCGTACCTGTTGCACTCCCTGACGAGCTCGCGACGGCGCTCCTCGGTCGGCTTCGGGAACGGCAGGCGGATGGAGATGCCGTCATTGGAGGGGGTTATGCCGAGGTCGGAGTCCATGATCGCCTTCTCGATGGCGCGCAGGGAGGACTTGTCCCAGGGCTCGACCACCAGCATGGACGCCTCGGGGACCTTCACGCCGGCGAGCTGGGTGATGGGGGTGGGGACGCCATAGTAGTCGACCTTGATGCTGTCGAGCACATGCGGGTTGGCACGGCCCGTGCGCACGCGGGCGAAGTTGGCCCTGAGGGCGTCAATCGCCTTGTCCATACGACGCTTGGCAGAATCAGTGTACTCGCTCATAACCTGGACTCCTCACATCTTCCTCGCTGCCTCGCAGCTCACCAACGCATCTCCGCCGGCACCACCGGGTCACAGGCGGGGGATGCTCCTTGCAACTCACGACTCCTCGACGACGATGGTCCCGATCGGCTCCCCCCTCAGGGCACGGACGATCGCCCCATCCTGCTCCATGTTGAAGACCAGGATGGGCATCGAGTTCTCCTGGCAGAGCGCCGTGGCCGTGGCATCCATGACCTGTAGGCGCTTCCTGAGGACGTCCCGGTAGGTGATCACGTCGTAGCGCGTGGCATCGGCGTGCTTGACGGGATCCTTGTCATAGATGCCGTCGACCTTGGTCGCCTTCATCAGCACGTCGGCGCCGATCTCGCAGGCGCGGAGCGCGGCACAGGTGTCGGTGGTGAAGTAGGGGTTGCCCGTGCCAGCCGCGAAGATGGTGATGCGTCCCTTCTCGAGATGGCGGATCGCACGGCGGCGGATGTAGGTCTCGGAGATCGCGTGCATCTCGATGGCGCTCATGACGCGGCACTCGAAGCCGTTCTTCTCGAAGCAGTCCTGGAGCGCGAGCGAGTTGATGACCGTGGCGAGCATGCCCATGTTGTCGCCCTGGGCACGATCCATGCCCTCGGCGGCGCCCTCGAGGCCACGGTAGATGTTGCCGCCGCCGATGACGACGGCGATCTGGACCCCGTCGTCGTAGGCGGGCTTGAGGGCTTCGGCAATGCGCTGCGGGACCTCGGGGTCGATGCCGAAGCGGCGGCTTCCCATCAGGGCCTCACCGGAGAGCTTGAGCAGGACGCGCCTATATTTGTAGTCAGCCAAAGGACCTCCCCTTGTCAGTGGTGCCCCACGATCGTCTGGCACCCGGTATCCCTCAGAGTGTAGCAAAGGCCGCATCGGCCCCGCGCGCGCGTGGGGCAAGCAGACAGCAACACCATGCGAGGGGCGCGCAGGCATGAGGAGGGGCCGACACGCGTGCGTGCCGGCCCCCTTGTCCCTGCGGTGCCCCCGCTACTCCTGACCGAAGGCGTAGCGGACGAACGACATGACCTGGATGTCATCGCCCACAGACGCGCCGACCCTCTTGGCGAGCTCGGAGATGGTGATGGAGCCGTCCTTGATGAAGTCCTGCTCGACCAGGCAGCTCTCCTTGTAGAACTTCTCGAGGCGACCGGTGGCGATGCGCTCCTGGATGGCCTCGGGCTTGCCGGACTCGGCGGCCTGGGCCATGTAGATGGCCTTCTCGCGCGCGATGACGTCGGCGGGGACGTCCTCGCGACGGCAGGCGACAGAGGGCATGGCGGCGACCTGCATGGCCACGTCATGCGCGAAGGTCTTGAACTGCTCGTTCTCGGCCGTCTCGGGCTTGGAGAGGTGGATGGTCACGATGTCGGCGAGCTTGCCGCCGAGATGGACATAGCTACCCAAGGCGCCGTGCTCGACGGTGACGCGGGAGAAGCGCTGGATCTTCATGTTCTCGCCGATGACATGGATCATCTCGGTGAGCTCGTCTGCGACGGTGCCCTCGCCCATGGCGCAGGCCTTGAGTGCCTCGACGTCGGCGGGGTCGCTCTCGGCAACGATCTCGGCGAGGTCGGCCGCGAAGCCGGTGAACTTGGGGTTGGTGCCGACGAAGTCGGTCTCGCAGGAGAGCTCGAGCAGAGCCCCCCTCTTGCCGTCGGCGGTGATGAAGGCGGCGATGGTGCCCTCGTTGGTGTCACGGCCGGCGCGCTTGACGGCCTTGGCGACACCCATGGTGCGCAGGATGTCGACGGCCTTCTCGATGTCACCGTCAGCCTCGACCAGCGCCTTCTTGCACTCCATCATGGGAGCGTCGGTCATCTCGCGAAGCTGCTTGACCAGAGCGGCGGTAACCTGAGCCATAGTGTGTTCCTCCTTGGAAGGTGGTGGTGATCGATATGCGGGCGCTACTCGGCAACAGGGGCCTCGACCTCGACGGTCGGGGTGGTCTCGCCGGCAGCCATCTCCTCGGCTGAGATCTGCTCCTTGCCGGATCCGGCAAGGACGGCGTCGGCGACCAGCTCGCACATGAGGCTGACGGAGCGGATGGCGTCGTCGTTCGCCGGGATGCCATACTCGATGACGTCGGGATCGGAGTTGGTGTCCAGCAGGCCCACGACGGGGATGCGCAGGCGGTTCGCCTCCTTGATCGCGATCTCCTCGCGCTTGGTGTCGACGACGAAGATCGCCTGGGGCAGGGCGTGCATCGAGCGGACGCCGCCGAGGTTGCGCTGCAGCTTCTCGAGCTCCTTGGTGAGGACGGCCTGCTCCTTCTTGCCGCGCGCAGCCATGCGACCGTCGGCGACCATGGCCTCGAGCTCCTCCATGCGATCGATGCGAGAGCGCATCGTCACGAAGTTGGTGAGCATGCCTCCGAGCCAGCGCTGGTTGATGTAGGGCATGTCGCAGCGGTCGGCCTGGGTCGCGACAGGCTCCTGGGCCTGCTTCTTGGTGCCCACGAACAGGACGCTACCGCCCTTGGAGGCGATGTCCTTGAGGAAGGAGTAGGCGCGGTCGGCCTCGATGACGGTCTGCTTCAGGTCGAGGATGTAGATGCCATTCCGCTCACCGAAGATGTACGGTCTCATCTTGGGGTTCCAGCGACGGGTCTGGTGGCCGTAGTGGCAGCCGGCCTCGAGCAGGGTCCTGATGTTGATCTTCACAGCCATGTTCTAACCTCCTGTGTGGTTGGTCCTCCGCACGGGGTCAGCCCCCCTGCTCCACCCGAGACTCGGCTGCGTGTCCCGGGCACCGCGGCCAGAGGGTCGCCCGTGCGTGCGAATTCATGCCATGCGGACGCACGGCAATCGGAGAGTATACCAACAAACGAATCCGGCTGTCGAGCGCCTTGCCCCCGACGCAAGCCACACAACCTCCGAGTCGCGCCCTCGGAGGGCCGACCAGGGCTACTCCCCACGCGGGTGCGCCTGGCGGGTCGCCTCCTTGAGCCGCCCCACGGAGAGGTGCGTGTACACCTGCGTGGTCGCGAGGCTCTCGTGCCCCAGCAGCTCCTGCACGCTCCGCAGGTCGGCACCGCCCGACAGCAGCTCGGTGGCGTAGGTGTGGCGCATCGCGTGGGGGGTCACGCCGGGATCGATCCCGGCCAGCGCCACATGGCGCTCGAAGCACGTCCTGAGGGCGTCGGCCGACATGCGGTTGCCGCGCGTCGAGACGAACAGGGCACTCGTGCGCTCGCCTCGTCCCCTGGCGACCAGCGACGGGCGCGCCTCCTGGAGATAGGCCGACAGGACCGACAGGGCCCGTCGGTACACGGGGACCACGCGCTCCTTCGAGCCCTTGCCAAAGAGCCTGACCTGCGCTTGGGCGAAGTCGACGTCGGACACGTCGAGGCGGGACACCTCGGAGACGCGCGCGCCCGTCGCGTAGAGCAGCTCGATCAGGGCACGGTCGCGCAGCCCCTCGGCCGTCGACTCGTCGCAGGTGGCGACCAGCAGGTCGACGTCGCCGTCCGAGATGGCGTGCGGAAGCGTCCGCGAGAGCTTGGGGCTCGCCAGGGCGGACGCCGCGTCGGTCGCGACCCGCTCCTGGCCCACCAGCCAGCGATAGAGGCCGCGCACTGCCGAGAGGTGGCGATTGACCGTCCTGGCGGAATATCCCGCACGGGTCAGCTCGGCGAGGTAGCGGCGCAGGTCGCGATGGGTCGCGACGTCGCCGACCACGCCCTCCCGCCGGGCCCATGCGCAATAGGCCTCCACGTCGCCCCGATAGGCACGCACCGTGTGCTCCGAGAGGTTTCGGACGTCGGCGAGGTAGGACAGGTAGTCGCTCGCGTCGCGCTCGAAGCGGGACTGCGCGGCGTCACGCTCCCCGGCACTCACGAGAGGTCGCCCCCCGCCGTGCGGAAGAGGTCGGCGCGCGCGGCGACACAGGCCGCGAGATCCTCTCTCGCCCGGGCGGCATAGGCCGCATGGCGCTCCCCCTTGCGCATGCGCCCGCCCCCCAGGGGCGGCATGAGGCCGAAGTTGACATGCATCGGTTGGTAGGGATCAGTGGACGGGTCGGTGGCATAGGCGACCAGCGAGCCGAGCGCCGTCGTCTTGGGGAGGGAGAGTCGCTGCCTGCCCAGGAGGTCGGCGCAGGTGTTGAGCGCCGCCAGAAGACCTGACGCGATGGCCTCGACGTAGCCTTCCGTTCCCGTGATCTGCCCAGCCAGCCGAACCGTCGTGCCCGGCACGGCAAAGCTCCCGTCGAGCGAGCGCGGGGCGTCGACGAACGAGTTGCGGTGCATGACGCCGTACCGGAAGAACTCGGCATGCTCGAGGCCGGGAATCATCCTGAAGACCCGAGCCTGCTCGCCCCATGCCAGGTTGGTCTGGAACCCCACCAGGTTGTAGGCGGTGCCCTCGGCGTTCTCGGGACGGAGCTGAGCCACCGCCCAGGGGCGCTGCCCCGTGCGCGGGTCACGCAGCCCCACTGGCTTGAGCGCTCCGAAGCGCATCGTGTCGCGTCCCTTGCGGGCGACCTCCTCAATCGGCTGGCAGGCGTTGAAGAGGTCACGCCCCTCGAACGAGCGCGAGACGACCCGCCGTGCCGCGACGAGCTCATCGTAGAAGCGGTCGTACTCCTCGCGGCCCATGGGGCAGTTGAGGTAGTCTCCCGCCCCATCCTCGTAGCGGGACTGGCTGAACGCGACCGACAGGTCGATGGTCTGCGCGTCGACGACCGGCGCGGCAGCGTCGAAGAACGAGAGGTGCGAGTCGCCCACAAGCCCGCAAAGCGCCGAGAAGAGCGCCGGCGAGCACAGCGGACCAGCCGCTATGACGCAGGGTCCGTCTGGAATGGCGGTGACCTCCTCCCTGACGAGCTCGATGAGCGCATCCCCCTCGACAGCCGTGGTCACGGTCTGGGAGAAGCGGGCCCGGTCGACGGCCAGCGCCGCGCCGGCGGGCACCGCGCAGTCGCGCGCGATCTCGAGGAGCATCGATCCCATGACGGTCAGCTCGTGCTTGAGCAACCCGGCGGCACTCTCCTCGCGGAGCGACTTGAGCGAGTTCGAGCACACGAGCTCCGCGAGCCGGTCGGTGTGGTGCGCGGGCGCCGTGCCCGTCGGGCGCTGCTCGAACAGCCTCACGCGCACCCCCCGCCGTGCCAGCTGCAGCGCGCACTCGCTGCCCGCGAGGCCCCCTCCGACCACGGTCACGACCCGATCCGTCACGTTCCCATCCCCCCTCGACGCGCATGGTCACGATCCCATTCTACCGTGTCCGAGCAAGGTCTCCCGCGTCGGCGCGTACCTGCCGTCGGGAAGCCGCTGCACCACGCCATGGACCTCGTACTCCGCCAGGATGCGCAGCATGGTGAGCGGCTCCTCCCCCAGGTGCGCGGCGAGGTCGTCCGCTCGCATCGGGCTTGCGACCAGCGCCGAGAGGACGCGTCCGCGGGGCGTCGGCAGGTCCTCCTGGATCATCCGCAGCACGCCGTAGTCCCTCGATATGAGCATCTCGAGATCGGCCTCGCAGGTGATGATGTGGGCGCCGTCCCTGATGAGGGCGTTGGCGCCCTGGGATTCGGGGGAGAAGATGGATCCTGGCACCGCATAGACCTCGCGTCCCAGGTCGAAGGCCGCCGTCGCGGTGCTCGCCGTTCCCGACCGCGCGCTCGCCTCGCTCACCACCACCGCGACGGACAGCGCCGCTATGAGGCCGTTGCGCTGGGGGAAGGCCCATCGCTGGACGGGCGAGCCCCAGGGGACCATCGAGATCACGGCGCCGCCCTGCCGCACGGCCCGATCGAACACGTCGCGCGAGGACGAGGGATAGACCCCGTCTGCGCCGACCCCCGACACCACGACCGTCTTCCCGCCCGCATCGAGCGCGCCACGTGCCGCGGCCGCATCACAGCCCATCGCCCCGCCCGAGACGACCGTGATGCCGGACTCCGCGGCGATGCGGGCGGCCATCGAGGCAACCGCGATCCCATAGGGCGTGGCACGGCGCGCCCCGATGATCGAGAGGCACATCGTGGACAGCGCCTCGGGATCGCCCCTCCCGTAGATCACCTTGGGAGGATGCTCCATGTCCTCCAGAGCGGCGGGATAGGCGCCTTCCCCGCGTGCCAGCTCCCATCTCGACACGTCCTGCGAGCATGTCTCATCCATGCGATCTCCCCCTATACGAGCACGCCTCGACGATGTCATCCCTCGTCACCAGGTCATGGTGCTCGATGTCGGCGATGGTGCGGGCGACACGGGCGGCACGGGCTATGGACCTCCCACCCATCAGGAGCCGCCCTGCCATGGCCTCGAAGGCCACGAGGGCATCACGATCGAAGGTGCCGGTCGGGCCGTCGGAGCTTCCGCCGCCCTGCCGGAGGGCGGCGAACTCCCTGCCGGCCCCGACCATCTTGGCCATCTGTGCCGAGCTGAGCCCCGAGGAGCCCGCGATGACCTTGCGCGACGCCGGGCGGGCGACGTCCACGCGCATGTCTATGCGATCGGCCAGAGGGCCGCCCATGCGCGCCTGGTAGGACTCCACGCGTGCGGGCGCACACGTGCAGGGGTGGCCAGGGTCGCCGAGGTGGCCGCATGGGCAGGGGTTTGCGGCCGCGACGAGCATGAAGTCGCAGGGAAAGCGGTAGCGCCCCTCCGCGCGCACGAGGCGGACCGCGCGGTCCTCGAGCGGTTGCCTGAGCGCCTGGAGCACGTTCGAGGCGAACTCCGGTAGCTCGTCGAGGAAGAGAACCCCCTTGTGGGCCATCGAGATCTCCCCTGGCATGACGGGCTTTCCGCCACCGACCAGCCCGGCGAGCGACACGGAGTGATGCGGGGCGCGAAACGGGGGCATCCCGCCGGCGACGTCGTCGATGGGCTGGCCAGCCACCGAATGCACGAGCACGGACTCCACGCGCTCCGCCTCGCCCAGCGGCGGGAGGATGGTGGGGAGCCTTCGCGCGAGCATGGTCTTCCCGGCCCCAGGGGGACCGACCATCAGCAGGCCATGCCTTCCCGTGGCGGCGATGACCATGGCACGCTTGGCCACCTCCTGGTCACAGACGTCCGCATAGTCGATGTCCGGGCGCCGTGCGGGAGAGGAGCTCCTCTCCCCAGCGCTCCCACTCGTCGGAGCGGGCAGGGACTCCATGCCCTGACGCAGGCGACCGAGGTAGGGCAGGGCCCTGCTGGCGCAGGAGACGCCGCCGTCTGGCAGCCCTTCAGGCGAGGAGACGAGCTCGAGGCCCGTTCGCTCGGCAAGGAGGGCGTAGGCGAACGAGCCTCGCACCGGACAGACCTGGCCGTCCAGGGCAAGCTCTCCCACGAAGAGGCAACCCTCCAGCGCGGCCGTGGGTATCTGGCCCGAGGCCGCGAGGATCGCCACCGCAATGGGAAGGTCGAATCCCGTTCCCGTCTTGCGCAGCTCGGCGGGCGCCAGGTTGATGGTTATGTGCAGCCGGGGGTTGTCGAACCCGCAGGCGCTGATCGCGCAGCGCACCCGCGAGCGGGCCTCCATGACGATCGGGTCCGCCATCCCCACCAGGGAGTAGCCCGGGATGCCAGGCGAGCACGACACCTCGACCGTCACGGGTATGGCCTCGACCCCGCGGATCACGGCCGTGTTCACGGCAAACGAGCCCACATGCGCCGCCGCACCCATCACGCATCACACTCGAACGCGCCGACGAGATGCCGCAGCCGTGCCGTCCTGTCTGCCACGATGGTGATGGCGATGACGTCGAAGCGGACGGAGTCGACGCCCGCAAGCTGCATGTAGCAGGCGGCGATGCGTCCATAGCGACGCTGCTTGCGCTCCCCCACGGCCAGCTCGGGAACCATGCCCAGGCGCCCGCCCGACACCAGCCGCGTCTTCACCTCCACCAGGACGCAGCTGTCGCCGTCCATGGCGATGATGTCCACCTCCCCGCAGGGACACGCCCAGTTGCGCTCGCGCACCTCGTACCCACGCCGCTCCAGATACCGTGACGCAAGACGCTCACCCTCGGAGCCGAGCTCCTGTGGACTCACGTCGTCGATGCGCAGGCGCGGCGAGCCGAGCCCGCCCGCCTCCCTCGCGTGCCGTGCAGGGTCCTGGTCCCGATCGGAGCTGGTGCGGGGTGGGCAACCATGCTGGGCCGCGGATGACCCTCTCGACCGGCCAGTCGTGCCCTCCCCGTCTGGCCCATCGCCCGGCTGGTGTCGGGCACACTCGTGACACCGGTACTCGTGCTGACGGCTGCAACCCATGCGCACTCCTTCCCCGTCTTCCCTTCGGAACCAGAAGGATGGCAGGTTGAGGTCGCATATGACGACGCATGCGGTCGCAGCGTGCTGCACCGGGGCGCCACCTTGCGCGCTGGCGGCGCCAGACGCGCAGCTCATGGCCACAGGACCGTGATGACGTCAGCTCGCAGCTGTCTCCAGCAGCCTAGAAGAGGCGAGGCGTCTCCAGAAAGTTGCCACAGAAGGAGGCGCGATGGATTGGCGAGAGCCCTCGCGCACGGATCGACTCGACGTGCTCTGCGGACCCATATCCCTTGCAGGAGGCGAGGTGGTAACCGGGATAGTCCTCGGCATAGGCGACCATCATCGCGTCTCGCGCCACCTTTGCGACGATGGACGCGGCCGCGATGCAGGCGACGCGCGCGTCGCCCCTCACGAGAGAGACCTCCCTCGGGTGGACGCGGACGGGATTGCCGTCAACGAGAACAACCTCGGGGTCGAGGCCGGAGTCCTCGATGGCCTGGGCCATGCCCATGCGCAGCGCGGTCGCCATGCCCACCGCGTCGATCGACGCGGCCTCGACATGGGCCATGCCGATGGCCACCGCATGCTCCGCGATGCGGGTGGCAAGGACCTCGCGTCGTGCCGGCGTCAGTTGCTTGGAGTCGTTCAGCCCCCATATGACAGGCTCTGCGGGCAGGGCGACCGCACAGACGGTCAGGGGCCCGGCGAGGGCGCCCCGTCCGACCTCGTCGATGCCGAGGGCCATGCCCCCGCCTGAGAGTTCCCGCTCGAGTCCGTACATCGAGCGGACGCGCTGTCGCTCCCTGCGCTCCGCCTCATGCCTCCTTGCAGCTTGCTGGAGGGCCCGCTGCACTTGGGAGCGGGGGTCGTCACCATAGCGGGCGGCGAGGCGATCGACCTCCTCGTAGGGCGCGTCGCGCAACAGGGCGGCCACCTCCCTGGCCGAAGCCGCCCGCATGCCGTCCCGTGCCATACGCGCCCCCTCGCCGCGGCTGCACGGCCAGGTCAGGGCCGTGTCGTCGTCAAGAAAAGGACCTCCCGAGGGAGGTCCTGCCGTACGAACGCTAGGCGCGCTTCTCGCGGATGCGGGCCGCCTTGCCGATGCGGTCGCGCAGGTAGTAGAGCTTCGCGCGATGGACGTCACCGTGGCGGACGACCTCGAGCTTGGCGATCTTGAGACTGTGCAGGGGGAAGGTGCGCTCGACGCCGATGCCAAAGGAGATCTTGCGCACGGTGAAGGTCTCGCGGGAGCTGCCGCCGCTCATGCGGATGACGTCGCCCTGGAAGACCTGCTCGCGCTCGCGCTCGCCCTCCTTGATGCGATAGTGCACCTTCACGTTGTCACCGACGATGACGGTGGGGATGTCCTCGCGGATGTCCTGGCGCTCGATCGCGCGGATGTAGTCCATGGTTGCCTCGTCTCCAGAGGTGCCGCCACGCGTGCGCGGCACATAGGTTTACACACAGACGGCAATTGTAGCCAAAGCGCGGACGCAAGGCAAGGGAAACATGCGTCCACAACTCCTGCGCCGACCCGAGGCCACAGGCACGTGCCGCGCCGGCACCAGTCGCAGGATGGGACCCATGCCTATCGGTTCGAGCGCAGACCCCAGGCGCGCGGCACGCTCAGCTCCTCGAACACCCGGATGGCGTAGCGATCGGTCATGCTTGCGAGGAAGTCCGCCACCTGCACGCTCGCCGGGTCGTCAAAGAGCTTGTACTCCCGAGGCACCTCGTCCAAGTGTGCCATGAAGTGCGCGAAGAGCTGGCTCACCACGCGCTCGGCCTTCGGCTCCTCGCTCTTGGCGTCGCCCTGGTGATAGAGGTTGCGATACAGGTACGACCTGAGCGACATGAGGGCGCCCCACACGTCGTCGGACATGCAGACGTCCCCTCGCCGCGAGCTGCTCGACACCACGTCGTGGACCATGGTCGCGATGCGCTCGGACGAGGTGTCCCCCAGGATGGCGCGCGCACCCGCCGGCAGTTCGGCCTCGTCAAGCAGGCCCGCCCGCTCCGCGTCGTCGATGTCATGGCACACGTACGCGATGCGGTCGGCCATCGAGACGATCCTCCCCTCGGGCGTCATGGCACGGGCGCCATGGCTGTGGCACCGCATCCCATCCGTCACCTCGAGCGAGAGGTTGAGGCCCTCCCCGTTCTTCTCCAGGACGTCGACGACGCGGACGCTCTGCTCGTTGTGCCTGAAGAGCCGGCGCGCCTCGGCACTTGCAGGGTCGATGCCCTTGTGCGATGCCATCGCGGCGCAGAGTGCGCGCTCCCCCGCATGTCCGAAGGGGGTGTGCCCGAGGTCGTGGCCAAGCGCCACGGCCTCGGTCAGGTCGACGTTGAGCGCCAGCGAGCGGGCTATGGCGCAGGACACCTGGGCGACCTCGAGCGTGTGCGTGAGCCTCGTGCGGTAGTGGTCGCCCTCGGGGGCGAGGAAGACCTGGGTCTTGTTGGCAAGCCGACGGAAGCTCTTCGAGTGGACGATGCGGTCGCGGTCGCGCTGAAAGCAGGTCCTGTAGGGGTCCGGGGGCTCCGGCCGCCTCCTGCCCAGCGACGAGGCGGCATGGGTCGCCTCGGGCGAGAGCAGCTCGTGCTCCCGCCGCTCAAGGGCCTCCCGCGTCAGGATACGCATCGAGCCACCTCCGACAGGGTTCGTTGGGCGTATGCGACAAGCGGGAGAGGGCGTGCCCTCTCCCGCTTGCTCGGTCTGACAGATGCCGTCAGCCCCTACTTGGCGAGCTTGGCAGGGCCTCCGTTGGAGTTGATCTTGGCCTGGGCCGTCGCAAGGCGCGCGATGGGCACGCGGAACGGCGAGCAGGAGACGTAGTCAAGGCCGAGGTCGTAGTACTTCTGGATGGAGTCGGGGTCGCCACCGGTCTCGCCGCAGACGCCGCAGACGATGTCGGGGTTGGTGGCGCGACCGCCATCGACACCCATCTGGACCAGGCGTGCGACACCGCGGTCGAGCGTGGCGAACGGGTTGGTCTTGATGAGCTTCTCGTTCATGTAGGTGTCCAGGAACGAGGACTCGACGTCGTCACGGGAGAAGCCGAGGCAAGTCTGCGTGAGGTCGTTGGTGCCAAAGCTGTAGAAGTCGGCGTACTTGGCGATGTGGTCGGCCGTGATGGCGGCGCGCGGGAGCTCGATCATGGTGCCGATGGGGATCTCCAGCTTGATGCCATACTCCTCCTCGACCGCCTTGATGTCGTCCTCGCACATCCAGCGGAGGTGCTTGAGCTCCTCGGAGAAGGCCACGAGCGGAATCATGATCTCGGGCCTGGCGTCAACGCCCTCCTTGATGAGCTCGGCGGCAGCAGAGGCGATGGCCCTGAACTGCATGTGGTTGAGCTCGGGATACAGGAAGCCCAGGCGGCAGCCGCGGGTGCCGAGCATGGGGTTGGCCTCCTGGAAGGAGTCGAGCTGCTTGAGGAGGACCTGCTTGGCGGCGATGGCCTCGTTGAGGGCCGTCTTGGCAGCGGTCAGCGCCCCGTTGCCCAGGGCCTGGCCGGCGGCGACGAGGGCGGAGTCGGCAGACTCGAGCTTGGCGATCTCGACCTCGAGCTCGCGGGGGTTGTCCAGGAACTCGTGCAGGGGGGGATCGAGCAGGCGCACGATCACGGGCAGGCCCTCCATTGCCTTGAACATGCTGAGGAAGTCGCCCTTCTGGGCCTCGCCGAGCTTCCTCAGGGCCTCGTCCTTGACTGCGGGGTCATCCGCGAGGATGAAGCTCTGGATGAGGTCCTTGCGATCGCCGAGGAACATGTGCTCGGTGCGGCACAGGCCGATGCCAACCGCGCCGTTCTCGCGGGACAGCTCGGCATCATCGGGGCTGTCGGCGTTGGCGCGCACGCCCATGATGCGACCGCGCGCCTCGTCGAAGCGAATCTCGTCGGCCCATCCGAGGATGGTCTGGAGGTCGCCGCCGAGCTCCGGGCGGACCAGCTTGGCCTCGCCCATGTAGACGTTGCCCGTGCTCCCGTCGATGGAGATGATGTCACCCTCGTGGAGCACGACGTCGGTGCCGGCGATGGAGCAGGTCTTCGCGGGGGCGTCGATCTGCAGGGCCTCGGCGCCGCACACGCAGGGCTCACCCATGCCGCGGGCGATGACGGCCGCGTGGGAGGTCTTGCCGCCGTGGGAGGTCAGGATGCCGTCTGCGGCGTCCATGCCGGGCAGGTCGTCAGGGGTGGTCTCCCAGCGGACCAGGATGCAGGGCTTGCCGGCGTCCGCATACGCGACGGCGTCGGCGGAGGAGAACACGACGGCGCCCACGGCAGCGCCAGGGCTTGCGTTCAGGCCCTTGGCGATGACCTCGCGGCCCTTGATGTCGGCGGCGTCAAACTGGGGGTGCAGGAGCTGGTCGAGCTGGTCGGGGGCGACGCGCATGACGGCCTGCTCCCTGGTGATGCGGCCCTCCTCGTACATCTGGATGGCGACCCTGAGGGCGGACAGCGCGGTGCGCTTGCCCACGCGGGTCTGCAGCATGTAGAGCTTGCCCTGCTCGATGGTGAACTCGACGTCCATCATGTCGGCATAGTGGTCCTCGAGGATCTCGAAGACCTTGAAGAGCTGCTCGCCGGCCTCTTCCAGACCGGGGACCTTGGGCAGGTCGGCGATGGGCTCGGTGTTGCGGATGCCCGCGACGACATCCTCGCCCTGGGCGTTGACCAGGAAGTCGCCATAGCGCTCGTTGGTGCCGTCGGCGGGGTTGCGGGTGAAGGCAACGCCGGTGGCAGAGGTCTCGCCCTTGTTGCCGAAGGCCATGACCTGGACGTTGACGGCGGTGCCCAGGGAGTCGTCGATCTTGTTCTGCCTGCGGTACAGGATGGCGCGCTCGGTGTTCCAGGAGCCAAAGACGGCCTGCTCGGCAAGGCGGAGCTGGAGGATCGGGTCGTGGGGGAAGACGGCCGTGCCGTCGACGTCAACCTCGGGGTACTTGGCGACGTCGACGTTCTCGGCGAAGATCTGCTTGAACGTGGCGACGAGGTCCTTGAGGTCGTCGGCGCTGAGGTCGGTGTCGAGCTTGACGCCCCGCTCCGCCTTCTTGGCGTTGATGGCGTCCTCGAAGAGCTGGCCGGAGACGCCCATCACGACGTCCGAGAACATCTGGACGAAGCGACGGTAGGAGTCGTAGGCGAAGCGGGTGTTGCCGGTCTGCTTGATGAGGCCTTGGACGGAGTCATCGTTGAGGCCGAGGTTGAGGACGGTGTCCATCATGCCGGGCATCGAGAACGGCGCGCCGGAGCGCACGGAGACGAGCAGCGGGTCGTCGGCATCGCCAAGCCTCTTGCCCATGCGCTTCTCAAGATCCTTACGATACTCGTCGATCTCGTCGAGGACGCCCTCGGGCCACACGTTGCCGGCGTTCGAGTACTCGACGCAGGTCTGGCACGTGATGGTGAAGCCAGACGGAACGGGAAGGCCGATGTTGGCCATCTCGGCAAGGTTGGCGCCCTTGCCACCCGTGATCCACTTCGCCTCGTCGACGGTGGCAGCGGCAACCTCGGAGACATTGTTGCCGTTCTCGTCGAATCCGAAGCGGTACACATGCTTTTCAGCCATACTCACACTCCTGATCTCGATCAATGGCGCCGCCCCGTGCGGTGCCATACCTACAAGAGTACCCGCCACAGGACATGTGCCCTCTGGCGAGCTCCCTTACTGACTCTGTTCATTCTATCCGCATGGCCCTACCATCGCCAAGATGTCGTAAGACACACGAAATAACCGCCGCCCCGCACGGGCGGCGGCGCAAGGCCTACACGTTGTGGATCCTGACGGTGGTGCGATGCCCTGCCTGATTGACCGGCTCCTCCCCCGTGAGCGTCGAGATGATCGTCACGGCCGGGCCCAGCAGGTCGATCGAGGGTATGCCGCGCTTGTCGAGCTCGCGACGGATGTCCCGGCGCAGGTTGCGGTCGACGATGGTGTGGAACACTGCCAGCGGGCAGTCGGCGTCGACGTTCTTGTCGAGGTACGTGCGCACGGTCTCGACGTCACGAACCTCGCCCAGCCTCTTGATGATGATGATGTCGTCGGTGAACTGCGACGCCGCAGCCGAAACGACGCCTGTGGCAGTCTCGCCACGAGCGTCAGAGATGACGAATACGATGGGTGTGGGCGTGTCGGTCTCGAAGAGGACGTCTACGTCTGCCATATGTGCCTCCCAGCCGTGGGGCGCAGGGCCCCGATCGTGGGTTCCTCCGCGAGGAATCCCCCTGCATTCTTCCTGCAACGCTTCTTTCTCGCCAAGCGGTGTGGAACCGTTCTCTTATCAGTCTTCTACAATCACCGTCGGCTCGTCACGCAAAAAATGGCCAATAGGCGCTTTCGTTCGGCGAGAGCGTCGAGCCGGGTGGCAGAGCCATCGATTTCACACATTCGAGGGCGGTCGGCCCCTGATGGGAGGGCCCAGGCGCCCGCGCGGCGCTACCTCCTCCTGGCAAGGGCGCCGACGTTTGCGACGCCTCCGAAGGCCTCCTCGAACCGGTTGAGCAGGCGCAGCCGGTTCTCGCGAACCCGCAGATCGTCGTCCATGACGAGCACGTCATCGAAGAAGCGGTCGATGGGCTCGCGCAGGGCGGCGAGCGCGGAGATGGCCCGCTCGAACTCGCCGGCGGCAACGGCCTCGCGAACGATGCCCGTCCCCTCGTCCACCGCCCCGAGCAGGGCCCGCTCGGCATCGTCCAGCAGCGCCTCGTCCACCTCGGATCCCAAGGCCACGTCAGACAGGTGGCTGGCGCGCGCGTAGGCGGTCGCGAGGTCATCGAAGACCTCGGGAGACTCGCGCCGCGCGCGATCGAGGGCGAGGACACGGCCGAGGAACGCGACGGGGTCGCAGACGCCCGTGTCGAGGATCGCCTGTATGGTGTCGGGGTCTGCCCCCTCGTCCCGCGCGATGGCCGCGAGGCGACCCGCGAAGTAGGCGCGGACCCTGGCTGTCACGCCGGGAGGGTCGAACTCGAGCCCTTGCTCCACGTAGCTGTCGACCGCGGCCTCGATGAGGCCATCCAGCGACACGCCGGGCAGCCGGCGCAGCATGGCTATCACGCCGATGGCGCTGCGGCGCACGGCGAACGGGTCGGCCGAGCCCGTGGGAGGCTCGCCGATGGCGAACATGCCACAGGTCGTGTCGAGCTTGTCCGCGATGGCCACGGCCTTGCCCACCATCGTCTCGGGGGCGTCGTCACCGGCAAAGCGCGGGCGATAGTGCTGCGCGATGGCCTGGGCGACCACGTCGCGCTCGCCCTGTGCGACGGCGTAGTGGCCGCCCATGACCCCCTGCTGGCTGGTGAACTCCACCACCGCCTGGGAGACGAGGTCGGCCTTGGCAAGGTGCGCGGCGCGCGCGGCGTCGGCGACGTCCTGGTCGGTGCCGCCGGCGCGGGCGGCGACGACCCGCGCGAGGCGCTCCATGCGATCGGACTTCTGGAGCACCGTGCCCAGCCTCTTCTGGAACACCACCTGGGACAGGCGCGCACGGAAGGCGTCGAGCCCCACCTTGAGGTCCTCGTCGTAGAAGAACTTCGCGTCATCGAGGCGCGGCCGCACCACCCGCTCGTTGCCGGCGCGGACGGTGTCGCTCACCTTGGGGTCGGCGTTGCTCACGATGACGAACTCGCGCGTGAGCGAGCCGTCCGCGGCATAGACCGGGAAGTAGCGCTGGTGCTTGAGCATGGCCTCGACGATGATCTCCTGCGGAACGGCGAGGAACGCCTCGTCGAAGGTGCCGACCACGACCGTGGGCCACTCGCAGAGGTTCACGACCTCGTCGAAGGTGCCCTGAGGCATGTCGACGCGGGCGCCGCCCCGGTCTGCCTCGATGGCAGCGACGGCCTCGCGAATGAGGGCGGCACGTCTGACCTCGCCCAGGACGCCAGCGCCCTCGAGTACCCTCTCGTACGCGGCAGGCTCCCCCACCACGTGGTCGCCGGGGGCCAGCACGCGATGGCCGCGCGTGGTGCCCCCGCTCCTCACGTCGGCGTAGGCGACGGGAACCACCTCGTCGCCGAGGAGGGCGCAGATCCAACGGATGGGACGGACGAAGGTCTGGTGCTCGCTGCCCCAGCGCTGGCTGCGGTAGTTGGGCCACTTGATGTCGGCGATGACCTGCTCGCAGAGCCCGGAGAGCAGGTCGCTCGCGGGCACGCTCTCGATGCGGCGCTCGGCGAAGACGTACTCGTTGCCGTCGGCGTCGACGCGGCGCGCGAGCGCGTCGGGGGCGATGCCGCTCTTGCGCGCGAAGCCCTCTGCGGCACGCGTGGGGTTGCCGTCGGCGTCGAAGGCGATGGAGACCCTGGGGCCGCGCATGGTCTCGTGGACCTCGTCGGTGGCGATGGCGCAGCCGTCGACGAGCACGGACAGGCGCCGGGGAGTCGAGAGCGTGCGGATTGCGCCATGGGCGAGGCCGGCCTCGTCGAGGCCGCGCCCCACGAGCTTGCCCAGCTGCTCCTGGGCCCTCATCAGGGGTGCCGACGGCATCTCCTCGCAGCCGATCTCGAGCAGGAAGTCACGGGTGTCAGCCATCCCTAGGCCACCTCCCCCCTCCGGGCGTCGGCCTTCGCGGCGACCAGCTCCAGGTAGGCCTCGCAACAGGCCTTGGCGACCGTGCGCACGCGAAGGATGTAGTTGGCACGCTCCGTGGCGGAGACGGCGCCACGGGCGTCAAGGACGTTGAAGGCGTGCGAGCACTTCATCACGCAGTCGTAGGCGGGCAGCGGCAGTCGCTCCGCGAGGCAGGACTGGCACTCGGCCTCGTACTCGTCGAACCTGCGCCGCATCATGTCGACGTCGGCCACCTCGAAGTTGTAACGGGAGAACTCGTACTCGTTCTCGCGGAAGACGTCACCATAGGTCATGGGCGTGCCGTCGGGCAGGTAGCTCCACACGAGGTCGTAGACGGAGTCGACGCCCTGGATGTACATGGCGATCCGCTCCAGGCCATAGGTGATCTCGACGGGGACCGGGTCGACCTCGATGCCGCCCACCTGCTGGAAGTAGGTGTACTGGGTGACCTCCATGCCATCCATCCACACCTCCCAGCCAAGGCCCCAGGCTCCCAGCGTGGGGCTCTCCCAGTCGTCCTCGACGAAGCGCACGTCGTGCTCTGCGGGATCGAGGCCGATGGCCTTGAGCGAGCCGAGGTAGAGGTCCTGGCTGTCTGCGGGACAGGGCTTCACGATGACCTGGAACTGGTAGTAGTGCTGCATGCGGTTGGGATTCTCCCCGTAGCGGCCGTCCGTCGGGCGGCGGCAGGGCTGCGGATAGCAGGTGCGCCAGGCCGCAGGCCCGAGGCTGCGCAGCGTCGTGGCGGTATGGAAGGTGCCGGCGCCGACCTCGGAGTCATACGGCTGCATGACGGTGCAACCCTGGGAGGCCCAATAGTCCGTGAGCCTCAGGATCATGTCCTGGAAGGTCAGCGATGTCTCGCTCATGTCCCACTCTTCCTCTCGGTCGAAGATGGATGGATCGCCAGCGCGTCAGAGCGTGCGCGCGTCGGGAAGGGGCCAGTAGATGAAGAGCGCCTTGGAGGTCACCGAGCTCACGGGGATCGCGCCGAAGTAGCGCGAGTCCAGCGAGTTGGTCCGGTTGTCGCCCATTACCCAGAGGCACCCCGCGGGAACCGTGAAGGGGAAGGACACGTTCTCGCTGAGGTTGCTCGCATGCCCGTCAAGCGCATACGAGGGCTTGTCGAGCACGTAGTCCTCCTCGAGGGTCCTCCCGTCGACGATGACGTAGCCGTCCTGGAGGTCGACGACCTGACCCTCGGTCGCGATCACGCGCTTGATGAGCGTGGATCCCGACCCGTCCGGATCGTTGAAGGTGACGACGTCCCCCGCCGCGGGGGGATCCCATCTCAAGGTCACCTTCTCCCCCAGCAGCCGGTCGCCCAGCTGGATGGTCTCGAGCATCGAGCCCGACGGGATCTCGTAGGTCTCCGCGACGAAGAGGCGGAACAGCACGGCGAGCGCGAGGGCGCCCAAGACGGTGAGCAGCAGCTCGAACCATGCCGGGCTGCCCCCCTCGCTTGCGGGCACCGCCGCATGGGCGTCGAAACGATCAGACATGACCCTCATCCCCCTCCCCCGTCGTGGGACGACTCCCCAGCACCCTGCGCACCGCCGTGCGCTCGTCCGCCGTCAGGTCGGCAGACGCGAGGAGGTCGGGGCGCAGGAGGGCTGTGCGCGTCAGGGAGCTCTCCCGCCTCCAGCGGTCGACCGCAGCGTGGTCGCCCGAGAGCAGCACGTCCGGCACGCGCATGCCGCGATACTCCGCGGGACGCGTGTACTGCGCGTATTCCAGCAGGCCGTCCGAGAACGACTCGTCACGGGCGCTCATCTCGTCGCCCAGTGCGCCGGGCAGGAGCCTGACGACCGCGTCGGTCAGGGCCAGGGCCGCGAGCTCGCCACCCGTGAGAACGTAGTCGCCGAGGGATATGACCTCGTCGGCCAGCGCGTAGACGCGCTCGTCCATGCCCTCGTAGCGCCCGCACACGAGCATGAGGCGCGGCGCGTGCGAGAGGCGCCCGGCAACCGCCTGCGTGAGTGGCGCCCCGCAGGGCGAGAAGAAGATGACCTTGGCCGGGACGTCCGCGAGCCCCCCGACCGCCTCGACCGCCTCGAAGATGGGCTCGGGCTTCATGAGCATGCCCTGCCCGCCCCCAAACGGCGCGTCATCGACGGTCCGATGGCGATCGTGCGCCCAATCTCGCAGGTCGTGCGCATGAAACTCGAAGACGCCGCGCGAGCGGGCGCGGCCGAGGACCGATGCGGAGACGTACGCGCCAAAGACCTGTGGTATCACGGAGATGACGTCGATGCGCATGGGCGCCCTCCCTCCTTGTGAGCGTCGACGGTGCCCTCGGGCACGCGGACCAGAATCGCCCCGGCACTCCCGAGGTCCCGCACGATCTCGGGAACGACCGGGATCAGCGCCTCGCCGCACGCGCCGCGCACGACCCAGACGTCGTGGGCGGGTCCCGTCATGACCTCCTCGATGCGGCCGAGCGGGCCGAAGGCGGCATCTTCCACCTCGCGACCCAGCAGGGCGTCTGCGTCATGCAGGGGGTAATCGGCAGGGAGGTCGCCCACCGCCGCCAGCAGCGTCTTGCCGACCAGCGACTCGGCATCCCCCCTCCCGCTGACGCCAGAGAG
Organism: Atopobiaceae bacterium UBA1367; assembly: GCA_002305995.1. Taxonomy (GTDB): domain Bacteria; phylum Actinomycetota; class Coriobacteriia; order Coriobacteriales; family Atopobiaceae; genus UBA1367. The sequence goes on from DBRN01000012.1 coordinate 553,542, forward strand.
CGAGACGAGCTGCCCGGTGCCCCCGCCGTCGCCCACGGAGACGACCTCATGCCAGCGGTCCTTCCGAAGCGATGGCGGAACGGCCGCCACCCTGAGGCCCGCGCGCATCAGAGGGGGAAGGCCGTGAACGGTCTCCGTCACGACCTCCCCCCCTTTCCCGTGTGGCTTGACCACACGGGCTATGGCTCGATATGACGTTCGCAAGCTCTTAGCCTAGGACCTCGACCTCGACCGAGGTCCCCACGCGGGACCCAAGCGCACGGGCGAGCGTGCGGATGGCCTTGATGGTGCGACCGCGGCGCCCGATGATGCGCCCGGCATCCTCCTCGGCGCAGCTCACCTCGATGAGCGTGCCCACAGGACCGTCGGTCACATCAAGGGAGACGGCGTCGTCGTCGCCCACGAGACCGCACACGATGTACTCGACGAGGTCGGCAACCCTGTCGGAGGGCATCTCGGGGGCTGTGGCGTCAACTTCGATGGACTCGGTCATCTTGTCGCTCACGGGAACTACTCCTCGGACCCGGCAGCCTTGGCGGCGGCCTTCTTGGAGAGCTTCTGCCTCTTCTCGGGAGCAGGGGCACCAGAGCGCGCGATGTCGATCAGATGTGAGACGGCGTTGGTGGGCTGGGCGCCCTTGGCGATCCACGCATCGATCTTCTCGAGGTCGAGGTCGATCACCTTGGGGGTGGACACGGGGTTGTAGCGGCCGACCAGCTCGATGTAGCGACCGTCGCGGGGCATGCGGCCATCAGCGACGACGACGCGGTAGAACGGGCGCTTCTTGGCGCCATGGCGGGCCAGGCGAATCTTGACTGCCAATGAAAACTCCTCCAGACAGGCGGCGCACGTGGATGAAGGGTTGACCGCGCCGCAGGGCCACAAGCATCTGTCTATGATACGACTCTCCCGTCGGCGCGCAAGGTGCAGTTTTTGTGAAGCGAGACCGATCGAGGGCATCCCGCCGAGGGCATCCGCGCAAGGGATTCAGACGCCTTTAAGGATCAGGCGCTACGATGGTGGTGGGCACCGTCTCCGAATGAGCTGGAGGGGCAGCATGAACATCCTGGTGGTCGAGGACGAGCGGAACCTGGCCGACGCCATCTGTCGCATCCTCGCGGACGCGGGCTATCACGCCGAGGCATGCCATGACGGAAGGTCCGGCCTCGTCTCCGCGCAGAGCGGGCTCTATGACGCCGTCGTGCTCGACGTGATGCTCCCGGGCCTGTCAGGCACCGAGCTCGTGCACGAGCTGCGCAGGGCCCACAGCTCGCTTCCCGTCCTCATGCTGACGGCACGCACGTCGACGGCAGACAAGGTGGACGGGCTTGACGCGGGCGCCGACGACTACATGACGAAGCCCTTCGAGGCGCCGGAGCTGCTCGCTCGCCTCCGGGCCCTCACGCGCCGGCAGGGCGAGGTCGTGCTGGACGAGATCAGCTACGCCGACCTCACGCTCGACCTCGCGACGCACGACCTGCGCCGCGCCGACCGCAGCGTCCACCTCTCCGGCAAGGAGTTCGAGGTGCTGCGCATGCTCATGGCCTCGACCGCACGCGTCGTCTCAAAGCAGGACCTGCTCACGCGCGTGTGGGGCGCCGCCGGCGAGACCTCGGAGAACTCCGTCGAGGCCTACGTCTCCTTCCTGCGCAAGAAGATCGCCCACCTCAGGTCCGACGTGCGGATAACCACCCTGCGCATGCTCGGCTACCGGCTCGAGGTGCTGCCGGAGCCAACCCGGCAGTCCTAGGGGTCGCATGCCATGCTGAGGGGACTCAGGCGGAAGTTCGTCGTCATCGTCATGGTGCTCGTGGGAGGCGTCCTCGTGGCGATGCTCGGCTCCACGTACGCCGCAACCTACCAGGCGCAGCGTCGCATCATCGACGAGTCGCTGGAACGCGGCGTCCATAATGACACGGGCGAGCGCCCCATGATGGGAGGCTCCCGCGCACGGGAGCGCGGTGGGCTGGGGGGCATGCTCGGCCTCGTCGTCGAGGTGAGCGACGAGGGCGTCGTGCTGGAGGTGAGCGACGACCCGGTGTCCATCGACGCTGCCGTCCTCGAGGGGGTCATCAGCTCCGTGCTGGTGGAGGGGCGGGACGCGGGCGCCGACCGCACCGCGCACATCGAGTGGCGCAGCGTGTCGCTCGAGGGGGGCGGCAGCCGCATCGCCATCATCGACACGACCTCGTCCGAGGCGTTCCTGCGCGAGCAGGCCATCAAGGACCTTCAGATCACCTTCGTCGCGCTCGCGACCCTCCTCGCCATCACCTGGTGGCTCTCCGACTGGGCGCTGCGCCCCGTCGAACGCGCGTGGGAGCAGCAACGGCGCTTCGTGGCCGACGCCTCGCACGAGCTCAAGACCCCGATCGCGGTGATCCTCGCCAACACGCAGATCCTCGAGCGGGACGAGGGCATCGGCGACGATGCCATGCGCTGGGTGCGGAGCACCTCAGGCGAGGCCCAGCACATGAGGGAGCTCGTGGGCGACCTCCTCCAGCTCGCGCGCGCCGACGAGGCGCTGATGGGTGGAGGCGCCACCCCTGCCCTGCGGCGCGAGGAGGTGAACCTCTCTGAGCTGGTCGAGGCCGTCTCCCTGGAGTTCGATGCCGTCGCCTTCGAGCGAGGCTGCAGCCTGCGCTGCGAGGTGGCCGAGGGGGTCCGCATGCGAGGCGACCCCGAGTGGATGGGCCGTCTTGTGCGCATCCTCGTCGACAACGCATGCAAGTATGGGGCCGACGGCACCGAGGTGAGCGTGCGTCTCGACAGGTCGGGCGCCCGTGCGACGCTTGCCGTCCACAACGCCGGCAACCCCATCGACCCCAGCGACCTCCCACATGTGTTCGAGCGATTCTACCGCTCGGACAAGGCGCGCAGCCGCGAGGGGACGGGAGGCTTTGGGCTGGGGCTGGCCATAGCGAAGGGCATCGCCGACGCCCATGGGGCCGTCATCTCGGTGAGCAGCACGGCCGAGGGGGGCACCACCTTCACGGTCTCCATCCGATCTGGCGTCTGACCCATCGCGTATACTTGCCCGCATGGAGCCCTCGATCGACATTCCGTGGGACGGCCGCGCGATCGGCCTTCTGGACCTCGACGCGTTCTTCGCGTCGGTCGAGCAGCTCGACCACCCCGCATGGCGTGGCAAGCCCGTCATCGTCGGCGGGTCACCGGAGCGCCGGGGCGTGGTCTCGACCGCATCGTACGAGGCAAGGGCCTACGGCATCCACTCGGCGATGCCCTCCTACCAGGCGAGGCGACTCTGCCCCGACGCCCTGTGGACCAAGGGCCACTTCGCCCGCTATCGCGAGCTCTCCGAGCACGTCATGCGCCTGCTGTGCGACGAGACCCCCTTGGTCGAGCAGGTGTCGATAGACGAGGCGTTCTTCGATGTCAGCCCCGGCAGATACTCGCGCGAGAACCCCATCGAGATCTGCCGGCGCATCCAACGCAGGGTCAGCGAGCTGGGAATCACCTGCTCGATAGGGCTGGGAACGAGCAAGACCGTCGCGAAGGTCGCCTCCGAGCGGCAGAAGCCTCGCGGACTCACCGTCGTCCTGCCCGGCACCGAGCGAGGCTTCCTGGCACCCTTGCCGGTGCGTGCCCTGAGTGGCATCGGCGCGGCGAGTGAGGCCAGGCTCGCGAGCCTCGGCATCCACACGCTCGGGCAGCTCGCCTCCCAGGACCCGCAGCGCATGGGGGAGCTCCTCGGCGTCGCCGGCCCGCGCATGGTGATGCGTGCCGCCGGGAGGGAGGAGTCGGCGGTAAGGGGGCCAGGCGGGCGCGAGAGGGCCAAGTCCGTGTCTGCCGAGCGCACCTTCGCACGTGACCTCACCACCCGAGATGAGCTGAGGGCGGCCATCGACCACGTGAGCGCGTGCGTGGGTACGCGGCTCAGGCAAAAGGGACGCACGGGCTCCCTCGTGACGCTGAAGCTCAAGTTCGACGTCCATCACACCCACACCGCCCAACGGCAGATGGCCGGCCCCACCGACGACGAGCACGTCTTCGGGGCCATCGCACGAGGTCTGCTGGAGGGGCTGTGGAGGGAGGGGACGGGCGTCAGGCTCGTCGGTGTGGGCGTCAGCGACCTCGACGGTGCGCACGCGTCACAGCTGGGTCTCTTCGAGGAGGATTCCGCGACGGTCGCGTCCGGGCGCGACCTCAGGGCGCTGGCTGTCGCCACCGACGACATCCGCAGGCGCTTCGGGAGCGCGGCCGTCGCCTATGGGAGGGACCTGCGCTTCAGGATCGACGAGCCGGACGATCAGCCGGACGATCCCTCCCCTGCCGCAGACGGCCCCTGACAGGCACCTGTGGGGTCACGCGGCAACGCGCGTCACGGGCGCGGAGCGGGGTCGGATGGCGCGGCCGTGGCGAGCCACCGGTCCTCTGGGGTCGCCCTCTCCAGGTCGAGGCGCACATGCGGCGCGTCGCCCCACAGGCGCTCGAGGCGGTAGAACGCGCGTGACTCCTCGCGGAACACGTGCAAGACCATGGCCCCGTAGTCGATGAGCACCCAGGTGGCGCCCGCACGCCCCTCCACGGAGAGGGGCCTCTCGCCACAGTTGAGGCGCACCCTCTCCTCCACCCCCTCGACCACGGCGCTCATCATCGGGTTGTTAGCAACCGTGCAGATCACGAAGTAGTCGCAGACGTCCGACGTGTCGGTGAGATCGAGCACGAGGATGTCGGTGGCCTTCTTGTCGTCGGCGGCGGTTGCCGCCACCTTCGCCAGCTCGAGGGGGGTGACTGCCATGGGACCTCCTAGCCCTGTGTCGTCCCGCGCCGCAGGACGAGCTCGTTGTATGTGTCAAGCGTACCCGGATACAGGTAGCGCCCGGTGGCGATGACGTACGACACGCCATGGCGGAACGACGACCAGAACACGTCCTCGAGAGGCGCGCGCGCGTCGACCAGCTCGCGCACCTCGTGGACGGCCGGCACGTCTCGCCGACACGGCTCGACGCCGTCGGCGACGAAGAGCACGGCATCGAGGGGGGTCATGTCCGCGTGCCCGACGGTGTGGCGCGCTATCGCCTGCCAGATCGGGGCGGGCAGGTCGGGATAGCGATCCGGCAGGTGGCATGCCGCCGTCATCCCGTGCAGCAGCGGTCGCACGAGATCCATGTCCACGCCAAGGTCGATGCCCAGCCGCACCGCGAGGTCGACCTGCTCGCGCGGGGAGAGGACCTTGTCCCAGTCGTGCAGGATGCCGGCCACGCGCGCCAGCAGCGGATCGACGCCATAGGCAAGCGCCATCTGCTCCGCCGTGCGGGCGACCGAGAGGGAGTGCCGGTACCGTGCCGGACGTACCGTTGCCATGTGGTCGCGCAGGTCGTCCTCGAGTCGGTGTATCAGCGCGGCATCGGCCCTCGCGTGGGCGGGCATGCCCGCCTCGGGAGACCAGCTACCCGCCCTGTCGTATGGCATCGCCCCTCCCCCCTGCCTGCCCGTAGCGGCTGCCGCTCGCGCCGTAGAGCTTGTGCTTGTGAATGTAGCCGGTGACGGGGTCGGGCGTGAGGTAGCGCAGGCTCTGGCCCAGCCTCACCCGCTCGCGCAGGTAGCTCGACGAGATTGCCAGCGCGGGCACCTCGAGGTAGGTGACGTCGAAGTCATGCGGCGCCCGGGCGAATGCCGCCTGGGCGGAGGCGAGGTCGTAGCCCGGCCTGGTGGCGCCCACCAGGTGCGCGAGCCGCGCGATGGTGCCGGCGTTGCGCCAGCTCACGACCTCGGCGATGGCGTCGGCGCCCGTGATGAAGTAGAACTCGACGTTGCCGGGGTAGGCGCACCTCAGCCGCTCGAGGGTGTCTGCCGTATAGGTGATCCCCCCACGGTCGATCTCGAAGCGGCTCGCGACGAAGTGCGGGTTGTCAGAGGTCGCCAGCAGGGTCATCGCATAGCGGTCCTCGCTGGCACTCACGTGCTTGTCCTGCTTGAACGCCGGGCTTCCCGCCGGCATGAACACGACCACGTCGAGGTCGAGGTCGTCGAAGGCCTGCTCGGCTGCGACGAGGTGCCCGTGGTGTATCGGGTCGAAGGTCCCGCCCATGATGCCCAAGCGGTAGGTCCGCGAGGGATCCTGCCCGAGGATGGGAAGGTCGCCCCGCTCGATGATGTCCTCGGTGATGCGGAGGGCATCCTCCTCTGTCAGAGACATGCGCGTCTCCCTCTCGCGCCCGCGCGCGTCGCCGGCGGCCATCAGAACACCAGCAGCTCGTCGCGATGGATGGCGGGCTGGCCGTCCTTCTCGGGCATGAAGCGTGCGATGACGTCGAGCTTGAGACCGCTCACGCGCACCATCTCGTCGGACGAGTAGCGCACCGTGCCGCGACCGATGAGGGCGCCTTCGGGCGTGACGACGTTAACGACGTCGCCCGCGACGTAGGTGCCCTCGGTCGCGATCACGCCGACCGGCAGCACCGACGCGCCCCGCTCGATGACGGCGGCGCAGGCGCCCTCGTCGAGGGTCAGGGTGCCCCGGGTCACGTCGGCCAGGCCGATCCAGAACTTCCGAGGGCTCTCATGGGACGATCCCAGCGGGGCCTCGAACCTCGTGCCGACCTTCGCCCCGCCGACGACCTCCAGGAGCACGCCGGGGCGCCTGCCCTTGCAGACGACCGTCGGTATGCCGGCCACGAGCAGGGCACGGGCGGCATGCAGCTTGGTGGTCATGCCACCGATCCCCACGGCCGATCCCGCACCACCAGCCATGGCCATGACGGTGTCGTCCACGCGCTCGATCCTGTCGAGCAGGCGGGCATCGGGATCAACGGCGGGGTCGGCGGTGTAGAGCCCGTCGACGTCGGACATGATGACATAGAGGTCGGCGGCTATCAGGGTCGCGACGATCGCGCCCAGCATGTCGTTGTCGCCAAAGGCGAACTCGGCGACGGAGACCGTGTCGTTCTCGTTGACCACCGGGACGACCCCGAGATCGAGGAGGCGCTCCATGGTGTTGCGCGCGTTGAGGTAGGCCTCTCGGTCGACCATGTCGCGCCTCGTCAGGAGGACCTGACCGCACGCGATGCCACGCTGGGCCAGGATCTCCGCGTACACCTCCGTGAGCGCCGCCTGGCCACAGGCCGCACAGGCCTGCAGGCTCGGCATGTCGGTGGGGCGCTGGGAGAGGCTCAGGCGCTCCATGCCCGCCGCGACGGCGCCTGACGACACGATGACCACGCGCTTGCCCATGCGCCTGAGCCCGACGACCTGGCCGCAGAGGTCGGCGATGAACGCGCGGTCCACGGCCCCGCGCTCGTCGACGAGGGTGGACGAGCCGATCTTGATGACCACGATGTCCGTGTCGCGAGACAGGTCCGCCATCAGAGACCCTCCCCCTCGTCCTCGCCGGGAGGCCCCCCTGCTGTGATGGGAGCCTCTTCGTGTCGGGATGCCCCGTCGCCAGGGGAAGGACCCTGGGCGTCGTCGCCATCGTAGCTGAAGGCGAACCCGAGGATGCGCACCTCGTCCCCCTGCCTGCATCCGCTCTTGGCAAGCAGGCCGTCGAGCCCGATGCGGTCGAAGCGTCTCTGCAGGTATGTGACGGCCTCCTCGTTGTCCCAGTCGGTCTGCACCACCATGCGCTCGACGGCGCCGCCGGAGACGCGCCACACGCCGCGCCCCTCGCGCGTGACGGTGATGCGCCTGTCACGTCTCAGGCGCTCCCGCTCGACCACGGCGTTGAAGTCGATGGTCGGGGCGTCAGGCGCGATCTCGCGCCTCAGGACGGCCACCTGGGCGGCACAGGTGGCCACGAGCTCCTCGAGGCCCTCCCCCGTGACGGCGGACACCTCGAGGTAGGGGCGCCCGTCCGCCTCGGCGGCCTCGCGCAGGACCAGGGATGCCACGTCGGTTCCGGGCATGTCGCACTTGTTGCCCACGACGATCTGGGGACGGTCGGCGAGCTCGGAGGCATAGGCCGCGAGCTCGTCGTTGATCGTGCGGTAGTCGGCGAGGGGGTCGCGGCCCTCAAGGCCGCCCGTCAGGTCGACCACGTGCAGGATCAGCGCCGTGCGCTCTATGTGGCGCAGGAACTCGTGCCCAAGGCCCCTTCCCTCGCTCGCCCCCTCGATGAGGCCCGGAACGTCGGCGACGACGAAGGACTCCCCCGTCCTGGCGCGCGCGACGCCGAGGTTGGGCACGAGCGTGGTGAAGGGGTAGTCGGCGATCTTGGGACGAGCCGCCGAGATGCGAGCGATGATGGAGCTCTTGCCCACCGAGGGCATGCCCACGAGCGCCGCATCGGCCATGAGCTTCATCTCGAGCTCGATCCAGTGCTCGAGCGCAGGCTCGCCCTTCTCGGCGAAGGCGGGGGCACGGCGCACCGAGGTCACGAAGTGGGTGTTGCCGCGGCCGCCCGCGCCGCCAGGCGCCACGACCACGCGATCCCCCGGATGCGTGAGGTCGCACACGTCATGCGCCGGTGTCATGGTCGTGGCGTCAATCTCGCGCACCACCGTGCCCAGCGGCACCCTGAGCACGAGGTCGGCGCCGTCCCTGCCGTGGCGGCGGGAGCCCTTGCCATGCGTGCCACGCTCGGCACGGAAGTGGTGCTTGTAGCGATAGTCGATGAGCGACGACAGCTGTGCGTCCGCCTCGAGGATCACCGAGCCGCCGTCGCCGCCGTCGCCGCCGTCGGGGCCGCCCTTCGGGACGAACGCCTCGCGGCGGAACGACATGCAGCCGGCACCGCCGTCCCCGCCCCGGACGTTGATCCTGCACATGTCTGTGAAGGTGGCGGTAGGCACGCGACACCTCTTCCCTCTCGATGGTCCTCGCACTCACATCCTACGACAAAAGGCCCCCGATCAGTTCGGGGGCCTGCCCAGCCGTGCCTGGATGCCGCGCTACGCCTCGGTGCGCACGTGCACGAAGTGCTTTCTGCCCCTCTTGAACTCGACGACGCCGTCGGCCAGGGCGAACAGGGTGTCATCCCTGCCGCGGCCCACGTTCTCGCCGGGGGTGATGTGGGTGCCGCGCTGGCGGACGATGATCTGCCCGGTCTTGATCGCCTGGCCGCCGTAGATCTTGACGCCCAGTCGCTGGGCGTGGGAGTCGCGGCCGTTGCGCGAGGAGCCGAGACCTTTCTTGTGAGCCATCTCTCTACCTGCCTGTCTCTCGGGAGCGGTTCTTGTGGGGCGACCCCTACGCGGGGATCTCGACGACCTGAAGCTTGGTCAGGCTCTGGCGGTGACCCTTGGTGCGCTGGTAGCGCTTGCGCCTCTTGAACTTGAAGACGAGCTGCTTGTCGTCCTTGAAGTGCTCGACGACCTCAGCGGTGACCTTCTTCGCCGCGAGGGTGGCGGCGTCAACGACCGTGCTCTCGCCGTCGCTCAGCATGAGGACGTCAAGCGCGACCTTGTCGCCAGGCTGCGCGTCGAGCTTCTCGACGTCGATGACGTCGCCCTTGGCAACCTTGTACTGCTTGCCACCAGTGGAAACGATTGCGTACATGTCAGAACCCTTCACTGCTGATGTTGGTGCAACAGCCAATAATCATACTAGCGACTCGTGCTCCGGTCAATGGCCCCGTGCCACGCGCCCAGCAAAAGCCTGCCTCGTCGAGGATAGCGTCGCACGCCATGGGGAACGGTGAGGGTCGTGCGCTCCACAAGACGACCAGATTCCTACCGCTTGGCAGGGGGATCCGGCATCGTCACGCCATCGGAGAGCGCGTCCACAAGGCTCCCGTCCGCGCCCTCGTGCCATTGGGCAACCCTCAGCACGCGCATGGAGTCGAGCTCGACGGCAGCGAGCACGGGGCGGGAGAGGGCGGCCTCGACCAGCACCGCAGGCCTGAGGGCACCGAGGTTGGACGAGCGCGTGTCGAGCACCAGGTCGACGACGGAGCACCCACCCCTGCCCTGCCTCGGGGTAACGGCCCAGCTCACCAAGGTGTCATCGAGCCCGATCGTGCGAGGCCTGTCCCCCCGCATGAAGCTGATCGCACCTATCGCACGCAGCTCTCGCAGGGCGGCGTCGAAGGCGGGCGGGGCGAAGGCGCCCCCGGTGCCCGACAGCTCAAGCCGCCAGGCTGAGCGCGTGAGCCACGCCTCGAGCGCCGGGAGACGACCGCGCACGTAGGAGGCGGCCGTGGGGGCGAGGGAGGCGGGCGTGGAGGTAACGAGGCGCTCGAGGGCCTCGCGTGGGGCCACACGCTCGGTAAGGTAGAGGTCGTAGTACTCGCACGCCGACGCGGAGCCCACCGGGAGGGCCTGGGAGAACTGGATGCGCATGCGACGCGCGAAGCCGTTGCCCACCGAGAAGGGCAGGGCGGAGCGCCGCACCGAGCGCTCGATGGTGCCTGCGACCTCAAGGTGGCCCAGGTAGGCGAGACGGCCGTCCTTCCCGAAGCGGACGCGCAGGCGGTGGAGGTCGGGCCTCCCGACGGGAGGACTACCCGACATGGCGATCGCCCGCTATCACGTTGGAGACGCCCAGCGTGGGACACACGCCGCAGCCCACGCAGCTCGTCATCGTGCAGTCGGGGGTCGTGACCCCCCCGATGGCGCGCCGCCACTCCCTCTGGAGGAAGCCCTTGGAGACGCCCGGGGAGGTATGGTCCCATGGCAGGCGCGCCCCGAGGGGAAACTCCTCCGTTGCGGCCCTCTCGAGGTCGACTCCCACCGCGCGGCCCGCCTCGAGCCACGCGTCGTAGTCGAACTGGCTGGTCCATGCGTCGAAGCGACACCCCCGCCTCCATGCCTCCAACACGACGTCGAAGCCCTTGCGCCCCATCTTCGAGAGGGCGGCCTCGACCACCGAGACGTCGGAGTCGTGGTAGGAGATCGCGATGTCGCGGTCGCCAGCCGACTGGAGCAGCAGCTGCTGACGTCTCCTGACCTCGTCGCGGGCGAGCTGGCCGACCCACTGGAACGGCGTGTGGCATTTGGGGACGAAGACGGCGACCGAGATCGACACGCTGACGCCACCCCTTCCCCTGCGCGGACGGGCGCAGACCTCCCTGCCGATCTCGAGCACGCGCCGCGCGGCGGCCGTGATGGCGACGATGTCCTCGTCGGTCTCGGTGGGCAGGCCCATCATGTAGTAGAGCTTCATGCGACGCCACCCGTGCGCGAACGCGTTGCGTGCCGCGCGCTCGAGGTCCTCGTCGGTCACGTTCTTGTTGATGACGTCGCGCAGGCGCTGGGTGCCCGCCTCGGGAGCGAAGGTGAGTCCGCCTCTCCGGGAGCCCGAGGCGGCGGCAGCCATCTCCACGCCGAAGGAGTCAAGCCGCTGGGAGGGGATCGACACGCGCAGGCCCCTGTCGCGCGCGTGGTCGCCCAGCGCGCGCAGGATGGACGCGCACTGGGAGTGGTCGGTCGTGGAGAGCGACGAGAGCGAGCACTCGTCGTGCCCCGTCGCCGCAAGGCCGCTCGCGACCGCCTCGACGACCTGGTCGGCGGGACGCTCGCGCACGGGTCGGTAGGTCATGCCCGCCTGGCAGAATCGGCAGCCGCGAGCGCAGCCGCGCAGCACCTCGATGGCGAGGCGATCCTGCACGACACCCATGTAGGGCACCATGCGCTGCGCCACGGGCTCGGTCGCGGCGAGGTCGGGGATGCAGCGCTTGCGCACGATCCGGGGCGTCAACGATCCCGCACGCGGCACGGCGTAGCCCCATCGTGTCGAGGTCGCGTCGACGCGCAGCTCGTAGAGCGAGGGCACGTAGACCCCCTCGATGCGGGAGAGCCTCAGGAGGATCTCGTCGCGAGGGGCACCCTCGGCCCGCGCGTCGCGCGCGCACCGAGCCACATCCACGATCTCCCCCTCGCCGTCCCCGAGCAGCACCGCGTCGAACATCGGACAGAGGGGCTCGCAGTTCCATGCGGAGGGTCCCCCCGCGATGACGATGGGGTCGTCCTCGTCACGCCCGTCGGCCCTGATCGCGATGCCCGCCAAATCGAGCGCCTCGACCACGTTGGATGCGATGAGCTCGTGCGCGAGCGTGAAGCCCACGATGTCAAACGACGCGACCGCTGACGAGGTCTCGAGCGAGAGCAGGGGCACGCCACGCTCGCGCATGAGGGCGGACATGTCCACCCAGGGGAGGTAGGCGCGCTCGCAGGAGATGCCCTCCGCCCCATTGAGCTCGTTGTACAGGATTGCGATGCCCAGGTTGGGCTGGCCGACCTCGTAGGTGTCCGCGTAGATCAGGCAGACGTGGAAGGGGCCGTCCTGGCGCTCGGTCGCCCCCCACTCGTGGTCGAGGTAGCGCGCCGGGCGCTCGACTCGCGCCAGCAGCGGCTCGAGCTCGTGGAACAGGTCCTGACGGAGTGGCCTCACGAGGGGCCGTCCTGCTTGTACACGAGAAGGCCGCCCTCCCCGCCACTCGGCAGGAGGCGCACGTCAGGACCATGTCCCTGACGCGGGGCGGGACCCACGCGCGAGGCCACCAACCGGGCGACGCGGCTGACCAGGGAGTGGCGAGCGGGCCTCTCCCCCGTCGCCCTGCGCTCGCGCTTGTCGAAGCGCCGTTGCAGCGTCCTCCCCGTCGCTTGCGTGCCCAGGTAGCCAAAGCCGGCCTGGAAGATCCAGCCCACGAGCGGGATTTTGCCGAGCGCCTTGTTGGCGACCATGCGCGAGCCGAGCCCTGCCCCGATGGCGGAGAGCACCTCGGGGATGCGGCCGAGCGCCAGGGGCTGACCGTTGATCGCAGCGACGGCGAGCGCGAGGCGCGCCTGGTTGGCCGTCATGGACGGCAGGCTGGCACCCGGCCCTCGCCTCGCCGTTCCCATCGCGTTCTCCATGGCGTACTGGTTGATCAGCGAGCGCACCTTCGCACGCCTGCAGAAGGGGAAGTTCGCGGCAAGCGCGATGCCCTTGTCGGTCGCGCCGACCAGCCACTCGGCCAGGCGCTCGACAAGGACCTGCGCGCTCGCGGCCGAGATGACCGTCACGCGCGACAGGGCGGTCTCGCCGAGCCTGAGGCGCGGCGCGTCGAGGGCGGACTCCACCACGAGCGCCACGGGCACGCCCGCGGCGGCCAGTTCGCAGACGCCCGCGGAGATGCCGGTCACGTCGGATCCCATCACGGCGACGCAGACGTCAGGGACCGTGGGTGCCAGCAGGTCGGCATCCGAGCCCGTGCCTATGACGCGGACGTCCGAGGTGGGCAGGCGCGGGTCGAGGGCGTCTCGCACGGCGAGCGCCAGGGTCCTCGGCGCCGTGCGGTCGACGAGCGCGAGCACGCACACGTAGTCGCAGCGTCGCTCCTCCGCCTCCGCGCCGAATCTGATCAGGTCATTGGTCGTGGCTATGATCGATGAGCCTGCCATGTGGTCCTCCCCTTGGGTCATCCGTCCATTCTAGGACAAGCGCGCCCGCGCGCGCGGCGGGGACAGGGGACGACTATGCGGCCTTGGGGCGATGGCGCCAGATGGACTGCACCATCCCGACGCTCATGAGCTGTGCCATCATCGATGACGAGCCAAAGCTCACGAAGGGCAGGGGGATGCCCGTGATCGGCATGAGGCCGATGCACATGCCCACGTTCTGCATCAGCTGGAACGACCACATGGCCACGATGCCCACCAGGACGAGCTTCGCGAAGGGGGAGTCGACGCGCTGGGCGAGGGAGATGGTGGCGAAGATCATCGCGCCGAACAGGCCGAGCAGGATGGTCGAGCCGAGGAAGCCGAACTCCTCCGCCATGAGGGCGAAGACGAAGTCGGTGTGTGCCTCGGGCAGGAAGCCCGACCCGGACTGGGTCGCGTTGCCCACGCCCTTGCCGAGAAAGCCGCCCGACCCGACCGCGATCTTCGCCTGCTGCAGGTTGTAGCCGTTGCCCGAGGGATCGACCGATGGGTCGACGAACACGATGAGCCGGTTGAGCTGATACTCCTTGAGCAGATGGGGCAGGCCAGGGGTGAGCGAGGTCACCACGACCAGCGTGGCCCCCAGCACGACGATCCCGATGGTCACCAGCACCCAGCTGCGCGGCGCCCCCGCGCAGATGATGATCGACGCGCCGGCGACCAGCACGATCAGGCCCGTCCCGAGGTCGGGCTGCGTGAGGATGAGCAAGAACGGGATGGTGAGGATGCCGCAGAGCTTGAGGTAGTCACGCAGGGACTCGATGCGGCCGTTGTACTCCGAGGCAAGCGACGCCATGAGCAGGATGGTGACGAGCTTCGCCGGCTCCGACGGCTGGAACCGAAAGCCGATGAGGGGGATGCGCACCCAGCCCGTCATGCCCATCGCCGTCCAGCTGAGGCCCGGCACCCTGGGCAGCAGCATGAGGATCACGTCGACGATGAGCAGCGCGGTGGACACGTTCGACAGCGTGCGATAGTCGTAGTTCCACACGAGGTATGCGGCGACCGCGCCAAGCGCTATGCCAAACAGGTGGCGCGGGAACGACGCCTGGGGAATGGTGAGCGAGGCCGACCAGATGACCACGGCACCGAAGATCACCAGGAGCAGCGTTGGCACCAGCTGGGGCAGGTACAGGATCTGGGACAGCTCGAGGCTGGTCATGCGCGCGCCCTTGGCGCTCCCGCTGCCCCGCGAGAACGTGGTGTGCGCCTTCTCCCCGATGCCCTCCGGCACCCCTCTCCTCGACAGCATGCCTCACCTCACCCCTATCGCACGCCCGAGCTGTCGACCGCAGTCGACGTGTCGGGCTCGTCGTAGATGGCACCCATGATGTCGCGCACCACGTACATCGCGCATTCGCTGCCGAACCCACCTTGCTCGACGCAGGAGGCGACCACGTACTTCGGATCGTCCGCGGGGACGAAGGCGATGAACCAGCCCGTCGGCTCCTCGCCGGTGCGCTCTGCCGTTCCGGTCTTTCCTGCGACCAGCTCCCTCATGTTGGTGAAGTGCGACGCCTGGGCCTCCGACTCCTCGTAGATGACGCCCTTGAGGCCGTCGGCGACCAGGTCGAAGGAGCTTCCCTCCTCCTCGACCGCGAGTGCCGGCTCGCTCTTGAAGTCGATGACCGTGCCGTCGCCCGCATGCGACGCGACGCCCTTGAGGACGTGCGGGCGCATGATGCTGCCGCGTGTCGCGAGGCCCGCGTACACGCAGGCCATCTGGAGGGGCGTGACCAGCATGTCGCCCTGCCCGATGACGAGGTTGGTCGTGTCGCCACCCTGCCAGCTGCGCGCGTAGTCGTCCGCCTGGGTGAAGTAGTTCCACTTCCAGTCGGGGTCGGGAACCCTGCCCACCGACTCCGCGGGCAGGTCGATCCCGAGCGCCGACCCCAGCCCCCAGCGCCGGTAGGTCTCCTGGAGGCCCTCCTTGTCATCGGAGTAGAAGAAGGCCTTCCCGATCTCGTAGAAGACCGTGTCGCACGAGTACACGATGCCCTCGCGCAGGTTGACCGTGCCATGGCCCTCATGCTGCCAGCAGTACTGCCCGTAGGCCTCGCCGAATCCCGTCCAGTAGCCCGTGCACACGTAGTGGGAGTCCATGCTGGCGATCCCATAGTTGAGCGCCGCGAAGGCCGAGAGCGGCTTGATGGTCGACGCCGAGGGATACTGGCCCGCGATGACACGGTTCATCAGGGGGTTTCCCGCCTCCTCGGACGAGAGCATGTCCCAGTCGTCATTGGAGATGCCGCCCACGAAGTCGTTCGGGGAGAAGGTCGGGTGGCTCGCCAGCGCGATGATCTCGCCATTGGTGACGTCCATGCAGACGGCGCTGCCGCTCGAGCACTCGAGGTTGCCCGTCTTGCGCACGCGCGCGATGGCGTCGACCAGGGCCTGCTCGGCGGCCTCCTGGACCTTGTTGTCGATCGTCAGGATGATGTCGGAGCCGCTCTGGGCCTCGATGGAGGTGGCGTAGTCCAGCACGTTGCCGTCCGCGTCGACGTACAGCTGCTGCTCGCCGCGCACGCCCTGCAGGACGCTCTCGTACTGGTACTCGATGCCGGCCTGTCCCACCGTGTCGTCGGACTCGTAGGGGATCCTCGCGTCGGAGGTGTCCTCCTTGGCAGCCGCAAGCTGCTCCTGGGTCGGGCGGCCCGTGTACCCCAGGACATGGGCGCACCTCGAGCCCAGGGGATAGTGGCGCTGGGCGCGCTCCTCCACCTTGACGCCCTCGAAGAGATACTGGTGCTCGTCGATGTAGGAGACCACGCGCCTGGAGACGTCGACGGCAACCGTGCGCAGGCTCTGGGCGCCTTCCGTCTGGTCCTGTATCTTGCGGCGCACCGCCACGGGCGGCATGCCCAAGACGTTGGCGAGCAGTTGCACCTCCACGTCACTGTCGACGACCTCCGTCGAGGCCGTGACCACGAGGCTGGGACGGTTGTTGACGAGCTCCACGCCGTTGCGATCGAGGATCCTGCCGCGCGGCGCGGCAGTCGAGACGGTGCGGGTGCGGTTGAGCTCGGCCTGCCGCGCGTACTCGTCGGCAGACACCAGCTGCATCGCCCACAGCCGAGCGAAGAGCAGCCCGATGATGCTGCCCGAGAAGATCGAGAGCCCGGTCAGGCGGTTCTTGAAGCCCTTCTCCGTGGAGGTGTCCCCACCGCCCGAGGCGCGTGGCGTCGCCCCACCGATGTCAAAGGTGAAGCGCGCCTCGCCCCTGTTGATGAGCACCAGCAGGACGAGCGCCACCAGGACGATGGCGAGCAGGGTGACGATGAGGACGAGGGGGCTCACGTCTGTTCCTAGACGCTGTCCAGGTCGTAGCGCGAGCCGTGGCTGCGGGCGGACTTGGACGGCTTGCCCCCCAGGGAGAGCGTGCTCCCCGTCGCATGGGAGATCACGTATGCGAAGGGCGCGAAGCCCAGCACCGTCAGGATGACCGTCGGCAGCGCCCGCCTGATGATCACGTCGACGAGGCTCGAGGCATCACCCACGAGCAGCATGGTCAGGTGGTACAGCACCGAGACGATGCCGGCGAAGGGCGCGAAGGTGGCCATCGACCTGCGGAAGTCGTCGGCAAGGCGGTTGCGCGCCTCGATGCCCACCGCGAACGACCCGATAGTGAGCAGACACGCCATCAGCCCGATGGGGCCGGTGCTCGAGAGGTCGAAGACCAGCCCGCTGACGAAACCGCACAGGACGGCCGGCCTGCCGCCGACGAGCAACGAGGTGATGCCGGCAAACACCAGCGCGAAGTTCGCCCGTCCACTGCCGATGCCGACGTTCGGCGCGAGCGCCAGCTGCAGCACGAGACAGATGAGGGCAAGCACGCCGAAGTCGCGCCTGTTCCTGTTCGAGTCCTTCACCTGCATGCGGTGCCCTTCCTACTCCCCGCCGTCCCCGCCGGCGCCGGCCTCATCGGAGCCTGAGGCGGCACTGTCACCGTCACCGGCGGCCGTCCCATCGGCGACGCCCTCGGCGGCAACCGTGTCATCCTCGGTCGTGGCGTCGCCGGTGGGTGCCGTGCCGCCGGCGGCCGTGTCCTGCTTGTCCGCCTCGGCGACGTCCTCTGACGTCGCCTTCTGGTCCTCGGTGAGCGACGTGATGACCAGGACCTCCTCGAAGCTCTCGGCGGACGAGAGGGGCTCGACCTCGATCTCGTAGTACAGCGAGCCGGAGGTGCGCTCGACGCTCAGCACCTTGCCCAGCGGCAGCCCCTTGGGAAACACGCCGCCCAAGCCGCTGGTGACGACCATGTCCCCCTCCTCGACGGTCTGGTCGGTCCTGACGAGCGTCAGGTGCAGGGTCCCGTCGACGGACCCCTTGAGGATCCCCTGGGCCCTCGTGGACTGGACCATGGCCGACACCGACGAGTTCTCATCCGAGATGAGGCGCACGGTCGAGGAGGTGGCGCCGCACTGCACGATCTGGCCGATGGCCCCATTGGCGTCGGTGACCGGCATGCCAACGGAAAAGCCCGACGACGTGCCCTTGTCGATGGTGACGGTCGAGCTCCAGGAGTCCGTCGGCCCGGATATGATGCGCGCGGCGGTGGACTGCAGGTTGTAGAGGCTCTGCAGGCCCAGCAGGCTCTCGAGCCGGCGCGCGGTCTGCTCTGACTCCTCGAGCTCGGCATTCCGCGCGACGAGCCGCTCGTTCTCGCGCTTGAGGTCGGAGAGCCGGCCTTGGTCTGCCGTGAGGTTCGCCACGACGTTGCCGAGCCCTTGGAACGGCGCCGTTATGGCACCGCCCACCCACCTGACCGGCGTGGTGACCGTCATCCACGCACCGCGCACGGCATTGAGCGGGCCACCCGTGTCACCCTCGCGCACGCTCATGGTGAACATCACGAGCGACAGGGCGACGAGCACCACGCAGGCGCGCAGGCCACCACCCGCTTCGCTTCTCCTGAAGAGCACCGACTGCGACGTCGGTGCTCCCTTGCGAGGCATCACCGAGCACCCGTCACTGAGCCGAGCTCTGCACGAAGCCGCCGGAGAGCGCGTTTGCCTCGAGGACCTTGGCACAGCCGTTCACGACGTTCTCGAGCGCGGTGGGGCTCACGTTGACCGGAACGCCCGTCTCGTCGCGGAGGCGCTGATCGAGGCCGCGCAGCAGCCCGCCGCCCCCGGTGAGGAGCACGCCGTAGTACATGAGGTCGCTTGCGAGGTCGGGCGGCGTGAGGTCTAGGGCGTCCTTGACGGCCTTGGTGACCTCGTCGAGCGGCTTGTCCAAGGCGCGACGGATCTCCTCGCTCTCGATGCGCACCGCCTTGGGGAGGCCGCTCATCACGTCGCGGCCGTTGACCTCGACGTCGAGCTCCTCCGCCAGCGGCGCCGCGGAGCCGACCTTGATCTTGATGTCCTCGGCCGTGCGCTCTCCGATGGAGAGGTTGTAGGCGTCACGCACGTGCTGGAGGATCGTCTGGTCGAACTCGTCCCCCGCGGTCCGGATGGACTGCGAGACGACGATGCCGCCCATCGAGATGACGGCGACCTCGGTCGTGCCGCCCCCGATGTCGACCACCATCGAGCCGGTCGGGTCCTCGATGGGCAGGTCCGCGCCGATGGCCGCCGCCATGGGCTCCTCGATGAGGTACGCCTGGCGCGCGCCGGCCTGGATGGTTGCCTCGAAGACCGCGCGCTTCTCGACGGACGTGACCCCCGAGGGGACGCACACGACCACGCGCGGGCGCGGCGACCACGGATAGCGATGCGAGCCGCGCGCCTTCTCGATGAAGTAGCGCAACATGACCTCGGTCACGTCGAAGTCGGCGATGACACCGTCCTTGAGGGGCCGCTCGGCGATGATCGAGCCGGGCGTGCGACCGATCATGCGCTTCGCGTCGGCACCCACCGCGAGGACGCGGTCCTCGTTGCGGTCGATGGCGACTACCGACGGCTCGTTCAGGACGATGCCCTGGCCGCGACGCGCCACAAGTGTGTTGGCTGTTCCGAGGTCGATGGCCAGGTCGCCATCATACTCCCCGAAAAAAGCGTCAAAGAGCGACATACTCCGTATCTCCCACCGTCCACTGGGGTCCATTGAAGAACCAAGGTCTTGTCGAGCTGCCTACATCGTGCCGGTCGTGGTGGTCGTGCCATCGTCCTGTGTCGTCTCGGAGGTTCCCTCGGCGGAGCCGTCCGCCTCGGAGGTGGCCTGCGCGTCGGTGCCGTTCCCCTCTGAGGTGGCTTGGGCATCAGCGCTGTCCCCCTCGGGTGTGGCCTGCGCCAGCGCGTCCGTCTGGGGGGTCGCGGTGTCGACCGCGGCCTGCTCGCCATCAAGGGCCGGGTACTCGACCGTGACCCCATCGACCTTCCAGCCGATGCCCTCGCGCACCAGCGACACGCGGTAGCTCTGCTCCCCGCCGGCCGACAGCGTGGCCGTCACCAGCACGGATGACTCCGTCATGCTGCGATCCACGCCCACCACCTTGACGCCCGTCGCCCCATTGGGCAGGGTGGCCTCGATGGCAACGCGATCGTCATCGCCCACGGAGCTCGCGAGATAGTCCGAGATGTCCTCGCCGGAGGCATTGCTGGTGAAGAGGCTCTCCACCACGTTCTCCTGCAGGGGCCAGCCGTAGCCGTTGTAGTACGCGCCGACGGCGGCCCCGGCGATCAGCAGGAGCAGGAGCAGCGTTATCAGGAGGGCGCGCAGGCCGGAGCGGCGATGCTTGCGCCTCACCTTGCGGTCGATGACCTCCATCTGGGACATCTCCTGCTCGCTGATGTCGAAGAAGCCCGTGTCCTCGGGAGAGGGCATGAACTCCCCCGACTTGCCCAGCGGGTCGAGGGGATCGGTGCCCGTGCCGTAGCCGGCTGCGGCAAGGAATGCGTCGGTGCTGCCTGCGGCAGGGCCTGAGGCAGACGCCACGGCGGCTTGCGCGGCGTCCAGCGCCGAGGCCGACTCGGCCGACAGCTGGTGGCTGCCGTCCGCGGTCGCATGGCCAAACGAGGCGATGGCCTCGTCCCAGCGGCTCGCGGCGGCATATGCCATGCCAAGGTCCTCGTAGATGGCGTTCTGGCTCTCGAGCGGGGTGGAGAAGTCGAGCGCCGTGCGATACGCCTCGACGGCGTCGATCGCGCGCCCCATCTTCATGAAGCAGCCGCCGAGGCTGCGCAGGGCGCCTGCGGGATCGGGATTGTTCTCGTCGATGGCGGCATTGCGATAGGCGACGCCCGCCTCGCGGAAGTCGCCGATCTGCGTGTAGGCGTTGCCGAGGGCGACATAGGCCTTGTACGGGGTCGGGTACTCGCCGTCCTTGGTCGCCATGACCAGCGAGGCGACAGCCTCCTGGGGCTTGCTGGCGGCGAGCAGGGCACGTCCCCTGTTCGACGCGAGTGCGCCGGAGTGGCCATAGGTCGCATCGGCAAGGGCGTCGCTGTAGGCGATGGCAGCCTGCTCGAAGTTGCCGAGCTTCATGAGGCAGTTGCCCAGAAGGTGATCGATGCGGCCAGAGACCTCGCCGGGCTGCTTTGCCTGCTCGAGCCACCTCACCGCAGCCGTCAGGTCCCCCTGGCGATATGCGTCCCTGCCCGCTTCGAATGCCTGCTGATTCACTGTAGCACCTCGTTTCGTGTCCGATGCCTCGCGTCGAGGTCGATGTTCGTGCTAGGCCTGCTCGTGCTCGATGCGAACTGCGTTGATGACGTCGCCCGCACGAAGTTGCGCGATGACGTCCATCCCCTCGAGCGTGACGCCGAAGACCGTGTAGCCGGAATCCAAGCCATGCTGTGCGCCCAGGCAGAAGTAGAACTGCGAGCCGGCCGAGTCGGGCTGCTGGGAGCGTGCCATGGCAAGCGCCCCATCGACATGGCTGTTGCGCGGGTTGGTGGTGTACTCCTGACGGATGCGGTAGCCCGGTCCGCCAGCGCCCGGCATGCCAAAGCTGCCCACCTCTCCCGCAGCCACCTGCTCGGGGGTCATCTCGCGCGTGTTGGGGCAACCACCCTGGATGACGAAGCCCGGCACGTACCGATGGAACTTGAGGCCGTCGTAGAAGCCCTTTGCGGCCAGCTCGCAGAGGTTGGCCACATGGATGGGCGCACCCGTGCCGTCGAGACGGACGCGGATCACGCCCCTGCTCGTGTCGAACACGGCGACCTCGTCCCCCCGCACCTGGTAGGAGGGCGTGTACAGCATATCAGGAAGAAAACCCATCGGTGTTCCTTTCCGTCTTTGGCAAGGGCGGGGCCGCCACCTCCCATGGCGATCGCCATACCCTTCATACATACGTGATAATTCTAGCAGCAGCGATGTTGGTTCACATATTCGGCAGACGCAATCGGGCGAGCGGGCGGGCGCGGGGTGTCACGCGCCGTCGGCCCGCACGGGCCTCCAGGCCTCGTAGCTCTCGTCAAAGAGGGCCTTGTAGCCGCTCGTGCCGTCCTCGCCCGCGTCGGCCGTCAGCACGGCCCGCAGCCGATCGGCGTCGGCAGCGGGGTCCTCGGACTCTGCCGCCGCGGTCCAGGCCTTGCGCAGCGTGTCGATGCGGTTGCGCAGCCAGTTTCCCAGCCTGACCAGACGGTCGCGGTCCTCGGCATAGGTGCCCGAGGTCACGTCCACCCGCTCGAGCCGCTCGATGAGGTTGCTCGTGTCGATCGCCAGGGCCTCCACCTCGCGCCTTCCCCGCAGGCGCTCGTCGAGGTCGGGGCCATAGGCCACCTCCTCGAAGAGGGCCTCGCTCTCGTCGGCGCGCCCGGCATAGGCCCCAAGCTTCTCATACTCCTCCGTGAGTTGCGCAAACGTCGCGTCGTCCCCCTCCATGATCTCAACGGGCCTGCCGTCCGAATCCTGCCCTGTAAGCGTCTCCATCGTGCCGGGAAAGCCTGCCATGGACGTGTCGGCCCCCTTGGTCGTCTGCGGCGTATAGACGTCGGGGTCCCACGGGTGGGTTATGGCGAGGGCCAGCCCGCAGACCAGGGCGGCCGACGCGGCGGCGGCGAAGGCGAGGCGACTCGTGCGCGGCATGCTCTCCTGCACCGCCACCTTGCTCTCGGGGTCGTGCTCGGCGGGGACGGCGCTCTCGATGCGCGGGATGCTCTTGGTGTCGTCAGCCTCATCCGCGGCGGGCTCCACGGAGGCGGCCGCCTCCACCTCGAGGACGACCGGTTCGTCGGCCGACCTCGAGGCGCCGCCGCCCCACGCCGGCTCGAGCGGGAACCCGCAGGCCGGGCACACCTCGTCGTCCCATGCGGCTCCCGCCCCGCAGCTGGGGCACCATCTCCCGCGCAGCGGGGGCAGGGCGATCGTCATGTCCACGCTCGCATGGCAGGCAGGGCAGCGTAGCGAGCCGTCGGGTATGTGTGTCGAGCAGCGGGGGCAGATCATGGCAGGAACCTACCTCCCCGCCAGGCGGTCGAGCACGTAGGGCAAGATGCCGCCCCGTGACATGAATGCGCCCTCCATCGGGGTGTCGATGCGCACCACGCATCCAAACTCCACGACCGAGCCGTCCGCACGCGTGGCACGAACGCGCACCCCAGGGCTGGCGGGGAGGCCCGCGGAGAGGTCGATGGGCCCTATGTCGTAGGACTCGGTGCCGTCGAGGCCCAGGGAGGACGCGCCCGCGCCCTCCTTGAACTGGAGGGGCACGACCCCCATCTGCACGAGGTTGGAGCGGTGGATGCGCTCGAAGCTCTCGGCCATCACGGCCCGCACGCCCAGCAGGGCGGGACCCTTGCCCGCCCAGTCCCTGCTGGAGCCCGAGCCATACAGCTTGCCCGCGATGATGACCAGCGGCACCTCCCGCTCCGCATAGGCCACCGCGGCATCGAAGATGGTCACGGCATCACCGTCGGGCAGCAGGCGCGTCCAGGCGCCAGGCCTGCCGTCGGCGAGGAGGTTCTGCAGCCTCACGTTGGCGAACGTGCCACGCGTCATGACCTCGTGGTTGCCGCGACGGGCTCCGTAGGTGTTGAAGTCGCCCTGCTCGATGCCGTGCCCCTGCAGGTAGCGGGCAGCGGGCGAGGTCGCTGCGATGGAGCCGGCGGGAGAGATGTGGTCGGTCGTCACGAAGTCGCCGAGCAGGGCGAGGGCACGGGCACCGCGCACGTCGACCACGTCCTGCGCATGCGCCAGGTCGAAATACGGGGCACGGCGGATGTAGGTCGAGTCCTCGTCCCACGCGAACGTGGCGCCGTCGCGCGACTCGATCCGCTGCCAGGCGGACGAGCCCTCCATGAGCCCTGCCGCACCATCGGAGAAGAGCCCTGGCGTGAGGACGCGCGCCAGCACGTCGTCGATCTCGGCCGTGGTGGGCAGCAGCTCGTCGAGCATGACCGGTCTGCCATCGGCGTCGAGGCCCACGGGATCGACGGTGAGGTCGGCGTCCATGGTTCCCACCAACGCGTAGGCGACCACCAGCGCCGGTTGGCACAGGTAGTTCTGCGCCACGTCGGGCGAGATGCGCCCGTCGAAGTTGCGGTTGCCCGAGAGCACGCTCGTCAGCTCGAGCTCGCCGGCGAGCGGCTTGAGGGCGCCCACGATCTCGCCCGAGTTGCCGATACAGCTCATGCAGCCGTATCCGCAGGTGTGGAACCCGAGCGCGAAGAGCGCGTCGGTGAGGCCCGCACGCTCGAGCAGGAGCTCGGTCGCGTGGCTGCCCGGCGCGAAGATGCGCTTCACCCATGGCTTGGCCGAGAGCCCGCGCGCGCGGGCCTTGCGGGCCAGGAGCCCTGCGGCGACCATCATCGAGGGATCGGTCGCCGTCGTGCAGCTGGTGATGGCGGCGATGGCGAGCGTGCCATGGCCGAGCGAGAACTCCTCCGACCCAATCCGCACCAGGCGCGCCTCGGCCATGTCGGTGTGGCCGTGCTCCGCGGCCGCGGAGCGGAAGCGGTCGCGCAGCCCACCCGGGAGCACGTGGTTGTGGGGGCGGGAGGGACCGGCGAGGCAGGTCTCGACCTGTGCGAGGTCGAATTCGATGACACGCGCGTACCGGCGCGCGCCACCCTCGCCGAACATGCCCTGGAGCTCGAGGTAGGAGCGGGCGAACGCGATCTCGGAGGCATCGCGCCCCGTGAGGTCGAGGTATCCCAGGGCCACCTCGTCGACCGGGAAGAGCGTGGTGGTCGCCCCGTACTCGGGCGTCATGTTGGAGACGCAGGCACGCTGCGTGGCGGACAGCGAGGCGACACCGTCACCCGTCACTTCCACGAGCGTGCCCACCACGCCCTCTTGGCGGAGCAGGCGCGCCACCGTCAGGGCGAGGTCCATGCCGGAGACGCCATCGCGCAAGGCCCCGCTCAATCGAAGCTCGACGACGGGGGGCACGAGCATGGAGATGGGCTGGCCCAGCGCCGCGGCCTCTGCCTCGATGCCGCCGACGCCCCAGCCGAGCACGCCCAGGCCGTTTGCGGTGGGGGTGTGGGAGTCGGTGCCCACCAGCGTGTCGAAGCACGCCACCTCCGCCTGGCCGAAGAGGGCGTCGGTGGTCACCACGCGACAGAAGCGCTCGATGTTGAGCTGGTGACAGATGCCGCAGCCAGGCGGGATGATCTCGACGTTCTGGAACGATCGGGAGGCCCACTTGAGGAAGGCGAAGCGCTCCCGGTTGCGATGCACCTCCATCCGCTCGTTCGCGTCGACGCACCCCGCGCGGCCGGCCTCGTCGGCGATCACCGAGTGGTCGACGACGAGCGTGCAGGGTACCTGCGGATTGACCAGGGCGGGGTCTCCCCCGCGCTCGACCATCGCATCGCGCATGGCGGCGAAGTCGACGAACACGGGCACGCCCGTGAAGTCTTGGAACAGGACGCGCGCGGGCATGAACTCGATCTCGGCGCCCTGCCCACCCGCAAGGCCGGCGTCGACGACGCGTGCCGCGAGCTCGACGGCCTGCTCGTCGGAGGGCGCGCGGCGCACGCAGTTCTCCAACAGGATGACGAGGGCGCGTGGAAGCTCGTCCGCGCCGGGTATCCCTGAGACGTCGTACACGAGCCGCTCGTGCCCGGCAGCGGCGAGGACCGTGGGCCTGCGCGCCTCCTCGACCGCCGCGGCGAAGGTGGGGTCACCTGCGAAAGATGCCATGTCTACTCCCTTGCCTCAGGCGTGCGCGTCCCCGGCGCACGCAGGGTGTCCCAGAAGTCCCAGAGGGCCGAGCCCTCCGTGATCGAGCGATCGTAGAGCCCGTTGAACCCGAGAACCGTGCCGGCGATGATGCCCGTGCAGGTCAGGGCGGGCACGAGGTCGAGCGCCACCACACCGAAGAAGTCTGTGAACAGCGTGCATCCCAGCGTGACGTAGGCCACGCAGAACGCCAGGATCGCACCGCGCAACGCGGTGATCGGCTGCGCGATTCGAAAGATCAGCGTGATGCCCACGGCAGCCGTCAGCAGCATGCAGCACGTGGACACCTCCTCGAAGCCGCAGCCCAGCCCCCGCTCGACGAGGAGCATCGCGAACAGCCCGATCGCGATCGCGGCGGACGCCGGCATGGAGCGGGAGAGCACGTTGCCCAGGAAGCGACCGCGCACCAGCTCGTGGTTGGGCTCCAGCGCGAGCGCGAACGACGGGATGCCGATGATCGCCGTGGAGACGAGCGTCATCTGGATGGGAAGCAGGGGGAACGGCGGCATCAGCACGCAGACCAGGGCGAGCGCCGCGGAGTAGACGGTCTTCATGAGGAAGAGCGCCGCGGAGCGCTGGAGGTTGTTGATCGAGCGCCGCCCCTCGGCGACGACCTCGGGCATGTGCGAGAAGTCGCTGTCGGCCAGGACGATGTCCGCGACGTTGCGTGCCGCGGCGGATCCCGAGGCCATGGCGACCGAGCAGTTCGCCTCCTTGAGGGCGAGGATGTCGTTGACGCCGTCACCGGTCATGGCGACGGTGTGCCCCTCGGCGCGCAGGCAGCGCACGAGCTCGCGCTTGATGGGTGGGGTGACGCGCCCGAAGACCCGCCTGGTCGCCACCGCCTGGGCGATCTCCCCCTCGCTTTCGAGGAAGCTGGCGTCGACCCACTTCTCTGCCTGCGGGATGCCGACGGCCGCGGCGACGGCCGCGGCGGTCCGCGGGTCGTCTCCCGAGATGACCCTGATGTCGACGCCCTGCTCCACGAAGTAGGCCATGGTCTGGGCGGCGGTGTCGCGAACCTGGTCGCGGATGCCGACGAAGCCGAGCACCCGGGGGCGGCCCTGGGGGACGTCCCCCTCACCGAAGCCGTCGATCTCGGCCACGACGAGCACGCGCTGCAGGCGATCGAAGGAGCGGACCTCCCCTTCGTACTCGTCGAACAGGTGGGCGCCGAGCACGAACTGAGGGGCACCGAGCACGAGGGCGCGCCCACCTCCGGTCACGCAGCCCGAGAGCTTGGTGGCAGAGGAGAACGGGATGGCGCGCACGCAGGCCTCGGCCTCGATCGATTGGGACTCGCCGTGGGCGAGGATGGCCCGTGCCGTCTCGTTCGCGTCGGCCTCGTTGGCGCGCGCGATGGTGACGGCGGCGCCGGAGAGCTCGTCCGCCGACACGCCGCGCCATGGCCTGAGCTCCGCGACCTCCATGGAGCCCGTGGTGATGGTGCCCGTCTTGTCCAGGCACAGCACGTCAACGCGGGCGAGCGTCTCGACGCAGTAGGCCTGCTGCACCAGGACCTGCCGCATGGCCAGGCGCGTGGTGGCGATGGCGAGGACCGACGAGGTGAGCAGCACCAGGCCCTGGGGGATCATGCCCACCACTGCGGCGACCGTGGTGAGGATGGCGGAGTCGGTGTCCATGGAGTCGGAAAGGACGCTGCGCAGGAAGAGGGCCACGCCGATAGGGACGAGCACGATCGTCGCCGCACGGATGATCCCGTTGAGGGTGTCCCTGATCTCGGAGGTGACGGCCTTCACGAACTTGGCCTCGTCGTTGATGCGCGACGCGTAGCTCTCGGTGCCCACGTTCGTCGCGCGGAACAGCACCGAGCCCGAGTCCACGAACGAGCCCGAGAGCACCTCGTCGTCGGCCACCTTTGGTATGGCGTCGGACTCACCCGTGAGCAGGCTCTCGTTCATCGAGGCGGAGCCGCTCACCACGACGCCGTCCGCAGGCACCTGGTCACCGTGCCTAATGCGCACCAGGTCGTCCGCGACGACCTGGTCCACCGATATGCGCCGCTCCTGCCCGCCCCTGATCACGGTCACGTCAGACGCGGTGATGATCGTGAGGCGGTCGACCATGCGCTTGGCGCGCAGCTCCTGGGCGATGCCGATGACCAGGTTGGAGGCGACCACGCCCATGAAGAGCATGTTGCGGTACTGCCCGGTGAACATCACCAGCGCGGCGAGCGCGAGGTTTACGGCATTGAAGAAGGTCATCGTGTGGTCGCGCACGATCCGCGCGACCGACTTCGTCTTGACGTCGGCGTTGGCATTCACCTTGCCCGCCGCGACGCGCGCGGCGACCTCCTCGTCGGTAAGCCCCGCAAGCGCGCCGTCGGCATCGCCCGCGATCGTCCCCTGAGTCTGGTGCATGCACTACCTCCGGTCTCCAGGCCCTGCCGTAGCGCGCGAGGGCACGTGGCCATTGTACGCGATGGGGCACGCCACCAGCGCAGCCACGGCAATCTCGCAACTTTGTCATGCTTTCCCACAACGGGGCGATTTGCGTCTATAATGCTTCTGCACATGCCCTCTTAGCTCAGTGGATCAGAGCGTTCGCCTCCGGAGCGAAAGGTCGCCGGTTCGAACCCGGCAGAGGGCACCAGGACCCTCGCGGGCCGGGGCGCACGCCTCGGCCCGCTTCTCATGTGGCGCGCACGGGCGCTCCCCAGCAGACCTGCCACACCTCCGGTGGCGACGAGGCCCCACCGCTGCTCCGCATGCAGGCACACGCGTCAGGGAACCCTTTTGGTGGTCCGGTGAACGCCTCGCGATCGATGCCTCACACGCATAGGTGGCACAGTCAGGGACCGCTTACCGGCCAATTACCGAACCGTCGCCCGCTCGGAACGCGTCTGGTGCGCGCACAGATGGCAGAATGCGGTGTATGTGCAGCCCGCGCGCCGACCGCGTCGGTTGCCCCACGCATGCGGTGGCCTCCCCCACCGCCACGGAACGAGCAAGGAGCACACCATGCCGGAAGCCATTCGCAAGGTCAACGTGGTTGGGCACCAGCATCCCGACACCGACAGCATCTGCGCCGCCATCAGCTACGCATATCTTAAGAACCAGCTTGGTGGCAGCGTCTACGAGGCGCGCCGCGCGGGCGCCATCAATCGCGAGACCGCGTTCGTCCTCAAGCACTTCGGCTTCGAGGAACCCCGTCTCATCACCACGCTGACGCCCCAGATCAAGGATGCCAACTATCGCAGGTCCGAGGGCATCGACCCCGAGACGAGCCTCTCCACCGCGTGGAACCTCATGCGCAACGAGAACATCTCCACGCTGTGCGTGACCGACGACAACGGAAGCCTCCTCGGCCTCATCTCCGTGAAGGACGTCGCCAACGCCAACATGGACATCCTGGACAACACGGTCATCGCCGAGTCGCAGACGCGCTACCGGAACATCATCAGCACGCTGGGCGGCGAGATGATCGTCGGTGACCCCGACAGCTTCGCGGCCGCCGGCCATGTCATCGTCGGCACCTCGCCCGAGATGCTGGAGGACACCATCCAGGAGGGTGACGTCGTCCTGTGCACCAACCGCTACGAGACGCAGCGCTTCGCGGTCGAAGCCGGCGCGAGCTGCCTCGTCGTCTGCCACAGCGCGAAGGTGTCCGGCGTCGTCCGCTCCGCTGCCGAGGAGCGCGGATGTGCCATCATCACCACGCCCTACGACACCTACGCCTCCGCGCGCCTCATCACAATGGCGGTGCCGGTTCGCGCCAAGATGCTTCCCGTCGACAAGGTCGAGCGCTTCTCGGTCAACACCTCCATCGATGACGCCCAGAGGGTCATGGCGCGCACGCAACACCGCTTCTTCCCGATCATCGACGACAACGGCACCTATGCCGGCGTGGTCAGCTCCCCCGACCTGCTCAATCCCCGCAAGAAGCATGTGATCCTCGTCGACCACAACGAGCGCGGGCAGTCGGTCGCAGGCCGCGAGCAGGCCGAGATCATGGAGATCATCGACCACCACCGCGTCGCCTCCATCGAGACCTCCAGCCCTGTCTTCTTCCGCAACGTCCCGGTGGGCTGCACCTGCACCATCATCTACGACATCTTCCAGGAGAACGGCATCGAGATCCCGGCGGACATCGCCGGCCTCATGATGAGCGCCATCCTCTCCGACACCCTCTGCTTCCGCTCCCCCACCTGTACCCCGCGCGACGTCTTCGTGGGCAAGAAGCTCGCCGAGATCTGCGGCGAGGACTACGAGGAGTTCGCGGATGCCATGTTCGACGCCGGTGCCGACCTCACCGGTCGCACCGCCGACGAGGTCTTCAACTCCGATTTCAAGGTCTTCAGCCGCGGCGACGTGCGCTTCGGCGTCGGGCAGGGCTCCTTCATGACCGAGGCGAGCCGTAGGGTCGCTGAGGAGCTCGTCGGCCCGTATCTGGAAGACGGTGCCAAGGCCAACGAACTGCCGCTGGTGTTCTACCTCTTCACCGACGTGAAGAGCCAGACCTCCGACATGCTCTACTGGGGCTCAGCCGCCGAGGAGATCGTCCACCGGACCTTCGACGTCACGCCACAGGACGGCATCGCCGTGCTCAAGGGGGTCGTCAGCCGCAAGAAGCAGGTCATCCCCGCGCTCATGGCCACCCTGCAGCGCATGCAGGAGGAGGCCGAGTAGGCCCTCTCTCACGCGACCCCGTGACCGTGCGGCAGCGAGCGCCGCGCGAATGACGTCCCCCGTCGGCGGCCCCTCGTCGGCGGCACGGCGCTACCCCATCACGGGATGGCCGGGGAGCCAGGTGATCTGGGGGTGCTTGACGTAGCCGGGGTCTCCGGGGTCACCCGTGCCGTCCCATCGGGCAACATGGGTGTTGTCGATGTCGAACCTTGCCATAACCTCCCGTATGTGGCCCTCCGTGGGGGGCTCCGGGTCGCGCTTCCTCGGGTCACCCTGCGAGGTGTCGAGCGCGTAGAGGGGCATCCAGTCATAGGGATCGAAGCCTTCCGGCTCCGTCAGGACGTCCATGCGCCGCCCCAGGCCCCAGACCCCCTCCAGGCACCCGCGCACGACGGGGGCCCAGGTCTCCGGCGAGCCGTCGCGCGGCATCATGAGCGTGACCGTGACCTGCGGGCGGGTGTAGCCGTTGTTCACGTACTCCTCCAGCTCCGAGGGCCGCCAGTCGCGGTCCCCCATGTAGGGCTCCGCCATCTGGACGCTGTAGCCCGCCAGGCCCTCGAGGGAGCGCACCACCTCGAGGAAGGGGCGCTCCATCTGGTCCTTGAAGCGGTACTGGGTGTAGTCGTCCGCGGCGACGGAGTCGAGCCGGCCGTCCTCCACCCGAGCCGCGACGTCGCAGCCGAAGACCCTGCCCGGGTCGGCCGCCGGCGCGAGGTAGAGGGTGTAGGTCGTCACCCCGTAGTACCTGCTCTGGTCGGTGACGAGGGTCTCGGCCCCCTCGGCCCGCTCGAACTCCTCCCCGTAGCGCTCGCGCATGGCCCCCAGCGCGTAGGCCAGCGCGTCGCCCTCGTCGGCGATCGTCACGTCCGGCACGTCCCTCCCCCTCCCGGGCAGCAGCCCGCAGCCCTGCGCGAGGGCGCCGCCCGCCAGGGCGAGCGCCGCGCGGATGACGTCCCTCCTCGTCGGCATGCCACACACCTCACTTGTCCCATCCGATCACGAGCGAGCCGTCGCCCTGTTCCCGTACGTCCACGCCATCCCGCTCGAGCGCCGCCCTCGCCGCATCCCTCAGGCCCTCGTCCTCAAAGCTCACCGTACCTGTCACCGAAATGTCCTCCTGGGTATAGCCGGGCTTAGGATAACCGTTTGTGGGGTTGCGGGGCACGAACTTGCTGTCGAACGTCCAGTATCCTTTTCCAGCACTTCTTCTAATCGATCTTTTGCCACCCGTGTTCACATGGATGTGCATATCCGGCGCATCGCTCCCCGTGGCGGGCTCATAGGTGATGAATATGCTCCTCGTCTGCTGAGGCGTGAGCGTTTCAAGGTTGTCGATGATGTCCTGGGGCGACATGTCCATGTGTTGCTCGCTGGGAAGTGTCGGCGCGTCGCGCGTGTAGACGGCGATCTCTCCACCATAGAAGAGACCTGCCCCGTACGTACCATCCCATGACTGGATCCGATACTCCTTGCCATCATAGACAAACGTCGTTATGTGGGTGTCGAGATCCATGCCCAGGGCAGGGCCGGCGAACTCTATCCAGTCACCAAAGCCATTTCTCTTCTGGACGCTGCCGTCCACGTCCTTTGAGTAGAAGATGCCGCCATCGGTGGTGAAGGAGAGCCATGAGGTCACGAGTGGAATGTCTGCGCCACCTATCGCGTTGGAGATGTCAACGATGCGACTCTCGAGATCGCTCAGGCTCGTCATGCCCGCAAGCTCTTGCAGGGAGGCCTGCAGGGCGGCGTGCTCCAGCTCGTCGATCTGTGGGGATACCTTGATGAGCGCATAGAGTAGGGCATACCTCTCGTCCGGGGTAAGCCTTGCTATCTCCTCGGACGCGCCACCCTCCGTCAGGGACTTCCAGGCGATGTCAAGCAGCTCGTCGACTCGACCCTGCATGCCAGGGCGCACACCCGTGATGTCGCCGTTGGCGTCGAGCGTGAAGTAGCGCTCGAGGGTCGCGCGATTGCGCCTACGCTGCCACTCCTCATCATGTCGCACTACCCATGAGAGATCGAGGCCGGCTATGTCAATGACCCCGGTTATGGGGTTGCGCCTCACTGACGAGAGCGCCTCCTGTTGGCACCGGAGGGCGTCGACGTATGAGATGCTGTCAGCGTATATGCCCTTGTCGCTGAAGTACTCCATGGCGGCATCAAGGCGCCTCTGCAGACCGTCTGCCTGACCCCTCAGCATGTCGCCAACGAGACAGAGGGCATCTGAGACGACAGGGCTCCAGGCCCGTATGTCGCGGGCCCTGTCGTAGCAGCCGTCTGCCCACAGCTGCCTCTCGCCGATCGATTGCGTCACGCCATCCGTATCCACGACAGGCCCGAGTGGCGAGAGTTTCTCCGCGACCTGGCCTTGGTCGCTGTACAGGTCGCCCACATAGGCGAGGAGGAAGTCCCTCTGCAGCGAGATGGCAGGATGGCGCACCCGACTGATGTAGTCACGCATGCTCGCGTAGGCAAGCGATTCCCCGGACGCGCTGTCCATCACGATGTCATCCAGGGCGGATTCCTGTACTCCAGCCTCATCAGAGGCACCGTTCGCCGCATGGACGTCGTTTGCCAGATCGATCTGGAGGCGCAGGACGTGTGCCTTCATGGTGCCTGTCATCCCTCCTCATCGGCATCGAGTAGGGCCCGAGCGTAGCGCTTGTCCTCCTCGTCCATATGCTGCCGTACACTCCTCAGCTCGTGCTCCATGCGCTCCCGCGCCTCTCGGGCCTCTGCGACCAGCGAGCCAGCGGTCTCCTGCAGGGTGTCCCGCATCTCCTGGGCAAGCTTGTTTCCTTGGGGAAAGGCAAGCTCGTCGGATGCGGCGACGCCGGACATGGCCGCATGGACGAACTCGCAGGCACCATCCAGCTCACGCATGCCCCTGCGCAGCTCGCCCTCGCGATCCTCGAGCCTCATCATGACCCGCTCGTGGGCGTGCCTGAGCTCGTCGACCGAACACGCGCCACGCCTGTCATGATCCCATCGATCATTGTCTGCGCACATGCTTCTGGTTTGGCTGAAAGCCCTGTTCTTCCCGACGGTCATGACGGTCCGTCCATTCCCGAGCCGAGCTTCTCGGCAACCTCTCTGTCCGCGTCGCAGAAGTCCTCGCCCAGCTGTCGCACAGCCTGCGCATCCGACCTGACGGCCCGGACGTAGTCCTCCGCCGCGGCACAGTAGGCCTGTGCGGCTGTATCGTGACATGAGGGCGGCGTGCCATCCGCATCGCCCGCACACGTGGAGAAGTCTGCCTCCCCGTACGGGGCGACGCTGTTGTCGAGAGTGGTCGCCTGGGCAAGGGTCAGCTCAAGATTGGATCTGATGGTCTCCACCACACCCATATGCCCTCCCGCAGTCGTCATGCGTGCCCTGAGGCTGGGGGAAGGCCCGTCTGGATGCTCGCATCCAGGAAAGCCGGGGCCGTGTGGCCAAGCCTCCAAGGGAGACGACCCCATGGTAACCGAAAGGCGCCTGGAGCGGGCAAGGCGTCCCGAGTCGCCTCAGGAACGGGAGGGTCGCGGCCATCGGGTCGGCCGCCTACCCTCGCATCTCTGCCATCTCGAGCAGGAGCGCCTCGGTCCTCTCCCAGCCGAGACAGGGATCCGTGATCGACTTGCCGTAGATGCCGCCACCGACCTCCTGGCGGCCATCCTCCAGATAGCTCTCGATCATGAAGCCGCGGAATAGCCCTCCGACGACCTCAGATCGCCGAGCGGAGTCCATCACCTCGCGCACGATCCGCGTCTGTTCGAGTGGTCGCTTTCCCGAATTGTCATGATTGGTGTCGACGATCACCGCAGGGTTGGCGAAGTCATGCACGGTGTATGCCTGCGCCAGGTGCTCCAGATGCTCGTAGTGGTAGTTGGCATGCCACTTCCCGTCGGAGCCGATGCGCCCACGCAGGACCGCATGGGCGAGCAGGTTGCCTGTGGTCTCCACCTCCCAGTTGCGATAGATGAAGGTCTGGGGCTGCTGGGCCGCATAGATGGAGTTGAGCATCACGTCCATGCTGCCGCCCGTGGGGTTCTTCATGCCCACCGGCACGGGAATGCCGCCGGCGACGAGGCGGTGCTCCTGGTTCTCCGTCGAGCGGGCGCCGACGGCAACGTAGGAGAGCAGGTCGACCAGGTACTGGTAGTTCGACGGGTAGAGCATCTCGTCTGCGGTGAACAGACCCGACTCCTCGACCACGCGCAGATGCATGTGTCGAACCGCCTTGACCCCCTCAAGCACGTCATCGGATGAGCCGGGGTCGGGATTGTGGAGCAGCCCCTTGTAGCCCGTTCCCTTGGTGCGCGGCTTGTTGGTGTAGACGCGCGGAACCAGTAGCAGCCTCTCCGCCACGCGCTCCTGGAGTGCCGCGAGGCGGCACACGTACTCCAGCACGGCGTCCTCGCGATCCGCCGAGCAGGGGCCCACAATCACCAGCAGGCGATCGTCCATGCCACGCATGACGTCGGAGACGCCCTTGTCGAAGTGCGCCTTGCGCTCCGTCATGGCATATGAGAGCGGCATCTCCTCCCGGATCTCCATGGGAATGGGAAGGTGACGCTTGAAGTTGAATGACATGCTCGTCTCCGTCCACTCGTACGGCGCCCTCTCAGCGCGCCATGGGAAGCCAGTATGACGCCTCACGACGGCCCGTCGATGCCGTGTCCACGAATCGTAACGTTTTGCATCGCGGAATCTGGCATCACGCAGGTCTCACCTGCTCGGGTCCCGTGTTACAGGCACGAAACGTCGGGAGGCTATCGCATGCGTCCGTGATAGCATCATGCGGAATCGCCGCCGCCCCTGCGGCACCGTCAGGAAGGTCGGACACCCCATGATCGCCATCGTCAAGCAGTCGGCACAACCCGAGCAGCTCAGTCACTTCATCAGCTGGATCGAGGGGCGCGGCTATCGCACCAACGTGTCGCACGGAGACAACGAGACCATCGTCGGCATCATCGGCGACACCACCAAGATCGACCCCTTCCTCCTCGAGTCGATGGACATCATCGACCGGGTGAGGCGGGTCTCGGAGCCCTACAAGCTCGCCAATCGCAAGTTCCATCCCGAGGACACCGTCGTCGACTGCGGGCACGGCGTCCTCATCGGCGGCGGCAACTTCCAGGTCATGGCAGGACCGTGCTCCGTCGAGGGCGACAACCTCATCGAGATCGCCCGCGCCGTCAGGGCGGCGGGCGCCACCATGCTGCGCGGCGGCGCCTACAAGCCGCGCACCAGCCCCTACGCCTACCAAGGCATGGGCGAGCACGGCCTCGACCTGCTCCTTGCGGCCTCGGCCGAGTTGGACATGCCCGTGGTGAGCGAGGTCATGGACCCACGCGACGTGCAGCTCTTCGTCGACCGCGGCGTCGACGTCATGCAGGTCGGGGCGCGCAACGCCCAGAACTTCAACCTCCTCAAGGAGGTGGGCAAGACCACCACCCCGGTGCTGCTCAAGCGAGGCCTCGCCGGCACCATCGACGAGCTGCTCATGGCGGCGGAGTACGTGATGAGCGAGGGCAACCCCAACGTCATCCTGTGCGAGCGCGGGATCCGCACCTTCGAGACCCGCACGCGCAACACCTTCGACATCAACGCCATCCCCGTCCTGCACCACCTCACCCATCTCCCCGTGGTGGGTGACCCCAGCCACGCGACGGGCTACACGCGCTACGTCAGGTCTGCGGCCTTCGCTGCCACGGCGGCAGGGGCGGACGGCCTGGAGATCGAGGTCCACAACCGCCCGCAGGAGGCATGGTCGGACGGCGCCCAGGCGCTCACCCCCGACTCCTTCCTCGACACCATGAGGCGCATCGCGCTCATTCGCCAGGCAGTCACGGCGGAGCTGGGGTAGCGCCATGGCAGGAGAGCATCCCGGCGTTCCCGCTGGCGCCACCTTCGTCCCCGGCCGCGTGGGCATACTGGGCCTTGGCCTCATGGGCGGGTCCTTTGCAAAGGCCCTCAGCCAGGGCGGGGCGGAGGTCTACGCCTGGAACCGCACGCGCTCGACCCTCGAGCTCGCGATGATCGAGACCGTGAGCGGTGAGCTTGACGACGAGACGGTCGGCACCTGCGAGCTCGTCATACTGGCCGGCTACCCCGAGGTCAGCGTCGACTGGCTGCGGGAGATGGCCCCCCGCATCTCCCCCGGCGCCATCGTCATCGACGTCGTGGGCGTCAAGCGGGTCATCTGCGACACCTGCTTTGCCATCGCTGCCGCACACGACTGGACCTTCGTGGGCTGCCATCCCATGGCAGGCACGCAGTTCTCGGGCTACGCGCACACCCGCGCCACCATGTTCCGCAACGCGCCGATGGTGGTCGTGCCGCCGGCCATGGACGACCTCGAGCGCGCCGACGTGCTCGAGCGCCTCGTGAACCTCCTCGGTCCCTGTGGCTTCGGCACGTTCACCCTGGCAAGCGCCGAGGAGCACGACGAGCTCGTCGCCTACACCTCCCAACTCGCCCACGTGGTCTCCAACGCCTACGTCAAGAGCCCCACCGCACAGCGACACAAGGGCTTCTCCGCAGGGTCGTACCGAGACCTCACCCGCGTGGCGCGCCTGAACGCCACCATGTGGACGGAGCTCTTCCTCGACAACGCCGACTTCCTGTCCGAGGAGATCGGTGCCCTCATCGACAGCCTCCAGCAATACAGGGACGCCATCGACGGCCGCGACGCGGGGCGCCTCCACGCGCTGCTCGCCGAGGGAGACCGCCTCAAGCGGGAGGCCGAGCGGCCATGAGCGTGACCGCCACCATCCCCGTGCGCACCGCATCGCGCGCCTACGACGTGCTGGTGGGGCACGGCCTGATCGATCGCGTGGGCGAGATCTGCCGCGCGACCGCCGGGGGCAGCGTTGCGGCCATCGTCTCCGACTCCAACGTGGCACCCCTCTATGCCGGGCAGGTCGAGGCGTCCCTTGGGCGCGCCGGCTACCGGAGCGCCTCCGTCATCTTCGAGGCCGGCGAACGGGGCAAGCGCCTCTCCACGCTCGAGCGGCTGCTCGAGGGGATCGCTGACGCCGAGCTGTCACGAGACGATGTCGTGGTCGCGCTCGGGGGAGGCGTCGCGGGCGACATGGGCGGGCTGGCGGCAGCCCTGTACCTGCGCGGCATCCAGGTCGTCCAGGTCCCCACGTCCCTGCTGGCCATGGTCGACTCGTCCGTGGGCGGCAAGACTGCCGTGGACCTCGCCTGCGGCAAGAACCTCGTAGGCTGCTACTTCCAGCCCAGCGCGGTGGTCGCCGACGTCGACTGCCTGGGCACCCTCTCCCACGAGCTCCTCACCGACTCGTGCGGCGAGGTCATCAAGCACGGCGTGCTGGCCGACGAGCGGCTCTTCTCCCACATGGCGAGCCGCCCCCTCAACGCAGGCGGGTACGGCCGCGCGGAGCTCGCCCGCATCGTGGCGCGCAACGTCGAGATCAAGCGCGACGTGGTGAGCGCCGACGAGACCGAGAGGGGCTTGCGCCAGACGCTCAACCTCGGGCACACGATCGGCCACGCCATCGAGGCGGCAAGCGGCTTCGCGCTCGGCCATGGCGCCTCCGTCGCCGCTGGCCTCTGCTGCATCGCGCGGGCGGCCGCGGCGAAGGGCTGGTGCGACGAGGGGGTCTCCCGGACGATCGAGGATGCGGTCTCCGCGTTCGGGCTGCCCGTCGACACCGACATCGACCACGCGACCCTCCTGCGCTACGCGACACACGACAAGAAGCGGCGCGGAGGCACGCTCAACGTGATCGTCCCGCTGCGCATCGGCCGGGTCGAGGTCAGGACGATCGCTGTCGCCGAGCTGGGCGAGCTCATCGCCCTCGGCTGCGGCACGCACCGACCGGGAGCCTAGGCCATGGACGTCCGCATAGACCCGCACCCCCTGGCCGGCTCCGTCGACGCGATACCGTCGAAGTCGATGGCGCACCGCCTGCTGATCCTCTCCGCGCTCTGCACGGGCGTCACGGACCTGGTCTGCCCCTCGAGCTCGCAGGACATCGAGGCCACCATCGCCTGCCTGCGGCGGCTCGGAGCGCCTGCGGCGCGTACCAGAGACGGCCTTCGCATGGTGCCCGTCACCGTCGGCGGGGTGCGGAGGGACGCACGGATCGACGTCGGGGAGTCTGGCTCGACCCTGCGCTTCCTCCTGCCCGTCGTCGCGGCCCTCGGGTGCGGCGCGCGCATCACCGGACACGGGCGGCTCTCCGAGCGCCCCCTCGCCCCCCTCGACTCCCAGCTCGTCAGCCATGGCGTCACGATCTCCGGGCAGGGCTCGTTTCCCCTGCTCGTGGGAGGGCAGCTGCAGCCAGGGCGCTTCTCCCTGCCGGGCGACGTGTCGTCGCAGTTCGCCAGCGGGCTCCTCATGGCCGCCCCGCTGCTCCCCGGCACGACGGAGGTCGCCGTCCGCGAGCCCGTCGAGTCCCGACGCTACATCGATCTGACGATAGCCGCCCTCGCCACCTTCGGCGTGACCGTCCACGCGCGACGCGAGACCGGCGAGGAGGGTGCGTGCGTCGTCTTCTCCGTGCCGGCCGACGCCCGTCTCGTCTCGCCCGGCCGCTGCGTCGTCGAGGGAGACTGGTCGAATGCGGCATTCTGGCTGTCCGCCGGGGCGCTCGGCGACGAGCCGGTCAGCGTCTGCGGACTCGATCCGACGAGTCGCCAGGGCGACCGGGCCGTCCTCGCCGCCCTCTCGCTGCTGGGGGCGCGCGTCGGGCGCGCGTCGGGCATCGCCGCCGCCTCGCGGGAGGCCTTGCGCGCCCACGCCATCGACGTG
The DNA here is from genome assembly GCA_002305995.1 of Atopobiaceae bacterium UBA1367. Classification (GTDB taxonomy): domain Bacteria; phylum Actinomycetota; class Coriobacteriia; order Coriobacteriales; family Atopobiaceae; genus UBA1367. The sequence continues at coordinate 592,352 of DBRN01000012.1, forward strand.
TCGGGCATACCCGACCTTGCCGCTCCCCTCGCCGCGGTGGCGGCCGTCGCCGTGGGCACCACGCGCCTGGCCCGCGCCGGGAGGCTCCGCCTGAAGGAGTCCGACCGCCTCGAGACCATCCGCGCGACCCTGCGCGCCCTGGGCGGCTCCGCCACGGTCGACGGCGATGACCTCCTCGTAGAGGGCGTGAGCGCCTTGTCCGGCGGCACGGTCGACGCCGCAGGCGACCACCGCATCGCCATGATGGCCGCCATCTGCGCGGCCTACGCGACGGGGCCGACCATCATCCGCGGCGCTGAGTGCGTCGCCAAGTCATACCCTGGCTTCTTCGAGGACTTCAGGTCCCTCGGAGGGCTGGCAACCAGGCAGGGGGCCTAGCATGGCATCATCGTTCGGCACCGCGGTGCGCGTCTCCGTCTTCGGGCAGTCGCATTCCCCCGCCATCGGCTGCGTGGTCGACGGCCTGCCGGCGGGATTCGTCCCCGACCTCGATGACCTGCGCTCCTTCATGGCCCGTCGTGCGCCGGGACGCACCGGCTGGACGACCCCGCGCCGGGAGGCCGACGAGCCCCGCATCGTCGCGGGCCTCAACCAGCGCGGGGAGACCTGCGGGGCGCCGCTCGCCATCATCATCGAGAACACCGACACGCGCTCCCGCGACTACGACGACGTGCTGCGCATCCCACGGCCGGGCCACGCGGACTTCACCGCCCAGGCAAAGTGGCATGGCCACCAGGACGTCCCGGGGGGTGGCCACTTCTCGGGACGGCTGACCGCACCCCTGTGCGCGGCGGGCGGGATCGCGCGGCAGATGCTCGCCGCACGCGGCGTGCGCATCGCCGCACACCTGCTCCGCGTCGGATCCGCGGCGGACGAGCCCTTCTGCGCCCTCGCCCATGACGCCGACTCCCGCAGGAGGCTCGTGGGACAGCTCGACGCCCTGGGAGATGGCCGCACCTTCCCCGTCATCAGCATGTCCGCAGGCGACGCGATGCTCGCCCAGATAGACGACGCGCGATCGGCCCGGGACTCCATCGGCGGCGCCGTGGAGTGCGTCGCATGCGGCCTGCCCGCCGGCATGGGCGGCCCTCTGTTCGACGGCATCGAGAGCGCGATAGCCCGCATCGCCTTTGGCGTCGGTGCGGTGAAGTCGCTGGAGTTCGGCGCCGGGGCGGATGTCGCCGGACGGCGCGGCAGCCAGAACAACGACCCCTTCGACGTGGTCGACGGCTCATACGCTCCCGTGAAGAACGACGCGGGCGGAAACCTCGGTGGCATCACGTCAGGCGCGCCGCTGCTCTTTCGCGTCGCCATCAAGCCCACGCCCTCCATCGCCCAGCCCCAGCGGAGCGTCGACATCGCGTCGGGGGCCACGACGACCCTTGCGACCCATGGTCGCCACGACCCCTGCATCGCACCGCGCGCCGTGCCCGTGATGGAGGCGGTTGCGGCACTTGCCCTGCTCGACAGCTGGCTTGCCTTCCCGCCCCAGGCGACCTGACCTCAGCCGGACGATTGGCCCACCATGACTGACCTCACCGAACTTCGCGAGCGCATCAACCGCATCGACTCCCAGATCCTCGACCTCTTCCAACAGCGGATGGCGGTCGCCGCCGACATCGCCGAGTGCAAGGCCGCGGCAGGAAGGCCGGTGTACGACCGACGGAGGGAGCGCGAGAACATCCAGCGCGCCGCCGATGCCGTGCCGCCGGAGCTGTCGGGCTACGCCGCCGTGCTCGAGAGCGTGCTCATGGAGGCCGCGCGCGCATCGGAGTATCGGCGCATCGGCAGGAGGGACGAGATGGCTGGGCGCATAGCCGCCGCACTTGCCAGCCAGCCGACCGTCTTTCCGCAGCAGGCCTTCGTCGCATGCCAAGGAGTGGAGGGGGCCTATCAGCAGATTGCCGTCGACAAGCTCTTCCGCCACGCGCAGATCAGCTTCTTCGACACCTTCGAGGGGGTGTTCCGCGCGATCGAGGAGGGACTCTGCAAGTTTGGCGTCATTCCCGTCGAGAACTCCACCGCAGGATCGGTGACGCACGTCTATGACCTCATGATGCGCCACGACTTTCACATCGTCCGCTCCTGCAGGCTCAGGATCGACCACAACCTCCTCGTGAACCCCGGCACGAGGAGGGAGGACGTCCGCATCGTCTACAGCCACGAGCAGGCCATCGCCCAGTGCGCCGGGTACATCGCGCAGATCCCCGACTGCCGCGTGCACGTCTGCGAGAACACGGCCACGGCCGCCGAGCGGGTCGCCCGCTCGGGCCGCACTGACGTCGCAGCGCTCGCATCGCGCGACTGCGCGTCCCTGTACGGCCTGGAGATCGCCGATCGCTCGGTGCAGGACCAGAGCAACAACTACACGCGCTTCGCCTGCATCCAGCGGGGCCTCTCCATCTATCCGGGCGCGGATCGCAGCTCCCTGATGGTGGTGACGAGCCATGAGCCCGGAGCCCTCTTCAAGGTGCTGGCGCGCTTCTACGCCCTCGACATCAACCTGCTCAAGCTCGAGAGTCGTCCCATACCGGATCGCGACTTCGAGTTCATGTTCTACTTCGACATCGAGTGCCCCGCCGCCGCCCCGCAGTTCCTCACCCTTGTGGGCTCCCTGTCGGACGTCTGCGAGGAGTGGCGCTACCTGGGCAGCTATGCGGAGGCACTCTGATGGCGGAGGCACGCTGCGGCCTGCTCGGCCGTACGCTCGGGCACAGCTGGTCCCCCCAGATCCACGCGCGGCTCGGGAGCACCCCCTACGCGCTCTTCGAGCGGGAGCCTGACGAGGCGGAGCGCTTCCTGCGTGCGGGAGCGTGGACGGGACTCAACGTGACCATCCCCTACAAGGCGCTCGCGGCGCGCGTGGCCGACACCAGAAGCCCGCGCGTGGAGAGGCTCGGGGTCGCCAACACGCTCGTTCGCAGGGCAGACGGCTCGATCCATGCCGAGAACACCGACGTCCTTGGCTTCTCGTGGGTGCTCGACCGCTTCTGCCGACGCGAGCTCGCGACGAGCGCCGCAGAGGCCTTCGCCGACGGCGAGATGCTCGTCCTGGGCTCGGGGGGAGCGTGTCGGGCCGCGTGCATGGCGCTTGCCGAGCTGGTCGGGCACGAGGCCACCGTCATCTCGCGCTCCGGCCCGGACACCTACGAGAACCTGGCCGAGCGCCATCCGCACGCACGCCTCGTCGTCAACGCCACCCCCGTGGGCATGTTTCCCTCCTGTCCCGCGAGCCCTCTTGGGGGCGAGACCATCGCGGCGCTCGCCGAGCTTCGCGCCGTCATCGACGTCATCTACAATCCCGAGCGCACGGGCCTCTGCCTCGAGGCCGAGCGCAGGGGCATCGCCTGCGAGAGCGGCCTCGCCATGCTCGTCTCGCAGGCGTTCTACGCGAGCCAGCTCTTCCAAGGCACGACACTCGACGAGGCGCTGGTGGGTCGCATCGAGGGGGAGATCAGGGCCACGCAGAGAAACATCGTGCTCATCGGCATGCCGGGCGCGGGGAAGACCAGCACCGGCAGGGCGCTCGCCCGGATGCTCCGCAGGCCCTTCGTGGACCTCGACGACGCCTTTGCCGTCGAGACGGGCAGCAGCGCCGCAGACTACATCCGGGACAGGGGCGAGGATGCGTTTCGCGAGCGCGAGAGCGCGGTCGCAGCCGCCTACGGATCACGGTCCGGCCTGGTGATCGCCTGCGGCGGCGGAATCGTCACCAGGCCCCGCAACTACGACCTCATCCATCAAAACGGGACCATCGTCTTCGTCGACCGTCCCCTCTCCCAGCTTGCGAGCGAGGGCCGGCCCCTCTCCCAGCTCAAGGGCATCGAGGCGCTGGCGCGTGAGAGGATGGGCCTCTATCGGTCATGGGCGGATGTCACCCTGCCCTGCACAGGCTCCGCCGCAGGGGATGCCGCACTGCTGAGGGAGCTCCTCGAGCTCTAGGCGACGCGATGCGCGACCGTGCGCCGCGACCCACGGCGGGGTTCCGTCGCTCGTGCCATGGTTGGCAACCACCCACCGTCTTTCCCGCAAAAGCCATGGCAGCGGCCTTGCGTGCCGCCTATCCTTAAAGGAGTTGTCCGTAAGCGAGACCTCGGGTGCGGGCCCTGCGAGCGCAGTCGCCTGCCGTCCCATGGGAGACCACCGTATGACTACCGACGATATCGCAGCTGCTGTGCTCGAGTGCATCGGCGGGGTTGCCAACGTGTCTGGCAGCTCCCTGTGCGCCACGCGCCTGCGCATATCCGTCGATGACGTGAGCCTCATCAATCGCACTACACTCCATTCCGTCAAAGGGGTTCTCGGGCTGGCGGATCGCGGTCCACAGGGCATCGAGATCGTGTTCGGACCAAACCTGGTCAAGGGCGTCTACCAGGCATTCAGACAGCTGACCGGCCCATCCTCGCCCACTGGCGCACGTCCGGGGGACGAGGGCGCCCCCGTGCGTCCGAGCGTCAACTTCCAGGTCAAGATCACGCCTGAGACGCCTGGGATGCCTCAGGCCCGTGGTGGAGCCGCTCATCCGCAACGTCCCTCCACACCGGTTGACGAGGAGACGAGCGCCCTGCTCGAGATGCTGGACGAGGACTAGGGCCACTGCCACACGAAGTCCAGTCCTTCTGGAAACGGCCGCTGGTGGGAATGCCTGGTGCGCCTCGCTAGGCCGTCGCGTCGTCGCGCGCGCAGACCCACACGGACCCATCGCTGACCAGCACGTCCATGGGTACGTCATGGTCGTCATGGGGCAGCGGATTGCTGCTGATGCGCATGCTGCGCACCAAGCCGATCTTGAGGCCAGGGTAGTCGGCCAGGAAGTTGTCATAGTAGCCCGCCCCATAGCCGATGCGGTAGCCCTCGGCATCGAAGACGAGCCCGGGCACCAGGCAGATGGAGTTGGCAAGGTCCGCCTCGTCCACGGGCGTGCAGGAAGCCGGATCCGGCTCAAGCACGCCACGGGAACCCGCCCTCATGCCCTCGAGCGTATCGATCTCGTAGAAGACGAGCCGTCCCCTATCGCAAACGGGAACGGCCACGCGCTTGCCGTCCTCCCATGCTCGCTCGATGATCTGGGTGGTGTCCATCTCGTTGCGATAGGTGACGTACGCGAGCACCAGCGGCGCGGCACGGTAGGCGGCCATGGCCGTGAGGTGGATGCGGACCTCCCTGTCAACACGCTCGGCATGGCTGGGTGACAGTTGCGTCTCGACTGCCTGATAAGCACTCCGAAGTGCGCTCTTACTCGCATCCTCACCGTACGTGCTCGCCATGGCAGCTCTCCAATCTGTCGACGTACCAAGTGTAGCGGAGTGTGGCGCATGATGTGGTCAGATGACAAGGGTTATCGTTTCCACACGGAGCGGGGATGTCACAGGAACCAGCCCCGATGCGGGCGTGAGGCCGGCGGTGCGGGACGCTACGCCCCGTCCCAGGCTCGCACGCGCACCTTAATAGACCATGCCCATCGCCTCGCGCACCTCCGCGAGCGTCTGCTCGGCGATCTCGTTCGCGCGGCGGTTCCCGTCATGCAGCACGTCCTTGACGTAGTCGAGGTCCCTCTCGTAGCGGTGCCTTCGCTCGCGGATGGGGGCGAAGTAGCCGTTGACCGCCTCGGTGACGAGCTGCTTGAGCTGTCCGGCACCACCGTCGCCGATCTCGGCCGCAAGCTCGGCGGGATTGCGGCCGAGGCAGATGCCGGCCGTCGTGAGCAGGGCGGACACGCCCGGGCGACCCTCGGGGTCAAAGGTGATGCGACGCTCGGAGTCCGTGCGGGACTTCCTGATGAGCTTCGCGGTCTCCTGCTCCGTCATGGAGATCGAGATGGCGTTCCCATAGCTCTTGCTCATCTTGCGGCCGTCGAGGCCGGGGATGAGCGGGGTCGAGGTGAGCAGGCCCGCCACGTCGGGGAACACCCTGCCATACCGCTCGTTGAAGCGGCGCGCTATCTTGGCCGTCACCTCGATGTGCGGCAGCTGGTCGCGCCCCACGGGAACGACGTTTCCCTTACAAAACAGGATGTCACACGCCTGGTGCACCGGATAGGTGAGCAGCAGGCCCGTGAGGGAGTGGCCCGACGCCTCCATCTCCGCCTTCACCGTGGGATTGCGCTGCAGCTCGGCCTCGGAGACGAGGGAGAGGAACGGCAGCATGAGCTGATTGGCGGCGGGCACGGCAGAGTGCGTGAAGATCATCGTCTGGGCGGGGTCGATGCCACAGGCGAGGTAGTCCATGACCATGTGGTAGACGTTGTCCCGGATGTGCTCCGTGGTGTCGCGATCGGTGATCACCTGGTAGTCGGCGATGATGATGTTGGTCCTGATGCCGAGGCCCTGCAGGCGGACGCGCTCCACCAGCGTGCCAAAGTAGTGGCCCAGGTGCAGGCGTCCGGTGGGGCGGTCGCCCGTGAGCATCGTGTAGCGCCCGACATTGCCTGCGGCGATATCCTCTTGAATCCGGTTGGAGCGGCGCAGTGCCGCCTCGTAGCTTCCCCCGTTGGGCATGGAGGGTCCTTTCGCCTCGTCCGTTCGCACGACGTCCCATGGTAGCGCACTCGAACGCCCACAACCAGCCGGATGCGACCGACATGTGAGTTGGTGACAGGAGAGGGGCCACCCGAAGGCGGCCCCTCAGCCCAGCCGATAGGGACGGATCCCTAGAGGACCATGAAGGCGACCGTGAGGATGACCATGCAGGCCACGGAGAGGGCCAGGATGATCTTGGCGCAGAACTTGACCCACGTGGAGTACTCGATGCGCGAGAGGGCCAGGCCGCCCATGATGGCACCGGAGGTCGGGGTGATCAGGTTGACCACGCCGGAGGCGGCGCAGAAGGTCATGACCATGACGGACGGGTTGAAGCCAAGCTGCTGGGCCAGCGGCCCCATGATGGGCATGGACACGCCTGCCATGCCGGAGGTCGAGGGGATGAGGAAGGACAGCAGGAAGTACAGCAGGTAGGAGCCGATCGAGAAGAGGATGCCCGACGTGCCGGCAAGGGCGGTGGAGGCGGCGGAGAGCACGTACATGTCGAGGCCGGTGGCCGCCATCAGGACGGAGACGCCACGAGCCAGGGCAATGACCATGACGACGGACATCATGTCGCCAGCGCCGGCCATGAACTCGTCGACGATCTCATGCTCGCTCATGCCACCGACGATGCCGATGACGATACCGAGCAGCAGGAACCACGTGGTGGCCTCCTGGAAGTACCACTGGCCCAGAGGCACGCCGGTCAGGAAGCTGGACCAGCTGTGTCCGTCGGGGTCGAAGCCAGGGTTGAACCAGTCGAAGCCGAGGTCCTCCCACGGAATGAAGGAGATGATCATGACGATGAACGCCAGGGCGAAGAGCACCAGGACACCCTTCTGCTTGCCGGTGAGGACGGCGTCACCCTGCTCGGAGGCGGCACCGTACTGGGCCTTGGCGCTCTCGGTCTCGCTGGCGGACATGAGGGTGCGGCTGGGATCGGCCTTCACCCGCTTGGCGTACTGGAGCACGAAGAAGACGGCGAGGAGGTACGAGGCGAGCAGCAGGATGAGACCGAGGCCGATGAAGATGGCCTGGTTGCCCTTGATGCCGACACCGTCAAGGGAGGCGGCAGCGGCGCCGACGGCGAAGGGGTTGACGGTGGAGCCGAGGCAGCCGACGCCGGCACCCAGCAGCACCATCATGGCACCGGTGAGGGAGTCGAAGCCCGCAGCCATCATCGTCGCGGACAGCAGCGCGTAGAACCCGACGGTCTCCTCGCACATGCCGTAGGTGGTGCCGCCCAGGGCGAAGAGGCCCATGAGAATGGGGATGAGCCTGAGCTCGTTGCCCCCCATCTTCTTGACGAGCACCGCGATGCCGTCGACGATGGCGTTGGTCTTGTTGACGATTCCGAGAAATCCGCCGAGAACCATGACGAACAGGCACACGTCGATGGCGTCTGCGAAGCCACGCACAGGCGACATCATGAAGTCGGAGAGCGTGGCCGCGATGACGGAGCCCTCCTCGTCATTGATCGTGTAGGAGGCGCCGTTCAGCACGATGGTGAGGACGGCAACGACTGCCAGAAGAATGAGGATGATGGAGAAGCTGGTGAGCATCTCCCCCTTCTTCCTGGGTACTGCGGTATCTGCCATTTCAGATACTCCTTTCGACACGAGGCGTACAGCCATGCGAAACCCTACCGAAACGAAATTGCGACACAATGCACAATTTTCTAGGTACCAGCCTACGCCGAAATGTCTGCGTTGGCAAGGGCGAGTGAACAAATATATCCAATAGTCGTGCTGTTTGGCACCGTTGGCCGATTGGCGGGCTGGTCATGATTGCGGCATGTCAAAAAGGCAGAGCGGATTGACATTTTTCCATGTGAACGGCCAGATTTTGCAGACTGTGCTCCCGATCACCCTCCTGTGAAGAGCGGTATGATCACCTTTCTGCAACTGCATCATTGTTCCTACATATCTGCTTATATGTATATACTATTGCAAATATGCGAAGCAGAAAGCGACGGGGGACATTTGCATGCCCCCCCGTCGAACTCATCGAGATCCCCCGTGCCTCAGGCACATTCTGGGAGTCTGACCAACCGTCCCGCTGCCTTGGCACGGGGCGCGGGCGACCAGCAGCGCGCCGGGCCTACTTGAGGGTCGCGTACATGACGGCCTTGATGGTGTGCATGCGGTTCTCGGCCTCGTCGAAGACCTTGGACTTGGGGCCCTCGAAGACCGCGTCCTCGACCTCCATCTCCGTGACGCCGAACTTCTCGGCGACGTCCTTGCCGATGGTGGTGTTGGTGTCGTGGAAGGAGGGCAGACAGTGCAGGAAGATGGAGTCCTTGTCGGTGAGGGCCATGAGCTCCTCGGTGACGCGATAGGCCTCGAGCTGGGCGATGCGCTCGGTCCAGACCTCGTCGGGCTCGCCCATGGAGACCCACACGTCGGTGTAGACGACGTGTGCGCCGCCCATGCCCTCCCTGGGATCGTCGGTCAGGCTCACCGTGCAGCCGTTTGCCTCGGCGATGGGCCTGCAGGCCTCGATCACGTCATCGGTGGGCCAGCACTCCCGGGGTCCACAGGCGACGAAGTTCATGCCGAGCTTCGCGCAGACGACCATGAGGGAGCGGGCGACGTTGTTCTTGGCATCGCCCATGAAGACGAGGGTCTTGCCCTTGATGTCATAGTTGAAGTTCTCCTGGACCGTCAGGATGTCGGCGAGCATCTGGGTGGGATGCCACAGGTCGGTCAGGCCGTTCCACACGGGAACGCCGGACTTCTCGGCAAGCTCGTCGACGTCGGACTGTGCGAAGCCGCGGAACTCGATGCCATCGTACATGCGCCCGAGCACGCGGGCGGTGTCCTCGATGGACTCCTTTTTGCCCATCTGCGACGAGCCGGGGTCGAGGTAGGTCACGCCCATGCCGAGGTCCATGGCGCCGACCTCGAACGCGCAGCGCGTGCGCGTGGAGGTCTTCTGGAACAGCAGGACGACGTTCTTGCCCTCGAGGTAGCGATGCGGGGTGCCCGTGCGCTTCAGATCCTTGAAGTTCCTCGAGAGTGTGAGCAGGTACTCGATCTCCTCGGTGGAGAAGTCGAGCAGGCGCAGGAAGCTGCGGCCAGAGAGATTGACGCCCATGCGCTGGTTCCTTTCCGGTTTTCCCCGCGCCGTGCGGGGAGACGACAGACGAGACGATTGCCCGCCAGGGGGCTCGGGGACGGGTCACCCTCCCCGAGCCCTCTCGCGGGACAGGAGCCGAGGGCCTAGAGGTCCTCGCGCTCGAAGGGCATGCTCATGCAGCGCGGGCCGCCACGACCGCGGGACAGCTCGGCCGACGGGATGACGAGCAGGTCCAACCCCTCCTTGTAGAGGGCCTCGTTGGTGACGGAGTTGCGCTGGTACACGCAGATCTTGCCCGGGGAGACGCACAGGGTGTTGGAGCCGTCGTTCCACTGCTCGCGCGCGGCCGCCGTCGGGTCGCCACCACCGCAGGGGATGAGTTGGACGGCGTCGATGTCGAGGGCCTTTGCGAGCACATGCTCCAGGGTGTCGATCATCTCCTCGATCTTGACCTCCCCCTCCGAGTCGCCCTTGGTGATCTTGAAGACCTGGAGGGTGCCCATGATGCCTGGATGGATGGTGAACTTGTCGACGTCGATCTGCGTGAACACGGTGTCGAGATGCATGAAGGCGCGCGAGACGGGGATGTTGAACGCATAGATGGTGTCGATCTCGGAGCCCTTGCCGCCCCAGAAGCAGTTCTGGGCGAGCTCGTCGATGGCAGCGGCCTGGGTGCGCTGCGAGATGCCGACGGCGAGGGTATGGGCGTTGAGGTTCAGGACGTCGCCGCCCTCGATATGGTAGGAGGAGTTGCGGCGGTACCACAGCGGGGAGCGCTTGTACTCGGGATGGTATTTGAAGATGAACTTGCCCAGCAGCGTCTCGCGATTGCGCGTGACGGAGTACATGTGGTTCAGCAGGGCACCCCTCCCCACGACCGCGAACGGATCACGCGTGAAGTAGGTGTTGGGCATCGGGTCGATCAGCAGGTCGGTCTCGGAGTCCTGGTCCTGCCCGACGAGGTCGGTCAGCAGGGTGCTCGACGCAGAGGGAAGATCGACCTCGTTCTTGCGCAGGCCGGCGATGGACTTGTCGACGAACTCCTTGGTGTCGCGAATGGAGTACATGTACTCCTTGACGGCGGCGAGCATGTTCTTGCCGCGCAGTCCCGACTCCTGCAGCCACTGCTCGGTGTACTCCTCGCGGGCACCGGGCTCGGCGTCGAGCGCCTCGGCGCAGAGCCTCTCGAGGTACAGGACCTCGGCTCCCTGCTCGCGCAGCACCTCGGCGAACCGGTCGTGCTCCTGCTGCGCGATCTCCAGGAAGGGGATGTCATCGAACAGGAGGCGCTCGAGGTCGTCGGGGGCGAGGTTCAGGAGCTCCTCGCCGGGACGGTGCAGCAGGACCTTCTTCAGAGGCCCGATCTCGCTGTGGACGTAAAGTCCCTTCATGATGCCCACCACTCCTTTCGTGCCGGACCCTCCGGCACTCGAACCGATACAGACCGTCGCCTGTCGTGCGCGCGCCCTCGCAAGAGTGGGGCCACGCAGGGCGAAAACGATGTTACCATAGGTAACTGTATCCAATAGTTATCTGAATGTGACCGCCTGGGGAACGCGGGTGCCTTGAGCGGTAGCAGTTAGCGGACAAGCGGTCTTCCCTTACGGAGAAGATGCTATCAATACGCAATCTATCTGGTATTTTCTGAATCCCATAAACGAATCTACCAAGGCGACAGCATGGGGCCAACAGGGTTCAGGGATGATTGCCCCCGGCTTGTAACCGTAGAGAAATATACAGTAATTGAGATATATTAGCATATTTATGCTTGAATGATACTATCAGTGCACTCATGTCGCAGCTGTGGGACGCATCGTCAGCGCCGATGGCCGCCATGTCCTACCGGCAACCGTCCGCAGGTTTGTGGGAAGTGGGCGTCTCGGCGTTGCTGCATGCCGGCGAGCAGGATGACCGTCCGCAGGTTTGTGGGAAGTGGGCGTCTCGGCGTTGCTGCATGCCGGCGAGCAGGATGACCGTCCGCAGGCTTGTGGGGATGGGGCCAACCACCAGTTGGTAGAATCGTACGTCCGGAGGGCACGCTGGCGGCCAGGGAGACGTGGCAGGCACGCCCAGGCCTAGTGGCTCGCGTCCACCCTCATCCCCGAGCGTCTGGGAGCAGCGGCCCGACGCGCCCCTCCGCAAGTCGATGTCGATTGGAGTGCCATGGCCGATGACACCCTGCTCAGGCTCACCGTCGAGCGCATGTCCTACGGGGCCGACGCCATCGCGCGATCCGACGACGGGAAGACGGTCTTCGTCGCCGGTGGCGTGCCAGGTGACACGGTGATCGCGCGGGTGACCTCTGACGGCAGGACCTTTTCCCGCGCCGAGGTCATCGAGGTGGAGGATCCCTCCCCCATGCGCTCGACACCAGCCTGCCCGTACGCCGGCGCATGCGGGGGCTGCCCCTGGGCAGCGCTCTCGAGGGAAGGCCAGCTGGAGGCGAAGCGCTCCAACGTGGTCGATGCGCTCGTGCGCATAGGGCACCTGGACGTCGAGCGGGCAGAGGGGCTCGTCGAGCCCTGCGAGGCACCGGGCAGGGCGTGGGGATACCGCAACAAGGTGGAGCTCGCCTGCGAGCGCCGGGGTGGCAGGGCCCTTGTCGGCATGCACGATCGCACGGGCTCAGGCATCGTCAGGGTCGATGCCTGCGCGCTGCTTGGTGACGTGCGCCATGCCAAGCTGGTCAAGTCCGTCTCTGGAGCCCTCTCGTACCTCTCCGGCTCCCACGAGCTGGGCATAGACCGCGTGGGCATCCGCGTCTCGCGCCGCACGCGCGATGTCGAGGTGGCCCTCTGGACGTCACCCGGACCCTTCCCCCGCGCACAGGTCGCCAAGGTGCTTGGCGACGCGACCAGGGCGTCCTCCGTCGTGCGCGTGCTCTCCAAGGGACCTCGGAAGGCGCGCCGCGTGACCGGCGTGGAGCGCCTCTCGGGCAAGGGTCACTGGGAGGAGCGCCTGGGAGACGATCTGCTGACCATCTCCGCACCGTCGTTCTTCCAGGTGAACACCGACGGCGCCCAGCGGCTGGTGGAGCTCGTGTGCGAGGGCCTCCGGCTGTCGAAGGATGACGAGGCGATGGACCTCTACTGCGGGGCCGGCACCTTCACGCTGCCGCTCGCGCGGCGCACCGCCTTCGTCTCTGCCGTCGAGTCGCAGGGCCCTGCCCTGCGCGACCTGCGCCGCAACCTCAAGCGGGCGCGGCTCCACAACGTGGATGCCGTGGGCGGCGACGCCGGCCGCGAGTTTCCCGACACCGACGCCGACGTCATCGTCGTCGATCCGCCGCGTGCCGGCCTGTCGGAGGAGGTCGTCGAGCGGCTCTGCGAGCAGCCTGCGCGCGCCATCGCCTACGTGAGCTGCGATCCCGCAACCCTGGCGCGCGACATCGCGCGCTTCGAGGCACAGGGCACCTTCGCGGCCGCATACGTCACGCCGGTCGACCTCTTCCCCCAGACCTTCCATGTGGAGACGGTGACCCTGATGACACGGGTCAGGACATAGGTCCCCCTCCCACAACTACCCATAACTGATTCGATTATGGGTAGTTTCGAGAAGTACGGATCGCATGGCCTGCGACAAGTGCGCGTGCAATCGCCCAACTACCCATAATTGATATGGTTATGAGTAATTTTAGCCCTATCCGAGATCACGAGCCGCCTTGAGACCGTAGACCCCTTGAGCCGTTCGCACGGCGTCCACGATGGCATCCTCGAGAGCGGCGGTTGCCAGCATGCCCACCATGTCCACCTCGGCCTCGATCGCGCCGGTCGCCATCACGAAGATGCAGTCGCCGTCGTTGGTGGTGTGCGTGGGCCTGATCACATGGGCGTAGGCGTCCGCCGACATCTGGGCCACCTTGGTGGCCTGCGCCTTGCTCAGCCGGGCGTTGGTGACCACGCACGAGACCGTGGTGTTCGTGCGCAGGGGCATGGTGGCGCCGGCCTCGACCGACACGACCTGACTTCCGTCGGCAGAGAGCACCCCTGCGATGGGCGCGCCCGTGACGGGGTCGACGACGTTGCCCACGGCGTTGACCGCGGCGACCGCACCGCAGACCATCTTCCCCACCTGCCGTATGCCCTCGCCCAGGCCCGCCTTCATCGCACGCGCCGGTCCGGCGACCTTGCCCACCGTGCAGCCGGTGCCCACCCCCACGTTGCCGCGCTCGAGGGGGGCATCGACGGCATCGAGCGCCGCGCGGACGGCCCTCACCCCGTAGCTGGCATCGGGACGCACCGACGCCTCGCCGCACGCGAGGTCGAACACGCAGGCACTCGACACGATAGGCACCTTTGCCACCATGACGTCGAGTCCCACGCCACGACGCTCAAGCTCGTCGGCGGCGCCACTCGCGGCCGCGAGCCCAAAGGCGCTCCCGCCCGACAGCACGACCGCGTGCAGCACCTGTACCGTCTCCTCCGGACGGAGCAGGTCGGTCTCCCGCGTGGCAGGGGCGCCTCCTCGCACGTCGACCGCACCGGTCGCGCCAGCCGGACACACGATGACGGTGCATCCCGTCCCTGCCCCCGCGTTCGTGGCGTGGCCGGCACGGATGCCGGGGATCTGGGTGATGCTCCTAACCTCGTCCATGGACGCCTCCCAGCATGGTGGCTATCAGGTCCTCCCCGATCCCTGCGCGCTCCCGCAGATGCTGCATCTCGCGGACCACGCGGCAGGTGGGGAGCCCCACCACATTGCCATAGTCGCCCGCGATGCCCCGCACCAGCAGGCGTCCGATGCCCTGGATGGCGTACGAGCCGGCCTTGCCGACGCACTCCCCCGATGACACGTACGCATCGATCTGGCCGTCCGTCAGGTCATGGAAGGTCACGCTGGTGGTATCCACGAACGACGATTCCAGGCACGCCGAGCCCGGAGGCTGGCACAGGAGGCACACGCCCGTGGAGACCTGGTGCGTGCGTCCGGACAGCGCTCGCAGCATGGCGCGCGCGTCCGCCTCGTCGGCAGGCTTGCCCAGCGCCTCGTCCCCCATCCACACGATGGTGTCCGCCGCGAGGAGGAAGCCATCCTCCCCAACGCCATGGCGCTCGTGCACGTGGCGCGCCTTCTCCCGCGCCAGGCGGCGCACCAGGTCTTGGGGGTGCTCGCCGGGGAGCTGCCTCTCGTCGATGTCGGCGGGACAGACCCGCAGCGGGAGACCCAGCTCGCCCAGGAGCTCGGAGCGGCGTGGCGATGCCGAGGCGAGAATCATGCGACCTCCCTTTCAGGGGGATTGGCATGGGGCGATGGCACACCCCGTTGCGAAGCCGCATCATCACCCCATGCATGGGCAGTCAGGCGACGAGTATACAGCGCGCGAGGTCGACCACCCTGGCCGTCACACGGCCAAACAGGAAAAGCGCACGTCCATGTGGGCGCCTCGCCGGCGGTCCTGGCGATCGGTGCGGCATTCGGCTCGCGTGCCGCGGCACCTAGTTGAACTTGACGAGCTTCTGCGCGACGTGGTAGATGCCGAGCGTGGTCTTCTTCCCCCACTCGCCTGGCAGGTTCGTGGCCAGGCCGACCATGCCCATGCGCGCGCGGCGATACATGCGCACGTCATACTCCTTGAGCTCGCTCCAGAGCTCCTCGAGGTTGGACATCGCATCGGGATCCTCGCTCATCTTGGAGAAGATGGAGCACACCGCCATCATGAGCGTGAAGTAGTCGACCATGTAGCTGCGCAGCTTGGGCTCGTCGACGTCGTCATAGAGGTGGTAGGCGCGCATCATGATGCGCGTGATCCTCAGCTGCTGGTCGATGCGGCTGATCATGACCGTCTCGTTGACCGACTGGTCGTCACGACCGATGAAGTAGCGGTAGAGGTCCACGTCCAGGTAGTAGATGGTCTTGCAGCGCGGTAGGGGCACGTAGGCGTAGATGTTGTCCACGTAGAACGTGTGCGCGGGCATGGGCACGCCACCGTCGCGCAGCACGTCCGTGCGATAGCACAGCGCATGCATGAGCAGGTTCTGCGTCATGTTGAAGTGCCCGATCTTGGACCAGGTGAAGATCTTGCCCCGAGGCAGCACGTAATGGTAGTCGATGACCGTCTGCTTCCCATCCTCCACGTGCTCGTACACATAGTTGGAGATGACGAGGTCAACACGGGTCTCGAACTCGATGAAGTGGCGCAGCTTGGCCAACAGCAGCGTGAGCGCCTCAGCGTCGAGCCAGTCGTCGGAGTCGACCACCTTGAAGTAGGCGCCCTCGGCATGCTCGAGCGCCTTGAGCACCGCCATGCCATGGCCACCGTTGTCCTGGTGCACGGCCTTGACGATGGTCGGGTGCTCCCTCTCCCACTCCTGGGCCTTCTCGAAGGTGTTGTCCTTGGTCGATCCGTCGTCCACGACGATGATCTGGACGTCCTGGGCATACCCCGTCCCCTGGAGGATGGAGGAGATGCAGTGGTCCATGTACTCTGCTGAGTTGTAGCAGGGAATGCCAAAGGAGATGGTCTTCTGCATGGATGGGAAACCGCCCTTACAATCGTGCGTACAGGTCGCAGCCATCGGCTGTGGTTGACGGCAGCTATCGGCTGTGGCTGATGATCTCGTCGGAGAGGTCGAGCGCCGACGCGACGACGCCGTCCATGTCGTAGTAGCGGTACTCCGCGAGGCGGCCCACGCAGTGGAAGTTGAGGATGCCGTCGACCCGCTCGCGATAGGAGCGATAGAGGGCCCGGCTCTCCTCCTCGAGGATGGCATAGTAGGGCGTCTGGCCGCTCTCGGGCTCGTAGGCCTTGGAGTACTCGCGCATGATGGTCGTGACCCCCGGGAGGTCCTGGCCGGTCATGAGCTTGAACTCGGTGATGCGCGTGAAGTCCTCGCTCGTGGTGTAGTTGACCGTTGCCACTGGCTGGAACCGATCCTGGGGCAACGTCTCGAACTCCATGTCGAGGGTGCGATAGGGCAGCGCGCCGAGGTCGAGGCCGAACAGCTCGTCGAGCTGGCCGGTGTAGATGACCTCGCCGCCATAGGGACGGTCGCACACGCGCACCATGTAGCCGCGCACCTCGAGGATGTCGCGGACGTCGACACCGAGGTACACGTTGATCAGGTCGTGGTCGAGCAAGCGCTCGAACAGGCGCGTGTAGCCCTCGGCGGGCATGCCCTGGTGCGGGGCGGAGGGGAAGTAGCGGTCGTCGTCGCCCACGTAGACGGGGACGCGCCCGGTGATGGAGGGATCGATCTGGTCGGGGGTCTTGCCCCACTGCTTCATGGTGTAGTGGAGGAAGACGTTCTCGTAAACGTAGTCGGCCACCTCGGTGAGCTCGGGGTCGTTCCGGTCGCGCAACTCCATGATGGGGACCTTCTTGTCCTTGCCGAAGGCGGCGACGAGCTTCTGGTACAGGCGCTCGCCCCGCTCCTCGCCGAAGGCCAGCCTGAGGGAGGCATGGTTGAAGGGGACGGGCATGTAGGTGCCATGGACGTTGGCGAGGACCTTGTGCTGGTAGTCGGTCCACTCGGTGAAGCGGGAGAGGTACTCGTGCACGCGGTCGTTGGTGGTGTGGTAGATGTGCGGGCCGTATTGGTGGACGAGGACGCCCGCGTCATCGATGCGATCGTAGGCGTTGCCGGCGATGTGGTCACGACGCTCGATGAGCGCAACCTTGGAACCGCAGGCCTCGGCCAGCCGACGGGCGCAGACCGCCCCTGCGTAGCCTGCCCCCACGACGATGGCGTCGAAAGACTCGGGGCTGAAGCTGGCGGGCAGACCCTTGGTGATGCTCATACGCGTCCTTTCAGATGGCAGCGCACCGCCTGGGCGCACCACCGTGCCGTCACACAAAAGAATCGAGTCATGCGTCATCCGCACCGCTCGATCTTGCGCACGATTCTAGCATTGGACTTCTATAATGGCATTGGATGTGCGTCAAATGCCCAACTTACGCATATGTCAGCAGGCGGAGGGACCAAGGAGATGGAGCAGCGATGAGTGACTTTCTGACCCGCATGAAGGAGACCGCGAGGGCCGACAAGAAGACGGTCGTCCTTCCCGAGGGCGAGGATCCGCGCATCGTCGAGGCCGCCCGCACGATCGTGGCGGAGGACCTGGCCAACCTGATCATCCTGGGCGACGCCGCGCAGGTCGACGTCGAGGGGGTCACCGTGATCGACCCCGCGACCTCCGACAGGCGCCAAGCCTATGCCGACGCCCTGTACGAGCTGCGCAAGGCCAAGGGGATGACACCCGAGCAGGCCTTCGAGCAGGTCGCGGACGCCACCTACTTTGGGACCATGATGATCAGGCAGGGCGATGCGGACGGCCTGGTCTCCGGGGCCTGCCACTCCACGGCCAACACCCTGCGCCCCGCCCTACAGATCCTGAAGACCGCCCCGGGCACCAAGCTGGTGAGCTCCTTCTTCATCATGTGCACCCCGGCCGCCGAGTACGGCGAGGGCGGCACCCTGCTGTTTGCCGACTGCGGGCTGAACATCGCCCCCGACGCCGACCAGCTCTCGGAGATCGCCCTCTCGAGCGCCGCGACCTGGAAGTCGTTCATGAGCGACGAGCCGCACGTGGCGATGCTCTCCTACTCCACCATGGGGTCGGCCGGCGGCGACACCGCCGAGAGGGTCCAGGAGGCCACCCGCCTCGCAAGGGAGAAGGCGCCCGAGCTCTCGCTCGACGGAGACCTCCAGCTTGACGCCGCCCTCGAGGAGAGCGTGGGCAGGCTCAAGGCCCCCGGCTCCACCGTTGCCGGCAAGGCGAACGTCCTTGTCTTCCCCGACCTCGCGGCGGGCAACATCGGCTACAAGCTGGTCCAGCGCTTTGCGAGGGCCGAGGCGTACGGCCCGCTGCTCCAAGGCATCGCCAGGCCGGTGAACGACCTCTCACGCGGCTGCTCTGCCGACGACATCGTGGGTGTCGTCGCCATCACCGCCGTCCAGGCACAGATGGCCTAGGGCCCCACGGGCGGGCGCCCAGCAGCGCACCTTTGGCTGCCATCGGCACGAGACCCCCGGCCACCGGTTGGGGGTCTTCTTGTGTGCGGAAGGCTCCCGCAGCCAGGTGCCCTGTCGCTTTGGGTAGACTTGTGCGGCATTCGCACGCGAACCTGATCGACGAAAGGCGACACATGAGCAACGAGGGCAGGCTGGTGCGCGTCCACTACGTTGGCACCCTTGACGACGGCACCACGTTCGACTCGTCCCGCGACCGCGACGAGCCCCTTGAGTTCGTCTGCATGGCAGGCATGATGATTCCCGGCTTCGATGCCACGGTGCGCGAGATGGAGGTCGGCCAGACGCGGCGCGTCCGCCTCGAGCCGGAGCAGGCCTATGGCCCACGGCGCGCGGACATGGTCCGGACGTTCCGGGTCTCCGAGCTGCCGGGCTCCGAGGAGCTCGTCGGGGGGCAGCGCGTCATGCTTGGCGGCCCGCACGGGCAGCCGATCCCCGCGCTCGTTGCCGAGAAGACGGAGGAGGCCGTCACGCTCGACCTCAACCACGAGATGGCGGGCAAGGCTCTGACCTTCGAGATCGAGCTGCTTGGGGCCGACGATGCGGAGCGGCACCACTGCTGCGGCAACGGGCACGGGAACTGCTGCGGTGGCGAGGGCCGCGGGCATCACCATCAAGACGGCGGGTGCCACCATGGCGAGGGTCATGGCGACGAGTGCTGCGGCAACCACGGCGAGGGCTGCTGCCACGGGGACGAGTGACGGTCCGTACCGTCGGGCCATGCCCTGCATGAGGGCCGGCTGCCAGGCGTTTGCGCCACTCGGCAACCGGCCCTCATGCCTCCCTGCCGCACGGGACGGGTCGGGGGCGGACGGAGGGGCTTCCCACCGATCAGTGAGGCCCAGGGCTCCATCCTGGAGAGCATGGCGACCCGTAGAGGAGAGAGCCCCTCCCTCGCACGCGTGCGAGGGAGGGGCTCGTCCTGATCGAGGTGCGGATGCCCGCCGAGCTGCCTCCTCGGCCTCCTATGCGTGCGCCGGTGCGAGTGGCATCTCCCAGCCGAAGTGGTCCGTGTGCAGCAGCTCCTCCGCGCGCTCGGAGAGGGGCTCGCCGAAGAACTCGTCATAGACCATCTTGATGGAGGGGTTCTCGTGGCTGAAGCGCAGGTCGCAGTTGGCATCCATCGTCCAGAGGATGTCCCCGCGCTCCCCCGCGAGCTCGCAGCCGTCGTGGATGGGCTGCCCGCCGCCACCGGCACAGCCCCCCGGGCAGGCCATGATCTCGATGAAGTCGTAGGAGACCTCGCCCGCCCTGAGGGCCTCGAGCAGCCTGCGGGTGTTGCCCAGCCCGCTGGCGATGGCAACCCTCAGCGGCGTGCCCCCCATGTCAAAGACGCACTCCTTCCACCCCTTAAGCCCTCGGACGTCGCGAAAGGCATCGGGATCGGGATTCTCGCCGGTCGCCAGGAAGTAGGCCGAGCGGAGCGCCGCGTCCATGACGCCGCCGGTCGCGCCAAAGATGTGACCGGCGCCTGTGGCGGTGCCAAGCGGCTGGTCGAAGGGTTCCTCGTCGAGCGCGAGCGGGTTGAGGTGCTCCGCCCTGACCATGCGGCACATCTCGCGAACGGTCAGGGAAACGTCCACGTCGGCCTCGCCGCAGGCATCGTTCTGGTTTGGCTCGTCAACCTCGGCCTTCTTGGCAAGGCAGGGCATGATCGACACGACGAACATGTCATGCGGGTCGATGCCCAGCCTCTGGGCCCAGAAGCTCTTGAGCGTGGCGCCAAACATCTGGTGCGGCGACTTGCTCGTGGAGAGGTTCGCAGTGTACTCCGGATAGTGGCTCTTGAGGTAGCGCACCCAGCCGGGACAGCAGCTGGTGAACATCGGCAGCGGGCCATGCTCCGGATGGGCCAGGCGGTCGAGCAGCTCGGAGCCCTCCTCCATGATGGTGAGGTCTGCGGAGAAGTCGGTGTCGAAGACGTAGTCAAAGCCCATCTGGCGCAGCGTGGCGACCATGCGGCCGACCGTGGCCTCGTCGTGGCTGAGGCCGAGGGGCTCACCCCAGGCCGTGCGGACAGCAGGGGCAACCTGGACGACGACCGTCTTTCTGGGGTCGGCCAGGGCGTCGAACACGCGGTCGGTGTCATCGCGCTCGCGCAGGGCGCCCGTCGGGCAATGCGTGATGCACTGGCCGCAGAGCGAGCAGTCGGAGGCCTGGATGGTGCGGGCACCAGCGACACCGACGCTCGTGTGCGACGCGCGGCTGGTGAGGTCCCAGATGCCCGTCGCCTGCACCTTCTCGCATATCTGGATGCAGCGCAGGCAGTTGATGCACTTGTCGTTGTTGCGGATCAGCGGGAAGTCCTGCGGCCAGGCCTGGTTGGGAAGGTGCCGCTCGAACGGCAGCGAGGTGATGCCCAGGTCGTTGGCCACCGTCTGCAGGGTGCAGTTGCCGCTGCGGACGCAGCTGGTGCACTCGGAGTCGTGCTGCGAGAGCAGAAACTCCACGTTGGTCTTGCGGGCGAGGCGCACCTTAGGGCTGTTGGTGCGCACGACCATGCCGTCCAGCACCGCGTTGTTGCACGCGGCGACCAGCTGGTCGATGCCCTCGATCTCCACCACGCACGCGCGACAGGCACCAATCTCGTTGACGTCCTTGAGATAGCAGAGCGTCGGGACCTTGATGCCGGCCTGTGCGGCGGCGTCGAGGATGGTGGTGTGCTCGGGCACGGTGACGGGGTGCCCGTCGATGATGACGTTTACCATTCGAAGACCCTCCCTCCGCGGAATGCGCCAAAGCCAAAGTGGTCGCAACGCAGGCACCTCGATGCCTCCTGATGCGCCTCCTGGTCGGTGAGACCATGCTCGACCAGGTCGAAGTCAGCGATGCGCTCACGCGCCTCGCGCTCGGTCATCTCGCAGCGGGCACACGACACCTTGCCCTTGAACTGCACGGGCGGCAGGTCGACCGGGAAGTCGAGCGTGTGATGGAAGCCGAGGTAGTTGTCGATGTTGCCTGCGGCGACCTTGCCGGCGTTGATGGCGCGGATGACCGTGGCGGGGCCGGTCTGGCAGTCACCGCCGGAGAAGACGCCGTCGAAGCCCGGCACGGCCTGGTCGGCACCCGTCTGGATGCGTCCCCACCTGCAGGGCACGCCCTGCTCCTCGAACGCCGCCGAGTCGATGGCCTGCCCGATGGCGACGACAACGATGTCGCAGCCCAACAGGACGTCCTCGGCGTCGGCCGTGCGCGGCGCGAAGCGGCCGCGCGACAGGCCCCCGATGATCTGCCTCTCCACCACCAGGCCCGCGACCTTGCCATCCCTGACCTCGATGCGCTTGGGGGCATGAAGCTCGAGCAGCTCGCAGCCCTCCTCCTTGGCGCCGACGATCTCCTCGTCCTGGGCCGTCATGTCGGCGACGCGACGGCGGTAGACGATGGTGACCGCCTCGGCACCCAGGCGCACGCTCGTGCGGGCGACGTCCATGGCGACGTTACCGCCGCCGATGACGGCCACCCGCTTGCCGGTGAAGTCGCGCGGCTTCTCGTCGCCCATGTCGCGAAGCAGCTCGACCGCGGAGATGACGCCTTCCGCATCCTCGCCCTCAAGCCCCAGCTTGTTGTCGCTGTGCGCGCCGATGGCGATGTAGACGGCATCGTAGCCCTCGCGCAGGGCCGCGAGGTCGGTCACAGGGGAATCGAGCTTGACCTCGATTCCCAGGCGCAGGATCCAGTCGATCTCGCGCTGGAGCTCGTCATGTGGCAGGCGGTAGTTGGGAATGCCGTAGCGCAGCATGCCGCCGAGGTGATGGCGTGCCTCGAAGACGGTGCAGCGGTGCCCCATGAGGCTCAGGTAGTAGGCGGCCGAGAGGCCCGCTGGGCCACCGCCGACGATGGCGACCCGCTTGCCCGTGTCCGCCGCCCTCTGGTCGCGCACGTCATAGTCATCCATGTGGTCGATGGCGTAGCGCTTGAGGCCACGGATGTTCATGGGATCGTCGACCATGCCGCGACGGCAGTTGATCTCGCAGGGATGCTCGCAGATCAACCCGCACACCAGGGGCAGCGGGTTGTCCTTACGGATGAGTTTGACCGCGTCGGTGTAGCGACCGGCCTCGACCAGACTGATGTAGCCAGGGATGTCGACCGCCGCGGGGCAGCCCGAGACGCACGGGACGAGCTGGCTCTGGGAGAAGCCACAGCCATGATGCCTCACATGGTGCTCGAAGTCGTCACGGAAGCCCTGGATGGCTGTCAGGGCCATCTCGCCCGCCTCGTACCCGATCGCGCAGTCGGCAGAGAGGTACACCGAGCGGGCCGCGCGTTCGATCTGGTCGAGCGTCCGCTCGGTGGCGCGGTTCTCGAGGACCTCGTCCATGAGATCGGAGAGCACCCGCAGCCCGACGCGGCAGGGCGTGCACTTCCCACAGCTCTGTGTGGCGCACATGGACACGTACGCGGCAGTGAACTCCACCGGACACGGCGCGAGAGAGCTCACCGCAAGGCGCCTGCCAAGCGCCTCGTGCAAGCCGTCCATCACGGCTTGGGCCTTGCTGCGCTCGATGACGTGCAATCTCGCCATAGAATCCCCCAATCCACCGGCTTCTACCTCATGAGCGGCGACCCCTCGCCCCCTCTCGGCACGCGGGCCGCACCGTACAGGCTTCGCACCATTATGCCTGATTCGGCCCCTTTGTCCATCGCGTGCGCCCGCCCATCCGCCGCCGACGGCCGCTGCCCGGCCCCTCCCGTCGGGCAGGGCCGTCATGCGTCGCAAAAAGGCGCTCCCGCCGCCGCGGGAGCGCCCATGTCAAGGCATGTGTGGGTGGGACCTATGGGGCCTATGCGGAGGAGTTCGGACCGGCCTCGCGCACCTCGGGGGCCATGTCGGGGTACTTCTCCGCGGCATTGTCCTCGAACATCTTGGCAAGCCTGCGGGCCGCCACGTCATAGGCGTCCTTGTCGGCCCAGGTGTCACGCGGGTTGAGCACGCGCGCCTCGACGCCGTCGACGCGCTGGGGCACGTCGACGTTGAAGACGGGGTCTCGCACGAACCGCTCGTCCTCGACCGAGCCATCGAGCGCGGCGGTGACCATCAGGCGCGTGGAGGGCAGGTCCATGCGTGTGCCGACGCCATAGGGGCCACCCGTCCAGCCCGTGTTGATCAGGTACACGCGGGTGCCGGATCGATCCATGCGCTCGCCGAACATCCTGGCATAGCGAAGCGGGTCGAGCGGCATGAACGGCTCGCCGAAGAGCGTGGAGAAGGTCGGCTGGGGCTCGGTGATGCCGCGCTCGGTACCGGCGACCTTGCTGGTGAAGCCGGAGAGGAAGTGGTACATGGCCCCGTTCGTGTCGAGTCGCGAGATCGGGGGGAGCACGCCGAACGCGTCGGCCGTGAGGAAGATGACCACGTTGGGATAGCGGCCCTGGCCCATGGCGGCGGCATTGTCGATGAAGCTGATCGGGTAGGCGACGCGCGTGTTCTCGGTCAGGCGGTCGTCGAAGTAGTCGGGGCTGCGCGTCGTGCGGTCGACGATGACGTTCTCGCAGATGGCGCCGAAGCGGATGGCGTTGTAGATCTGGGGCTCGGTGGCAGACGAGATCTTTATGGCCTTGGCGTAGCAGCCGCCCTCGAAGTTGAACACGCCGCCGTCCGCCCAGCCATGCTCGTCGTCGCCGATGAGCACGCGCTGGGGATCAGCGGAGAGCGTGGTCTTGCCCGTGCCGGAGAGGCCGAAGAAGATGGCCGTCTCGCCGGTCGAGGGGTCCATGTTTGCCGACGAGTGCATGGGAAGGATGCCCTCCTCGACCGGCATGATGTAGTTCATGACCGAGAAGATGGCCTTCTTGATCTCGCCGGAGTACCGGGTCCCCGCCACGATGATCGTGCGATCCTGGAAGTTGATGAGCACCGCCGCCTCGGAGTTGGTGCCGTGTCTCTCGGGGTCGAGCTTGAGGCCGGAGGCGACAAGGACGGAGAAGTCCTGGATGCCATACGAGTCGATCTGGCGTCGTGACGGGCGCACCAGCAGCTGGCGCGAGAACAGGGCCTGGCTCGCGCGCTCGCAGACCACGAGGAACTTGCGGAACCAGCGGCGATCGGCCCCCCCGATGGCGCGGACCACGAACAGGTCGCGCTCCTGGAGGTAGTCGACGACCTCATCCTTGACGAGCTGGTAGCTCTCGGCGGGGAAGGGCTTGTTGACCGAGCCCCAGGCGATCTCGTCGTGCACGTCAGGCGTGTCGACGATGAAGCGATCCCCAGGGGAGCGACCCGTGTACGTGCCCGTCTCGACGGCCAGGGCGCCCTCCGACGTGAGGATGCCCTCGTTGCGGTCGATGGCCTTCTCGATGAGGGTGGCGGGGGCGGCGTCGACAAGGACGGCGCCGCGGCACTCGGCGAGCCCACAGGCTGCAAGCTGATCTTGGGCGGTGCGCTGCCCGTATGAGCGGATGGCGCGCACGAACGGGGCGATCTGGTCCCGGATAGGCATGTGATACCTCCTTCTGGGGTGCCGCCCAACCTCAGGCGGCGCCTGTCTCGACAGGTAATGTGAGCCAACTAGCTAGGGTAATCCATTGGCATGCGCACGAGGAGAAAGTTAACAAAATCTGTCACTATATGGACTTCTCGGGGATATTATGCAGGCGGTTTGAGAAGGATCGGCGTGTGGCGGCACACGTCGGCAGGCGATGGCCACACATATGGTAGTGCGCATCGGGCGACGGCCGCACGACCGCTCGCCCCCTTTGCGCGCACCACGCAACCCCGTGCCTTGGATACGTGCGAGAATCGAGCGTGGGACGCCCTCCCCCCGCAGGCATCCCGACCATCACTCATGCGGAGGGGCTTCGGCGCGACGAGAGGGGAGCACTCATGGGTACGGTATCAGGCATCGCAGGCGGCAGGGTGACGGCATCGGTCGATTCCGATGGCGCACAGCTGACGAGCCTCACCCTCGACGGGGGCGAGTACCTCTGGCAGCGCGACGGACGCTGGTGGCCGCGTTGCGCGCCGGTCCTGTTCCCCATCGTGGGCAATCTGCGCGCCGATCGCGCACGCTCCGCGCAGGGGGAGGTCACGCTTGGCCGGCACGGCCTGGCACGCATCCATGAGCACGAGCTCGTGGGGAGTGGCGCCTCGCACCTCACCTACGAGCTTCGATCGTCCGATGCCACCCGCCCGGCATTCCCCTACGACTTCTGTCTGCGCATGACCTATCGCATCGCCGACGACGCCCTCGCGCAGGAGTTCTACGTGGAGAACACGGGTGACGTGACGCTGCCGTTCGTGGTCGGCGGGCATCCCGCCTTCAACGTGCCCGCACCGGGATGCGCCAGCGACTTCTCCTCCTGGCACCTGAGGTTCGCCGAGCCATGGACCTACGCCTCACCCACCATCAGCACGGAGACCGGGCTGCTCGACTTTGGCGACCGCTTCACCCTGCTGGAGGACTCCGACACACTCGGACTCACCCACGAGCTCTTCGACGTCGACACGCTCACCTTCGAGGACGTGCCGCAGCGCACCGTCACCCTCGTGGGTCCCGAGGGACACGGCATGCGCATCGACTTTGACGGCTTCGACTACCTGGGGGTCTGGTCTGCCGCGGGCGACGCCCCCTTCGTGGCCCTCGAACCCTGGTGCGGCACCGCGACGCGCACCGACGAGGATGACGTCTTCGAGCACAAGCAGGGCATGCTGTTCCTGGAACCCGGGGAGAGCCTCACCAAGGCCTTCGTGATGCGCCCGTTCTAGCGGTCTGGCAACCGCCGCGCCAACCAGGCGACGCCCCCTCCCCCGGCGGACGGGGCGTCGCCTGATGACCTGCCGATCCCACCCGCCCGCGCTCGCTCGCACCAGGCTGCGCGCCGATCGTGGACCCACGACGGACGCGCAGCCCACACATGCCGTCTCCATGCGAGCCACCCCGGTGCGTCCTGGCTGCGACCCGCGTCGCACCTCACTTGGAGAAGAGCGGCACCTCCCATCCCGAACGTCGTACGTTTGAGACCGAGGATGCCGACGCCCACGCGAAGCCCTCCGAGCGCACCATGCGTCCCTGGGTCCCGTGCGTGACGTCAGCCTCTGGAAAACGCCTCCCTGGAGGGAGGAACGGTCGCGTCGGGAGGAGATCGCATGGACGGCAGAGGGACACACATCAGAGGAGCCGCCTTGGCCGCAGGGCTCGCCGTGGCCATGGCACTGGGCACGGTCTGCCTGTCGGCCAGGGAAGCACGGGCGTCGGAGGAAACTGAGGCCACCCAGCTGCCCCTGGAGGGCTCGACGAGCGAGATTGCCGAGAAGGCCGACACGCCCTCGGTCACGAAGGAGGTCCGCGAGGACTCGTCGCAGGAGTGGAGGTACACGGCCGACGCCCATGTGGGCCAGGTGATCGAGTACCGCCTGATCGGGACGCTCCCCGCGAACTACGAGGCATACGACTCCTACCACCTTTGCCTCACCGACACCCTCTCGCCAGGGCTCAGGCTGGAGGTCCCACAGGATGCGGGCCTCTCCGAGGCGCTCGAGGTCCGCATCGACGGAAAGGCGGTGCCGCTCGATGGGGACCATGTCAAGCTGTCCTACGAGGACAACGTGCTCGTGATCGACCTCGCCGACTTGAGGGACGCGGCCTGGGCAGACCACGAGATAGGCGGGTCGTCGATCGTGTCGGTAACATACCGGGCCAGCCTCACGGACCAGGCTGCGGTGGGCAAGGCGGGCAATCAGAACGAGGCCTATCTGACCTACACCTGCGACCCCCTCACCAAGGCGGAGGACAGGACCGTCGAGGCGCGCGCACAGGTCTTCACCTACCAGCTCGAGCTCACGAAGCTCGACGGCAGGGCCGGCACCGGGCTTGGCGGCGCTCGCTTCACCATCAGGGTCGCAGGCCGCCCTGCCGATGGTAGCACCTCAGGGCTCTACCTGCAGCCAGACGGCTCGCTTGGCACGCAAGCCCATGAGTTCGAGACGGACGCGACGGGCAAGGTCACGGTCAGCGGGCTCGACGAGGGAACGTACCTCATCAGCGAGACCAAGGCACCGGAGGGGTTCGAGCGCCTCGCAGGCGACCTGACGCTGGTCGTCATGTCGGAGCTCGGTGACCAGGAGCTGGGACTCTCGAGGCTGACTGCGACCGTGGAGGCCTCCCAGGCGAAGGTCAGCGCCGTGGACTCCGATTCCGGCCACGTCCATGTGACCGTCTCCAACACGCCCTCCCCACGCAAGGCGCAGGGACAGCCGACGTCATCGGGATCGAAGGCCGTCGAGAAGCTCGCGCAGACCGGAGTCGGGCCTGTCGCGGAGGCATTGCTCGCCTGCGGGCTCGTGCTCGTCGGTATCTCGCGGGCACGCAGGCGCGGACGGTAGGAGATCACGCCGTCAGGCTTGGTGCCGAGTGCCTTCGCGGGCACGCAGGCGCGGACGGTAGCGCTCGCCACGACCTGACGGTCGAAGGCGTGTCAGACGGCACCGGAGATGGGAGCAGGATGCACACATTCAGCAGGGCGGCGGCACGCATGGCAGTCACGGCGGTCCTCGGGTTTTGCGCCAACCCGGCACGGGCCATCCGACGCCTGAGGGCGGGGGCGTAGCGAGCCATGCACCGCCACCAACGACGGAGGGCCGGCAGGTGCGGGCGGCGCAGGCGGCACGGCACATCGGTGCGTCGCAGGCGCGTGCGCAGGCGCGCGCAGGGCCACCCGCTGGTCATGGGAGGGATCGCATGCATGCTGGCAGGCGCGGCCATCCTCAGCATGAACGAGCAGTCGAGGAGGGCCTACGGAGGCCTGTCGGAGAGCGTGCGCCATCCCGTGCAGGGGGCCGTGGAGGAAGCCGTGGACGACACGGCGAGCGCGCACGAGGGCGACAGGAGGCCCACGGGCATCAACTGGGACACCCTCAAGCTCCTGAACCCCGACGTCGCCGCCTGGGTGAGCGTGGAGGGAACGGATGTCGACCTTCCGGTCATGGCGCCGGCAGATCGGGACATGACCTACTACCTTCGCCACGACCTCTGGAGGCGCTGGGCCCTGGCGGGCACGCCCTTCCTCGACCACCGAAGCGATGCCGATGGTCCCCACCGACTGGTGTACGGGCACCACCTCGCCACAGGAGGGCAGTTCAGCAGCCTGCAGAGGGCGCACCGACAGGAGATCTTCGAGACGCTCGGAAGCTGCGTGTGGCAGACGCCCGGAGAGGGCGCGACATCCCTGGAGCCCTTCTGTGCGCTCATGGTCGACATGTGGTACGCACCGATCCAAACCTTCGGCTTCGATGGCGATGCGGGACTGCGGGACTGGCTCCGGGCACGCGCTGCGGAGGCGACGGCGCGCAACGCGGGCTACAGCGAGCTGGCGGAAGGCGCGCGCTCGGCGTTGACGCTCGTCACCTGCACCTCCGACCTCTCGCACCAGAGGTGGCGCACGCTCGTCATCTTCGTGCAGCGCACGGGCGCGGGACCTCCCTGATCGGCGTACGCACAGGTGGTCGCCCCGGGGCAGAGCTGGGCCCCGGGGCGCGGCGGCCCTGGTGAGGGATCCTCAGCCGAGCAGCTCGGCGACATCGAGGGCGATCATGTACTCCTCGTTGGTCGGGACCACGAGCACCCGGATCGCGCTGTCGGGCGCAGAGATCTCGCGCACCTCGTCGACGCGGAGGGCGTTCTTCTCGTCGTCGATCCTGACGCCGAGCCAGGCGAGCTTCCTGGCGACCTCCGCGCGCATGGTCGGGGAGTTCTCGCCGATGCCCGCGGAGAAGGCGATGGTGTCGACGCCCTCGTTCGCCTGGGCCATCCCGCACACGAGCTGCGCGGTGCGGTAGGCGAACATCTCGATGGCCATGGCGGCCCTCTCGTCCCCCCTGGTGGCGGCCTCCTCGATGTCGCGGGTGTCCGAGCTGATGGCGGAGACGGCAAGCAGGCCGGACTGCTTGTTCATCATGGTGTCGACCTCGTCGACCGAGTAGCCTCCCTCGCGCTGGAGGTAGCAGACGGTCGCCGGGTCGATGGTGCCGCAACGGGTGCCCATGATGAGGCCGTCGAGCGGGGTCAGGCCCATGGTGGTGTCCATGTCCCTGCCGTCGGTGATGGCGCATAGGGAGGCGCCGGAGCCCAGGTGGCAGCTCACGAGCTTGTGCACGTCATCGTCCAGGAACTCCTTGGCGGCACGCCAGATGTAGCGGTGCGAGGTGCCGTGGGCACCGTACTTGCGGATGTGCAACCTGTCGACCACGTCGCGCGGCAGCGCGTAGCGGTGCGCGCGCTCGGGGATGTTGTAGTGGAAGGAGGTGTCGGCCACGACGACGTTGCCGATCTCGGGAAACAGCTCGCGGCAGGTCTCGATGACGTCCGCCTCGGCATAGTTGTGCAGGGGTGCAAGGGGCGCGACCTCGCGGACCCATCCGAGGGACTCCTCCGTCACGACCTTCGACTCGGGGAAGTACCAGCCGCCCTGGACCACGCGATGACCGATCCCCACGAAGTCCTTGCCTGTCTCCTTGACGATGTCGAAGGCGTGCTGGACCGCGGTCTTGTGGTCGGGCAGCGCGACCTCGAGCCGTCGCTTACCCCCCGAGGCAATGGACTCGTAGCCCACGAAGGAGCCATCGATGCCGATGCGCTCGCAGTTGCCCTTGGCGTAGACCTCGCGCGTGTCGACGTCAAGCAGCTGGAACTTGAGCGACGAGCTTCCCGCATTGATGACCAGAACGTTCATGGTTCCCCCTCCGACGAGCGCCTCCAGAGATTGCACAGACACATTCATCATACGACCCGCATCCCACCGAGGGAGCCGAGAACTCACGCCACGCGGCAAAGCGCACGAGGGGCTCGGCGGGACAGGCCCCCGCTGCGGCGAGCGCTCCCCGCCCGCTACTCTGCGAGCAGGGAGCTCCCCAGGGAGCGTCCGCCCAGCACGTGCAGGTGGAGGTGCCTGACCACCTGGTCGGCATCGGGGCCGGCGTTGGTGATCACACGGAAGCCGCTCTCGGAGATTCCCTCGCGCCTCGCCACCTCCCCGACCGCATGCACCAGGGCGGCAAGCGTCTCGGCGGGCACATCGTCGACGAGGGTCTCGTGGTGCGCCCGTGGCACCACGAGCACGTGCGTTGGCGCCGCAGGGCTCATGTCGCGGAAGGCGCAGACGAGGTCGTCCTCGTACACGTAGTCCGACTCGATCACGTGGTTGGCTATCTTGCAGAAGATGCAGTCATCGCTCATGGCAGTCTCCCTCTCGTCCGATGGGGGGCGTCGCGCCCTGGACCTACTCGTCGATGTATGCCGTCGAGGGGGCAGAGGTCGTGTCGAAGGTGGCGGCGGGCGCCTCGGCTTGGTCGACCAGCTCCTGCACGCGCTGCTCGGCGCCGGACAGGCGCTCCCGCAGACTCGCGAGCAGGGCGACCCCCCTGCCATAGCGCTCGAGCGACTCCTCGAGCTCGAGGTCGCCCTGCTCGAGCGAGCGCACGATGCGCTCGAGCTCGACAGACGCCTCCTTGAACGTCATCTCGTCGACATTGCGCAGCTCATCGGTCATGTCATGACTTCCCTTCCGCTGTGCCGGCGCCCGTCGGCGCGCCAGGCATCCCATCCTCGTCGAACACGGCGGTCACCGTGGCGGCCAGGCCGCCCTCCCCGAGCAGCACCGCGATACCGCTCCCCACAGCCACCTCCGCGCTGCGAGCCACCACGTGCCCGCCCTCGTCCCTCACGATCGCATATCCGCGTCCCAGCACCTTGAGCGGGGAGAGGGCGTCGAGCTGGGCCGCGCCACGCACCAGCAGGGCCTCGTGCTGCCTGAGCATGCGGGGGCCCGCGTCGCGGAGACGCTCCCGCAGTACCTCCGTCTGGCCCCGCAAGCGCACCACGACGCGAGGTGCGGCGTCATGCAGGCGCTGCGCGCTCAGCTCGAGCTGCGCGCGACGGTCGTCGAGGCTCGCCCTGGGGTCCTGGAGGCAACGGTGGGCGGCCAGCGAGGCCACCTGGCGTGACAGCGCCGCCACACTCGACCTCATCGCCTGGCGCGACCGCTGGGACAGCGCGTCGACCGCCTGCCCGCGCGCCAGCAGCGCCTGGCCCATGGCTCGCGCGAGGCGCGCCTCGCGCTCGTGGAACTGCCGCGCGATCTCGTCGAAGGCCGGCGCGACGGACTCGGCGGCCGCCGTGGGGGTGGAGCACCTCCGGTCGGCGACCATGTCGCAGATGCACGTGTCGGGCTCGTGCCCGATGCCCGTGACGACCGGCACCGGGCAGGCGGCGACCGCGCGTGCGAGGGCCTCGTCGTTGAAGGTCATGAGATCCTCGTAGGACCCCCCTCCCCTCACCAGCAGGATCGCGTCGGGGGCTGCTGCGGCGGCGCGGACGAGCGCGCGGGCGACCTGAGCCGCGGCTCCCTCGCCCTGCACGGCGCATCCGGACACGAGCAGCTCGACGAGGGGGTTGCGCCGTGCCAGCGTGCGCTTCACGTCGTCGATCACGCTTCCCGTGGGAGAGGTGACGACGGCCACCCGCGTGCAGAACTGGGGGATGCGACGCTTGCGGGAGGGATCCATCAGGCCTTCCGCCTCGAGGCGCCGCGCAAGGGCGGCGACCTGCTGCCTCAGCAGCCCCTCGCCCGACACCTGCAGGCTCCGCGCGACGAAGGAGAGCCTGCCTGTGGGCGCATAGACCTGGAACTGGCCTGTCACGAGCAGCTGCACGCCGTCACGCAGTTGCACGCCGCTCGCCTGGTGAATCCCCCGCCACACGATCGCGTCCATGGCGGAGGAGTCGTCCTTGAGCTGGAAGTAGCAGTGGCCCGTGCGTGCGGGCCCCCTGAAGCCCGAGACCTCGCCAGTCACGAGCAGCGTGGGCATCGCCTCGACGGTGGCCTTCGCACGCCCGATCGCGTCGCTGACCGATATCGGCTGCGACGTGGCCGGGGGGCTAGTCACGGCTCCTCGTGCGACCGGCGTAGTACATGAGCTGCATCACCGAGGTCAGGGCTGCGGCGACATAGGTGAGCGCCGCGGCCGTGAGGACCTTCTTCGCGCCGGTCTGGTCGACCGCGCTCACCGTGCCCAGGTACTCGACGGCACGGCGGGAGGCATCGATCTCCACGGGAAGCGTGACCAGGTGGAACAGGACGGAGACGGCAAAGAAGGCGACGGCGAGCTGCATGAGCTGCAGCATGTTCAGAAAGAGGCCTGCGACGAAGACGAGGCCCCAGGCCTGCGATGCGAAGTTGACGACGGGAACCAGCGCCGTGCGCAGGCGCATCATGCCATAGCCCGTGGCGTTCTGGACCGCATGGCCGGCCTCGTGGCAGGCCACCGCCACGGAGGCGACGGTGCCCCTGCCGTAGTTGTCGCTCGAGAGGTGCAGCCTGTTGTCGCGTGGATCGTAGTGGTCCGTCAGGCGGCCCTCGACCTGGGTGATGCCCACTTCCGACGCGCCGTTGGCGTCAAGCATGCGCCGGGCCACGTCGGCGCCGGTGCCGGACAGCGACGTGGGAACCTGTGACCACTTGCGGTACGTGGAGTTGATGTATCCCTGGGTGGCGAACCCCAGGATCATCGAGATGATGGCTATTGCCAGATAGGGCAGGTCGTATCCGTATCCGTACCCGTATCCGTATCCGTACATGTCGCTCGTCTCCAATCGAACGGGCCGCCCTGTGAGGGCGGCAGAGCATCAGCATCCCCAGTCTACACCCCACAGCCGCCATCTCGGCGGGCGGCGATGGGAGCCAGCACGCATCCTACAGCACCTCGACGCGCCCTCCCTTGACCGTCAGGCCGATCTCGCCGGCGAGCAGGCGCTCGAGGGGGCGCCCCGCCAGCTCGTGGCGCCACCCCGTGGCGAGGCGGCACCCCTCGCGGCCAAGCACCAGGTCGACCAGGTCGTCACGGGTGGCGATGAGCTGCGGCGCGACGCCGGCCTTGTCGGCCACCACGCGCAGCAGCGCATACATCAGGTCGATCGCGCCCTCGGCCTCGGCGGACGCGCGCTCGCGCCGCCTGGGCACCGGGAGGTCCTCCAGGTCGAGGGCCATCCCCTTGCGGACGGCGCGGGCCAGCTCCTCGGCGTCTCGCGCCGACAGGCCGTCGGTGCCGCGGATGCGCCTCAGCCGATCGACGGTCCTGGGGCAGCGCTTGCTCACCTCCACGAGGATCTCGTCGGGGATGACCCACTTGCGAGGCACGTCGCGGGCGGCCGCCCGCCGCTCGCGCCAGGCGGCGACCTCGCGTGCCACCGCAAGCTGGCGGCGCGTCAGCGAGGCAGAGCGCCTGAGGTGCAGGTACGCCCGCTCGGGAGCTCGCTCGAAGCGGGAGCGGTCGGTGAGCGCCCCCATCTCGGGCATCAGCCACCCCAGGCGGTTTTTGGCGACGAGCTGGGTCATCATGGCATCGTAGATGCCCGGCAGAAAGCGGACGTCGTCCTCGGCGTAGGCGAGCTGCTCGGCATCGAGCGGGCGCCTCGACCAGTCGGTCAGCGAGTCCGCCTTGGGAAGGTGCACGCCCGTGTAGCGCTCGACCAGCACGCCGTAGCCGACCTGCTGGCGCAGGCCGAGGAACGCCGCCGCGAGCTGGGTGTCGAAGACCGGCGACACCATGACGCCGAAGAAGTCGAGGATGACCTCGAGGTCCTGCGAGCAGGCGTGGATCACCTTGGTGATGCGGTCGTCAACGAGCAGGTCGCGCAGGGGCGAGAGGTCGTCCAGGACGAGCGGGTCGATCGATGCCGACTCGTCGTGGGTGGCGACCTGTATGAGGCAGAGCTTGGGGTAGTAGGTCCTCTCGCGCAGGAACTCGGTGTCGACCGCAAGCGTCCTGGCCGACCCCACCCTCTCGCAAAAGGCGGACAGCTCATCGAATTGGGAAATGTACACGCGCGCGCCTCTCCCCCTGTGCACTAAGGGGTACCATCACTAGGACGGCACTCAGTCGCTTAGGGACTCATCCATCATACCCAACGGGGTCCCGAAGCGCACGGCATGACAGGAGCGGGCCTTGAGAAGCCTCATCGTGCACAACATCGGTTCGGGCTTCGGCTCGAACGCCATCTTCGAGTTCGAGCGCGAGCTGGTCGGCCGAGGCGACGAGTGCGTGCTGCGCTCCCTCGGGCGCGAGGTGCCGGCGGCCAACGCGCTGGGAGACGCGGAGGACTTCGACCTGGTGGTCATCTCCGGCGGCGACGGCACGGTCACCAACGCGCTCTATGCCCTGCGCAACCGCGCCGTCCCTACCTGCGTCTTTCCCTCCGGCACGGCAAACCTGCTCTTCGCGAACCTGGGGAACGCCTCCGAGCCGGCATCGATCGCGGCCGCATGCCTCGCCCGGCAGACCTGCCCCATCGACCTCGGCGAGCTGCGCTGGGTGACCGAGGACGGCACCGCGACCTCCATGGGATTCGGCATCATGTCGGGCATGGGCTTCGACGCCCAGCTGATGGGCTCCGCCGCCGCGGGCAAGCGGGCGCTCGGTGAGGCCGCCTACTTCACCGCCGTCCTCGCCAACCTCAAGCCCACCGTCTCGACCTTCACGATCACCGTCGATGACAGGGTCTACATGCGCGACGGCATATCCTGCATCGTGGCGAACACCGCGATGGTGCAGGGCGACATCAACCTCCTGCCCGGCTGCACCATGGACGACGGCCTGCTCGACGTCATGGTGCTGGCGACCACCGACGCCGTGCAGCTGCTGCTGCCCATCGTCGCCGGCATCATCGACCCGATGGGCTCCATCCTCGGCCGCCCGCGCCTCGAGCGCTTCTCGGGCTCCCGCATCAAGGTCGAGTCGTCGGTGCCCCTGCCCATCCAGCGCGACGGCGATGTCATCGACGGGCTCATGAGGGGATACGAGGCGCACTGCCTGCCCGCGAGCAACCCCATCATCGTCGACGAGCACAGCCCTTACTACCGCAAGGGCTAAGGCACCTGGGAGGGGGATGGACGATGTACTCGTTTGACGGAAGGGTGCGCTACAGCGAGTGCGACGAGCGGGGTAACCTCACGCTGCTCGCGCTCATCAACTACCTGCAGGACTGCACCACCTTCCACTCGGAGAGCATAGGCCGGGGCGTGTCACACATGCGTGGGCGGGGCATCGCGTGGCTCATCGCCGCATGGCAGATCGAGATCGGGCGGCTGCCCCGCTTCTGCGACGACATCCGCGTGAGCACCTGGTGCCACTCCATGGCCCGCACGCTCGCCACCCGCAACTTCACCATCTGCGACGGCGACGGCACCCCGCTGGTGCGCGCCGACTCGCTCTGGTTCGTGTATGACCTCGCCGCCGGAAGGCCCATCCGCATACCCGAGGACCAGCGCGTCTACCTCAGCGACGAGCCTCCTCTGGACATGCCGCCCACCGTGCGGAGGCTGCCTGTGGGGGGTCCGTGCCAGACGGCACCCGCCATCACGGTGGGCGAGCTGCACCTCGACACCAACCGCCACGTGAACAACGCGCAGTATCTGGGCATGGCGACCAACGCCATCGCAGCCGTGTTCGGTCACGACGTCGCGGCCCACGTCACCGACATCGCCCGCGTCTGCATACAGTACCGGCGCCAGGCGCTGCTCGCAGACACGATCGTGCCGCGCGTGCATGTCGATGGCGGCGTGTGCACCGTCGACCTCGCCGACCCCGACGGCGACACCTTCGCGGTCGTGCGCATCGAGCTCCGCTCGCGAGGCGGGCGTCACGCGGGAGGCACGGGAGCCTAGAGCGCCAGGTTGCGGTAGGTGGCGTAGTCGAACGGCACGCCCTCGGCGGTCACGCCGCCGCCCTCCACGCGCTCGAGCTCCCAGGCCGGGTCCGCGTCCAGGTCGGGGATGTATGCGTCGGCGGGCACCAGGGTGTGGTTGCGCGTCACATGGCAGCGCGTGCAATGGCCGAGCAACGCGCGGTACAGGCGCGCGCCGCCGATGAGCCACACGGCATCGGGGTCGTCGCGCTCCACCAGCGACAGCGCCTGGCTCGGGCTGTGCGCGACCTCGATGCCCCCGTGCGCGAGCCCATACGACGGGTCGCTGGTCACCACCACGTTGCGGCGGCCCTTGAGCGGGCCGGAGGGGAGGCCCTCGAAGGTCGCCCGCCCCATGAGGACGGTCCCGCCCATGGTCAGCCCGACGAAGCGCCGCATGTCGGCGGGGTTGCGCACGAGGAGGGCGCCCTGGTTGCCTATGGCCCAGTCGGACGTCACGGAGACGATGGCGTTCATGGATCCGTCCTTTCGCCGGTGGCTCACACCGCGATGGGGATGTCCCTCACCTGCGGG
Source organism: Atopobiaceae bacterium UBA1367 (assembly GCA_002305995.1). GTDB lineage: Bacteria > Actinomycetota > Coriobacteriia > Coriobacteriales > Atopobiaceae > UBA1367. The sequence continues at coordinate 629,129 of DBRN01000012.1, forward strand.
CCGCACTCGTATCCCTCCACGACGAGGTCGTCGGTCGTGAAGGCGTAGAAGTCCGTGACGGCGGGGTCCAGCGTGACGCGCGGCGCGGGATGCGCGGGCCGTGCGATCAGCTCGCGCACGATGTCGACGTGGCGGTCGTAGATGTGCGCGTCGGCGATCATGTGGACGAGCTCGCCGGCCACCATGCCGCACGACTGGGCGACCATCATGAGCAGGATCGCGTACTGGCAGACGTTCCAGTTGTTCGCAGCCAGCACGTCCTGGCTCCGCTGGCTCAGCACCATGTTGAGCGTCAGGCGCCCATCCGCGCGCCGGTCGTCGGTCACGTTGTAGGTGACGCCGTAGGCACAGGGATACAGGTGCATCTCGTGCAGGTCGTCGAAGGCGTAGGTGTTGGTCATGATGCGCCGCGAGAAGGGCGTGTGGCGCAGGTCGTACAGCACGCGGTCCATCTGGTCGAACTCGCCCTCGGGATAGGTGCTCTTGCGCGCGATCTGGTAGCCGTAGGCCTTGCCGATCGAGCCGGTCTCGTCCGCCCACTCGTCCCAGATGTGCGAGTGCAGGTCGGCGATATTGTTCGACTTGCGCTGGTAGATCCAGAGGACCTCGTCCATGCAGCTCTTGAGCGCCGTGCGGCGCAGGGTCAGCGCGGGAAACTCCTCGCGTAGGTCGTAGCGGTTGCACACGCCAAAGCGCTTGATGGTGTAGGCGGGCGTCCCGTCCTCCCATGTGGGGCGGACCCTCTGGCCCTCGGTGGTGGTGCCGTGCTCGATGATGTCGGCGCACATTGCGACGAACAGCTCGTCTGCCTTGCTCATGGGTTCCTCCCTCACAAGCCGATGGCTGCCGTGGCCGAGGCCGAGAGGGCGGCGCGCAGGCTCTCGGCCGCCTCCGCCGACAGGGACGAGATCTCGTTCTCGGCGCTCACGACCGCCCCGGCGTCGACGTCCCCATCAACCTCGAAGAGGTCGAGCTGCTCGGCTGCGGCCCTCCACTTGTTGAGCGCCTTGCCCCTGCCCACCTCGAGGTTCCGGGAGACCTCGGCAGCCCCGTCGCCCTCGGGCGTCGGGGCTTCCAGTGCCCTGATGTCCTCGATCGCCTCGGCGATGCGGGAGCGAGCGTCGCTCAGGGAGCTGGCGAGGTCGACCTCGCCCCATGCCGCCTGACGCAGCGTGTCGGCGAGGTCGGCGGAGGCGTCGCGATCGATGAGCACGAGGTCGCGCACGTAGGCGCGCACCGGCTCCCGGGCGTTCGCATAGGCGCTCGCGGGCAACAGCGAGTCGATGGTCGCGTTGCACATGGCGAGGTCGGTGCCCAGCACCGACTCGGGCGACAGGGAGTCGCTCCCGCTGAGCCCCTCGCCATCGGCCCCGTCGTCCCGGCCATCATCCCAATCGTCACGCAGGTAGTCGAGGCCCTCGTCGCCGAGGAGCTCGTCGATCCGCCACTCGTAGCCGTCGAGCCCGTCGACGTATGGGCCACTCGCGGCGATGATGCCTCCCGCAAGCGACATGCAGCCGGAGATGCCGGAGCCTATCACCGCCAGCACCACAAGGGTGGCGAGGGCGATCAGGTATGCGCTGTTGCCGGAGTTCGCGTTGTCGGCCGATGTCGTTCCCGAGGCGGTCTCCACGACGGACGCGGACGGCGCGTCTCGACCCTCGCGTGCGATCGTCATGGTGGTCCCCTTCCCCTCGTGCGTCGATGTCCCTATCATACCCAAGCGGCACCCCTCGTCCCACTACAGATGGGAGGTGGCAAACGTCTGGTCCCAGCACATCCCCAGCTGGCGCACGATGCCCTCGTCTGCGGGAAGCCACTCGAGCGAGAGCAGCCCGTCCCGGTCGACCCAGCGGATCTTGTCATGCTCCGAGCTGGTCGGCTCCTCGCCCGGCGCCAGGCCGCACACGAAGCAGTCCATGCTCAGGTGGAACGTGGGGTAGTCGTGCTCGACGGTGCCGAGGTGCCATGCGAGCGCGATACGCACGCCCAGCTCCTCGAGGACCTCCCTTCGCAGGGCCTGCTCGGTCGTCTCGCCCTCCTCGACGCGGCCGCCGGGAAACTCCCATCCCGGCCCTGCCATGCCCGACGGTCGATGGGCACAGAGCACGCGGCCGTCACGCTCTATGATGGCGGCGACAACATGGACAACACTCATGGGGACATCCTCCTCGCGCGAGCCGGACAAGCTAGACACGGCTATGGTAGCCCTCTCCCCGCCCGAATGGCCCCGGGCGTGGCACGGGGGACGAAGGCGACCGCTCGCCCCGCCATGCCGTCGGGCGCTTCGCATACAATGCGGTTGTTGCAGGCAAGGCTCATCGGGACATCCGTCAGGGGGGCACATGGCATCGCAGACGGCCCAACTGGACCGCAACAGGCAGATCGTGAGGACGAGCTCCCTCGGCATCGCGGCCAACGTGCTCCTCGCCACCCTCAAGGCCGCGGTCGGCGCGCTGACGGGCTCCATAGCCATCGTGCTCGACGCCGTCAACAACCTCTCCGACGCGCTCTCCTCGATCATCACCATCGTCGGGGCGCGCCTCGCCCTGCGCCCGGCGGACCACCACCACCCCTACGGCCATGGGCGCATGGAGTACCTCACCGCCATCGTCATCGCATCCATCATCCTTGCGGCCGGCGTCACCTCGCTGCGCGAGTCGATCGTGGCGATGCTCCACCCGACGGCGCCCAGCTACGACCCGGTCTCTCTGGCCATCATCATGGTGACCGTCGGCGTGAAGCTCGCGCTCGGACACCACTTCGCGGCCGTCGGCAGGCGGGTCGCCTCCGAATCGCTGGTCGCCTCGGGCATCGACGCCACGATGGATGCCGCCATCTCCTCGGCGACCGTCCTTGCAGCCATCCTCTACCTCACCCTCGGCATCGGAACCGAGGCGTGGCTGGGGGCCGTCATCTCGCTCATCATCATCAGGAGCGGCATGGAGATGCTGCGCGAGTCGCTCTCGAAGGTGCTCGGGGAGCGCGTCGACCCTGAGGTCGCCCACAAGGTCAAGTCGACGGTTGAGGCGATCAGGGGCGTCAGGGGTGCCTACGACCTGTTCCTGCACGACTATGGTCCCGAGCGCATGCAGGGGTCCGTCTACGTGACCGTCGACGAGACCATGACCGCGGCACAGATCGATGCCCTGACGAAGCGCGTCCAGGAGCAGGTGCTCCTCTCCTGTGACGTCGACCTCGTCGCCGTGGGCATCTACGCGACCAACGCCGACGGCTCCGAGGCGGCGGCGATGAGGTCAGAGGTGGCCCACATCGTGTGGGCTCACGAGCACGTCCGCGAGATGCACGGCTTCTACGTGGACGAGGGGCGCAGAATCGTGCGCTTCGACGTCGTGATCGGCTTCGAGGATCACGACCGCGACGCGACGTGCGCGGCGATCGTGGAGGAATGTGAGCGAGCCTTCCCCGCATACCGCTTTGCCGTGGTGCTCGACTCTGACGTGTCCGACTAGGCGTGCCGCGCCGCCCCTTGCGGGAGAGCGCGGGGGCCTTCGGCCTCGGCGCGCAGAGGGCGAGGGCAGGCTACGGCTCCACGCCTCCCCAGACCCCGGATATGACCTCGCCCATGCTGTCCTCGTCAACCTCCCACTCGCCGTTCCGCTTGGTGAGCTTGAGCGTCGCCTCGGTCGTCACCGTCTCCTCGGAGGCGTCGAGTGCCTCGTAGACCTTCTGGAAGTAGACCTTCATGAACTCCTGCTGCGCGTTCTCGCCAGCCATGAGGCTGACGTAGCTGTCGAGGTCGCTCCGCATGTCGTCAGCGACCGCACTGGCGACCGCGTCCAGGTCCACGTTGGTGAGCGAGAGGTCGACCTCCGCCGTGTCGCCACTCACCCTCACCTCGCCCACCTCGTAGTCGAAGCGGGCGAGACCATGCTCGAAGAACTCGTACACGTCGATGCCGTATCCCTGGAGCTGGTCGACGTCGACGCTCGACGACTCGACGAAGTCCCCGAGCTTCTCTTTGGTGGGGTCCTTGAAGAGGTCCAGGGTCTTGGTGACGCTGGCGCGAATCAGCTGCTCGTCGTTGTTGGCACAGGCGACGAGGCCGACCGAGAGGCAGGTGGCCAGCACGCAGCAGGCAACCGCCGACACGACACGCGAAAGCTTCCTGGGAAGGTTCATGGGGACTCCTTTGCTATGCCCGCACGGGTAGGCCGGAAGGGCGCGAGGCACGGTCACGCGAGGCTGCGCTCGAGCGACATGACCTGCTCGCGCACATCCCTTGTATCACATGCGACACGGCACCACGGGCCATCGGCCACGCGATAGTCGACCAGCGGGCCAAAGCCGTGCTGGAGCGTGCGCGAGGCGACGGGAAAGGAGCGGTCCCCGCGCAGCCCCGGGTAGCGCACCTCGGCGACACCCGGGTGGCACCGCAGAAACGACGCGACCACCTGGGCCGCGTCGCTCGTCGTGCGCCAGCATCGCAGGGCGTCCTGCCAGGCGGCGCGCACCATGTCGACATCGCCCTCGGGGATCGCGGGGAGCTCGTCGAGGCGGGCCACGATGCCAGGGGCCACCGGACCGACATCCCGTGACACGGCGACGACGCACCACCCCTCGCACGGGGCTGCCACACCGACATGGGCGCCCAGGCGCACCGAGGCGCAGTCGCAGAGGCCCAGCCGCCTCCCGTGCGACACGAGCGAGCCGTCGACCACGAGGGCAACCCCGCGCTCGCGTGCGCGGACCCCCAGCGCACGCAGGTCGACGCACGCCACCGGCTCACCCTCCGCGCGCAGGGGGGACACGACCAGCGATTCCCCAGCGACGGGCCTGACCTCCTGCAAGGCGCGCCAGCTCGGCATGGCCAGCACCCAGGCCCCGGCCGCACCGAGCTGGTGCGCGAGGTCTCTGCGGAGGTCGTCGGGCGACATGGCTAGGCTTCGGGTGCCGCTCGGTCCGGATCCTCCGTCGGCGAAGGCTCGGCCGTGTCCGCGGCCTCGGGGGAAGGCGCCTCCTCGGCGGCGTCCCCCGCAGCGGCACCGACCACGCCGTCGCCATCGAGGTCGGTCTTGGTCTGCTCCTCCAGGAAGTCGAAGGCCCGATCGAGCATCCCCGCGGCCCACAGGCGCGCCCGCTCCACATGGGGCTGGGCCTTCTCGGCGAGGTCCCCTGCGGCATCCTTGGCCTGATCCATGTACGGCTGGGCCTTCTCGGCAAGCTCGCCCGCCCGGTCCTGTGCCTGCTCGACGTACGGCTGGGCCTGATCGGCGATGCCGTCGGCCGTATCGCGGGCGCGATCGACCAACGGCCGTGCGGCGGCCGTCGCCTGGCTCACGTAGGGCCTCGCCCGCTCGGCAAGGGGACCCACCGTCGCGGTGGCCTGGTCAACGAGGGGCCGTGCCCTCTCGCCCAGATCCTCTGCGAGGTCGGAGGCCTGGTCGGCGAGGTCGGTGGCACGGTGCCTGATATCGTTCATGTCGATGGGCATGGCAGCTCCTCACGTCGGGTGCGTGCCTCGGCTTTGTGGCACAGTCTGAATTGTTCCCCAACTCGGTCTGCCGAGGCGGGGAGAATCCGCGCACACGAAACGTCTATCGACGGGCGGGCGGCCCTCGGGAGGGGACCAGCCGGGTGCGGGCTGCACACCATCTCGACAAGCTGCCTCTGCGAGTACCCGGAGGGGGACCGGCCGGACGCGGGCCGCACTCCGCCATGCCACGGAGAGCTTCCGGGTGCGGGCCAAGGGCCCTTTGCCACACGACCGTCCCGGACGCCCCTAGCCGCGGCGCTCGGCGATCTCCTCACGCACGGAGGCGATAAACTCGTCGAGGGTGCTGGGATGCGTCTCGTTGCTGCGGTCACGCACCGAGATGGTGCCGGCCTCGCTCTCCCGCTCACCGAGGATGAGCATGTAGGGCACACGGTCGACGGCACGTGCCTCGCGTATCTTGTAGCCGATCTTCTCGTCGCGCTCGTCGACCTTCACGCGGATGCCGGCCGCACGCAGGGCCGCACCGACCTCCCTGGCGTACGAGCGCGTCTTCTCGGAGACAGGCAGCACCTTGACCTGGCAGGGCGAGAGCCAGGTGGGGAACTTGCCGGCGTACTGCTCGGTGAGCATGCCGATGAAGCGCTCGAAGCTGCCGAAGCCCGCGCGGTGGACCATGATGGGACGGTGCTTCTCGCCGTCAGCGCCGGTGTACTCGAGCTCGAAGTTCTGGGGGAGCTGGAAGTCGAGCTGGATGGTGCCGCACTGCCAGGTGCGGCCCAGGCAGTCCTTGAGGTGGAAGTCGATCTTCGGGCCGTAGAAGGCGCCGTCTCCCTCGTTGACGATGTAGTCGACGCCCATCGTGTCGAGGGCCTCCCTCAGGCCCTCCTCGGCGAGGGCCCAGTCCTCCTCGGAGCCCATGGAGTCCTCAGGCCGGGTGGAGAGCTCCACGTGGTAGGGGAAGCCGAACTGCTCGTAGTAGGCCGTGATGAGGTGGGTGGTGTCGGTCACCTGCTCGGTGATCTGGTCGGGGCGCACGTAGAGGTGGGCGTCATCCTGCGTGAAGGAGCGCACGCGGAACAGGCCGTGCAGGGCGCCGCGCAGCTCGTGGCGATGGTCGAGACCCGCCTCGGCGAGCTTGAGGGGCAGGTCGCGATAGCTGCGGGGTCTGCTCTTGTAGATGAGGCACGCACCGGGGCAGTTCATCGGCTTGACGGCATAGTCCTCCTCGTCGATGAGGGTGGTGTACATGTTCTCCTTGTAGTGGTCCCAGTGGCCACTCGTCTCCCAGAGCTTGCGCGAGAGGATGACGGGCGTCTGCACCTCCTCGTAGCCATAGGCGTCCTGCATCTCGTGCCAGTAGTCCATGAGGGCGTTCTTCAGGCGCATGCCGTTGGGCAGCCAGAACGGGAACCCCGGACCCTCGTCGGCCATCATGAACAGCTCCATCTCCTGGCCGATCCTGCGGTGGTCGCGCTTCTTGGCCTCCTCGAGGAGGGCGAGGTGGGCGTCGAGGTCGGCCTTGCTGGCGAAGGCGATGCCGTTGATGCGCGTGAGCATCTTGTTGTGGGCGTCGTTTTTCCAGTAGGCGCCGGAGACGCCCGTCAGCTTGAAGGCCTTGAGGCCCTTGGTGTACATGAGGTGCGGGCCCACGCACATGTCGACGTACTCGCCCTGCCGGTAGAAGGTGATGCGCGCGTCCTCGGCGAGATCGCCAATGTGCTCGACCTTGTACTTCTCGCCACGCTCGGCCATGTGGGCGATGGCCTCCTCGCGCGGAAGCTCGTACGTCTCGAACCTGAGGTTCTCCTTGCAGATCCTGCGCATCTCCCCCTCGATCGCGGGGAAGTCGTCCTCGCTGATCCTGACCCCCTCGGGAAGGTCGACGTCGTAGTAGAAGCCGTTGTCGGTGGCGGGGCCATAGGCGAAGTCGGCCTCGGGATACAGGCGCTTGATGGCCTGGGCGAGGATGTGGGCCGCGCTGTGACGGATGACGTGCAGCTCCTCCCCCTCGGGACACTCACCCACGTGGCCGTCGTTGTGCAGGATCTTCATGGGACTCTCCTCGGTAGCTTATTGGTGGCCTGACGATCGTCGCGCAGGGAGCAACACCGCGCACCATCGCGGCGGCAGGTGAGGCTGAGGCGCACGTCGCATGGTCGCGCGGCGTTGGGGGACGTGCGCCTAGGTAGTCTGAGTTCGCGCGGGAAGGATCACGCGGTGGTGGTCGCAGGCGCATGTGGCCTGCCAGGCGTCAGAAAATGGGCGAACGAACATGCCAAAGACCTTCCCGTCGGTTTCATGTAGGTTGTACCACATGCCAGGGCAGGTGTCGACCCCAGGCGGCGCGGGGCATCCAGGGCATCCCACGCTATCGCCGCGCACCTGGCGCGCGCCCAGTCAGGGCCTCGAAGGCCGCGTCCGCCGTCGCGCCCAGCTCGCGGCCCGTCGCGGCGTCGAGGAGGCCCGCCGCGACCGCCTCCTCTCCGAAGACCGACACCACGTAGACGTCGTTGCTTCGGGTGACGAGGGCGAGGGCCCGGCGCATGGAGGGGCCATAGGCGACGCCCACGCCGCTCTGCCGGGCGAACTGCGAGTCATCGCAGGCGAGGACCTTGCCGACCAGCTCGTCGAAGGCCCTCTGGGGCGTGCTGTACCCGCTGGTGACGAGTCGGTAGCTGACCGACGCCTCGGACGCCCCCGCCCCCAGCTCGGCGACGGCGGCTTTGGGGAGCGGATCCCCCGTGTCGTCCAGGACGGTGAGCGCCGAGGAGCCATCCTCCTTGAGCCACGTCTGGCTGCGCTCGCTCCACACGTACCCCTGCTGCTCGAGCACGGTCTCGAGCTGCGCGCCCCGCAGCTCGAGCACCGCGTAGGCCGTGATGTCACCATGGCGGTCGAAGCACTCGTCCGCCCAGGCCGTGGGTGCGCCGTCCTCGCCACCGGCGCTCGTCTCGGCCGTCATCCGGTCGAGGGCGGCACCGATCTCCTCGGCCGCGGCTCCGGTGATCGCCTGCTCCGAGCCCTCCTGCCCCGTGGAGGCCTCTGGCTGCGTGGCGGCATCGGGCGCCTCCGCACCCGTGACGGCCCCGCAGGCGCACAGCGCCCCCATGCCACCCAGCAACGCCGTGCAGAGGGCGCGTGCCGCCCCTCGGCGCGCACGACGCCGCCATGACCGATCGCCTCTCATGCGGAACACACCTCCCTCTCGAGGCGGGCGGGCCTCTCCCCCGCTCCGCACATGGCCTCCATCCTCGCACACCACATACGATAGCGCCATGGGTGGTCCGCGGGCCATCGCAGCGGAAGGTCACATACAATTGTCCCGACGGCGCAATGATGGGAGACCCCATGGACAAGGCACACGCCCTCGACTCGTTCTGGGAATACGTGGGCGCGTACGATCAGGAGAACCCGCGCATCGCGCTCAAGGTCGACCACACACTTCGGGTGGCGGACCTCTGCGAGCGCATCGCACGAGACGAGGGCATGCCCGCGTGCGATGTCGACCTTGCCTGGCTTCTGGGGCTCTTGCATGACATCGGACGCTTCGAGCAGGTCAGGCTGTACGACACCTTCACTGACGCGGCCTCGGTGAGCCATGCGCGCCTGGGGGCGTCGGTGCTGTTCGAGCATGCGAACGTCACGGGAGGGCCGCTTGTCCGCCGCTTCCTGCGGGATCGCGCGCACGACGACCTCGTGCGGCTCGCCATCGCCACCCACAGCGACTACCGCCTGCCCGCAGGGCTCGACGAGCGCACGAGGTCCCTCTGCGACGTGCTGCGCGACGCCGACAAGATCGACATCATCCACGCAAACTGCATCTGTCCCGTCGAGGACATCTATGGCGTGAGCGAGGGGATGATGCGCGCCAGCAAGCTCAGCGACGAGTGCGTCGAGATCTTCTACCAGCACCGCTGCCTGCCGCGCGGCGTGCGCCGACATCCCGCCGACATCCTGCTTGGTCACATCTGCTTCGCGTGGGAGCTCGTCTATCCTCGGAGCCTCGCCATCGTGCGCGAGCAGGGCCATCTCGCCGACATGCTCTCGCGCACCTGGGACCTGCCGCAGACACAGGAGGGCTTTGACCGGATGGCTGATCACATGCGCTCCGAGCTGGGGGTGTGACGGGAGGGCTGGGCGCGGGCGGCGGGCGGCCGATCAGGGTCGCGATGCCTCAGCCGCGGCCCTTGCGGCAGGCAAGGTGCTCCAGAGGCGCGAAGAGCGCCGGCACGACGGCCACCGCCAGGATGAACACGAGCAGATGGCGCACGAGCTGGCCGGTGTAGGCACCGAGCAGGCTGACGACGACGTGGCCGACGGGCTTGTAGGCAACGAGGACGACAGTCATCCCCACGGCCATGCGCAGCAGGATCCGCCCTGCCGACAGGCCGCCGGTCTCGAGGCGCACGAGCCTGCGCTCGGCGAACCATCCCAGGAGGATGCCCGCAAAGCCACCGCCCGCCCGGTAGCAGTCGACCACCATGTCCGCGGAGTCGGCCGACAGCCTCACGCCAAGGGAGTCGACGGGGTAGGGCTTCAGCGTCACGTATGCCAGATAGGCTGCCACGATGGCGAGGCCTGCCACGACCACGCGCACGTCCCTGCCCTCCTCCTCGTCGACCCACGGGATGAGCCTGTCGGCCAGAAGCACGAAGAGGCAGCCCTCGACGAACCCCACCAGCACGTCCTGGGGCGTGTGGACGCCGAGGAAGTTGCGGGAGAAGCCCACGAGAAGCGTCACGGCGACGCCCAGCGCGAGAGGCCAGCGCCGCTCGCGCCACGACCAGCCCAGCCCGACCAGCATGCTGGCCGACGACTGGGTGTGGCCGCTCGGGAACGAGTAGCCGCTCGCCCCGGGGATGGCGGTGGGATCCGGGATGACGCGGGGGTCCCGAAGCCAGGGGCGCGGGTAGCAGAAGGTGTTCTTGAGCAGCTGGTTGCAGAGCCAGCTTGATCCGTAGGCAACCAGAGCCAGCAGGCCACGGCGCTTGTCGAGACACCAGTATGCCAGGCAGGGTATGAGCATCACCGCCACGCTGGCGGCATCCGAGCCCAGAAACGAGAAGAACGCCTGCACGACGGGGGGAGACGATGTGCGTATGCCCTGGAGCCAGAGCAGGTAGCCGATATCCATGGAGGCGTTCCATCCTTGGGCGCGGGGCGTTACGGTGATCCCCCCGCGCGACCATCAAGCCCGAGGGCGTTCCATCCTTGGGCGTGGGACCTTGCGGGGCGCTCACCAGATCATCCTAAGGGTTCCGAAGCAGTTTGTCTGCACTTTTCAGGGTCCCTCTTTTTGAGATGCACCGACAAATGAGTTTGTCGGCGAAATTACCGCACCGACAAATCGATCCTCGCGATACCGGCGCGTCAAAGTACAGACAAGTTGCGTTTTGCGCCCGCTCGCAGCGTCTGGAGCACAGACAAACTGATTTGGTCCGATCGTCACGGGGGTCCGTCACAGGGGTCCCGTCCCCCAGCGGGCATCAGCCCTCAGGCCGGTCGGCCTTCTGCAGCACCAGGTAGCGGTTGAGGTCCCCGGTCCTGCCGTCCGCGGAGAAGCGCGCGACCTCGCGGATGGCCGGTCCACAGCAGCGGGAAAGGGCATCGACCTCGTCCTCGGAGAAGCTGTGGCAGTAGCGTGCGACGTCTTTCCTGCCCTGCCAGCCGAGCAGGTAGTCTCCCTCGTCACCGCCCGGCACGGGCACCGCCCTCGCCCGCAGGCGCTCGTTGCGGGCGAACTGCCAGAGGGACACGGCGATGTGTCCGCCGGGACGCATGCGATCTGCGAGGGATGCGAGGAGGCGGGCGCGCTGGGTGGCCAACGGCACATGGTGCATGAAGCCGAAGGACACGGAAAGGTCGCATCGGGGGGCCTCGAGCCCTATGGGACCCTCGCCCTCGAAGAGCGCGCCGACCACGTCCAGATGGCGGTAGGTCATCCCCGCAAGGCTCTGCGCCCCCATCTGGGCCAGACCGTCGCAGCTGTCGAACGCCCAGACGCGGGCGGTCAGGCCACTACGGGAGAGAAAGCGCTCGAAGCGCAGGTTGCCACAGGCCACGTCCAGCACGTCGAGCGCATCTCCAGGCGCAAGGCCACAGGCACGGAGCACGCGCTCCCACCCCGGCCACGGAGACTGGCGCGTGGCAGCGAACGAGGGGCCCACACGCCGGTAGAAGTCGGTCGTGAGCTCGCTCAGGTGGCGTGCGGTCGCAAGGTCCATGGCTCCAGTATACTGGTCAGCCATGGAGCCAGCGATCCTGGACATCATCGCCGCCATCAAGGCGGGAGGCCACCCGCTCGACGCGGCGTGGCTCGACAGGCTGATCCGTCGCCACAACCGGGCGACCCACGACGAAGGCCGCCGCGTGGCCAAGCGGCGCCTTCTCCCCTACTACCTCCACGTGAGGGAGCAGGAGCCCGAGCGATGGGCGAGCTGGGACGTCGACCGTCACACCGAGGAGGCGCTCCTGCGCCTGCTCAGGGTCAAGCCGCGACGCACCGCATCCGGCGTCGCCACCGTCACCGTCATCACCAAGCCATGGCCCTGCTCGAGCGACTGCCTCTACTGCCCCAGTGACGTGCGCATGCCCAAGAGCTACCTCGCGGACGAGCCGGCCTGCCAGCGTGCCGAGCGCGCCTATTTCGATCCCTACCTGCAGGTGCGCTCACGCATGGCGGCGCTGCGCGAGATGGGTCATGTGACCGACAAGGTCGAGCTCATCATCTTGGGGGGCACGTGGAGCGACTACCCCTCCCCCTACCAGGTCTGGTTCGTCTCGGAGCTCTTCCGGGCCCTCAACGACCTTGGGGGCCGCGGCTTTGCCGGCGACGGCCCCGAGGAGCGGGACCGTCGCTACCGGGCGTGCGGCATGACCCATGACCGAGACGAGATCGTGCGGCGGACAGCCGATCTGCAGCGGTCGGTCGACACGGGGACGTGCTCCTATAACGAGGCCATCGGGACGATCGGCCAGCGCGAGGAGTGGAAGCGCACGTCAGTGTGGCAGCAGGCGACGATGGAGGAGCTCAGGCGGGAGCATGCCCACAATGAGTCGGCAGCGCACCGCGTGGTGGGACTCACCGTGGAGACGCGTCCCGACCTCGTCACCCCCACGAGCGCGCAGGAGATGCGGCGCCTCGGCTGCACCAAGATCCAGATGGGCATTCAGAGCCTGCGGCAGGACATCCTCGACGCCAACCGGCGACGGGTGAGCGTGGGGCAGATCTCGCGGGCGTTCGAGGTGCTGCGCCTGGCCGGGTTCAAGATCCAGGTCCACTTCATGGCCAACCTGATGGGCGCCACCCCCGCAGACGACAGGGCAGACTACCTGCGGCTGGTACGCGACGAGCGCTTCATGCCCGACGAGGTGAAGCTCTACCCGTGCTGCCTGGTGGCGAGCGCGCGCCTTCGCGCCTGCCACACCGACGGCACCTGGGTTCCCTACGGGGAGGACGAGCTCATCGACCTCCTGGTGGCGGACACGCTGGCGACCCCCGCCCACGTGCGCATATCGCGCATGATCCGTGACATCTCGTCCGCAGACATCGTCGCAGGCAACAAGAGGACCAACCTGCGCCAGATGGTGGAGGCGCGCATCACCGAGCGTGGGGACGAGGTCCACGAGATCCGCATGCGCGAGGTGTCGACGGCCGACGTGTCGCTCGCAGACCTGCGCATGGGGTGCGTCACATACGCGACGACCGTGAGCACGGAGCACTTCCTGCAGTGGGTGACGGAAGACGACCGGATCGCGGGATTCCTGCGCCTCTCCCTTCCCCGCGGTCGCAACGAGGCGATGATCCGCGAGGTCCACGTCTATGGGCGCGTCGCAGGGCTTGGGACCTCGGAGCGGGGAGGCGCGCAGCACGCCGGGCTCGGCCGCAGGCTCGTCGAAGAGGCCTGCGCCATGGCCGGCAAGGCGGGCTACAACGCCATCAACGTCATCAGCTCCGTGGGCACGCGCAACTACTATCGAGGCCTCGGCTTTGCCGACGGCGAGCTCTACCAGCAGCGGAGGCTGTGAGCCATCTCACAGGACGCCGCCCGCAGGACTGGGCCTGCGGGCGGCGCTCGCGCACGTGCCTGTCGTTGTCAGGGCTACTTGGAGAAGCGCATCACGATATCCGCGTCGCCCAGAATCGTCATCTCCGAGAGATCGACGATGATGTCATCGCCCAGGGCCTTGATGGGCACACTCGTGCCAGCGACGCTCACGGTCGCGCCGCTGCCGGAGACCGAGAGCTCCGCCTCGTCACCCATCAGCGTCACCGGACCCTCTTTCGGCACGACGATGGTGGGGTCTGTGGACTCCCCGACTATGGCCGCGATGCTGTCGGCATCGCCATACATGGAGGCACCGGAGAAGTTCATGCCCGTGAGCTTCCACTCGCCGACAAGCGCGTCGCGCGAAGTGATCTCGGTGGCGGTGGAGGTGTCGATCTCCGGGTACTTCTTCACTGTGCCGTCGGCGCTGAAGAGGAGGGTCCCTTGCATGTCATCGTCGTCCATGGGGAGCGAGAGGACGCCATCCTCATAGGTGACCTTGACGGTCTCGCCAACAGTGATGGGGGCGTCATCGTCCTGCTCCCCCTCCTCGGCGATGGTGAGCTCGATGGAGTTGTCGTCGACGAGCTTCCAGCTCAGCGTGCCGGACTCGTCGTCAAAGGTCATGGCGCCCGTGCCGTCCTTCTCGAGGGTGAGGGAGACGCCCGCGTCGGTGTCCATCATTATGCTGAAGTCGCCGACAACGGTGATCCCCTCCGTCTGTATGGCGGCGAGCTTCCACTCTCCCAGGAACTTCTCGGATGGGTCGGCTGGCTTCTCCGCCGCAGCCCCACCAGACGCGCCGGCATCGCCTGACTTAGACGTGCCGCCACATGCGGCCAGGGTCAGGCCGCACACGCACAGCAGGGTTGCCCACAACAGGGCCAGACGCTTGCTCATGGAGTCTCCTTTCGCAGGGGTACCTTGCGCCAGACGATACCATGTGCCTTAAGGGGCGGCCACAATGGATCGGCGACCTGTACGATACGGATCCTGGGCAACGAAAAACCCTTGATGCAAACCACAGGCCCTGTGGCGCGGATGCCCCCCAGGCCCCGTCTGCGGGAGGGATGCAGTGCCACCGACACGAAGCTCCGGGAGGAGTGGATCAGGTCCCCGTCTGCGGGGGGATGCAGGCCCACACGAAAGCAGGCCGGAGACGTGGCTCCGGCCTGCGAGGATCTGGTAGCCCGTACCGGATTCGAA
>DBRN01000012.1:643909-737769 GCA_002305995.1 Atopobiaceae bacterium UBA1367
AACCGCTAGACGAACGGGCCGTGAGCCTGAAGGATGGCTGGGACTGAGAGAATCGAACTCCCACTGACGGAACCAGAATCCGTTGTCCTACCGTTAGACGAAGTCCCAATGCATGAGGCGACATCCTTCAACGCGAAAAGATACTATACGGCAACGACGCACCGTGTGCAAGTCCTCAGCTCGAGCTTTTTTGGTGAGGAAGGCGGCCCCGCCGGCCCGTCACGCCGGCCCGTCACGGCATGCCCTTGGGACACGGGGTCGCAGGGTCCGCCTGCCCCCTTGCAGGACCCTGTGCCTCTTGGCGTGCTCCTGCCCAAACCGACCTGCACGTGGTGTGGCGTGACAGTGGAAAGGGAATCCCCGAGTCGTGCGAGATCGGGGCGGGGGCCGGAAAGAAAAAGCCCGAGCTGTGCGAGACCCCAGCCGATGGCGGAAAGGAAAAGCCCGAGCTGTGCGAGACCCCAGCCGATGGCGGAAAGGAAAAGGCCGAGTTGTGCGAGCTCGGGGCCGGCCATGGAAAGGGAATCCGTGAGTTGTGCGGACTTTGCCTCCTTGCCGGAAAGGGTTTTGCCGAGTTGTGCGGGGTCTGGATCCGTGGTGGAAAGGTTTCTCCCGACTTTTGACCTCGTCGGCCCTCACAACTCGGGGTTTTCCTTTCCGGGGGAGGCCCACGCTGCGCACAAGTCGACGAAAACCTTTCCGGCCGAGGGTCGCGTTGTGCACAACTCGGGCTTTCCCTTTCCGGCCCCCGCCCCGACCTCGCACAACTCACGGATTCCCTTTCCAGCAGAGGCTCACGTCCCGCACGGGCCGCACCTCCCCGCCCGCTCGACCAGCCTAGTCAGCCTGCGTCCCCGCCGCTAAGGGCGCCATGGCGAGGAGCGCCTCGCGCGTGTTCTCCACCTCCGCGTTGACCACCGCATCAAGCAGCGCCGAGAGCACCTCTCCCACCGCAGGGCCGGGCGTCATCCCAAACTGCCTCATGATATCCGCGCCGTCCACGGCAAGGTCGCCCGCGCGCAGGATCCTTCCCCTGCCACGCTCCCTGCGCAGGGCGCGATCGACCTCGTCCAGCTCGACCGCATACCCAGCGACCTTCCACACCTTGCTGACGGCATCGGCGCGCTTGAGGTCGAGAAGCTGGTGGGCAAGACGATACGCACGCCCCGGACATGCCCGGTCGAGAAGCACGAGCGTCCTGCGAACCGAGCGCTGCGTGGACGTCATCACGTGGTCGTGGTAGCGGACGAGGGCACACGCCGCCCTCACGAGCGCGGTGGGCAGACCAAGGCGGCGCATGACGCGCTCCGCGATGAGGGCGCCCTCCGCCGGATGCCCGTAGAAGTGTCCCCGCCCGGCCTCGTCGATGGTGAAGGTGGCCGGCTTGCCCACGTCGTGCAAAAGGGCGGCCCACCTCAGCTCGCGCGGGGCCACGCCCGCCGTGAACGCCTCGCAGGCGTTGCAGACATGGGCGGTGTGCTCAAGCACGTCGAAGGCATGGTACGGGCTGCGCTGGTCGAACCCGCGCATCGCGGAGAGCTCTGGTATGGCCGCGCACATCGCGTCGGTCTCGTGCAGCAGGGCCCAGCCCACACGCCCGCTGGTCACGATGCCGTCCAGCTCCTGGCCTATGCGCTCGCGGGCGATGCCCGCCAGCCCGCTCGCCGCGTCACGCAGCGCCCGATGGGTGGCCCCCTCCATCGCAAAGCCCATGCGACAGGCAAAGCGCACGGCACGCAGGACCCTCAGGGCGTCCTCCTCGAAGCGCTGCGCCGGATCGCCCACCGCACGGATGAGACCAGCCTCGAGGTCGCGACGCCCACCAAAGGGATCAAGCAGGCCGCGCGCGGGATGATAGGCGATGGCGTTGATGGTGAAGTCCCTGCGGGAGAGGTCGTCAAGGACGCTCCCCACAAAGCGCACCTCGTCGGGATGGCGGTGGTCGGAGTAGGCCCCCTCGACACGATAGGTCGTCACCTCGACCGGACTGCCTCCCACCACTGCCGTCACCGTGCCGTGCGCCGCGCCCGTCTCGTGCACCACGAGCCCGGCGGCGCGCAGGGCGGCGGCGCTCTGCTGCCACAGCGCCGACGTCGTGACGTCCACGTCATGGCTGGGCTCGCCCATCAGGGCGTCGCGAACCCAGCCGCCCACGACCCAGGCCTCGAAGCCCGCGCCTTCCAGGACCTCGAGGACACGCAGGGCATGGGACGGTGGCTCACAGGTGATGCTTTGGGGAATGGGCTTGGTCATGGGCGCCTTCCCGTGCCGACGGGCGGGTGATGGTCGTGCGGATGCCAAGAGTATAGCGGTTGCATGCGCGGACATTGATGCCTGCGCCACGAGGAGCATGACTCCTCGGCCATACACATGAGCAAAGGGATTGACCAAGGATATAGAAGCTCGCGGAACTTTCTAGTCGTAGGGTTCCAGCACGACCTAGGGCTTCGCCTCCGTATCGCCGCCGAAGAGGGAAGAATCACAAATCTCCCCCAAACCGAAAAACTCGTCATCCGCAATTTAACCGAAATGGGGCGAGTTGCTTGTGTGTCTGATCTCGTCCTGAAAATTCTTGGTCGCGAAGCCACCCCTGTTGAAAAAGCTAACTTCAACTTTCTTGGTGAAATCTCTCCCGCACTTAGTCTCGTCCCCGAAAATGACAAATACCATGGCGCAATCGGCATTGCCGAATACGGTAGTGGAAAAGTTATCCGTGAGCGTGTCGACGAAATCGTTGCCTTAATTAAAGCCAACAAAAAACCCCTTAGCCTCGACGAGCTCGATGCAAAACTAGACTATGAACACCCCGACCATATCCAGGCTCTCGCCCGTTTAAGCAAACTACTTTCAACCCTCAACACGCAGTGGGGCCTTGCCAAATGGCCAAGCGTAAACCCAAAGAATATCCGTGATAAAATCTTCGTTGTTCTTGAAGAAAACAAAGAACCAATGCATTTTTCCGATATTGCTAAAGCGATTAGCGCCTCGAACTTCAAGCGCAAAAACGTCACCGTTCAGGCCATCCACAACGAGCTAATCAAAGACCCGCGCTTCGTCCTTATCGGCCGAGGCATCTACGCCCTCGACAGCTGGGGCTTCGAGAAAGGCACTGTCGCCGATATTATCACTAAAGTCCTCCAAAAGGCCGGATCCGAAGGTCTCTCCCGCAAAGAAATCGTTAAACAGGTTCTTAAAGCCCGCAAAGTTAAAGAAACCACCGTCCTTCTCAACCTCCAAAGCAAGCAGCTCTTCACTCGCGTCGGCAAAGACCACTACAGGCTCGCTAACTAAAGACTTTTCCTATTATTTAGTATCTTGGTTCTTTCTGAGCTTTAGATATTAGTTATTAAATTAATAGCCTAAACGACAAACTGACTTTTTAAGCTCTTATAAATTCTTATTCCAAACTATTTTTTGACACGAAAAGGGCCGCCACGAATGGCGGCCCCAGGAAACCCTTTTCGAGCTTCCTTTTTTAGTTCTTATCCTTCTTCCTCTTCCCGGCCACGCCAGCCGCAAAGGCTGTCGCACCGGTAACCCCGGCCACGGCTGCCCCATAGAGCAGCAGGGCAACGAGGTCGCCAGTTGCCGGCAGCTCGTCGTTCTTTGCGTCCTTGGTCACGCTATCGACCAAGGACGGATTTAGAACGACCTGGGGCTTCGCCCCAGCGGCGTCGCTGCTCTTCGCAGCGCCGCCCTCAGCCGGCTTAGGCTGAGACGGGTTCTCGGGGTCATCCGGGTCCTCGGGCGTTACATTCTGAGGGTAGAAGATCTCCACGCTCTTCTCCCCCATGTACACAATAAGTTGACCGCCTTGGCCAACCATGTCTTTAAAACAGACGAAAGCTGTCCCAGTCTCCCCAAAAAGAGTCTGGTGCAACCTTATTAGTAGCTGGGTCTCGCCCGGGGTATATTCTATCCCCCCAATGGGACGACCCCAGGAGAACTCCCCGAAAACCTCTGGACCCCACGTCTCAATATCCGGATAGAAACGCTCCGGAGAGGACCAACTAATGAGGATAAAATCACCCTCATTAGCTTGTGTCGGGAGGGATGTATTGAATGAAACAAATATCCCTTGATTTCCCGAACTTATCCCCTCCGCATACAACTCTGCGTTTGCGGAGAAGTCCTTCCCTGAGGTCCGAGTAGCCGGGGCCTCAACAGCCTCAACGACCGGCTCGGCCTCAGGTGCCGGAGCCTCAGTGGCCTCAACGACCGGCTCGGGTTCCTCGCTGGCACCCTCATCGGCAGCATAGACTGCCGCTCCAGGCAACCACATCGTAACTACCAGGGATGCGGTGACAAAAGGCGCGACAAACGAACGGAACTTGTTAGACATCTGCCCTCCCTTCAAGGACACTCTAGAGTTATTCAAATTATAGATGGCTCTAAAAGACAAAATATTAGAATAAAATTTAGATCTACTTCCTCGCAAGGGGGTACTTCATCTCCTCTCTTTACCCCAGTCCATAATGAGAAACATGATTTATTCTTTCAGAGGCGATATCGCTGCACCCCACACAAACGGGTAAACTTCAGGAAAAAGCTCTTTGCGTATGTCGGTTGAACTTCGGGTTCAGCAATACCGAAAAAATGGCAGCGTAGCGTATTTGAATCATGAAAATAGCAACTAAAGACCTCGACATCGGTCAGACTCCGATCTTCCCGGGCTGACCCTCTCCGTCTCTCTTGTTGCCCACACATCAAGAAACAAGGGACAACGATGTCTTAGGCACAGCAACCGACATGACGGCCGCCCAACTTTTGGTTGCTCCGAGCGAGGACAAGGTCTGTGTCAAAAGTCCTCATTTGAATTGGGCGCGCCCATTAGGGCGCTCCCTCTCGACGTGGGGACTGTCTTCGGCAACATCAAGCAAAACCGAAATTCCACGAGACTCCTGTTCAGTAGCTTTGAGAAGGTGGGTGCGACCCCGCTCATTCGACAACGAGAGCAGCCCGGCAGTTGGCCGAAGAGGTCGAACTGCCGGGCCGAATCATACGGAATAATTTTTGATACAGCTCCGCCCCTGCGAGACGGCCGGCGGTGGGATGCGACCTCAGGCGCGCCAGCGGTAGCCCATGCAGCGCACCATGGAGATGGGGTCCACGCCCCGCCTGCGCAGCTTCTCCCGCAGCTCGCTCACCTGTGCGGAGATCTCCTCGTCGGCGAGGTGCGCCATCTTCTCGGGAAGCGCCTCGCGCACCTGGCGAGGGGCGAGGATCTGCCCCTGGTTGCGGGCGAGGAGCTCGCAGAGGGCGTACTCGGTCGACGTGAGCGCGACGTTGTCGTTGTTCACGACGACCCTGCGGGAGCGGGGATTCAGGCGCACCCGCCCGAAGGTGAGCGAGTGCGCGTTCCACATGCAGGTGCGCGGCAGGTGCGAGGCAATCTTGGTGCGCAGGTCGATCAGGTCGAAGGGCTTGCGCACGTAGTCGTCGGCACCAAGGCCAAGCTCGACCATCGCGCCCTCAACCCCTTGCGGGGCCAGCAGCAGCACCTGGCAGTCGGCACGTCGGCGAATCTCCCTCACCAGGTCGAGGGCATCGCCGCCAGGCAGCGTCACGTCGCAGAGAACCAGGTCGAAGCCAAGGAAGTCCATGCGAACCGCCTCTGACAGGTCGGTGATGCCCACCATCTCGTATCCCGCCCGGCTCAGCGCACGCCACAGCGCGTCCACCACAGAGCGCTCGTCATCGATCGCCAGAATCCGTGCCATCCTCAACGCCTCCCCCACATTTGACATGAGCCATCCGCACTGGCATGGTCAGCACATCGTGGGATGGCCCGACGTAAGGGTATTTCTCCTTTGTTTATCCAAAATCAGTTGATTGTAGTCGACGAATTTGCAATCATATATAGTTTTCTTTGTTCGTTCATGCTGTTTCTTCCGGGAAAGGCAGGACCGCGAGCGTCGCCATCCGCCACGGCAGCCGGCCTCGGTGCCCATCCTCCGTGCTATGCTCAGGCGTGCATGACAACACCCCCGCGACCCGCTCGCGCACGATCGCGCAGGAGGGTCCCGAGCCTGGAGGAGCCGCATGAACGAGGAGACACGAATCACGCAGGGAGACCTTGCCAACGCGCGCGTCCGCTTTGGCGCGCGGCAGGCCAACGTCATCGCCAAGAACGCGGTGAGCTCGGTCGGCATCCGCGCCGCCGCGCGCGTCCCCGAGGGCGTCGCCGCGAACGCGCTTGGCTTCGACCTCGAGGTGATGCAAGGCAAGCGCTGCGACCAGCAGCGCTCGGGACGCTGCTGGATGTTCGCGAGCCTCAACACCATGCGCCAGCGCACCATGAGGAAGTACAACCTCAAGACCTTCGAGCTCAGCCAGGCCTATCCCCTGTTCTTCGACAAGCTCGAGAAGAGCAACTGGTTTCTGGGCAACGTCCTGGACACGCTCGACGAGGCGCTCGACGGGCGCCTGGTGAGCTTCCTGCTCTCCGACCCCATCGGCGACGGCGGGCAGTGGGACATGTTCCGCAGCCTGGTCAAGAAGTACGGCGTGGTGCCCAAGGAGGCCATGCCCGAGACGGCGAGCTCGCGCAACACGCGCGAGATGGACGCGTACCTCACCAGGTACCTGCGCGGTTGCGCCCGCACGCTGCGGGAGTCGCACGAGGCGGGCGTGGGCGCCAGCGCCCTGGCACAGATGCGCAAGGCCATGGTGAGCGAGGTGTGGCAGCTGCTCGCCACGTGCCTGGGCACGCCACCCGAGCGCTTCGAGGTGCGCCTGCGCGACAAGGACGACAAGATGGCGCTCTCCGGCAGCTTCACGCCACAGGAGTTCTTCGAGGTGGCGGTGGACATGGACGTGGACGCCTATGTCTCGATCATCAGCGCCCCGACCGCCGACAAGCCCTTTGGCAGGAGCTTCACGGTCGACCGCCTGGGCAACGTCGAGGAGGACGGCACCGTTCGCTACCTCAACCTCCCGCCCGCCGAGCTCAAGCGCGTGGCCGTCGCCCAGCTGCGCGACGGCCTGCCCGTCTGGTTCGGCTGCGACGTGGACCAGAGCTACCTTCGTGACGAGGGCATCATGGACACCGCCGCCCTCGACGTCGACTCCCTCTTCGGCTTTCCGGTGGAGGGGTGCCTGGACAAGGCGCAGCGGCTCGACTACGGGGAGTCGCTCATGACCCACGCCATGGTGCTCGAGGGGGTGCGCCTTGACGGCGAGGGCAGGCCCACGCTCTGGAAGGTGGAGAACAGCTGGGGCGCCGACCATGGTCGCGACGGCTTTGACACGCTCTCCGACCCCTGGTTCGACGAGTATGTCTATCAGGTGGTCGTCGACCGCGCCTACCTCACCGAGGAGCAGGCCGCCGCACTCGACGCAGATCCCATCGTGCTGGCGCCATGGGATCCCATGGGGTCGCTCGCGCGCACCGCATAGCGCAGGGTGGCGCCACGGGGCAGCCCTGGCGCCACCCAGACAGCAGGGGCTGCCCCTCGGCACCCGCGAGCGTCCGCACCTCCTGACGGCCGACTGCCACCAGGGGGCCTAGAGCTCGGAGAAGGTGGGCTCGCTCACCAGGCAGACATCCTCCCCGGCCATGAGCTCGGACAGGGCGGACACGAAGCGCCCCTCGTCCCCTGCGGGAAACGCGCAGGTCAGCTGCACGTCCTGCGCGAAGATCGAGTCCTGGACCCTGCCGCCGCAGTCAGCCACCAGTCGCTCGGCGCGCCCGTACGCCCCGTAGGGGATGACACAGGTGACGCGCGTGACCTGCGTCATCGTCACGAGCAGGCCGTCCGCCTCGGCTGTGGCCAGCGCCGCCTGGGCGGCCGCGGCATAGGCGCGCGCCAGCCCGCCCGGCCCCAACAGCGTGCCGCCGAAGTAGCGCGTGACGACGCAGCACACGTCCGCGAGGCCCGCCCCGCGCAGCACCTCGAGCACGGGCGTCCCACCCGTGCGCTGGGGCTCGCCATCGTCGGAGCAGCGCTCCCGACCGTCGGCGAGGATCCATGCGGGCACGTTGTGGCGCGCGTCGTGATGGCGGGCGCGCACCTCCGCGACAAACTCGCCGGCATCGCGCTCGCTCGTCACGTGACGCAGCTGCGCGATGAAGCGGCTCCGACGGTCCACGACCTCACCGGTCGCCTCCACGCCGACCGCAAGCGTCCGGTAGCTGCTCCGGGTGGCCACGCTACAGGGACATCCTCATGAGGGCCTCGATGGCAGAGGCGGCCTCGGCCTCATCGGGCCCCTTGCAGGTCACGCTCAGGACGTCGCCCCGCCTGGCGCGCAGCGCCAGCAGGGAGGCCATGCTCTTGCCGTCCGCCTCGCGCTCCGCATCGCGGACGATGACGGCGCTGGCCCATCTCGAGGCCTCGCGGGCGATCGTGACGCACGAGCGCGCATGGAAGCCCAGCGGATCGACGATGGCATGCACAAATGACCTCATACGGCCCTCTCCCCTACCTTCCCTGCCCAGGGCGCAACACCCCTCCGCGCGACACGATGCCGCAGGTTCGCAATTGTCCATGATACACGATGCGGTAGGCTCGCAGGCGCCCATGACACATGATGATGTGGACTTCTGCCTCTAGGCGCGCACACTCGGGCGCGCCGCCCATCCCAGCCACTCCACGCCCTCGGCGCTCACGCGGGCAAGGAGGTGAGGCGTGTCGGGCGGACGCTCGTCGCACAAGCTGACGGCCTCCCGCAGCGTCGCCTCCCCCGCATCCAGGCGTGCGTCGGACGACGCATGGAGCGTGGCGAGCAGCTCGCCCCTCCTCACATGGTCCCCCGTCTTATGCGCGAGGACGATGCCCGCCGCATGGTCGATCGCGTCGTCGATGCGCGCACGGCCGGCGCCGAGCTCCATCGAAGCGACGCCCACGCGCTCGGTGTCCATGTGGCAGATCCATCCAGCCCGCGACGCGCGCACCTCACGGGAGGCGGCGGGCTGGGCGAAGCGCGAGAAGTCGCTCAGGCAGGCGGGGTCGCCTCCCTGCAGGCGCACCATCTCCCCCAGCTTGGCAAAGGCCTCCCCGTTGGCGATCTGTCGTCGTGCCAGGGCGCGACACGCCGCCAGGGATCCCTTGCCGGCCATGGAGAGCAGGGTGGCGGCGAGCTCCACGCACGTGCTCTCGAGATCCTCGGGAGCCTTCCCGCGCAGGGCCTCGCAGGCCTCCATGACCTCGAGCGCGTTGCCTATCGCGTTGCCGAGCGGACGGCTCATGTCGGTGACGAGGGCCACCGTGTGACGGCCCGCCTGCTCGCCGATGGCGACCATCGCCTGCGCCAGCTCAAGGGCGCTTCCTTCGTCCTTCATGAAGGCGCCGCTGCCGCACTTCACGTCGAGCAGGATGCACTGGGGCCCTGCGGCGAGCTTCTTGCTCATGACGCTCGACGCGATGAGGGGGATGCTGTTGACGGTGGCCGTCACGTCGCGGAGGGCATAGAGCTTCCTGTCGGCGGGGACGAGGTCGTCCGTCTGCCCCACCACGGCGCAGCCGCACTCCCGGGCGATCTGGAGGAAGCGTTCGGGACCCTGTCGCACCGAGAGGCCGGGGATGGCCTCGAGCTTGTCGAGCGTGCCGCCCGTGTGGCCCAGCCCACGGCCGCTCATCTTCGCCACCGTGACGCCGCATGAGGCCACCAGTGGCGCGACGACCAGCGTGGTCTTGTCGCCCACCCCGCCGGTGGAGTGTTTGTCGACCGTGACGCCCGGCAATGACGAGAGGTCCACCGTCTCTCCCGACCTCGCCATCGCGGCGGTAAGGCACCCCGTCTCGCGCGCCGTCATGCCGCGCAGGAAGATGGCCATGCAGAGGGCGGCCGCCTGGTAGTCGGGGACGTCGCCGGCCACGTACCCGCCGACGAAGAACGCGATCTCCTCGTCGGAGAGCTCGTGGCCGTCACGCTTGCGCGCGATGATGTCGTACATGCGCATGACGAACCTCCTGTCGGCGGACTCCACATGCCGAGGCGCATCGCCGGTGATGCCTCACCACGCGCCTGTGGGGGGCAGTTGACGTGGCGTGGGAGGATGACCGCCAGGTGACTGCCTCACCGCGCGCACCCGTGGGGGCAGTGTCCTCCAACGGGCGCATGCGCAGGCGCTAGCGCAGGGTGTCCGGCCCAAAACCCTCGGGGAGCAGCTCGCCCAGGAGGTAGGGCCTGCCCTCCCCCTCCGAGCGGCCGAGGACCACGCGAAACGACGCGGGGTCGCAGAACTCCATCATCACCTGGCGACACACCCCGCAGGGGGCGCAGATGTCGGGCGCGGGACCCCCTTCGGGGCCACCCACGACGGCAATCGCCTCGAAGTCGCGATGCCCGTCGTAGACGGCCTTGAGAAACGCCGTGTGCTCGGCGCAGGTGGAGGGCCCATAGGCGGCGTTCTCGATGTTGCAGCCCTGGTACACCGTGCCATCGGAGCAGAGCAGGGCCGCCCCCACCGCCCAGTGCGAGTACGGCGCGTACGCATGTGCGCGGGCCTCGCACGCGAGCTCGACCAGCCTCTCGTCATCCATGGCGTGCCTCCTCGTCCCGGTGGCGGCACCTGCCGGAGACCACCTCGCGCAGGGCCGCCTTCGTGGCCTCGTCCGCGAAGGATGCCTCGACCGCATCGAGCAGCAGCGCATCGACCTCGTCCCCTCCGAGGCCGAGGGCGTCCGCCACCAGCGTCAACTCGCGGCCCACCCAGGTGTTCGAGACCGAGCAGTTGTCTGCATTGATGGTCACGATGACCCCCGCATCGAGCAGGGCGCCCAGCGAGGCGATGTCGTGGTGCGACCGCAGCGCGCCCGTCTGCACCTCGGAGGTGGGGCACACCTCGAGCGGCACCCGCCGGGCCGCAAGCTCCCTCACCAGCCCGGGATCGTCCATGGCCCTCACCCCATGGCCGATGCGCGCCGCCCCGAGGGCCAGCGCGTCTCGCACGCCCTGGGGGCCATCCGCCTCGCCGGCATGGATGGTGAACGGGATGCCCAGCTCGCGGGCGCGGGCAAAGACCGCCGCGAAGTCGGCCGTGGGAAAGCGGGCCTCGTCACCCGCGAGGTCGATCGCCACGACCTCGTCGCCCACAAGCTCCGCCGCGAGCTCGACCGTCTCGAGGTTGGCAGACAGGTTGTCGGCCCCGCGCATGCAGCAGAGGATGAGCCTCGCCTCGAAGGCGGACCGCCGTAGGCCCTCGATGGCCGCCTCCACCACCTCGCGCTGCGTCAGGCCGCGCTCGCAGTGCAGCTGCGGCGCAAAGCGCAGCTCAGCGTAGGCGCAGCCCTTCTCACGCAGCTCCTCCTGCAGCAGACGGACGCTCTCGGAGAGCTGCTCGCGCGTCTGCAGCAGCGAGAGGGGGAGGTCGAACTTCGCAAGGTACTCGCTGAGGTCCTCGCAGTCGTCTCCCACGGAGAGCAGGGCGGAGAGCTCGGCGTCGCCTCGCCGCAGCTCCCTGCCCTCGAGCGCGGCGAGGCGACGCGCGCAGGGTACGCTTATGGAGCCGTCTATGTGCAGGTGGAGGTCGACCAGGCGACCGTGGAGATCGGAGATGCTCACAGGCATGAGGCTCACCTACCCCTCGACGATGCCGCCGGCACCCGTGCTCGGCCGCTCGGTGCCGGCGACGGCCATCCGATGCACGGCCTCCATCGCCTCCAGCGCCTCTGCCAGCTCGACCTGTCCGGGCGCGGACGCCGCGCCCAACGCGCAGAAGGTCAGGGCGCTGCCAAACACCTCGCCGGTCAGGCGCGTGCGCTGTCCCGCGGCCCCCATGGCCATCGTGGCCAGCGGCACGTCGAGGCGCTCGCGTGCCAGGGCGGTGGCACGCATGAGGCGATGGGCGTCGGGCGTGGCCCTCGCCATCACGGCGAGCTTGGGGATGTCGGCCCCCAGGGAGGCCAGGTGCACGAGCAGGGCGACCATCCGCTCCGTCTCGGGCGTGCCCGCGAAGTCGTGGTGGGAGACGATCACGCGCACGTCCCGCTCGTGCGCACGTGCCACGAGCTCGCGCACCGCGTCGTCGCCGATATTCGCCTCGATGTCGACGAGGTCGGGCCCTCCCCCCTCGATCACGGCTCGCAGGAGGGCCACGTGCTCCTCCGCCGGCAGCCCAAGGGCTCCGCCCTGCCCCGTGGACCGCATGGTGCAGATGAGCGGCACCTGGGAGAGCGCCGTACCCAGGGTGCGACAGGCCTCGCAGACAGCCCGCGCATCGCCGATGCCGGGAAAGTGGTCGGCGCGCCACTCGAGGCAGTCGGCCCCCTGGGTGATGGCCCGCCCGGCAGTCGCCACCAGCTCCTCTATGGTGCCACCCATCAGCGACACGACGGCCTTGGGCCGCCCCACGCCGATCCGCACGCCCTTGATCATCAGCTCCGGCATGGTACCCTCCTCGTACCCTCCCCCACCGCGCGGGGTTCGATGTAGCGCCGGTGAAGGGGGCTGCGGCTCGTTCCCGGCAGCCCCCTCGCGGTCGATGTGGAGCCCCTACGCGAGATCCTCGCCGTTGCTCGCGATGACCTTCTTGTACCAGAAGTAGGAGTCCTTGGGCTCGCGATGCAGGTCGCCGTTGCCATCGTTGTCACGGTCGACGTAGATGTAGCCATAGCGCTTCTTCATCTCGCCCGTGCCGGCAGACACGATGTCGATGCAGCCCCACGTGGTGTACGCGATGAGGTTCACGCCATCGGCCAGCGCCTCGTCCATGGCCTTGATGTGGCTACGGAAGTAGTCGATGCGGTAGTCGTCATGGAACTTGCCGTCCTCGGCGCGCTCGTCGACGGCGCCAAAGCCGTTCTCCACGACCATGATGGGGATCTGGTAGCGATCCCATACCTCGTTGAGGCTCCAGCGCAGGCCGTCCGGGTCGATAGCCCAGCCCCAGTCGGACTTCTTGAGGTAGGGGTTGGGGATGCCCATGACCATGTTGCCGCCGGTCTTGACGACCTCAGGGTCGGCGCTCGCGCAGTTGGTCATGTAGTAGCTGTAGGTGTACATGTCGACGGTGCCGCCGCGCAGGATCTCCTCGTCGCCCTCCTCCATCGACACCGTGATGCCGTTGTCGGCAAAGTAGCGCAGGGCGTAGCCGGGATAGGAGCCGCGGCACTGCACGTCGGAGCAGAGCCAGGTGCCGATCTGCAGCTTCTGCTGGGCGGCCAGCACGTCGGCCGGAGCGCAGGTGTAGGGATAGATGGAGGGTCCGCCCCCGATCATGCAGCCCACCATGTTCTCGGGATCGATCTCATGCGCGAGGCGAACCGCCTGGGCCGAGGCGAGGAACTGGTGATGGAGGGCGGTGTAGATGACGCTGAGCTCTGCGGGATCGTCGACGTCGGTGAGGCCCATGGGCTCGCGATCGCCCTTGGGCATGATGCCCCCCGCGACGAAGGAGCCCATACCGCCGTGCTGCAGGATGTTGATCTCGTTGAACGTGAGCCAGTACCTGACGAGACCCTTGTACTCGGTGAAGAGCGTGCGGCAGAGGTTGAGGTAGAACTCGACGCAGCGTCGGTCGGCCCAGCCGTTGTACTTCTCGCAGAGCCCCCAGGGGATCTCGTAGTGGCTGATGGTGACCAGCGGTTCGATGCCCCACTTCCCGCACTCCTCGAACACCGAGCGGTAGAACGCGACGCCCGCCTCGTTGGGCTCGGGCTCGTCGCCCACCGGGTAGAGACGCGCCCAGTTGATGGACATGCGGAAGACCTTCATGCCCATCTCGCCGAAGAGCCGGATGTCCTCCTTGTAGTGGCCATAGAAGTCGACCGCCTCGTGGCTGGGATAGTACGTGCCCTCCTCGATCACGCGCGTGAAGGTGCGTGGCGTCGAGACGGTGCCGCCCGTCAGATGATCCTCGACGCTCGGCCCTTTGCCGTCGGCCAGCCATGCGCCCTCGCACTGGTTGGCGGCCGTCGCGCCGCCCCACAAAAAGCCATCAGGAAAATGTGCCATGCTTCCTCCCTCGTGTCGGTTCCCATGAGGGCATTCTCTCATACCTGATGGGGCGATTTGAGCCAGGCGCATGTGGGACGCCCTGTTTGGCGGGCGCCCCTGTGCCATACTGTCGGTGCGACCTGAGAGGGAGGGTTCCCATGCGCTTTGACTTCACCACCATGTGCGACCGTCGCGGCCATGACGCCATCGCCGTCGACGGCCTGGGCGACGGGTCCGGCTTCGCTCCGGCGGCGCCGAGGGAGGGCTTTGACTCCATCCCGCTATGGGTCGCCGACATGAGCTTCGCGACCGCGCCCTCGGTCACGCGAGCCATCCACGAGCGCGCGGACCACCCCTTCTTCGGCTACTACGAGGCGAGCGACGCCTACTACGAGGCCATCCGCTGGTGGCATCGCACGCGCAAGGGGGTGGGCGACCTCGCGGCCGAGCACATCGGCTACGAGAACGGCGTGCTGGGCGGGGTGGTGAGCGCGCTCGGCGTGCTCTGCTCCACGGGCGACAACGTGCTGGTGCACTCCCCCACCTACGTGGGCTTCACGAGCGCCTGCGGGAACAGTGGCTACCATCTGGTGCACAGCCCGCTCGTGCTCGATGACGCGGGCGTCTGGCGCATGGACCTCGAGGACATGGAGCGCCGCATCGTGGAGGGCCACATCCACGCCGCCATCCTCTGCTCTCCGCACAACCCCTGCGGCCGCGTCTGGGAGCGCTGGGAGCTCGAGGGCGCCCTGGAGCTCTTCGAGCGCCATGACGTGTGGGTCATCTCCGACGAGATCTGGTCGGACATCCTGCTCGACGACCACGCGCACATCCCCACGCAATCGGTGGGCGCCTGGGCCCGCGAGCACACCGTGGCGCTCTACGCCCCGTCAAAGACCTTCAACCTCGCCGGACTCATCGGTTCCTACCACGTGATCTACAACCCGTGGCTGCGAGATCGCATGCGCAAGGAGGGCTCGCTCTCGCACTACAACGCCCAGAACGTGCTCTCGATGCATGCCCTGATGGGAGCCTACTCAGAGGAGGGGGCGGCGTGGTGCGACGAGCTCTGTCAGGTGCTGTCGGGCACTGTGGGCCATGCCTATGGGCACATCCGCGACACCTACCACGGCGTGCGCTGCGCGCGGCCCGAGGGCACCTACGTGCTGCTCGCCGACTGCCGCACGTGGTGCGACGAGCACGGCGTGAGCTATGCGGACCTCCCGCGCCTGGGCTGGGACGTGGGAGTCACCTGGCACGACGGGCGCCTCTTCGAGTGCCCGGGCTTTGTGCGCATCGCCGCAAGCGTGCCGCACGCCCAGATGGTGGAGGCCCTCAGGCGCCTGGACAGGCACGTGTTTGGAGTGTAGCCAGCTCGTGCGCCGGATAGGCGAAGGTGCGTGACAAGCTGCGGGCAGCTTGGGGTGGCGCGGGAGAGGACAGGTCATCTACTTGGGCTTTTATCAGCTCTGGTGAGCGTCCGAGGAGACGGGTCACGAGCTTTCGTGCCTTCGGTTGCACACGTTCGTGCCATCGGGTGCCGACTGTGCGCGCCTGTCCGTGCCTCTTCCGCCGCGCTATTCAGAGGAAAGCGGGAGCTCTGAGACCGTCTCGCCGTTCACGATCAATGCACACGTCACCGCCGCGTCGTCGCCGAGGAGCGAAAGGATGTCGCCCGTGAAGGAGTTCGTGACTCCTGTTCCCTTGACATTCAGGATGCCGTCTACTTTCCACTCGCGGTTCATGTCGAAGAGGGCTAGGTACTTTCTCCCCCTTTCCATGTCACCTTCTATCCCGGCCCGGGAGTAAACGGAACCTGTTGCATCGTCTCCGCTGCCTGAAACGCGCACCTCCATCATGGCGTCCCCAGCCTCGACGTTCGCTCCTGCCGAATAGGCGATGTTCAGCACGTTGCTCTCGCTTATTGCCACCGTCGTGATCTCCGCCTTCTTCGCGCCGCAACCGGAAAGCGCGAGCGCGATCACGAGCGCAAGCGCGGCTCCCACGTACTTTTGCAGTGCCTTCGTCATCATGTGCTTCTCCCTTCACGGGCCAAGGCCTGGCTCGTATGCCGAGGCGACAGCGCAGGCAGGAGGTTTCAGGCCCCACCCCGCCGCCTGCGCCTGAACCACATCCCAGCTCTTGGACACGAGAAATGGGAGGTAGTTCAGCTGCGGGGCGGGACCCTTCACCCTTACTCCACGAACTTCCGCTTGAACCTCACGGCCACGGTGCCGCCCGGGACCGCCTCGAAGCGGTAGACGCTCTTGAAGGCCACCCCGTACTGGTCCGTGACGAACATGGTGTTCCAGCGGTTGCTGGTCTGCAGGGTGATCGTGGCCCCGTTCTTCACGGCCCCGCAATTGACCCCGTTCAGGTAGACGACCTGCGCCGCCAGGGCCCCCACGAAGCTGGAGACGCGGGTGAAGCTGATGGTGCAGGGAGCGGAGAGGACATCCTCCTGCGGCGCCGCGAGCGGGGGTGACTGGAACTTGTGCTTGCAGCTCCTGCAGACATAGGCGAGCGGAACGGTCTCTGTGTTCTTGGAGGCACTGCTGCTCATGGCCAGGTTGGCGATCGCTCCGCCGAAAAAGGCGCCGGCAACCTCCTTGCCCATGCTCCCGGCCTTGCCCTTCGCGTCCAGGTCCTCCGAGCCGCACTGCGGGCATCTCAGCCCCTTCAATGTCGCAACCGTATCCATCATGACGCTCCCTTCTTCTGAATGCCCTTCGAACCCAACCGTTTCTTCTCGCACGCTTCGATCACGGCTCTCCCGACTGCCGCTGATGCCGTCCACACGATCTCGAGGTTCCCAGGGCCCGGCGATAGGGCCCCGGGAACTTCTCCCTATATGAGGGACATCCACGCATCAAACAGGAAGTCCTTCACGCGCTGCTGCCTCGTCGGCTCGAGCAGGGTGGCATATATCGGCGGGCAGGAGACGGGAGAGGTGGAACCGTACGTAGAAAGGGCAAGAAAGACCGATTTCCACTCCTCCTGATCGAGCAGGTACTCCCTGTCATGTCTCAGCTCGTTCCCCAGCTTTTGGAACTCGTTCTGCGGCTCGTCGAGGACAGACCGAATCATGGACTTCAACTTCAGCGCGGTCAGGATGATCTCCAGATCGCTGTCGGGGACGCATGCCATTGGGAAGAGGATCCCACCTGTGCGCTCTCTGAGTTTCGCCGGCTCCTCTATGCCGCACCGCACGCATTTTTCTCTCCACTCTCCGTTCACTGGAAGCCATTCATGCTCGCAATCCACCGGTTTGTCCGCCTCATCCGGCGTCTGGGCGGCGTCCTGAACCTCCTCCTGAACCTCCTCCGCCTGCTCCGTTGAAACGTTGTCCACAGCCTCCTGACAGGGCTCCTGCGACTGGACCGCGCCATGTTCCGACACAGCCTCGGCCTGATCTCCACCGGCAGAGGAGCTGCTCTGCTGCCGTGCGGCCATTACCTTCCATGCGCTCGCCAGACCGTTCGCGCACCAGCCGCCGGGACCCTCGATCGTGCCGTTCCGCACGACGCCGTCCATCACCAAGGGCTCGCTCGTGCTGTCTACGAGCTGTGTGAGCGGATAGGCCCCGTTCTCGGCGATCTCTTCGCTCGCCAGGATCAGCGGCTCGATCCTCTCCTTCAGGATGGAGCTGTCGCTGGCTGCGATGGAGACGATGCAGACGTACTCGCGTCCAGCGAGCGTTGCCGCAGAATCGCCGTCGCTTATGACCATCCCCTCCAGAAGTGATGCGGGGACAGCTCGACCGATCAGCATCCCGGACTGGAAGCCGTAGGAGCCTCTCAGCTCGTTCAGCCGGTCGATGCTGAAGCGGACCAGCAGGACGCCCGGAGCCGTTCTCTGGGCGGCAACGGAGGGAGCGGGGGCCGACTGCGGGCTGGGGGCCGACTGGGAATAGGTCCTGTAGACCGAGCCGTCGGCTTGGGCAGGCAGGGCATCACCCTCGGGGGAGGGTTCTACCAGAGCCTTCGCCAAAAACAGGAGGCCCAGCGCCCAGAGCACGTAATTCATGTCATAGAGAACATGCGCAGGAGTAAACCATCCGCTTGCCAGATCAGAGATAAGCTGGAATGCGCCCATCGCCAGGCTCAGCCCGGCGGGTAGGTATGAAAGGACTTCGAGCAAAGGCTTCCTGGGCCCGAGCTCCGGGATCACGGCGGCCATGGCAATCAGGCATAGGACGGCCCAGATCGCCGTATGCAGCAGGCTGCCGATGCTGAAGCCTGCAAATAGGTCAACGGCAGCCAGCAGCGCATAAAGCGCCAGCGGAATCAGGATCCCCACGTTCTTCCTCCCGACAAAGAGCAGGATCACGAGGGCGAGCTGGGTGAGGCGTGACAGCCACCAGAATATGTCCACGTATGGGAGCGATCCCCCGTAAGCGACGGCCACAACGGCGAACAGGGTGTCCCACAGCAACAGGATCGCCGCAGGCATGCGTTGGGGACCCAGCGCCCCTGCCTGTGAACTTGAATGATTACTATCCATGAGATCTCCTCCCTCTATGCTTGGCTCGCAGCACGTTCGGTTTCTGCCGCCCACCCTACTCCGCGAACATGTGGATGCAGTCCGCGCAGACGGCGCTGCCCGCCGAGGAATCGCTCCTCTGCATCATCTCGATGTGCTGATCGAGATCCGCATCCGTGAGGGTGATCATCGTGCCAGTCATTCGCCGGAAATGCTCGCGCCATTCCGGTGAGCCGTAGAAGACGGAGTTGGGCACGACATATGCGCTCTGCCCGGACAAGGACTTGTTGCACACGTCGCACACACCGGAGCCCGTGTACGACTGCAGAGAGTGAAGGGAGAGCTTGCGGAAGGCTCCGGGAGACTGTGTGGGCTGTGCCGCCGGCGCGGCGCTCGCCACCGGAGCATATGCCTGTGCCGGCTGCCCGCCGTTCACGGGCGATGCGGCCTGCTGCGGCGCGTAGGTTCGGTAGGTGGGCACACCATCTACCGTCGTCTGATCGATCGCCCGGTAGGAGGCCTCGGAGCTTGTCGGCTTGCAGAGCATCACGATGAGCATGATGGAGCCTACGATCGGCAGAAATGCCCAGAACAGATTCGCCCAGGAGCGCCCCGCGTCGCGCAGCCGCCGCACGGCGATGGCAAGGGAGGGAGGCAAGCAGAGCAGCATGAAGGTGTTCAGGAAGGAGACGACAACATGCTGATTGTTGCTCAACCCTCCCACCAAGTTCAGAAGGAGGGAGAGGAGCAAGGTCACGAGGAAGTGCGCCAGAGCCGCCCACCAGTAGCCGGCGACGCTCGTCCTGCCCGTGAAGTCAAGGTATCCCTTCCAATACTCCTTATACGCCTCGATCATGGTTCCTCCTATCGGCAGAAAGTCCGCTACCACACCGCACGTGTCTCCCCATACGTTTCGTGTCGGGCCGTGGGCTCCATCCACAGCATACGAGGGAAGAAGATGCAGCTTGTATGCGCGGAGCATACAAACCGGGTTTTTTCCGGCTCTTGTTTCCAAGGTG
This sequence comes from Atopobiaceae bacterium UBA1367, assembly GCA_002305995.1. Lineage (GTDB taxonomy): Bacteria > Actinomycetota > Coriobacteriia > Coriobacteriales > Atopobiaceae > UBA1367. The sequence continues at coordinate 663,292 of DBRN01000012.1, forward strand.
CGGGCCATGCCCTCAGTGCGCGAGCGGGTCACTCAGGCGCTGCTGGCATGCTTGGCCGGACAACGTGCACCAGCATCGGCAGCGCCCGCGTAAAGATGACGCGACGATGATCGGAGGGCGCACCATGGCGTTTTTTGCTTCCCAACCATAGCGGGAAGGATAAGATGGAATGGGATGGCATACCTTTGAGAGTCGGCATGGATCTCATTCCGCTGCGCTGACAGCATGCTGTCACACCATGAGGTTTGCATCTGCCCCCGCGTCCCCTACCAGCACCCGTGGAACAAAAGGGCGTGTCTCGATCTGTGTCCGTTTCGGCTGCCAGGGAATCGAGGACGAACGAAGAGAAGGAGCCTGCTCACATGAAGAAGAAGTATGTCTGGCGAATGATGGCCGCTGCGCTGCTGGTGACGGCGGTTGCAGTGTCCGTCCATTTCATGACCGGAAAGGAACCCCAGACACCCGCTTCCGGGAGCACGCTGAAGCGCCTTCTGGACGTGGTGCCTGCGGAAACCTTCCAATGGGATGATTTGAGCTTTGCCGATTACCAGGCCGTGCGGAGTCCGCTTGAAATCACGGCAGGGTTTTCTTCGCTGGCAAGCGCGTACTTTGACGAAGAGCGAGCTACCGCCGTCATGGGCTTTTCGCCGAAGGATGTCCATCAGAGCATGACCCTCGGCGCGGCACCGTCCGATCAGGCGTGGCTGAGGGGAGAGTTTGCGACGGAGCAGGTGAGGGCGGCGCTCGAAGGGCAGGGCTATCTGCCAGTCACGCCTGAGCAGGAGGGCATGCCGCTGTGGAGTCCGGAGGGCGATCTCAGCGCAGCGCTTCAGTTCGACGAGGGAAGAAGGGACGTGTTCTTCCTGTTCGGAGGCGAACTGGGGCAGCGTTGGCCGGTCGCCTTCGATGAAAACGTCATGGTGTCCGGCCGGGACGAGCAGGCATTGCGCGCCGCCGCGGCTGGAAAGGGCCCGATGCTGTCCGAGGATCCCCGGATGCAGGCGCTGCTGAAAGCGCTGGCGCAACAGCCCGTGAAGCAGCTGGTGCTGACGCGGGCGGACAAGGTTGTGCCGCTGCCGGCAGAACCCTTGCTCCTGATCGCGATTGCACAGACGGAGGAGCAGGGAAAGACGGTGATCCTGCTTGGGCTGGAATACGCTGACCTCACCGCTGCGCAGGCGGCGGAGAAACGGCTGAGCCAAAGTCTGCCAGAGGCAGTGTTGCAAAGCACGCACAGACCGCTGTCTGACGAGTTGGGCCAGCGCGGCGGCAAGCAGATGGCGCTGCGCACGGTGGAGGGACAGGACGGAAATTGCTGGCTGGTGATCCCCTTCCAGTTTACGGAGCCCGAGGAGACGGATCCGCTGCAATATGGGGCTTCCTTCAGGCTGTTTGCAACCATGATGCATCAAAGGGACATGGGGTGGCTAGTGGAATAGGCAAGGTTCCCCCCACTGACAGAGAAGCCTACGCGACCAGCTCTGCGGGATGACCGACAACAGCAGGGAGGGCCATCGCGAGAGGCCATTGGCCCTCCCTCCGACACGTCGGCATGTAGTCGTATGGGAACCAGTGCCTTCCGGATCGGACGTAGCACTGCGTGATGCGCAGCTCGATCTGTGCCGCCATCGCGCATGCCGACTGGTTTCGGGCATCCGTGCGCGAGAGATGACCCATGTCCATGTATGTGTACGTGACGACCGCCGACAGCTCCCGCAGGTTGGGGAGCAGCTCCTCATCGTGCGTCATCTCGCAGGTCCTGTTCGGGCCCGCCTCGTCCCAGTCGCCCTGTCTCAAGAAGGAGGTGGTCTCCTCGGCAGCCGCGACAATCGCGGAGCGAATGGTGTCGACGTAGCGCTCAAAGGTCAGCTCGTCATACGCCAAGGCCCTTGGGATGAGCCTCCGCATCGCGGAGGCGGCACACAGCAGCTCGCCGAGGCGCTCCCCAGTCTCGCCGTCCCCCAGAATCGACGTCATCCATGTCCAGTGGAGGGCGTCGGCGGGCTTGACCTTCTGCACCGAGCACAGGAGCCTGCACAGGCTGGCGAGGCCGAAAGCCACAGAGACGGGTGCCGCACAATATGCGGAGACGTACCCGAGGAGCAGGACGCCAAGACTTGCGGAGCCTCGTGTCACCCAGCGCCCAAAAAGGAACAGGACGATGCCGGCGATCGCCTCGATCAGGAACCACTTGATCGCATCCTCGACTTCCGCACCGCCCGGCAGATGCCTCACGTACGGCAGGCTCGTCATCTTCTCAAGCTCTGCCTGATCTGGTCGCTTGCCCCGAATGTGAAAAACCACCCTGTGTTGGACATCCATGGTCAGTCTCGTTTCCGCCGTGGCTCCTTTGTGGCCTTCTCCTACACGGTTCCCGTCGTCTCGTTCACGAGCTGCCCGTCGATGTAGAAGCGGACGGTGTACTCTCCGGAGCAGGGCACATCCTCGCCCGTGTCGATGCGTGCATTGATCTCAGTGTCCCCGGCAGGGAGCGAGAGGCCCTCCTCCGAGCATGACGCGAGCTGCCTGCCACCCTTGAAGACCTGGATCTCGACATCCGACTCCCTGTCGGAGGCCAGGTCCAGCACGAGGTCGAAGTGCAGGACACCGTTGGGATCCGTGCAGACCCTGACCGTGGTCTGCACCTTCAACGTGCCGTTCACGGCAAAGAATCCCGTCGCGTCAGTGGGCGCATACGCTATGGTGCCCTGCGCGGGCTTGCCGATCGTGCCGGATACGACGGTGACCCCCTCGACGGTTCCGACCTCCTCGTTGGGCATTCTTCCCGTGCACCCCACAAGCGAGGCCATGCAGACCACCATCATGAGAATGATCGAGAGTGCCCTTCTCATCGTCTTCATCACTTTTCCCTTCGTCTCGCTCATCCGTCGCGTCTCTGACGATCGCCCGAGACCCACTCTTCCGCCCTCTTCGGCCTTGGCCACAGCATAAGCTGAAGGAACCTGCGGCTTGTATGCTCGGAGCATACAAGCCGCAGGTTTTTGGGAGGCTCGGATGGGAAAGTGGACGGACCCAGGCCTTGGCGGCGGCACGAGACGATGGCAGCCGCCCCGTGGGACGTTCGGCCTCACGGGATCGGGCTATGCCGCAGGGAGGACCGCAGGGGCTATGGCTCCTATTGCACGTCGACGCGCAGCTCCTGCAGGGTGATGTCCTTCGGTACGGTGAACAGAAGATAGAAGCCCTCCTGGACGTCCTTTGTGGAGAAGCCGGTCTCAGGGTCAAAGGCAACGCCCCACATGACTTGGACGTACGGCCCGAAGTCATCCCCTGAGGAAGCCCTCAGGTGGATCGAAGCGGCTTGCTCTGTGACGTCCTCTGAGCGGATCTCTCCCTCCGCGCTCAGCAGCCGGACCACAACATACCTGGTGCCGGAGGGAGGGTCGTCCAGCTGGAAGGTATCAGAGTCCTCTATCTCCCTCAGCTCGTCTACGACCAGGCTATAGGAGAGCCAGTCCAGCGTCTGCTCGGTGCCTTCGTCCTGCCTCTCCGCCTCCTCGCGCGCGTCTTCCTTGGTCGAGGTCTCGGTAAGGTCTCCGCCTTCGCTGGCGCCCACGCCCTCGCCTTCCGCACCGCAGCCTGCCAGAACACAAGCCAGCGCCATTGCTATGACAAGCAGCAGGGAAAGCATGCTTTCATGGTGTCTCTTCATTGTTCCTACCATCCTCTCTGTCAAGAAGTCATTTTCCTCGATGCTGACAAGACGCTCGCATATCACATCAAACAGCAGCCTCACCCTTTCGGAGCGGTCCGACACTCAGGATGCGTCTATCGTGAGGGAGTCGCTCACGCTCGCGCTCCCGTCTACAAGGTCCCCCCTCTGCAGCACAGTCCTCAGTTGTGCCGATCGAGTAGAGGTCCTTCCCCCTCGGCTAGTTCTTGTCCTGTACATCGGGCGTCTCCTCAGACAGAGCCTGCGCTTCCCCAGAGAGCGGATCTGTCGGGATATCCTGTGAGAAGCAGAACACTGCGGCATATTCACCACCTTCTGCCCTCGCCTCGTAGAAATGGCCATCCTCCGCGTTCTGAGATACCAGCGAGATGTCCCCCATCCCCACCCACTCCCGGATCGCCTTGGTCTGCGTGCCATTGTTAAGGGCATCGAAATCCCAGAGGCAGCGCTGGATCGGAAGGCCCTCTGCCACCACCGTCTGGTACAGATGCGTGAACTCCTCGTCGTCGGAAAGCTTCTCCCGCATCTCTGCCGCGATATCCTCCGGTGTCAGGGCGCAGCCCTTCTTTCGTGCGACAAGGACACGCACTCCTTTGCCCTGCTCGGCGGGGAAGGGATCGAGCGCCTGGACATCCTGCTTCTTGACAAACAGGAGACCAAGCTCGTCCAGCAAGGGGCCCATGAAGCCCTCCAGGACCGTGGCGGCGATCACGCCGAAAAAGATGTTGCCCGTCTTCCTCCAGACGAGCCACCCGATAAAGATCGGGAAGAACTTGCCGATAAGCGTGTGCATTGTCCAAAACCCCTTCTTCCGCCTTCTGCGACCCTGGTCACAGGATAGGCCGAAAGAAGATGCGGCTTGTATGCTCCGAGCATACAAGCCGCAGGTTTTCGGAAGCCTCATGACGGAGGGGGCGCCAGGCTCCGAAGCCCAGGCGCCCCCCGCGCGCATTGTCGCCGATCTGATGGGTGGCACACGTCGGAGCGCGTCCCCGGATTGTGGCCTGCCACGCCCCATCTGGGATCGCGGTGCCGGGACAGGGCCACAGCGGCCGAGGCGTGCCCACATCTCAGCTACGGCGTGATCCTCGCGTTGTTCGCGCCGCTTATGCGGACACGCCACAGCCTACCGTCATCCTCCTCGTTTTGGTAAACGATCCATTGTCCCACGACGTTGAAGGAGCCAACGCGGGTGGGCACGACGGTATAGCGCATCCTGCCGTCCAGGGACATCCACTCCAGCGTTCTGCCGCTGCCGGAGATGTGGAAGATGCCGCCGTCCGAGACATTGGGAGCATGCGCGGGCAGCGCCGACAGGATCTCCGGGTTCCCCCCGTTCAGATCCATGCGCATGAGCCTGTCTCCGGTGGCGGCATAGAGACTGCCGTCGTAGACGCAGAAGCTCTCGTAGGCGCCGCTGCTGATGAGGCTCTCGTTTCCGCCGTCCAGGTCGCTGCGGCAGATGCAGTCTCCCCTACTGGGGTCGATGTAATAGAGCCTGCCATCAACGACGTTCAGGCAGCGGTACTCCATCGCTCCGTTAAGCTGCGTCAGGGCCCTTGTGTCGGGGTCGATCCGGTACAGATAGCCAGTCTTGGCGCTGTCATAGAGGTAGAGGGTGTCGTCGAATATGTAGAGCTGCCCCCCGCGAGAGTCGCAGAAGACCTCCCGCCTCGCTGTCCTGGGGTCGATGCGAACGATCTCCTCCCCCGTGCAGTAATAGAGCCAGCCGTCATGATAGTGCAGGCCGTACGCCCCATCCTCTGACGTAAGGACCTGCGCCGCTCCCGTATATGGATCCATCTGGAAGACGCCTTCGTCCAGCAGGAAGAACACGCTGTCCTCGCTGTAGGCTGCGAGCGGACCGCCCTCTGCGCCCAGGTTCCCCGAGAGGTTCCCATTGTGGGCATCGAAAGGTGCCCCGGCGATGCCGATTCCCGGGGCATCGGAGAGACCCCGCCCATAGCCGTCAGCATAACCAGATTCGAAGGCACTCGCCTCTCCCATCGCGCCGCCTCGCGATGACCCTGCATGCCAGAAGAAGAGAAGCAGGCCCGTCACCGAGAGGGCGCCGATCGTTGCAAGGGACGCAGACAGGACCCTTTTCCCCACCCGTCCCTCGCGCCCGATGGCTTCCAGCAGGCCTTTGGTGTCCCGGAAGCGTTCCTGTGGGTTGAAGGCGATGCAGCCTTCGATCAGCGCAAGGAGGGGGCGACTGCCGACGGCGGCATCCGCCTCCGCCTTCCGTTCCTGCCCCGTGGCCATGTACAGCATGAGCATGCCCAGCGCGTACACCCGTGCCCCGGGCGCATCTCGATCGGTCCAGTCCAGCTCCGGGGGAAGATAGGCCTCCATGGTGGGGAGGGGGAGGTTCTGATCCAGCAGTCGGACGTCCCCGTCAACGCTCACCACGACGTTGTCCGGATGGATGGATCCCCGCTGCCCGTCGGGATCCCTCAGGCGCCGGCTCTCGAGCAGAAGGCACAGCTGCTCGGCGATGTGGAGGATGTCGCCGGAACGCAGGGGCCCGTCTTCGGTTACGATCTCGGACACGGATCGTTCCGCTTTCCCATTCCACGTGAATCTCGACTTCCCTCGCACAGGTGTCACCTCCCGGATGGCACCGGATGGTCGTTCGCCCCATCCAGCCGGACGCACCACAGCCTGCCACCGTCCTCCTCGTTGTGATAGAAGACCCAGCCCCCTGCGACGTTGAAGTCGCGGGCGCGGTTTCCGGAGATCCGCTCGCGGATGCGGCCGTCGAGGGAGCATCGGTTGATCGTCCCATCCGACAGGTCGAGAAAGTAGACGCTGCCTTCCGCGGCATTGAGCATCGACGCCTGCACTTCCAAAAGCGCCGTCGCCTCACCGGTATCGCCATCCACCCTGATCAGCTCTCCCCCACCAGCCACCTCCAAAAGCACCGCCGCCTCGCCAGTGTCGCCGCCCACCCTGACCAGCTCTCCCCCGCCAGCTCCACTGATGGAGCAGAAGAGGTCGTTCCCCACGAGGCAGGCGCTGAGGCACGTCCCCTCCACAAGCCTTGTCGCACCCTCTCCAGACACGGCGCTGCGATACAGCGCGCGATCGCCTCCGTTGATGAAGTACAGGCTTTCCCCTCCTACCTGCAGGGATTCGTAGTCGGGAAGATCTCCTGTGGCGGTCGTCTCCCCGGTCTCGGCATCCAGCCGGTACAGCCCATCCTCTGTCTGGACGTAGAAGCGCTCCCCTGTGACGTAGAGCTTGCCGGGAAGCTCGCACAGCACGTCGGTCTCGTGCGTGTAGATGTTGGTCTGCACGATGCGGTCTCCCGATGAGTAATACAGCCAGCCGTTATGGAAGCTCAGCGCCTGCGCGTTCCCGTCCTGCACCAGAAGCTCCGGATCCGTGCCGTGTGCGGACATGCGCCAGATCCCCCCGTCGGCGATGTAGAAGAGGAACTCCTCGCCCGAAGCCGCAAACGCACCCGCGGAAGCGGCCATGTTCCCAAAGCTGGTGCCGCCCTGGGGAGAGGCGCCTTCATCGCCTTGGTAGAAGACAGGTGCGGCATCATAGCCGTCTGTGTAGCCCACCTCGTAGCCCCGCTCATAGCCGCGCTCTGCAGCGCCCCCACGCTCCACGGCAAACCCCAGCCCATACGAGAGCGCAGACAGGCAGACGGTGCCGACGAGCAACCCAGCTGCCACCCTGATTCCACGCCTTCGCTTCGACGTACGCCGACCCATGTCATGCAGGAGGTACGCGCGAATCTCCTCCACGCTCTGGATACGCGCCTTCGGGTTGAAGACGATGCACTGCTCGATCAGGTTCCGGAGTCGGTTGTTCACGATCTGCGCCTCCAGTCCGGAGCGAACCGTGCGCCCGGTGGCCAAGAACAGCAGCACCACGCCGAAGGAGTAGATGTCGGACAGGGGCGTCGTCTGCTCGAAGCCGTACTGCTCCGGCGAGGCATAGTCCAGCGTCAGGATCACGGAGGTGTCCTGCCGGCGGGCCTCCTTGTGGACTCGGGCGATGCCGAAGTCGATGAGATGGATGCTGCCATCCCTCCCCACGATGATGTTCTGCGGCTTGATGTCGCGATGGATGACCGGCGGCGTCTGCGCGTGCAGGTAGCGCAGGATGTCCGCAAGCCTCAGCGCGATGCCGAAGATGTCGTGCACGCCGAGGATCCCCCCGGTGGATACGATCTCGAACAGGGAGCGGCCCTCGACGTACTCCCGGACGAGGTAGCGCCTTCCATCCTGCTCATAGGAGGCGTATGCCTTCGGGATCCCCGGGTGGTCGAGCCGCTGAAGCAGCCTCGCCTCCTCCAGGGCATCCTCCTCCGGATAGTCCTTCGTGATGCGGAGCAGCGCCCTCACGCCGTCCGTTTGCCGGCGGAGCAGGTACAGCTCCTTCCTGCCGTCCGGGTCCTTCCTGAGGCAGCTTTCGAAGGCATAGGTCGACAGCAGCTCCTGTGGCATGTCCTCCCCGGGAAGCGAGGCCTGGAGCGTCTCCTGATAGCCGGCCAGGAAACGTTCCACATCACTCCCTGCCGAGTGGGCGCTCCCCTCATCATCGACAATGAGGGGCAGGGCGGGGGTCTTGTCCCCACCACCTCGGTGGGATGCTCCCCCGATGCCCTCCGAGCCTGTTCCACCTCTTCGTCTCATGCTTCTCCCCCTCACGTTCTCCAGCGCCACGGACGCTCCCCTGAAGCCGGCAAACAGCTGTGGTGTCAGCAGGACAGGGACGAGCGCGGCACAGAACAGGATGTAGCCATAGGTGAACGTCGTCACCGACTCGAGGCCCTTCCTCGTGACCAGAAAGATCCCCCTATCGAGACAGAGAAAGGCGATCGGAACAAACGATGGGTTTCTCCGGATGTAGTGGGAAAGGAGCCCTATGCCCTCCGCAAAGCTATAGCCCAGCTGATCGACGTTGGAGGAGGGAAAGGGCACTCTGTGTTCCCTGAACCTGTTTGTCAGATACTGGCATGCCCCCGCAAGGAACGAGAAGGAGTGGCCCACAAAGGAGACGGCGATGATGAGCGTGTAGGGAATCCTTCTCGCGTGCTCTCGGGAGAGATGGTGGCGCACCGCAAGCCCTCTCAGGAGGGGAAGGCTGACGAAGCAGAGCATGCAGAGGAGAAAGCCCGCCCAGAGAAGGTGGATGTTTCCGAAATAGCACTCCAGCAGCACGGTGGGAAGCAGTAGCACCTGGTTGATCACGGAAAAGAAGTACAGTGCCATGAAAAAGGAGTCGCATCCGCGCACCTTCCCTAGCGCCACGATCCCGTCGAAGACCATCTCGAACATGCCGTAGGCATACCGGCGCTGCTTCCCAGTCTCCTCCGTGAAGGTCCGGCTGACGTATTCGGTGAACTCCAGCCCCTCCAGCTGGGCATACTTTCCGTGATACCCCATGCTGTAGAAGCAGATCGCCTTGTCGTAATCCTCGGAAACCCGATCTTCAGACCAGAGCCCGCTCTTCTCCAGGATGCTTTTGCGAAGAAACACGTTGTGGCCGACAAGCGGCACGAAGAAGCCCTGCAGGGCCTTGCATGGCCAGATGCTGTGAAACAGCTCGTTGATCTGGCGGCTGACGGCGTAGGTATAGTAGCTCTCGTGCAGGTTGCGCGCGCCGGTTGCGCACTGCACATAGGCAAGCTTCTCATCGGCCGCGAACTCCGGGACGATGGCCTCGATGATCTTGTCCTTCACTCCCGAGTCCTTGTCCAGAAGCAGGATGATCTCGTGGGTCGTGATGTCCCCCTCCGCGTAACCACCCGCAAAGGCAGACGGACCGTGCGCAGGTCACGCGTGGCGCGTGATGTCCCCCTCCGCGTAACCACCCGCAAAGGCACCGCCCTCCCGCATGAGGCTGACCGGCGAGACCCCGCTGGAGGCCGCCTTGCCAAGCCGCAGGGTATAGTTCAGGTTGGAGGCCTTCTTGAACAATCCGGCACGCCCTGCCTGCGGGCGGGCGACGAAGGAGATGCGGTGCTCCCGGTAGAACAGGATGCGCTCCGCCGCCTTCCTCTCCTGCAGCGTCAGCGCAGAGGCGTCACCTTTCAGGGACCGAGCCAGCCACCCTGCCCTTTCCCTGGTGCAAACGCCCCCGAGGAGCGGCGCCAGGCCGTCGTCCGACACGACCACGTTCGCGTCCTTGCCGCTGATCTCGCGGTATCGTCTGACGGCAGCCAGGCTTTCCCGCAGCGTCTGGAAGATGGTCTCGTTGCTCTCCAGATAGACGGGAACGCTGACCGTGACGGGCAGAAGCGCCTCCCGAGCGACCTCCTTCTGCACCGTGTTCATGTAATACTTCCGGTTGACCAGGATCCTTCCCGAAAGGATGCCATAGACAGACGGTCGGAGCGACCACAGGGTGTCCGCCACATAGTAGAGGGGATAGATGAAGAAGAAGAACGAGAAGAGGAGGCGAAAGAGGCTCTGGGGGGTCACGCCGTAGGCGAAGAGGAGCGCGATGTGCACGAGCCCATCGAGGGCGATCACGAGAGCGTAGGGCCAGACGCCGCACAATCGGTTCCCCAACGCTTCGGGAATCCTCCTTTTCCGCTGCGCCCGTCTCCCCCGCATGGCCCTGGCCTACTCCGAAATCCGCTCGAATGGGTTTCCGTCCAGCTGCACGAAGGCAAGCCACGCCGTTGCGCTGATGCTCTGCCGGTTGTTGTATTCCCAGGACGCATCTGATCCGGCAATGACAAAGCCGGTGGAGACGCCGTCCCTGTCAGCGGCGGGGATGCTGCCGTCCTCGGCGGTCTGCGTCTCCAGATACGCTACGATCGCTTCCCGCCTCTCGGTGTTTCCCACTATGCCGTAGCAGATCGCCATCTGTGCCGTGCCCTCGTTCCAGACGCCATCGAGATCTCCGGCGCTGAAGTCGAAGCCCTCTCCCACAGCCATGCGATCCTCCACAAAGGAGATCATGTCGTACGCGTCTTCCAGCTCCTCCCCAAAGGCAAGGATGGCAAGGCTGTTCGCATCCAAGGGGATGACGCCATCGCTGATCGTCTTCCCGTCGGACTCCGTTCCGGTATAGAAGCAGTGAAGCTCCTCGTCGTACATGGAGAGGACGAACTCCTTGGCGTGATCCGATGCGTCGCTGTAGGCCGCCGCCCTTGCCGAGTCGCTCTCTGCCACGGCCTCGGCAAGGGTGGAGAGGGCACAGCACAGGTCTATGTTGTGCTCGGTGGATTTGTGGGTGACTTTGACCTGCGTATCGTCCCAGCCCTCATAGCCTGCGGTGAACCCGCCGCTCTCGGACTCCAGCGTGAGGACGAAGTCCGCCGCACGCATCGCCGCCTCAAGGTACTCCGTCCGCTTCTCCTCGGACGAGCCCTCCGCTGCAGCGCACAGCGCCATGATCGCCCACGCCATGTTCCCCGTGGAGGTGGAGACGGTGTGGGAGTCCTCCTGCCACCGCCCGTCCTTCCAGAAGCCTGGCAGGCGCACCGTCACCTTTCCCGCTGCGATGGAGTGACCGGAGTCGCTTCTGGGATCGCCGCTGATGTAGGCATTTCGAAGCCTTCCGTCCTGAAAGGACCGATCGTGCGCCTGTGCAAAGACGATGGCGTCCGCGATCCTCTCTGCGTGCCACTGCGCGCCCACGCGAGAGAGCACGATGACGGCCATGGCGTTGTCGTACAGGTAGGCGCAGTCGGAGGCCTTGTCCCTTTGGTCCGCGCCGGCAATGAAGCCCTCGCTCTCCTCCGCCTTTGTGGCAAGGAACCCCGCCGCCTGCGAAAGCTCGGATATCTCCGCAGCCGACAGGGCCACCTCCACCGGACGCCCGCAGCCGGCACACAGCAGCGCAAAGGCGACGAGCAGGGAAAGCATAGCCCTCAACGGTTTCGTTCCTTCATTCATTCCAGCCTCCGCGTGAGTCTCTCCTGCTGTGACTCCCCGTCTTCTCACAGTCCACCTCCCGCCTTGCCGGTTGAACGATATCACGTGAAGAGGTGGGGTTGTATGCTCCGAGCATACAGACGTTGCTACCCGTTGTCCGCGCCGTCATCCAAGGGGGCCAGACCGAGGGAGCACATGAGCTCGTACGTCTTGATGTTGTCATATGCGTGATTGATGGCAAAGATCACGGCGGCGTCGCGCTTGATGAGGGGGTGCAGCGCGCCGCACTGCGTGACCGACAGCATCCGCTGCGTCATCTTGAGATCCAGGGACATGGCCAGCGCGATCAGAAGATAGTAGTCGCGCTTTCCCCTCCTTCGGCCGTCCATGAGCTGATAGCCGTATGCGCGGGGGAGGTTCGCCTTCCGGATGACCTCGCTTTTCCTCTGCCCGGTCTCGTTCAGCAGCGCGTCGAAGAATGCTCGGATGTTGTCGTCGAGAAACTCGTCCCAATCCTGTGGGAAGCGGTCGCCCTTCAACCTCTCCTGCATGCGCGTCGTGTCAAGGGGCTTGTCGCTCGGCTTGTCCTGCGCACTGCGCATGATCCGCTCTCCTGTTCCCGTATCTCTTGAACCGACCAGCCTTGTACGTTCTCCGAAGATCGCTCGATGGCGCCGGCGTCCCTGCAAGACTCGTCGAGAGCCACTGTTTGGGCATCGAGGAGCGCGGCGGCATGTCGCCGACACGGGCGGTGGGCCCTGGTCGACAAGCACGTCGATGACGATGTCGTTGGTCCCGCCCCATTGCCTCCCGGATCCTGCGCAGCTCGAAATGTGCGTATCGTTTGATTGTACGCCATCAGCGCCGACTCTGACGTGCGCCTTTGCCCATGGGGGCCTGTGCGCCTTTGCTCGTGGGAGCCTGTGTGCCTAGCTGCGGCGGCCGTGACGCGGCCTGGCGCACGCTCGTGCCACCAGCCCGCGTCACGGCCGCCGAGAGCGAAACCGCAGGTCGGGTACCCTAGCTCAGATCGGCCCCGTTGGTCTCGATGACCTTCTTGTACCAATGGAAGGAGTCCTTGCGCTCGCGGTGGAAGTCGCCGTTGCCGTCGTTGTCACGGTCGACGTAGATGAAGCCGTAGCGCTTCTTCATCTCGCCGGTGCTTGCGGACACCAGGTCGATGCAGCCCCACATGGTGTAGCCCATGAGGTCCACGCCGTGGTTGATGGCGATGGCCATCTCCTCGATGTGCTCGCGCAGGTAGTCGATGCGGTAACCGTCGTGGAACTTGCCGTCCTCGGCGCGCTCGTCGACGGCGCCCAGGCCGTTCTCCACGATCATCAGCGGGATCTGGTAGCGATCGTAGACGGTCTCCAGGTACCAGCGCAGGCCCTTGGGGTCGACGGTCCAGCCCCAGTCGCTCGCCCTGAGATAGGGGTTGGGCACGCCGCCAAACAGGTTGCCCTTGCCCGAGGTGGTCTCGGGGTCGGTCGAGGTCGTGGAGCTCTGGTAATACGAGAAGCTATAGAAGTCCACGGTGCCGGCCCTCAGGACCTCGGCGTCGCGTGCGGCCAGGTCGGCGAGGTCCACGCCGACCTTCTCCCAGTAGCTAGGCGCCCATGCGGGATAGGCACCGCGCACCTGCACGTCACCGCAGTAGAAGTTGAACTCGCGCATGGTCTCCTCGGCGGCGAGCACGTCGTCGGGATTGCAGCTGTAGGGGTAGTTGGCCATGCCGGCGATCATGCAGCCGACCTTGTTGGCAGGGTCGATCCGATGCGCCAGCTGGACCGCCTTCGCTGAGGCGACGAACTGGTTGTGCAGGCCGGTGAGGCGCCGCTGGGGCACGTCCCAGTCACAAGCGCCGAAGCTGCTGTACCAGTCGTGGTCGGGCAGGATGCCCATGCCCATGACGTCACCCATGCCGGGGATCATGCCGCAGTTGATCTCGTTGAACGTCAGCCAGTATGTGACGAGGCCCTTGTACTCGGTGAAGAGGGTCTCGCAGAAGCGTATCCACAGGTCGATGACCTTGGGGTTGTCCCAGCCGCCGTATCTGTGGGAGAGGGCGAGCGGGAACTCGTAGTGACTGATGGTCACCAGCGGCTCGATGCCGTTACGCCTGCAGGCCTCGAAGACCCTGCGATAGAAGTCGATGCCTGCCTGGTTGGGCTCGGCGTCGTCACCGTTGGGGAAGATGCGGCTCCACTGCGTGGACAGGCGGAAGCACTTGAAGCCCATCTCGCCGAAGAGGTCGATGTCGTCCTCGAAGTGATGGTAGAAGTCGATGGCCTCGTGGCTGGGATAGTACGCACCCTCGCGTGGGCCGGCCGGGGTCACCAGGCGCGGCCTGTCGACCGTGCCGCCCATGATGACGTCGGGCACCGAGAGGCCCTTGCCGTCCGCGTCGTATCCGCCCTCGAACTGGTTTGCCGCCGTTGCGCCACCCCAGAGGAAGCCCTCGGGGAACCTGTAGCCTGCCATGTGCGTGTCCTTTCCCTCCTGACAGTGATACCCATGTCACCATCATGACGGGACGCGACGCCGCTGCCAACGTCCCTGTCGGCAGGCGCGGGGCGGCGTCACGGTACGGCTCACGGGTACTTCGTGCGACGAGAAAGGAAAAGCCCGACCTGTGCGGGACGGCGGCCGGTGGTGGAAAGGAAGATACCGAGCTGTACGCCCGGCGGGGATGGGGTGGAAAGGGACTCGGCGACTTGTGAGGGCTTGAAACCGGTGGCGGAAAGGGAATCGCCGACCTGTGCGGGATGGCAGCCGGCCCTGGAAAGGAAAATGCCGACCTGTGCGGGACGGCGGCCNNACGGCGGCCGGTGGTGGAAAGGAAAATCGGGAGTTGTGAGCCCGGCAGGGATGGGGTGGAAAGGAAAACCGGGACTTGTGCGAAGTCCTTGGTTGTTGTGGAAAGAAAAAGTCCGAGTTGTGCGGGATCAGGGCCGGTGGCGGAAAGCTTTTTCCGAAGTTGTGACCCCGTAGGGCCGGATGCGGCCGCACAACTCGGTGATTTCCTTTCCGGCCGGGGCGCAAAGCCCGCACAACTCACGGTTTTCCTTTCCAGGGCCGGGTGCCGTCTCGCACAACTCCCGGTTTTCCTTTCCGGCCTTGGCTCTAACCCCTCACAACTCGGCATTTTCCTTTCCGACCGAAGCGCAAAGCCGCACAGGTCGGCATTTTCCTTTCCGCCACCGGCCGCCGCCACGCACAGGTCGCCGTTTTCCTTCCCGACGTGGGGGGTCGGGCTCCCCGCAGGTCAGGCACAGCCCGGCGCAGGGGTCGTTAGAACGGAAAGCCGCCCATGCCGCCAGCACCGCCGCCACCCATCCCGCGCATCATCTGGTTGAGCTGGCGGCGGGCCTTCTTGTTGCCCTTGCCGCCCGTCTGGAAGCCGTTGGCCATCCGGCGCATCTTGCCCATCATCTTGTTCATCTCGCTCCACTGCTTGAGCAGCTGGTTCACCTCCTGCACCGTACGGCCGGAGCCAGCGGCGATGCGCCTGCGACGCTGCCCGTTGATCTTCTTGGGGTCAAGGCGCTCCTGCTTGGTCATGGAGTGGATCATGGCCTCGATGCGGCCGATCTGCTGCTCGTCGAGCGTCCCACCCTGCTGCGCGATCGCGCGCTCGCCGCCGGGGAGCATGCCGATGAGCTTGTTGAGACCACCCATCTTGCGGATCTGCTGCATCTGGGCGAGCATGTCGTCCATCGTGAAGCCCTGGCGCAGCATGCGCTCGGCGTCTGCGATCGACTGCTCGTCGGCGATCTTCTCGGCCTGCTCGATGATGCCGATCACGTCGCCCATGCCCAGGATGCGCTTGGCCATGCGGTCGGGCGAGAACACCTCGAGCGATTCGGGCTTCTCCCCCATCGAGGCGAACATGATGGGCTTGCCCGTGACCTCGCGCACCGAGAGCGCGCCGCCGCCGCGGGCGTCGCCGTCGAGCTTGGACATGATCACGCCGTCGAAGTCGACGCGGTTGGCAAACTCGCTCACCACGTTGACGATGTCCTGACCGGTCATGGCGTCGACGACCATCAGGATCTGGTCGGGGCGCACGGCATCCCTGATGGCCACGGCCTCCTGCATCATCTCCTCGTCGATCTGCAGGCGGCCCGCCGTGTCGACGATGACGATGTCGTTCAGGTGGTCGATGGCCTCGCGGATAGACTCGGAGGCGACCCGCACGGCATCCTTCCCGTCCCCGCGATACACCGGCACGCCGATCTCGCCGCCAAGGGTCGCCAGCTGATCGGCGGCGGCGGGACGGTGGGTGTCGCATGCGGCCAGCAGCGGGCTGTGCTTCTGCCTCTTGAGCAGGTAGGCAAGCTTGGCCGCCGCCGTCGTCTTGCCAGAGCCCTGCAGGCCGACGAGCATGATCACGTTGGGGGTGCGGCCCTGGGCCAGGGCGAGCGTGGCCTCGGTCGAGCCGAGCAGCTCGGTGAGCTGCTCCAGCACGATGCGCACCACGTTCTGCGCGGGCGAGAGCGAGTCGAGCACTTCGGCCGTCATGCACCGCTGCTTGCACGTCGAGACGAAACCCTTGACCACGCGGTAGTTGACGTCCGCCTCGAGCAGCGCCAGGCGGATCTCGCGCATGGCCGAGTTGATGTCGTCCTCGGTGAGGCGCCCCTTGCCGCGCAGCTTGTCAAAGGTGTCCTGGAGTCGGTCGGAAAGGCTGCCGAACACTGCCATGTCTACATCCCCTCGGTCTCGCCCACGAGCGCGCGGCAGAACTCCAGCGCGTCGAAGGCCTGCAGGTCGTCCTTGCCCTCGCCCACCCCGATGCGGTAGATGGGAAGGTCGAGCTCATGGGCGATGCCCACGGCGATACCGCCCTTGGCGGTGCCGTCGAGCTTGGTCACGATGAGCCCGTCGATGTCGAGCGCCTCGTTGAACTCACGTGCCTGGCTGAGCCCGTTCTGGCCCGTGGTCGCATCGATCACCAGCACGACGGTCACGGGGACCGAGGCACGCTTGCGCGACACGTTGACCACCTTGGCCAGCTCGCGCATGAGCTCGGGACTGGTATGCAGGCGTCCGGCGGTGTCGATGAGCACGAGCTCGGAGCCCTGGCGCTCGGCCTGGTCGATCACATCGTAGCAGACGCTCGCGGGATCCCCCCCGCGCTCGCGCGTGACCACCTCCACGCCGGAGCGCTCGCCCCAGATCTGCAGCTGCTCGATCGCCGCCGCACGGAAGGTGTCGGCGCCGCCGATGAGGCAGCGCACGCCCATGTCGTGGTACACGCTGGCAAGCTTGCCCACCGTGGTCGTCTTGCCGGCGCCGTTGATGCCCACGAACAGCACGCAGGACGGCAGGCTCGAGAAGGGGTCGCGCGTCGCGCGCGGGAACACCTTGGCGAGGCGCTGGGCCAGGGCCTCGCGCATCTGGTGGGCGCTGCGCAGGTTCTCCCGAGCGGCCTGCTCGCGCAGGTCGTCGGTGACCTGCATGGCCACCTCCGCGCCCATGTCGCCCATGACCAGCGTGTCCTCGAGGGTCTCCCAGAACTCCTCGTCAACCTCGCCACCCATGTAGAAGATCTCGGAGATCGCCTCGCGCGAGCGAGAGAGGCCGCGCTTGAGGCTATCAATCAGGGCCATCAGGACTCAACCACCTTTCCTGTCACCTGGTCGAGGCGCTGGCTCACCACGTGGCTCACGCCGTCGGCCCGCATGGACACACCATAGAGAACGTCGGCCTGCTCCATCGTGCGGCGCTGGTGGCTGATCACGATGAGCTGGGTCGTCTCCTTGAGCTGCTCGATGGCGTCGAGCAGCCTCGAGAGGTTCGAGTCATCGAGCGCAGCCTCGACCTCGTCAAACACGTAGAAGGGAACCGTGCGCGTCTTGTAGACGGCAAACAGCAGCGCCAGTGCCGTCAGCGACTTCTCGCCACCGCTCATGAGCATCATCTTCTGGATGCGCTTGCCTCGCGGCTGTGCGATGACCTCTATGCCCGTCTCGGCAAGGTGGTCGGGGTCGGTCATCTCGAGACGCGCCTGCCCGCCCGGGAAGAGCATCGAGAAGACCTCGGCAAAGTTCTCGTTGACCGCCTCGAAGACGACGAGGAACTGCCTGCGCATCTTGCGCTCGATGGCGGAGGTGATCTTGGCGAGCGCGCCACGGGCGCGCTCGAGGTCGTCGACCTGCTCGCCGATGTAGTCCGCCCGCTCCTTGAGGCGCAGGTACTCGTCCATGGCAACCTCGTTGACCGGGCCGATGCCCGCGATCTGGCGCCTGAGCGATGCCGCCTCGGCCTCCATGGCGGCGCGATCCTCGGGCTCGGGCAGCTGCAGCGCCTCGTCGAGCACGTAGTCCTGGGAGGTGATGGCGGCAATCGCGTTCTCCACCTGCACCTCGATGCGCCCCATCTCGACCCTCACGTCGCTCACGGCGTCCCGGGCACGCTGCAGCTCGGCGTGCGCACCGCTCACGGCCTCCTTTGCCTCGCCGATGGTCGCCTTGAGCGAGTCGCTGTCGGCCTCGGCCAGGCGGCTGCGGTCGCGGAGCAGCTCGGCCCACTCCAGCGCGCGCGCATGCACGGCCTCGTAGCGGTCATAGAGCGGATCGACGCGCAGGCGCAGGACCTCGAGGGCGCGCGCGGAGCGCTCGGCCGCCTCGCGCCTGCGGTCGAGGTCGGAAAGCGCCCTGCGCAGCTCGCGATCACGGCGCTCGAGATTGTTGCGCCGTTCCACCGTGGTCGCCAGTTCGAGGCGCGCGTCAGCCAGGCGGCTGGCGGCGTCGGACTCCGCCTTGCTCGCGCGGGAGCGCTCGGCGGCTACGTCCTCGATCTGGCGCCCGATGTCTGCGGCGCGCCCTTCGGCGTCGCGGGCCGCCTGCCGATGGCGCTCGATCAGCGGACGGGAGTCGTCTGCCCGCCTCGACACCTCCGCCCGACGCTTCGCCACCTGCGCCCGCTCGGACGTCGCCTGGGTGCGGTGGGCCTCCAAGCGCCCGATCTCCGCGGCGATGGATGAGTGCTCGCCCCTCAGGCGCGCGACCTCCCCCTTGGCGCGCGCGCTCGCGTCGCGCGCGTCGGACAGGACACCCTCGGCCCCCGTCAGCGAGGCCTGTGCAGCCGCCTGGGCGGCCTCGAGGGCGGCCATGCCGTCCCTCAGGGCCCGGATGCGGCGCTTGCGCTCCAGGGCCCCCTGCTCGGCACCACCCTCCGAGCCGACCACGACGCGGCCGTCAGGTAAGACGGTGACGCCCGCCTCCGTCACGTAGGTGAGGTCGGGGGCCTGCCCATGGGCACGCAGCGCGGTGGCGACGTCGTCGACCACGCGCACGTCCCCCAGGAGCGCCGAGAGCATGCCTTCGGCCCGGGGCGCGCATCCCACCCGATCGAGCAGCCGCTCCCCCGGCGCGTCGGCACGCCGGCTCGCGGGAGGGAGGGCGAGCGAGACGATGGCGGCGCGCCCGTTGGCGTGACCCATCTGCATCGCGGCGTCCGCCAGGCGGCCGGCGTCGGCAACGCTTCCCACCACCAGCGCCGCGAGGTCATCGCCCAAGAGGCGCTCCACCAGCGCGTCGAGCTCCTCAGGGACCTCGATCAGGTCGGCGAGACGGCAGTCCACCAGCTCCAGCCCCTCGTCGGAGGCCGCGAGGGCGGCCATCAGGCCGCTGGCGTTCTCGCTCTGCTCGTCGACCGACTCGAGCGCCGAGAGCGTCGCATGGGCCTGGGAGACCCTCTCGCGTGCAGCCGACTCGTCCCTGCGCGCGGCATCCAGGGCGCGCTGGCAGTCGCGGATGGATCCCTCGGCGCGCTCGGAGGCGCCCTGGGCGGCGTCCAGCTCGGCGGCGACGGCCTCGCGACGGGACCTGCGCTCGCGGACGGCCTCCTCGGCCGTGGCGAGGGTCTCGGCGATCTGTGCCAGCCGGCCCTCAAACATCTCGTCCTCGAGCTTGGCATGGGCGGCCTGGTCCTCGAGCTTGGCGTAGGCCAGGGTCTCCTGGTCGGCCGTGCGCTGCGCCTGGCGCTGCTCGTTGGTGAGCTGCGCGTGGCGGTTGCCCAGGGACCTGCGCAGCTCCGTCGCCCGCCTGGCCTCCTCCTGCAGCGCGCGCACGCGATCGGAGAGCTCGGAGGCCCTCGCGCGCTCGTCCGCGAGCGCGGAGGTCACGCGCTCGTGCTCGGCAGCGGTGTCGTTGCGCTGCTTCTCCGAGCTCGAGAGGGTCATGCGCATCTCGGAGAGGCGGGCCACCATGTTGCGGCCCTTCTCCTCGAGCAGGCGCATGTCGGAGTCCATGCGGCCCAGGACGTCCTGCATGCGGCGGCGCTGCTCGCCCAGGTCGCCCACGAACAGGCCCTTCTGCTCCAGGAGCGACTGCAGCTTCTCGAGGGCGCGCTCCCTCTCGTCGGAGCGGTACCGTGCCAGCTCGACGGCGGCGTCGGCCTCCCTGCCCTGCGCCGTGAGACGGGCGTGGCGCGCCTGCAGCAGGCGCAGGTCGTCCACCGCGAGCGTCGTGGAGAGCTCGCGCAGCCGCTCGGAGAGGTCGCGATGGCGCCTGGCCTTGTCGACCTGACGCTCGAGCGGCCTCAGCTGGCGCATGATCTCGCGTTGGATGTCCTTGGCGCGCGTGAGGTTGTCTTGCATGGACTTGAGCTTGCGCTCCGAGCGCTCCTTGCGGCGCCGGTGCTTGGAGATGCCCGCCGCCTCCTCGATGAGGGCGCGCCGCTCCTCCGGGCGGCTGGCCAGGACGGAGTCGAGCTTTCCCTGGCTGATGATGGAGTGCGTGTCCTTGCCCAGGCCGGAGTCGTGCAGGATGTCGGTGATGTCCATCAGGCGCGCGGGCGCGTTGTTGATGAGGTACTCGCTCTCGCCCGAACGGTACATGCGCCGGGTGATGGCGACCTCGGCAAAGTCGATGGGAAGCGTGCGGTCGCCGTTGTCGAGCACGAGGGTGACCTCGGCCAGGCCGACCGGCTTGCGCGCCGACGAGCCGGAGAAGATGACGTCCTCCATGGCCTGTCCGCGCAGCTGCTTGGCGCTCTGCTCGCCCAGGACCCAGAGGATGGCGTCCGACACGTTGGACTTTCCGGCGCCGTTGGGACCGACGACCACGGTCAAGCCCGAGTCGAACAGCATCACGGTACGGTCGGCAAACGACTTGAACCCCTTGAGCGTGAGCGACTTCAGGTGCACGGTGTCTCTCCCCCGCGGGCGTCGTCGCCCTCCTCGTACCCGAGGCGCGTCAGGGCATCCGACGCCGCATTGGACTGCGACTCCTTCTTGGTGGAGCCGGACCCCCTGCCCACGCGACGCCCCTCCACCAGCACGACTGAGGTGAAGGTCGGGCTGTGCGCCGGACCCGACTCCCCCTCCACCTTGTACTCGGGCCCGATGTGATAGTCGCGCTGTATGACCTCCTGCAGGCGCGACTTCGGGGGGACCACGTGACGACCCAGCTCGGGGGTGATGCGCGGGAGCAACGTGCGCGCCACGAATGCATGGGCCACGTCGTGACCCGCATCGAGGTACAGGGCGCCCACCAGCGCCTCGTAGACGTTCTCGAGCGCAGAGCGCATGCCGCGCGCACCCGTGCCCCTCTCCGACTCCCCGAACAGGATGAGCTCTCCGATGCCCAGCTCCCCGGCGACGTCGGAGAGCATCTCGCCGCTGACCAGGGCGATCTTGAGCATCGAGAGCTGGCCCTCGTCCATGCCGGGAAACCTGCCGAAGATATCGACGGCAACCATGGCCCCCAGCACCGAGTCGCCCAGGAACTCCAGGCGCTCGTAGCTAGCAGACACCGACTTCCCCTCAGCCGCGGAGGGATGGGTGATGGCGGATATGACGAGGTCCTCGTCGGCGAAGCGATGGCCGACGATCTCCTCTATGCGCTTGATCCGTCTGCGAAGCTTCACGTGAGGGACCTGCTGCCCTACTGCTGCGCGGCCTCGATGCCAGCGATGAGGTCGCCGACCGTGACGATCTCGTCGAGACCGTCGTCGGGCATCTCCATGTCGAACTCGTCCTCGAACGCGCTGATGAGCTCGAGCATGTCGAACGAGTCGGCCTCGAGGGCCCTGAACTCGGTCTCCTCCGTGATGTCATCCTCGTCGACGTCGAGCGTCTCGGAGATGATCGTCTGCGCCTTGGCAAGGATAGCATCGTGATCCATCGGTCTCGTTCCCTTCGTGTTCGGTGTTCGCCTAGACCCTGCCGGCCGATGCTCTCGGCCGAGATGGCACGCTTATTGTACTAGTCGATGCCGCGCGTGATGGCCTGGGCGACCTTGTCCACAAGCCCACCGCGCACGGCGACGGCCGTGGCGATGGTGCCGTTCTTGACGGCGTCCACCGACGTGTCACCGTGACCGATGAGCACGGGGGCCTTGAGGCCTAGCAGGACGGCCCCGCCCAGCTCGTCCCCCGAGAGGCCGCGCGCGACCTCCTTGAGCACCGGCTTGAGCATGAGGGCGCCCATGGCGGCGCGCTTCGACTCGCTCGTGAGGCGCCTGATCTCGCGCAGGAGGTACTTCGCCGTCCCCTCGAGCGACTTGAGTGCGACGTTGCCCGTGAAGCCGTCGGTGACGATGACGTCGTGGGTCCCCGCCAGCAAGTCGACGCCCTCGGCGTTGCCCGCAAACCAGGCGTGGTCGGGATCCGCCTCGTCGAGCGCCCTGCGATACGACAGCGCGAGCTCGGAGCCCTTCGTCTCCTCGGTTCCGTTGGAGAGCAGGGCCACGCGCGGGCTGTCCACGCCCAGCACCACATGCGCGTATGCACGGCCCATCTGGGCAAACTGCACGATCACGTCAGGACGGACGTCGGCGTTGGCGCCCAGGTCGAGCATGACGGTCTGGCGGCCCGAGGCGCCGGGAAGCGCGCTGGCGATGGCGGGGCGCTTGATGCCCCTGATGCGGCCGATGCCGAGCGTCGCGGCGGCGAAGATGGCGCCCGTGGAGCCTGCGGAGAAGAGGCCGTCCGCCTCGCCCGCACGCACGGCGGCACAGCCGCGCACGATGGTCGAGTCCTTCTTTGCGCGGATCGCCTCGGCAGGATGCTCGTCCATGGCTATCGCCTCGGTGCACACCAGCGCGCGCGCACGCCCGTGATGGGCACAGAAGGGCACCACGACGTCCTGCGGGCCGGCGACGAGCACGCTCAGGTCGGCATCGGCCTCGAGCGCGGCGGCTATGCCGTCGAGCACGACCTGTGGCTCCCTGTCACCGCCCATGACATCGACGCAGATGGTGGTCATACGAGCGCCTTCCTTCCTCCCCTGTGCGGGGCATGCGCAGTCGGGGCATGCCGCCGATGCGCATACGTAAAGGAGACCGGCCCCATCAGGGAGCGGCCTCCTTGTCGTACGCGTCCGGTGACGGCACTAGTCGGTAGCAACAACCTCGCGGTCCTTGTAGAAGCCACAGTTGGGGCAGACGTGATGCGGAAGCTTGGTGGCACCGCACTGGGGGCACGTGGAACGTGCGGCGGCGGCAAGCTTGCTGTTGGCGGAGCGACGGGTGTGCGTGGCACCGCGCCCCTTCTTTTGCTTGGGAACTGCCATCTTGAACCTCTCTTACGCCCGACCCGCGCCCGATGGGCGTCGGACGGTCTTTCCTGCAGACATGCAAGGAAGTACTCTACCACACCTCGTGGCACCCGCGCGCACGACAACCATTCTCCATGTGAGGAGACGTCCGTGTGGGAGCCATGTGGGAGCTGCGTGGCCGCCCGCCTACTCGTCAAGCTCGAGGTCGCGCAGGGCCGCGAAGGGGTTCGAGGCGAGGCGCGCCTCCATGATCTGGGCGGCGTGGCCGCAGTCGCGCTCGTTGAGGTCCTCCCCGCAGACCGGGCACAGGCCCTTGCAGTCCTCGCGGCAGAGCACCACGAACGGGGTCTCCGCCAGCACGGCCGAGACGAGCGCGTCGGCAAGGTCTATCGTATGATCGTCTCCCACCAGCGAGAAGTCGACGTCGTCCTCCCCCTCGCCAAGGGACTGCGTCTGGGAGGGGGCCTCGAAGAGGAAGTACTCGTCCACTTCTGCGGCGAGGTCGAACTCGGCAGGGCCGAGGCAGCGGTCGCAGGTTCCCGTCACATGCGCGCGCACGATGCCCGTGGCGAGGATCCCCTCGCCCGCGTTGGTGAGCGCCAGGTCGAAGTCCAGCCCGTCGGGCAGCGCAAACTCATGCTCGCCCAGCACGTAGGACCTCTCGTCCACATGACCGGCAAACGGGAGGGTGTCGCCCGCATCTGCCAGGCGATCGTCGAGAATCGCTTTGACGTCGCGCATGTGCGCCTACCAGTCGACCCTGTTTGAGGAGTTGCGCGCACCGGAGTTCTCGGACAGCGTCTGGCGCACGCGCGACACCGAGTTGCTGAGCGACTTGATGTTGTCCTCCAAGTGCGCGAGAACGGTGTCGGCGTACTCCTCGGCATTGTAGCGCGTGTCGCGCTCGTACTGCTGGGCCTGGTCGTGGATCTGCTCGGCCTCCTGGCGGGCGAGGCGCACGATCTCCTGATCGCTGGCGAGTATCATGGCCTGCTGCTGGGCGTCGGCGATGATGGAGTCTGCCTGCATCTGCGCGCGCTCGAGCGTCTCGGCCTCTTCCCTCACGATGCGGCGCGCGTCGGCGAACTCCTGCGGGAAGACGCGGCGAATCTCGTCGATGATCTCGAACGCGTCCTGGGCGTCGATGATCTTCTTGCCGGATCCACCGGTGAAGGGCGTCTTGCCCTCGCTCACAACCTGCTCGAGCTCGGCCACCAAGCTCTCAATCTCCTCGCCTGGCTGCATGGCAACCCCCTTCAGACGTCGAACGACCCACACACTGTTGCGCCACGTCGTGTCGCAATCCCTGTAATCGTATCAGATTCTTGCCATGGCCTGAGAACCAACACCCCGTTCATACATGACGGCGCCCATGCGATGTGACAAAAGGGGCAACACGGCCCTTGAGCGGCACGGCCCACGTGGGCGACGTGCGCCCCTCGGTGCGAGATCTGGCCACGGTGCGCTCCTCGGCAACGGCAGGACGGGGATCATGGCAGACGCGACCAGTCTATCGGGGAACCCCCCATGTGTCACACGGGAAGCGTCAACAGCCTGTTGGCTCGTAACGACTAACGCCCCCACGTAAGCATCTGGATATGGTGGGGCAGACCGCCCACATAGATGGGAAGCGCCTCCCCCTGCACGAGCGGGCGCGCGTAGCGGACAAAGTCATCGGTCACGCCCATGCCATCCGTGCGGATCCAGTCGGGGGGGACCGTGCGCTCGCGGTTGGCCACGGAGGCGATGTCGATGGTGAGGTACTCGATCATGTAGGGCTGGTCACTGATGCGCCTGATGGCAGGGATGACGCCCGTCTTGCCCTCGAGGGCCGCAAGCACGCCCATGCCACCGAGCGCGTACGCCTCCTCGAGGTCGGTGGCGCTGGCCAGATGGTTCGCGCACCTCTGCAGCGTGGAGAACTCGACGGCGCGCGTCTTCACGCCCAGGCGAGCGGCGGTGAGCGTTGCCAGGTACCGGCTGGCCCCAGACAGCGCCGCCTCGTGGCCAAACGCGTCGCGCTTGATGGCGCTTGTGGGGGGCTCGGCCATGAGCGTGCCGTCGGGGCGGCGGGCGCCCTCAGACACGGCGACCACCACCGACTTCATCTGGCCAAGCAGCTCCTCGATGCGGGAGGTCAGGGCATCTTCGGTGACGGGCGACTCGGGCAGCAGGATGAGGTCGGGACAGACGGCATGCTCCTGGCTCGCGAGCACCGATGACCCGGCCAGCCAGCCGGTGTTGCGGCCCATGATCTCCACGAAGGTGACGTTGCGCAGGTCGTACACGCTGGAGTCTCGGCCGATCTCCGCCACCGACGTGGCGATGAACTTCGCCGCGCTGCCGTAGCCGGGCGTGTGATCGGTTCCCTCGAGGTCGTTGTCGATGGTCTTGGGAACGCCCACGAAGCGCAGGGCGCTCCCCTTCCGCTCGCCGTAGGCGGCGAGCTTTGCGATGGTGTCCATCGAGTCGTTGCCGCCGATGTAGAGCACCGCGCTGATGCGATTGCGCTCGAACAGGTCGAACAGGAGGGCGTAGGGCTCCTCGCTCTCGTCGGGATGGGGCAGCTTGTAGCGGCAGCTGCCCAGGTAGCTCGAGGGCGTCTGGCGCAGGAGCTGCACGTCGGCCGGGCTGCGAAGCGCCTGCGAGAGGTCGAACAGCTTGTCGTCGAACAGGCCCTCTATGCCATAGCGCATGCCCAGGACGCCGGCACCCATGCTGTGGGCGGTGTCGAAGACGCCCGCCAAGCTCGAGTTGATCGCCGCCGTGGGACCACCCGACTGACCAACCAGAACGTTATAGGTTCGTGCCATGCGCGCCCTCCCCTGCCAAGGTTCACCATGTTGCGACGCCCCTAACTGTACTTCATTCCCCCTGTGCCGGTGGCGCATGATGCATCACTGGTGGAAAGCTTTTTGCCGAATTGTGCGAGGTCAGGGCTTCCGTCGGAAAGGGTTTTGCCGAGTTGTGCGGGATGGCGCCCGCCCCTGGAAAGGAAAAGCCGGAGTTGTGAGGACCATCATCCGATCCTGGAAAGGAAAACCCGGAGTTGTGACTGCCTGGGCTACCGTCCGGAAAGGAAAAGCCCAAGTTGTGCGGAGCCCGAGCCCGCTGATGGGGTCACAAGTCGGGGATTTCCTTTCCGCCACCGCTCCCAACCCCGCACAAGTCGGCGTTTTCCTTTCCGCCACGGGTCCCGGCCTCGCACAACTCCGGCTTTTCCTTTCCAACGCAACTCGAGACCACGCACAACTCCGGGTTTTCCTTTCCAGGGCCGGGCGCCATCCCGCACAACTTGGGCTTTTCCTTTCCAGAGCCGGATGCCGCACCACACAAGTTGGCGCTTTTCTCTCTATGATCGGGCGCCATCCTGCACAGCTCTCGGTTTTCCTTTCCACCCTGCCCTTCAGCCCCACGTGTGCACGTCAGTCACCCCCGGAAGGCGCCTGACGTGCACACGTACATAGCAGGTCAGCGGGCGACACCCAAAGCGGCCGACTCGACGCACCATCGCAAGCCTGCATCCGCCTGTCGGCCAGCCCTAACCAAGCTCAGAGCCGTTGCTCGCAATGACGCGCTGGTACCACCAGAAGCTGTCCTTGCGCGTGCGGTCAAACGTGCCATGACCCTCATCATCGGCATCGACATAGATAAAGCCATAGCGCTTGCGCATCTCCCCAGTGGAGACGCTCACCAAGTCGATGCATCCCCACGGCGTATAGCCAATGAGGTCCACTCCGTCATCCACGGCTTTGGCCATCTCCTCGATGTGTCTGCGCATGTACTCGATACGATACGGGTCATGGATGCTGCCGTCGGCCTCCACGGTGTCCACGGCGCCCAGACCGTTCTCGGTAATCATCACGGGCACGCGATAGCGGTCATACACCTTGTTGAGCGTGTAGCGCAGGCCCACCGGGTCGATTGGCCAGTCCCACTCGGTGAGCTCCAGGTAGGGGTTGCGCACGCCGCCCATGATGTTGCCGCTCGTCTGGTCGGAGAACTCCTCGGTCCGCGTGGTTTGGCAGATGCTCTGGTAGTACGAGAACGTATAGAAGTCGCAGACGCCGGCGGCGAGGTCATGCCGCTCGGCATCGGAAAGCTCGAAGGAGATGCCGTGGTGCCTGAAGTGCGTCCACGCGTAGTACGGGTAGGTCCCTCGGAGCATGACGTCCGAGCACATGCAGTTCCGGAAGAGATCATCCTCCTGGACGAGCAGCTGGTCGGAGGGGTCGCACGTGCGCGGGTACTGCGTGATGTGGCAGATCATCGTGCCAAAGCGGAACTCCGGGTTGGCGCACCTTCCCGCAAGGACCGCCCGCGCGTTGGCGACAAGAACGTTGTTCAGCGCACCAAGGCGCTCTGCGGGGTCATCTGGCTGGTCCAAGAACGTCTCGGTACCCTCATGGAAGATTCCGCCTTGGGAGAACGCGCTCATTGGAAGCAGCAGGTCGTTCACCTCGTTAAACGGAATCCAGTAACGCACGAGGTCGCGATAGCGCTCGAAGACCGTCTCGCAATAGCGGACAAAGAAACCGATCGTCCGCTTGTCTGTCCAGCCTCGATAGGCCGTCACCAGGTGGAGCGGCATCTCGTTGTGCGAGAGCGTGACCACCGGCTCGATGCCGTGAGTACGCAGCTCGCGAAACACATCCTCGTAGTGGGCAAGTCCCGCCTCGTTGGGCTCGACATCGTCACCATTGGGGAAGATGCGCGTCCAGGCGATGGACATGCGGTAGGCCTTGAAGCCCATCTCGGCAAAGAGGGCTATGTCCTCCTTGTAACGGTGGTAGCAGTCAGAACCCCAGTCAGCTGGGTAGGCGTACGCCGGGTCACGTCCAAGCGAGATATGACGTGGAGATATATGGGATCCCGCAGAGATCACGTCTGCGACAGAAATGCCTTTGCCATCAGCGAAGTTCGCGCCCTCGCACTGATTGGCCGCCGTGGCTCCACCCCAGAGGAAGCCTTTCTTGAACGACATGCTACTTCTCCTCGTCATCGAACTTGAGCACGTGCATCACGATGACGGCGACCACCATGGCAAGGCACACGCCGATCAGGTAGTACGGGAAGGTCTCGGTCATGGCCAGCACGATCGTGCCAAACGGGACAAAGCCAAAGGACAGGTACTGCACGGTGAAGGCGCCCATCACGAGCCCGCCAGCAGCGCCTCCCACGACCGTTGCGACAAGGGCCTTCTTGTATCTGGCAATGAGACCGAAGAAGACAGGCTCGGTAACACCGATAAGGGCGGTGATGCCCGTGGAGGACCCAAGGGCCTTCACGCTGTCGTTCTTGGCCTTGAAGAAGATGTAGAGAGCACAGGCAGCCATGGCGGCGTTGGAGGCGGCGGTGCAGGGATAGATGAAGTCATAGCCAAGTGTGGCGAGGTTCTGGACGGTAATCGGAGACATGGCAACCTGCATTCCCGTGGCGAGCATGAACGGATACACAGCCGCACATACGGCACCACCAATGGGGCCAAGCATGGTGTAGAGCCAGAGAATACCTTCAGCGACGAACGTGCCGATGAGGTTGCCGATGGGGGCTAGCAATGCGAAGCCGACGATTGCAGACAGGATGAAAGAGACGAATGGCGTCACGATGATGTCAATCATATGCGGGACGACCCTCTTCAGCCCTTTCTCGATCCAGGACATGAAATATACGGTGAGGATGGCCGGCACGACCGTGGATGCGTAACTCGCAAACGTTATGGGAATGAGACCGAAGAGCTGGATCGTCTCCCCTGCCATGCCAACAAATGTTGGGTGAATAAGGACGGCGCCCAGAGCAGCAGCCACATACGGGTTGCACTTAAAGCGGTTGCCTGCGGAGAACGCAATCAGGACGGGCATGAAGTAGAAGCTTGTGGCGGCGCAGGTAAAGAAGAAATTGTACTCGGTGGACGTAGGGTCCAGCAGGCCAAACGTCTGGAGAGAGTACATGACCCCCTGGAGAAGGCCACAACATACGATGGCAGGGATGAACGGCGCAAAGATACCAGAGAGCGTATCCAAAAACAGGTCACCGATGTGCTTCGGCGAGAAGTTCCTCTTGCCGCCAAAGCGGGCGCCGTCGAGGTTCTCGTCGATGGGGGCCTCCTCGGTAAAGCCGTCGTGGGAGCAGATGGCCGCATAGGCATCCGCCACGGCAGACCCGATGATGACCTGAAACTGGTCGCCGACCCATTGGCTGCCCATGACGCCGGGAAGGCCCGCGACGTCGGAGGTGCGCACGAGACCCTTGTCCTTTACGGTGAAGCGCAGACGGGTCACGCAGTGAGTGAAGTAGGAGATGTTGGATTTTCCACCGAGAAGCTCGACCATATGCTCCGCGAGCTCTTGGAAGCTGTTCGACTTGCCCATAGCCCTTCCTTTCTGGCTGGACGCGAACGCCTGGGCGTCGCGTCACTGATAAGTCCCCTCTTTGGCACGCAGCCTGTTGACGTGGATGAGGATGTAGAGACGTTCCTCGTCCGTCACATCGCAGCCCCATTCCTTGCGCACGTGTCTCGCGATCTTCTCCACACATGTGTCCACCTGCGGATAGTCCGCGCGGACGTCGGCGTAGAGCTCAAGGTTCGCGCCATCGAGGCTCTTGCCGGCATGCAGGCGGCCGAACAGGTACCTCATGTGCGTGGCGTAGCGCGAGAACGCAAAGGACGACCGGCTCACCGTGATGCCAAACTCGTTCTCGACGATTTCGGTGATGTCCTCGAGCATGTCCTCGTCCCTCTGGGCCCGCATGACCTCCTCCTCGGTGGCGGAGGCCATGCGAGCGTTCACGATGCTGAGGGCGATACCAGCCACCTCGTCGTCTCGCAGGACCACCTTGAAGTCCCGGCGCAGGCGACGGACCGCCTGACGCGCGATGCGGAACTCGTCCGGATAGCTCTGCCTCACGTCGAGGGTGAGTGGCATGCTCACATAGAGTTTCTCGCGGGCGCGCTTGAGTACGAATGCGATGTGATCCGCAAGCGTGAAGGCGAGGTTGGGGCTCAGCTGATAGGAAAGCATGTTCCTGGCGCGTTCGGCCAGGTCGGCCGCAAACGCCATCACGTCGTCGGGGATGTTCGCGATGCTAGGAAGGACCTTGGCATCCACGTTGTAGTAGGTGTGCGTGACGTCATCGAGCGATACCTCACGCGGCAGCTTGCCATAGCCGAGGCCCTTGCCCATGGCGATCAGCTCGTTGCCTGCACTGTCCACACAGACCGCGATGTTGTTGTTGATGCTGCGAATCGCCCTCATACCAGACTCCTCCTTCCCCTGTTGACCTGTACGCTTGCCCGCATATCTGCCTGTCCGTCCTCTTACGGCCGCTCGAGGCAAAGAAAAAACTCCCCGAGACACACCTGGTCGCCTTTGCCTGCGACCTCTTTCGGTGAATGCCTCGACGAGTAACATCCCGGACGAGTTGTATGCGGTTGTTGCCTCTCAGTGCACGCCCTTGCGGTAACGTCCTGATGGGGTAATCATATCGCGCGGCGGGTGCAGGGGCGACATCCGACGCGAATGGCTCCAATCATCGGTGAGCGGACTTGGATTTCAACGCTATCGATAGTGAGGCTTTGCGTGATGTAGTGAGGCTCTGCGTGATGCCCGTCATCATGGTACCGATATGCGCACACGGCCTGATCTGAAGCACCCGCCAGTGCTCCGGAAAGGAAAACTCCAAGTTGTGAGGGGATGGCCCGGACGCCGGAAAGGAAAAGCCGGAGTTGTGCGAACGACGTCTAGCTGGTGGAAAGCTTTTTGTCGAGTTGTGCGAGGTCGGGGCCGAAGGCGGAAAGAAAAAGCCGGAGTTGTGCGGGGCTGGGAGCGGTGGCGGAAAGGAAATCCCCGACTTGTGACCCCATCAGCGGGCTCGGGCTCCGCACAACTTGGGCTTTTCCTTTCCGGATGGTAGCCCAGGCAGTCACAACTCCTGATTTTCCTTTCCAGGACCGGATGGTGGTCCTCATAACTCCTGGTTTTCCTTTCCAGGGCCGGATGATGGTCCGCACAACTCCGGCTTTTCCTTTCCACCGCAACCCGAGACCACGCACAACTCCGCCTTTCCCTTTCCGGCATCGGAGGCAGGTGCTCACAAGTCGGCGTTTTCCTTTCCGGCGTCCGGGCCACCTCTCACAACTCCACCCTTTCCTTTCCGGTGCTCGGGCATTCTCTCATGGCCTTCACCCTCTCCGCATGAGACCTCCCGCTTCACAGGAATGGGGCCTGCCAGCTGGGGATAAAACCCCTTGCCGACAGGCCCCGCTTCTCAGGGACTCCAAACACAGCCCCATCACGCCCAAGCTATGTCGTCAGAGCTTCCATGCTCGCACCAACTCGCACCGACGGCAGAATCCCAGGGCAACGAGAAGGAGACCGGCGCAGGCAAGCAGGATCATCCCCACCCCTGCCATGAGCGTGCTGTCACCCGTCTGAGGAATCTCCGTACCTGCGGACGTGTCGCGCCCCCCGCCATCGTTCCAGCCGTCGTACCCATACGCACCACCCTCGTCGTCCCGATCGTTGCCTCCGAGTTTTTCCCATACGGCCTCGAAGGTGTGATCCCCGATGACCAGATACTCGTCACCTGCGTAGTGCACGGAGCCACGCCAGTAAAGGAACTTATAGCCCGCACGCGTGGGCAGCGGCAGTATGAGCACGTCACCCTCGTCAGTCACATAGGTCACCGTGCCGTGCTGTCCACCGAGCGTGCCACCATTGAGGATCAGCGTGATCGTGTACTTGGCCGGATGCTTCTCAAGGTTGACGCCACCGTAGCCAGAGTTGGCGGTTGCCGTGCCAGTCTTGGGCGTCACGTTCGCCACGAACGGCCTGCTCTTGCTGCCCACATCGCCATCGGCGTCGATGTTCACGTTCTGGGCGCTTGCCGTGCCATGAACGGCTCCCGTCGAATCGATGTCGATGTCGCCGCCAGCCGTGGCGTCCACGTTGGTGCTCGGACTCGTCAGGCTGAGATTCGTGTCGCCACCAGAGGTGGTGGAAAGGTCGTCGGCATTGACGTCAAGCGGGTTGTCATCCCTTCCGATGTCGCCGCCAGCCACGATGGTCGCGCTATGGGCCACGACGCCTGCGCCGTTGCCAGTGTCGGTGACGTTGCCACCCGCGCCGATGCCAGCCTCGTCCTCGGCCACGACGCTGTCAATGGGCAGGTCGTCGTCGCTCTCGATGTAGACGTTGTTGCCGTATGCGTCAACTGCGTCGGTGTCAACCTTGATCGGGTCATCCTTGGTGCCCACGTCGCCGCCGGTGCTGGCGATGTTGACTGCGGCAGCCATGAGGGTGGCGCCCGTACCGCTGTTGAAGACTCGGACATTGCCGGTGGCCGTCAGATCGATCTTGTCTGTGGCGGCGATCGGGCTGGTGATGAGATCACCAAAGTTCTCGACGTTCACGACGTCGGGGTCGCCGCCATCGAACGTGCCGTTGACGTTGAGCTTGCCGCCCACATCGGTGGACACCGGGTCGTCGAACGTGCCCACGCCATCGGCCATGATGGTGAGATCGCCACCCGTGGTGATGGAGGGCCCATGCGCACCGGTGTCGCCGAGAACCTGGTCGAGCCTAGCCTTCGCCTCCTCGAGCGCGACGTTCGCATCCGTCGCGACCCGTTCGGCGTCCTTGACGGCATCGGCTTCCTGCTGCGCAAGCATCTCGTCGGTCACGTCATCCTGGTCGATGCCAAGCTCGTCAGCGATCTGCTGCCTGAGGGCATCGAGGGCGTCGTTTGCGGCATTCGCGGCATCCTGCGCGTCCTTGACGTCATCGCGCGCAGCCTCGATCGCGTCGAGCCTCCGCTGGATGTCGCCTGCCTCGGAGCGCCTCTGCTCTGCCTCAGCCACCTTGTCCTCGGCGAGCTGCCTATAGGCATCGATCGCGCCCTTGAGCTTGTCGTGGGCATCCTTCGCGCTATCGGCCGCAGCCTGAGCGTCGGTGGCCGCCTGCCTCGCGTCGTCAGCGGCCCTCTGGGCATCAGCGGCGCCCGCCGCGACATCGTCGGCCGCAGCCTGGGCGTCGGTGGCCGCCCGCCTCGCGTCGTCAGCTGCTGCCTGAGCCTCATCGGCTTCCTGCCGCTTCTCGTCGGCCTTCGCCTGGGCCTCGTCGGCCGCCGTCCTGGCCACATCAGCCGCCGCCTGCGCGGCGTCGATCTCGTCTTGCGTGGCGCTTGGGTCGGCCGCGACCGCGTCGGCGAACTCCTGCGCGGCATCCGCATCGGCCTTCGCCTGGTCGGCGGCCGCCTGAGCTGCATCCGCATCCGCCTTGGCGGCACCGGCGGCAGCCTGTGCGGTGAGCGCATCCTGAGCGGCCTGGTTGGCGGCCGACTGCGCGTCGGCAGCGTCCTGGGCAGCCTGTCCAGCCGTGGCCTGAGCCTCGTCGGCCACCTGCTTCGCGACGTCTGCTGCTGCCTGGGCATCCACGTAGGCCTGCCACAGCTGCCCGAGGGTGTCCTCACGCAGCCTTGCGCTCTCGGCAGCGCTCTCTGCCTGCTGCTCGGCGATGCGGGCATCTTCAAGGAGCTCGGCGAGCTTGCTGGCGAGATTATCCTTGTCGGCATCCACAAGCTTGCCCTCTTGGACGATCAGGTTGGCGTCGCCGCCTGCGACGATGCCACCCACCCGCATGTCGCCAGCGGTCTCGGCAAGGTTCACATCACCGCAAGCGATTGCGTTGACGGTGGCGTCCGCGGTATCGCCTGAGCCATTCGTATCGATCTCGATAGGCCTGTCGGTGCTCCCGACATCACCCTTCGAGGCGGTGAGGCTCACGCCCTCGCTCGTGATGTTGGGCCTGGTCTCGCCCGCGTCACGCACATCGGAGATCGAGTCGGCGGTGAGCTTCACATGGCCGCCGGCGTCAATGACACCGACACCCAGGTCGCCGCTCTTCTCGATGATGGTGACGCCTCCGCCAGACGTGACATCGATCTTGCCGGTCTGACGCTTGTCGTGGTTGGCAATCTGCCTGTAGTCGGCATGCCAGCTCGTGGTATACGCACCGGTCGTGTGGTCGTAGACGGCCTTGGGGGTCGCACCCGCGATCTCGTTCGCGATGCTACCGACAACCGTGAGGTCAACCACGCCCGTCTCGATGACGATCGGGCCGACGTCGCCGGTCGCGTTGAGCACCACGTCGGCGCCCTGGACGTTCACGGTCTCGCCCGGCGCGCCGACGATGTCGCCGCCCATGTTCGAGAGCGTCACGTCGCCCAGGTCGGAAGTGACGTCACCGATGGTCATCGTGCCGCTCAGCTGATCGATCCTCACGTCACCCAGGTTCTTGACATAGGCGCTGCCGGTGGCCTCGCCTACCACGATCGCCAGATCGCGGAGTGCGTCGATGACGCTCGGGTCAGCGCTCGGGTACGTGCTCTTGCCCCACGCATCCTGCTCGAGGGCTGCGAGGTCTTCCGCCGTCAGCAGCTGCGAGATGATGTCCGCGAGCTTCGCGCTGGTGATGGCACCTTGGGCGGTCTGGCTCGTAAGCCACTCCGCAAAGCCGGCAGCATCACCGTTGGCAAGGTACGCACCGCACGGATCGGCGGCCGCCGCGTCGAGCTGGGCGACGATGTCGTCACGGTTCGCGATGTGGTCGAGCATCCACTGAGCAAGCTCCGCGCTATCGCCATGGACGATCGGGGTCACCATGTCCTCGGCGCCGAGGTCGCCCATATCGATGCCAGAGGCGGTGGTGCCCTGCTCGTCACGGCCGGTGCTCACCGTGACGCCCGGCGCGTCCGCGCCGATGAGGTAGTAGTCATCGACATGCGTGATGGTGAGCGGGTTGCCATTGGGCAGGTCGACCAGGAGGTAGTGGTCTACGCTGTTGATGTCGCCGGTGGTGCTCAGCGTGTAGGCAGCCGTGCCCGTGCCGGTGACCTCCTCGCCCGTGATGCCGGCGTCCGCAGTGACGTCCACCGTCGAACCCGCTGCCGCGTCGATCGCATTGAAGGTGTAGTCGCCCGCACCGTTGCGTACCACGAGGCTGCCGTATGCGCCAACCCATGCCGTGTCGCCCACGACAGAACCGCTCTCCACGACGTTGTGCGGGTTGGCGTACGCGCCCGCCGTCATGATCGACGCCGTGCCGCCAGCCAGCGTGCTCGTGCCATCCGCAAGGTTGACATGCTGGTACACGTTGTCGCGCCTCGCGACGAGACTCGCCTCGCCGCCCGCTGCGACCGCCAGGTGACCCTCGGTGCCGTCGGCCTTCGAGACACCGCGGACATCGCGGCCCGCCCGGAGGTCGATCAGCGCGTCCTTCGCCACGTCGATGGTTGTGTAGATGATGTCGAGCGTCGCGGACTGATGATACGAGGCGCCCTCGGCGACCTGGAGGTCATCGGGCAGCTGGACGGAGCCTTCGGTGTCGATCCACACGTCGCCGGTGATGACGTTCTCGTCGCCTGCGAGCGTCTCGAAGCTCACCTCGGCTTCGGTTGCGCTATACGGTGCCGTCGCCAGCGGGTCGCTGTCGACGCCGATGCTGACGCCCTCGCCCGTGATGATGGTGATCGCATCGCCCACGATGGCGGGCTTCGGATCGCCATTGACAAGCGCGGCGCCCGTGCCGGTATCGGCCAGCGTCACCGTCGTGTCCTTGCCAACGATCTCGAAAAGGGCGTAGGTGCTGCCGGTGTTCTTGAGGGTCGACCACGTATCAGCGCCGGTACCCGGAATGAGGTTGCCATCAGAGTCGGCCACGGTGCCATCGCTCATCGTGTGCTCGATGAAGATGATGTTCCCTTCCCCATCGAGGTAGTTCGTGATGATCAGGCAGAGGTCGTCGTTGTGGGTCACCGTGATGATCTCGGTGCTGGCTGCAACGATCTGCGTCCCATCGCCGAGCGTCTTGGTCGTCGCGGTGCCGGTCGCCATGGTCGCAGTCGCATCGGCATAGGTGCCGTCGGCCTGCAGGACATGGTACGTGCCGTCAACCGAACGGACGACCGCCGGCGTCAGGACCTCGAGGTATATCTCCTGGCCCTTCTTCAGCGTGACGCTTGAGGCCTTCGCCTGGTCCGCACCCGGCGTCATGAAGCCGATCAGGTTGCTCGGGGTGCGGAAGTAGAACACGCCGTCATCGGCAACGTAGAGGCTGTCGTTGATCTTGTAGCCGCTCGTCGTCGTGGAACCCGGCTTATACGTCGTGTCGTTCGGCAGGCCGACCTTCTTCATCTGGACGTCCTGGAACGGGCCGTAGATGGTGAGGCGAGACTCAGCGGCGCCCACATATGCGCCCGTGGTCGCACCGTGACCGACGATGCCGATCGTCGTGGTGGTGGTCGAGCCGGACGTGCTCTGCGCAAGCGTCACGTCGACGGGAACGAGGTCGACGTAATTGAGCCTCACCGTGTACTCGCACGGATAGTACAGGTACGGCACATATTGACCGTGACCGCCGCTCACACCATCTTTGTAGCAGAAGCGCAGGATGCTCGCGTCGCTCCAGGTGTATCCAGCGTCAGTGGGAAGGGTCGACGTCGCA
Organism: Atopobiaceae bacterium UBA1367; assembly: GCA_002305995.1. Taxonomy (GTDB): domain Bacteria; phylum Actinomycetota; class Coriobacteriia; order Coriobacteriales; family Atopobiaceae; genus UBA1367. The sequence continues at coordinate 699,844 of DBRN01000012.1, forward strand.
TTCCACTCCATGGCGGTGGGCTTCCTGTTGATGTCGCCCGCATGATGGGAGTACGTCGTGATCGACGTGCGCTCCGTGAGCAGCGACGACGTCCAGATCTTGCCTGACAGCTGCTGGTACAGCAGCTTGACCGCATCGGGGGCATCCGACGGGATCGCCGAGGTGTCGACGTAATAATACCCCTCGGCCGTCTTCTTCAAGGCGGTGAGCAGCGTGCCGTTGTAATAGTAGCCGGCAATGCCCGTAGCCCTCGAAAGCTCGAAGTGACCGCCGTGATAGTACACATTGCCCGTGAAGGTGAGCCTGACCGTTACCTGCTTGTCCGTGCCGAGGAAATTGTCGATCGCGACATCGGGATGCCTCATGATCGATCTCACATACGAGCTATCACCCTGACCAGGCGTGTTGCTGCCACCATCAGCGAGGAAGCCAATGAGGACACTGCTGCCGGAGCTGAGGGTGCCCCATATCTCGCTCAGCGAGACATAGGTGACGCCATCCTCGGTGTAGTGGCCGGTATCGGTGGGATCTGCCTTGGAGTAGTCGATGTAGTCCTTTGCAGAGCCCGTAACGGTGCTTCCGCTGACAGCCTGCCAGGCAGCCATCGTCTTGGTGCTGCTGTCGTACGAGAGCAGGTACACCTGACCACTGTCCTTCGGCGTCGTGAGCTCATCGAGCGCCTCGATCTCGCTCGCCTGCCCCTTCAGGTGCGTGAGGAGCCAGCTGGCAAGCATCGTGCTGTTCGTCACCTGCGTGCCAGCGGCATTGAGGCCGGCTTTCAGGCAGACGATCGACTTGAGCTCGTCGTTGCTCAGGAGGCTGGAAACGACGCTCGTGTGTTGATGGTCCGCAAGCATGTCATTGAAGAATGCGAGCAAGCCGTCCTTGTCGCCCTTCTCCACATAGTCCGCGGCAAGGTTCCGGTACCTCCTGTCGAGGTCCTCGATACGCGTCTTGGAGGCCTCCGTGATGCTGCCACCGCTCGTTTGGATCAGGTGAGCGGTCAGCCACGATGCAAGCTTGTCCATCTGGCTGTTCTTGTATCCCATAACCGCCGCGACAGCGATCGGCTTGCCGAAGGAGGCCCGCATGTCGCCGCTTGTGATCAACGACGTGATGATCGACTTCTGCATTGCCTCGTCACCGTGAGTCGCGTCGTCAATCCACGCCCACATGAGAAGGCCGTTCGGGTCGTTGTTCCCTACCATGTCGGTGAACGTCTCGGCGCCCTCGGGAGTCATGCCATCGAGTTCCGCCTGGACGGTCGTGTTGCTCGAAAGCCTCTCGTACAGCCACTCGTAGAATGCGTCCGTGACGTGACGCGCATCGTACAGATACCCGGCAAGAGTGTCCTTGTCCGTGTAATCGCTCGCCTGAACCAGGCTCGCCACGAGCGCCTCAAGCTCGCCTGTGCCAAACGTGTCAATCCACGCAGAGAGACCCGTGGTGAAGCCGTCCGGCACGGAACCGTTGATGAGGCCATAGAACACCGAATGCTCGCCGTAGTTGGTATCGATGTGCGCAAGAACGTCGGCGTTCTCCTCCAGCTTCAACTTGTCGAGCAGCCATTCCGCGAAATTGTCGCGCGCCATGATGGCAAGAGCCACCGTCGCCTTCTCGGCAGCGGTCAGGCTGTTGTAGTCGCCGTCGGCGATCAGGCGGTCAACGAGCTGCGTGAGGAGCTCCTCCGTCAGCGTGCCATCCAACATCCAGCCCTCGAGCCAGGCATGCAGCGCCGTCGCGTCGCCGTCGGTCACGATGCTCGAAACCGAGCTGCCATACGGAATGCCAAGCGCCACTGCGAGCGTGTAGCTGTAGTCATGCGGGTACGTGCCGACGAGCTGATAGTAGGTCACGGACCCCACGGTGATGAGTGCCGACGCGGTCATCTCGATGGTTGCGGGGACTTCCATGGTCACGATCGTGCCGTCTTCCTGCTCGGCACTGACGGTGACCCTCTTGGCCTCGTCGACGATGATGACCTTCGAGCCGCTCGTGATCAGGTTCTTGAGCCACTCGCCGTTCACGGACGAAAGCAGCATCTCAAAGGTGGTCTCTTCCGCGAGCGTGATGTAGCCCGTGGTGAGGTCAAGCGTCACGCCTTCCTTAAGCGTCGCGATGAGGTGCTGGGTGTCGCCGACCATGGTCTTCGTGATTGCACACTCAGAGAGATCGACATCGAGGTCGCCCTCGATGACACGCGTGACGACGCCATCGGCATCGGTGCATATCATCGTGCCGTTCGGCAGCAGGTACGTAGAGCCCATGCTGGAGGAGCTGATGCGGTATGCAACCAGCGCCTTCGCGTCGAGGGTCACGTCGGAGGTGAGGTTGGCGAGGCGGTCGTCGGCGTACTGCGGCGTGCCCGGCGTGGGCATCGTGACAATCGTCGACGCCTTGGTCGGGTCGCGGTAGATGGTGATGGCCGTGTTGATGTACAGGTTGGTGGTCGCACCGCCCACGATGTGGCCGACGTTGACCGCGCTGTCACGGGCGGCTGCCGTGGCCGGCGTCGTGCCTGCGACGGTCTTCACGTCGGTGATGCCGAGGTAGACGTCGCCCGCAGCCTCGACCGACGTGGTGGGAGCCACGTCACCGGACCACGTGGAGTAGACGTTCACGCGCTTGTCGGCGCTGCCCACGTTCTGGGCGTTGGACACGATGAGCTCGTGCGCCCAGATGGGTGCCACGGCAATCTCGAGCTTGGCCGTGCTCACGCTCTCCCTCCCGGCAATCAGGCTGCCGCGGTTCTCGGGGTCGGTCCACGTGAAGCTCACGGAACCCATGAGGTTCGCGATGAGGTTCGAGAAGGTGACATCGGCTCCCTTCTCGTTCACGATGCTCACCACGGGCCTCACTGGCTTGCCATCGATGCCGCCGGCCTCGCCCGTCTTGATGGCGGAGCCGAACGCCTTGCCGTTCACGTCAGGGCTCAGGTAGTCGGCGTTCTCGACGGTGATGGCGTTGAGGAACAGGTCGAGGCTCGTGCGGTTCGTCACCGTCACGTACGGGATGAGGTTCTGGTCGTAGACGTTCAACGCAGCGTCACTCGTCGTCTTGTTGACCTTGGTGATGCTTCCCTTGTGGTTGGTCTCGATGTCGAGCGTGCCCTTCAGCGGGTTGCTGATGGTGCTGAGACAGATGCTCTCACCCTTCACGATCGTCCAGATCTCGCGCTCGCCGCGGATGCCCACGGCCCGCACGAGCGGGTCGTCATCGGCGCCAGAGACATCGATCGCGATGCCGGCGGCTGCGTCGCCCACGTAGAACGCGCACGTGTCCGCAAGGTTGACGAGCGCCGTCACGTTCTCTGCCGGCGGAATGCTCGACGGGCGATTAAGGCTCGCGAAGAACGAGCTCTTGTAGCCATTCGCGAATGCCATGTACTTGAGGTTGTTCGTCGCCACGACGTCGATGTCTGCACCGTAGACGGCGGTGTTCGCCATGTCAACGACGGCGGTGAAGCTCGAGCTGAGCGCCATATACGCCTTGGAGTCGGCAGCGCCGATGGCAGAGATGGACGCATAGGTATGCGAGTAGACATTGTTGCCGTCGGAGCTGCCGTCGCCCGTTGCCGCCCTCACGGACGGGTTCAGCGTCGACGTGATGACAACCGTGTCGTAACCGCGAATCTCCGCGTTGCGAACCGTCGTCTTGTTATCGACATGCACGAAGTCGTCAACGTGCGCGTCGACGTTCGCGCCGAGCGCGCCACCGCGCGCATACGCGTAGTCGACGAGCGTCAGCGCGCTTGTGTGAGAGTCGATCTCCACGTTGTCAGCGGTGATGCGAGTCTTAGCCGCGTTGTCGGAACCGATGACGACATCACCCGTCAACGTGATATGGGCCTCGGAATAGGCATCGGGCTTGACGCCGACGCCCTTCGCATGCACATAGGTGCTGTTGTAGAAGTACCGCATGGACGAGTCGGTGTAGATCATCGTGGTTCCGAAGGTGTTCTCGATGCTCACGCCTGCAGCGATGATGGTCTTGACAGTCGACGTGATGCGTTCCTTCGTGCGGGTCTTCGAGATGCCCACGAAACCACCAGCGCTGGCAGACGCCTCGCTCTTGATCTCATCGGCCGTGCCTGCCGCCGCATGGATGTCCACGCCACCGAAGTCGGCAGAGATCTTCGTGCCGGCACCGATGCTCGTGCTCACCGTGCGCGTGAGATGGATGTTCGCATACAGCGTATTGCCCGCAACGAAGCCGGATGCGCCATCGGACTTCGTTATCGCGGACTGCGTGTTGCTGCCGTTCGCGACGACACTGACGCTCTTGCCGGCGATGAGCTCGGCGTTCTTTCCCACTGTGGCATCGACGGCGGTCTTGGTGGTCGACTGCGCCCAGGTGGTGTCTGCGCTGACCGCGATGCCGATGCCGCTCGACGTCACCGTCGACTTCGCCGTCGGCAGCGAGTCAGCGAGGACGTTGATGCTGCCGCCTGTCTTGATGATGGTGTTATCGCCAACCGTCGCAGCGGTCTTGAGATTCGAGTTTGACTCGAACGTCGCGTTGGCGAAATCGCCAACGGCGACGACCTGACCGAGCGTGACCTTGCCCTCGGTGGAGCCGTAGTTCTTACCGGAGACGCTCACGTTGCCGCCCGCGACAACCGTCGTGTTGTTGCCGATCGTGGCCTGGACGCTCTGCGGGCTCGAAGTGCCCAGGTTGGCATATGCCCTGGCCACGGCCACACTGGTGCCACCGACAGCCACGCCCTTGCTGACCTGGGCATGCGCATGTGCCATGCCATGGGCGTTGACGTCGACGTCGTTCGTCGCATTGAGCGTGATGGCGCTCATGGACGCACTCACGTTGTCCTGGGAGTCGGCGTATGCCTCGAGGTCGCTGATGGTGGCGAGTGCGACCGAAACCGCCGAGCTCGCCGTCGCATCGGAGTCAGCGTAGGTCGTCGCCGCGATCTTGGCGGATCTCACCGTGTAGACGGTGTCAGTCGCCGTCGTGGACGGCTTGTTCGTCATCGGGTCGATGACGGTGACGTACGCGCTGTTCTTGGAGGAGCTCAGGGAGGTCGCGGTGTTCGAGGTTCCCTCGATGAGGCTCACGTTGGCGCCCTTCACCTTCGTGCCGCCGACCACTGCATTCGCAGCCACCGGCTTCGCCTCGGTGCCGAGCTTCGACAGGACCTGGAAGGCGCCGGCGCTCACAACGCCGCTGAAGGTGCTGAAGGCGCTCTGGGTCACGCTCTGGGTCGCCTTCGCGTCGTTCACGGCGACCATGCAGCCGCCAACCGCGACCTTGGGCGTGCGGCCTTCGGCCTTCGCCTGAGAGGCGCCCGTCGCCTGGACGTTCAAGGCGCCGGCCACGGCCAGCGTGCCGCTGCCGGTAAGGCCGGCCGATGCGGTGGTGTTCGTGGTGGCATGCGCCACGTTGACGGAGACGTTGGCCAGCGGGGAGATCATGACGCCCGCATTCTCGGGACCGTTGCCGGCACATGCCTCGGACTCGTAGTCCACAAGGACGTTCGCGGAGCCCATGGTGCTCGCGCCGCGCAGGCCGAGGAGAGACTCGAAGATGCCCTTGGCCTCAGCGCGCGAGTCGAGGACGCCGACGCCAAGGAACTGAACCGTGACAACCGGTGAGATGACGTCGGACTTCGCGTATGAGACGGCATTCGTCCTGACGTTCACGGCGCCCGTGCCGACATTGATGTTGGCGTTCCTCACCATGGCGCGCGCGGTGGCGTCCATCGTGGCCTTGCCCGTGGAAACGCCGATGCCGATGAGGCTCACGTCAACGATGTTGCCAACCGTGCCGTTGGTGCCGATCAGCGAGGTGGCACCCTGCTTGTCGGGGGTCGTGCCGAGGTTGAAGTTCGAGATGACGTTGACCGCGCCGCCGTTCGTGTTGACGGTGGCGTTTTCGATCTTCGCCTCTTGCGTCGCCTTCACGGTCGCAAAGGCATTGTTGTCAGCGACCCTGGCGCCGGCGATGGTCACAGGACCAGCGCCCATCTGCGCCCTCGCCGTGGCGTGGCCGTTCGCCTCGACGGTCACGGCGCCGCCGGTGATGACGAGCGTGCCCGTGCCGAGGACTTCGGCATTGTTGACGCTGTCGTTCTCAGCGACGGCGACGTTGACGGCAACCGCGATGGCCGCATTGACGGAACCGACGCCCTGCGCATTGGCAACGGTCACGTTCGGCTTATCAGAGCGACCCGCGTAGACGGCCAGCGAGCCGGTCTTCACCGTGGAGCCGGTGGTGTCGACGATGGCGCGGTTGTCCGCGGTGAGGTTCGAGACGTAGACGTTCACGCCAACCGCGATGGCACCGGCGGCGACGGCGAGGACCTCGGTGTCGGTCTTTGCGGAGAGGTTCGCATCGATGACGGTCGCGCCGTCGACGATGACGTTCTTCTCGTTGATGCCGACGCGTGCGAGCGTGTCGTTGTCGATGACGAGCACGTTGGTGCCCACGGAGATGGCGCCGGCGGCGACGCCGAGCGTGAGTGCCTGGCCGGAGGTCGTCACGTTGTTGGCCATGGTGAGCGTGCCCACATGCGCCGTGCGGTTCGTGCCGCTTGCGCCGGCGATGGCCTCCTTGACCCTACCGGTGACGAGAGGCGTCGTGCCCACGTACGTGAGGACGATCGGGTCGACCGTGGCAACGGCAACGCCGACGCCCACGGCGATGGCACCGGCGGTGCCACCGATGAGGTAGGCGTTCGACCGCACGTCACCATCGGACGTCACGACGAGGTTGGCGACGTTGCCCATCGTCGTCGCCTGGCCCACGAAGGTGTGGATGGTCATGTGGTCCGCAGAAACGGCCACGGCGCCGTTGACGGCCACCGCGGCACCCGAGATGGTGGCCGCGAAAGTCGTGGCGTCGAAGTCGGCGTCGGTCAGGACGCTCGCGGTGCCAAAGACGTCCTCGACCGTGGAGGTGCCGACGATGCCGGCAAAGACCACGCCGTTGCTCACGACGGTGGCCGCAGATGCGGTTACGGCAACCGCGCCTGCCGCAAGGCCGAAGGTCGCCGCCGTGGCAACCGGGAAGTGCGTGTCGGCCTTGACCGTGAGGTTGTGGGCCCTTGTCACGTCGCCCGCGATGTAGGCGTAGGAATTGCTGTCGAGGCCGAGGTACGCGACGACCGGGGAGACGCCGACCATGGCACCGGCGCCGGCGGCGCCGACCACGCGGACGCTGCGGCCCGAGAACACGTCGCGGACGCCACTGGTGTCGACCTCGTCGTACACGGGACTGTCGTTGGTGGATTTCTCCTCGTTCTTGACGCGCGAGCCCTTCTGCACCTCTCCCGCGAACCACTCGTTGCGCGCCACCTCGTCACCCGTGTTGGCGACCTTGGTGGAACCCGTCCACGCAGTGACCCTCACGTCACCGGTGGCGGTGAGCCTGGAGCCAGTCTCGGTGTACGCCGCGGCGTTGGCATACGTGATGCCGACGGCGATGTTCGTCGCCACTGCTGCCGTGCCTGCACCGGCTGCGGTGAAGGCCATGGCGTCGAGGAGCAGGTGGCTCTTTGCGTCGATGGTGATGTTGCGGCCAGCTACGTGGGCGTTGGCACCCACGTAGGCGCGCGCGATGTCGTCGCCCTCGATGACGGGGACGTCACCGGTCGACGTCGTTGCCGTGGCGCTCTTGCCGAGGTCGGCAGCGGTCGCAACCGCGGCGTCCCTGCCGCTGTCGCTCGTGCTGCCCGTGTAATAGGTCTTGCCAGACGCAAGCGCCGTGTCCTTGGTGCGCTCATACGTCCCGTCGGGCTTCTTCTCGTAATAGGTCTTGATGTCTTTGACATCGGGCTTCGTGACTGCGGTGTACGTGACATCCGAGAAGCCGCCGCTGTTGACTTCGTCATTGGTGTGATGCACGCCGTCGCCCTCGAGCTCGGGGGCGAACTCGGTGCCCGAAAGCTTTGCGGCGATGCGGTAATCGGCCTCGGAGTTCGGGTCGTGCTCGATGTAGTACGTCTTGCCGCTCACGAGCGCGGCATCGCTCGTCAGGACGTGCGTGCCGTCGCCATTCCTCTCGTAGTAGCCTGCGATGTCATCGACGCTCGGCTCCTCGACCTCGAGGTACTCCATATCCTTGAGGATGGAGGACACGAGCTTCTGCCAGAACTCGTCAGCCTTGAAGTAATGCGTGCCGTCGGAATCCTTCGCGATGGTGTCGGCGGAATCCTGGTCGATGTTGCCGCCCACGACGGTGACGAGGACGGTCGCGCCGATGCCAGCCACACCAGAGCCGGCAACGGTTGCGAGGTACATCTGGACATCGCGGTTCGCGATGGCTTCGACGCTCACATCGCCCGTGCACGCAACGACGGTGCGCCTGCCGACATACGCCTCGACGTTGTTGGTCGACTTTGCGACGACGGCGGTGACGCCGACGCTCGCGGCGCCAGAACCCGCAATGGTGCCGGCGATGCTCAGCAGCTTGAAGTCGTCATGGGCGGCGACGTTCAGGCTTGCGGCGTCGACCGTGCTCTGCGTCGCGGTCGCGGCCTCGGATTCGGTCCCGACGTATGCCTGGACCGTCACCTTCGTAACCACCACGGCGACGGTGCCGGAAACGGCGGTCGTGCCTGCGCCCGAGATGCCGATGACGTCGGCGTCCACGCGCTCGGCAGAATTGGCGGTGACATCCACCGCGCCCGCGGCGTCGACGTCAGCACCGGCCACGACGCGGGCGATGGTCTTCGTGCGGAAGTAGGTCACGGCGACGATACCGGTGACGCTTGCCGTGCCGGAACCGGCGACGGCGCCCGCGCCGTTAATCAGATGGCTGTCGTTCTCGGCATGAACCGTGACGTCGCCAGATGCGTTCACGGCACCACCGAGCTCGGCGGTGTTGGAGTTGTCGAAGTACAGCACGGTGGAGCCCGCGCCAACCGCGACGGTGCCGGCGCCGGAGATGCTCACGGCGAAGATGTACAGCTTATCGGTATACGTGCCGTCTGCATCGGTCTCGACGTTGCCGGTCTTCACCTCGACGTTATGCGCATGAACGATGCCCGCCTCGTGGGCGTTCACCGATGCGATGACGTCCTTGTCATAGGTGAGGACGGTGACGGTGGCGCCCACGCCCACCGTGCCAGCGCCGTCAAGCGATCCGCCCACCAGGTAGATGTTGGAGTTCGACGAGGCGAGCGTCGCTAAGTCACCCTCCGCATCATTGTCGGAGTCGGCGTCCGTCCGCCCGCCTCCGTAGATGATCGCGTGAACGGCATTCGAGTAGACGCCGGTGTTCACCACGCCCGCGACGGCAACATTGGTGCCACCGGCGCCCGAAATGGCGATGGCCAGGAAGGTCTCGTTCGACGTTGCCGAAACGGTGATGCCCTTGCGCTTGTTCGTGCGGCTCGGCGTGGCAATGCCCGACCCGCCGCCGCCAGCGGCAAGTACGGCGCCGTGGCCGACGAGCGCGAGCACGTCATTGTCGACGACCGTCGTGAGGACGGTGGCGCCAACGGCCACGTCGCCACCGGAGAAGCCACCGGCCGCGACATACATCTTGGTGTCGTAGTCCGCGAGGATGCCGATGGAGCCCTGCTTTGCGATGAGCTCGGTGCCCGTTGCGACGAGCCTCTCATTCGCAGCGCCCGGGCTCTCGAGCGAGCCGATGATCGCCTCGACGCGGTTGCTCGACACGATGACCGGAATGGTGCCGGTCACGGCGACCTTGCCGGCCGCGGCGCCGCCGACGACGACGATGACCGAGTAATCCTTTGCCCTCGCGCTGACACGCACGTCGCCCTCGAGCGCGGTGACCTTGGCACGCTTGCCGACCTTGGCGCAGACGTCACGGTCGAATACGAACACGTTCACGACGCCGCCCGCGGCAACCTTCGCGGAGCCGGCGAACGACACGGAAACCGCAACTATGAAGGTCTCGGAATCGGCGGTGACGCTGACATCCTGCCTTGCGGAGACGACGGCGTTGTCACCCACGAGCGCTTCGGTGTCGGAGCGCGTGACGATGACGTTGATGACGCCTGCGACGCTCACCTTCGTGCTCACCGACGCTGCGGCGAGAACCGTCACGAGGAATTCCTCGGAGTTCGCGGCAACGCGGACGGAGCCGTTCTGGGAGGAGATCTTCGCGGCGTTGCCCACGCGGGCGATCGTCTTGGTCCTCTCGATGAGCACCTGCACCGTACCGCCCACGGCGACCTTCTCGGCTGCGCCGACGGAGAACGAGATGGGCAGGAGCTTCGCGTCGTCCTGTGCGTACACGGTGACGTCGTCGCCGGCGATGATGATCACGCCATCGGCAACTTCGGCCGTGTAGGAGTTCTCGGTGACGATGACCGGGACGACCGCGCCAACGCCGACGTTGCCGGACGTGGAGATGCCGGGAGCCACGGCGATGACGAGCACGTTGGAGCTCTCATACGGGACTTCCTCGACGCCCGGCATGCTTGCGACGGTGCCATCGGCATCATAGGTGGCGCCCCACGTCGGGTCGGGCTGCGAGCCGTGCGCCGCCACGGTGACCGCGCCACCCGCGTTGACGCTCGTTGCGCCCCCGGAGCTCCCATCCGTGCCGACAGCGGCCTTCGCCGAGCCCTTGTCGACATAGACGGCCACGGAGGCGCCCACGCCGACCTTTGCGCTCGAGACGCTGAACGCACCGGCGATCATGCGGGCGTTGGTTCCCGCCGCCGCCTCGACGGTCATGTCATCGGTGAGGTCGATGTCGCATGCGTCGCCGATGAGGGCTTCGATGGCGTTCTTCGCGAACACGAACGCGAAGCTGCCGGCCACGTTGACCTTGGAGTCGCCGCCGGTCTGGATGGCACCGGCGATGGCCTCGACGTAGTAGTTCGTCGACGAGAGGAAGTTCAGCAGGTCGATCGCGCCGAGAACCGTGTCGGTGTCGACGTTGAGGTCGATGTTGTAGGACGTCTTGCCGCTGCCGTCGACGGTCGGCGTCACGGTGATGATGGCCTGATCCTTGGCCTCGGTGACCTGCTTGTTTGGCTGATCGCCCTTCTTCACGGAAGGCTTGATCTCGTAGAGGGTCGACCAGTCCTTGCCCACGGCGTAATCGCTGAAGGTGACGATGGCCTTCTCGCCACTCACGGTGAGGCCCGTGCCGAGGATCGTCACCTTGTCGCCCACGAGGGCGCGCACGATGTTGTTGCCGTAGACGAGCGCGAAGGATGCGCCCACGCCGACGGTAGAGCCGCCGGATGCGGTGAGGGCACCGGCGCGGACCGCGAGCTTGGACTTGTCGTATGCCTTGACGACGATGTCGCCGCCCGTGATGACGCTGTTATCGGCGACCTGTGCCGCCGTCTCGCTGTTGGAGACGAGGACCGAGACGGCGCCAGCGACCGTGACGGTGGAGCCCTTGCCGGAGGCGGCACCCGCGATGGACTGCGCGCCGAGCAGGCCGGCGTACACACCGTCCATGTTCTGCGTGTAGGTCGCGATGACGTTCACGGGACCGGCGGCCTTGGCCTTGGCCTTCCAGTCGGAGTCGGCGGAGGTGGCATCGAACACCTTCGCCGCGCCGTTGATCGTGGCATGCGTCTTGTTGTTGTTCACGCCGACGGCCACGGCCGCACCGATGGTGGCGGCAGATTCCTTGCCCGTCGCAGCGGCACCCGTCGCGTAGGTGCGGTAGTTTGCGTTGTTCGTCGCGAGGACGTCGAAGCCAGCGGCGGTGAGCGAGCCACCCATCAGCGCCTTGGCCAGATGGTTCGTGATGTTCACCGCGATGGCGGCGGCAACCATGACCTTCTTGCTGCTCTGCGTGTTGTTCGCCTTCGGGTCGCCGTCCTTGAAGTTGGTGTCGTCCGTCTGCGCGGTCTCGGGGTTCGCCGTCGCCGAGCTGTTCTTGACGGCAGCCGCCGTGCCCTCGGAGGTCGGAGCCTTCTCCTCGGTCCTCACGTCCTGCGTGTTCAGGAGGTTCGTCGAGAGGGAGGCGCCGGAATCGGCACCCATGCCGGAAATGTCGGAGACGGAACCGTCGGCATGCTCGTTGCTGTTCTTGTTCTTGTCGAGCTCGTCGTTGATATTGTCGGCGGTCTTGTTGTCGCCCTTCTTCTTCGTCGAGTCAGACGGCTTCACCTCGCCGCTCGACAGCTTGTTGGCCCACTCTTCGAGCGTGTTGACGCCATTCGCGAACTTCGAGAAGTAACGCTGCAGGTCGGCACCCATGGCGGTGGCGGTGCCCACGGCCTCGTCGGCGTCGTGGACGGTGGCCTCGACGAGTGCCTGGCCCGTTGTCGAGCCCGTGCCGCCAGAGGTCGCGGTCGTGTTGCTCGTCGGGATGTTCACGGCGACGGCCGCGCCCACGGCGGTCGAGTCGCCGCATGCGAAGCCGGAGGCCTTGGACAGCGTCGAGGCATCGGTGGTAGCGTAGATGGCCACGCCGTAGCGCTTCTCGCCCACCTTCACCGGGTCGTTCGTGAACTTCGTGACGGTGGCGTCGCCCTGCTTCTCGGTGATGCCCATGCCCGTCGCCGTCAGCTTGCTGCCGGTTTCGAAGACGGCCTTGGTCGTTGCATGGATGATGTTGAGCGCGACAGCCGCGTCGATGGCAACCTTCTTCGCGCTGGTCGAGGTGTCCTCGAGCGGGTCGGTGCCGGCGACCGCGAAGGTCTCGGCCTTGTTGGCAGCCGTTGCGTGGACGTCGAGGCCGCCCGTCCTGACGGAGCGATTCTTGCCCACGCTCGCCTCGGTGGTGAGGTCGGCGTACACCATGCCGAAGGAGGCGCCGACTCCGACGCCCTTGGCGGCATCAGCATTCGACGGCATGCCCGTCGCGCCGCCAGTGCCGGTGGCGGCACCGGAGCCCGTGCCCGTACCAGAGCCCGTGGTCGCACCCGAGCCGGTGGAGGTCGTCGTGCCACTCGTCGTGGTGGTCGTGGTCGTGTTCGCGTCAGCCTTGCCCGCGGCGTCCGAATTCTTGTCGGGTGCGCCGGCGTCGGTGACGGCGGCGGTTGCCACGGTGTCGAAGGTCTCGGCGCTCTCGGCGCTCACCGTCGTGGTGCCGACGACAACGATGTCATCGGTACGCGCCGTGCCGGTGTGGTCGGCGATCGTCGCGATGGTGTCGCCGGTGACAACGGCGATGGCGACGGAGCCCGCCACGCCGACGTCAGAGGCACCCGCGCCTGCGACGGACCACGTGGTGATGGTGCTCGCCGGAGCATCTTCGCCCTGGCCGAATGCCGCGCAGAGGAAGCCGAAGATGCCGTTGCGCAGCTCGGTGAGGCCCTTGTTCAGGATGCCGGCGCCATACTGCTTCATCTGGTCGATGTCGCCCGAAAGCAGCATCTTGAGCTTGCTCAGGTCGAAGAGGTCGCTGTAGATGTCGCTCGCGAGGTCTTCTGCGACCTTCGTCAGGTCAGCCGAAAGATCCGGCTTCGGGATCAGCTCGGAAATGCCGAGCTTGTCGGCGATCTTGCTGAAGATCATCGAGATGGCAGCCTTGGCGACCGGCTCCTTCTGGCTTTTCAGGAGGTCGGTGCGGCTCTCCCACCTCGCCTCGAGCTTCTCCATCAGCGTGCCATGGATGAGGTTCACGAAGCCCGTGAGGCCTGCGGCGTTCAGGACGCCGTCGGCCATCTTCTGGACCATGTCGGTCATGTACTCCTTCAGCAGGGTGACGATGTCGTCATCGGTGGCACCGTTGGACTTCGAGTCATCGAGCTGCGCCGCGACGACCATGAGGTTGCCGCCGGACTTCAGCGTCGTGTCGCCCACGAACGCCTTCGTGTCATGGTCGATGATGTTGATCGACACGGCTGCGCCAACGCCGATCTTCGACTTCGTCGCCGCTGCGCTGGCAGAGATCTTAGAGTCGGTGTCGCTGTACGCGAGGACGTTCAGGTCGCCCGTCGTTTCGATGGCGTAACCATCGATGATCTCGGCGAGGACCTCGTTGTTCGCAACCGTCAGGCCGAACGCGGCGGCGATGGACACGCTGCCCTCAGAGGTCTGCGCCTTCTGGCGATCCTTGGTCATGTCGGTGATGCTGCTGCCGGAGAGGCCTGCAGAACCGGTGAGCTGACCAAGGGTCGCACCCTTGCCGATCGCCTGGTCCGCTTGTGCGTCAGAGTCTCCCTCAGATGTCGCTGAGTCTCCCTCCCCGGAGTCGCCAGAGTCACCCGAGGTTCCCGAAGAGCCGCCGCCCGTCGCGGTGCCCTGCTCAGACGTGTTCCCCTTGTTCTGAGAGCCGCCGGAACCATTCGCGCCAGCCTTCACGGTGTTCGTCGTGCGCTGGACGCCCTTCGCCGTGACGTTGAGCCTCGCGGACTTCACCGAACGGTTCAGGCGCGCCGTGGTGCTGTCGTTGAGCACCGCGATGCCGAATGCGCCACCCACGCCGACGCTGCCACCCGCGGCGGCCGCGTCGCCCGTGTGGGCGCGGATCATGCGGTTGTCAGCCTTGATGTTGGCGTCACCTGTCACCGTCAGCGCGTTGCCGGTGCCGAGGTAGGCTTCGACCGTCGAGCCCGCGACGCCGAGCGCGAGCGCCGGGGTCACCGACGTTCCGCCCGCCGAGCCAGCCTTTGCAGAGATGGTCGCATTACCCGTCTGCGCTGCCGTGACGTCGACGCCGTCGAGCGCGCCCGTCGTGGTGAGCGTGCCGTCGGCGACCGTGGCGATGGTGTCGATGCCCGTGACGTCGATGGCGAGGCCAGCGCCCACGCCGACGCCCTCGGCACCGCTGGCCGCCTTGGCGGAGGAGTCGGCGATCGTGCGCGTGTTCGTCTTGGCGGAGGCGGTCACGGAAAGCGGGCCACCAGAGAGCGTCACCTTGGCGCCCTCCTTCACCTCAGCTCTCGTGTTGATGCCATTGACCTGAACGGAGATCGCACCGGCGATGGTGTTGTCGGAATTCGAGAAGCCGGCATGCGACCGAGCGTCGCTCGAGGCCATCGGCGTGGAGGCGTTGACCCTCAGGCCCTTTGCCTTGACCGTCGACTGCTCGCTGACGTGTGCCGTGCTGTCATGGTCGATCACCACGACGGAAAGCGCTGCGCCGAGTGAGGTGCTCTGCGTCTTCGCGGGCTTGGAGACCGAGCCGATCGTGCCACCGGTAATGGTGATGGTGCCGTTCGCCGCGTCGATGGCAAGGTTGCCGAGGAGCAACGTGACCGTGCCGCCTTCGACGGTGAGCTTGCCGTTGTCGTTGACGAGCCTCACGCCCGCGCCGGACACGACGATGCGACCATTCGTCACCGTGAGCGTCGCGCCATTGAAGACGGTGGTCGCACCGCTCAGCGCGAAGCTGCCGGTCTGCCTCTCGCCCTTGCGCGTGAACGTCACATTGTTGAACTCGAAGTCGCCTTTGTAGGTCCCGCTGAAGCCCATCGTGAAGGTGCCGTCGATGTAGATGGTCATCTCGTCGTCATCATCCGCCGGGGCGTAGGAGACGTAATTGGCGCCCGTCGATGCGCCCGTCGATGCGCCCGTCGACTTCTTGCCGCCGACGACGCGATACGTCGGGGCGTCATAAATGGTGAAGCTCTTGGTCGCGAGCTCGAAGCGCGTGTCCCTGATCGTGCCGCCGACGAGAATCATCTCGGAAGCGCCGGTCGTCGCGCCGTCGCCCGCCGTCGTGCCACCGTTGAACGCGGTCGTCACGGCGTTGCCGAGGGAATCCTTCTGCCCCGTCATCGTGACGTTCGCAAGCGGGACCTCCTTCGCCGCGCCGTCGGCGCCCGTCACGGTCTTCGTGCCCGCGGTGACGTCAGCCACGAGGTCGTTGTCGATGATGAGGTTCTGCCCGTCACCGGTCACCTTCACCTCGCCGTTCTTAACGCCGTCGACGACACCGGTCTCATCCGTCGTGAGCGTGCCGCCCGTGCGGGTGATCTGGCTGTCGCTCGTGCACGAGGCGACGATGGCATCAGCCGTGCCGTTGTTGTGCCAGCCGTTGCGCTTCACGGTGCCCTGCTCGGCCGTCATCGTGAGATCGCCGCCCGTGACGCTCTTGATGGTGAATGCGCCCGTGATAGTGGTCTCGAGGCCATTGATGACGCTCGAGAAGCCGCTGCCCGGCGTGAGGAAAATCTTGCCGTCGGTGATGGTGAGCGTCGCGCCGCTCAGCAGGACGTAGCCGACCTTGACGGTCAGCTGACCACCGGCCACCTTCACGATGCCGCCCTCGTAGGTCGTCGTGGTCGCGCCGTTGGTCGTGATGGTCTTGCCGCCGTTGGCGAACTCGACGTAATCGGTGTCGGTGTCCGCATCGCCCGTCCAGATGATGGTGCCGGAGGGAATCGCGCTCAGGTCGATGTTGGCATTGGAGATCGTCGTCGTGCCGCCGTCGATGACGACGGAGCCGTCAGCGCCGCGCGTCACCTTGCCGCCCTTGTTCACGAACGTCGTGCCGCCGCCGTCGCTGCGCTGCGAGACCTTGATGTTCGTGTTCTGCGTCGTGTAGCTGCCGCCATGGATGGTGACGTCGAGGCCGCCGCTCTGCTCGAGCTGATCGTACTTCTCAGGCCTCGTCTCGATCGCGCTGGAGTTGTCGATCGTCTTGTTCACCTTGTCCTTGGAGGCCTTCGTCTTCGTGATCGTCGTGGCATCGGAAATCGTCGTCGCCATCGTCGTCGCGCTCGAGTCGAGGTTCACGACGGCGCCGGAGTTGATCGCTCCGGTGCTGTCGATATGGGAATCAGCCGAGTTGATGATGACCGTGATGGCCGCCGCGCCCACGGCATGAACCGTCGAGCCGGTCTTCTCGGTCGTGCCGTCCTCGCCACCAGCGCCCGTGCCGGAACCGGTGTCGGAACCGGATGCGGCGTCGGACTTGGAGGAGCCGGTCGCACTCGTCGCGGTGTCGATGATCTTGTTGATGGCCTTGCCCTTGTTGTCGTTGCTGTCGGAGCCGCTGCCACTCGTGCCCGTGCTCGAACCCGGGTCGGTGGTGCCAGGATCGGTGCTCGTGCTCTCGTTGTCGTCGCTGCTCATAGAGCTCGAGGCGAGGTTGAGGCCACCCGTGATCTTGTTGCCGCCAACGCCTGCGGTATCCTTCAGCGAGCCGAGGATCTTCTCGAGGATTGTCGGAACGAGCTTGGTAATCTGATCAGTCGTGAACTTCTGGATGTTCGTGCCGCCATCCGTCGTCGAGGTGGACGGCTTGCCGGAGATGGCCTTGCCCGTCGACTTCTCGACCGCAGCAGAGGCCAGACGCACGTCGCCGCCGGCATCGACGTCCGTCTTGCCCGTGGCGGTTGCGCTTGCCTCATGCACCGCAACGTTCACGGCAAAGAAGCCGCCGGACTCGTACTTCGCGGAACCGTCCTTCGGCAGCGATGCCTGCGCGCTCTGCGAAAGCGAGCTCGACGCGTTCGCGGCGACCATGCCGCCGGCGTCAATGTCGGAGTTGACGAGCTCGATGTCGGTGTAGCTCACCGCCACGTTGACCGCGAGGGAAATCGGCACGAGGCCGGTGTTGGAGGCGGTGGTCTGCTTGATCGTGGTGATGGCGCGCGCGATGAGGCTGCCTGCCGTGTTGATGGTCGCGCCGTCGAGCGTGATGTGATTGTCCATGATGGCGACGGCGACGGCGACCGGCATCCCGACGAGCGTCGAGTCGCAGGCGATCTCGATCGTGCCCTTCGAGGACATGTTCACGCCAGCGCCCGCATTCACGGTGCCGTAGACGTTGATCTCGGCGTGGCCGACCTTCACGGTGACGAAGTTGATGAGCGCGATGGGCATCATGCCATGGACTTGCTCGGAGACTGCCTCGAGCGAGACGAACTCGCTCGCGTCAACGACCGCACCCTTCTCGATGGTCACGTTGCCGTTGCACACGAAGTTGAAGCACGACAGGTCGATGGTGAGGTCGTCCTTGCCCTCGATGACGGCGCTCACGGGAATCGTGAGTTCGAAGTTCGTGTCGTCATCATGGCCGCGCAGGATGATGTTGCGCGCGTAGATGCCAAGTGCCGCGCGCTTGTCGGCGGGAACGTTGGCGCTTGCCGCCCTCTGCAGCGCAGTGGTCGCATTCGTCTCCTCGACCGCGTCGTCGAGATTCGCGCCGACCACGATGCTCTTCGCCTCGTCGAGGACATTGAGCATCGGTGCATAGACATAGTAGATCTTGCTTGCAGCGAGACGCAGCGTCGAGAGGAAGGTCTCCGTCGCGGCGTTGTCGAAGATGGCTGCGATGATCACGCCACCCGCCGAGGAGAGGACGTAGTCGACGAAGCTCTCGAGCGGATCGCTCGTCGTGTACACGCCGTCAGCGTCAACCGAGAGCTCCCTCGCCGCCTTTCCCTTCAGCTCGTCGGTGAAGGCCTCGACATCGGTGAAGGCGAGTCGCAGCGGATCGATGGTCGTGCTGTCGCCCATGATCGACTTGTCCCCGACCTGCAGCGCGGTCTTGTCGCCTGCGATCGAAAGGATCGTTCCCGTGAGGTGCACGCGGTCGGCGCCTTCGCCACCTTCGATGGTGACGTCCTTGCCGGCAGCCGCGCCCTGCAGCGTGGTCCCGATGTTCATGAGGTCGTCGCCCGCACCGCCGCTGATCGCGATGGCAGCCTGGCCCGGAGTCTCGGCCTTGACGCCCGAGACGGTGATGACGTCATTTCCCGCCCCACCGTTGATGGCGAAGCTCGAGTAGGTGGTCGTATCGTGTGCCGTCTGCCCCTTCGGGGCATTGATGGTCACGGTCAGAACATCATCGCCCGCGTCGCCGTTGAGCGTCGCGTCCTGCAGCACCGTCGCGCTCGCCTTCTGGACATAGGTGATCGCGACCGCATCGTCGCCCGCGCCCATGTTGATGGCAGACGTGCCCACATCGGTGAGCGTCACCGTGACGCTGTCGTTGCCCGACGTTCCGTTGAGCGTGAAGCTCGCGGCATCCGACACCGCGATGGTGTTGCCGTTCGAGAAGAAGAGGCCCGAGATTTCAGTCGCAAGCCCCGAGATGCTGAAGTTCGCCGTCACGTTCGCGCCGACGCCACCTGCCGCCAGGGCATCGCCCTCCGCATTCAAGACGTTTGCGCCGCGGATGATGAGCACGAAGCCTTCAGGGGCTGCGAAGATCTTGGTGACCGTTGTGCCGTTTTTCCGTCACCGTGTACGTCGGGCTGATGATGATGTTGCCCTCATAGGTGCCATCCCTCACGACGATGGTCACGCTTTTGCCGCCGTAGCCGGCAGACGCGGCCTTCGCGAGGGCCGCGTTCAGGGCAAGCTGAATGGCGTTACCGGTGCTGGTGTTGTTGTGGACGACCACGTCGCCGATCTGCTCGACGTAGCATGTGCCTGCAGGAACCTCGGTCGTCGTTGCGTTTGAGGCGGGAGCCTCGACATCCTGAGGGCCACGAGATCCGTTGCCGTTTGCGGTGCCACTCTCGTTGTTGGCCATCTCGGAGGTGGTGGCGCCATCCACGCTTGTGACGCCAGCAGAACCAGGCGCGAGGCCAGCACCATCATCGGCCATTGCGGAGGTCGCATCGTCGTCTCGTGCAACACCGCTCGTGCCGGACGCGCCATCGCCGGGCGTGTTGCTGCTGGCGCCAATCGCAGCGCCACCCGCACCAGAGCCCCCACCGAGCGCGGCCACGTTTTCGCATGCCGCGCCAGAGGCATCCGCCACCCCATCGCTCTCGGTACCACCGGAGCCCTGTCCGCCCAGACCATCGGAGGCAGCTTGCACCTGGGCGGCGGGACCGTCTTCCTCGGTGGCAAATGCAACTCGAGGTGACGAGAGCACAAGGCCCAGAGATGCGCACGCAGCAACGGCAACGATCGACGCGAGGATTCGATCAAACGTTGTGGGTCTCGCTGAGTCAGACATGGTTCACATCCTTCTTGACACTGGCTGCACGATTCTCTCTCTACGCACCTCGGTACTTCTCTATGAACAGGGCGACGCCTGCCTTCAGCACGCTCATCTGGGACTTCAGGTAGAACTCGTCCTCAAACAGGGCGAAGTGGACGCAGGCGCGAACGAAGATGAAGATCAGCGGCGTTATCACCTCATGCGGGATGCCGAGCGTGGGTGCCAGCTGCTTGGCGTACTCCGTGTAACGCCCGTCGACGCCCGCGAAGAACTCGTGGCCGTGGCCTGCGTACTTGGGATGCGTGTACACCTGATACATCAGGCGATACTTGGAGCCGTGGCACTTGGCGGTCCAGTAGGGAATCTCGTCGACGAAGCGCTCGATGTCCGCCGGGCTCGTCGGGGCCTTTGCCATGAACTCGTCCTCGACCTTGGCCATGCAGTGGGCGGTGGATTGGACGATGAGGTCGTCGAGGTCGTCGAAGTACGTGTACAGCGAGGAGGGAGATACGCCGCTGGCCTCGGCGAGCGCCCTGATGCCAGTGCCGTGGAGCCCGTTCTCCGCATAGCAAGCGTAGCAGGCCTCCATGATCTGCTCCTTCTTGCGCTGGTACGACTCTTCGTCTCTGGTTCGCATGTCTCTTTCCGCCGCAGCGGCCCTCGTGTTTCCAGGATAGGCATACATAAAACGAACGTACGGACGGAGAATAACACAAGAATAATCCGTTTGAGAGCAGATGTTGCTTGGATGTCATCGTTTTTTTCGGGAATGGTTTGCTGCTGCTGATGTTCACTGAGGTGTGTTGCCGAGAGAGCTGCGGTGGGGATCCTGGTCCCCGCTTTGGCCCAGAACCTCCGCGTAGATCCCATTCGTAAATCGAGGCTATCAGGCACGCATCGCACCTGTCCGTCAGCCGCACGTAGCGTGTGGGCAGGAGCGTCCCGCACGCCGCGGTGCGCCGGCGGCATGCGTGCGGATTCGCGCGCAATGAGGCCTGCACGCCCGGCAATGGGCGCGTCGGACGCCTCATGCTGGTGAACATATAGCGCGAGGTGCATTTTCTTACGGATGTGCGGTACCCTGCACCGACAGGTCCATCAGGAGGGCGAAGCGGGATCGCACATGCGCAGGTATGTGGCGTGTCGTGCTCGCCCGTGTGGGAGCATGCGCCAGAAAGGGCGCGAAGGTACCGCACATCAGCGATTTCTTGCACCGTCATCAGGCCGCGGGGCATCCTGCGGCCCACAGGGCCGCAGAAAAGGGGGCGCCTCGACAGGATCGGCGAGTTCCCGCGCCGACAGGCGATGTCCAGGCCGATGCACGCCACGCACGGGCTGCCACCCTGCGCACCTCCCCATTGCCCGGCCGCCAAATGCCCCTCTGCCCCTAGCGGGCTGTCACCGTTGCGCATGCCTGAGGGTAGGCAGGCGTCCCACCGGCTAGTGGCTTGCGAGAGAGATGAGGGCGCATGCCAAACAACAGGAGAAGGATTGAGTCGGCCTTGCGCGGGGCGTGCTCGCAGCACCTGTGGACGCCCGTGCCGCTCGGGCCGGGGGACGCCATCGTGGACGCCGCGTACGGGCAGATCGCGCCGGAGGACGTCGACACGTAATCACGCGAGCACCGCGCGTGCCATGCCGGCCACCTTTCACATCGTGGCCAACATAAGGATCGGCCCTCTAGCCTTTCGTCAAGGCTAAAGGGCCGTCACAAAGTGCATCGGATTGCTCGCGCTAAGCTATCGCTGAACCTCGCGAAGCGTATACATCGCTGTCTTCCGGTCGCATCAGGAAGACTGTTAACTTCGTGACGAAGAGAAAGTAACCCGTGGCATTGAGTGAGGCGATGCGCTCGCTCTTGCCTGACTCCACGAACTTCTTGAACGCATCACGTGAGACTGAGGTGATAAGACCGAAGTTCACAAAGGAATCACTGACCTCCGTGTCGGGAAAGTAGAGGTACTCGAAGTTGAGGTTGCTTGTCACTGCGTCGATGTTGGCTGGGTTTGCCGAGTAGTCCGCAAGAGGCGTCATGGCTGCAAACTGTAGCCGCTCGTTGCGTGTCGTGTCACAGGAGTTCGTCAGCAGCATCCCACCTGTCACAGCAAGCTGACCCTTTCCGTTCTTGTCGATGTAGACAAAGGGCACCCTTGTGAAAATGTCACCCTGTTGGAAATCTTCATCAAGGGGCTTGGAGAAGAAGGGCGTCTTGGTTCCGTACCTCGAAAACTCCTTCACGGCTTCTTTAGCCCTATTGGCCGCATAAGGTTCAATCGCAGGAAAGAGTTTTTCGAGGAAGTCGATATATCCGTCCATCATAAGGCGAATATATCCACATCAATGGGGGTGCTCATACGCTCGAGCATGTCTTCATACAGCTGCTTTTCCTCCTGGGTTGAGCTCCGCATTTCTCCAAACATTTCATACGCTGCGAACTTTGCGCCAGTAACAGGATTCTCCATGTTTTCGTATGCAACCATTTTGCCCGTAGAGGTGGAGAAGTCGAATGCATCGTTAATGTACCGAATCATTGGAGCCGGGTTGTCGAGGTATGCGTCTTGGCCTACCGTGCCAGTCATCGTAGGTGCCACAAACATGGCGCCCGCAACCGCCAATGAGGTGAGCGATGAGGTCGCGACAACTGCTGGCATCTTCTTTGTGGCAACTTCCTGCATCAGAACTTCACCTCCCCAGTCTTAAGAAATGCGTCAATTCCATCTTCAAGAAACTTGAGGACACGTCCGTAGAAGCCGCTGATAGTCGCCTCATTGCAGCCAAGTGGGCGACCCTTGTTGAATGCGAGGCGGTTGTTGAAATCAATCGAAACCGAGAGCATCTCTTCGTTATTTGCCTGAAGCTTCTTCACTACCGAAATGCCGTCAGGCCCGATGTTGATTGATATGGGATCCTCAAGCACGATTCGCTGAACTTCAAGATTGAGGTAGAAGTCCTCGTCAACAGCAAATACAAGCTTGGCAGACGCATCAGACATCGGCAAGCTGCTCTTAACGTTGAGATACCTACCAATGATAAAGTCAACCGGGGGCGCTTCGATCTCTGAGGCGGGAACGAGCAGCTGGACGGCGAGGCCCGTGAAGTGAAGTTGGATGTTCGCCATGCCTGAGAGAGCATGGAACAACTCAATCGCCTTCTCTCGGGAGTACTTGAGGCTCTTGGCGAAGTCCTTCGAGAAGTTCTCGTCGTATCTTGATTGAACTTGCGCACTTTGGGCAGTGATGTTCAGAAAAGAATGGCTGTTTTCTGTACCTGCGGAAATGCGCGGAAGTTCAAAAGGTGCATCATCAGGCACCGAGTGAATCTGAAACGGCTTTGTGTAGCTCTCCAGACTCTCTTCGATTGAAAAGGCTTCGCGTCGAATCGCGGGAACGGGCTGGTAGAACAGGCTAAAGGTGCAGGTTGAGATATCCATTTCAGCTCCTTTCCCAATGAACAGAATAAACCGATAATATAGTACACCAGAATTCAGCCGTCACCTCTAAACAGTTCGGCTACGCACTACTTCCTTGCCATGAACGGGTGACCAACCTCTGAGCTGTCTTACCCCATCCGCAAATACATAACCTCGAACTGCTTCACCCGCCGCATCTCAGGCAGCGAGCTCTCCAGCGCGAACGCGTTCCCGCTATCGAACTTCTGCCAGATGTCGAGCCCCGGTCGCGCAGGATGTCCCACCGGTCATCGACCCGCAGATGCCGCGCATGAATGCCCAAATCGTCGATCTCCCACGTGAAGTCGATGTCCATGGGCTCCACGGCCTCACGAATCTGCCGCAGGTAGTCCTTCTGCTTCGAGTCCGAATACATGTCGGGAGCCATCACCAGATGCACCTTGGGCGACGCCTTGGTGTAGTCAAGTCGCTTTATGAGCACGCCCATCAGCTCCATGATGTTTCGGCACTGGTGGAAGGTGCGCACGTACGGGTCGATGATCTACCGCCAAGGTCGGCAGGGTCATGGAGGAGATCTGCGGGAGGTCCTTCCCCAGGCAGTCGGTCTCGGAGGCCTGCGCGGAGCCCGACC
Source organism: Atopobiaceae bacterium UBA1367 (assembly GCA_002305995.1). Taxonomy (GTDB): domain Bacteria; phylum Actinomycetota; class Coriobacteriia; order Coriobacteriales; family Atopobiaceae; genus UBA1367. The sequence continues at coordinate 723,636 of DBRN01000012.1, forward strand.
CCGCCGTCGCGGCGTTCCGCGACAGGCCGCTGGAGGGCGAGCGCCCGTTCGTGATGGCCGACGCCACCTACCTCAGGGTCCGCGTCGACCACCGCGTCCAGGGATGCGCCCTCATGGTCGCCGTCGGCCTCGCGTCCCAGGGCCGCAAGGAGGTCGGGGGTGGTGGGCGTGTTCCCCAGCGAGGCCTCGGCCGTCAGGCTGATGGGGGCGTTCCTCATGGAGGAGAACGACCGCTGGGCGGCGCAGAGGAAGGTGTGCTACGGCACGGACTACGACGTCTTCCAGGCCAGGCTGGGCGAGCTCGTCAGCATTGCGCGCAATCAGGCCAGGCTGGCGAAGGCGGCGTAGCGACAAGAGAATCGGCGGCTGCGAATTTACACACTGATTCGGACTTGACCCACGCCGCGGTGCGCCGGCGGCATGCGTGCGGATTCGCGCGCAATGAGGCCTGCACGCCCGGCAATGGGCGCGTCGGACGCCTCATGCTGGTGAACATATAGCGTGAGGTGCATTTTCTTACGGATATGCGGCACCCTGCACCGACAGGTCCATCAGGAGGGCAAAGAGGGATCGCACATGCGCAGGTATGTGGCGTGTCGCACTCGCCCGTGTGGGAGCGTGCGCCAGAAAGGGCGCGAATGGTACCGCATGTCCGCGATTTCTTGCACCGTCATCAGGCCGCGGGGCATCCTGCGGCCCACAGGGCCGCACAAAAGGGGCACGGACATATGCAGTCACAGTCGAAACGCTCCTCGAAAAGGATGCGGTTGAGAGGATTGGTGCTGGCCACAGTGCCCGCTATGGCCTCGCCGACCCCAGCGAATGGGAATGACCACCTGTCCAACAAGTGCGAACCTCCCTGAGAAGTGGCCTCGCGCCTATATCCCCAGCGTGAGCTAACCAACACTGACGCTAACATCACAAATACACGCGCCGTAGGAAGGCCAGGACATCCTGTAGCTCCTTGCGCCGTTTCGGATCAGTCTGCCGCGCGGCATACTTGGCGAAGTCAATCAGGAAGTCCTCAACATCCCGCTGCATCTGGCCATGAAGCTCCAGTCGCGCGGAAGGCGCAAGCAGCGCCGACAGATCAGCTACGTCGGTGCGATGTTTGCGCAGATCCTTATCGTTGCAGTGCCGCCCCTCATCGTGCTTGCGATTGAGGTCGATATGGGCGCGCATCTTGAGTGGGATGACATGGATTGCGTTCAGGGTGGTGACGCCCACCATGGGAACCGCGTTATCGCGGATAAACTCATAATAGCCGTCATCAAGGATGATGGCAGAGAGGCTCGCGACCGTCTCGCCGAAGGGCAGCGGGGTTATCTTGCTCGTCTCGTCGGATAGCCGAAAGTCGGGATGACGCGCGAAGAGCTCGATCTGCACCGGATACTCGGCGACGCTTAGGCTATCATCGGGCAACCGGAAGCGGTAGTAGGTGCACCCGCCATCCGATCGTCTGCCGGTCTTGTAGCCTCCTCTCTTTATAAAATCCCACAGGCTGCGGGCGAAGGCGACGTTCGAGCTGTCGGCTATCACGACCACGTCGAGATCCTCGGTTGCCCTGAAGGACCGCCCCACCTCGTCGAAGAGGATGCTGCAGGCACCGCCGCCGATGAGAACGTAGTCCTGTGCGTATGCGCCCATGGCCCGGGCAAACCTCTCGACTCCCCTCACTTTTGGCATATCCCCTCCCTCAGCTGCTCGACTGCGTCTAGGAATCGCGCATCATCGATATCAAGCTTCGAGCATTCCACGTAGAGAGAAAGCGGATCCACGCTCTTGAGCCCGCCTGCGGGAAGCGACGCGTCGGACGGTTCGTCGACCGGATAGGACCACACCTCAACCTCCACGGGACACGGTTCGTACCACGGCGCCTCGGCCCAAGCGCTCCCAAGGCCCTCTCGCAGTCTCTCGAGCCCATCCCTATCGAGGGCCACCACGGTCCTCGAGTCGTCATGCGCGAGGTCGGACGCGTACGCGAGGGCGGTCTCCCCGGCGAGCAGGGCGCCGGCCTCGCGCAGGACGCCGACGTCCGGCCGAACCGACATCCTCACCCTACGCTCCACCGGACTCGACAGATAGTCCTCGAAGCCATCGAGCAGCTCCCCCACCGGCACTCCAGGATTGTACAGCACGCGGCTCTTGCCCCGTCTTCTCACGAGGCCGGGTGCGATTGCCTGTATCTCTGAGAGGTACTTGCTCACACTGGCCCGGCTCCTGCCACAAAGCGAGGCAAGCTCTCCCGCCGTGAGGCCATCCCATCGTCCCGCCACGAGGTTCAGGACGATGCGCTGCGCCTGCGGGGAGAGCGGCCCTGGCTCGGGCGTTTCGCGGCCTGATGAGATCTTGATGCCCATAAAGGGCAGCCATGCGTCGTCGGCGCCACGGATGTAGGCCACGCCCTCGGACTCGAGCGCGCGCATCATGCCGGAGTCCATGCCATCCCAGCAGACGACCACAGGCCGCCTGTCCACGCGGCCGATCGCAGACACTAGGCTCCGCGAGTCGACGATCGTCGGCGGCTCCTTGGCTATGGCTAGGATGAAACGTCCCCGCAGGTCGTCACCGATCCGCGCGTCGAACACGTCAAACCTCTCGAGGTACGTCCTCGGCAGCTGCTGGACCACCGGATCCTCACCCATAACCAGTGGTAGGGCGAGCGCGCTTGGCATGGTACTTGATAGCATGAGCGTCTCCTTCTCTTATTTCATCTTCATTTTGGTAGTATAGTAAAATGAAGATGAAATGTCGAAGGCAATGCGTTTGCATGATGCAGCATGATGGACGAGAAACTCCTCGCAACAGCGACCCACCTGCACCGACAGGAAAGACTGTGAGCACCAGATGACTTTAATCAAAGGAAATTCTGCTTGCCGTTCGTAGCATGTCGATACTCGAGATGCTGATTAAGGCCCGCGAGGTCGGCTTATAGGCAACTAGCCAATGGCTGCGCGTTTCCTTAATATCGCAGACCATCGTATAAACCGTGCGAAGGCACCCTCGTTTACATCAGCAACTTCTTGCGAATCTTCTTGAGGTAATTCTTCTTGGGCGATCCGGAAGCACCGAAGGGCATGCTTCGATTCGCTTCCCGCCTCACCAGATTCGTCCACGAAAACGCTGATCTCGACTACTTGTCCCCTTAAAGGAAACGCCGGGGACAACCCCCGGCTCCTGGAAGCCCTTCTTCCGAAAGACCACTTATTTTTTGTCACGCAGCGGCAAGGTTTTCAAGGATGTCTTTGGTCTGCCCTGGTGTTCCCCGACCGATGGTCACAAATCACGCGATCCGAACCAGTACCACCAGGTTCCATAGCCGGATGCAGCCTTCATAGTTTGCAGTAGCTTGCAGGCGCCGCAGACCCGCGCGGCGACACCGCACCGTCCGCTCGATACTTGGCAGCTCGCCCCATTCGACGCATTGCATTTGCGCAAGCCGTAGAGGCGGTGTGCATCGCTCGATCTCAAAACCTCCAGCCAGTAGAGACTCATCAAGATGCCCTTGGCGTCTTGAACGTGCGGCTGCCGTCAATCAAAATGAGCTGCGACCGAAACAGGGCTATCGCACCAGCGGCGGCGTCGAGGCTTGATTGGGGACGGAGGGTCCGAGATTGTTTGCCAATGCTTGTAAGCGGACAATAAATAGTCAGAACCAGTGGCCACGGAAAATCACAGCTCGTGGCCATCAATGCCACAATCGGCGGCCAGGGATGTCACAATCCCACGGCTGGACTCGACAATGGTCTCGTCCATGCCGGGCGACCATTGGGAAACGAGATGAGGGGGATCGGCGTGTGCCAGCAGATGCAGGAGCCCAAGCGTCGCGGCCTCTCCCGCAACGCTGTCGTAGCGAGGACGGGCGCGTGCTGGAGGACCGTTGACAAGTGCTGGGGCATGTCGCTCGGCAAGCACGAGACGGCAAGGCTTTCCGGAAGGCCGGCCGGCAGCGCGCTCGCAGAGAGGGACAAGACTGTCCTCCAGTGGCTCAGAGAGTATCCGGACATAGCCGCGGCCCAAGTCGAGGACTGGCTCTTGGGGCGTTACGAGAGCGTCGGCGCCACCGGTACATGGGACAGTACATCGGCGGTGTGCGAAGCTGTGTGCGGTAGTGCGTGTTATACGCACGTTGAAGCGAGATATCAGTGAGAAATACGGTATCGTTTACCGTCCGCAGTGCTCACTTGTTTTTTAGATAGGAGCTCGTCGTGTTGGATGAAGGTCTCAGAGATATTCCAGGAATAGAACCAATGGAGGAAGTGATCATATCTCCTCCCCTGATTGTCAAGGATCTCATAAAGGACGAGCAGGGCACTCCCCTGTTTGATTACGAGACTTGGGCGCTTGAGCTCATCAATCATTCTGATGCTTTTATAGAGAAGGCGCATGGTGAGCCATTTACCATGCCGTGCTCTGAGGCTCATGGCGAGCCCGACGCAGTGACAGAGAGCTATTGTGTTGACTTCAAGCTCATCCTTGGGCAATCCATGCAGCGTGCGGTTCGCGAGTGCTCCTGGGAACGGACCATGTTCAAAGGGATGACTCTCGTGCATACGAGCAGATCGAAAGAAGACATGCCCGCAGTGAGGCTGCATGTCGTGTTGAGAGGATATAGCTTGGAGCGGCTTAGAGATCTGATGAACACTCCCTGTAGAAAGGGCTGTCTTGATGACGCAGAGCGAGACGTACGGTCCTTCCTGAAGTCCATCGACCACCCTAAGAACCTGTTGCTGATATATCCGTGCTTTTTCTACTCGAACGACGACAGGCCTATCGCTCGTAAGAGTGTGGATCTTGCCCTTCTCCACGACTTTAAGACGGCCATGCAGTTACGCATGCAATTGCATCTAGGATGCGAAACCTTTCTAGCCTACTTTTTCGAGGCTGACATGGTCATATTGAGGGCCTGCGGGGACGAGCTTTCTGGCTTCGACTCTGTTCCCGTGAACATGAGCCCAACATTCATGGATATACTAAGAAGCCATTGTGGCGGGTCTAAGTATGCTCGGATGCTCAAGGATGTTGGTGTCAGGTGAGCAGCAGGGTATCGCGTTACTGTCAGCGGGGTGACTTTGGACATAAGGGGGTGTGGAAAACGTCAACACCTCCCTTTTCCATCATTTTCAGACAACCCTTTTGATCCTGACCTAATCCCTATCAGCAGCCTTCTGATGCTTGTAGGGACGAGATACGCATGGTCGTTAAAAAACAGACTGGCGCGGTGTTTCAGGCTCGCATGTCGAGGACCTAGGTAATCAGAAGCAACAGCCTCAACCCCACCACCGCGAAACGCCGACCAGAACTCCTTTCTCCGAGAGTTAGCCTTGGACGACGAGCGCAGTGGAACGTTCCCTTTAACCGCTTCCCTGAGTTCCTTCTGGACTACAACGATCCCCCTGACCGCAGCGAGCACGCTGGCACCCTGCTGGGTGTTGACGAGCACCAAACTGATTCCGCGCTCGTCGTTCCTGTAACGGTGAGATTCAGAGACGTAGCCCCAAAAATCTGCGAGCGTCAGATCCCCAACTCGCCGCACACCAACATATGGGCACTCGTAACAGCTGGATCGGGAGATAAAGTCGCCGAGAAATGCCCTGAGATATAGGTCATCCGTGGTTGGCCAGCTCTTAACCGAGCCGTCCCGAAAACACAACTCCATGCTGGAGAGCGTCCATGACGGCTCCTTCTTCCTGAAGCAGACACCAACGGTCTTCGCGCCCGCCCTTTTCTCCCGATATCGAAGATACTCTTGCCAAAACAGCGGGGATGGAGCACCATGACAAAGAATGTCCACCGCAACGAGCTCGCCTGTCAGTACTTTCTGCGCCAGCCTTCGCATCGCCGCCACTTGACACGGCGTCCCGCTGAACAAGACGCACTCTCCTGCACGCAACCTCCCCGTGCACTCCACGAGCGCTTCCGCGACGTCACTCTGTACGTACTTCGATCCGCGCATGGCCTCGACGACCGAGCGATCGCGCGTCACAACGTGGCGGACGTCAAACGCATCGTCGAGCACGGCTCCGCACACCCAACCACCTCTTTTGAGAATTGCATCAGCTAGCAGCATGAAAACCCCTCCCGAGGTCGCGGAGATGCGACGCGCATCATCCCCATCCCAGCACGCCAACACCTCGATCGGCGTATCCGAGCGAGAAGCTGGACTGAGCTCCGGGCAAAATACCGAGCACGCTCCGCAGCCGACACACCTATTGGTGTCAACGGAAGGCCGCAGGAACCCCTCATCGTCGGGAGTCATGACAAGCGCATCAAAACGGCAGGAGGCTGCACATGCCGAGCACCCAGTACACCGCTCGGGATCCGCTAATCTTGGTTTCTCGCGAGCACCTTTCATGCCGCTCATCCCTTCCTCATGAAGGTCGTTATCGCTCTTGACAGGATGCTTCGATACTTTACAGCGGTAAACACTATGAGCACTACTGAACAAGCCAAGGAAAGCAGCGTAGCATATGCGATGTCGGCACTGAGAGCAATCGCCTCTCCAAGCAAGACAGAGAGACCGACCGCGTGGTACAGGAGATCAGCCTTGATCTTTACGAGCTTACGCGTGTCGAACGCCCTGGAAAGTGAGATTATCAAATACGCAGCAACCGCTCCGATGATGGGACCCCACACGCCCATCTCACCGGCAAGGATAACTCCTAGCGCGACGTTTGAGAACGCGCCCACGACGGTCGTCACGAAGATCATCCCGGTCTGTTTTGCTGCGTTGTAGAGCGTCCCAAAGTACGTCGAGTAGCCGTTGATCACTGCCCCAAACATGAGCAAGGGCACAAATAGCCGCGCCTCGTAGAATTCGCCGCTCAGCATGACACGAGACAACGGCTCGGTAAGCGCGATAGCCAACGAACCCGCACATAGCAGCAAGGCTGAGTAGACGTGGAGCACTATACTAAATGACTCGCTGCGATCCGCAGCGGAGTACTCTCGCGCTGAGAAGATCTGCCACGCCTGCTGGAAGATGGTTACCAGCATGTTCATCACAGCCGGAAGCTTCGATGCCGCCGTGTATAGGCCCGCAACCGCAGCTCCGCTAGAGAACAGAACGATGTAGCGTCCCGAGAGGTTCACAAACCACCAGGCAAGCGCATTAGGGATCATGGGGAGGCTGTAGCGGAGCAGCCTGCTCATGAGAACCCCGTCAATGTTCCCGACAGAGAAGTAGCGCCACACTCTTGCACCGATTGCCACGAGCAAGAGCTGCGTAGCCTGCGACGCCATGAGCGCGAGCAGGTACCCAACAACGCCTGCTCCGAGAACGCCGAGGAACATGTACCCTGTCCCGCAGAGCACGAGTGTGCCCACGACCCCGGACGCCGCGTAGAGCCTCGTTTTCCCGAGGCCCTTTGCGAACTGCATGCACACCATCTTGAATGAGGTTACAAGGCAAAGGGCGACTAGGTACCACATGTAGCCGAATCCAGTGAGGAAATGATCGACAACTATGCCGATCGCCGCAACCATGGGCGCAAGTGCGAGGGCGATGGATATTCCTGTGGAAAACACACTACACGATTCGGAATCCCGATCTATCGAGTAACGGAAGACACCCTCGTAGATCCCGAGGCAACAAAGGGGGTAGAGCAACTCTGACATATTGTTGACAAGCTCACCGACGCCGTACTGCTCTGTGGTGAGCAGCGCGGTGTACATAGGCAGCAGAAAGAACTGTATCAGCTTGGTGAGCATGTTCCCCGCAGCAAAAACCACAGTATCGCTGACGAGACTCCTGTAACTCTGTCTCATGGGGCCATCCTCCGAACGCTCCTAGATGCCACCCTCACATCGCCTCGATCACATCGTACAGACCGTTGTAGTAAGGAGCCGCGAACGGCGGGGCGGATGCCCCTTCGGGAAACCTCTCCATCAGGTCATGCGCGAGGCCGGAAACTGATCCAAGGTCTCCCGCGACCACGATTGCGTTGTCGCCAGCTTCGGTGAACCACTGTGCTCCCGAGGTAACCTTGTGATCCGTTGTTCTCAGCACGATGACCGGCGTGTTCGCGATACGTGCGAAAATGGTGCCATGGTAGCGATCCGTGATGATGAGGCTGTATCTAGCGTAGGAGGCAATAACTTCCTCGATGCGCCACCAGGCCTCATCAGAGTCGAGGTCAACGTCCTTCCAGTCGACCGTCGTGTCGGTACGGGCGAGACTGCCGAGTTCAGATAGCCTACGCGCCAGGGCGTCAATCGCCTCGTACGAGTAGAGCTTTTCTCCATCGTTCCTCGTACAGAAAAGGATGCCTTCTCGCTCGCCGGAGAAAGAATACCGGCCGATGAGCGAAGCGACGACGTCCGGACAGAGCCTCACGTCCACATTGGGATAGATCTGCCGCGCCTTCCCAGCGGAAACCGGATCTCGTGCGAGGAAGAGCGTCCTCCGGTGCGCATTGATGTATCTGATGTCCTTCTTCATCGCACGTTTGCTCAGGAACTGGATGCTCGTCGGAAAGAAGACAATTCTGTTATTGGGAAAGGCCTCGGCGATGAACCTGTGCGCCGTTTCGTCGGGATGGAGGCCGTCCATGGTGTGGCCGCTCTGCATGACCAGAAGGTCCTCCGGTCGAACGATGCCCCTCAGCACTTGGAGCGTCCTCGTTACACCACCGTTGAAGGCGGCGCTCGGAATTTTCACCAACTCGTGGATTGGGTAGTTCTCGGAAAGCCAGCGCTCGATAACAAACTTCTGCGCCTGGTCGCCAAGATTGGGATGGGTGGGAACGCCGAAATGCCAGATACGCGGGCACGAGCATCCTCTTAGCCTCTCAAGCCGTGTCAGCAGCTCACCGTTCCTCTTTCTCTGTGACGGGAAGTGGATGATACGCCGCGCTGCGCGGCCAATGGTCCTATTCCCCGCTTTCGCGATACCGGAGATCACGGGGATCCCCTTGATCTTCATTTTCATTTCGTTGTTCATCGAGGTCCTATCGTTCGATCAGGCGGCAATCCCACGGGTTAAGGTAGGGCAAAAAGGCGCTCGAGATCGGCAGAGTACGGTATGGTGCCGTACCATTCAGGACGGGCAATGCAGATCACAATGAAATAGGTCAGGAAGGCAGCACACACCACCGTCTTGACAATCCCTCGCTCGGCCTTCGGAGCCCTGTCCAGCGCCTCAGGAATCGCCAACACTGCGAATAGGGCAAAGTAATACCTGAGTCTACCGACAATCTCAACCTGCATGGCAAATGTGCTGAGGATGAACCAGAGCATCATTGCGTGCAGGAGCAGAGAGTCCATGGGCTTTCCTTTGCCTCTGCGCCCACTGATTGCGAAGTAATTTGCGCACAATAGACAGCAAACAAGCGCGGTGGCGGCTTGGAAAAGAGCGCCAAAATAATTTGAGCCCATATGCTCGTCACTGTATAGTGCATCCCTTCTGAGAAGGCCTGTAACGAAGTTCGAGATGGGGATGCTGAGCAGAAAGACGATAACGGCTCCGATGAGATAGACCACTAGAACCCTTTTTGTAAAACGCACTTTGCTCAAAGGAATCAGGAGAAGAGCGGTAGGAGCTGACTGGTGGAACAGTGTAGCAAGTACAACTAGTATCATGTAACGTAGCCACTTTCCTTCCAACAACTGCGGCACTCCCAAGGCTATGATTCCAATCGCAATGGCCTGCCGCATGATGTTCATCGAGCTAAAGTAGAGGTTCAGCGTGATGTAGAGGAAGAAGCTCAGGGGCATATCTCCGGACTTTAGATAGATAAGGCGCGCGACAGGAATCAGGCTGATAGCGCTCGAGACGACAAGGAGCACCTGATAGTTGTCGGTCATGCTGTTCAAGAGCAAGCAGAGGAGTGTGAACAGCGGTTCGTAACGTTCCATATCAAAAGCGTAGTTCCCCTCCAAGCCGATTCTCACGTAAGCCCTGCAGAACTGCTCCGTGTCGACCCCGACCGAAGCAGCCCGCGAGGCAGAGACGGCCAGCAGGGAAAGACACATCAGGATTACGTAGACGCGAGAACTACCCTCTTTTTCTCCAGCGACTGGCCTCAGAATGAGAGCTAGCATTGGCACAGCAGTGAGCTGCAGCAGGTAAATTAGCATTTAACGTCACCACTCATCTGGAGGTGGTAGAGCTCGGCGAGGCTGCTCGAGGCAGATGAGACAGAGTAGCCACTTGTTTCGAGAGCTTGGGCATTCCCCTCGGCCCTCCCCCTGCAGAGAGCTTCGATGATGGCATTCGCCCAAGCGTCTACGCTTTCTTCAAGAGGGATAAATGTCCCCGTGCCGGTGATATCCGTCTCCTTGGGAACCCCTGTTGAGTAGATGCACGGCAATCCCGCAGCCTGTGCCTCAACCGCCGAGAATGGAAGCCCTTCGCAAAGAGACGGCATGAGGAAAACATCCATCAAGGAATAGAGCTTCGCGATATCATTTCGATTTCCGGCCAGTATGACTCTGTCAGCCAGCCCTATATCAGCAATCTTATGCTCGAGCTCGTCACGACCCTCTCCATCGCCCACGATGAGCAGCGTCACATCGGACGCACGAGTAAGCAACTTCGAAAAGATGTCGATGGCAAAGGTGTGGTTTTTCTGCTTGGCAATTCTCCCAACACATCCAATTACAGGTGAGTCGAGTCCGATACCAAAGGAGATACGCTTTTCTTTGCGCTTGGATTCATCGAAGACGAACTTGTCGATGAGAATACCGTTCCTGATGAGCGTGTAAGGCTGCCCGCTAAAAAGATAATCCCCAGCCTCCTCAGAGCACGCTACGAACGTAGTTGCATAGCGTTTTCCAACAGCGATTAACGGTTTGTTTCTGATCCTGTGAAGTAGGTGCTCAGAACTCGTGTTCAGGTGGCTGTGAAGCAATCGGTGCTTAACGCCAACCCTGCCAGCATCGCGTAATACACAAAATGCAACATTGGGGACATGACAGTGTATTATGTCATACTCACTTCCATGAGCATCAAAGAACGAGGCGATCTGACGAACGAACTTTCGAAAATCTTTCGCTGGTGAGACAACATGGTAAACGGATGCTCCAAGCCCTCTGAGCTCGGCATCGTATGTATTTGCATAAAGTGGAGCCTTATCATTACCAACTGCTTGGTGCAAGTAATCGAACCTGAAGTCATCGCCACATGCGGCATGCATGTTTCGGACGAATGTCGCAACACCTGACGAGCGATTAAGCGATGGCGTTACATGAAGTACTTTGATACAATTTGCCATGATTAATCCCTTTTAAACAAATCGCGGGTATAGATCCTATCCTCCACGTCGGCGAGTTCATCATTCCACCGGTTGGCAACGATGAGGTCGCACCGGGACTTAAAAGACTCTAGATCATGTGTGACCTCAGACTCATAGAACTCGGGGGCATCGATCGTCGGCTCGTATACAAGCACGGGAACACCCCTCGCCTTGACCCGTTTCATGACTCCCTGTACCGAGGAAGCGCGGAAGTTGTCCGATCCGGTCTTCATGGTAAGCCGGTAGATGCCAACCACAGGCGCAGACACGCCCCGGTAGACGAGTTCGTTCACGCGCCTCAGAACCTCATCGGCGACGAAGTCCTTCCTTGTGCGGTTGGATTCAACAATCGCCGAGATGAGATTCTCAGGTATGTCTCGGTAGTTCGCGAGCAGTTGTTTGGTATCCTTTGGCAGACAGTAACCCCCGTAGCCAAAAGAGGGATTATTGTAGTGTCCGCCGATTCTTGGCTCCAGACACACACCGCGTATGATCTGCTTGGTGTCTAGCCCGCGCACTGACGCATAGGTGTCCAGCTCGTTGAAATAGGCGACGCGAAGCGCCAGGTAGGTATTTGAGAAGAGCTTGACCGCCTCGGCCTCGGTGGACTCCATGAAAAGCATAGGGATTCCTGCTGTGCCGTCAGCGTTCTCGCGGACGTGCTCCGCAGGATCGGCACCCTCCTCAAGCATGCGAGCAAACCCCATCGCACATTCCTTCAGGAGATCTTGCTCAGAATGCTCCTTTGGAACGCCCACGATGATGCGGCTCGGATGTAGGTTGTCAAATAGCGCATGGCCTTCGCGCAGGAACTCAGGACTGAACAGGAATCGTCCCTCGGGGTAGCGCTCGCAGAGGGCGTCAGTGTAGCCCACGGGGACCGTGGACTTGATCACCATGACAACACCTGGATTAACCCTGAGGACGAGTTCGACCACCTGCTCAACGCAGGAGGTGTCAAAAAAGTTGCGTTCCGAGTCGTAATTAGTTGGTGCAGCGATCACCACGTAGTCGGCTTCGGCATATGCCGTCTCCCCGTCGAGCGTCGCAAGAAGCGACAGCGGGCGCTCGCCCATCTTTGCCGAGGCGAGGGATGCCTCAATCTCGGCATCCTGGATGGGACTCTCCCAGCATGAGAGCATCTCTACCTTTTCAGGCACCACATCGACCACAACAACATCATTTCGCTGCGACAGTAAAACGGCCAGGGAAAGGCCAACGTACCCCATGCCCGCAACGGCAACTCTTGCCTTTGTGTTGTCAGCTCTCACTTCAAAAGCCTCGCATTCGTTCGTGTATACGTGTTAGCGCTTACCATCGGTAAAGAACCTGATGCCCTCCCTGATGCACGATGCCGGAGACGTAGCGGCAGCACGCACCGCGTAGCACACCGCATCAGCCCTCCTACCACTCCTGAGGCACGCAAATGCAAGCACCGCATTGTGCCGAAACTCTATGTAGCGAATCTCTTTCTTTGAGAGGAGCGGGTGGTAGGACCGCATCTTCTCATGGCGCTCCTTCTCGCCGTCAATCTTGTTCTGACCCAGGGAGAGCCGCTCGCCGGAGTGAAGGTACTGTCTTACGTGTACCTCGGGCATATAGCCTATCTGAGCACCTGCCTCGATGCAGCGTAGCATCAGCCACCAGTCCTGCCCCGTCGCCACCTCACCGAAGCCCTCCGTCCGCTCGAACAGGGATTTCTTAAGCATGTAGATAGAGGTCGGCGCAATAGGCGTGAGGAGGTGCGCACGCAATAACCCCTCCCTCGAGAAGTCGCAACAGTGGTTGAGCCGACGGTGCTCCACGAGCCTCCCGCACTCGTCATACCAGGAGACATCCTGCCAGCTCATATCAAGGCAGTGTTTCAGCATAAAAGCGAGTTGCGTCTCCAGCTTGTCAGGCAGGAACTCGTCGTCGTCATCAAGGAAAGCAAGGTACTTACCGCGCGCCTGACGGCATGCAAGGTTGCGTGCCGCGCCGCCGCCAGTCTGCCCGGTAGTGTGCATGGACCTCACACGCGCATCGCAGCACGCGATCTTGGAAATCGCACTTTCCGTCGCGGCATCCCACTCGGATCCGGGGACATTGTCGTTAACGACGATAACCTCAAAAGTGCCATAAGTCTGGGAAAGAATCGAGCCGAGGGCCACCGGAAGTCGATCGGCCCTCTTGTAAGTCGGAACAACAACCGAGACTAAGGGAGTGGCATCCAACGTCATCGTTATCTCCTCGGGAAGTAGATAGGCGAGCCCTTAGTACCAGACGCAATTGCCACGGAGCGAGATGCATACAGGACACGAGGGACCTTTCTGGGATCAGTTAGGAGTTGCAGAACTGCCGAGAGTTAGAATTACTACACAAAAGATATGGTAGTCGTTCATTTCCCGGTTCCTTTTCGCATTGCACCAAATGTTCGAAGGAATATCTGAAAATCGAGTTTCAGCGATGCGTTCTGCGCATAATAAAGTTCGAGCTCTTGGCGCTCGCCGCTCTCAAAGGTGGCTTTGTTGCGCTTTTGCACCTGCCACCAACCAGTGATGCCCTGGGGAACGCTCAATAGCACGGTCTTCTGCTCATCCGTAAACCACCGCTCAAGCTCATCCCGAGTTATTGCTCTAGGACCAATGATGCTCATATCACCAATGAGCACATTGAGGAACTGTGGGAGTTCGTCGAAGGAAGTACTGCGGAGAAATCTACCTACTTTGGTAATCCTAGGATCATCATCAATCTTATGCTCAAGTTGCCAAGCCTCAAGCTGTTCTGCTGTAAGATATTTTTCGATATCGTCGGCATCAATGACCATAGATCTAAGCTTGAGGAGATTTATGGTCTCTCCTCCCTTCCCAATACGTTTCTGCGTATAGAAAGGATTGTGAATATTCTTGCTCGGCAGAGCC
>DBRN01000015.1 GCA_002305995.1 Atopobiaceae bacterium UBA1367
CCCGTCCCCGCCGTGCTGGTGCCCCCGACCCCGCGCGCGTCAGCGGACTCGTGCATAATGGGAGGGCATCTCCCCACGAGACGAGGTACCCCTATGGCCATCACCCCCGAAGAGGTCGCCGAGACGCTGAGCATGGTCTCTCAGCAGAACCTCGACCTGCGCACCATCACCATGGGCATCTCCCTGCACGCCTGCGCCGACGAGCGCATGGAGCGCATGTGCACCAAGGTGTACGACCGTGTCACCACGACCGCGGAGCATCTCGTGGAGGTGGCGGGAGACCTCGAGCGCGAGTATGGCATCCCCATCGCCAACAGGCGTGTCTCGGTGACCCCCATCGCACAGATCGCCGCCGCCTGCCGCGACCAGGACCTCACGCCCCTTGCCCGCACGCTCGACCGGGCGGCCGAGACCCTGGGCATCGACTTCCTCGGCGGCTTCTCCGCCCTCGTGCAGAAGGGCATGGGCGACGCCGACCGCCGCCTCATCGCGTCGATCCCCGAGGCGCTAGCCACCACCGAGCGCGTCTGCTCGAGCGTCAACGTGGCCTCGACGCGGGCCGGCATCAACATGGACGCCGTCCTGCTCATGGCCCGCACCATCATGGAGACCGCGCGGGCCACCACCGAGCGCGACTGCTGCGGCGCCGCCAAGCTGGTGGTCTTTGCCAACATGGTGGAGGACTCCCCCTTCATGGCCGGCGCCACGCATGGGTCGGGCGAGGCGGACGCCGTCGTCAACGTGGGCGTGTCGGGCCCCGGCGTCATGGCCGCGGCCCTGCGCGAGCTCCCCGCCAGCGCGAGCCTCATGGACGTCGCCGAGAAGATCAAGGAGACCGCCTTCAAGATCACCCGTGCCGGCGAGCTCATGAGCCGTCAGGCGAGCGCGCGCCTGGGTGTCGAGAAGGGCATCGTCGACCTGAGCCTCGCCCCCACCCCCGCCGCCGGCGACTCCGTGGCCGAGATCCTCGAGATCATCGGCGTCGGCCGCACGGGCGGCCCTGGCACCACCTGTGCCCTCGCCCTGCTCAACGATGCCGTCAAGAAGGGTGGCGTCATGGCGAGCTCCAGCGTCGGCGGCCTCTCGGGCGCCTTCATCCCCGTGTCGGAGGACGCCGGCATGATCCGCGCGACCGAGGAGGGCGCCCTCAGCCTCGAGAAGCTCGAGGCCATGACGAGCGTGTGCTCGGTCGGCCTCGACATGGTCGCCGTCCCCGGCGACACCACGACCGAGACCATCGCCGGGCTGATCGCCGACGAGATGGCCATCGGCGTGATCAACGCCAAGACCACCGCCGTGCGCGTGATCCCCGCCATCGGCCATGCGGTGGGCGACACGCTCGTGTTCGGGGGCCTGCTGGGAACCGCGCCCGTCATGCCCATCAACCGGTTCGCCGGCGACGTACTCGCCCATCGCGGCGGGCGCTTCCCCGCGCCGCTCAACTCGCTCAAGAACTGACGTGCGACGCGGTCTCCTCCCACCCCACTACGCCGAGGTCAGCCTGACGTGCCTGCTCCTTGCCATGCCGCTCGCGCGCGGCATGGGCGCGCTGCTCCCGCACCCGCAGAGCCCCGGCACCTCCGCCGAGGCGCCCGGCGCAGGCTACGCGCTGGAGGGTGCGTCGCCCGAGGCGCTTGTCATCTCAGGCGACGGGCTGGACCACGACATCGTCATCGAGGGGCCTGCGGACTCCACAGACGAGCTGGCACGGGAGCTGGGCCCCTTCGAGGACGCGGCGGTCGCCTGGGAGGGGTCTGGCCTGCGCGTGGGCGTCGTCATCGACGACCTCGGGTCGGGTGCGTCGCTCGCCTATGGGGCCGACGAGAAGTTCTACCCCGCAAGCAGCATCAAGGGGCCGTACGTCATCTCGGTCTACGAGACCATGGTCGACACGGGAATCGTCTCGGGCGACGCGGTCCGACGCCTGGCGGAGCCCGCGATCGTCTCCTCGGACAACGACGCGTACCGGGCCCTGCGCGACCTCTGTGGCAGTCAGGCGTTCGCCGACTGGGCGGTGGCGTGCGGGGCGGTGGAACCCGGCAGCGAGCAGTACGCCCAGTTTGCCAGCCACTCCTACCCCCGGCTCAGCGCGCGGCAGCTCGCGCGCATGTGGGGGCATGCGTTTGCCTACCTGAGCGAGGGGTCCGACGGCGCGCGTGAGCTGGTGGGCCTCTTCGAGCAGCGGGAGGAGTCGCCCATTCGCGCGGGCGTGGACGCCAGCTACCTCACCCTCACCAAGGCCGGCTGGTACCCAGAGGACGATGGCGGGGACTCGGCGGCCTCGACCTGCGACGCCGGGATCATCCTCGACGGGTCGCGCGCATACGTGGTCGTCATCATGACCGACGCGCCCGCCGACCTCGACCTGCTCGCCGACCTGGTGCCCGGCATCTACTCGGCGACCGTCGTGCTCGAGTGACGCTGGGGGTGGGCGCGGCTGGGGAACGAGGTGCCGGCTGAGGGGGACGAGGCTGAGAGGACGAGGCGCGGCTGGGGCCTCTCTCGACCGAACGTGCCTCTGGGTCGCGCCCGAAGGCCGAGGGCCCTGGGCCGAACCGGGTGCGCCTTGGGATTGCGCCCGAGGGCCCTGGGCAAACCCCTCCTGGACCTCATGGTCAAGATCGGGCCAAGTCGCACCCGAAGGCCGAAGGCCCTGGGCCGAACCGGGTGCGCCCTGGAATCTCGCCCGAAGGCCCTGGGCCAAATCGGGCGGCCCTCCAAAGGCGTTCATCGCGGCGCTGCCACTGCGTCACCCCTTCATTCTGTGTCATGGGTGCATTATTTTACGGTTATGTGGTACCTCACGTGAAAGCCAGACAGAGCCCTCGACAAACGCGCAGGTAAACGACGTGCGCCTGTTTCGCTTGGAGCCCTTGATGCGAAAACGTGAGACATGGGTACCGCACAACCGCAAATACTTACACCATGCCCCTAGAGGAACCTCACCTCGGGCTCAAGACGCACGCCAAACTGGCGCTCGACCTCGTCTTGCACGTGCTCGATGACCGCGCGCACGTCGGCTGCGGTGGCCCCGCCGAGGTTGACCACGAAACCCGCGTGCTTCTTAGAGACGGCGGCGCCCCCCACCTGATAGCCCTGAAGCCCGGCGTCCATGATGAGCTTGCCGGCAAAGTACCCCTCCGGCCGCTTGAACGTGGAGCCCGCGCTGGGCCTGTCGAGCGGCTGCTTTGACTCGCGCCGCCTCGTCAGGTCGTCCATGCGCGCGCGGATGACATCGGGATCCCCCTCGCGCAGGCGGAAGGTGGCCGTGAGCACGATGAGGCCGTCGCTGCGGATGCGGCTTGCGCGGTATCCCAGCGCGAGGTCGTCAACGTCGATCGACTCCTGGGTCCCGTCGGGCATGATCACGCGCACGCTCTTGAGGACGTCGGCGATGCAGCCGTCGTAGGCGCCCGCGTTCATGAAGCAGGCGCCGCCGATGGTGCCGGGGATGCCGCAGGCAAACTCCAGGCCCGTCAGCCCCAGGTCGCAGGCCATCTCGGAGGCCTCGCGCAGCGACACGCCAGCCTGGCAGGTCATCTCGACACCGTCGATGGAGACGTTGGTGAAGCCGTCTGCGAGCGCCACGATGACACCGCGGTAGCCCTCGTCGGACACGAGCAGGTCGGAGCCGTTGCCCACCACGAAGTAGGGAACCTCTGCCTCGCGGCAGGCAGCGATGACGTCGCGAACCTCGTCGGCGGAATCGGGAATGACAAGGAGGTCGGCAGGCCCGCCGATCTCGAAGCTGGTGTGCCTGCTCATCGGCTCGTCGACGAGCACGTTGCCCTCGCCCACGATCTGGCGCATGCGCCAGACCAGCTCCTCGCGTTCTCGATCGTCTCCTGCCATGCGCAGCTCACGCTCCTCCTGTGATGTGTGCGGTGACACCGCCTGTACGATGGGACACCAGTATACGCGAGAGCGGGCTGTGGTTTCGCCCGGCACGATGGGGACGGGGGTTTTC
>DBRN01000018.1:0-34076 GCA_002305995.1 Atopobiaceae bacterium UBA1367
TCCAGGATTCCCACCGCAGCCCCACCTTCTAAAACCCAATTGACTTTTACATAGCTGGCTCCTGGGTACATCATGGGCCTTTACGCAACGAGAAGGTCAAGGGTGTGTCCCGATGTCGCCTGGTGAAGGGTGTTGCCGCGCGGGCGATGCCTGGAAAGAAAAATGCCGACCTGTGATGGCCTGAGGCCCGCGGTGGAAAGGAAAACGTCGAGTTGTGCAGTGCCGGGGCCCGAGGCGGAAAGGAAAACCCCGAGTTGTGCGGGCTCAGGGCTGGCAGCGGAAAGGAAAACGTCGAGTTGTGCGTACCGGTAAGCTCACAAGTCCAGGAAAAGCTTTCCGACACGGACTCTAACCTCGCACAACTCGGGCTTTTCCTTTCCGGAACCAGGGTCCGGCCCTCACAACTCGGGCTTTTCCTTTCCGCCAGAGAGTCGTGCCCCTCACAACTCGACGTTTTCCTTTCCGGAACCGGAGCGCAGCCCGCACAACTCGGGATTTTCCTTTCCAACGGGGACACTGGCACAAGGGGCACGTTTCCCATCACGCGCGAGGATGAGCGCCCCTGTTCGTGTAGAATGGCTGCGAGAGGGCGGGGACACAGTCCCCGCCGCGGGCGCACCAGCCTGACCGAGAGGGCCAGCAAGAGGGCTCGACCGGGAAGGGCTGCGCGTCACGTACGGTTGCGGACCTGACGGAGAGAGCGATCTTCGATCCGAAAGGGCACGGACGCAAGACGGTGAGCACAGCGGCCTGTGGCCGCGCACCATCTCCTGGCCCCCTGTGGACGAAAACGCCTTCTTCGCGTGGCCTTTGGGGGGCCTGGAGAGATGCTGAAGATCGCGATCTATGGCAAGGGCGGCATCGGCAAGTCGACCATCACGAGCAACCTGTCGGCGGCATTCGCCACCCTGGGCAGGCGCGTGATCCAGATCGGCTGTGACCCCAAGGCCGACTCCACCATCAACCTGCTGGGTGGCATGCCCCTGCGCCCGGTCATGGACTACCTGCGTGAGGAGGGCGCCGAGCCCACCCGCTTGGAGGACATCTCCCAGCAGGGCTTTGGCAATGTGCTCTGCATCGAGACCGGGGGCCCCACGCCTGGCCTGGGCTGTGCCGGTCGCGGCATCATAGCGACCTTCGATCTCCTGGAGGACTGCCGCCTCTTTGAGACCTACCGCCCCGACGTCGTGCTCTACGACGTGTTGGGCGACGTCGTGTGCGGTGGCTTCACGGCACCCATCCGCGAGGGCTATGCCGACAAGGTGCTCATCGTCACGAGTGGCGAGAAGATGGCCCTCTACGCGGCCGGCAACATCAGCACCGCCGTCCGCAACTTCGCGGACCGCGGCTATGCGCGCGTGCACGGCGTCATCCTCAACCACCGCAACGTCCCTGACGAATACGAGAGGGTCAGGGCCTTCGCCGACGAGCGTGGGCTTGACATCGTGGGGGAGATAGAGCGCTCGGATGACATCAACCGCTGCGAGGACCAGGGGATGACCGTCATCGAGGCGGACCCCACCCTGCCCATCTCGCGCGCCTTCCTGGGCCTCGCCCAGCGTCTCCTGAAAGATGAGGACGTCGCATGAGCGAGCCGATTACATCACTCGTGAGCCGGTCCGACGGGCGCGCCGTGGGGAGCCTGGGGGCAGCCGGGCACCGGGTCGCCTTCCATACCGCGGGCGAGCTCTGGGATCGAGGCAAGGATGACATGCCCTCCGATCTGGTCGCGAGCGAGCACCTCATCTACAGCTCGCCCGCCGCGCTCTCGTTCAACTCCCCGGGCGCCGAGGGCTTTGGCGTCAAGCGTGCAGGGCTCTCCATCCCAGGCTCGGTGATGCTGATCGTGTCGCCGGGCTGCTGCGGTCGCAACACGAGCTCCATCTCGTCACTGCCAGGCTACGAGGGCCGCTTCTTCTACCTCACGATGGGGGAGACCGACCTCGTCACGGGTCGTCACCTCGACCGCATTCCCAAGGCGGTTGCCGCGGTGTGCGCGGGGCTTGCGCAGCCACCGTCCGTGGTCATGGTCTGCATCACCTGCGTGGATGCCCTTCTGGGCACGGACATGGAGCGCGTGTGCAGGAGGGCCGAGGCGCTCGCCGGCGTGCGCGTGCGGCCCTGCTACATGTATGCGCTCACGCGTGAGGGCCGTCGTCCGCCCATGGTGCACGTGCGCCAGTCGCTCTACTCGCTGCTCGAGCCACGGCGACGCGACCCGCGCTCCTGCAACCTCCTGGGCTTCTTCGCGCCGGTCGAGAGGGGCTCCGACCTCAGGGTGCTCCTGCGGCAGGCGAGCCTGCGCCATATCCGCGAGATCTCGACCTCTGCCGACTACGATGACTTCCAGCGCATGGCCTCGGCCAACTTCAACCTCGTCCTGAACCCTGAGGCACGCGCGGCGGCCCAGGACCTCCGGGAGCGGCTGGGCACGCCCTACATCGAGCTCGCCCGCCTGTACCAGGTGGATCGCATCCGTCGCCAGTACGATGCCCTGGCCTCGGCCTTGGGCGTGCGCTTTGACCAGGCTGCGTTCGAGGCCGAGGCCCAACAGGCCGCACGATCCTTCGTCGCCCGCCATGGCGGCGAGGTCTTCGCGGTGGGCGAGTGCGCCAACGCCGACCCCTTCGAGCTGGCGGTCGCCCTCGTGCGCGCGGGCCTCGGGGTTGCCGAGATCTTTGGCACGCTCTCGCCCGAGCGCTACGTCTACCTGCGCCACCTTGCCGCGCTGAGCCCTGACACGCGCATCTACTCAAATCTCGGCCCTTCGATGATCCACTACGATCCCGCTGGTTCGGGCGTGACCGTCACCATCGGGCGCGATGCCGGCTCCTATCATCCCTCCTGCCCCAACCTCGCGTGGAGCGACGAGGAGCAGCCCTTTGGCTACCGGGCCGTGAGCGGGTTCTTCTCGGCGCTCGACGGCCTGCTGTCGGGTGGCGGGCGGGGTCGCGGCAACGCGCTCTCGCTTGCCGACGAGCACCGTGCGGCCATGAGCCGACCGGTCGGGGAGGGCGCTTGCGACCTGGTCCAGCTGCCTTCGGGGTGCGCGGTCCCGCCCCCGGCGCACGAGGTGAGGGGCCTGAGGCGCGCGCTGACCCCCTTTGCCCCCGACCAGTCGGGCGCCATCGCCGTGCTCTATGGGTTGGGCGGCATGTCCGTTGTCGTGGACGCGGGCGGCTGCACGGGCAACATCTGCGGCTTTGACGAGCCGCGCTGGTTCGAGGGCAGAGATGCCGTCTTCAGTGCCGGCCTGCGTGACATGGATGCCATCCTCGGTCGCGACGACCTGTTGGTGGAAAAGCTCGCGGATGCCGCAGCACAGGCGGGCGCATCCTTTGCGACCCTCGTGGGCACGCCCGTCCCCGCGGTCATCGGCACCGACCTGCATGCCGTGGCGCGCATGGTCGAGCGGCGCGTCGGCCTGCCCTGCCTGGCCGTGGAAACCGACGGCATGGCGCTTTACGACAAGGGGGCCGAGAAGGCCTACCGTGCGCTCCTTGAGGCCTTCGCCGGCAGGGACGCCGGTGGCGGGGACAATCCTGCGGCCGCTGAGGTCGAGCCAGGTCTCATCGGTGTCTTGGGCGCGACCCCGCTCGATCTCACCGACCCCACGACGGGAGAGCGCCTCGCCGCCCACCTGCGCGGACAGGGATGGCGTCGCGTCGTCTGCTTTGGCATGGGGGCATGCCTCGATGACGTGCGCGCAGCCGGCAGGGCCGAGCGCAACCTCGTGGTGGCGCCTGCCGGCCTCGCTGCGGCCCGGTGGCTCCAGCGTCGCTTCGGTACGCCCTTCGACGTCGACTTCCCGTTGGCAGACCGCCTGCTCCCAGCCGTTGACTGGACGGGAAGGCGCGTGCTGGTGGTTCATCAGCAGGTTATGGCCGATGCCCTGAGGCGGCGTCTTTTGGGGCACGGGGCGGCGTCCGTCACGACTGCGACCTTCTTCTGCCAGCCGAGCGAGGCC
The DNA here is from genome assembly GCA_002305995.1 of Atopobiaceae bacterium UBA1367. Classification (GTDB taxonomy): domain Bacteria; phylum Actinomycetota; class Coriobacteriia; order Coriobacteriales; family Atopobiaceae; genus UBA1367. The sequence continues at coordinate 3,968 of DBRN01000018.1, forward strand.
ACGCGCGAGGGGGACCACTCCCTGCGCGAGGAGGGCGACGTCGCCCGTGCCGTGGCCAGCATGGGAGCTGACGTCATCCTCGCCGACCGGGTCCTGCGCCCGCTCGTGCCCGACTTCTCGGGCGACTTCTTCGACATGCCGCACTTCGCGCTCTCGGGCAGCCTCTGCTCGCTGTGGGGCGGTGAGTAGCATGGTCGTCCCGGCTGGGGAGGGTGCCCTCGTGACCCGTCGCCTGCGCGTGCATGGCATCGTGCAGGGCGTGGGCTTTCGCCCCACGGTCTCGCGCCATGCCGCTGCGACCGGCGTCGGTGGGAGCGTCTGCAACAAGGGTCCCTACGTCGAGATCCTCGCCCAGGGCACGCCCGGACAGGTGGGTGCCTTCGCCGAGCTCCTGCGCACCCACCCGCCCGCTCGTGCCGAGATCGTCGGCATCGACTCCGAGGACCTTGTGGGGCCGGAGGTTCCGCGCTACGACGACTTCGATATCGTCGAGAGCGAGAGGACCGCGGGCGAGGTCTACGTCTCGCCGGACATCGCGGTCTGCGACGAGTGCGCACGCGAGCTCTTCGATTCCACCAACCGCCGCTACCTGCACCCCTTCATCAACTGCACCTGCTGCGGGCCCCGTCTCACCATCCTCGACGCCCTGCCCTACGACCGCGAGCGCACGAGCATGGGCGGCTTTCCGATGTGCGCCACCTGCGAGGGCGAGTATCACAGCCCGGCCTCGCGGCGCTACGACGCCCAGCCGGTCTGCTGCAACGACTGCGGTCCCGAGGTCTTCCTCCTGGGTCGTGCCGAGCGGGGGAGCGTGGCCATCACTGCGGCACGTCGCGCCATCGCCGGGGGTGGCATCGTGGCGGTCAAGGGCATCGGCGGCTTCCACCTGTGCTGCGATGCCACGGACGAGGCTGCCGTCAGACGCCTGCGCACGCGCAAGCACCGTCCTCAGAAGCCCTTCGCCGTCATGATGCGCGACCTTGACGTCGTGCGGCGCGAGTGCCTGCCAACGCCCGAGCAGGAGGGGATCCTCGACGACCATCGCAAGCCCATCGTCCTGCTCGACCGGCGGCGGGGCGGCATGCTTACCACCGACGTGGCACCCGGCAACCCACGCGTCGGCGTCATGCTGCCGTACGCGCCCGTCCAGCTGTTGCTCCTCTCCTACGACGATGATGTTCGCATGCCCGACTGCCTGGTCATGACCAGCGGCAACGTCTCGGGCGCGCCCATCTGCCACAACGACGAGGAAGCGCGCCAGGAACTGGTGCCCCTGGCCGACCTCGTGCTCACCAACGACCGTCCCATCCGCACGCGCGCCGATGACTCGGTCGTGGACCTCTTCGAGGGGCGTCCGTACATGATCCGTCGCTCGCGGGGCTACGCGCCCCTTCCGATCCTGCTCTCGCGGGCGTTCGCGCATGGGCGTGGCGCGGACGGCGGCCTCCCGTCTGGCAGCATCAAGGTCCTGGCCGTGGGAGGCGAGCTCAAGAATGCCTTCTGCATGGGGACGGGGAGCCTCTTCTACCCGTCCGCATACGTTGGCGACCTGGCCGACCCACGCACCGTGGGTGCGCTCACGGAGACGATCGGGCGCATGGGACGCCTGCTCGAGATCGATCCCGAGATCGTGGCCTGCGACCTGCACCCTCGCTACAACGCCACCGCCGTGGCACGTCAGATCGCCGACGAGCGCGGGCTTCGCCTGCTGAGCGTGCAGCATCACCATGCGCACGTGGTCTCCTGCATGGCCGAGAACGACTGGGAAGAGCCCGTGATCGGCGTCGCCTTCGATGGCACCGGCTATGGCACGGACGGCAGCGTCTGGGGTGGCGAGCTCATGACCTGCGACTACCACGGCTTCGAGCGCGTGGGCAGCATCGAGCCGTTCGTCCAGGTGGGCGGCGACAGCTCTGCGCGCGAGGGCTGGCGCATCGCGGTGGCGCTGCTCGGGGACATCGCGAGCGACCGCGACGAGGCCCTCGACCTCGCGGGACGCCTCGGGCTCTGCGACGGGCCGTCTGCCCGCGTCCAGCTGGCCATGGTCGAGAGGCGCCTCAACGCCGTGACCTCCACCAGCGCGGGCCGCCTCTTTGACGCGGTGAGCGCCCTGCTCGGCATCAGGCGGGCGTCGACTTTCGAGGGGGAGGCCTCGATGGCGCTGCAGTTTGCGGCCGAGCGCCGTGCGGGGGACCTGCCTGCCGGGTGGCAGTCGGACGCCTGGGACGACCTGCCGTCCTTCTCGGTGGCGGACGACGGCAAGGCCGTGCTTGCGACGGGAGCCCTCGTGGAGCGGGTCATGCGTAGCCGCCTTTCCGGTGCGGACGTCGACGAGCTGGCCTTCCGCTTTCATGAGACGCTCGCCCGCATGGTCGCGGACGCCTGCGGGGAGCTGGCACGCAGGGGCGCCATCCGCACGGTGGCGCTCTCGGGGGGCTGCTATCAGAACCGCCTGCTGCTGGCCCTCACGAAGGGCCAGCTGAAGCGCCAGGGCCTCACGGTGCTCACGCACGGCCTCATCCCGCCCAACGATGGGGGCATCGCGCTGGGGCAGGCCGTGGTCGCGGCCCAGTGGGTTCGTGACGAGGAGGAGGGTCGGGTGAGCGACGCGTGCGACGGGCGAAACCAGCGCATCATGTGCGACGAGCTTTGGGACAGAGGGGGTATCTGACATGTGTGTAGGGCTTTCTGCCAGGGTGGTCAAGGTGAACGACGACGGCACGGCGCTCGTGGACGCCACGGGTGCCCGTCGTGCGGTCTCGGCCCAGCTGCTCGACGACCTCGAGCCTGGCGACTACGTGATGGTCCATGCCGGCTCCGCCATCGCCAGGATCACGGACGATGACGAGGCGGAGACCGACCAGCTCTTGGAGGAGTACCTATGACGCCCGCCATCGCCTTGAGAGATGGGGCGCGCCGGACGGCGAGGGAGGTGCTCACGGGCTATGAGGGCCCGCGGGTGCGCATCATGGAGGTATGCGGCACGCACACCCATGAGATCTTCCGTCAGGGCATTCGGAAGCTCCTGCCGCCATCGATCGAGCTCGTCTCAGGGCCGGGATGTCCCGTCTGCGTGACGCCGGTGGGCTTCATCGACGAGGCTATCGCGCTTGCGCTCGATCACGGCTGCACCATCGCGACCTTCGGTGACCTCATGCGTGTCCCGGGAAGCTCGCAGTCCTTGCAACAGGCCCGCGCCCAGGGAGCCGAGGTGAGGGTGGTCTACTCGCCCCAGGACGCCGAGGCCTATGCGGCGGCGCATCCGGGGGAGCGGGTCGCGTTCCTCTCCGTGGGCTTCGAGACCACCACTCCCTCGAGCTGCCTCGCGGTGCGGCAGGCCGTCGAGGATGGCGTGGGGAACTTCTCGCTGCTCACGGCCAACAAGACGATGCCCGGCGCGTACGAGGCCATGAGTGGGTCTGCGGACCTCTTCCTCTATCCCGGCCACGTCCATGCCATCACGGGCACCAGGGTCTGCGAGGACCTCGCATCCAGGGGCGTGAGCGGCGTGCTCGCGGGCTTCACGGCACGCGAGCTGGTCGCGGCCTTGGCCGTGGGCGTGACCAAGTTTGCCGTGGGTGATCCGTTCTTCGTCAACTGCTACCCGCGCGTCGTGACGGCCGAGGGCGCGCCTGCCGCCTGCCGCCTCGTGGACCAGATGATGGAGGCCTGCGACGCCCGCTGGCGCGGCATCGGCGTGATTCCTGGCTCGGGCATGCGCCTGCGGGAGTCGTATGCGGCGTTTGACGCCCGCAGGAGGTACGACCTGCCCCGCATCGAGGGCCGAGAGAACCGGGCCTGTCGCTGCGGCGAGGTGCTCAAGGGCGCCTGCGCGCCTATGGACTGCCCCCTGTTTGGCAAGGCCTGTACGCCCGACCACCCGGTGGGGGCTTGCATGGTCTCGGACGAGGGCTCGTGCTCCGCGTTCCATCGTTACGGCGTGGACGTCTAGGAAAGGGAATGGCATGGACGGATTCGTGACCCTGGCCCACGGTGCCGGTGGCAGGCAGACCTCCGAGCTCATCGATCGGGTCTTTCGGACGCATTTCTCAAACCCCCTGCTCACGGCCGACGACGCGGCGGTGCTGGACGTTGATGCCGGGAGGCTCGCCCTGTCCACGGACGGCTTCATCGTCTCGCCGCCGTTCTTTCCCGGCGGCAACGTGGGCAAGCTCTCCATCTGCGGCACGGTCAACGACGTGGCGTGCATGGGTGCGGAGCCCCTGTTCATCACCTGCGCCTTCGTGATCGAGGAAGGGTATCCGCTGGATCAGCTCGAGCGGATCGCTGCCTCGATGGGGGAGACCGCCGACGAGGCGGGCGTGCGCATCGTGGCGGGCGACACCAAGGTGGCCGGCAGGGGGCAGGTGGACGGCGTCTTCATCACCACGACGGGCGTCGGGTGCGTCATGGACGGGGTCATGACCTCGGGATCCCTAGCGCGTCCGGGTGACGCCATCGTCGTGACCGGCGACGTGGGCCGTCACGGCTGCGCCATCCTGCTCTCGCGTGACGACTTTGGCATCGAGGCGGACGTCACGAGCGACTGCGCGCCGCTCTGGGCCGCCGTGAGGGCCGCGCTTGCCGTCGCCCCCCACACCCACGTGATTCGCGACGCCACGCGCGGCGGCGTGGGCACCGTGCTCCACGAGATCGCCCACGAGAGCGAGGTGGGCGTGCGGCTGGATGCGGCGTGCGTACCGGTGGCACCCGAGGTCGCGGGCGTCTGTGGGATGCTGGGTCTCGAGCCGCTCTACCTGGCCTGCGAGGGGCGTCTGGTCATGATGTGCCCCCAGGACGAGGTGGGGGCTCTGCTCGACGCGCTGCATGGTGCGCCGCACACCGAGGGCGCGACGGTGATCGGCGAGGTGACGGACGAGCTGGTGGGGCGCGTGGTCATGGGCACTGAGGTGGGCACCCAGACCATCCTGCCCGAGCCGGGCAACGAGCTGCTGCCCAGGATCTGCTAGGAGGGCTCGCATGGCGGGCGGCGCGGGGCGAGTCGGGCAGCGCCGTGCCCGCACGACCTCAGATGACGAGAGGAGGGGACGGTCATGTTGAGACGGGTCATGGCTCCGGAGCGTGCGTCCGCCACCGGCGCGACCGCACCCTACGTGACGGCCGCCGAGGCCGGCTTCCCCCAGCCTGTGCCCGGCGGGCTCGAGTTCAACGCACCCGTGCACGAGAGCTGGAACATCGTCCACACGGGCATGCTGGTGCCCGAGTGCCACCAGGTCTACGTGGGCACGGGGAACTGCCTGCGCGGCGTGGCCCTCACCGCGGCCGAGATGGGCGCCTGCGACCGCTATTCCAGCGTGACCGTCGAGGAGCGGGACCTTGTCGTGGACAACCTCGAGGGCGTGACCGTCGAGGGCGTGACCGACGTCCTGAGACGCCTGCCCCAGCTTCCGCGCGCCGTGATGGTCTTCCTCGTGTGCCTGCATCACTTCACGGGGACGGACGTGGGCCATGTCTACCGAGAGCTGGGGAAGCGCTTTCCGGACGTCTGCTTCCTGCGCTGCTGGATGGATCCCATCATGCGCAAGACAGGGCTCACGCCCGAGCAGCGCCAGCGTTCGGCGATGCTCGATCCCCTGGAAGACCTGCCGCAGGATCCACGGCAGGTGGCCGTCGTGGGGGACGACCTGCGCCTGCCCGCCCAGAGCGACCTCGCGCGCCTGCTCATGGGAGGTGGCTACCACCTGCGCCAGACGCAGGACTGCGCGACCTTCGACGAGTACTGCGCGCTCGGCGCCAGCACGGCCTTCGTGACCCGCAGCCCGCTCGCCGTTCGCGGCGTCCGCAGGTGCGCGGAGCGCTTGGGCAGGGAATGGCTCTACCTGCCGCCGTCCCTGTCCTACGATGCCATCGATGCCGGGCTTGCGCAGGTCGCGAGGCTGCTGGGGCTCGATGTGCCCGCCGCCGTCGACCAGCGGCTGGCTTGCGACGCGGCCCTGGAGGACCTGCGCGACGAGCTGGGTGCGGGCGCGGTGCCGATCGCCATAGATCACCTGGCGGTCAACCACCCGCTTGAGCTGGCCCGTCTCCTGGTGGAGCACGGCCTCGACGTGGGGCGCGTCTACGTGGACGTCGTGGGCGAGGAGGAGCGCGGCAGCCTGGCCTGGCTCGCTCGCCATGCTCCCACGCTCGAGCTCTGGAGCACGACGCATCCCGCCCTGCGCAGCCTCCCGCGTGACGGTGGTGGCCGCAGGTGGCTGGCCGTCGGCCCCAAGGCGGCCTGGTTCTGTGGGACGGATCGCTTCGTGAACATCATCGAGACCGATGGCTCCTGGGGCTATGCGGCCATTCTGCACCTTGTCGACCTCATGCGCGAGGCCTGGCGCACGCCGAAGGACGCCCGTGCCATTGTCCCTCGCAAAGGGCTCGGCTGCGCCTGTGCCTGCCAGCTGCCCGGACAGGGGAGGGAGCCATGAGCGGTGCACATAGCACGAAAACCCCGTCCCCCTTGTGCTCCCCCTTGTGCTCGAAAACCCCGTCCCCCTTGTGCTCCCAGCACGAAAACCCCCGTCCCCCTTGTGCCGGTCCTAGCACGAAAACCCCCGTCCCTCTCGTGCGGCCCCACGTGCGTCGGGGCTATCGAGTCGTGCCGGTGTACACGGGAGATGTCTCGGGCGCCTGCTCGGCCCTGTTCGAGCTGGGCGGCATGGTCGTGATTCACGACCCGTCGGGCTGCAACTCCACCTACAACACCCACGACGAGACCCGCTGGTACGACCAGGACAGCCTCGTCTTCATCTCGGGCCTGACCGACGTGGATGCGATCGTGGGCAACGACGACAGGCTCGTGGAGGACGTGGTCTCGACCGCCCAGGCCGAGGGGCCCGCGTTCATCACCCTGGTGGGCTCGCCCGTGCCGTTCCTGGAGGGGACGGACCTCAGTGCCCTTGCCAGGATCATCGAGGCCCGCTCGGGGATCCCCACGCGCTTCGTCCCCACCAATGGCATGCACGACTACGTGCGCGGTGCGGGCCGGGCCTTCGAGGCCCTCGCCGAGCTTGTCGTGGGCCGCGACGCCCGCTCCCCGCACGCGCCGGGCCGGCGTGTCAACGTCCTGGGCATGACCCCGCTCGACTTCGCGGCGCCCACCTCAGCCTCGTCGCTGCGCTCATGGCTCGAGGGGGCGGGCTTCGAGCCGTGGGGCTGCTGGGCCTTGGGAGACATGCTTGCAGGCATCACCCGTGCGGCGGAGGCCGACGTGAGCCTCGTGGTCTCTGCGACCGGCCTGCGCGTGGCCCGTTGGCTCGAGCGCTGGCACGGCGTTCCCTACGTCGCCGGCATCCCCACGGGTGCCTTCGCGGACGTCCTGCGCGCCGACCTCATGCAGGCCATCGCGGACGGGACCTCTCGGGTCACCTGCCGCGACACGCGCATGATGTCGGCCGGTGACGGGCGGAACGACCCTTCGGCTGGTGGGACCACCTTCGTGGGTGAGGCCGTGGTCATGGGCTCGCTTGCGGCGGCGCTTGCGCTGGAGGGGCGTCCCACGCGCCTGGTCTGTCCCCTCGAGGACTCGAAGGCGCTGCTCGCCCCCACAGACGATGCGGCCCGTGGCGAGACGGAGGTCGAGCGCAGCCTCCTTGGTGCGCACGGCGTGGTGGCCGACCCGTTCTTTGGGCCCGTCTGCCCTGTCGGCGCGACGCTCCATGGCCTGCCGCAGCTGGCGCTCTCCGGTCGGCAGTGGCTCAACGACATCCCCGACCTCTTCCAGCTGGATCCGATCCGGCTGACAAGTGGCCCGTGCGAAGGGAGCTGACATGAGCATGAACGAGACGCCCTCCTCGGAGCGCACGCACATCGGTTTCTTCGGACGGCGCAACGCGGGCAAGTCGAGCGTGGTCAACCGGGTGACCGGCCAGGACCTTGCCGTGGTCTCGGACACCAAGGGCACCACGACCGATCCCGTGATGAAGTCGATGGAGATCCTGCCGCTGGGTCCTGTCGTGATCATCGACACGCCGGGCTTCGACGACGAGGGACAGCTGGGCGAGCTGCGCGTGCAGAAGACGCGGCGCATCCTCGACCAGACGGACGTGGCCGTGCTCGTGGTCGACGCGACCGTGGGCCTAGGCGCCTGCGAGCGTCAGCTCATCGAGCTCTTCCGACAGCGTGCGGTGCCCCACCTCATCGCCCACAACAAGTGCGACCTCCTCGCCACGCCCCCAGCGGTCGAGGAGGGCGGTCTGCTCGTCAGCGGGCTCACGGGGGAGGGCATAGGCGCGCTCAAGGAGCGCATGGCCACCCTGGGGAAGGCGCACGAGGTGGAGCGTCCCCTCGTGCGGGACCTCCTGTCCCCAGGTGATGTGGTGGTCCTGGTGGTGCCCATCGACAAGGCCGCACCCAAGGGTCGGCTCATCCTGCCCCAGCAGATGATGATCCGCGACGTCCTCGACGCGGGCGCCGAGGCCGTGGTCGTGGGGGAGGACCGCCTGGCGCAGACGCTGGGACGCCTCTCGGACGAGCGCCGACCCAGCCTGGTCATCACCGACAGCCAGGTCTTTGGCGAGGTGGCCCGGGTGGTGCCCGCGGACGTGCGCCTGACGTCCTTCTCCATCCTCATGGCACGCCACAAGGGGCTTCTGGCCGGTGCGGTCCAAGGCGCCGCCGCCATCGACCAGCTTGTCGACGGCGACACGGTGCTCATGGCCGAGGGATGCACCCACCACCGCCAGTGCGGCGACATCGGAACGGTCAAGCTTCCGCAGTGGCTGGCCGAGCGCACGGGGAGGCGGCTGTCCATCGCCACGTCGTCGGGCCGCAGCTTCCCTCAGGACCTCTCGCCGTACCGCCTGGTCGTTCACTGTGGCGGCTGCATGCTGAACGGCCGGGAGATGGCCCGGCGCGCGCAGGTCTGCGCGGAGCAGGGCGTGCCCATGACCAACTACGGGACGGCCATCGCCTACCTGCGGGGCATCCTGCCCAGGAGCGTCGCCGCCTTCCCCGCTGTCGCGGCGCTGCTCGACGATGTCGCGACAGCGGCTGGCACCCCCTCTCCCACCTCGGGTCCGGCGCGCTCATGACGGGCAACGAGGACAGGATCTGCGAGCTGCGCGAACGGGGGACGCTCGCGTCCGAGGACCTGAGGGAGCTCCTCTCCACCCTCGCGCCCACCGAGGAGGAGCTGCTCTACGAGAGCGCGCGCGAGGTGCGCGAGCGCTGGTACGGCAAGGACGTCTACCTGCGCGGCCTCGTCGAGTTCACCAGCTGGTGCAGGAACGACTGCTACTACTGCGGGCTCAGGCGCAGCAACGCGCGCGCAGAGCGCTACCGGCTGAGCGAGCGACAGGTCCTGAGCTGCTGCGACCAGGGCTACGATCTGGGGTTCAGGACCTTCGTCCTGCAGGGTGGCGATGACGCCCGCTGCACCGATGAGCTCGTCTGTGGCATCGTGCGCCAGATCCGTGACCGCCACCCGGACTGCGCCGTGACCCTCTCGATAGGCGAGCGGCCCCGCTCCAGCTACGAGGCCTATTTCGCAGCGGGGGCCGAGCGCTACCTCCTGCGTCAGGAGACCTCGAACCCGGCCCACTACCGCATGCTGCACCCGCCAGGGCTCACCATCGAGAGCCGCAAGCGCTGCCTGGCAGACCTCAAGGACATCGGCTACCAGGTGGGCTGTGGCATCATGGTCGGCACGCCCCACCAGACCTGGGACCACGTGGTGGAGGACCTGCTCTACATGAGGGGGTTCCAGCCCCACATGGTGGGCATCGGCCCCTTCATCCCCCACAAGGACACGCCCTTTCGCGACGAGCCGCGCGGCACGCTCGGGGACACGCTGCACCTTCTCGCCGTGGTGCGCCTCATGCTGCCCCAGGTGCTGCTGCCCGCCACGACAGCGCTGGGCACGATCGACCCACAGGGTCGCGAGCTGGGCATCCTAGCAGGCGCCAACGTGCTGATGCCCAACCTCTCCCCACGTGACGTGCGCGGGAAGTACCTCCTCTACGATGGCAAGGCACGTGTGGCCGACGAGGCGGTCGCGTGCGACCTCCAGTTGGGACGCCGCATCGCCCGCATGGGCTACGAGCTGGCCTGGGGCCGCGGTGACCACGCAAGCAGATGCGGTGCCGCCGTCCGGTGAGGGGCAAGGGTGGGGCGACGAGGGCCTGCGCGGCGCGCGCGGGCCATGCTGCGGGCTTGTTCCCATCGCCCCGTGCGTGGCGTATCATGGCATGTACATGTGACGTGGACGGGAGACCCCATGCGACGTGCGGATCGCGAGATAGGCGACTTCGACGAGATCGTGGACATCATCAGGAAGTGTGACGTCTGCCGCATCGCGCTCAACGACGAGGGCTTTCCCTATGTCGTGCCGCTCAACTTCGGGCTGGACGTGGTGGACGGGCAGGCATGCCTCTATTTCCACTGTGCCACCAGGGGCACCAAGCTCGACCTCATCGCGCGGGACAATCGCGTCACCTTCGAGATGGACTGCGGCCATCAGCTCATCATGTATGACGAGCGCATGAGCTGCACGATGGGGTATGAGAGCGTGATCGGCCACGGGACCATCGAGGTCGTGCGCGACGAGGAGAAGGTGGACGGCCTTCGCATCCTGATGCGCCAGTACCACGAGGACGACTTCCCCATCAACGAGAGGCTGCTGCCGGCGACCACGGTGCTCAAGCTGACGGTCCTGGACATGACGGGCAAGCGTCGCGACAACGTCCACCCTGGCGAGCACGGGAGAGGCGTCACGCTGCAGTCGTAGCCCGCATCCCGGCCCCACGACGCGATGGAGGCATCCGTGAGCGAGAGGCGCACCGCAAAGGCAGACTTGGTCGACTCCTGGTGCTGGAGCTTCGCCTGCGACGAGGATCGTCGCTACCATGACACCGAGTGGGGCGTGCCCGTGCACGACGACCGGCAGATGTTCGAGCACCTGTGCCTGGAGTGCCTGCAGTGCGGCCTCTCGTGGAGCTACGTGCTCACGCGGCGCGACGTGTTCCGGCAGGTGTTCCACGACTTCGAGATCGATGCGGTGGCGGCGATGGGGGAGGACGAGCTTGCGGCGGCGATGGAGGTGCCCCGCCTGCTGCACAGCCCGCGCAAGCTGCGGGCCCTGGTGAGAAACGCACAGGCCGCGCAGCGCGTGCGCGACGAGCTCGGCTCCTTCTGCGCGTACTTCTGGAGCTGGACCGGCGGCAGGACCTACCTCTACCAGGGTCATCAGAAGGGCTCCATCCCGGCTAGGAACGGCCTCTCCGCACGCGTCGCCGCCGACCTCAAGCGGCGCGGCTTCTCCTACGTGGGCCCCACCAACGTCTATGCGCACCTGCAGGCCTGCGGCATCGTGTGCGACCATAACGAGCGCTGCCCGCGCTACGCCTTCGTCACCGAGCGCTTTCCCTGCGTGCGCAAGCGCCGGGACGATGAGGGCTAGGGGGCGGCCCGGCTCCCATTGCGACAGGCAATGGGCCGAGACGCATGATAGAAACGGAGGAGGCCCCTCGTGTCCCTGGTAACCAATCTGCTCCTCCTGGTGGCAATCGTGTTCGCCTGCATATTCCTCAACAACCTGTCATCCAAGGCAGGGATCCCCTACCTCCTGGCGTTCATCGCCCTCGGGATGGTGCTTGGCTCGGACGGCCTCGCGACGATTCACTTCGATGACTACGCCCTCGCGGAGCACGCCTGCTCCGTGGCCCTCATCTTCATCATGTTCTACGGTGGCTTCGGCATCAATTGGCAGCGCGCCAAGGAGAGGTCCGTGGCCGCGTTCACCCTCGCGTCCGCAGGCGTCGTGATCACCGCGGTCGCGACCGGCGTCTTCTGCCACGTGGCCTTTGGCACCAGCTGGCCCGTGGGCATGCTCATGGGCTCGGTGGTGTCCTCGACCGACGCGGCGTCGGTCTTCTCGGTCCTTCGCTCCCGCAGGCTCAACCTCAAGCATGGCACCGCCCCCATCCTCGAGATGGAGTCAGGCAGCAACGACCCCGCATCGCTCATCATGACCACCGTGTTCCTTGCCGTCATGCAGGGTGTGGCGGACGTCACGACCATAGGGGTCTCGATCTTCTTGCAGGTGAGCCTCGCCCTCGTGTTCGGCTTCCTCGTGGCGGGGGTCGCGATCTGGGTCATGCGGAGGGTTCGCTTCGCAAACGACGGGTTTGACATCGTCTTCGTGGTGGGCATCGCGCTCCTTGCCTACGCGCTCCCCGCTGCGTTTGGGGGAAACGGCTATCTCGCGGCCTACGTCAGCGGCATCTGCGTCGGCAACGCCTCCGTCCGCGACGTCAGGAAGCTCGTGAACTTCTTTGACGGCATGACGGCCATCTGCCAGATGCTCATCTTCCTGCTTCTGGGGCTGCTCTCCTTCCCCTCGCGGCTTCCGGGCGTCGCGGGCATGGCGGCGGGCATCTCGGTGTTCCTCCTCCTCGTCGCGAGGCCCCTCGCCGTCCTGCTCGTGGGAAGGCCCTTCGGGATGTCCGCGAGGCAGATGGCCGTGATCTCCATGGCAGGCCTCCGCGGCGCGTCCTCCGCCGTGTTCGCCATCATGGTGCTGACGCAGGCGACCCTTCCCGTCGACCTCTTCCACGTGGTGTTCCTCGTGGTGCTCGTGTCCATCTCCCTCCAGGGGTCGCTCCTTCCCTACGTGGCCAGGAGGCTTGACATGGTGGATGCCAGCGAGGACGTCATGCGCACCTTCAATGACTACGTCGAGGAGACCTCCGTCAACTTCATACGCATCCTCGTGGAGGAGGGGTCCGCCTGGGAGGGTCGGTCCCTGAACGACGTGACCCTTCCGCCCTCGACCCTCGCGGTCATGCTGGAGCGGGGGGAGGGGCGCATCGTCCCGGACGGAACGACCGTCCTCATGCCAGGTGACCTGCTCGTCCTCGTGGCACCGTCTGCCAACGACGGTGAGGTCATCCACATCAGCAGGCGAGACGTCGAGGCCGGCTCCGCCTTCGCGGGCAGGAGGCTGAGCGAGCTGCCCCGTGACCTCGGCCTCGTGGTCACGGTCCAAAGGGGTGCCGACGTCATGATCCCCAACGGCGACACCATGATATGCGAGGGAGACAGCCTCCTCATCCACCACGAGGAGGCGGCATCGCCTTCGGCTTGGTGAGCTTCTCGGCTAACCTAGGGCTGTGGGATGCGTTCCACGACGCATATCATGGTAAATCAGGTTGGTGCTTCGACGGGGAGGGGAAGGTGGCACACCATGCGCAGCGGTGGAAGATCGGTCATGTCCTTGTTGGTGATCCTTGTGTCTTTGGCCGCCCTCCCGGGTTGCGGGTCGCGGCCCGGTCACGGTCCGCGCTCCATGATGTCCGACCACGACGCGTCCGCTGCCTGCCTGGAGGAGGTCACCTCCCTCATCGCGGACTCCGACGTCGAGGGGCTCGTGGCGGCCTTCTCGGAGGCGGCGCGGTCGGCCGACCCCGACCTCGCCTCCGACGCAGAGGAGCTCATGGGCATCCTCGGCGGAGGCACGCTCAGTGACGGCGACTTCTGGTCGAGCCAGAAGACCTTCCCCCGCGGGGGCAACCTCATCATCAGCAAGGCCATCGTCACCGCGCCGGACGACACGGTGTGGCGGATCCATATCATCGACTGCACGTACGACGGCGACGATCCCTCGCAGGTTGGCCTGAGGTCCATCGAGGCCATACCGGACTTAGACGAGTACGCGCCGAGGGAGGCGCCGCAGGGATTCGGCTGGTACAACGAGAGCGACGAGATGCCCTCTGGCATCCGCCTCATCACGAGCTGGGAGGGCTGGGACCCCTGGACCAGCCCCTACAGCCCCGACTGGTGAGATACGCCGACACACGACAATGTGCAGGAAATGTGACGAGTCTCGCGGGGCTGGACGTGGCAAAATAGTTAGTTAGACTAACTAATCGTTGGCGACCCAAGGAGGCTCAGTGAGTGCCGTGAGGCGTGACGAGGGAACAGCGGGCGAGGCGAAGGCCACCGTCAGCAAGTATGCCACCGAGATCAGCGACCTGCTCGTCTCCATCTACAACTCGGTCGAGGAGATCGAGACCAAGATGCTCAGCCGAACCCACGGCTTCGGCGTTTCCATGAGCGACGCGCGGGTGATCGAGGCTGTGGGCAAGAGGACCTTGCACACGGACAAGACCATCTCGGTGAGCGAGGTCGCATCGGAATGTCGCGTGCAGGTTCCCTCGGCGACGGCCTCGGTGAACCGTCTCGTGGGGAAGGGCTTCCTCAGGAAGGAGCGCAGTTCCGGTGATGCCCGTCGCGTGAACGTCCTGCTCACCAGCGACGGCGAGCGGATCTATCGCCTCCATACGCTCTTCCACGTACGCATGGCCGCGTTCATGTCCGACGGCATGAGCGCCGAGGAGCAGGAGATCCTGCTCAAGGGCATCCGTCGGCTCGCCGAGTTCTACGCTGCGGCTGAGGGGGAGTAGCCATGGGCCTGCGCATCATGGGCACGGGCGGCGCGCTCCCCGCGAGGTCGGTCACCAACGACGAGCTGTCCGCGTTCCTCGACACCTCTGACGAATGGATCCGCCAGCGGACGGGCATTCGCTCCAGGAGGGTCTGCACGACGGAGACCCTAGACGAGCTGGCCGTGCTCGCCGCCGAGCGAGCGATGGAGGCGGCGGGCGTCGTCGCGTCCGATCTCGACCTCATCCTCTGCACGACCACCTCGGGCGACCACCTGATCCCCTCCGAGGCCTGCGCGGTGCAGGTGGGCATCGGTGCCTCGTGCCCGGCGTTCGACATCTCCGCGGCGTGTGCCGGGTTCGTGTACGCCCTCGACGTCGCCGACGGGTGGTTCGCCCGTGGACGAGCCGACTGCGTGCTCGTCGTCTCGGCGGAGAAGTGCACGCGCATCGTCGACTGGCAGGATCGTGCCACCTGCGTGCTCTTTGGCGACGGTGCCGGCGCGGCCGTCCTGGGCCGGGGGGATGGTGGCCTGCGATCCATCCGCCTTGCGACCATGGGGGACCTCGATGCCCTCAGCCTCCCCGGGGTCATTGGCTCGAGCCCCTTCGACCAGACCGAGAGGGACCCGCAGGTGCTCTCCATGCAGGGCCACACCGTCTTCAAGTTTGGGGTCACGTCCATCGTCCGCGAGGTGCGGGCGCTTGCGGCCGACGGCGGCATGAAGGTGGGCGATATCGACCATTTCGTCTTTCACCAGGCCAACGACCGCATCCTCGATGCGGCGATACGGACGCTGGGCATCGACTCGGGGCGGGTCGTGCGCACCCTCGCCCATACGGGAAACATCTCGAGCGCCTGCATCCCGGTCGCGCTCGACGCGCTTGCCCGGGAAGGAGGCCTGCGCGATGGCGACCACGTCGCCATCGTCGGCTTTGGCGCAGGGCTGTGCGTGGGGTCCTGCCTCATCGACTGGGAGCCTGCGCGAAGGCCCGTCGCCTCGCCGCCGCCCACGCAGGAGCAGGATGGGCCCTGATAGGGCCGGGCCATCAGGCCGCACCAGAGACATCCGTCTACCCAATCGTGCCACCAGGAGATCCGGGGAGAGGCCTCGGACAGAGAGAAGGAGAAAGATCATGACAGAGTCCACGTTCGAGCACATCTGCACCATCCTCAAGGAGCAGGACGGCGTCACCGAGGAGCTGACTCCCGAGACCGTCCTCTCCGAGGTGGGCCTTGACTCCCTGGCCGTCGTCGAGGCCGTCATGGCCTGCGAGGCGGACTTCGACATCGAGATCGACACCGAGGCCAACCCCCAGACCATCGGCGAGTTCGTCGAGCTGGTCGACGGCCTCCTCGAGGAGAAGCAGGCATAGGTCATGATTCACACCCCCATCTGCGACATGCTCGGCATCGAGAAGCCCGTCCTCCAAGGCGGCATGGCATGGATTGCCGACGCGAGCCTCGCCTCTGCGGTGTCCAATGCCGGCGGCCTGGGCATCATCTCGGCGATGAACGCCGACGCTGCCTGGCTCAGGAACCAGATACGTTCCTGTCGGGAGCTGACGGACAGGCCCTTTGGCGTGAACATCATGCTGCAGAGCCCGTTTGCCCCCGAGGTGGCCGACCTCGTCATCGAGGAGCGGGTCCCCGTGGTCGTGACAGGCGCGGGAAACCCTGCCACCTACATGCGCGGGTGGGTGTCGGCAGGCATCAAGGTGATCCCCGTGGTCGCCTCCGTGGGCCTCGCGCGCCTCATGCGGCGCGCGGGCGCCACGGCGGTCATCGCCGAGGGAGGGGAGTCGGGAGGCCATGTGGGCGACCTTACGACCATGACCCTCGTCCCCCAGGTCGTCGACGCGGTGGACCTGCCGGTGATAGCGGCCGGCGGCATCGCCGACGGGCGCGGCGTCGCGGCGTCCCTCATGCTCGGCGCCCTGGGCGTGCAGGTGGGGACGCGCTTCCTCGTGGCCGACGAGTGCACGGTGAGCGAGGAGTACAAGGAGCGCATCCTCAAGGCCAACGACATCGCGACCATCGTCACGGGTCGTAGCTCGGGCCATGCGGTGCGTTGTCTCAAGACGCCCTTCTCGACCACCTTCGCGCGGCTCGAGGCCGCCGGCGCCTCCGCCGACGAGCTTGCCGCCTTGGGCGCGGGGTCGCTGCGCAAGGCGGCGGTGGAGGGCGACTACGAGGAGGGCAGCTTCATGTCGGGGCAGATCGCCGGCATGGTGCGCGAGCGCCAGAGCGCCGCCGCCATCGTCGACGACCTCGTCGACGGGGCCGAGCGGGTTCTCTCGGAGGCGATGAGATGGGTAAGGTAGCGTTTCTCTTTGCCGGCCAGGGCGCGCAGCACCCCGGCATGGGCAAGGCAATGGTCGAGCGCGAGCGGGCGGCCAGGACGGTTTTCGAGGGGCTCGAGGCCCTGAGGCCAGGGCTCTCGGCCCTCTGCCTCGAGGGGAGCGCCGAGAAGCTGTCCCAGACCGAGAACACCCAGCCCTGCGTCTTCGCGGTGGATCTTGCCTGTGCGCGTGCGCTTGCCGACCATGGCGTGCTGCCCGACGCGGTGGCGGGATTCTCGCTCGGGGAGGTCGCCGCCCTCGCCTTCGCGGGCGCCTTCAGCGATGAGGACGCCTTTCGCCTCGTGCTGGCCCGCGCCGATCTCATGGCCCACGCGTCACGGGAGCATCCCGGCTCCATGCGTGCCGTGGTGAGGCTTCGGGCGGAGAGGGTCGAGGAGCTGGCGGCGGAGGCGGGCGATGCCTGGCCCGTGAACTACAACAGCCCCCTCCAGACCGTCGTCGCCGGCAGCGAGGATGCCCTCGTGCACTTTGATGCGCTCGTCCGTCAGGCGGGGGGACGCAGCCTCAAGGTGGCCGTCTCCGGCGCCTTCCATAGCCCGCTCATGGCCTCTGCGACCGCAGGGCTCGCGGAATGGCTGGGCGCCCATCGTCCCCGGGCGACGCGCGTTCCGGTCTGGGCGAACGCGACGGGAGAGCCCTATGGGAGTGACCCCCTCGAGATGGCGGGGACCCTTGCCACCCAGGCGTCCCATCCGGTGCTCTGGACCAAGACGCTGCGCTCCCTCGCCAGCTGGGGAGTGGACACCTTCGTCGAGGTCGGTCCCGGCACGACCCTGACCAAGCTCGTGGGGCACACGCTCGAGGGTGTCCGGGCCCTTCCCTGCGAGACGCCCGAGCAGCTGGATGTCGTGGTCTCATCGATCAAGGGAGTGTAGCGATGGCGAAGGGAACCATCACGCGCGACGCGTCCCGTAAGGTAGCCCTGGTCACGGGAGGGTCCCGTGGCATCGGGCGCGCAACGGCGCTCGCCTTGGCCGAGCAGGGCCATGACCTCGCGATCGTCTATGCGGGTGACGCCGGGCGTGCCGCCGCGGTCGTGGCCGAGCTCGAGGGCAGGGGCGCGACTGCCCGTGCGTATCGATGCGACGTTGCCTCCTCCGAGGAGGTCGACGGCTGTGTCGGGCAGGTCGTCTCCGACTTTGGCTCCGTGTGGGCGTTGGTGAACAACGCCGGCATCACGCGGGACGGCCTTCTCATGCGCATGTCCGACGAGGACTTCGACCGTGTGGTCGACGTGAACCTCAAGGGCTCCTTCCACATGATCCGCGCCCTCTCGCGCATCTTCATGCGCCAACGTGGGGGCCGCATCGTGAACGTGAGCTCCGTCGTGGGCCTCATGGGCAACGCCGGCCAGGCGAACTATGCCTCCTCGAAGGCCGGCATCATCGGGCTCACCAAGTCCGTGGCGCGCGAGCTCGCCCCGCGCGGCGTCACCTGCAACGCGGTCGCGCCCGGCTTCGTGGAGACCGACATGACCGCCGGCCTTCCCGATGGCGCGCGCGAGCGCTACGACCAACAGATCCCCCTCGGACGCATGTGCGCGCCCGAGGAGGTCGCGTCCGCAATCGTCTTCCTCGTGTCCGACGAGGCGGGCTACGTCACCGGCGTGACGCTGCCGGTCGACGGCGGCATGAGCATGTAGAGAGAGGTTCGGAGGTGAGCGCACCCATGCAGCGCAGAGTCGTCATCACGGGCATCGGGGCCGTCTCCCCGGTAGGAAACACCGCCACCGCGTCATGGGAGGCCATGCGGGCCGGCGCCTGCGGCATCGGACCCATCACGAGCTTCGATGCGCAAGGGCTCCAGGTCCACGTCGCGGCCGAGGTCAAGGGCTTCGACCCGAGCCCCCTGCTCTCCCCGGCGGAGGCCAGGAGGATCGACCCCTTCGTCCAGTACGCCCTCGTCGCGGCCGAGGAGGCCATGGCCGATGCAGGCTTGGGCGAGGGGGATGCCGTCGCTCCCGAGCGCTTGGGCGTCTACGTGGGCTCGGGGATCGGTGGCATCCAGACGCTCCTCGCCAACCACGACCGCATGGCGGCGGGCCCACGCAGGGTGTCGCCGTTCCTGATCCCGGCCATGATCTCCAACATGGCGGCTGGCCAGATCGCCATCAGGCACAAGGCGCAGGGACCCTCGCTTCCCGTGGTGACGGCCTGCGCCACCTCGACCCATGCGGTGGGCGAGGCCCTCCGTGCCATCGGGCATGGGTACGCCGACGCGATCATCGCCGGGGGCTCGGAGGCGGCCATCGTGCCGCTCGCGGTCGCCGGCTTCGACAACGCGCGGGCGCTCACCAGAAACCCCGACCCCGCCAGCGCCTGTCGCCCGTTCGACGCGCGGCGTGACGGCTTCGTGATGGGCGAGGGTGCGGCGATCCTCGTGCTCGAGGAGCGCGAGCGAGCCCTCGCGCGCGGCGCGCACGTCTATGCCGAGGTCGCAGGCTACGGGAGTACGACCGACGCCTACCACATCACGAGCCCCGACCCCGATGCGGCGGGCATCGTGCGGGCCATCAGGCTCGCCGTGGACGAGGCGGGCATGGATCCCTCCGAGGGGCTCTACGTCAACGCCCACGGCACCTCGACCCCCCTCAACGACAAGTCCGAGACGCACGGGTTCAAGCTGGCCCTCGGGGAGGGCGTGGCCCGCTCCGCCAAGGTCTCCTCGACCAAGTCCATGACCGGGCACATGCTCGGCGCCACCGGCGCCATGGAGGCCATCGCCTGTGCGAAGGCCCTGGAGGAGGGGATCATCCCGCCCACGATCGGGCTTGCGGAGGCCGATCCCGACTGCGACCTCGACTACACGCCTGGGGTCGCCGCGCCCTTCGAGGCGGGCTGGGCCCTCTCGACCTCCCTAGGCTTCGGCGGGCACAACGCGGCGCTCGTGCTGCGTGCCCACGGGAGGGGGTGAGCGTCGTGAACGCCGACAGGATAGGCGAGATGGCACGCATCATGAGGGAGAACGGCCTCACGAGGATGCGCGTGGAGGAGGACGGCACCGTCGTGGAGCTGGAGTGCGCGCCCTCGTCGCCCTACGTGGCCGTGACCTCCCCGGGACAGCAGGTCGCGTTGGTCCCGGACGGACAGGCGGCGTCCGTCGCGCCGGTCGCCGCACCCGACGAGACCACCCCGGCGCCGCAGGGGTCGGGCGCTACGGGGGAGGACGCCCCTTCCGGCCCGGGCGACAGCCCTCTGGACATGAGCAGGGTCCACGAGGTCACGGCACCCATGGTGGGGGTGTTCTACGCCGCCCCGTCCCCTGGTGCCGAGCCGTTCGTGGAGGTCGGTGCCCAGGTGCGCGAGGGCGACACGCTCTGCGTGATCGAGGCCATGAAGCTCATGAACGAGGTTGTCGCCGAGCGGGACGGCGAGGTCGTGGACATCTGCGTGTCCGACGGCGAGCTGGTGGAGTTCGGCGCGACCATCATGAAGATCTACTAGGAGGCGGAGGCGGACATGGACAGAGCCGAGCTCAAGGGGCTGCTGCCCCATCGCGAACCCATGCTGCTGCTGGATGATGCCAGCGTGGTGGACGGGGAGGCCGTCGGGCACCTGACCATCACGGGCGACGAGTTCTTCGTCCGCGGGCACTTTCCGGGCAACCCCGTGGTCCCCGGCGTCATCCTCTGCGAGATGCTCGCGCAGAACTGCTGCGTGCTGCTGGGTGAGGGGGGAGCCACCGAGGGCACGACCCCCTACTACACGAGCCTTGACAAGGTGCGCTTCAGGCGTCCCGTGCGCCCGGGCGACACCGTCGAGCTGCGCTGTCGCATCACGCGCGAGCGGGGGCCCTTCCACTTTGCCACGGGAGAGGCATGTGTCGATGGCGTCACGTGCTGCACGGCGGAGATGTCGTTCGCGCTGATGCCCACCGATGACGCGGATGGCGGGCAGTAATGTTTCCCAAGATCCTCGTGGCCAACCGGGGTGAGATCGCCGTCCGCGTGATCAGGGCCTGCAAGGAGATGGGCGTCAGGACGGTGGCCGTGTGCTCGACGGCGGACGCCGAGGCCTTCCACGCGCAGATCGCCGACGAGGCCTACTGCATCGGCGACGCACGTCCGCAGGAGTCCTACCTCGACTCGGACGCCATCCTCACCGTGGCGCTGGAAAGTGGTGCCACGGTCGTCCACCCCGGCTACGGCTTCCTCTCCGAGTCTGCCGACTTCGCGCGGAGCTGCCGCGAGTGCGGCATCGTCTTCGTTGGTCCCTCGCCCGAGGTCATCGAGCGCATGGGCGACAAGGAGGCCGCCCGCAGGACCGCACGGGAGGCGGGCGTCCCCATCGTCGCGGGATGCGACCTGCTGCGTGACGGGAGCCATGCGCTGAGCGAGGCGAGACGGATCGGATGCCCGCTCCTGATCAAGGCTCGCTCCGGGGGAGGGGGCCGCGGCATACGCCTCGTGGAGCGCCCCGAGGACGCCCCGGCGGCCTACCTCGCCGCCCAGGCGGAGGCCGAGGCGGCCTTCGGCGACGGAGGCTGCTACATGGAGCGCCTCATCCGGCCCGCCCATCATGTGGAGGTGCAGGTGCTCGCGGACGCGAGCGGCAACGTGGTCACGCTCGGGGAGCGCGAGTGCTCCGTGCAGCGCCGCAACCAGAAGCTCCTCGAGGAGAGCCCCAGCCCCTCCGTCACGCCCGAGGCGCGCGAGCTCATGCACGAGGCCGCGCGCCGTCTCGCCCGCGCCGTGGACTACGTGGGCGTGGGCACCATCGAGTACCTCTACTCCGACGACGGCTCGTTCGCCTTCATGGAGATGAACACGCGCCTGCAGGTGGAGCATCCCGTGACCGAGATGGTCACAGGTATCGACCTGGTCAAGTGGCAGCTGCGCGTGGCCGCTGGGGTCGAGCTGCCCTTTGCGCAGCGGGACGTCCGGGTGAGCGGGCATGCCATCGAGTGCCGCATCAACGCGGAGACGCCCGACTTCCTCCCCTCCTGCGGGCGCATCGACACGCTCCATGTGCCGGGAGGCCCCTGGGTGCGCTTCGACACGGCCCTGTTCCAGGGGGGCCAGGTCCCACCCTACTACGACTCCCTCCTGGGCAAGGTCATCGTGAGCTCGCCGTCACGGGAGGAGGCCATCCGCAAGATGCGATCGGCCCTGGGCGAGCTGGTGATCGAGGGGGTGCAGGAGAACTCCGAGCTCCAGCTCGACATCCTGTCCCATCGCGAGTTCGTCTCGGGCACCTACCACACCGACCTCATGGAGCACCTCTATGCTGAGCCTGCGTAGGAAGCAACGGAAGAGCGAGAACGTGCTGGAATCGCCCGTCACCGAGGTGCCGGTGGAGGTTCCGGCCCGTCATCTCTTCGTCAAGTGCCCGCACTGCCGCCGCGCGACGGACGCCACCCAGCTTGCCGACAACCTCGACGTGTGCCCCCGCTGCGGGCATCACCTGCGCGTGGAGGCACGCCGCAGGCTCCAGATGACCGTGGACCGCAACACCTTCGAGGAGATGGACGCGACCATGGAGGCCAGGGACTTCCTGGGCTTCCCGGGCTATGCCGAGAAGCTGGAGCGGGCGCGCCTCAGCACCGGCGAGAACGATGCCGTGATCTGTGGCGTGGGCTCCATCGGGGGCGGTCGGTGTGGCATCTTCGTGATGGACTCCGGCTTCATGATGGGGTCCATGGGGTCGGTGGTGGGCGAGAAGGTCTGCCGCCTGTTCGAGCGCGCGACGGAGCTGCGCCTGCCCGTGGTGGGGTTCACGGTCTCGGGGGGCGCCCGCATGCAGGAGGGGACTACCTCGCTCATGCAGATGGCGAAGGTCTCTGCGGCGGTGCGCCGCCACCATGATGCCGGGCTGCTCTATGTCGTGGTCCTGACCGACCCCACCTCGGGTGGGGTGACCGCGAGCTTTGCCATGGAAGGCGACGTCTGCCTTGCGGAGCCTGGCGCGCTCGTGGCGTTCGCTGGTCCGCGCGTGGTGGAGCAGACGGTGCACCGACACCTGCCGCCGGGCTTCCAGCGGGCCGAGTTCCAGCTCGAGCATGGCTTCGTGGACCAGATCGTGCCCCGCAGCGACCTGCCCGCGAAGATCGCGGGCATCCTCGCGCTCCATGGCGGCGCGCCCCGCGCCTCGCTGGACGAGGGGGTGGCGCCCTCGTCTCCCACGTCCGAGGAGGGGGCGCGCCGCCCAGCGGATGCGACTCCGGCATCCGGGCGAGATGCCGAGCCTGCGCCTGAGGGACGTCCCACCCATGCGCCCGAGGAGGCTCTCGTCGCCTCGGGCGGACATGCGAGCGCGAGCCAGGAGCGCGACGCCTACCAGCTGCTGCAGGCCATCCGCTCGGCCGACCGCCCCACGGTCCTGCCCCTGATCGGACAGGTCTTCGACGGCTTCGAGGAGATGCATGGCGACCGGCTCTTCGGTGACGATGCCGCACTGGTCGCGGGCATCGCCTGGCTGGGGGACGGGCCCGTCACCGTGATCGGCACGGAGCGCGGCTCCGACACCGCCGAGCGCGTGCGCCGCAACTTTGGCTCGGCTCACCCGGAGGGGTACCGCAAGGCCCTGCGCCTCATGCGCCAGGCCGAGAGCTTCGGTCGCCCCGTGGTGTGCCTCGTGGACACCTCCGGCGCGTACTGCGGCGTGGGGGCCGAGGAGCGTGGCCAGGGCGAGGCGATCGCGTCCAACCTCATGGCCATGAGCGCCCTCAGGGTTCCCATCGTCACCGTGGTGGTGGGCGAGGGCGGTTCCGGGGGCGCGCTGGCCCTGGCCCTTGCCGATCGTGTCCTCATGCTGTCGGGCGCGGTCTACTCGGTGGTGAGTCCCGAGGGCGCGGCCTCCATCCTCTGGAAGACCGCCGACCGTGCCCCCGAGGCGGCCCGGGCCCTGCGCATCACCTCGGATGACCTGCTTGAGCTGGGCGTGGTGGACGACGTCCTGGACGACGAGGGGCTGGGCACCGACGAGTTTGCCCGGAGGCTCTCCCGGAGGCTCCGGCGGGAGATCGACGACCTCTGCTCCCTCGACGTCGCGACGCTGCTTGACAGGCGCTACGCACGCTTCCGCAGGATGGGGGAGAGGGGCATATGCTGACGGTCGTCACCGACTCCACGGTCATGCTCACGCGCAGGGAGGCAGCCGAGCTGGGTGTGGTCGTCATGCCCATGAGCTACTCGCTTGATGGCGTCGTCCACCGGGAGGGCTTCATGGGGGAGAACAGCGACTACGGCTTCGCGCTCGCCGCCGCGACGCTGCGCGAGACGATGCCGTTCTACCCCTCCGAGTGCACGCGCACGATCCGCTCCTGCCTCGAGAGGGGGGAGGACGTCCTCTGCGTGACCATGTCCTCCCGGCTCTCCGGCGCCTTCCGCAGCGCCGTCGCGGCAGCCGACGAGGTCAGACGAGCATACGACGAGAGGCTTCCAGCCCATCTCGCGGTGCTCGACTCGTGGGGCACGGCACCAGGGCTCGAGCTCGTGGTGCGCCATGCCCGCCTCCTCGCGGATGCCGGCGTGGGCTTCGATGACATGCTCGTCGCCCTTCGTGCGTACCGGGGACGCACGGGCATCTCCTTCGCCGTACCCGACATGGCGGCCCTTCGTCGCTCTGGGAGGCTGGGGGCAACGAGGCGGTCCGTCACCGCACAGCTCGACCGCTATCCCGTGTTTTGCCTGCGACAAGGCGCGATAGAGACCGTCGAGGTGGCCCGTGGCACGGTGAGGATGGCACGGACGCTCTCGCGTCTCGTGCCGGTCGAGGTGCGCACGCTCTACGTGTCCTGCTTTGGCCCGCCGGGTCCGGCGGCCCGACAGCTCCTTCTCGAGCTGCGGAGGAGCCATCCCCGTGCCAAGGTTCTCGTGAAGGACGGTGGGCCCGTCCTGAGCTGCCACCTGGGACTGGGCACGGTGGCGTTGTGCTGGGGCCCCGTCGGTGAGGGGGAGGCGTGAGGCTGGTGCCACGGCCAGGTGTCCCGCACTCCCGCGCCTCCCTTGCGAAGGCATCGCGCGTTGCGGCGAGCATCGTGCACGCGGGCGAGGTCAGCTCCACGAACGACCTCGCCCGTGCCCTCTTTGCGCCTGGTGCGCCAAAGGCACCCAACGCTCCGGCACCTGACATGGACCCTGCGGTTCACCTCGTTCTGGCGGACGTGCAGACCCGTGGAAGGGGGCGGCTCGGACGCACGTGGGCAAGCGTGCCCGACAGCTCCCTCACGGCCTCGTTTGTCGTGGGGCTTTCACCTGGGTTTTTGTCGAGCGAGGGCGCCGGGTGGGTCACGACTGCTGCGGGCCTCGCGGCGATTGGTGCCCTGCGCGCCGTGGACCCCTCCCTGCCCCTCTCACTCAAATGGCCCAACGACGTCCTCTGTGACGGTCGGAAGCTCGGAGGCATCCTCTGCGAGCTTGCGGGTCCGCCGACAGATGTTGCCGTCGTGGTCGTGGGCGTGGGGATGAACCTCTTCGTACCCGCAGACAGGCTGCCCACACCCATCGCGACCTCACTCCAGCTTCATGCGCGCTGTCTGCCCGCCTTCGAGGAGCTGCGCGACGAGCTCTGCGCGGGGATCGCGGATGGTCTCGGGAGCCTCCTTGGCCTGTTGCTGCGGGAAGGTTCCGAGCCACTGCGGGAGCGTGCGACGCGCGAGAGCCACACGCTCGGACGCGACGTGGAGGTCGGGCTTGCGGGTGGCGAGGTCCTGCGTGGTCGGGCCGTTGCCCTCACCCCGGCGGCCGCGCTCGAGCTGGAGCTTCCCGACGGAACACGTCGCGTGGTGACTGCGGGCGACGTGGGTGCCCTTCCGGCTTAGGGTGGTCCCTGCTCGTCGGCGTCGCCGTGGGCGCCTGCACGCCTGTCGAGAGCTCTTCCGACGTGGATGGCGCTCGGCCGGAAAGGGAAAGCCCGACTTGTGCGAGCAGTGCATCGCCGGCGGAAAGGGAATCCCCGACCTGTGCGAGCAGTGCACTGGTGCCGGAAAGGAAATCTCCGAGTTGTGCGAGCAGTGCACTGGTGCCGGAAAGGAAATCTCCGAGTTGTGCGCGATGGCGCCCGGCCCTGGAAAGGAAAAGCCCGAGTTGTGAGAGGCTGGAGCCTGTGGTGGAAAGGTTTTCCTCGACTTCTGAGCCCTATCGGTCCGCACAACTCGGCATTTTCCTTTCCGGTGGGACCTCATGTCGCGCACAATTCGACATTTTCCTTTCCGGCACCAGCGCCGGTCGCGCACAACTCGGCATTTTCCTTTCCGATGAAGGAGCAGACCCCTCACAACTCGGGCTTTTCCTTTCCAGGGCCGGGTGCCACCCCGCATAACTCACGGATTCCCTTTCCGGCACTAGCGCAGAGCCCGCACAAGTCGTCGTGTCCCTTTCCGTCCCATCCTCGGCATCGTACCGACCGGATCGAGGCCGGGGATCCGCGCGAAACCAACGCGGTGTCCCTGTGACACGTCCCTTGTGCCAGGCTGCCGGATGCCGATTCTTCGCGCTTGCTCACGAGGGCTGGCCTCTCAGGCTGCTGGTCGAGCCGCTCGCTCTACACCCATGGCCCACCCGCGTGCACGCCCGTCATCAACGCAGCTGTCCACCGCGTTCACAAACCACCTGGACGAGCCTGCCGATCTGCCACGATGAGCCCACGCGAGCGAGCGGGCCGGCAGCCGCACGCCACCAACCCGCCCGCATTGACGCAGATGCGTGACTGTTGCCCTCAGCCGAGGAGCGCGTCGAGCTTCTGCTCGAGCACGGCCTGGGATGCGCCACCGACATGGGTGTCGACGACCTTGCCGCCCTTCATGAAGACGAAGTAGGGGATGCTCATGACACGGAACGCCTGGGAGAGTTCCCGCTGCTCGTCTGAGTTGACCTTGCCGACCTTGACCCTGCCAGCGTACTTCTCGGCAAGTCGCGTGACAACCGGGCCCATGGCGCGGCACGGGCCGCACCAGTCAGCGTAGAAGTCGATCATGACGGGGATGTCGCTCTTGGCGACCTCTTGCTCGTAGTTCTGGGATGTGAACCGGTACTCCATGGTGACCTCCTTGTTGCCTGTGTTCTGTCGAGTACCACGATATCAGGTATGATATTCTGAGCAAGTACGCAGTATAACCTTATGTGGTAAGGACGACCTGACCATGGCTCCAAGCTCATCGTATCCATGCGACAACGTCGATCCCGGCATCGCCGGCCCTGGCTGCGCCCTCAAGAAGGTCCTCGACGTCGTGGGAGGCAAGTGGAAGATCCTCCTGCTCTGCGCCCTCGACGAGGGCGGGACCCTCCGCTACGGCGAGCTCCGCCGCAGGGTCTACGGCATCACCAACACCATGCTTTCCGCCTCGCTCAGGGAGCTTGAGTCCGACGGGCTGGTGCTGCGCAGGCAGTATCCCGAGATGCCCGTCCGCGTGGAATACTCCCTCACCGGGAAGGGCGCCAGCCTCATACCCATCCTGCTGGAGCTCAAGGGGTGGGGGGACGAGAACCTCTAGCCTCGCCATGCGCGCCGGGACCCCGCCCGGGTGAAGCCAGTGTCCTCCAGTGCCATTGGGGGGAGTCGCTGGCCCGTGGGCGGCGAGCCATGCATACTAGTGCCATGCACACCTGTGTCCAAGACCCATGAGGGGGAGAGCCATGAGAAGAGTCGTGATAGTCGGTGGCGTGGCCGGTGGTGCCAGCTGCGCGGCCCGCCTGCGTCGCCTGGACGAGGATGCGCGCATCGTCCTGCTGGAGCGCGGGGAGTACATAAGCTACGCCAACTGCGGCCTGCCCTATCATGTGGGCGACGTGATCCGCTCGAGGGCGGCGCTGCTCGTCATGCCCGAGGAGACGATGCGCAGCCGCTTTGCCGTGGACGTCCGCACGCGCAACGAGGTGGTCTCCATAGATCGCACGCGCAAGGTCGTCACCGTGCGGCGCGTCGAGACGGGGGAAGAGTACGAGGAGCCCTATGACACCCTGGTGCTCGCCACAGGCTCCTCCCCGCTGCGTCCGCCCATCCCGGGCATCGAGTCGCCGCGCGTCCGCACCCTGTGGACCGTCCCCGACACCGACGAGCTGCGCTCGATCGTGCGCGGCGAGGGAGGTCGGCGCCAGGCCCGCACCGCCGTGGTGGTGGGCGGTGGGTTCATCGGGCTCGAGATGGCGGAGAACCTGCGTCATGCAGGGCTTGAGGTCACGATCGTCGAGGCCCTCGACCAGGTCATGGCGCCCCTCGACCCCGAGATGGCGCAGCTGCTGCACGAGAACATCGTCGACAACGGCGTGGCCCTGCACCTGGGTGACGGCGTGAGCTCGTTCGAGGATGACGGCGAGCGGGTCACGGTGCGGCTCGCAAGCGGCGCCTCCGTGACGGCCGATCTCGTCATACTCTCGGTTGGCGTGCGTCCCAACGGCCAGATCGCCCAGGAGGCGGGCCTTGCGACCAACGCGCGTGGCGGGATCGTGGTGGACGACCACATGCGCACGAACGACCCTGCCATCTACGCGGTGGGCGACGTGGTCGAGGTTCGTGACCTCGTGTCCGGCGAGCCCACCATGGTCCCCCTGGCCGGTCCTGCCAACAAGCAGGGACGCATCGCTGCCAACAACATTGCTGGCACGGACGACACCTACACCGGGACGCAGGGCACCTCGGTCGCCCAGGTCTTCGACCTCAACGCCGCCTCGACGGGAGCCAGCGAGAAGGCGCTCCAGCGCAGGGGCCTCGTGCGCGACAAGGACTACCGCACGGTGACCATCACGCAGAACTCTCATGCCGGCTACTATCCCGGTGCCGAGCCCCTCACGCTCAAGTTGATCTTCTCGCCCGATGGCACGAGGATCTTTGGCGCCCAGATCGTGGGGCGCGGCGGCGTGGACAAGCGCATCGACGTCCTCGCCACGACGTTGCGTCTGGGAGGCGGCATCGAGGACCTCACGGATCTCGAGCTTGCCTACGCGCCTCCCTTCTCCTCTGCCAAGGATCCCGTGAACATGGCGGGCTTCGTCGCCCAGAACCTGCTTGCGGGCCTTGTCGACATCGCGGCGTGGGACGAGCCGGACTCCGGTGACGTGGCTCTGCTCGACGTGCGCGAGGCCGTCGAGCTGCAGGCGCGCTCGGTCCCTGGTGCCACGCACATTCCCCTGGGAGAGCTGCGCGACCGCATGGGGGAGCTCGACCCGTCCCGTCGCACCATCGTCTTCTGCGCCGTGGGCGTGCGCGCCTACAACGCCGCACGCATGCTCCAGGCCCATGGCTTCTCAAGTGTGGCTGTCTACCCCGGCGGCGTGCGATTCTTCGAGGTGACGCACTTTGACGTGCCGTCTGCTGTGGCTCGGCTCGAGGCGGATCGCTCGCAGGAGGCGTCCGAGGGCTCCGACGACACCTCGGAGGGTGACCAAGCGCCCCCGGGCACAGCGGGAGCGGAGGCTGGGCGACCGGTGAGCACGATTCGTGTTGACTGCTGCGGCATGCAGTGCCCGGGGCCGATCATGAGGGTCGGCGAGGGTGTGGGAGACCTTGGGGATGACGAGCAGCTCGAGGTGGTGGCGAGCGACCCCGGCTTTGCCAAGGACATCGTCGCCTGGTGCCGCCGTACGGGCAACACGCTGGTGTCGAACGAGCGTCGAGGGACCGACTACGTCGCCGTCGTGCGCAAGGGCGTCGCCTCGGCACCCGCCAGCGACGACTCTGCGCCTGCCGGTGGTGGGGCCTCCTCCCCGCGCGAGGGCAAGACGATCATCGTCTTCTCGGGCGACCTCGACAAGGTGATGGCCGCCTTCATCATCGCCAACGGTGCGGCGGCCATGGGTCGTCCGGTCACGATGTTCTTCACGTTCTGGGGGCTCACGGCCTTGCGCAGGCCCACGAAGGTGCAGGTTGCCAAGAGTGGCATCGAGCGGATGTTTGGCGCCATGCTCCCGCGTGGGGCACAGCGCCTGGGCCTCTCGCGCATGAACATGCTCGGCATGGGGGCGCGGATGATGCGGTCGATCATGGCCAGCAAGAACGTCAGCTCCCTGCCCGAGCTCATGCAGTCGGCCATGGCGGCAGGCGTGAAGATCATCGCCTGTACCATGAGCATGGATGTGATGGGCATCCATCGCGAGGAGCTCATCGACGGCATCGAGTACGCAGGCGTGGGAACCTACCTGGGCGATGCCGAGGAGTCGGACGTCAACCTCTTCATCTGACAGCTGGGCTCTTGTCGAGATGTGCCGGGACGGTTGCCGGGAGGCTGGCACCGTCCCGGCCTGCTGTGGAGCCTGGCGGCTGGTGGGGGTTGCGATCGGAAAGGAAACCAGGGAGCTGTACGAGGCGGCGGCGGAGCCCGGAAAGGAAAAGCCCGAGTTGTGCGGGACGGCGGCGGAGCCCGGAAAGGGAAACCCTGAGTTGTGCGAACTCTGCCCTCATGCCGGAAAGGAAAACCCGGAGTTG
>DBRN01000018.1:34152-55997 GCA_002305995.1 Atopobiaceae bacterium UBA1367
CTACGGCGGAAAGGAAATCGGGGACTTGTGACCCCAGAACAAGCTCACAACTCGGGCTTTTCCTTTCCGAGCGCGGCCAGCGCCTCGCACAACTTCGGGTTTTCCTTTCCGGCATGAGGGCAGAGCTCGCACAACTCCCCGATTTCCTTTCCGGCACGTGCGCGAGCCCCCGGCTCTCTGCCGGGAGGCACAGCTCGCCCCTCCCGCCCGTAGTACACTGGCAGGCAAGGGCTCCGTCCGGAGGTCGGCAGGTCGAGGCGGCCCGCCCCGCGCGATGGGCCGCACGAAGGGCGCAGGGACATGGAACAACATCCGCTCTACATAGTCACTGGTTCCGCTGGGCATCTGGCCAGCACCATCCTGCGTGCGCTCAGCGGGCAGGACTGCGTGGTGCGCGGCCTTCTCCTGCCTGGCCAGTCACCCGTCGTCACCGCCCAGAACATCACCTACGTCCACGGCGACATCCTGGACGAGGAGTCGCTCCGCGAGCTGTTCCGCGATACCGGCAGCCATGAGGTCCGTGTCATCCATGCTGCGGCGATCGTCTCCATAGAGCGCGCGGTGACACCCATCCTGAGTCGGGTCAACGTTGATGGGACGCGAAGCGTCATCGACGCGTGCCGGGAGCATGGGGTGGAGCGTCTGGTGTACGTGAGCTCGGTTCACGCGATACCCGAGCTGCCCAACGGGGAGGTCATGCGGGAGCCAGAGCTCCTGTCCCCTGACATGGTGGCAGGGGGCTATGCCAAGACGAAGGCCGAGGCCTCGCGGCTTGTGCTGGATGCCGCCGCGGACGGCCTTGACGCCGTCGTGGTGTTCCCCTCGGGGATCCTAGGGCCCTACGACAAGGGCGCCAACCACCTGGTCCAGCTGATCTCCGATTACCTGTGCGGCAAGATGCCCGCGTGCGTGGCCGGCGGCTATGACATGGTGGACGTGCGAGACGTCGCCGACGGCTGCGTGCGCGCCGCGCGCCTCGGGAGGGCGGGGGAGGGCTACATCCTCAGCGGGAGGTACATGGCCATACGGGACCTGCTCGCTCTGGTTGGCACCCAGTGCGACCGTCGTCCCGTTCCGGTCCTGCCCCTGTGGGTGGCGCGCATGGCGGCCCCCCTCGTGGCGGGCTACGCACGCTTGCGGCACGAGCGGCCGATCTTCACGCCCTATGCCCTGCAGGTCCTGGCCTCCAATGGCCGCTTCTCGAGCAAGAAGGCGGAGAGGGAGCTAGGCTATCACGCCCGTGACATCGCCGACACGGTGCGGGATACCGTGCGATGGCTCGAGGGGACCCTTCACTGAACCGTGCTTAGCCCCGTGACTTGAACCGTGCCCAGCCCGTGACGGTGGGCATGGGATGCATCCTCACCTCCCGAGGTCGAGAGGAGGCCGCGCCCAGCCCACGATGCCGGGGACCGGGGCGCTGCTGATGGGGCCGGTCGTTGGGGCCAGGCTCCGCGCTAGCGCTCGCAGAGCCAATAGTGCGCGCTGAAAGGACCTACCTCGCTGCCTGCGCCAAAGTCGTGATCCTCTCCCGTGATGAGGTCGATCGCCCGGCCGCAACCTGCGTCAAAGTGCAGGGTCGCGGGCTCTGAGGCCGCGTTGATGGCCACGATGACGCGCTTCCCGCCCGCAGCGCGCTGGAACACCAGCTGCTGGGGCTGGCACTGAAGCTCATGGTAGTCGCCGTTGCACAGAGCCTCGGCACCCTCGCTCGCAAGCCGCGCCGCGGCGAGCGCGCTGATCCAGTCGGTGAGCTCGTTCCACTCGGGCGCGTCGAGCGCCGGGCGCAGCTCGTGGTCCCCGTAGCGCTGCTCGCCCTCTATGCCCCACTCGCTTCCGTAGTACACGCAGGGCACGCCGCACATGCCGAAGAGCAGCCCGTAGAGCGGCCGGAGCTGGTGGCGGTCGGAGAGCTGCGTGGCAATCCGGGGCACATCGTGATTGTCGACGAAGGTGAGCAGGTGCTTGCCCGTGTAGAGATCCCACGGCTTGTCGCCGCTCTGGCGCTCGAGCGCATAGGCTATCTCGTGCATGTTGGCCGCATTCATGGAGCTCCAGAGGCCCTTGTACGCCTCGTAGTTGGTGACCGAATCGCAGGCCCCGTCGTTCATCCAGCGGTTATAGTCTCCGAACATCGTCTCGCCCACAAGCGGGAACTTCTCCCCCCGCTTCTCGGTGAGCTCGTTGGCCACCTGGCGCAGGTATCCCAGAAAGCCCAGGTCAAGGCAGTAGGCCACATCCAAGCGCAGGCCGTCGATGCCGTAGTCCGCCTCCCAGCCGCGAATGACGTCGGCCAGGTACCCGTTGAGCTCGAGATTGTCGTGGTTGAGCTTGACGAGATAGGGCACCCCCGCCCACGTCTCGTAGCCAAACCCGTCGCCATAGTCGGAGTTGCCGTTCCAGTCGATGTTGAACCAGCCGGCATAGCGGCTCTCGCCGCGCTTCTCGATCACGTCCTGGAAGGCCCAGAAGCCTCGCCCCACATGGTTGAAGACGCCGTCGAGAAGCACACGGATGCCTGCCTCGTGGAAGGCGTCCACCACGGTCTTCAGATCCTCGTTGGTGCCGAGGCGTGCGTCCACGCGGGTGTAGTCACGCGTGTCGTAGCCGTGTGCGTCACTCTCGAAGACGGGATTCAGTATCACGCAGGTCGCACCGAGCTGCTTGAGATGGTCAACCCATCCGTCGTTCACAAGCTTGAGCAGGCGATGCTCGTCATCGTTGGCCTTTCCCTCGCCCGACCCATCGTTTGTCCAGGGCGCCCCGCAGAGGCCCAGGGGATAGATCTGATACACGAAGGATCCCTCATACCAGTTCATCGCATTTCTCCAGTCTTGGGTTTCGGTTGGCTGTGGCTTGCGCACGCGCTGCGGGACGCCGCGCGAGAGCCCTATCCTTCCCAGCTCGCTCTGGGCAGGGTCGAGGGCCGCCTCGACCTTTGCGAGCAGGCCAAACTCTCCGCAGATGTCAAGCACGGTGCCCACGCCGACGCCCGTGTCGCCCCGCTCGACGCGCGAGAGGGTGTCGCGCGAGATGCCGACGGTTCCCGCCAGCTCATCTGCCGTGCGCCCGCTCATGGCGCGCCAGGTCTTGAGGCTCAGGCCGATCCGCTGCATGGAGTTGGATGACGCCACTGTTGCCATGTGCTACCTCCTTCTCTAGGATGAAGCGTGAAACAGTAATAACATACGAGATATCAGACGTTATCTCCGTAACAATGGTTATATCAGATGTAAGTGTAAGAGGGAAGCGTGAATCGGGAGACGNNCGTCTCCCGATTCACGCTTCCCTCAAGTGAGAGCTCGCCCCGGCGTGCGCTGGCACGTGGGGGCGAGCCCTCCTTGCAAGAAGACCGTTGTCTGCTGCCGCTACTTCCCCTCTCCCAGCTTTCGGAAGCACATGAACCAGTCAAGGCAGTACTGCTCGTCGGTCTGGTTTTCCATGCGCTCCCGCGCGGTTCCGCACGAGCCGGCCGTCGGGACGATGACGTCGTCTCCCGGCCTCCAGTCGGCAGGGGTGGCGCAGCTCTCGGCGTCGGCGACCTGCAGGGCCTGGACGAGTCGCTTGATCTCGTCAAAGTTCCTGCCCGTGCTCAGCGGGTAGTAGAGGATCGCACGGATCTTGGCCGCAGGGTCGATCACGAACACGGCACGGACCGCCTGGGTGTTGGAAGCGCTGGGCTGGATCATGCCGTACTTGGTGGACACCTCCATGCGGATGTCCTCGATCAAGGGGAAGGTGACCTCGAGGTCCTTCTTGCCGGCCCACTCGATCTCCTGGATCTTGCGAAGCCATGCGATGTGCGCATAGAGGGAGTCGACCGAGAGGCCGATGAGCTCGGTGTTCATGGCCTTGAGCTCGTCCATCATGGATGCGAAGGTCATGAACTCGGTGGTGCAGACCGGGGTGAAGTCGGCTGGATGGGAGAACAGGATCACCCACTTGCCCTGGTAGTCCTCGGGGAAGTTGATGGTGCCCTGCGTCGTCACCGCCTGGAACGCCGGGGCGTCGTCTCCGATCAGGGGCATCATGGTGCGGGTCGTCTCTTCCATGACAATCTCCTCTCATTGTCGCGTCCTTGTACTTAGTAAGATGATATAATCACAGAATTAAGAATAATAGTAGTAATTGCCACAATAGTACTCTGATATGGTATTTAGTATCATTACATTGCGCTGGGTCACGTGTGGCCCAGGCCTGTGGAGAGGTGTCACCCATGGATCGCACGGAAGTTGGGCCGATGCCCAGGCTCGTCCCTGACGGACGCACCCCCTCCGAGACTCCGGGCATCGTGCAGGATGACGTGAGCCATGACGCAAGCGGCATTCCCCTGTACGTGGGCTTCGAGGGGGATGCCACGCATGGCTACCATGACGTTCTCGGTCACTGGCACGAGGGGGTCGAGCTGGTGCGCGTCCTCGAGGGAGAGGTCGACCTTCAGGTCAACGATGCATCCCATCACCTGTCCCCTGGCGACGTCTGCTTCGTCAACAGGCATCAGCTGCACCTCGTCTCCTCGTCGGGGTCGGCTGGCTCGCGCTCATGCGTCGTCGTCATCGACCCCTCACTGCTTACGCGCAACCAGGAGATCTACGACGCCTACATCGCCCCCCTTCTGGAGGACGACGCCTTCACCCACCTCCACTCCCCACAGGGCAGGGGAATGACCGCAGAGCTCTGTCAGATCATTGACGAGATGTCCCACCTGCAGCAGACGCGTCCCCCTGCGTACGAGCTTTTGCTCGTTGCCCATGTGCACCTGCTCTTCCAGCGGCTCTTCCTGGCACGCGCGTCGGCTGGCGAGCGGGCCCAACGCACCGATGCCGACCTGAGATCCCAGCGCAGGATGGCCTCCTACGTCTATGAACACTTCTCCGAGCGGGTGACGCTCGATGACATCGCGGCGGCGGGTGGGGTCAGTCGCAGCAAGGCAACCAAGATGTTCAATCGGTACCTGGGACAGCCGCCCGTGGCGTTTCTCAACAAGTATCGGCTGGAGATGGGATGCAGGCTCCTGCGCGACAGCGATGAGCCCATCTCGCGCATCGCGCACTCGTGTGGGTTCTCCCAGCCGAGCTACTTCAATCGACTGTTCCTGCGCGAGTATGGCTGCACGCCCTCGCAGTACCGCGCTCGGTCGCGCAGGGACGGTCGGTGAGGGCCTACGCGAGCGGCCGGTTTGGGGCGTGCCGATGCGCACGGCGGCGGGGGGAGGCCGCGTCAGCATCCTGGAGTCGCCAGAGCCACCGATGCGGCATGCTGGACTCCCGCAGCTCAGGTGAGTAAGTCACCTCGCCTCACGGAGAAATATGTTTCGAAATGATTAATGATAGTGAGAAGGACCCATTGGTTGTGAACTTGCTCTCTTTAATTACTACTAGTAATTGGTAAGATAGACCGGACTCATGAAGATACATCGCTGCATGCTGTTGTAGCCAAATCGAGGGGTGGTATGCATGGGCGTCCTGCAGTCACTGAAGGCAAAAGTCATCGTGGGTATGGTAGCGATTCTTACCGTGCTCGCCGGCTTCTACGGGTGGGGGATTGCCCAGCAAGGGAGGGGTGAGACAACCCCAAGCTTGTAGCCAGCCTGCTGCAGCTGCTGGGGGATTGCCCAGCAAGGGAGGGGTGAGACAACCCCTCCCGCAACCTCCAAGACGTTGACGGACAACGGCGACGGCACCTATACGCTGTCGCTCAGCGTGACGGGTACTGCCTCGAGTGTGACGACGTCCAACAAGGCAGACGTCATCGTGGTGATCGACACCTCGAACAGTATGAATAATCATATTGAACACGAGACGGGTCGCTTTGGTTATAGGAACGGTAATTACATAAATCTCTATAGTAGAAGCGGTAACTCCTATAGTCAGCTCACTGATGATACGTATAGCGGTACTGTATACTATCGAGCTGGGGCCTCCTATTTTACATACACCGGAACGCGCTATTCCGTCACGCGCCTTGCTGTTGCGAAAGACTCCGTCAACTCCCTCGCGCAGCAGCTGCTCGCCAACAACACGGCAGAAAACCCTGACAGGGTGCAGCTCTCGCTGGTAACCTTCGGAACCAATGCCTCTACGCGCATTACCGGAACGACAAATCTGTCTAATTTCCAGTCCACCGTTAATGGCCTCACCACCAATGGAGGCACCAACTGGGAAGATGCCCTGAAGAAGGCCAATGCGGTTGCGACGCGCCCTGGCGCCGAAGCCTATGTGATCTTCGTTTCTGATGGTAATCCGACATACTGGCTCAATCCAAATGGAAGTCTCGGAGGAAACGGAGGAGAAGGCGCTTCAAATGTTGCCACAGCCTACAGCCAAGCGGTGCCTGATGCTCAGGCTATTGTTGGCGCCGGCAAGCATTTCTACGGCATAGGCGTGTTCGGCAGCGTGAGCAGGATGCAGTCCCTCGTCACTGATGCCGGCGCGCCTGCAAACAACTATTACAGCGCGACTGACCAGGCAGCTCTTAACGCGGCTTTCACCACCATCATCAATGAGATCACCAATGCCTTCGGCTATACCGACGTCAGCATCAATGACGGCTTGACCGGCATGACGGCTGCCGCTTTGGTAGCCGGACAGCCCGACGGCTTCACCTATACCAGAAGCGGTGGATCTTATGGGGGCGGCACAGCATGGGACGGTGCTCCGCCGGCGACCTACAACGGCTCTGCGGTGTCTTGGGATCTTGGCAGCATGACCCTGGAGAACGGAGTCACCTATACGGTCAGCTTCAAAGTGTGGCCGAAACAGGAGGCCTATGACCTCGTAGCCGATCTTAATAACGGGTTTATACAGTACGATAGTCTTTCTGCCGAACAGCAGGCGCAAATCGTTGCTTTGACTGGCGGCGGATACGGCCTCAAAACCAATACGGAGGCCAATATCTCCTATACGCAGATCGAGACGATCACAACCTCTGTTCTGCCAGATGGGGCGACACAGAATCCTGACGGAAGCTACTCCCATGACGGATTTACATATACGCAGAATGCTGACGGCACTTGGACCGGCACGAAAGAAACCGAAGGAACGGGAACCTTTGACAGTCCTGATCCCATGCCTCTGACCAACAGCAAAATGATGGTCACCAAGACCTGGAACGACTCCATCGATCCGGACCAGCGGCCGGACGAGGTCACGCTGCGTATTCTGAGAGACGATGACTCCTATGCGGAGGTTGTTCTGAACGCAGCAAATAACTGGACACAGCAGATCGATGTGGCGCCGGGACTGATTGTTGATGGAGAGACGTTGGAAACCGGCCACGACTACACGATCGAGGAAGTCGATCCGGACTACCACTTCGAACTCGACGCAGACCCGTTCCATCCGATGATCGTCGATGGGGTTCTGAATAAAAACGAAACCGGCGGGGCGACGGTTACTGCGACCAACGATTTGAAGGGCCGTCTCAACATAAGCAAGACCGTTACGCACAGCTCCGACACGACACCGAATCCGAATCAGCTCTTCACTTACACGATCAAGATCGATGAGAGCAATGATGATGACGTGTGGTTCTCCATCGGCAACAGCAGCGGGCCGATTGATGTGTCGGGCGAAAACCGCGTAACGGGTGCTACTGTTGGTACCGATCCTAAGTATTACCATGCTGCATCCGGAACCGAGATCACCGTCAAGATCAAGGGCGGGGAAAATATCTACTTCCTCAACCTGGCTGCAGGATCTACCTACGAGGTGGAAGAAGTCAATGTTCCCTCTGCATATACCTGCACGGTCACTAATAGTGACAGCGGAGCTACGACCTCGGGCAACAAGACAAGCGGCAGCATAGTTTCGAATACACTGCATACCGTGGCATATACGAATGCCTATGCGGTAAGTCCGACGACAGCAACGATCCCGGTAACCAAGGTCCTGTCGATCCCAGCCGGCCAGACTGGTCCTGGAGACATCACGGGCGAGTTCACCTTTACGCTGACGGCTGCAGATGGCACGCCGATGCCCGACGACACCGAGCTCACCAACCCTGGCGCTGACGGCGGCACGGTCAGCTTCGGCGACATCACCTATACCAAGCCGGGTACCTACACCTACACCGTGACTGAAGCGGGCTTTGTGGACGGCGTCTCCAACGACCCGCAGGCCTCCAAGACGATCACGGTTGTCGTGACGGACAATGGCGACGGCACGCTCAGCGCAACGGTGAATGGAGCCAATCCTACGCCGACGGATCCGGCAAACACCACCTTCACCAACAGCTATGCAACGACTGAGGTGAGCGCGCAGATTCCGGTGACGAAGACACTCGTCGTTCCATCCGGTCTGACTGGCCCCGGAGACATCACCGGCAAGTACACCTTCACGCTTGCTGCGCAGGGCGGTGCTCCTATGCCGGCAGCCGGCGGCGAGACCGTTACCAACCCTGCTGCGACGGGTGGCACGGCAAGCTTTGGCAGCATCACCTACGATGCACCGGGTGAGTACACCTATATCATCACCGAGGACGGCGAGGTCGACGGCGTAACGAACGACACTGCGGCTGAAACCGGCAAGACCGTGACCGTCGAGGTCGTGGACAACGGAAACGGAACGCTCAGCGCTACAATCAAGGGTGCGGATTCGGCCACCGGATCGAGTACAACCTTCACCAACACCTACGGCGCAACTCCGGCAACGGCGAACATCCCGGTGAAGAAGGTCCTGAGCGCCGCTAGCGGGCTCACGCCTCCTGACATCACGGGAGCGTACACGTTTACGCTGGTAGGGGTCACTGCAAATGCGCCGATGCCTGCGCAGACCACGCTGACCAACCCTGACGCCAACGGCGGCACAGTAACTTTCGGCGCGATAAGCTTTAGCAGGATCGGTACCTATACCTACACCGTAAGCGAGGACGGCGAGGTCGACGGCGTTACGAATGACAGCAGCGGACCCAAGACGGCGACCGTAACTGTGACGGATGACGGCAAGGGCAAGCTTTCCGCATCGGTAAGCGTGTCTGCTGACAATCCGCTGCTGTTCACCAATACCTATAATGTAAAACCGACTACGGCTGTCATTCCGGTGACGAAGGTTTTGTCCGTACCTGAGGGACTTACCGGGCCGGCTTCGATCAAGGAGGCCTACACCTTCACGCTGACGCCGCAGAGCGGCGCACCGGCGCCGGCTACCTCATCGGTCAAGAACCCCGATGCCAACGGCGGTACGGCTAGCTTCGGCGCGATCACCTTTGTGGCGCCGGGAACCTACACGTATAAGATCACCGAGGCAGGAACGGTTGCCGGTGTGGTCAACGATCCTGCTGCAGAAACCGGCAAGACCGTGACCGTCGAGGTCGTGGACAACGGTGACGGCACGCTGACGGCCACCGTCAAGGGAGCCGACGGAACCGAGGAGGAGCCGTCTGAGGGCACGACCTTCACCAACACCTACGCCGCCTCCGGTTCCGTCACGCTGGAGGCCACCAA
Organism: Atopobiaceae bacterium UBA1367; assembly: GCA_002305995.1. Classification (GTDB taxonomy): domain Bacteria; phylum Actinomycetota; class Coriobacteriia; order Coriobacteriales; family Atopobiaceae; genus UBA1367. Next base: position 43,595 of record DBRN01000018.1, read on the forward strand.
GGTCGCCGTGGGCTTCGAGCTTGAGGCCGACCAGTTCTCCTTCGAGCTGAAGGATGCTGAAGGCAACGTTCTGCAGACCAAGACGAACGACGCCGCAGGCAAGATCGCGTTCGACGCCATCTCCTACAGCGAGGCCGGCACCTACAACTACACGATCAACGAGGTCGTCATCGACGGCAACGGCATCGCCGAGGACACGCACGTGGCGAATGTCGAGGTCACCGTCGTCGACAACGGCGACGGCACCCTGACCGCTACGCCGGAGTACGAGGACGCCACCTTCACCAACACGCACACCGACACCGAGAAGGACGTCGTGTCCGCCGGCGATACCACCACCAGCGTCGACGGCGAGCTGGTCCAGGCCGGCGACACCCTGACCTACACCATCACCTACGCCAACAACACCAGCGGCGTGGCGACGGTCACCGTCACCGATGCCATCCCGGCCAACACCACCTACGTTGACGGCTCCGCCTCCGACGGCGGCGTGGAGGCCGGCGGCACCATCACCTGGACCATCGAGAACGTGGCTGCCGGCGCGACCGGCACCGTCACCTTCCAGGTGACCGTGGACGAGGGCGCCAACGGCGAGACGATCGAGAACGCCGCCACCGTCTTCGACGGCGAGAACCAGTCCAGCTCCAACGCCGTCACCACGAGCATCCCGGTGAAGGACGTCCTGGACGCCGACGACGCGAGCGTCGATGGCGGCAGCGCCCAGGTGGGCGATACCCTCACCTACGAGGTCACCTTCACGCTGACCAAGGACTGCACCTCCGTTGTCGTGACCGACGACGTGCCCGCCAACACCACGCTGGTCGACGGCTCCGTCAGCGACGGCGGCGTGGAGGCCGGCGGCACCATCACCTGGGACTTGGGGGCGCTTGACGCCGGCACCTACACCGTGAGCTTCCAGGTGACCGTGGACGAGTCCGCCGTGACCGCCGACGCCATCACCAACACGGCCTCCATCAGCGTGAACAACCACTCCGAGGTCGAGACCAACACGACGACCACCACGACCGAGAAGGGCGGTCTGACCATCTCCAAGGAGATATTGGTTCCTGCCGGCTTCGAGATCGACAAGGATAAGGTCTTCACCTTCACCGTCAGTCTGGTCGATAAGAATGGTGCAGCTCTGACCGGCGAGTATGATTACACCGGCAGCTCAGTGGGAACCATCCGAAACGGTGGTTCGATCGAGCTCAAACACGGTGAGTCCATAACGATTGCAGGTCTGCCTGCGGGCACCAAGTACAAAATCGTGGAGACGGCCGTGGCCGGATACACCGCAGTTCAGGATACTTTCGAGGCTGTCATTCCTAATGGTGGTGAACCTGCGGCTGCAGCCTTCAAGAACAAGTATGGCGACGATCTTGAGACTACCGTGAGCTTCCCGGTCGAGAAGGTTCTGTCTGTACCGGATGGGCTGACCGGACCTGATATCAGGGAGAAGTACACCTTCAAGCTTAATGCCAAGGTCGGAACACCGATGCCGGACAAGACTGAACTCAAGAATCCTGATGCGACAGGTGGAAGGGTCACCTTCGGACCGATCACCTACGATACGCCGGGCGTGTATGAATACACTGTAACCGAAGATGGAACTGTAACCGGCGTGGTAAATGATGTAACAGCTTCAAAGACAGTAACAGTTACAGTAACGGACAACGGCGACGGCACCCTGACGGCGACGGCGAGCTCCACGGAGGACGGTCCGCTCACCTTTACGAACAGCTATTCTGTCAACTCGACGACGGCAACGATCACGGCCAAGAAGCTCCTTGAGCATGCGGATCTCGCGGCCGGCGCATTCAACTTCGTGTTGAGTGCTGCTGACGGAACGCCGATGCCGGCATCCCCCAACGCGACGAACGCGGCTGACGGAACGGTGGCCTTCGGCGAGATCACGTACAGCGTACCGGGAACATTCACCTACACGATCAAGGAGACTGCCGGAAGCGCGACGTACTTCGACTATGATGGCTCGGAGAAGACCGTGACGGTCGAGGTCGTGGACAACGGCGATGGCACCCTGACGGCAACCGTGACAGGTGACGGAGATGACGCCACCTTCACCAACACTTACAAGGCGGGCAGCGACGAGGTCTTCATCAACGCGGTCAAGAACGTGAACGGCGAGGCAGCGTCCCTGAACATGTTCGAGTTCACCATTGCTGCGGACGACGGCGGCGCGCTGCCCGATGAGACGACGGTCACCAACAACGGTGGAAGCGTGACCTTCGGACCGATCAAGTACGACGTGAGCATCTTCGACGATCCCGCTCCTGCTCCTGATCCGGATGAGCCCGAGACGGTCAGCCTGACCTTCATTCCTGTTGGGATCGAAGGCACTATCATGCGCGCCGTTCCGTATCTAAATGGAGTGCCACGCGACGAGCTTCTTGTGGAGATTCGTAAGGACGATGAGGGCGCATGGGAACCCCATACGTGGGAGGGCTTGCCAAGCAGAGATGATGAGGGCAACGACATTGCCTTCGAGGTGTACTACACGGTTGACGAAGGCACCACTCCTGAACGTGCCAGTGGCCTTATGCTCCAGCTCACAGGAGGGGCAGCTGCCGAGCCTGCAGAGCCCACGGCCCCAAGGGTCAAGGTCTTCCACTACACCATCACCGAGACTGATGGAGGCGCACCCGGCTACACCTACGATGGGCACAGCGAGATGGTTATCGTGAGGGTGACCGACAACGGTGACGGCACACTCGACACCGAGGTCGAGTACGACGAGGACGGTGCTGTCTTCAACAATGCCTACGAGGCTTCCGGTGAAGCGGAGATCGAGGCCACGAAGGTCCTGAACGGCACCGATCTTGCTGCGGGGCAGTTCGAGTTTGGCCTCTTCGAGGGCGACACCCAGGTTGGAGGAGCTGTCACGAACGGTGCCGACGGTTCGATCGTCTTCACGGTTCCCTACAGCAATGTTGACCTTGGAACTCATGTCTACACCGTACGCGAGCTGGTTGGCACCCCGCAAACCGGTTACACCTATGACAGCAGCTCCAAGACCGTCACCGTCGAGGTGACCGACAACGGTGACGGCACGCTGAGCACTGAGGTTGAGTATGGCGGGGACATGACCTTCACCAATGCCTACAAGCCGCTGCCGACCGAGGTGACGCTTGAGGCTGAGAAGGTGCTCGAGGGCAGGGATCTTGTCACGGGCGAGTTCGACTTCATGCTCGAGGACGAAGACGGCAACGTGGTGTCCAGCGGTACGAACGATGCCTCTGGCAAGATCGCCTTCTCTGCGATTCCCATCACGAAGGCGGGCACCTACATCTTCACCGCGTACGAGGTGAAGGGCGATGCAGCAGGCGTCACCTATGACGACACGAGGTTCGTCTACGAGGTGGATGTCGAAGACGACGGCGGGCAGCTGACGATAACCGAGGTGCGGACGAACGACAGGGTCCTGTTCACCAACACCTACGCTGAGCCTCCCGTTCCGACCCCCGACCCTGAGCCCAAGCCGACGCCGCAGAAGCCTGCCGTCCGTAAGGGTAAGGCAGCGCTGCCGAAGACCGGAGACCCAACCTCTCCGTTCTACTCCGCGATCCTTGCGGGCATATCGGTGGTAGCCATGCTAGCGGGCGCTCTTCTCAAGGTTCGGCCGCAGGAGAAGCGGGCCGTTGGGCACAGTGCCACACCAAAGAGAGGCGGTCGCGCATAACTTCGGCTGGCACATGATTCGACAGAAAGACTAACGTTCGAGCAAGAACAAGGCAGGGATCCCGATGCGGATCCCTGCCTTTCATAAAGCTGGGCGATTGGTCCCACGCTGCTGAGGTACCCTATGATGTATTCAGGAAATTCCGTCGGAGACATGTCAGGGGGCATGGGGTCCAGACGGGCGGAAGGGAGAGGAACACCGATGAAGAAGGTTCTCTTCGTGCAAGGATCGCTTCGTACGCAGTCGTTCAACCGCCAGCTTCAGAAGGAGATCGTGGCTGCCTTGGGAGATGCCGTCGTGGTCGACGAGCTTGCCTACAGTGACGTGGCTCCCATCAACCAGGATGACGAGTGGCCTACACCCGCTCCCGTTGCCCGCGTGCGCGCTGAGGTCCAGGCCGCCGACGCCATCTGGGTCGTAAGTCCCCAGTACAACGGCAGCTTTCCCGGCCATGTCAAGAACCTCTTCGACTGGTTGTCTCGTCCCCTGGAGCAGGGCAAGCCTGCGACGGCTGCCAAGGGCAAGAAGATCACCGTCTCGGGTATCGGTGGCAGGACGCAGACTGCCGAGATGCGTGCGGCACTGAGCACGTTCCTGCGCTTCATCGGCATGGACACCATGGACGAGGAGGGTAGCGGATACGCCGTGAACGCCAGCGCTTGGGCCAGCAACGTGGTCGAGTTTTCCGACGAGCAGCAGGCCAGCATCAAGCGGCAGGTCAAGGAGTTCCTCGCGTTCATCGAGGCATAGCAGGGCTCATCGCAATCGCAGCGGTAGCATGGGTCGGCAGTCTGCCGACCCATGTCATCTCCTCATCGGCTCGTTGGCGGCTGCGGCCCAGCAGGTAGGTATACTGCAGGTAGGTGGGACGATCTACGACGAAGGCCCTGCGAAGACGGCGCCTTGGCGACGTGGGTGCTGACAGACAACGCGTGCCATGGGGCCTGGGTCTGAGGGAGGCTGCCATGAGAAGCGCAACGCTGGTGATCATGAGACACGGCGAGTCCACGTGGACGGACAAGGCCGTGAACCGCTTTGCCGGCTGGGCGGACATCCCGCTCACGGAGCGCGGTCGCAAGCAGGCGAGGTACGCAGGCGAGCTCATCCGCGATGCGGGCATTGCGCCCGATGCGGCGTTCACGTCGCTCCTGCGTCGTTCGATAGAGACTTGCGGCATCGTGCTCGACGTGGCCGATCGCCTCTGGATTCCCGTGATCAGAAGCTGGCGGCTGAACGAGCGCCACTACGGCGCCTTCCAAGGCGAGACGCGTCCTGCCATGCGCGAGCGCTACGGCGAGGAGCTCTTCAAGACCTATCGTCGCAGCTACGACGTGCGCCCGCCTGAGATCGCCGATGACTCCCCTTGGTGGCAGGGCGATGACCCGCGCTACGGAGTCGTGGCGCAGGACGGCCTCGACGGCCTCGATCCCTCCACCATCCGCAGCGAATGCCTTAAGGACGTGGTCGTGCGTCTCGAACCGTTCTGGCAGTCCTTCGTCACCCCGTGCCTCTCGCTCGGCGAGACGGTTCTCGTAGCAACGCACGGCTCGGTAGTGCGCTCCCTCATCAAGGTCGTCGAGGGCCTCTCCGACGAGGAGATCCGCTCCGTCAACGTGCCCACGGGCGTCCCGCGCGTCTACGAGTTCGAGAGTGACGCGTTCGGCGGCCTGCGCGTGCAGGGGCCTGGCCGCTACCTCGACCCCGAGGCTGCGGCAGCGGGCATCGCCGAGACGAGCGCGCTCGGCAAGGCGTAGCTCGAGGGATGCGGTCAGCCCCCGAGCCTCTCCTCGAGCCACTGTCTCAAGATGACAGCGTGGTTGACCTGCGGGTTCTTCGCCGCGTACAGGAGGGTGAGCGTCTGGGGAGCACTGGCACGCACCCTCTCGACATATGCCGCAGCAGCCTCGCTGCTGTCGAGCTCCATGCGATACCGGGAGGCGAACGCTTCGAAGTTCGCTACCGTATGACCGAACGCCTTGCGGGCTTTGGTGGATGGCGCGAGCTCCTTTGGCCACCCGTCGAGTCTCAGGGCCTCCTTCCTGACGCCGCGTGGCCACAGCCGATCGACCAGGATACGCATCCCATCCGACTCCTCCACCGGGTCGTAGACGCGCTTAATCCGTATCTCTGTCATATGCGTGGATCCCTGCCCTCGCGTTGTATGGGTGCATTCCCTCGCCTGAGTGTACGTCAAGCCAGCTCCTGTCATGTGCGAGGCGCGGTTTGGGGTGCCATCGAGCTTGGATAAGTTCGATGTTGGGCAGGCCTCAGATCCTTAGATCAGTCTGCGGCGGTTTCTCTCGCTTCGGGTCGCACGTTGTGCTCACATATGTGACCGCGCCCTACCTCCCGTTGTCCGACACGACGCAGACCCATCGCTCTGATAGCATATCTCCCATGCTTGATGAGAAGGGCTGTGCAATGGATCTGACCACGACGATGGGCTACGTCCCCGGCTTCCCCGACACGTTCAACCTGCGAGACCTCGGTGGTCTTGCCGCTGCCGATGGCCGACGCGTACGCCCTGGGCTTCTCTATCGTGGCAGCGCGCTGGCAGGGCTGACCGAAGCCCAGCGCTCGATCGTCGACGGCTTTGGGCTGCGCGTTCTGCTCGACCTGCGTGCCGTCGGAGAGGTCGAGGGGAGGGCGGACTACGTGCCACAGGGAGTGGAGTACCTGCGCATCGGCGGCATGTACGACGCGGATGGCAACGAGCTCGACTTCTCTCCCGCAGGCATCTCGCGCATGATCAGGCATGCCGTGGGGTCGCCCGAGCACTTCATGCGTAGCCTGTACGTGTCGATGCTGTTTGGCAACCCGGCAGTTCATGCCCTCGTCGATCGCATGGCACTCGGACGAGCGCCGCTCTACTTCCACTGCACGGCAGGTAAGGACCGCACGGGAGTCTGTGCCGCGATCGTGCTCACGCTGCTGGGCGTTCCCGACGATGCCATCGTGTGCGACTTCCTGCTCACCAACGAGTATCGCGCGTCGATCATCAACATGGCGCCGCAGGACATGCCCGCATGGGTGTCGGAGCTCGAACGTCAGAACTGGGCCAAGATGAACGAGGTGAGCGAGGTCGACCTTCGGGGTGCCCTTGCCGAGGCCGACAGGCGCCATGGGGGTCGCGAGGCGTACCTCCGCCACGAGTTTGGGCTCGACGAGGCGGCGCTCGCACGGATGCGCGACGCCTACCTGGCCTGATTGACAAGAGATCCCGCATCGTTCCGTCATGTGCCGATGCGCTACCATATCGCTTTGAACCGCATCCCACAGGGAGGGAACACCGATGATCAGAGAGCTGGTACAGGACGAGGCGATCCTCTCGCAGGTGTGCGAGAGGGCAACGGCGGGGGACGCCTCCGTCGCGCAGGATCTCATCGATACGGCTGCCACGCTTGAGGACTGCTCGTGCCTTGCCGCCAACCAGATCGGTGTGACCAAGGCTGTGGTGGTGTACCTTGACGACGACGCCACGCCGCACGCGATGTACAACCCCAAGATCCTGATGGGCATCAGGCCGCAGAAGACGGTCGAGGGCTGCCTGACGCGCGACGACTACGCACGGGTCACACGCTATGCCAAGGTCAAGGTGAGCTTCGACGAGTTGGTTGATGGCGAGCTCAAGCCGCGCCGCCGCGACTACACGGGCTGGGTCGCCCAGATGATCCAGCACATGGTCGATCACTGCAACGGCAAGCTGGTCTAGGTGGTGGTTCCTGCCGACCTGTCGCTTCCCCATGGCCTGGAGCTGCGCGAGGACGAGCGAGGGCTGGCGCTGGTGGGCGGGGACAGGGAGCTTCGTGGCGACTTCACGCGCATGCTGCCCCGGCTGCGTCCCGCAAACCTGCGTCGCGAGCTCCTGGTTCGTGCGTCTCGCCTCAAGGGTGCCGTGGGCACGCCCGCGGCCGTCGATGCCACGGCTGGCCTGGGGGAGGACTCCCTGTTGCTTGCGGCCGCCGGTTTCTCGGTGACGCTCTGCGAGCGCGATGCGGTGATAGCCGCCCTGCTGCGCGACGCGCTCGCCCGGGCATCGAGGGTTCCCGCGCTTGCGCCCATTGTGGAGCGGATGCGATTGGTCGAGGGGGATGCCGTGCAGATCCTCCCGCGGCTCGACACGCGGCCCGAACTCGTGTTTCTCGACCCGATGTTTCCTGAAAGGCGCAGGCGGGCTGCCACCAACAAGAAGCTCCAGCTGTTTCAGCAGCTCGAGCGGCCCTGTGAGGACGAGGAGGCGCTCATGCAGGCGGCGCTGGCGGCGCGCCCGCGCCGTGTGGTGGTCAAGCGCCCTCTCAAAGGGCCCTATCTGGCAGGAGTCAAGCCAAGCGGCTCGCTTGCGGGCAAGGTCGTGCGCTACGATATCGTGGTGCCGACAGGGGGATAGCGACCCGACCCACCTACTATCGTCATTTTCGGCAGCATCTTCCCACGTTTTGCGTGTGAAAATGACGATAGTAGGTGGGTCGGGTTGGTACGAACGCCTTCGGGTGTGCATGTATGAGTTGCGAATTGGGGTCAAACGCGCCTGCGTGCGCCGCAGGTGGGTATACGGATGCCAGTGAGACGCGCACGCCACCTGGCGTGCCGGCCGATAGGAGCAAAACCATGCAGGACAACAAGACCTTCCGTGGCGTGAGGCGCGTGGTGCAGGGAATCCCCGCCGTCGACGGTGCCGGTGTGCATCTGGTGCGCGTGGTCGGCAGCGACGACGTCGAGGACTTTGACCCGTTTCTGATGTTTGACGCCTTTGATTCCACCGACCCGGACGACTACATTGCCGGCTTTCCCTTCCACCCGCATCGGGGCATGGAGACCGTGACCTACCTCATCGAGGGCGACATCGAGCACAAGGACAGCCTGGGCAACTCGGGCAGCATTCGCGATGGGGACTGCCAGTGGATGACCGCAGGCTCGGGCATCATCCATCAGGAGATGCCGCAGCCCTCGCCCCGTCTGCTGGGTGCCCAGCTCTGGCTCAACCTGCCCGCCGCTGACAAGATGTGCACGCCTGCGTACGGCGACATCCGCCACGAGGACATCCCTGTGGTCGAGGATGCCGCGGCGACGGTGCGCGTGGTGGGCGGCAGCCATGCCGGTCACGACGGCTCCTTCCAGGGTCAGCACGTGCGAGCCAACTATCTGGATGTCACGGTGGCACCGGACTCCACGTGGGAGTATGCGAGCGATCCAGAGGCCACGCTCTTTGCCTATATCGTCAACGGTGCGGCGAGCTTCGAGGAGGGCGGCGAGCTGCTGGGCGATCACCAGGCGGTTCTCTTTGGTGCGGGCGATGCCCTGCGCGTGGAGACCAGCGGTCAGGGCATGAGGATGCTGCTGATCGAGGGGCGCCCGCTGCGCGAGCCCGTGGCCTGGGGCGGCCCTATTGTGATGAACACCACAGAGGAGCTTCGCCGCGCGTTCTCCGAGCTGGAGGACGGGACCTTCATCAAGGCGTAGCGCGTCGCACAGCCGTGCCTCGCTGACCTCTTCCCTGGGCCGCTGACCTCGCCGTCCGGTTGCCATCCGGTGCATCGCTCGGCACCGCTGACGCTTCCGGCGCCAGCGGTGCCGGGCGGCTAGCCTCGTGCGCGGTGTGGTAACAATGGCGAGGCAACAAGAGGGCGGGCCACCGAGAAGTGGCCCGCCACAGGGAAGTGCAACTCGATCAAGAGAGTGGGAGAGGCTCGCCGCAACACCGCGAGAGGTGCAGATCCGGGCTGCGCCGCCGCTCCTGCCTCCGCAGACGGCGTCCCCCACATGCTCCCTACATGGCCAGCGTGGTCTGCTGGGTATAGGTGCGGGACTGGTACTCGCGATCGAGGTTGTAGAGGCCCATGGGATCGGTGCCGAAGAGCTCCATGTTGGTGACCATGTCCTGGGCGTTGACCTCCTCCTCGCCCTGCTCCTCCACAAACCAGTCGAGCATCTTCATGGTGCGCAGGTCGAGCACCTTGTGGGCGGCACCGTAGCACTCCCCGATGCTGCGAGTGATGAACTGCTCGTGCTCGAGGGCAGCCTTGAGCGGGGCGAGGTCGTCGGTGAAGGTGAGGTCGGGCTGGGCGATGGCCTCCATCTTGGGAGTGGCCTCGTTGTCCAGCAGGTAGCGGCGCAGGATCCTCGCGTGGTCGACCTCCTCCTGAGACTGGATGACGTACCAGTTGGCAAAGCCCTTGAGGCCGCGGGCGTCATAGTAGTCGGCGAAGGTCAGGTAGAGGTAGGCGGAGTAGAGCTCCTTGTTGATCTGGGCGTTGAGCATCTCAAAAACGCTGGTATCAAGTGCCATGGCGGTTCCCTTCTGGTCGCATGGGCGACCGTTGCTGACGTGTCACAACGCGGATCGGCACGGTGCGCCGCGTTGCATGCTCTGTTCTATACCCCTTGTGCGGGGAAAGTGGCTTTCATGGGGTCTCACGCACAATTACCCCATGCGTGGGCAAGGAGGTCGAGAAGGCCGCGGCCACGAGACGCTAGGTGAGGGGCAGGTACGAGGGCGTAACGGAGGGCATGACGTGAGGGCCGTCCCGCAACCAATCCCTCGCGATGACGGCCCTCACGTCTGGGCGATCCGCAGCGTCGGCCTCCCTAGTGATGGAAGAGCCTCATCCCGGTGAAGGCCATCGCGATGCCGTACTTGTTGGCCGTCTCGATGACGTTGTCGTCGCGGATGGAGCCACCGGGCTCGGCGATGTAGGCCACGCCCGACTTGTGCGCGCGCTCGACGTTGTCGCCAAAGGGGAAGAAGGCGTCGGACCCCACGGTCACGCCGGTCTGCGTGGCAATCCACGCGGCCTTCTCCTCGCGGGTCAGGACCTCGGGCCGCTCGGCAAACCACTTCTGCCACTCGCCCTCGGCCAGCACGTCGTCATGCTCCTCGGAGATGTACACGTCGATGGCGTTGTCTCGGTTGGCGCGGCGGATGCCCTCTACGAACTTGAGCCCCAACACCTTGGGATGCTGGCGCAGGTACCAGGTGTCGGCCTTGGTGCCGGCGAGGCGGGTGCAGTGCACGCGGCTCTGCTGGCCGGCGCCCACGCCGATGGCCTGGCCGTCCTTCACGTAGCAGACCGAGTTGGACTGCGTGTACTTGAGCGTGATGAGCGAGATGATCATGTCACGGATGGCGCTCTCGGGCACGTCGGTGCGCTCGGTCACGAAGTTGGACACCAGCTCGGCGTCGACCTTGTAGTTGTTGTGGCCCTGCTCGAAGGTGATGCCAAAGACGTCCTTCGTCTCGATGGGGGCGCACTCGTAGGTGGGATCGATCTGCACGACGTTGTAGCTGCCCCCCTTCTTCTGGGCGAGGATGGCCAGTGCCTCGTCGGTGTAGCCGGGAGCGATGATGCCATCGGACACCTCGGGCTTGAGGTAGGTGGCGGTGTCGGCGTCGCAGATGTCGGAGAGGGCGGCCCAGTCGCCGTAGGAGCTCATGCGGTCGGCACCGCGCGCGCGGATGTAGGCGCAGGCGATGGGGGAGGGGTCGAGCAGGTTGTCGCCCACGAAGTAGACCTGACGGTCGACGTCGGAGAGCGGGGTTCCCACGGCGGCCCCGGCCGGGCTCACATGCTTGAAGGAGGCGGCACAGGGAAGGCCGGTCGCCTCCTTGAGGTCGCGCACCAGCTGCCAGGAGTTGAGGGCGTCGAGGAAGTTGATGAAGCCGGGATTGCCCTGCAGGACCGTGATGGGCAGGTCGGAGCCGTCCCTCATGAAGATGCGGGAGGGCTTCTGGTTGGGGTTCATGCCGTACTTGAGCTCGAGCTCGTTCATGTCTGCTCCTTCTTGTGGGGATGTGCTGTTGGGGGATGCGGCGATTCCTGCCGCCCTGCGCCCCTAGTCGCCGAGGTGCTTGTTGTAGAGCCTTACGTCGCCGCCGACGTTGGCGTACAGGGAGATCTTGTTGTCTTCGTTCAGGGAGGTCCAGACCTCGTCGGGGGTGGGGAGTCCCACCTCGATGGGCTCGCCGGTGAAGGTGGGCAGTGGGTCGCCGTCACCGTCGTAGGTGGAGAGGAAGTATCCCGCACCCTCGTCGGCGCCCTCGTAGCAGAAGAACTCGCGCAGGCAACGGCCGCTTGCCTGGCGCTTGAGGATGGAGAGTTCGAAGGAGCCGTCCTCGTGCAGGATGGCCGAGATGCGCGGGGTGAAGTTGGGGTCGTCGGGCTCGAACTCGCGCAGCATGCAGCCGCGGCGGAAGTCGCCCTGCTCGACGATGGTGTCGGTCTGGTCGCCGTTGGTCACCACGAGGTCGCCGCCCATGGTGCGCACGGGGTGGTAGATGATGAGGCTCGGGTCCTCCACTAGCTCGGGCCGGTGCGCCTCGGTGCGGATGCCGTCCTCGGTTCTCACGAACACACGGTTGCGGCTGTTGAGGCTGCGGCCCATGATCCAGTAGTACACGGTCGCCCTGCCATCGGAGCCCTTGCCCACCACGACGCCGCGCCCTGGGTAGGGATTGTTCTGCAGAAGCTCGATCAGGTCTTGCATGGGGTCCCCTCTCGCTTGGTTGCCTGCGCACGAAAAAGGCAAGCCCCTCTCCCGGTGAGAGGAGGCTTGCCCAGACGGTCGGCACATGTGAGGTGCGCTGCTCCACCGTGGTGATCCACGACTCTCCGTCAGTCACAGCGCATGCCTACGGTAGCACTGCCGGAGCGGGGCGGGTGGCACCAGACAGGAAACACATCAGCGCGGCGGGGAGGGGCACGGCACGGC
>DBRN01000010.1:0-18200 GCA_002305995.1 Atopobiaceae bacterium UBA1367
TCCAGGATTCCCACCGCAGCCCCCATCGCCAATGGGGTGGGGGTTCGCACCACCCTGTTCGTGTCGGGGTGTCGCAGCCGCTGCCCGGGATGCTTCAACTCGGGCGCCTGGAGCTTTGAGGTGGGAAAACCCTTCACGCCCGAGGTCGAGGACGCCCTCGTCGAGAGCCTCGCGCCCGCCTACGTGAGAGGCCTGTCGATCTTGGGCGGCGAGCCCATGGAACCCGAGAACCAAGCGGCACTGCTCCCCTTCCTCCGGCGCGTGAGGCGGCAGTGCCCGAACAAGGACATCTGGCTGTACTCGGGCTTCACCTGGGAGCAGCTCACCACGGAGCCCAGCAGGGCCAACACCGACGCCACCCCCGCGCTGCTCGAGCAGCTTGACGTGCTGGTCGACGGGCCGTTCGTGTTGGACGAGAAGGACATCAGCCTGCGCTTTAGGGGCTCTGCCAACCAGCGGCTCATCGACGTCCCCAGAACGCTTGCCGCAGGTGAGGTCGTGTGGTGGGAGGACGAGCGCGTCTTTGCCACCCACGAGTGGTAGCGGGCCGGGAGCCAGCCTCGAGCCTCAGGCCCCACCCATGACCTGCCCCGCCTGCGGCCCTAGTGCTCGAGCACGTCGAAGCGGTCGATGCTAAACAGCAGCTGCTCGACGTCGAGCAGGCTCCACACGCGCACGGAGCGCCCGTCCCTCGCGTAGATGCGCAGGTCCTTGAGGTGTGGGCCCAGAAGCGACGAGACCCAGCGCATGCGCTCGATCTGGTCGTAGCGAACGAGGCGCGTGCGCCCAAAGGCCCGGCGCACGAGCATGTGGTCGTCATAGGTCATCACCTGATAGCGCACCACCGCCACCGCGAGCAGGAACAACGTCAGCTGGAACGAGACAAAGAACGCCAGCGGCACAACCGGGTCGGCGGGGAACACCCCGATGTGGCACAGCCAACCAGTGAGCGCCCCCAGCACCCCCATGAACACCATCACCAGCATTAGCGTGCGCGAGATGACCAGCGACACCGAGTAGGTGTCGTGATGGGTGTGATGGCGCTCCGAGATGTCGGGGGTCGTCAGCACGCCCAGGATGCAGGTGCAGATCGGAAGGGCCAGGTCGAGAACCATCATGCGCGCCATGTCCATGTGCTAACCCCCCTGCGGCACGAGGGCCCTGAGGCAGGAGAGGGCCGCGAGGCGAGGTCGCGGGGGTCGCGCCATGACATGCCGGCCTGCCTGCTGGCCTGCCGAGAAGGGCGTCTGCCCCCCGGGTGCCAGGGGGTCGGGCTGCGAGGCAACCCGCACGTGGCGCATGAACCGGTCGAGAACGTCGCTCACCTCGGGCCTCCCGCCTCCTTGCCGACTCCGTCCAGCATAGCCCATCCAGCCCATCCGGCCCGTGCGGACCCCCGGCCCGTCGCAGCCCGCGGCAGGTCCGGCCCAGCCGGCCCTGCCGCGGGCCCCCGCTACAGGACCCCGGCCCGCTCCTTGGCCCGCTCGATCTGCCCGAGCTGCTCGGCCGACAGGCGCAGCGGGCCCGCCGTCTCGCCCGCGGCGTCCACGTCGTCGCCCTCAAGCCGGAACTCGCCGTGCTCGCGCAGGTTCTCCTTGGCCACGCTGATCATGAGCTTGATGCGGTTGAGCTGGTTGACCTCGCTCGCCCCGGGGTCGTAGTCCACGGCCACGATGTTGCTCTGCGGGTACAGCTGGCGCAGGCGCTTGATGACCGACTTGCCCACCACGTGGTTGGGCAGGCAGGCAAAGGGCTGCGCGCACACCACGTTGGGCGCGCCGCTCTCGATGAGCTCGATCATCTCGGCCGTGAGCAGCCATCCCTCGCCCATGTTGTTGCACAGCGACAGCACCTGGCTCGCCTTCTCGGCCAGCTCGAAGATCGAGGGATAGGGCTCAAAGCGCGCAGACGCCTCGAGCATCCGGTTGATGGGCGCGCGCATGCCCTCCACCAGGGCGATCCCCGCACGGCCCACCAGGCGGCCCTTGGCGGAGGCGCCCAGCTCGCGGGCCATGTTGACCTCGTTCGACATGCCCAGCGTGAAGAAGTCGAGCAGCCCCGGCACGTCGGCCTCGCAGCCCTCGGCCTCGATGACCTTGACCAGGTCGTTGTTGGCCGTGGGATGGAACTTGACCAGGATCTCGCCCACCACGCCCACGCGCGGCTTGCTGCGGTCGTTCACCAGCGGGAGCGCCTCGAAGGCGTCCACGGTGTCCTGGCACAGCCGGTAGAACGCGCGCCTGCCGATGGTCGCGATGCCGGTGGCGGCGCGGCGCATGAGGGCCGCGCTCAGGCGGTCTGCGGCGCCGGGCTCGGCCTCGTAGGGCCGCGTGCGATAGAGCAGCTGCATCATGAGGTCACCGTAGAGGATGGCGTAGATGGCGTGCGTCAGCAGGCCCGGCCTCATGAGGTTGAACCCCGGATTGCCCTCGTCGAGGCCGCCTGACAGCGAGAGCGAGATCACCGGCACCTCGGGGTGCCCGCACTCCCGGAGCGCCTTGCGGATGAGCGCGATGTAGTTGGTGGCACGGCAGCCGCCGCCCGTCTGCGAGATGAGCACGGCCGTGCGCGAGAGGTCGTAGGCACCCGAGAGCACCGCCGCTATCAGCTGGCCGCACACCAGGATGGACGGGTAGCAGATGTCGTTGTTCACGTACTTGAGGCCCGTGTCCACGGCGGCGTGGTCGACCGAGGGGAGCAGGACCACGTTGTAGCCCGCCCCGCGCAGCACCGGCTCGGCCAGCTCGAAGTGGATGGGCGACATCTGCGGGCAGAGGATGGTGTAGCCCTGGTCCTGCATCTCCTTGGTGTAGCGCACCTTCTCGAAGGCGGCGCTCGCCGCCTTGCGGTACACCGGCGTGCGCCGCGAGAGGTCGGTCTGCCTCATGCGCTCCGGCAAGCCGTCCGCCAGGCGGACGCCCTCGGGGACCTCCTCGCGCGCGATGCCCGCAGCGGTCGCCCGCTCGAGCTCCGCGCGCTGCTCGTCGAGGGCGGCCATGAGCGAGCGCACGCGGATGCGCGCGGCGCCCAGGTTGGACACCTCGTCGATCTTGAGCACGGTGTAGATCTTGCCCGACGCCTCGAGGATCTCCTGGACCTCGTCGGTCGTCAGGGCGTCGAGGCCGCAGCCAAAGCTGTTGAGCTGCACCAGGTCGAGGTCGTTGCGCATGGCCACGAAGCGCGCCGCGCGGTACAGGCGCGAGTGGTACATCCACTGGTCGACCACGCGGATGGGTCGCTCGGGGCTCACCTTGTGCGCCACCGAGTCCTCGGTGAGCACGGCGAGGCCAAAGCCGTTGATGAGCTCGGGGATGGCGTGGTTCACCTCGGGGTCGTTGTGGTACGGACGCCCGGCGAGCACGATGCCGTGACGCCCGGTGCGCTCGATCCACGCGAGCGTCTCGTCGCCCTTGCGCCGCACCTGCTCCTTGAACTCCTCGTCGGCCTCCCATGCGGCGTTGACCGCCGCGTCGATCTCGGCCCGCGTGATGCGCGGCCCACGCAGGCGGCCCCGCCCCTCGGCGGCGTCGGCCTCGCGCTGCACGGACACCACCTCGTACAGGCGGCGCTTGAGCTCCCTCTTGTTGTCGTAGGGCAGGAAGGGCGCGAGATACTCCACGTCCCCACCCGCCAGCTCGTCCATGTTGAGCGCCAGCGACTGCGGGTAGCTCATGACGATGGGGCAGTTGTAGTGGTTGGTGGCCGTGTCGTCCTCCTGGCGCTCCCACCGCACGCAGGGCATCCAGATGAAGTCGGGGTCCTTGGCCAGCAGGTTGACCACGTGGCCGTGGCTCAGCTTGGCCGGGTAGCAGACCGACTCCGAGGGCATCGACTCGATGCCCGCCTCGTAGGTGCCCTTGCTCGTCTGGTCGGAGAGCACCACCGCAAAGCCCAGCCGCGTGAAGAACTCGTGCCAGAAGGGGTAGTTCTCGTACATGTTGAGCGCGCGGGGGATGCCCACCGTGCCGCGCGGCGCCTCGTCGGGCGCCAGGCCCTCGCGGTCAAAGAGCAGCTTGTTCTTGAACGCGAAGAGGTTGGGGGCCTTCGGCGTCCGCGAGCGCGCCTTGCCCGCCCCCCGCTCGCAGCGGTTGCCCGTGACGAAGCGGCGCCCGCCGCCAAAGTCGCTGATGGTGAGCAGGCAGTTGTTGGAGCAGAGCCCGCAGTGCGCCTGGCGCTGCGTCACCTGGAGGTTGTCGATCTCCTCGCGCGAGAGCAGGTTGGAGAGGCCGTGCTCGCCCGCGCGGTCGCGCGCGAGCAGCGCGGCGCCGAAGGCACCCATCACGCCGGCGATGTCGGGCCTGATCACGTGGCGGCCCGTGAGCAGCTCGAAGGCGCGCAGGGTGGCGTCGCTCATGAACGTGCCGCCCTGCACCACCACGTCGGCGCCGATCTCGTCGTAGTCGCGCAGCTTGATGACCTTGAAGAGGGCGTTCTTGATGACGGAGTACGAGAGGCCGGCCGCCACGTCGCCGATGGTGGCGCCCTCCTTCTGGGCCTGCTTCACGCGGGAGTTCATGAACACGGTGCAGCGGCTCCCCAGGTCGACGGGGGCGTCCGCGTGCACGGCGGCGCGGGCGAACTCCTGGACGCTCATGCCCATGGAGTCGGCGAAGCTCGCGATGAAGGAGCCGCAGCCGCTCGAGCAGGCCTCGTTGAGCATGATGTGCTCGATGACGCCGCCCTTGACCTGCAAACACTTCATGTCCTGGCCGCCGATGTCGAGGATGAACGCCACGTCGGGCACGAAGGCCTGGGCGCCCCGGAGGTGCGCCACGGTCTCGATCTCGCCGGAGTCGGCGCGCAGGGCCTCGATGAGGATCTGCTCGCCGTAGCCGGTGGTGGTCACGTGCCCGATCTCGCAGCCCTCCGGCAGGTGGTCGAGGATGTCGTCCATGATCCGGCGGGCCGTGCCCAGCACGTCGCCGTTGTTGACGTCGTACCAGGTGTAGAGCAGCTCCCCCCGCTCGCCCACGACGGCGGCCTTCATGGTGGTGGACCCGGCGTCGATGCCGATGAACACGCGCCCGCGGTAGCCCGCGAGGTCGCCCTTGGGCACGACCTCCAGGTCGTGGCGGTCCTTGAAGGCGGCGTAGTCAGCCTCGCTGGCAAAGAGCGGCTCGAGACGCGCCACCTCGGAGCCCTGCACGCCGTGCAGGTTCTCCAGCAGGGAGATCACCTCGTCGAAGGTGACCAGGCGCTCGCTCTCCCCCGCCAGCGCGGCGCCCGTCGCCACGAACAGGTGCGCGTTCTCGGGAACGATGCGGTGCTCCTCGTCGAGGGCGAGGGTCTCGTAGAAGCGCTCGCGCAGCTCGGAGAGGTACTGCAGCGGGCCGCCGAGGAAGGCCACGTGCCCGCGGATGGGATGCCCGCAGGCCAGGCCCGAGACCGTCTGGTTGGCCACCGCCTGGAAGATCGAGGCGGCGATGTCGGCGGGCGCGGCGCCCTCGTTGAGCAGCGGCTGCACGTCCGACTTGGCGAAGACGCCGCAGCGCGACGCGATGGGGTAGATGTGCTGGTAGCCCTTGGCCAGCTCGTTGAGGCCGGCCGCGTCGGTCTTGAGCAGGGAGGCCATCTGGTCGATGAAGGCGCCGGTGCCGCCCGCGCAGGTGCCGTTCATGCGCTGCTCGATGCCGTTGTCAAAGTAGATGATCTTGGCGTCCTCGCCGCCGAGCTCGATCGCGCAGTCGGTGATGGGGATGAGCCGCTCCACCGCGCGCTTGGAGGCGATGACCTCCTGCACGAACTCAAGGCCCAGCCACGTGGCCAGCAGCATGCCGCCCGAGCCCGTGACCGACACGCGCATGGGCACGGAGCCGATCATCTCGCGCGCGCGGGCGAAGAGGTCCTTGGCCGTCGCGCGGACGTCGGTGTGGTGGCGCTCGTAGTTTGCGTAGACGAGGTTGTCGTTGTCGTCGATCACGGCGAGCTTGACCGTCGTCGAGCCCACGTCGATCCCCAGGCGCAGGTGCACGTGGCGGAGGTCGATGGGGCCGCGCGGCCTCAGCTCGGCGCCGTCCTGCCGCAGCGCGACGGGGCGACGCGCCCTGACCTGGGCCTTGTGGCTCGCTTCGTACCTAGCGGACATCGTCATGCTCCTTCTGCAGCTCCATGGCCCGGGCGGCCATGGAGGGAATGTCAAACTCGATGGGGCGGCCGTACAGGTCGCCTGGCCTCACGAACATGAGGGCAGTCATCATGCACGCCATGATCTCGGGCGACTCCGCCATGCCCGTGGTGAGCCAGCGCACCAGCACGCCCACCTCGGCGGAGATGACGAAGGTGAGGTAGTAGTCAAACACGTGGAGCGCGAGGGGCGAGAACCCGTGCAGGGCGCGGGCCATGACCACCTCGCGCACCATGGCCTTGATCCTCTCGGCAAACGCCGGGTCTCCCCCGTCGCCGAGCAGGGGGACGAGGTACGCCCCCTCGCGCTTGAAGTAGGAGAGCACCTCCGTCGAGCGCGGGCAGGGCTCGAAGCGGTGGATGGCCTCCTCGAGCTCGGGCAGCGTCACCTGGGCGACCTCGCGCACGAGCTCGCTCAGCGTGCCCATGGCCTCGTCCTCGATGCGCGCGACGAGGTCGGGGATGTCGCGGTAGTGCGAGTAGAAGGTCCGGCGCGTGACGCCGGCGCGATCCGCGACGGCGGTCACCGTCACCTGCGAGAGGTCGCCGGCCGCCACGATCTCGGCGGCGAGCGCGTCTCGCAGGGCGATGCGGGTGCGTGCGCTGCGCCGGTCAAGGCGGGGGGTCTCCAGGGTGTGCGTCATGGCAGTTCCTTCTCATGTTGTGCAATAGTTCACATTGCGAGCATTATTGCACAGTGCGAGAAGGAATGTGCGAGCGGTGCAGGACGTCACACCGCCTTCACACCCACCCGTGAGCGGTCCGCACTGGGCACCCGGCGGGGCCGCGCACAGTTAGCAGCACAGGGGGGACGGGGATTTTCGCACAGAGCACAGCACAGGGGGAGCACAGTGGGGACGGGGATTTTCGTGCTGGACGGGAGGACTGACGGCACAGTGGGGACGGGGATTTTCGTGCCGCCCGCACACGACACAGGGGGGACGGGGGCACAGTGGGGACGGGGATTTTCGTGCCGCCCGCACACGACACAGGGGGGACGGGGATTTTCGTGCTGGACGGGGGCGCGTCGGCACGAGACTGACCACAACTTCTTCTATTTTGGGGATCAGAAAAAAGCGACCTGCCATTTCAGCTTTATGAAGCCCCTAGACAAACGTTGTGATCAGTTTAGCCACCAGGGCGGGCGCAGCAGGGACGGGAAATTATGTGTCTATGCCGGTAGAGCGGGAAGTCGAGAGGAGGGCCACACAGTTGCGGCGGGAATATGGGCGAGCAGCACGAAAATCCCCGTCCCCACTGTGCCGTGCGCTAACGGGCGAGCAGCACGAAAATCCCCGTCCCTACTGTGCCCTGTGCCGGCCGCGGGTCCGGCCGCTGCGGGTCACGGCCTGAACGCCGCCCGCAGCTGGCGCGCCACCTTCCTCGGCTTGAGGGCCACAGCCGCAACGAGCCGCAGGGCCCAGCAGGCCGGCAGCAGCGCGGGCACACGCCCCAGCACCGGATAGAACATGGACATCGTGTCAAGGGGCGGGAAGGCCCGTCGCACCAGATATCCCCCACGGCCATGGCGGGCAATCTGGTTCGCCATCTTGTGGGTCATCGTGCCGTAGGCCCCCGACGAGGCCATGTAGGCGAGCATCTCCTCGTCATCGGGCGAGAGAGCCTCACCGTCGAGCAGCCGGTTGGCCAGCCGCCGCGAGCGCTCCTCGAAGTCGGCGATGCCCAGCTTGCCGAGCTCGCCCACAACGTAGCCCCAGTCCAGCTCGTCACCAAACCTGCGCAGGTAGACATAGGTATCCAGCAGCGAGCGCAGGCCTATGCCCCCCGCCGAGAAGTGCTTGTGCGCATGGGCGACCACATACACGTAGAAGTCCTCGGCACTGAGGTGACGGCCCATGCCGCCGTCACCGTCGGGCAGCAGGCGCGTCTCCACGTTGCGGTAGTACTCGCACACATGCCGATCGGACGTGGGCGCAAAGAGCGACCGATGCAGCTCGAAGTTGCACACGGGCTCCTTGTGGTACACATCGTGCACGCCCCCGCCAACCCGCTTGGCGACAAAGCCCATGGCCTCCATGGCCCGCCTCGCGTCCGCCGCGCGCGCGGGGTCGATGAGGATGTCGTTGTCCGACATCTGCCGCATGCCGTAGGAGGGATAGAGCCCCTGCAGCACGCAGCCCTTGAGCGGCAGGTACCAGATCCCCGCCTCGTCCAGCCGCCGAAGGAGCCTCGCACGCTCCACGTCCATGGCGGCGCTCTTGCGGATGGCCTTGCCCCGCGCCTGGGTGAGGCGCTCGTCGCGCACGCCCGCCGCCTCCAGCGCCATGGCGCAGGCGGAGACGAGCAGGTGCCGTGACGACACGCGGTAGACAGCGTCCAGGTCCATGCGAGCCACGCGCGCCGCGTCGGGCACCTCGCCGCGCGCCGCGCACCCCGCGAGGTAGGCCACGTCACGCACGACCCGCCCGTCCGCCTCCTCGCTCACAGCTCCTCGACCCCCTCCTCGGAGAAGCGCAGCACCCGGTCGCAGATCTCGAGCGCCGCCGGGCGATGCGTCACGACGACGACCGTCCTGTCGGTCATGTCGCGCAGGTTGCGCAGCAGCCGAGCCTCGGTCGCGCCGTCCAGCGCGCTCGTGGCCTCGTCGAGCAGCAGCACCGGGCTTTGCGAGAAGACCGCCCGGGCGATGGCAAGCCGCTGCATCTGTCCCTCGGAGAGTCCTGCCCCACGCTCGCCGAGGGTCGTGTCGACGCCGTCCGCCAGCGCGTTCACGAAGGCGTCCGCGCAGGCGACCTCCAACGCCTGCGCCAGCCGTCCCCCGTCGTGGGCCGCGGCAGGGTCGGCAAGGCTCACCACCTCGCGCACCGTCCCGCCCATCAGCTGATTGCCCTGGGGGACATAGGCAAAGAGCCTGCGCCACGCACCCGTCAGGGGCAGGCGCTCGCCCGCGAGGCCCGCGAGGTAGCGCTCGCCCGCGTCGGGCTCATACACGCACATCAGCAGCTTGAGCGCCGTGGACTTGCCGCAGCCGCTGTGCCCGGTGAGCGCCACGTACTCTCCCTTGCGCACCTCGAGCGAGAGGCGATCGAGTGTGACGGGCACGCCCGCCCTCGCCTGGCCGACAAGACCCCCGGCGCTCGCCCGGCCGCCGTCGGCCCCGGCGCCTGCCTGATCGGCGGTGTCCCCGGCGCTCGCCCGGCCGCCGTCGTCCCCGGCGCCCTCCCCTGCCCAACCGCCGTCGTCCCCGGCGGCAAGTCGGTACGCGAACGAGACGTCCCGCAGCCCCAGGGCCACAAACCGCTCCCCATAGAAGGCCGCCACCTCAGCAGGGGCGAGAGGGGCGAGGGCCTCCGGGCCGTCCCCCTCGAAGCCCTCCGCCTCCATGAGCCGCTCCGCGCTGGCAAGCACGGCGTAGGCGCGGGGCAGGTAGCCCGTGATGTTGGCAAACGGCGCCTGGATCTGCGAGGTGAGCTGCGTGATGGCGGTGAGCGTGCCAAAGCTCATGGTGCCGTTGAGGATGCCATACCCGCACCAGCCCACGGCAGCCAGCCGCATGCCGCCCATGGCTGCGCCAAACCCCACGTTGCACAGGTTGGAGAAGAGGCTGCGTCGCATGCGGGCAGCCTGATGCTCCCCCATCCACTCGCCCGCCTCGGCCAGAACCTGCAACTCGGCCGCAAAGGAGCGCACCGTGAGCATGCCGCCCAGGCGCTCCTGCAGAAACACGCGCAGCCTGCCGTCGGCCTCCTGGACCTGCCGGTACAGGCGCTTGAGCGCCCTGCGAAAGACGCCGGTGCACGCCAGCATCGCGATGCCACCGGGTATGAGGACTGCGGCAAGGCGCGGCTCCAGCACGATGACGAGGGCCAGGGCGCCGACGAGCTTGGCCACCATCCCCGCCAGGCCGGGCACGATCTCCACGCAGCCGTCCGCGACCACCTTCGCGTCGTTGGTCAGGCGGTTCATCCACTCGCCGGAGTGGACGGCGCTCACGCGGGCGTAGTCGCGGCGCAGCAGCTCCCCGAGGAGCCGCCGCTTGAGGCGGTTCTCCAGGCTCGACTTTGCCAGCTCGTCCAGCCAACGGACGGCCGCGCGCAGGGCGAGCTGCGCCCCCACGAGGGCCACCGCCAGCGCGAGCCAATGCCAGAAGCCGAGGGCGTCATGCGCCACGGCGGCGTCCACGACGCCGCGCAGCAGCAGCGCGTACAGCACGCCCGAGGCCCCGTGCAGCGCCTGCACGAGCGTGAGCGCCGCCACGCGGGCCCTGTCGCGCCCCATGACGCGCCAGGTCCAGCGCAGGGCGTCCCCGTCCCTATCCACGACGATCCTTCGGGCGATGGGAGCCAACCCACAGCCTCAGGCGGCGGCGCAGCGCCAGCGCCACACGCCTCACCCCAACGCGCAGCGGCTCCGTGCGCAGCCAGACGAGGGTGTAGGCCCGGTAGCCCAGCTCGTCAACGCCGTGCTCGCGCCCGTCGCGCACGAAGGAGGTCATCACGCCCAGGATGTCCTCGTCGCGGATGCCGCGCTCGCGGCTAACGCAGTTGTCCCCCAGGATCACGTAGCCGTCCGGGAGCACCTCCACCACGCGATGCAGCACGTAGTGGCCGGGAGGGCGGCGGAAGAGCACCACGTCGCCCACCTGGCAGCGGCCCTCCCCCTTGCGCGCCACCGTGAACAGGTCGCGCCCCTGCCGCAGCAGCGGCAGCATGCTCGTCCCCACGTTGGTGTAGGTGAGGCGGCCGGCGCACCCCAGGTACTCCTCGAAGGAGAGGGCCTCACCCATCCAGCGCGCCGATCCTGCGCAGCTCGCCGAGCGCGCGTGCCACGTCGCGCTCGATAGCGCCCGCCGGCGCGTCGAAGCGCTCGCGCAGGGCGGCCACGACGTCGCGCTCGGTGGTGTCCTCCCCCAGCAGCCCGAGGATGGCCCCCAGGGTCCCGTTGCCCCTCACCACGCCGGAGAAGCCGGCGTCCGCGGTGGGCACCAGGACGGCCTCGGCGCCCGCCTCGTGCGCGATGAACTCCCTCTTGAGCCTCATGCCAGCCCTATCCCCTCATGGCCTCGTAGGAGACCCGTGCCGCCCCCGCGCCCATGGTGCAGCCCAGCCGCCAGAGCCCGACCCGCTCGACCAGCCGGTCGAGCAGAGCCAGCGTCGCGGCCAGCGCCGCCGGGTCGGCGGGCCGGTACACCTGCCGCAGCAGCGCGGGGTAGGCCCGCGCCGCCGGGACGCGCTCGATGTGGTCCTCGCCCGCCCGGGCGAGCAGGCACACCGCGCGCAGCGGGACGGCGACGTTGCGGCTCAGGCGGTGCTTGCCGTCCCAGGGCGTCCCGTAGACCGTGACCCCGCCGTCGCCCACGCGCACGAGCGGCTTGTCGTCGTTGACCATCACCGCACGAGCGCCCAGCATCTCGCGCCACAGGCGCGCGTGCGTGCTCTTGCCCGTGCCGCTCCTGGCGGCAAAGAGGTATGCCACGCCGTCCACGGCGACGGCCGACCCATGGAGCACGAACGCGCCGTGCGCGGGCATCAGCTCGGCGATCTGCCGATAGACAGCCAGCCCCTCAAGGTGGCCGTCGGAGGCGCGCGGCGCGGGACGCCCCGGGCGCGCCGCCCGCTCCCGCTCGCGGTCGATGTCCGCCTGCGTGGTGCGCACGCGGAGGTCGGGGCTCCCGCCGCAGCGATAGCCCCGGCACAGCTCGTGCACGTCCTCGTGCAGCGAGGCCACCTCGACGACCATGCCGGCAAATCCGTAGGTTCCCCTCATGGCACCCCCGGCAGCCCTCGGACAAGCTAGTCCACCTCTATCTCCTCGACGGGGGACGCGGTGATCACGTCCTCGGCGTCGAAGGTGATGACCTCGAGCTCAAGGTCCTCGTAGCTCTCCCTCATGGCTGGATTCCTCCCCTCTTCCTGTCCGGTCGCCCCGGTCGCCCCGCTGGCGGGGGTCACGTGGCTCGGCTCGGTCTTAACCACCGGTGGCCGCCAGGCGGCTGGTCGCACCATAGACGGTACGCTCGGTGCCGTCGGGGTCGGTGTAGGTCACGTACGGGCGCACGTACCAGACGTCCCCCGCCTCGACCTTGGTCTTCACCCAGGTGTAGGTGACGGGACCGCCCGTGCCGACCGCCTTCGCGGAGCTCTTCCTGTACTGGGCATTGGCGAGCGTGAGGGCGCCCTGCCCCGGGTCGTAGCTCGTGCCGGGCGACGCGACCAGGCCGGCCTTGACGATGGTGCCGCCCTCGGGGACGGTCAGGTACGCGACGAACTGCGCCTTCTTCGCCGAGCCGTCGTAGCTGCCGGAGAAGATGGTCGCCGTGGCCCGCTCGCCGCTGTCGTAGTCGTCGCCCGCGGTGACGCGCACCTGCTCCCCGTAGACGGTCCTGGTCTCGCCGCCGAGGGTGTAGGTCACGTACGGGCGCGCGTCCCACGCGGCGCCGGCAGACACGGACCCCTTCGTCCAGGTGTAGGTGACGGGACCCGCGGTGCCCACGGCCTTCGCCGACGCCTTCTTGTAGTCGGCGTTGTCGAGCGAGAGCTCCTGGTCGTGGTCGACGGTGGCGCTCGTGGAGTCGGCGGCCACCAGCCCTGCGGCGTCGATCGTCGCCCCCTCCGGCACCGTCAGGTGCGCGACGAAGGTGAGCCTGCTCGCGGACCAGTCGTACGTCGCCGCCCTGATGGTCGCGACTCCCGTCGCCTCGACCGGCGAGCTCGTGTAGACCGCCCTCAGCGTGGTGTCGGCCGTCGCCCTGAAGAGGATCTCCTCCTGGTATGACATCACGACGCCATCCTGGACCCAGCAGGCGAAGGACCTCCCGAGAACGTGCGCGGCCCTCGCCCTGACGTACTGGCTCCTGCCGAAGGACTCGGTGGTCGGCTCCTCCGACTCGCCGTTGTAGACGGTCACGGTGATCTGCCGCTCGACGGGCCTGAACCGGGCCGTGACGGTCACGCTCCCGCCCCCGGCGAGCGCCTCGCTGACCTCGGCGGCGCCCTTGTCCCAGCCGACGAACTCGAAGCCGTAGCACGGCGTGGGGTCGGCGGGGTAGTCGTCGTCGGAGATGCCCGCCGTGTCGTCGATCGAGGCGACCACGATGTCGTTGGCGACGAACGTGACCGCGCCCGACGCCTTCCGGTAGCGCGCCTGCAGCTCGAGGTCCGCCGTCACCCTGTGGGTGTAGGTGGCGTCCGTGGTCAGGATCTTGCCGTTGGTCTGGCACCAGCCGAGGAACTCGTACCCCTCGCTCGCCGCGCCGGCGGTGACGGTCACCCCGGTGCCGTAGGAGACGGGGTTCCCCGGGTCATGGGTCGCCTGCTCGCCACCCTCGACGGGCTCGACCGTGGTCGTCAGGGCATACTCCAGCGGCCTGGACTCGGCGACGATGACCAGGTCCCTGTCCACGGTGTAGCTCGCGTCCGGCACCGTGACCAGCTCGTGGCCCGGCTTGGCCGCCGCCGTGACGGACAGCACCGTGCCGTGGGGCACCGTGCTGCCGCTGCCGACGGGCGTGCCGCCGTCCTCGTCCTCACCGTTCTCCTTGTGATCGATCGCGACGACGCGCACCTCGCAGCCCGCGTCGGCGTTGACGATGATGGCATACTCGCCCTCGCCGGCCCACACGGCCCTCACCCGGACCGCGCCGCCGGGCATCGCGAAGCTGGTCCGCTCGCTGTAGTGGTCCTCGAGGCGGGCGCCGCCGGAGACGACCTCCCAGCCGGCGAAGCGGATGCCCGCCGGGGGGGCGTCGGCGACCAGGGAGACGGTGTCGCCCTCCCGGGCCACGAAGCACTCGGCGCCGCCGGAGTGGGCCGTCCCGCCCTCGACGATGACGTCGTGCTGGCCCTCGTCGGCCCACTCCGCCCGCACCTCGACGTCCGAGTTGGGCATCGCGAAGCTGGTCTGCGCGGCGCGCCGGTCGGCGAGCGAGGCGCCGCCGCGCAGGACCCGCCACGCGGCGAAGCGCTGGCCCTCGGGGGCCTCGCCGGCGGTCAGGTCGACGGTGTCGCCCTCCCTCGCCGAGGTGACCTCCGTGCCGTCAACGGAAGCCACACCACCCGTGACGTTGACGGCGTACTCTGTTGTCGTACTCTCATAGACCGCCATTATCTCTACATCTTCATCCGGCATAATGAAGGTAGTGGAGGGACTGTTTACGTCCTCGAGAGTAATGTCACCACTTATGATCTCCCATTTTTCAAAGTTCTTGCCTTCATGGGAAGAGCTGGCTGTCAGGGTGACAGAGACGCCTTTAAGACACTTTAAGATGTCTCGGTCACCGATACTTGCGCTACCGTTATCGACGGCTATGCTGTGTTCCTTTTTGGCAGTAAGGGAGGACGATACCTCTCCATATAAAATTCCTTCCTGTATTTGGAAGAAATTTCCATTACATGGATAATCTTCATAGTGATCTCCAAGATACGTTGTTGATAGTCCGCATATGATTGCCTCTTGCGGTGGCGTCCCTTCGGGGATCCCCATCTCTCCAATCCAAAGATCATTGATATAAACATGAAGGATGTATTCTTCATCCTCTTCAAAAACATCGTCCGGAGACATTATGCCAACACGACTAGACTCCCATGTTACTTCCACCCCAACATAATCTTCGTGCCATGAACAATACGCGGTGTAGTTGGGGTTCTCGCCAACAACAGGCTCATCAATAGAGATGGGAAGAACATATACTTCTGCATGTGCTACAGTCTTTGTCCCAAAAAGAATCCCGGCCCAAACGAACAGGGACAGAAGCAGTACCCACACCCGTCTCGCTCTCTTCATGAACAAGGCCTCCCTTCGGGACTGCTCTCGGAGGGAGGCCATCAGCAGAGACCGGTCTCGCCCCGAGGCGCGGTTCCCCCGGAGGCGGTTCCCCCGGAGGCGGTTCCCCCGGAGGCGGTTCCCCCGGAGGCGGTTCCCCCGGAGGCGGTGTCATATATTTGTATAAAGTTGCAGATAAACTTATCGCAAGTCAATACCACTTGGCGATTTCCATGCACTTTCTTAAACCTTCCCCTGCACGCCACACGGCATCGGCACGGCGGAGCGCGACAGTGTCGCGACATAACCGCAACAGGCTGCCGCACTTTTGACGGGCACAGCGGGGGGCACGGCGGCACGGCGGGGACGGGGTTTTTCGTGCTGGACGAAGAGCGCGTCGACACGAAACTGACCACAACTTCTTCTATTCTGGGGATCAGAAAGAAACGACCTGCCATTTCAGCTTTATGAAGCCCCTAGACAAACGTTGTGATCAGTTTAGGCACCAGGGCCAGCCCTTCGATGCCCGTACGGTGGGGACGGACGCAGCAGCACGGCGGGGACGGGGTTTTCGTNNACGAAAACCCCGTCCCCGCCGTGCCCTTCCCGGCAAAGGTCCGACAAGATATGGTGTTGCCATGCAGCGCTCATTGTCTGGGGGTTCGATGAACGAGCTGATGATGTACGAGGATTTGCGAGACGAGCTTGGGGACGCCTTGGGCGAGTTCGCGAATGACGAGGTTGTCAACGAGCTGTGCGAGAGATGGGTCCTCCATCTCAACATGACGAAGGCGGAGGCGAGCCGCCCGCCAAGACTCATACCCATCCCACAAGACGTTGCGCTGCCAGCAGGTTTTGACGGCGCGGCATACGTGCTCAGCGGTGCGGCAGAGGACGTCCCCGGAGACCGGCTTAAGGCCGACGACGCATCGCGCAACGCGACAGGGCCGCTCGACCAGCCGAGGCTTTGCTCCGGCAGGATGTTCCAGGCAAAAGACGTCCTGCTCGCCATGGGCATCGCATTCCTGAAGGCGCGAGTGGGAAAGCTTGCGATCGAGGTGATCCAGACACCGGGCAGCGCCGATCCGCTTTCGACGTACCTCGCTTCGCTTCTCTTGGCGAGCGCACCCGATCTCATCGGTGACCTCAAGTCCTTCGTCGCAAAGAAGCGCGCTGAGGGGCCAAGAGAGAACGCCGTCGTGATCATGGCCTTTTCTGAGTACGAGTGCGACATGCACGACACCAAGAACGAGCCCTTTAGCGCCGAGGCGATGGTCGCGTGGCTGTCGTGGGCAAGGGACAGCGGAGCCAAGGAGATGCCGCCCCGCGTGAGGGATTCGGTGCGCGCCGTTGCGAACGGTTCATGGGACCCGACGGTCAAGGAAGTCGAGCAGATCCTGAGCAATCTGGCAGGAAAGGGCTTTTTCAGAAAGATAGACGCGAGCGGCTCTGCCCAGCTGTATTGCATAAACGTCTGAGAGTGGGGTCACAGCATGGGTGAGGACACCAGCGCAGGGCGCGTGGACCAGTTCTTTGTCATGATCGCACGCGCGGGCGATGTGGACGAGGCGGCATACAGGTTTCTCATGGATACCATACGGGAGTCGTCCTCCCGTCTCCCGCCAGACGACCGTGCCCCCATCGTGGACGACAGGATCGAGGCCGACACAGACAACCCCGGGCTCGACGTCCCAGCGTGCCAGTTCGTCGCCAGGCTCGTCGAGCAGTTCGTCTCAAGATGCGGGAACCTGACCATCGCCCTCGAATACAAGCATATAGACCCCACGTATCGCGACATGTACTACCGGCACTACTCCCACGAGTTCTTCGACGTGGATCGGTTCTCCCTGCGTGTGAGCTTCTTCGGCACGATTCTCTCCCAAGAGGACTTCGTCACCGCCGAAGACGACGTGCTGCAGGACTCCTTCATCGGTTCATGCGTGATTGGCTCTCTCGATGGCTATGGATGCGTTGGATGCGTACGAGAACGCGATACACGCAATCGGCCATCCCGAGCTTGGCATGCTGACGTAGGGCGACGGGTACTTCGAAGAGGGCGAGGCGTTCGTGCTCGACATGCTCATGACGAGCGTACGAGGCTACAAGCGAGATCGCATAGGTTACGAGCGGGAGCGCTATCACGAGGCAAAGGCACGGGAGAGCTCTCGACCGGAGAGGCATGGTGTGGGAGCGCAAGACGAGGGATCCCAACAGAGGCTGACCGAAGCGGAGTGGCACGGGATCGTCGCCCACACGCTTGGAATCGCCGCGATGCCCCACTTTCTCTGGGTGGCAGAGATCAGCCGACTGTCCGAGTACCAGAAGCCGCGAGAGGAGCGGCGCGTCTTCGCAGAGATAGTGTTTGATGTGACGTCCGGCGGCGCGGGTGAGGTGGTGGACAAGATCGTGCTCATGCGCTATCCGGATAGGATCTACCTGCGGAGCCCTGATGGCGCAGGCGCGATAATGCCCATCGGCCTCGGGGGTGTGGACCAAAATCCGATACGGCCCCTGAGGGAGAACCTGGACTGGGTGAACCCGCTTCGATAACGCGCAATCCTGCCGGAGCCAGTGGGCACGGCCTCTGGCCACCCCATACGCCAGCGGGTGCCAGGCAACATGTCTGGCACCCGCTGGCGTATGGGGCGGCGCACGAGCAAAAAGCAGAGCTCTATCTAACGACGACGGCTCACCTCGTGGACGTTCTCGCCGCATTCCGGACGCTCGCGCTGCGAGCACTGTTGTTGTGGGCAATGCGATCGTGCATGTCGTACGAAAGGGCCGCCACACCAGATCGGCTGACCCTCAGTTCCTCAGGCACGGCGACGAGGGACACGGCACCATGGCTGTAGCTCTCGACGCTTCGCTTCATCATGTCTATGTAGTTCATCGAAGATCCTTCTCGCACAAACCGAACGAAATCCTCCGTCATCTGCTAAAGAGTATCTCCCTCGCGAAAGAAACTAGTCAATGCACATATCATCCTTACACATTGTACGGATGGCAAGGGTTCGGGCACCAGCGCGGCGGGGACGCAGCACGGCGGGGACTCGAGCACGGCGGGGACGGGGATTTTCGTGCTGGCCCGCCCCTGCGTCTGTTCTAGTGCCTAAACTGATCACAACGTTTGTCTAGGGGCTTCATAAAGCTGAAATGGCAGGTCGTTTCTTTCTGATTCCCAAAATGGAAGAAGTTGTGGTCAGTTTCGTGTTGACGCGCTCTCCATTCAGCACGAAAATCCCCGTCCCCGCTGTGCTGGCCAGCAGGAACAGGGAATTATGGATGAAAATCCCCGTCCTCGCCGTGCCGGCAGGAAGTCGGGAGGAGAACCAAGGACACCAGCGCGGCGGGCAGCA
>DBRN01000010.1:18237-27969 GCA_002305995.1 Atopobiaceae bacterium UBA1367
GAAAGTCCCCGTCCCCGCCGTGCTGGTGCCCGCCGTGCTGGTGCCCTCCCCGCTGTGCTGCCCCCGCGTTGTGGCAATTGTAAGGGAAACCGACTCGACACGAGGTCGTCACGTCCGTCCCCTACCATGGTGGTCAGTCGCATACGAGGAGGTACGCTATGATGGCCAACACCGACCCGACAACGACGGCGCCCCGCTACAGCCTGGGCGAGGAGATCGGCAATGCCGTCTCCCACGGCGTGGGAGCCCTGCTCTCCATCGCCGCGCTGGTGCTTCTGTGCATCATGGCAGTCTCCCATGGCGGGGAGATGCGTCTCGTCGCGGCCATCGCCATGGGCACGACGCTCACCCTCGAGTTCCTCTTCTCCACGCTCTACCACGCCCTCGTGCCCGAGCGCGCGAAGGGCGTGCTCAGGGTCTTTGACCACTGTGCCATCTACCTGCTCATCGCGGGAAGCTATGCGCCCTTTGCCCTGATCACGCTCGCAGACGAGGGCGGGCCCCTGCTCCTTGCGATCGAGTGTGCCATCGCGCTTGCGGGCATCGTGGCCGAGGTCCTGCTGCGCGAGCGCCAGCCCGCCTGGCTCTCGGTGGTCATCTACGTGGCCATGGGATGGGGCGTGGCGTTCAAGCTCCCCGCACTCGTCGCGGCGCTGCCGACGGGCGCCTTCTGGCTGCTGCTTGCGGGAGGTCTCTGCTACACCGTGGGCACCGCCTTCTACCTGGCAAAGCGGGTGCCATGGATGCACCTGGTCTGGCATCTCTTCGTGCTTGCAGGCGCCGTGTGCGTCACGCTCTCCGCGCTGCTGTACGTGGTCTAGGTCTGGGTCTGGCGCGGGACGGCGCGTCCGCCGCGCGGGAAGCGGGAGACTTGGCCCGTGGAGAGGTGCAGCACGAGCGCCGGGAAGGAGAATCCCGACCTGTGCGGTGTGCCGGACTCCTCCGGAAAGGAAATCCGCAAGTTGTGCGTGATCGGGCCAGGTGGTGGAAAGGAAATCCGGGAGTTGTGCGCTGCCCGCCCCTGCGCCGGAAAGGAAATCCGGGAGTTGTGCGGAGTCGGGGCCAGCAGCGGAAAGGTTTTTCTCGACTTCTGACCCCAATCGAAGCGCACAACTCGGGCTTTTCCTTTCCAGGGTCCGGCACTGTTGCGCACAACTCCCGGTTTTCCTTTCCGGCTAGGAGGGCCGTCTCTCACAACTTCAGGTTTTCCTTTCCAGCAGGAGCAGCCACCCCGCACAACTCGGGCTTTTCCTTTCCGGCACAGGGGCGGGCAGCGCACAACTTCAGGTTTTCCTTTCCGCCACGGTACCGCGCACCACACAACTCGGCATTTCCCTTTCCACCACCGGCCCCAGCCCAGCGCTCCCCTAGATGATGCCCCCACAAGCCGGCGTTTCCCGCTTTGCCACGCATCCCTACGACCCCTCGAGCTCCCGGTGGCAAGCCGGCGCATGCTCGTAGGGCACATGCAGGCCGCCGGTGAGGAAGCGGAGGGCGGCTTGGGCAGAGGGCTCGGTGGAGGAGGAACATCGCCAGTGACGCACGAGGGTCTCCGGTGGGCGGCGGTACCTGAGGACGCGAGCCTCTCCATCCGGACCCCATACCATCCGCGGCGGGTTCAGGGAGGCTGTGGTGAAGCGGACAACCTCGTCGGGGTCGTCGAGGCGCGCGAGCAGCGTCCCCAGGGACAGCGCAACGCCCAACTCCTGCTCACGGCGCACCTGCGCCAGCGCAACGAGCGTCCCGAGGTCGTTCACGCACAGGCGCGTGCCCTGTGGACAGCGCTCGGCAAGCACGGGCAGCAGGGCCTCAAGCTCCGCAAGGTCACCGTCGGCGAGGGGCGGGACGAGAAGGGTGATGCCAGCGTGGCTGCCCGACAGCCTCCCCTGGCAGAGGGAGGCGAGTGCCTCCCGAAAGGGGCCGAGGGCGCTCTCGCTGCCAAGATACGTGCGATCCTGTCGGCTCGCCGGCCCGACAAGCCCCTCGATGGCGGAGCGGTCCTGTATGGCAGAACCGAAGTAGCAGGAGCATTCCTCGCCAAAGGTCGATCGGTACAGGGCCACCCGCTCCTCGTCGGTGCCCTGGGCCTCGGCCTCCCGCAGGAAGCGCAGCGCACGCAGGCGCTCGTCCAGAGGCTGCCCGCGGCCGCCCAGCTTGGCAAAGCCCACGCCCACCGACTCGTAGTGCCGCAGGTGGCAGGCGGCACAGGGGTGAGGCCACAGGTGGGCGCGGCCCGTGCGCAGGCAGGCATGCGTCTGGTAGGTGGTGTCAAAGGTGAAGATGGGAGGCGCGTCGTCAGGCTCCGGCCAAGGGGCCGCATCACCCGACCCCAGCCGGCGGGGCGCCCCGCCGGCTTCCGGGACCCTCTCTTCCGGGACCCTCCCCGACGTGCCACCACCGCCTGCTGCCTCGCGCTGCCGCACGGCACCGGGCCCTTCGCCCTCCCCGCGCGGGAGATAGGAGACACCGTGGCGGTGCCGGCAGTAGCCATCCACCCATGGGCACTTGTCGAAGAAGGCCATCACCTCGGCCTCCATGCCAGGCACGGCACCGAGAAGCGCACCCGCCTCGTCGTGGCCCATGAAGCGCGGCAGCACCACGCGCGACACGCCCAGCTCGCGATAGGCCCTCAGCGTCGGCGCGTTCTGGGCCACCGCCAGGAGCGAGAGGCAGCGCACAAGCCCCGTGGCGTCGCGCAGGCGCCACAGCAGCCCCAGGTCGCTCACGATGACCCCCGTGCCCCCCATGCCCTCGAAGGCGGAGCACAGGCTCACGAGACGATTCAGCTGGGGCTCGGTGTAGCGGGCGTTCAGCGCCAGGTACAGGGGGACGCCATGCTCGCCGGCTAGGCGTGCCGCATGCCCCAGCTCGCCCATCGATGACAGGTTGGCCGCCCCCTGTCGACGGCTCGCGCTGTCGTGGTCACCGTAGCGCTCGACCCACCAGGCATCCTGATAGCCGCAGTACAGCTCGTCGGCACCGGCCGCGACGAGGGGGCCCACCTCCGCAGGCGCATTCACGGGCACGACGTACCTCATGCGCTCATCTCCATGAACAGGGCGAACGAGCGCTCGTTTGCCTCGTCGAGCGCATCCCGCAAGGTGGCGAGGCGCGTGCCGTCACCCGTCAGGAACGCCTCTGCCACCGCATAAGGCTCGGCGATGGCCGCCTGCGTCCACATGCGCGTGAGATCGCCCGTCTTGGCAGAGAAGCGCCGGCAGAAGGCCTCGGCCTGCGCGTCCATGGACTGGAAGCCCGTCGCGTCGATGCTGCCATGCGCAAGCGCGCAGCCGGGAAAGACGATGAGGCGGCTGAGGGCGGCGCGATGGCTGTAGATGCCCAGGCGACGCAGCCCCTCGACCTCGGCCCGCGCCCCCCGCACCGTCTGCCCGGCATGCCACAGGATGTATCCGGGCTGCACGGTGATGCCAGCCGTTCGGAACGCCTCAAGGACCTGCGGGAGGGCCGAGACGTCGTAGGGCTTTTTCCAGCGCTCGAGCGTCGCCGGGTCGAGCGACTCCACGCCAAAAAACACCCGCGTGAGCCCTGCCTCGCGAAGACGGGCGAGGCGCTCCGCGAGCGCCGGCTGGCCGATGAGCGACACGAGGCGCATCTCGCAGGCGAAGGCCACCCGCAGGCGCCGGCGCCCCAGCTCGTCGGCAAGCCCCTCCAGGCGGAACAGCGGGCCGAAGTCGTCGTCGACGAAGTTGAAGATGGGCGGAAGCCCGGCAGCGGCGAGCCGCTCGGCCACCTGCTGCATCTCGTCTACGACCAGGCGCAGGTCGCGCGGCTGCCAGCGTCGCAGCTGTGTCGGCAGCAGCGGCGTCGCGCAGAACGTGCACGCGCCGGGGCAGCCGCGGGACGCCTGCACGTTCACCGCGCAGCCCAGGGCCGCATAGCGCTCGGGGTAGGGCCTGTGGGGAATCGCCCAGTCGTCGGGCGAGACGAAGGGCGGCGCCTCCGCGCCGGTGGCGCCGGTGGCCCGCGCGAGCGCCAGAAGCTGCGCCTCCCCCTCGCCGCGCTGGAGGACGACACCCCGGGGCAGCACGCGCGCGGCCTCCTCGGGCGCGCCGGTCACGTACACGCCGCCGGCCATGAAGGTGGCCTGGGGCCACCATCGCCCAAGGCGGCTCATGATGCGCCGCGCGTCGGGCACGTCGGCCGACGTCATCAGCGACAGGCCGACAAGCGCGGGCGCCCTGCCTGGGGGATAGGCCTTCCTCAGGTCGTCGAAGAGTCCGCCGGTGAACTCGTCCGCGATGCCCGACCTCCACTCGGCCTGATACAGCCGCCGATCGTACACGCGCACGTCGCCCACGCCGTAGGCACGTAGATAGCCCGCCAGCCGCTCGATGCCCAAGGGCTCGGCAAACTCGGGCTCGTCTCCCTCGCACAGGGGACGTATGAGCAGGACTGAGGGCATGCCCTCCCTCATCTCGATCAGCCCGAGGCCTCCTGTCGGCCCAGGGTCCCCCTCCGGCCCGAGGCCTCCATCGGCCCAGGGTCCCCCTCCGGCCCGAGGCTTCCTCCCCTGGCCTAGGCGCCGCACGCGACGGACGGCGCGCCGCCGTGCTAGCCGGCACTCGCATCCGAGCTGGCGCCGGAGCCCTGCTCCTCCCGCAGGCCCAGTTGCGTGCCCACGGCATCCAGATAGGCGCGCAGCTGCGCACCGTCAGGGTCGTCGGGCATCAGGTTCTCGAACTCGTCCAGCTCGGCAGCGAGGCTGTCGTACGCGTCACGCACAGACGCGTCCGATCCCTGCTCGTCTCCCACCGCCAGCTCCGTCTCCATGCGGTTCCATGTGCTGTTGTAGCCAAAGAGGCTCTTCATGGAGTCCTCGAGCCCGTAGTGCTGCCAGTACGAGTCGAAGTCGGAGGTATAGTCATCCGCGGCCTTTAGCACCTCGCAGAGCGCGTCCTCGATGTCGGCCTCGCCGAACCCGCATGCCGTTGCCGCGGCCTGCGCGTTCAGCAGGCAGCCCGCGTCGTCGGGGAAGAGGTAGACGCACGTGAGCGCCTGGAGCAGCGCGTCCTCGTTCTCGCTCAGCTGCAGCTGGGCGAGGGTCAGGTTCACGTTGGCGCCGCAGTGCAGGGAATAGTCGGCCAGAACGTCCTTGTACAGCTCGGCGGCCGCCTCGTAGTCCCCTTCGCGATACAGGTGGTTGG
The DNA here is from genome assembly GCA_002305995.1 of Atopobiaceae bacterium UBA1367. Taxonomy (GTDB): domain Bacteria; phylum Actinomycetota; class Coriobacteriia; order Coriobacteriales; family Atopobiaceae; genus UBA1367. The sequence continues at coordinate 23,403 of DBRN01000010.1, forward strand.
CCTCCGAGAACGTGTCGGCCACGGAGTCGACCAGCTCGCCCTCCTCGGTGTCGTCATCGCCGCTGGTGAGCTCCTCGCCCTGCTCGATGGCGTTGGCCACGATCTCATCCAGATCCTCGGCGGCACGCGCCTCGTGGCCCGTGAAGGGCTTCTCGGACATGGCCTGCTGAGCGCCACCCCCTACGCCCAAACCGCCACAGGCGGAGAGGACGACCGAGAAGGCGATCGCCAGGATGGTGGGGCACGCACAGGTACGGACTCTCATCTGAACCCCCTCAATGCACGGGCACGCAGGCGCAGGGGCTGCCACAGCTCACCCATCCGCCTCCCGAGCTGCTCGTATACCCCACGCAGCTGCAGCTGCTGTAGCCGTCGCAGCTGCACACGCTCTCGCAGGTGCAGACGTTGTCACACGTGCACACGTCCACGCAGCTGCAGACGCTCTCGCAGGTGCAGACGCTCACGCACGTGCACACGCTCTCGCAGGTGCACACCGTATGGGGAACCGCCACGGTGTCGCAGCTGCAGTACTCGCCCATCACGCCCGTCACGTGGCCCGAGAACTCGCCCGCGTCGGCGTCGTACTCATCCACGAAGTACGTCTTCATGCTGGGCTTGAACACGCTGTTCCCGTCAACGATGATCTCTATCTGCGGCTTGGGCAGCGCGGCATCGTCGGGCGTGTCCGCCGAGCGGTCGTCATAGCCAGTCGTCTCATCAAGCATCGCTGGGCCTCCAATCGAGCCTGCGCTGTATCTGGTTCATCGTGAGCGCGCGACTTATCTGGCAGCGGACGCTGCCGCGGTGTTCCTGCAACTCGATGCCGTCGAGCACCTTGGCGGCGCAGTCGCCGGCGCAGTGCCACCGACAGAAGCAGTCGTCGCAGTAGGCGATGTTGTGCACGTTGAGCTGCGAGAGCTGGTCGAGCTTGCCCTGGTCGAACACGAAGTCGCCCAGGTCGTGGTCGAAGTGCCCGAAGAAGAAGCGCTCGGACCGTGGGTCGCTCCGGTAGCTCACCTCGTAGCAGGCCGTCACGTCGCCGGTGGGCGTGACGGTGAAGCTGCCGCTGCTCACCTTGCAGAACGTGTCCACGAGCATGTCCTGCCGCGCGCCGGAGAACACCAGGCGCAGGCCGCGGTCGCGCGCGACCTCCAGCGAGGCCAGGTAGCTCTCCGTGAACTCCTGCGAGGAGGGCATTGCGGCGGTCGAGGTGACGCAGCGGCCGCACTCCCACACCGGCTCGAGGTGCAGCTGCTCGATGCCGGGATAGCTCTCCGCCACGAAGGCCACGATGTCGGGCATGCGGCCCACCATCGCGGAGGTCACCGTCGTGCGGATGCCAAAGCCCACCTTCGCCTGGGACAGGCGCCTCATCGTGCGATCCACGTGCTCGAACGACCCGCGCCCGCCCGCCATGGGACGGTTCGCGTCCTGGAACTCGGGCAGGCCGTCGAACGAGACGTTCACCGAGTTGAAGTTCGCCACCACGAAGTCGAGCTGCTCCTCGCTCAGCACGCCGTTGGTGGCGGCGTTGAACACCACGGGGAAGTCGAGCCGCTCGGAGAGGTCCTGCCCGTACCACACGATCTCGCGGATGAGGTCGTAGGCGCAGAACGGCTCGCCGTTGCCGTGAATGGACACCAGGAAGTTGCGGACGGGCTCGCCCTCGGCAGCGCGCTCCTTGGCATTGTGTGCCACTAGGTCGATGGCGCGCTTGGCCACGTCGGGATGCATGGTCACAAGCGGCTCGCCGTTGCCGCCCCCCTCCCCGCCGAAGGCGTAGCAGTAGCTGCAGCGCAGGTTGCAGCTGTTCGTGGGGAAGAGCGTCACCTGCGCGGGACGAAAGCCGATCTCGTGCCGGGGCAGGGGGCGCGACGCAAAGAAGCCGCGATCGTCGAAGATCCGCACCACGGCCTGCTCCTCAGGCGTCATGGCATCCAGGGACGAGGGATCTTTGGCATAGGCGAGCGCGGCGGCTATGGCCGCGTCGTTCGCGCGCGCCATCAGCTGGCCCAGCGGGGCGTACAGGATGGGGCCGTCCTCGTCGCGCAGCACGAACAGCTCAGGGGCGACGGCGGCCTGTGCCGTCTCGGTTGCCTGGGCCGTCCCGGCGGCTTGGGCTGTCTCGGTGGCCGGTGCTGTCCCGGTGGCCGGTGCTGTCCCGGTTGCTTGGGCCGCCTCGCTGGCCTGCGCCGTCTCGCGCATCATGACGCAGCCCGCTCCGGGATCTCGACGAGGTTCACGAGCACCGTGTTCTGCAGGTAGCCCGCCTGCCCGAGCGTGACGAAGAAGGAGGCGACGTCGGCGGGACTCACCTCCCCACCTGGCGAGGCGGCCTCCCCCGCGATGTCATCGAGCGAGCGGGACCCGTCCGCGAGCGCTATGAGCCCGGCGCCCGTCTTGTCGACCTCGAAGAGCTCGGTGTCACCGTACCAGCCCGCGACGCCGCCGTCGGGCCCCTCGACCAGATCGATGCCAGCCTGCATCATCGGCCCTGTGGCCACGTCCTGCTCCACGCCAGCCGACGTCGTGAGCAGCGTGGTGCCGCGCGCCGACTCGTCTGCCAAGGGCCTTCCCGCGTTCGCACGACCCAGGCCCGCACCGGCGACCAGCACCACGAGCCCGCAGGCGCCCTTGAGGAATGTCCGTCTCTCCATGCCCGCCCCCTCTTCGTTGGGCAGAGGTGTCCGCAGATGCATCTAGACTACTACATGGGCTACCGCGAAAAGCAGCGAGGATCGACATTCTGTCCACCTGTTTTCTGCGTGCGCGCCAAAGGTGGCGGCAGAGGGCCGGCTGGCGCGGAGGCGACGAGCGGAGAGGGCCGCCCATCTCGGCAGCGACGCGTCCGTGGATGCCGGGCGGACCCCGTGCGCGGGGAGGGGCGGCTGGCGCGGCGACCCTCTCCCCAGCCTGTGCGTGGGGAAGGGTGTGCGCGGCGTCCTGGGCATGGTCGCACATCTGGCCCCCAGCCCTGTGCGCGGGGAGGGGCGGGGCTACTTCATGCGCACGAACTTGGGGCGCAGCAGCGGGTAGAGCGAATGCCAGGTGTCGTAGCGCTCCTGGTAGAGCGCGGTCGTCCAGCGGTCGGGCTCGATGAGCTCCGCGGTCTTGACCAGCTCGTGCGAGCAGCTGCGCACGTCGGGCCACACCCCGCAGGCCACGCCCGCGAGCATGGCGGCGCCAAGGCTCGTCACGTCGGGGACCTGCGTGGTGATGAGCGGGATGCCCAGCACGTTGGAGAAGATCCTCTTCCACAGCGGCGTGACCGTGGTCCCGCTGATCGTGGAACCCCTCACCTGCAGCTCCTCGGCGCGCGCGATGTCGAGGCAGTCGCGCATGGCGAAGGCGACCCCCTCGAGCACCGCCAGGGTCATGTCCTCGCGGGAGCTGCGCAGGTGCATGCCGATGAACGCCCCGCGGGCGTTGGGGTCGTTGTACGGGCTGCGCTCGCCCATGAGGTACGGCAGGAAGAACACGTTGTTGCGGCCGAGGCGCCGCTGGTCGATGCGTCCCTGCTCGCCCGCGTAGTCGTGGCTCTTGAGGACGTCGTTCATCCACCAGCGGTTGCAGGCCGACGCCGAGAGCATGCAGCCCAGGAAGTGGTAAGTCCCGTCGGCATGGGCGAAGCTGTGGAGCGCGTTGCGCTCGTCGACGGCAAAGGAGTCGTTGCTCACCAGGATGGTGCCCGACGAGCCGATGCGGATGTTGCACCTTCCCGTGCCCACGGTGTCGGTGCCCACCGCCGCGGCGGCATTGTTGCTGGCGCCGGCGCAGACCAGCACGCCCTCGGGCAGGCCGAGGTCGGCCGCCACTTCGGGCAGCAGGGTGCCCACCGGCTCGTAGCTCTCGTGGACGCGGGGGAGCTGGGCGGCGCGCAGGCCGCAGATGCTGAGCATGTCCTGCGACCACGCGCGCAGGCGCACGTCGAACAGCAGGGTCCCCGACGCGTCCGTGCAGTCCGTCGAGTGGACGCCGGTCAGCCGGTAGTTGATGTAGTCCTTGGGCAGCATCAGCCGTGCGATGCGCGCGAAGTTCTGGGGCTCCTCCTCGCGCAGCCACAGGAGCTTTGGCGCCGTGAAGCCCGCGTAGGAGACGTTGCCCGTCTTTGCCGAGAGCCAGCGGCGCCCGACGTCGTTGTTGAGGTAGTCGCTCTGGAACTGCGCGCGGCTGTCGTTCCAGAGGATGGCGGGACACACGGGCTCGTCGCTGGCATCGAGGGCGACCAGGGCGTGCATCTGGCCGGCCACACCGATCCCCCGCACCTGCCGGGGGTCATAGCCGCGCACCAGCTCGCGTATGCCCATGCGCACGGCCGCCCACCACACGGCGGGATCCTGCTCGCACCATCCGGGCTGGGGGAAGTACAGCGGGTACGCCTTGGCGATGGTGCGGCGCACGTCTCCCTCCTCGTCCATGAGCATCAGGCGGGCGGTCGTGGTCCCAAGGTCGACGCCAATGAGCAGCATGGGGTTCCTTCCGGATGGGGGCGTGCGGCGACCCTGCGAGGGCGCCCGAGAAATCATAGCAAGTCTGGGGACGGGTCGGGGGCGGGGGCGGGGAGGCA
>DBRN01000008.1:0-102780 GCA_002305995.1 Atopobiaceae bacterium UBA1367
TCCAGGATTCCCACCGCAGCCCCGTTTTCAAGCACTTTGACAATTGGATATGGGACATGATTTCAACTGGGTTTTGGGCGTGCGGACGCGGGCGGCGCGGGTGGGCTCCGGGTCGCCAGGTTGATGGGAGGCAGCATGTCGGTCTCGCCGCCCCGCTAGGCTGCCGCCGGGCAGACGTAGGGCTTGTTGTCTCGCAGCACCGCGAAGATGATGGCGCACAGCTTGCGGACCACTGCGCTGACCGCGACCTTGTGGCACTTGCCTTCGGAGCGCTTCTTCAGGTAGTAGCCGCGCAGGACCGGGTCGCTCATCCTGGCGCGGTCGGCGGCGAGCCACAGGTACCAGCGCAGGTGGGGCGAGCCCCGCTTGGACAGGTGGGCGCGCGTCCCCTCGAACTCGCCAGACTCGAACACCGACGGGTCGCATCCCGCGAAGGCCACGATCTGGGCGGCCGACGAGAAGCGGGACGCGTCGCCGATCTCCCCGAGGATGCCGGCGCCGCAGACGGTGCCGACGCCCGGGATCGTGGTGATGGGCGAGCCGCCGAGCAGCCCCTCGAGCTCGGCGTCGAGCTCCTTCATCTGGCCTTGGGTGAACTCGATCTGGGCGACGAGCTGGCGCAGCTGGAACTCCAGCGGCCCGCTCGGCTGGCCGACCGACGACTTGGCCAGGGCCTTCAGGCGCTCGGCGTCCTCGCGGCCGAACTTCCTGCCGGCGGCCTCTCGCATCGCCTTCTCGATGGAGTCGACGCGGGCGCGGGCGACGTTGGCCGCCGAGCCCCACTTCCTCATGACGTAGCACGCGGCCTTGCCGAAGTCGTCGGAGAAGAAACCGTGGAACTCGGGGAACACGACGTCGATTACCGCGTGCGCCTTGCGCTTGCAATCGCCTACAATGTGCGAGAGGGAGGTGCGGGACCTCGACAGCGACCTCAGGTCGTCCATCTCGGATTTTGCGCGGCGGCGCTCTGTGGGGTTCCCCGCCAGGAGCCACAGGGCCAGCGCCTCGGCGTCCACCGCGTCGTTCTTCACCTTCCTCACGCTCATGGCCTTGCGCCAGTTCGACGTGAGCAGGGGGTTCACCTCGAAGACGTCGTAGCCGTGGGCCTCCAGGAACGCGATCAGGTTGCGCCCGTAGTGGCCGGTGGCCTCCAGGCACACGCCCGACTCCTCGCATTCCGCCCCGACCTCGGCAAGCTTCGCGAGCAGGGACGCGAACCCCTCCTCGTCGTTCTTGAACTCGAAGCCGAGCAGCAGCCTCTCGCCGCCTTGCTCGACGACCGCGGCCGAGTGCTCTCTCTTGGCCAGGTCCACCCCGATGTTGTACCGCACTTCGCCTGCCTCCTTCCGGTAGGAGCTTCCGTCACCTCGGCGGGATTCCCCTCGACCCGGCGGCGCGCAGCCTCTTCCGAAATGAAGCAACGAAGTGCTATCCAGCTCATTTGCGCAACTCCGACGGGCGGGGGCGCGAGCCTCCTAAAAAAGGACAAGAAGCCTTAGGTGCGAGCATTACGCGATCCCCGCCGTCTGGAAATTATGCCCCATATCCAATTGTTCGTATTACAGGACATAAGTCACCGGGTAGGTGACGAGATTAAGGATAAGAGGTGCGACATGGACAAGCCAGACACGTCGGGAAGGCACTACAACGTGGGTCGACTGGCCCAGATGGCGGGCGTGAGTGCACGCACGCTGCGCCACTACGAGGATCTAGGGCTCCTCGAGCCCGCCCGGGCGGAAAACGGGTATCGCACGTATGCCCCTCGCGACGTGAGGCGCCTGTCACAGATACTTGCGATGCGCGCATGCGGCCTTCCCCTCACGACGATCCGTCGTTTGCTGGGGGATTCGCGGGCAGACCTTCGGAACGCCCTCGTGTCGCACCTCAAAACCCTGCGCGCGCAGGAGAGGTCACTGGCGGATGCGATGGCTCGCACGGAGGCGGCCATCGCAGCGATCGAAGGGATCGAGAGCATGGACGACGAGAAGAGATTTGCGGCTCTCAAGGCGCAGGGCCTGAAAGAGTTTGAGGATGCATATGGGGCCGAAGCCCGCGAGCGCTATGGCGATGCGGCCATCGACGCCGCCAACGAGCGCATCATGTCGCTCACGCGCGACGAGTGGGACGCAAAAGACCTGCTCGAGGAGGCCATCAAGGTGCAGCTTCGCATGGCGATGGCGTCGGGCGACCCGGAGGGGGACGAGGCCGCGGAGCTCGCGCACATGCACGAGCGCTGGATGCGCATCCACTGGGGCGAGGCCTACGACCGCGAGGCGCACCTGGCGCTGGTACGTGGATACCTGTGCGACCCACGCTTCAAGGACTACTACGACACCGCAGCCGGAGACGGCGGAGCGGAGTTCCTCGTGAGGGCGATGGAGGCCAACCTGTGACGTATGGCATACTGTAGCGTGTGGCACACGTAACTGGACGCGACCATGGCTGCAGGATGTGATGCGCGGTGAGTCGATGTGCCTCAGAAGGGACCTCGATCACCATGAAGAAGCTGGGAAAGGCGCTGCGGAGGGTCGCTCTGACCCTCCTCGCCATCATCGTCCTCCTTGTCATCACGATCTTCGGGCTTCGCTGGCACAACGGAGGCACGTACACGATCATGCAGCAGGAGGCCTCGATGGGCACGGACGCCCAGTACGAGACCAACGACTCGGTCCGGGCAATCAAGGGCGACTACCTCAAGGGCTTCCGCTTCATCCCGGAGGAGCGCACGCACCCGGGCACCGTCATCGTCTACGGCGGCTCCGAAGGGTCGCCGAACTACGAGCAGGCAAAGATGATCTCCGAGCAGGGCTATGAGGTCCTCGCCCTCTACTTCTGGGGACAGGAAGGGCAGGCATCAACCCTCGCAAACGTCCCACTCGACCAGTTTGACGAGGTCGAGACCTACATCAAGGACACCATCGACCTGCCGACCCCCATCACCGTCATCGGCACGTCAAAGGGCGCCGAGTTCAGCGCCGAGCTCGTCGCGCACGGCTTCGCGATCGACAACCTCGTCAACTTCGCCCCGGCCGACCACACCTACTTCGGCCTCGACTACACGACCCAAGACGAGCTCCCAAGCTTCACCTACCGGGGCGAGGCTGTGCCCTTTGCGTCGTATCGCAACGGAGACGTCGGCGCCACGGCGAGGCTCATGTGGGACATGGCGACAGGCTACCCGCCCTCGTACCGCGCGACCTACGAGGGTGCCGCGGCAGGCTCCGGTGACGAGGCCGAGATTGACCTCACGGGCTTCAAGGGCAACGCCCTCTTCTTTGCCGGTGGCCAGGACGCCATGTGGCAGAGCGACGTCGCGGCGAGGAGCCTCGCCGCCCAGTCCGACGCCTTCGAGGCATACGTCTACCCCGATGCCGGTCACGTGTTCTCGAACGATCTTGCAGAGCTTGGCACCGGCTGGGAGATCATGCTCGGAGGAACTGCCGAGGGAGGAGCCGCGGCCTTCGAGGATTCGACGGGCATCCTCTTCGACCGTCTCGCCCGCTGGCACGGCCAGATATAGGACGCCGCACGCATGAGCCTCATGACGGTAGCGCGCCTCTCGTAGCGGTGGTGCGCCCACACGCCGCAGGGTGCAGAAGATCCTTGCCAACTGGGAGAGTGTGGAATGTGTGCGCCCCAAAGCATAGCAAGTGCGCTTCCCTCTCCTCTGGTAATATAACAGCCGTAATATTACAGTCGTTATAGGTGAGGTGTCGATAGTGCGGCAGAGGTTCGGCAGAGACAAGGTGCTTGACGCGGCACTCGGCATCGTGATGCGCGATGGCTACAGGTTTGTGACGGCGCGTAGGGTGGCGAATGCTGCGGGCTGCTCGGCCCAACCGCTTTACAGTAGGTTTGGCGGGATGGAAGGACTCATGGGAGCATTGTACGAGCGGGCCCTCGAGTGGGTCGCAGCGTACAACAGGGAGCACATCTCGGACGCGGAGACTGCGTTCGCGTCGAACGGCCTGGCCCACATCAGGATTGCCCAAGAGGAGCCCAAGCTCTTCGAGTTCCTCTACCTTTCCAGATACATGAAGGCAAAGAGTCTCGACGAGCTCCTTTCTCGCACGGCGCAGCCGGGTGTGGAGGAGGAGATCTCGGCCCGTTATGACCTGTCCCCTATGGCGGCGCACAACCTATATATCGACATGATCGTGTATACGCATGGGCTCGCAAGCATGCTGGCCGTAGGTGCAAGCTTCTCCGACAAGGAGCTCAAGACACGCACGGATGCAGCCTTCGAATCCTTTCTCGAACATGCAGGGCCAAGATGCGTTGGAAAGAAGAAGGCCTGAGGGAAGTCTTTCTCCCGCCAAGGAGATTTCAGCCTGAATGGCCATGTGGAAAGGAGACAGAAGATGCCCATACCAGAGGAGATGCGCAACCGTCACACGGTACGCAAGTACATCGAAAGGCCCCTGCCAGAGAGCGTGGTTGCCCTGCTTGCCGAGCGCGTGAGGCAGCATAACGACGCACATGCCACCAATATACGGCTGGTCACGGAGGACTCCAGCTGCTTTGGCCCCCTCACCAGGCTCGTCTTGGCCAAGGGGGTCAGGAACTATCTCGTCATGGCGGGTGACGACACCCCAGAGGCCAACGAGCAGCTGGGATGGTGTGGTGCCGACCTCATGCTGTATGCCCAGGAACTCGGCTTGAATAGTTGGTGGGTCAGTGGCACGTTCAGCAGGAGAGGTGCTGCGCGAGCCGCTGGCGTCAGCGGAAAGGTCGTGGGCGTCATCGCCGTCGGGTACGGGACCACACAGGGGACGCCCCATAGGTCGAAGGCCGCAAGCGAGGTGAGTTCCTACGAGGGCGAGGCGCCCGCCTGGTTTGTGGAGGGTGTAAAGGCGACGTTGCTAGCTCCCACGGCCATGAACAAACAGGCTTTTCACATCAAGGGGAGGGGCGACGAAGTCTCCCTGAACTATGACAAGGGAGCATGCTCCGACATCGACCATGGCCTTGTCAGATACCACTTCGAGATTGGGGCGGGCAGAGAGAACTTCGTCTGGGAGCATAGGTAGCGAGCGGCTGCGCAGGCTTGTCAGTCACCGGAGCCACGAACACGGGAATCCACCATGGCCATCCCGCTCACGCATAGGGTTGTCCGGGCTATCCAGCAGACCCAGGATACATTCTGACGTGCAGCTCTCCCCGCAACCGATAGTTGCGGGGAGAGCTGATCTAGCAGCGGCACCCTTGCACCCCCCCCCTGCACAGACACAGAGGCGCGTGGCCTGGTCATGCCCGTTTTCAAAAAACGCTCTTGACGACTATTACGGCGTCCGTTATATTACGTTCAACGATATATAACGGACGCCGATATATCAGAGAAAGTAGCAGAGATCCACGTCGGGAAGGAGGTTGGCATGGGGGGTTCGACAAACCGGGGAGCCCTGACGGAGACGGTCTTCTACATCCTGCTGAGACTTCACCGCCCAGCCCATGGATACGCCCTGATGAAGGACATAGGCGAGATGACCAACCATCGCGTGAGCCCTGGGGCCGGGACGCTGTACGGAGCGCTGGAGACCCTGCAGAAGAAGGGCTGGGTCAGGCCGCTCGAGGGGCAGTCGGGCAGCAGGAAGAAGGAGTACGTCATCACCGACGAGGGAAGGCAAGCCTTCGAGCACGACGTCGAGAGGCTGGAAGAGCTGCTGGAAAACGCACGCAGGATAAAGGGAGAGTTGTCATGAAAACTAACATCAAGAAGGCCTTCCTCGATATCAACGAAGAGGAGAAGTGGCTGAATGAGCAGGGCGAACGGGGCATGATGCTGCTCTCCTACAGCAACGGGACCTACGAGTTCGAGGACGTATCCCCCGCGACGTTCCAGTACAAGATCGACATCCCGCCATACTCCCAGAGGGAGAAGAGGCGCGACTACCTCGACTTCCTCGAGCAGACCGGCGCCTCCGTGGTTGCCGAATACGCCGACAGGGTGTACCTGCGGAAGAAGGCATCGGACGAGCCCTTCGTGCTCTACACCGACCGACAGGACGTGGAGCGGCAGGCCAAGAGGAGGAGCTCTCACTTCTATGCAATCGGATTCCCGCAAATCATGTTTGGCATCATGTTCCTGACAAGGGCGATCCTCGGACATGAGAGTCCCGTGGCGTTCTGGATCCAAGCCATGTCTGGCTCCCTCTTCGTGGTGTCTGGAATCGTCTTCCTGGTCCTTGGGCTCAGAGCAGGAAGAAAGGCCACCGACGGACAGGTTCCGAGCCGAGAGGAGCGGGACATCTGGGAGGCGTAAAGAGCCTCGGTTGATTATAACCACGGCCGTGGAAGACACGCGGCGCTCGCGCCTGCGTCTGACGTACGTGGCGTCAACCCGAAGGCAGGGTAACTGGACGATTCAATGGCGCCCTGACGGCTGGCCACATCGCATCGTACGGCTGATGCGTGCAAACAGACGCACACACCGAGTCGCCGTGCCTGACGAGAGCTGGGGGTGACAGCGTCTCCGCAATACCCCATACCGCAGGTCGTGCCAACCTTGCACGCATCTGCAGCGGACTACAGATCTCTACACTGTCGACAAGCTACGCCTCGGCCACGTCGTCAATTCCAATGCCAAGCATATTGATGCGAGTTTCCTTCTCGAGAATGAATCGCTTCGCATAGAAGATGTCGGAGTACTCGATCACCTTCTGCATTTGCCCCGCATCGAAAAAGGCGCCTATCGCACCAGAGACCACCGGTACCGCGCGCTGGACGGCCTTCAGGGTCAACTTGCGCCCTATCTGTTCGAACACAGCTCTGAACACGCTCGTTTCGAGTCCAGCCTTGCCAACACTCTCAAGCGCGCTCTGCGCCGCCCTGTTGGCAAGAGCTCGCATTTGTGTGAGCAGCAACCCGGTGCCGCCGCGCGCCGCCATGTCTGTCCAGGTTTTTGCGGCAGTCTGCTTGAGCACCGATGCCTCGCTAACTAGCATAATCTTGCCGATAATGGCTGCCATGTCGTTGCCGCTCTCCTTTGCGGCGGGGTCCATTGAGTTAGCGAAGACTTGTCCGGCGATCTCCATTTCGGCCGCATCGCCTTTCACGTCATAGCCATATGACATGGCAACGACCTGCACGGCACGAAAGTACAGAAATGTGCTGAGGACAAGGTTAAAGGGTATGCCGACAAAACCCGGCATGCCAGTAGCGGCGCCTTCGACAAATGCGGCGAAAAGGTTCTCGCTGCGCCGCTTCATGACGATGGCGGCTATATCATAGCCTCGTGCCAGGCATACCTTGTCGAAAGCGTCAACCTCGGCGTCTGTGACGGCATTGACCTGCGCGATGACCTTGGCCTCACGTATGCTAAATCTTGCCGCATGCTCCTGGACGGACTTGAATCCGGTTCCCATGACATTAAGCGCGGCCTCGTACAGCCCTTGCTCCGTGATGGTGCTCATAGCACTTGAGCCAAGCCTTTTCACCGGTTCGGGAAGCCTCTTGGCCACTCTGGCACCAAGCCTCCTGACAGGTCCAGGCTTGACAAGCTTCTCGTATCGCACCGTCAAAGACTCCAAGAGTTGCTCCTCCCTAGGATCAACAATTGGATTGGGCGCTTTGAGCGTGCGCTCTGCATTCATTCGACCACCTCTTTTTTCGGCGGCTTGGTCTCATTGTGAGCCCAGGTGTGAACACGAAGCAGTCTTGGCTTAGATTCCCACCGTATCTCCGGTGCGCCCGGAGCTTCCTGAGCGCCCAATCGTAGTGGGAGCTCGTGGTGCTCACGAAGTACGAGCCAAGCGTGGTCGTGCTAGAGATGGACGAGCACGTCGCGCGATCCTACCGCGACCACCTCTCGAGCTGGGGCAGGAGCCTCTCCATGTAGTCGCGTGCCTCGGCCTCCGAAAAGCCCGAGCCGGGCGTGGCCATGTGGCCCACGCAGACGTCGACCATCTCCCCCATCGTGATCTCGGGCGCGGTATAGTCGCCGTCCTCGTAGCACCACTTGCAGTAGCGCGTGGCAGGAGAGCCGTCCGCCTCGGTGCCGAGAAGGCTCGGGTCCGCAAGGGGCATGCCGCAACTCTCGCAGCGGTTGTTCTCCGGAAGCTCGAGAATCCGGCTGACCGGCACGCCGAAGACCTTGGCGATCAGCCTGAGCGTGTCGATTCCCGGCGCAGTCTCGCCATGCTCCCAGCGGGAGACCGCCTGACGGGTGACGGAGAGCCTGTCCGCCATCTCCTGCTGCGTCAGGCCACGCTCCGAACGTATCTCCAGGATCCTCTCGTCGATTGACATGGCCGCCTCCTTTACCTCCGCCTGTCTCCCCCATTGTATGGTCAGGAAAGGCCTGCGTCACGCAACCGTCTGTTGCCCTGGGGGGAAGAGGAAGATGGAAGCTCACACAGAGAAGCCCTCACAAGCCTAACCGCTCGCCCGTGTGAGGGACGCTCAAGGGCTTTAGATGAACTCTCGAACCACATTCTTTTGGCGCATGGTATTCTGATGATAGCGAACCCGCCATGCCTCTCCCGGCGCAAGCCGGTGACGCAAACTCTGGCGGGTGTTCTTTTGAGGAGAGCGTCGTGAAGTACACAAAGCCTTGGCTTTCATATGATGAGCAGGCAGACTATCTCAAGAGTCAGGGCCTGGAATTCGAGAGAGATTTTCTTATCGCCCACCTTGTTGACGTGGGGTATTATCGCCTAAGTGGGTATTGGTACATCTTCAAATACCAATCCAAGCAGAGCGAGGACGGCAAACGAGACGAGTACTTTGAGAAGGGGACCTCTTTCGAACGTGTCTGGGACCTCTATGTCTTCGACCGCCAGCTTAGACTTCTCGTCCTTGACGCTATCGAGCGTGTAGAGATCTACATGCACACTCAGCTCGCGTATCTCCTAGCTGAGAAGTCTGGCCCCTTCGGCTTCCTTGATAAGGCAGCGTTGCCAAACATGAACCAGCAAACATATGGACGTTTCATATCACGATGCTTTAGTGCTCACGACCGCTCAAGGACACTGTATATAAAACATTTCAAGGACAAGTACGGCGACGCACATGGCCTGCCACCCTACTGGACCCTCGTCAATATCATGGACTTCGGCATGATGTTGACGCTTTTCAAAGGTTCCCCGGATAAGGTCAAGAGCTCCATCGCACAAGCACTTGAGATTCCTGGAACGGTACTCGAGTCCTGGTTGCTCATGCTCAACACCGTGCGCAACATCTGCGCACACCACGACCGACTATGGAACCGGCGCTTGGGCAATAAGCCAAAAATTCCGCGCGCCCATAAGTACCCCGACTGGCATGTGCCCTATGAGGTTTCCAACAGCACCACGTTCGGCCTGCTGACCATACTCAGCTACCTACTTGAGCGAATAGCTCCAGACACGTCATGGCACGGGAAAGTTGTGCGCTTGCTGCATGGACGGAGCGGGGAAGACTTGCAGTATATGGGCTTTATGGATGGTTGGCAGGAATGCCCGCTCTGGAAGCCCTGTCTGGTAGATGGGCGGTTGGCAGAGCTCGAAAGCCATGCCGGCATCCTCACGCAAGTCAAGCAGGGGCACTCAGAGAGACATTGTTGAGTACCTAGCGCGCTGCTGTCATGTTCGCTCCCGTATGATATCCCCCACCGCAGCGCACCCCAAGCCGAAGGGAAAGCACCATGGCGTTCGACTTCAAGAAGGAATACAGGAGTTCTACCTGCCGCCCAAGAAGCCGGGCATCGTCACGGTGCCGCCGATGAGCTACCTGGCAGTGCGCGGGCACGGCGACCCCAACGCCGAGGGCGGCGAGTACCGCCTAGCTATCGAGCTGCTCTACGGCGTTGCCTACACCATCAAGATGTCCAAGAGGAGCGACCATCGCATCGACGGCTACTTCGACTTCGTCGTGCCGCCCCTGGAGGGCCTCTGGTGGCAGGAGGGGGCGCACGGCGTTGACTATGCTCGCAAGGAGGACTTCGACTGGGTCTCCCTCATCCGTCTGCCCGACTTCGTGACGGCAGACGAGGTGGCGTGGGCGAAGGCCGAGGCGGCCGCCAAGAAGGGACGCGACTTTGGCAAGGTGGGTTTTTTCGCCTACGATGAGGGCCTCTGCGTGCAGTGCCTGCACGTGGGACCCTACGACGACGAGCCCACGACCGTCGAGGCCATGCACGCGTACATGGAGGCCCAGGGTTACGCGCTCGACATCGCCGACGAACGCCACCACCACGAGATCTACCTGAGCGATGCCCGCAGGGTGGCGCCCGAGAGGCTCAGGACCGTCGTGCGCCACCCGATCAAGATCACACAGGAGGACGGAGGCACCGTGCCTTCATCCCACGCATAAGGCCCGCTACTTCCACTCCAGGGTCCAGCTGGGCTTGCCCGCGAGGGAGGAGAAGGTCGCCCGCGCGTCCGTGAGGTACAGCACGGCAGTGTTGCCGTCGTTCTCGTCATACATCTTGCGGAGCGCCGGATAGGCATCCAGCATGTGCCTCTTGGCTTCCACGCGGTCATCATTCACGAGCGTGCCGCTCACGCGCAGCCAGTCGGCGCCCTTGCAGGCGTCCAGCTCGACCTTAGGATTGGCCTCGATCTGGGCGAAGACCTTCTTGGACCTGCCGGTCTGGATATAGAGCCTGCCCTCGAAGATCTCCGCCGTGCCGAACGGGCGCACGTGGGGCTGGTCGCCCTCGACGGTGGCCAGATGATACGTGCCAGCCTTCTTGAGGAAATCGCACACGTCCTGAAGCTCTGCCATGACTGCTCCTTCTGTTGGGGTGGTCAGGTCTGCATGGGCTCATGCTACCCCTTCCGGGGACCTAGCGCGAAGGGGACGCCCTGCCACCGGCAGGCATGCAAGAGACGCGGCGGTTGGCTGGCCCTCGAACATGTCCGTAACGGCGCTCGCCGCCTCCGTCTGATACGTCTGTGCCTTGATCGTGTCGAACGTGCCAGGCACAAGCTTGTCGAGAGTGCGGTCGCAATAGAGGGAGAGTGCCGCCAGCCTGGAGATACGCCAACCACCGAGGGCTCAGAGAGGTTGGGGGCTCTCTCTCCGCTGCATCCGAGGGCCCGTCCGATTGCCCTTGCAGACCAGAGGACACGCGCCCCTTCGCCGTCACGAAGAAGGGACGTAGGGCCATCACGAACAAAGAAGGTTGAACGATGGGCTTCTGGAGCCTGTTCAGAGGAGCAGACACCAACGAGGGCGTCAAAACATGAAAGGTCACCCCGGGCGCCATCCTCCTGGATGTCCGCACCGCTGACGAATACCGGCAGGGACGCATACAGGGCACGTGGTTTGCGGCTGCTCCCGCAAGAAGAGAGCCTCTCCGCATGTGCGAAGAAGCTCGTCTGCCTCAGCCCTTGCGGGCTGCGTTTCTCACGAATACAGGATCAGTGCGATGAACTTGAGGGGCACGTCGCCGATGTTCTTGAGGGAGTGCTTCTCGCCATCGCTGCAGATGGTCGTGTCGCCGGGGCCGACCTGCACGATGGTGCCGTTGTCATCGTACTCGCCGGTGCCCTCGAGGAAGTAGAAGATCTCGTTGTCGCCCTCATGCGCATGCTCGCCGATACTGTTGCCCGGCTCGATGATCATGAGGTTGAACAGGCGGCCCTTGCCATAGAGTTCGTCGACGCTCTCGAGGATCTTGTGCTGCTCGGTCTCGCCCTTGCCGCCGCGGATGCAGCGAAACTCGATGGCCTGGTCTTCCTTCCTGCGGATCATGCTCGTTCCTCTCTCTTGTGGTCGTGCTTCACCATTCATTCGCCCCTACGCGAATAGGGACCGCAGAATCTCGTGAATGTCGCCTGTGGTGACGTCGGCGCGCGTGTTCTTGACCGAGCCGTTGTCCTCCCAGCGGGGGAGGGCTGCCACGATCTCGTCCTCGCTCAGACGGATGTCGAAGTCGGGCAGGCAGCTCTCGGCGAGCGCGATGTAGGACTCCTCGTCCATGCCGATCTCGTCGTAGAACGCGTCGGAATAGGCGATGTCGTAGGCACCCACGCGAATGAGCATCGCGGGCATGAAGACGGCGCACGCGAAGCCGTGTGGCACGTGGTAATTCTCGGTGAGATAGTAGCCCACGTTGTGCGGGAAGCAGGTGCCCGTGGTGTTGATGGCGAGCCCGCCCAGGATGGAGGCGTCGTAGAGCTGGGTGCGCTGCTCGTCAGTGAGCCCTTTGTCGGCCACGGCCGCCGCGAGAGGGCCACGGGCGAGGCGGATGGCGCGTGTCGCGAAGGCGCGGGAGATCTCGTCGGCCTTGCGACTGAAGTAGCTCTCGGTCGCGTGGGCGAGCACGTCGACGCCGCAGGACAGCGTGACGGCAGGCGGGCAGGTGCGCGTGTGGCGGCTGTCGCCGAAGGCCACAGTCGCGTAGAGACGGTCGTCATGGATGCTGTGCTTGCGCGCGGCAGCGTCGGTGAGGACGGAGACCTTTGTGACCTCGCTGCCTGTGCCAGCCGTGGTGCCGACGAGCACGATGGGCAGCGGGCTTTGCTCCCACGCGAAGGAGTAGAAGGTCGCCTCGTCGAGAGTGGGGTTGGCAGCGAAGACCGAGACGGCCTTGGCGGCGTCGAGGGAGGAGCCCCCTCCGATGCCGAGGACGAATCGCGCACCCCTCTCAGCGGCGAGCCTGCCGGCCTCGATGCAGGAGGCGACGGATGGGTTCTCGATGACGCCGTCCCAGACGAAGCTGTCGATGCCGACGGCGGCGAGCGCATCCTCCACGTCGGCCAGGGCACCGCTGGCCTTGGCAGCGTGTTTGTCGGTGATCAAGACGCAGCTGGTCCCCAGGGCGCGCAGCGCGTCCTGGTGTCGGACGATGCAGCCCGTTCCGGTAAAGAGGCGGGTCGGCATGAAGTAGGTCATCTTGGCAGCTCCTTTCGATGCAGAGCCTGCATCATCATAGCACCGGCGAAAGGACCGGAAGAAGGCCCGTTAGGGGCAAGTCGGCATTGCGGTGATGTTGGCTGCCCCTCCTGGGTGAGGTCCGATGCGGCCCCAAAGCGCACGTCGGCTCGCATGCCCTCGACGGAGAAGGTGAGGGAGACCTTTCTTTTGGGCAAAACCAACAGAAAGGTTATGCCGACGCCCTGCCACCGACAGGCATGCATCGGGCCGACTCCCGTTCTGCACAGCCCGCGCGCTCATGGGAGCCCAGGAGCTCCTGACCAGCAAGCCTACACGCCGCCGGGTCTGCCGTACTTCTCCTTGAGGCGCGCAAAGCCTCTGGCACAGCGGACGAGCGCGTATACGTCCCAAGCAAGCAACAGGGCGTAGATGACATACAGCACGATGTCCCCCACATCCATGGGGCCGCCAAGGAACACGCGCGCCACCATCAGCGGAATCGTCGCGAGCAGCAGGATGGAGAGGGGCAGCATCCTGCGGCGGAAGATGCGTTGCGCCAACGCCAGCTTGGACTCGTTGTCGCTGTAAAGCTCCTGGTCGTCCGCACGTGTGCCTCTGCGGCCTTCTTGCGGAAGTAGCTGAACTGCATGCAGTCCAGCACGTGCTCCCAACCGTAGTCAGCATACATCTCGATACGTCGTTCGCG
The DNA here is from genome assembly GCA_002305995.1 of Atopobiaceae bacterium UBA1367. Lineage (GTDB taxonomy): Bacteria > Actinomycetota > Coriobacteriia > Coriobacteriales > Atopobiaceae > UBA1367. The sequence continues at coordinate 13,508 of DBRN01000008.1, forward strand.
CTCCTGCCTCCCCGCAGGCGTGAAGTCGGTCTCGTAGACGAAGCTCTCCGGCTGGCATGCTGCAAAGCGATAGACGTAGGGATAGGCGCTCACGAGCTTCCATCCCTGTTGGTGACGCTCCTGCAAATAGGCCTGCTCTTCCTCGTATTCCGAGAGAAAGAAGGCACGGAGCTCAGTCCTCATCCCCATGGTGTTCCTTCCCTTGCGCGTTCTCGTACAGCCTTTTGATGCGGGCAAGCTCCAAGTCGAGAACCTCGCGGCCTTCTGGCGTGATCTCGTACAGCTTGCGCTTCTCCTCCTCCGCGACGAAGCGGATGAGGCCGTCCTTTTCCATCTTGGAGAGGGTGCCGTACATCGTTCCTGCGGATATCAGCACCTCTTTGCCGGTCATCCTGCTGACCTTCTGCGTGATGCTGTAGCCATGCATGCGCTCGCGCAGGCAGAACAGGATGTAGAATCCCGTTTCCGTCATGGGTGCGTAGATGCGCCTGATGCGCTCTTCCACGGAAGCACCTCCTACATGGACGCAGCCACGCACAGGGCGCCTGTCACGGCCAGGGCCACGCTGCAGAGCCCGCCGATCAGCCAGCGCCGTCCCTTGTGCCCCTCTGGATCGACGAGCCTCGCCGCAAGCACCAGCAGGACGGGGGCCAGCGAGCTGATGATGCAGTAGCTGCCAATGAGCTGGAGGGCAGGGATGGACTGGACGGCGTCCAAGGAGCCCCCCACGTCACCACTCATCGAACCAACCACCACGCTGTAGAGGTTGTACAGGAAGTGCGTCAGCATGGGCAGGGCAAGATTGTTCCTCTTGATCATCAGGTAGCTGAGCATGCCACCTAGGATGGCCGTGGACAGGAACTTGAGGACGCTCACATGAAAGAGCCCGAAGAAGGCGCCCATGATGAGAACGACCAGCCACTCACTCTTGAGCGAGCGCAGATGCGAGAGGATCGTACCGCGATAGAGGGCCTCCTCGCATATCGCAGGCAGCACCGCGATGACCAGCACCATGACTGGGAGACTCTGCCCGACATAGAGGAAGTCACCGATGGCCGTGAACTCCCCAAAGAACTGCGGCAGCAGAACCATGGAGATGCCGTTGGCAAGCATGGCGAGCATCATTGTCGCTGCGGCGAAGACCAACCCACCGAACGCCTCGCGCAGCGAGAGTGCCTGCAGGGGAAACACCTCACGCAGCGGCGTCTTGTGGCCGAGCGCAACGCCCACGGCGAGCGCAAGGCAGAGCAACTCCGTGAGAACAAGTCCCGCCCATCCCCACATCACCTGCATGGCGGTGCATGCCGTAACCATCAGCACAAGCACGACCGCCTCGAGCGCGAAGGCCATCCAGGGTCGCCACGCTTCTTGGTTTGAAAGCTTAACCATCTTCGCTCCTCCTACTACCTATCACTGCAATGCATCGAACTTCGATATATGGCTTTATACATCGAGACTCGATGTATGTCAAATGATTTCGCCCGTACGTGACGACCCTCAATGCCACATGCCGCCCGTATCCACCACGTGCAGGAGCGAGGCGTTGAGAAGGGCCAGGGCCACGACTGCGACAAGCAGCCAGACGACGGCCGCCAGGCCCTTCGGGTGCTTGTCGGCAAGTGCTCCGTAGAGACTGTCCACGCCCCGGAGCTGGATGAGCCCCATCACGCCAAAGGTCAGCGATGCACGCAGGCACACCAGCCCGTCGGGTGACGCCAGGAAGTCCCATCCGGGGATGCGATAGTCCCAGGTGCGGACGCCCATGACGTGGAGCATCACCAAGCCCGAAGCGTATTCCAGCAGGGTGCAGAGCATGGCGGATCCCACCAGCTGCGACAGGGGGTGGTGCCGCCGCCCCAACCCCAAGGCAAGCTCGATGAATATCGCCCCCACGGCATAGATGGTCAGGAAGGGGATCCCCAGACCGCCGTGTCCCAGGTCAATCCCATCGCCATTGAGCGGACCACAGATGAAGACCTCGTAGACCCATCCGACAAGGCCACCCATGACAAACGCGAACGCCACCTGCGTCACAGCCACACTCCACGTCGCAGGCCCGCTGTCGCGGACGTTGTCTCCGTCTCCCATGGTGTCCTTAGCCCTAGTTCGCACCTGTTATCCTGTCTCAGATTACACGAAGCAGTCCGGTCGCTTCGGTGGGTCATGATGTGATGCGGGAACATGTCCTACAGCACTATGAAACGTCCAAGCAGCCTTGAGCACTTCACAAGGAGATGCCTATGGGAGCAGCAGAGACGCTTGCGAGCCTCTTCCAAGCCGAGAACGACAGGGACTGGGAAACCTACCGAACCTTCCTGCATGAAGATGTAGTCTGGCACCTGCATGCCGAGCACGAGCGGGTGATCCATGCAGATGTCGCACGCGATCGTGGTCTCTGTGGCTGCATGCCGAGCACGGGCGGGGGACCCTCCCATGCGATTCGTACGGAACGGCTCGGGACAGCGGGCGCCGATGCGCGTACAGTCCTTGTCGAGGAGGTGGGAGATGGGCATCATGGAGGACTTCAACCAGACGGTGGACCACATCGACGCGAGCTTGGGCGCGAGCGCGGATGATGGGGAGATACGCCGCCTCTCGGGATACTCCCGCGCGATGTTCAGCAGGGTCTTCTCCATCTTCACGGGGATGACGCTGTCGGAGTACATCCGCGGACGCAGGCTCACAGAAGCCGCGTTCGACCTGCGCTCGTCCGAGGAGCGGGTCATCGACGTGGCATTGCGCTACGGCTTCGGTTCGCCGGACTCGTTCGCCGCAGCATTCAAGGAGTTCCATGGCCGCACCCCCTCCGAAGTCAGGGACGGAATGCCCTTTCGGGTCATGTCCAAACTACGGCTGGCGCTCAGCGTCAGGGGAGGAGAAGAGATGAAGGTCAGCATCCAGAAAAAGCCCGGCTTTACGGTGGCAGGGCTCATGCGGGAGGCCATCGAGAGCCCGAAGTGCCCGGCCACTTGGGACGCGCTCTATAAGAGTTGGGACGAGGAGAAGCTCTCCGCACTCGGAACCGGCCAAAGCTATGGCATGTGCCTCGACATCGAGGGGCCGGGAACAATCAACTACCTGGCAGGGTACGATGTGTCGGACGGTGTTGCGGCACGGGAGCTGGGACTTGACGTCTTCGAGGTTCCCGAGAACGAGTATACGATCGTCACGCTCGAAGGCCCGATCCCCGCATGCATCCACCGGGGATGGAGGTACATGATGGAGTCGTTCCTCCCCGAGCATGGGTATCGACACTCTGGTGCGCCGGACTTCGAGGTATACGGCCCCGGAAACATGTATGCAGACGACTACCGGATGGAACTGTGGGTGCCTATCGAGAAGGCGTAGGACGCGAGGCGTGCCGTCATCCTGCAGAGGCCGGCAGCACCACGGTGCACGTGCATCCGCCCCTCTCGCCGTTCTCGAAGGTCGCCCACCCACCATGGGCCGCGGCGATGCGCCGCACGATCACGAGGCCCAAGCCATGCTCGGGCAGGTCGCTTCCCGGCCTCTGCCTCAGCGTCGAGAGCGTCTCCGCACCAAAGCCACGACCATCGTCTTTCACGCAGAGCACGCAACGCCGCCCGATTCGGCTTCCCAGCAGCCCTTCCCGTATATCGAGTGACACCGCCACACGGCAGCCCTGGGGGTTGTGGCGGATGCTGTTTCCCACAAGGTTCGACACCATGCGCCTGAGCAGTGCCTCGCTCCCGCGCACGCTGATGCCCTCGGTGGCAGGTGACACGTCGAGCTCAAGCTCGTGACCATCTGCCAGCCCCTCCATGTGGCCGGCCACCGCCTGGCGCACGACCGCCGCCAGGTGCACGGGCCGGGCGTCGACCGGCTCCATAGCATAGCGCAGCCGGTTTGCCGTGTTGAGGTCGGCGAGCAACTCCGCCGTCTCGCGGGACTTGGACACGATGCGCTCGGCACGCAGGCGTCCCGCCTCGTCAAGTCCCGGTGACTCGGCCAGGCTGCTCGCGTCCGCGACGACCGCGGAGAGCGGCGTTCGCACGTCATGGGACACGGCGGCCACCCATTCGTTGCGAGCGTCGTCGCGCTGCCTCCACGACCGCCGCGCAAGGATGCGCGCAAGGGCAACGAGGACGACGAGGTCTGCCAGGAAGATCGCCGCCACGAGCAGCGCGCCGCCACCCAGCGCCGTGAGGCTCGAGGAGAAGGAGTACTTCCAGACCGATCCCTCCGGCAATCCCACGACCACAAGCCCCTCGCCATGCTGCCAGCGGGTCACGGGATGGTCGTTCAGATACCAGCGTGCGAAGGATGCGACCTCGGCTGGCGTGTAGCTGCTGGGCACGTCATCCGGCAGGTCGAGGCTCCAGGCCACCTCTCCCCTCTCGTCGATGAGCATGGCCCAGCAGCCGTGGTCACGCAGGTCACGGGCGACGCCTTCGGAGATCCTGTATGCCCCGTCCGCCTCGGTGAGAGACGCGGACACCTCCGACACCTGCGGTCCGACGTCATCGGCCCCCATGAGATGGAGCGCGAGCACGACGATCCCCACGATGAGGGCATTGGCCACGAGGATGGTCACGGCGCCCAGGACACAGGAGGCGGCAGTGACGAGGCCTTCCCGCGCCCGTGCGACGGGCGCCCTCATCTCGCCTCCTCACGCATGAGACGGTAGCCCAGCCCACGCATCGTGACGATCCAGCGGGGACGCGAGGGGTTGGCCTCGATCTTCTCACGCACGCGTCGAACCAGGATGGCGAGCGCGTTGGCATAGCCAAACTCGTCCCCGTAGATGCTGCGGCAGAGCTCGTCGGTCGTCACGATGGAGCCACGGCTCTCGGCCAGGCGCTTGAGAAGGGCATGCTCCTTGGCGGTGAGGGTCGCCGTCACGACGCCGTTCCGCGTCACCTCCCCCGTGGCCAGATCCACCACCGCGTCTCCCAGCGTGACCGGAGGCGGCGCGTCCGGCAGGTGATAGCTGCGCCGCAGCACCGCCGCCACGCGCAGCAGCAGCTCGGCAGGCAGGAAGGGCTTGGTCACGTAGTCGTCGGCCCCCATCCCCAGGCCCCGCAGGCGACTCTCGTCCTCGTCGCGCGCGGAGAGGAAGAGGGCCGGCACATCGCCCGTCTCGCGCACCCGGCGAAGCAGGTCGAAGCCGTTGCCGTCTGGCAGCATCACGTCGAGGAGCAGCAGCTGGGGCTGCCAGGTGGCGGCGACAAGCAGGGCATCTGCCAGCGTGCCCTCGGCGCGAACGCTTCTGTACCCCTCGCGGACGAGGAGCTCGCGCAGCTGCTCCCTCAGGATGGGGTCATCCTCGACCACCAGCACCCGTGTCTCGTGTATGTCTCGCACGCTTCCGCCCTCTGTCCCCCTGCTCGGCCTGTCGTTTCCCGCATTCTAGCCCAGCGTTGGCACGAGTCCGCCACCCTCCCCCAAAACGAAAGGCTCACGAAAGCTGGGAGACAGGGGCATGAAAGTGGTGCGGCCTAGCCTGTGTCATGTCATTGCAGACGACATGCGAGATAGGAGAGCACATGGCCGATCTGGCTATTGCGACGGAGGGCCTCAGCAAGTCATATGGGGGCGTGCGCGTCGTGGACGGCGTCGGACTCAAGGTGCCCGAGGGGGCGGTGTATGGTTTCCTGGGTCCCAACGGGGCGGGAAAGTCCACCACCATGAAGATGATCCTCGGCCTCGTGCGGCCCAGCGCCGGGGAGGTCGACGTGCTGGGCGAGCGGATGGACCGGAGGAATCGTCTGGCAATCCTTGCCCAAGTGGGCTCCCTCATCGAGAGCCCAAGCTGCTACAGGCACCTCACCGCCCGCGAGAACCTCGACATCGTCCGTCGTCTCAAAGGCCTTGGGGAGGACTCCATCGACGAGGCCCTCGAGACGGTGGGCCTGGCCAACACGGGGAGGAAGCTCGTGGGCCAGTTCTCGCTGGGCATGAGGCAGCGTCTGGGCCTTGCGGTCGCCATCCTCGGAAACCCTCGGCTCGTCCTGCTCGACGAGCCGACCAACGGCCTCGATCCCGAGGGCATCCACGAGATGCGCGAGCTCATCCGCACGCTGCCCCAGACGCGTGGCACCACCGCCCTGGTCTCGAGCCATCTGCTCTCTGAGGTGGAGCAGATGTCCGACCATCTGGGCATCATCAGCCAAGGGCAGATGGTGTGGCAGGGCACCCTTACCGCCATGCGATCGCACGCACGGCGCCAACTCGCGTTCCGCACCACCGACGATCGCCGCGCCGCCGCCCTTCTGGGCGCTCAGGAGCAGGACGGCTGGCTTCTCGCCCCCTTCGTCGATGACGATGCGGTGGCCCGCTCCTCCGTCGACCTCGTCCGAGCGGGCATCGGCCTCGTGCGGATCGAGGAGCGCAACGAGAGCATCGAGGACATCTTCCTTTCGCTCACCACGGGAAGGGGGCTGTGATGACCGCGATCATGCTCGAGCTCGCCAAGCTCAGGCGCAAGCGGGTGTGGCTCGTCTGCCTCGGCACCACCGCGCTCTGCCTCATGTGGATGGCGGCCAACGTCACGCGCTCCGCTCAGGGATCGCCCGACGGGACGGCCTCCCTGCTCTACATGGCACCACTCGTCAACGCCATCGTCATGACCCTGTTCGCCGCCGTCATCTCGTCGCGCGTGTGTGACGTCGACCATGAGGCGGAGGCGTGGAAGGAGCTGCTGTGCCTGCAGCGGGCAGGTACGGTGTTTGGCGCGAAGCTCACCTGCAGCCTCATGCTCATCGTGGGCGCGGTGACGCTGGAGACCGCGGGCCTCGCCGCGCTGGCGGCGTACAAGGGTTTCACCGACCAGGTAGGGTTGGCCGAGCTTGCGTCCTTCGCCGTCACCCAGATAGGCCCCTGCTTCACGGTGGCCGCGCTCGTGCAGGCCATCGCGCTGCGCTGGGAGAACCAGTTCGTCTCGCTTGCGGTAGGGCTCGCCCTCTCGCTCGCGGGGCTGTTCAGCCTGTTCTTCTCACCTGTCTTCCAGCGTCTCGTTCCCAGCGGGTACTTTGGCCTTCTCTCGCGCGTGCGCATGGACTGGGACCCCGTCGCGCAAGTCGTGTCCTTCCACACCATTCCCTTTGCGTGGGGCGACGCGGCGCTGCTCGCCGCGCTTTGTGCGTCCATCATCACCGTCTCCGCACGCTGGTTCTCGAGAAAGGAGCTCTAGCATGAGGCCACAGCCCCTGCGCGCGGAGGCCGCCAAGCTGCGCCGCGCGCCCATCTGGGTCGCCTACGTAGCGCTGCCCGTCATCGCCGCCGCCATCGGCAGCTTCAACTACCAGCAGAACCTGGACGCGCTCACGCCCGGCTGGGAGAACCTCTGGACGCAGCACACCCTGTTCGAGCTCTGCTTCTTCCTGCCGGCGCTCGTCGGCGCGGGATGCTCGTGGCTCATGGGGCTCGAGCATGCGGGCACGAACTGGGGCCAGCTGCTGGCAAGTCCCGCCGCCCCGTGGCGTATCGTCGCCTCGAAGCTCGTGGTGGGCACGGGCATGCTGGCCGTGTCGCTCGCCGCGACGGGCGTGCTGTTCGTGGCATGCGGGTGGGTCGTGGGGCTTGAGGGCCTGCCCTCCGCGCGCTATGCCACCTATCTGCTCATGTCCTGGATTGGCGGCATATCCGTGGTGGCGGTGCAGCTGCTCGTCTCAGCCCTTGTCCGCAACTTCGCCGCCCCGGTTGGGGTGGGTCTCGCGGGCGGCGTCATGGGCCTGCTGCTCATGGTCAAGGGATGGGGCCTGTGGTGGCCGTGGGCCCTCATGCAGCTGGCGTCGAACAGCAACGGGAGGGGCACGATCGCACCGGGGGAGCTTGTCCCCTTCCTGGCCATGACTGCCGTCTTCACCATCGTGGCCTCAGCGGCCTGCTCCCATGTGGTCGCTCGCGGCGCTGTGAGATAGGGCTGGGGGACGACTCTGGGGAGGGCCGTCGCGGCCACCATGGCAGGCGCCTTCGCGGGGGCCGTCGCGTGCCGGAGAGGTCTGCACCCGCACCCGTGCGAGGCCCATGGACGCCCGGCGGCACGTGACCGGCACCACGCTCGCCAAGGACGGCAGGATATAATGGCCGACAGAGGGTGCTTCCGCTGGAAGGCCGGACGGGCGGTCCGCAAGGCGACGCCCCAGGTACCGCTCGGTGGGGCTCCTCGCAGGCTCGTAGCTGACAGGGGCCAGAGGCGGAGCGGCCAGCGGGAAGGGCGCAGGCGCCCACGGCGTGTAGAGGAGGGAAATCCCATGCAAGCGCACGATGCCCACGTTGAGACCACCTCCGACAGGAACCGGATCATCGTGAGGGCCAGCCTCGTCGGAATCGTCGCAAACATCTTGCTCGCCGCATGCAAGGCGGCCATCGGCCTGGTCTCGAACTCGATCGCGGTGACGCTCGACGCGGTCAACAACCTCTCCGACGCACTGTCGTCGGTCATCACGATCGTCGGCGCACGACTCGCCGCCAAGCGGCCAGACAAGAAGCACCCGATGGGATATGGGAGGATCGAATACCTCAGCGCGATGATCGTCGCCGGCATCGTGCTGTACGCGGGCATCACCTCGGCGGTGGAATCGGTCAAAGCCATCGTCAGCCCGTCCGAGCCACGCTACGCCATGGTGTCGCTTGTCATCATCGCTGTGGCGGTGGTCGTGAAGCTCGTGCTTGGTCGCTACGTGGGATCCCAGGGCAAGAGGGCCGACTCGGGGGCTCTTGTCGCGTCGGGAGCTGACGCGACCTTTGACGCCATCCTGTCCCTGTCGGTTCTCGTCTCAGCGCTCCTGTACACCTTGACAGGCATCTCCCTCGAGGCGTTCGTCGGCCTCGTCATCTCCGTCGTCATCATCAAGGCGGGCATCGAGATGATGACCGAGACCCTCGATGACGTCCTGGGAGCGCGCACCGATCCCGAGACAAGCCGGAGGATCAAGGAGATCCTGGAGCGTCAGCCTGAGGTGCGGGGGGCATACGACCTGCTGCTCAGCAACTACGGGCCCGGGAAGAACTACGCATCAGTTCACCTGGAGCTCCCCGACACGATGACGGTCGCGCAGGTCGATGCCCTGACGAGACGTGTGGAGCGCCAGGTGCTCAGCGAGGCCGACGTGATCCTTGCGGGAGTTGGGGTCTACTCCCACAACACCGGCGAGGGGGAGGCGGCACGGGCCGAGCAGGCGGTCAGGGAGACGGTCTTGGCCCACGATTGGGTGCTCCAGATGCACGGGTTCTACCTCGACCAGGAGACCAGGTCCATCAGGCTGGACGTTGTCATGAGCTTCGACGTCGACGTTCACGACGGCCTCACGAGGCTTCATTCCGAGCTGTCCGAGGCGTGTCCCGAATACACCTTCCAGATCACGCCCGACGTGGACGTGTCGGATTGATCCGTCATCGTAAGCAGCAGCCTTGCGGGCAGAGGGTGATGGGCGGGAGAGCTGTGGCGACACGGCCCTCCCGCTTCCTGATCCGGCTCAGATCTGGAGTGCCTGCTGCTCCCCTCGAGCGGCCCTGGCCTGGAACTCCCTTGTCAGGAAGCTCCTCTGCGACCCTTGGATCACCTCGTCGGTGTCGCGCAGGTGCCCCAGCAGGAGCGGGCTCTCAGGGTCGTGCTCTTCGCGATAGTTGCGCAGCGCCCTCTCGGGACTCCTGTTGGCATAGCAGTAGCGGCAGCCGTTGGGGCAGCTGTCATATGCGCCGATGTCGCGGCTCTCGATGCAGTAGCAGCCGGCACGCGTGCCCCTGTGCTTGAGCTCACGGAACTCGATGCCGTTCGCCGCGCCCAGCATGGTCAACGTCATGCAGCCGGAGGAGTGGATGCCATGGCGTCTCCAGTCGCCGTTCGTGCCACACGTCTGGAGGCGGATGCCATGCTCGCCTGCGATGCGACCCAGCCCTCTCGCAAGCTCGTCCATGTCCGCGTCGGTGAGAGGGAGCAACTCGGGCATGTTGAACCGCAACTTCCTGTACATCTCGACGAAGCTGAAGATGCAGCGGTCCACGTGTCCTGCCAGACGCCCGCACAGGTGGCCGAAGGTCTCGAGATGACGTGCCATAGTGTAGTCGCGCGTGAGCAGCACGGGATCGTAGCGCCAGCAGATGCGCCTCGCGCCCACGATCCGCTCGAGCTCGAGCAGCGTGTCGACAGACGTGTCCATGTCTGGCACGCGCGGCTCCATGTCGCGCCCGTAGGCGGTGATCGTGTACTGGAAGTGCGTGTTGAAGCGGTCGGTTATCTCATGCAGGCGGGGCAGGATGGGGCGGTAGTCCTTGCTGCAGAACTCCACCACGTCGACCTTGTCGGGCGTAAGCTCGTAGCGCGTCACCCTGTTGGGAAACAGGGGGTTGCGCACAAGCGCGTAGCCCTCCTCGAAGCGCTTGAGCAGCCAGGGCGTGTACCACTGCACCGTGTCGGTGCGGGCTCCGGTGTTGATGATCATGGACCCTCCCCCTGAGGCTCACGTCCGTCGCGCCGTCGCGGCCTCCGACCCTCTGCCTCCGACCCTCCGGCCACGTGCTCCGCCATGAGATCGATGCAGTCCTCGAGCGTCTGCGTGGCGAGCTTGAGTTCGACCTCCCGCTCCATGCTGCGGAACATCGCCGTGAGCACCGGCCCTATGCTCGAGCCCACCGCGCAGGCGTCGCTGGAGTTCTGGTGCAGGTCAAAGACGTGGACCTCGTCCGTGCCCCTCACCGCGCGGTAGACGTCGAGCAGCGTGATCTGGTCGGCACCCTTGACGAGCCAGAAGCCCGATGCCCCGCGACGGCTGTCTATGAGCCCCGCCTTCTTCATGAGGGAGGCGAGCTTGCGAATGTAGCTGGCATTGGTGCCCACGCTTGCGGCGATCTGCTCCGAGCTCATCGGCGTGCCTGTCTCGGAGATAAGTGTCAGCGCATGGATCGCGGACGAGAACCTGACGTCCATCGTCAGTCCTTACGTGTGTACGAGAAGACATAGCCGCAGTTGTCGGGGGCGGCGATCCGTGGGTCGGCCTGGATGAACCCTCCTTTGACCCCGACTTCCTCCAGCGCCGTCTCGAAGTGGCATGCGGCAATGCCGAGGTCAACCTTTTGGATGTCTCCGGTCGAGCTCTTCTCGTATCCCCTCGCCTTGCACTCGTAGAAGTGCACGGCATCATTCTGGACCACGACCCTCCAGGGCTGCCTGTTTGTCGCTGACGGCGCAACCCTCACCATCTCGAGCGGGACGCGCCACGCTCCCGCGTCTTCCGATGACAGCGGGTGGCCAAAGTCCCCCACGAAAAAGAGCTCGTCGAAGGGCGCGCGATCGTCGGATCTCATGCCCCTGCGCATCGCCTTTTCGCGCAGCGACATCTTGTCGGCCGCGTATCCGAGCGGACTGGCCGCAGGCATGATCTCTCCCGGCTTAAGGTCCATCGCCGTCTCGAAGGCTCGCCTGTCGAGAGTGGCTGCCAGCCATACGGACCCGAGTCCCAGGGAGGTCACGTAGAGAATGACCTTCTCGAAGGAATAGCCGAACGCCTCCTCTGCCCGTTCCTGCCTCTCGACCTTCGCGGCAATGTAGGTCTTTGCTCCGACGACCACTGGGCTGGAGAGACGGTCGGCATCGGCATCCAGCAGCGCAAAGTGCACGGGCACGCCAAATGGGTTGTCAACGGCTTGCATAAATTTCGTAATCAGGTCGAGCGTTTCTCGAGGAACGACGCTGCCGTCGAACGTGCGAACGCTCCTCCGCCTCTTGATGGTCTCGATGCCCATGTCAGTCCCGATCGTTCATAGTTGTATGAGCTACTGATACTACTAGAGGCGGAGAACATCCGTCAAGCGGCCTTGGCGGCGGTCTTGAAGGCGCACTGCGAGTCGATGGGAATATGTCCGCTCATCAGCCATCGCAGGTTGGAGAACGAGCCTTCGGTAGTTTCTGACGCAGGCGGCCCGCCCATGCGGCTCCGTCCTGCGGGTGTGGCGGGACGTGCCTGTCACCCCCTCCGGACAAAGGGCCCTCGAGGCGGGCGTGATGGCCGAGCGGAGTGGAGAGCGCCAGCTTGTGCGGCTGTGCGCAACCCTCTGTCGGAAAGGAAAAGGGCGAGTTGTGCGAGACGGTCTCCGACCCCGGAAAGGAAAAACCCGAGTTGTGCGTAGCGCGACCCTGCGCCGGAAAGGGAAACGCCGAGTTGTGCGTGATGGAGCACGGCTCCGGAAAGGAAAACATCGAGTTGTGCGGGGTCGATGGGGTCACAACTCTCGATTTTCCTTTCCGCCACGGACGCCGAGCTCGCACAACTTGGGTTTTTCCTTTCCACTGCGAGCCTCAATCTCGCACGACACGATAGGGACGGTCCTTTTCGTGCTCAATCCGTCGCGTCGGACACGATAGGGACGGTCCTTTTCGTGCTCGATAGCACGACAGGGACGGTCCTTTTCGTGCTCAATCCGTCGCGTCGCACGAAAAGGACCGTCCCTGTCGTGTCGCTGTGCCTTATGTGCTATCGCTCACGTGCGTTCACGCGCTCTGAGATGCGGTTCACATGCAGCATGAGGTAGAGCTTCTCCTCGTGCGTGAGCGAGGGCACCTCGAAGCGCTGCCTGATAAGGACCGAGGCACGGTTCACGCAGGCAGCCGCCCTGGGATAGCCCTCCACCACCTCTTCGTACAGATCCGTGTTCTGACTCTCGATGGGGGTCCCACCGGTCACACGATCGAGCAGGTATTGAACATGGGTGGCGAACCGCGCGAAGTCGAACGAGTCGCGGTCGACGGAGATACCCATCTCCTCCTCGACGATGCGCGTGATACCCTCCACCAGGTACGTGATGTCCTCCTTGCGCCGCACCGCGCGGTCGCTCTGCGTGATGGCGGCGTTAATGATGGAGAGCGCGATGCCCACAGCCTCGTGGCGGTCGAGGCGCACGCGGAAGGTTCTTCGGGCGCCGCGCACGGCCATCTGCCCCAGCTTGTACTCCGCAGGATGCGCCTGCTGCACGTCGTAGGCCAGGGGCATCTGCACCACCATGTGCTTGCGGGCGCGCTCCAGCATGAAGGCGATGTGGTCGGCCAGGGTGATGGGCAGGTTGGGCGAGAGCTCGTAGGAGAGCGTGGCGCGACAGAGGTCGGCAAGCTGCGAGGAGAATTCAAGCACGTCCTCGTCCACTTCGCCGATGAGATCGAGATACTTGGCATCTACCCGATAGAAGGTTCGCGTGATGTCCGCGAGCGCCACCTCGCGCGGCAGCTGGCCAAAGCCGATGCCCTTCCCCAGCGCCACCAGCTCGCGACCTCTGCCGTCAAGGCAGACCGCCGCGTTGTTGTTGATCTTGCGAATAGCCTGCACGGGCACGCCCTTCCCTGGCACGATGGGGACGGTTCCTATTGTGCGACATCTGGTCACCATCACGAAAAGGGCCGTCCCTATCGTGCTGCCTGCGGGCCTATAGGTCGCGGTAGTCTACGAGGCGCAGGCCGGGCTGCCCCTCAAGCCACGCGCGCAGCCCTGGATCGATGAGCGCGTCAACCTCCTTGGTGCGGTTCACCGTCAGAGAGCTGTTGTCCAGAATGAAGGCATCAAGGTATCCAGGATGAAACACCAGCACGTAGGTCTCACCGTCCGCCATGTCCTCGACCGTGCGGCGCACGAAGTCCACCGGGTCGTACTGCTCGGGCGGAAGCATGTCCTCACAGGCCATATGCACGTCGGTCTGACCGCAACGAACCATCTCGTTCGGATCAAAGCTTCCGACCTGCTCCTTCAGGCCATGCCTCTCCGCCACGTCGTGGATCGCGCGAGTGAGGTTGTCGCTCATGACGGCGTGCGCCTCGAAGTAGTCAGGGTCCCTGCCCACGATCTTGCGGAAGCTCTCGAGCTGCGCCTCGATCTCGATGAGCAGTTCGTCGTACTCCACGATCTCGCGGCCCTCGGCAAAGGCGGCGCGGTATGCACGCGAGCTCTTGAGCTGGCCGTTCTCGTCAAGCAGGCTGGGGATGAGCTTGGGGTCGGCGCACGGCATGCCAAGGCACAGGTTGGAGTGCTGGCCGATGGCGATGTTCGCGTCCCTGACCCACGCCCAGCCGCGAGCCGCCTCGGGCATGTTGGGCATGAGGCCGACGGAGCGCACCAGGCCCTCGTTCACGGATCGGGAAATGCCCAGGTTGACGGCGTAGCTGTAACCGACATCGTCGGCACGGATGAGCAGCTGCTTCATGGTGGCGTCCTATCATCGAAGGGTCCTGTCTTACCGTATGGGAACGGGAGGTGGCTTGGGTCGAACCACCTCCCAAGGGGGTGGGAGCGCACGCTATGCGGCCCGCTCTGCAGTCCTCTTGTCCTCCTCAAGCTGCTCCTTGGTGAAGCCGAAGAGGTAGGTGACGGCAGCGGCGACCGCGAACGCCACCACGCTCGCGACGATGCCCATGGGCAGGCTGCTGGGGTTATCGGGGCTGCCGTAGCCTAGGGCGCCAAGCACGTTGGTGGCACCAAGCATGTACACGTGCACGCCGAAGAGACCAGCCAGGGCGCCGCCCACGGCACCACCGATGACCATGCCGGCCAGGCAGCGAGTGTACTTGAAGCCGGTGCCGTATAGTGCGGGCTCGGTGACGCCACCGATGAAGCCGGAGATGGAGTAGCCGAGCTGTGCCATCTTCTCGTCCTTCTCGCGCAGGCGCAAGAAAGCGCCGAAGGCCATGCCCCAGGTGGCCCACTGGGCGATGGAGCCGCCCACCATGACAGCCGCGTCGCCGGCAGGGTTGGTGAGGACCTGGGTGATGCCGAGGGTGATCAGCACCTGGTGCATGCCGGTCATGACCAAGAACTCCCAGAGGGCGGCGATGACGGCCACACCGACAAAGCCCGTGGCATTGCCAAAGGCAAAGAGACCGTCGCCCAGCAGAGTGCCCAGGGTGTTGCCGATGGGCGCGAGCGCACAGTAGCCCACGGGAATCATGATGAGCATGGTGAGGAAGGGCACGAAGACCGTGGAGAGCATGTCGGGGACGATCCTCTTCATGAGCTTCTCGACCTGATTGAGCGCCGGCACACACAACAGGATGGGCAGCACGGTCTGGGCGTACGAGACCACTGGCGCGGGGATGCCGTAGACGCTCATCGTGGTGGCTTCGCCGGCGCCAGCAAGCGCCACAAGCTCGGGCACGATGAGGATGCCGCCCATGAACATGCCGAGCATGGTGTTGGCGTTCAGGGTCTTGGCGGCCGAATACCCCAGGTAGATGGGTAGGAAGTAGAAGGCCGCATTATAGATCCACGTATTGAAGAGCTGATAGGCTTGGCTGTCCTCGGTCCAGAGGCCCAGCATCATGGGGCCGAAGATCATGGCGATGACGCGGAAGAACGCGCCGCCCATCATGATGGGGATGAGGGCCACCATGGATTTGGAGAGGTAGTTGATGATGGCGTTCCCAACGTTCTGAGGCGTCCACTCGAACTTGGCGAGGTCGCCCTCGTCCACGTCGATGGCACCCGCCCCGCCCACGCCGAGCCTGACGCACTCGTCATAGACCTTGGTCACGTTCTGACCGATGATGACCTGAAACTGCCCGCCGCTCCACTGGGCGCCAATGACGCCGGGAACCTTCTTGACGGCGTCGGGATCGGGGATGCTCTCGTCCTTGAGCGAGAAGCGCAGGCGCGTGACGCAGTGGATGAGGTTGGTGACGTTGTCCTTGCCGCCAACTGCGGCGAGGACGTCGGCAGCGGTCTTTGCGTTATCTGCCATGAGATGCTTCCTTCCTTCGTAGGCTCTCCTGCCGGTGCCACTCCGGGGGACCCATGGGAAGGGTGATCGGGCCTTCGGCATGAAGAAAGCCCCCGAAGCACGCAGAGCAGAACCAGCGCCGCTGGTCCTGCCGGTAATGCCTCGCGGAGCTACCCGCCGAGTAACACCCGAGCTAGGAGCATGCTACAACGACGGTGGAAGCGCTGTCAACAACCCTGCCGAGATTGGTGGGTGCACTTTGTGGAGCGGTTGCGGTTCCCAAGCGCACGTCGCACGAAAATCCCCGTCCCTATCGTGCCGTCCCTATCGTGCTGCCTCCCATTCCTCCCGAGCGATGCACGTGAGATGCTCCGTCCTCAGGAGCCCGTCGATCTGGCACGAGACGTTCTCCACGGTGTGGTGGTATCGGAGGCCGCACTTCTCCTGCACGCGCTTGGACTTCTCATTTCCGTCGAAGTACCCACACCACAGCCTCTCGAGGCCAAGCTCCATAAAGGCGCGTTCCATGATCGCGCGGACGCCCTCGGGGATGAGGCCGCGCCCCCAGAAGGGCACGCCTATCCAGTAGCCTATCTCCGCCTCGGTGTCGGGGATGCCGATGTTGGAGGCCGCGCCTACCATCAGCCCGATGCTTCCTGTGGGGTGTCCGGTCTCCTTGGGGACGACCGCGTAGGTCTCGGGCGCCGCGAGGATGTTCCGTATGATGTCCCGGCTGTTCTCCGCACTGGTGTGGACCGGCCAGCCTGCGATGGGACCGACGTCCGGATGGCTCGCGTACCGGTAGAGATCCTCCGCGTCCTCCACGCGCCACGGTCGCAGGACGAGTCGCTCCGTCTCGATGGCCATGTCTGCCCCCCTACAAACCGGATGCCCTGCCCGACATTGTAGAGCACGCGCAACTCAACCACCGCGTCCTCTGCACCATCCGGAACGATGCGCTTGGGATCAAGGTGTGCCTCGTCGACCGTCGTGGCAACGTCTGCGAGTGAGGCCCCTCTCCGTCGGACGCCTGGAACGGTTGTGCTGGTGCTGATTCCAGCACCCCTCCGACAGCACGAAAAGCAACACGAAAATCCCCGTCCCTATCGTGCCCGAAAATCCCCGTCCCTATCGTGCCGTCAGGCCGAACACGAGCAGGATGAACGCTACGGTGAGGACAAGAAATCCCAAGGCAATCGCCCAGGCGCCTGGCCTCGCGAGGTTCATGGTCCAGCCGATACCAAAGCGCTTGGGCAAGAAGATGCTCACGTCCTCTCGGTTGAAGTAGAGCACGCCAAGCTTCCAGTGCTCGTCGTCATCCGCCAAGAGCTCGCCGTTATCCCGCATCCTCCTGAACACGCGCGAGCCCGCCTGTCCGTAGACGACCGACAGCGCCACGCTGCCTACGACGATGGGGATGCAGAGGAGCGTGACGACGAGCCCTGCTTGGCCAAGCCCGATGAGTCCCGCCGACGAGAGCAAGAACAGAAGGCCGGTTCCTCCGCTCATGAGAACGCCCGTGGCAAGCAAGAGCACGCTCTGCGCGCGGGCGAAGAGCCCATATGCCAGGGCGGACGTGGCAGGCGCGCTAGGGTCGGCCGGACGCTTCGAGCGCAGGATCATCCAGTGGGAGAAGACAAGGCACGCCGCCATGAACGCCTCGAGGGCAACGGGAAACCCGATGGCGCTGCCGAGCGTCTTCGGCACATAGTCGTTGACGTTCCCCGTGAAGTCGGCATACATCGGCAGCATGCCGGGCATGCTTGGGTACAGCGCGAGCCCTAGGCAGACCGTCCCCAGGATGACGGGGACATAGAGCAGGTTCCATGCCAGGGGGATCGCGCCGGGCAGGTCCTCCTCGGCGACGCTGACGGTTGCCTGGTGGTGCCTCGCCTTCCAGCCCTCAGAGCGCTTGATCTCGATCACCCTGTGACGGTTGCGCAGCATGAGCGCGAAGGACACGGCTACGGGAATGGCCAGGGCAGCGCACATGAGCGCCGTGCCGATCACGTCCTGCCCAGAGGTGATCAGCACGCCAGCGACCAGGGAGATGACGGTCGCTGCCGCCGTCAGGGCGAGCATCGCCGAAGCGTATCGCCTCTTGAGGGCGACAAGGCGCGGGTCCTTCTGAGCTGAGGCAGGCACCGTCACGGCAAAGCACTCGTTGCGACGCATGAGGTACGGAGTGAGGGCAAGCAGTAGGCCGACGACGAACGTCAGCAGCACCAGCGTGCCAATCGTAGCGGCAGCTATCATGGTCATGCCTCCTCAAACACAGAGTCTACGAACACGCGCCTGGCCTGAGTGCGCGCGGCATCCAAGAACGTCTCCGCGGTCCCCCCTTGGGCGCAGTGCTCGAGAGCAAGCTGGTGAAGGGCTGCCGCAAGCCTCTCCGAGTTTGCCGCAAGGCGCTCGGACGTCGCGGTCTGCCCAAAGTCGGCCACGACCGCTCCCGAGCGGCCGCGCATGAGAAGGTATCCCTCGTCCCGTAGCACGGCATAGGCCTTGTTCACGGTGTGGAGGTTCACGCCGAGGTCACCTGCAAGCGTGCGCACACTGGGAAGCCGGTCTGCGGGAGAGAGCTCCCCCCGTGCGATAGCCGCCACGATCTGATCGCGAATCTGCTGGTAGACGGGCACTTGGGCCATCTGGTCAATGCGGAGGATCACATGGGCCCCTTCCACGTTGAGTTCCATCTTCCATAGAGTGAATGCATCATTGTGCTGTGCGCCATCCCTCACTGGTCTTGAAGCGGAATGCGCATCGCAGCCCTTCCGGCAAACACAGCAGCAACGAGAACTGCCAGCGCGATGGCTATGCCCACCGCAGGGCCCGCATCACCCGCAAGCAGCGTCGCCGCAGCCCCCGCAATCGTCGCAAGCAAGCCCGCACTGATGCAGATACCCACGCTCGCTGAGCGCTTGACCGGCTCGTACTCGCTCGACCAGTCGTAATGAGGATGTCGCACGTTCAAGAAAGCGCCTAGATATGAGGCCAGAGCCCCCATCGCCAACGGAGCAACGATGAGCAAGATAGCATCCGGCAACGTCTTTGCGATCCCGGCAGCGGCAATCGCCCCGGCAATCACGGAAACGGGTGCAGTGACGAGCAGGTTCAGCGCTATCCTTGCGCCGACTATCGTGGAGGAGGGCACCGGCGCGGTCTGCGCGATCCAGCGCGCGCTCCCCTCGAGCGAGGTCGATGCGGCGGTGAGCGACGTCATCGCCATGCAGAATGCCAAAGCCCAAGGAAGCGTTCCCGCCATCAGGGCACCGATCGCATCCCCGTCTGTTCCCGGAACGTTCATCGCGGATGCGACGACCTCGGGCCCGGCCACGGCAGCCGCGATAGCGGCAGCAAGCGCGAAAACGGGGCCGGGCGCGGTGTTCATGAAATATATCGGAGTCCCAAGCCATAACATGAACTCCTTACGGATAAGGGCGGTCAGGGGCTTTCGAGGGGCGCCCGCCTTCATGGATGCGTCTCTGGCTTTGCGCGAGCCCCCAGAGGAGAGCAGGGAGTTCATGGGCACCAGGAAGATCGACAGCACGGCTACTGCGGCACCGCCAGATACGACCGAAGCACCTGCATACAGCATGAGCGCGGGCACACTTCCCCCTATCGCATCTGCTGCCCACGCGGCGGGCGGCCAGAACGTAGACACGGACTCCTTCACCTGCCCTCCCAGCGCGGCGAGGGCAGAGAGATCTCCCTGATCGGACATGCCCGCGCCTCCCGTAGCGAACATGATCCCCACCACGAGTGCAACCGTGGAGAGCATGCTGACGATGCCGAGCGCACGGTCGGCGAAGGGCATGCGCGATGCCACCCAAGCCGCGCAAAACGAAACGGCGAGGGCGAGCGCCAAAGGGATTGCCGGAGCCAGCAGCAGAACCAACGAGGAGACGATGACGCTTGCGGGCACAGCGCCGACCGCAAGCAGGTACGCGGTCATAAGCGGCGTGCCCAGGACAAGGGAGCACACGAGGCCCATGCCGTAGA
The DNA here is from genome assembly GCA_002305995.1 of Atopobiaceae bacterium UBA1367. Lineage (GTDB taxonomy): Bacteria > Actinomycetota > Coriobacteriia > Coriobacteriales > Atopobiaceae > UBA1367. The sequence goes on from DBRN01000008.1 coordinate 33,167, forward strand.
GCGGGGCGATGCGCGAGACGACCACGGTCCAAAGGGGCACGGGCATCGTGACGACGATATCGAAGTCCTTGAGCCTGAACAGAAGCCCGTTCGCCTTGATAAGCGTGGAGAACATGCAGCCCACACCTGCCGTCGCGACGGCGAGGCAGGGTAGCGCCTCCTCAGCGCCAAGCGCAACGAACGCCTGCCCGATAGCCCACATATACGCTACGGCATACACGGCAAGCAGGACGATGCCTATGGCAGCGAGCACGAGCTTCCGCTTCGCCTTCGAGTCGCGCTCGTTCATCAAACGTCCCACGCCGAACGCGCCGAGCGCCTGGACCTTGAGCAGGGGCGTGAGGCTAGCCATTGCGCGCCTCCCGCGCGAGCTCGAGGAACACCTGCTCGAGGCTCTCATCCCCGCGGACCTCATAGGTCGTTCCCAAACGGATGATGCTGCCCTGGCGGATGATCGCAATCGTGTCGCAGAGCTTCTCCACGGTGTCGAGCACGTGGCTCGAGAGGAAGATGGCGCTACCGCGCGACGTGAGCTCGTGCATCATGGTGCGCAGCTCGTATGCCACCTCGGGATCGAGCCCGACAAAGGGCTCGTCAAGCACGAGCAGCCGTGGCTCGTGGAGGAAGGCTCCGATCATGACGAGCTTCTGCCTCATGCCGTGCGAATACGCAGAAACCATCTCGCCGAGCCTGTCTTCTATCCCCAAGCGCTTGGCGTAGCCGTCTATGCGCCGTGCCCGCTCGTCGGAACCAACGCAGAACAGGTCCGCCACGTAGTCGAGGTATTGCATACCGGTGAGAAACCCGTAGACGTCCGGGCTGTCGGGCACGTAGGCGGTCACCTGCTTGCAGGAGACGGGATCCGTGCGGACCGATTTCCCGCAGATCCGGATGTCGCCCCCATCGAAGGAAAGGGCGCCCACGATAGAGCGGATGAGCGTCGTCTTGCCTGCGCCGTTGTGCCCCACAAAACCGAAGATGCTGCCGGGGAAGACTGAGAGCGAAACGTCTTCGACAACCCGCTTTCCCCCGTAGCTCTTCGAGTAGCCCTCGACGACGAGAATCGGGGGATCCGGCTGACGCGCGCTGTCTGCGATCATCGATTGGCCTCCTCGGATCTTTCCCTCGCTGGATGCCTGATTCTATCATATGTGTACTAGTACAGATAGAACAAAAGACCGAGAAGTGCCCGACATCTAACACATGGTGGTCAACGGCCTCGGGAACGATCTCTGTGCGATATGAGACGCAGACTTAGTACGTATCGCGGCTACAAAGTTCCCGTACGCGGCGCTCACAGCCACACTCCTGAGAGCGCCTGCGGAGAGCCGCGCCCTGCCGCCGAGAGTGTCCAGGGTAGCCAGACCCCCAAGCAGCATGAGCAGGACGAGGAGGGCCGCCTCCGGCATCGCGAGGCCGGAGGCGGCCCGCTGTGACGATGGTCAGTGCCCACGCGCCAGCCGGGGCGTGAGGAGGGTCTGCCGTCAAGCCACGGCAGCTTTGCAGGGTAGTGGTGCAAAAAATGGCGGTTGTGCGGTATCTTATGACCTTCTTCCGGCGCGCGGCCCTATAGGGCGAGCACAGCACCCCATCTACCTGCGCCTCCGCAAGCCCTCGCTGCGCCGGTGGCGGGCCTGGCGGGACAACATGCCGCACATCCGTAAAAATTTGCACCTTGCAACATGCGCGCCCCCTCCCACCGGTCCCGGCTGGGCCGGCTTCGCCAGTCCCGTTGTCGCAGAAAGCCCACGCACCCCCGTACTGCGACTCGATGGCCCACGCCCCGAGTCACCGACGAAGCCTCACCTGCCTGTCCCGACATCGCGGGCGGATGCGAGGACGTTCAAGGCAAAACCGTAGTCATCGGCGTTCGAGAAGGTAGCCGAGCCGACAAGCTCCCCTGTGACATCGATGATGCCCTATGTCCCACCCTGCGTTTTCATACTCGAATCCCTTCCGTCTTGGTCGCAACCATCAAGCGAAAAACCGATGGCGGCAACTACGCACGCCACCATGACAACCTCGCCATCCGGGCAACCTCGCCTAATCCCCTCACGGACCCCCTCAAATCCCGGCGCCACTACCTGGACGTTGCCACCATCCATGTCCGCGATGAGCGCTCCGCTCTCGCAAAAGCAATCGTAAGCAGCCGCATCCTGGGCGTCGAGATCGAAGGTGACGCTGATGGAGCTATACTCCTGCAGGCCCGCCCTCACCCTCACGGCGACGGCGGTCGCCATCTCCTCGCTCGACTCACTCTCCCCCGCCGTGTCCATCCTCCTCGTCGTCTCCTATGTCCTTCTCGCCCGAGGGCCCATCGCGCAGCAGGCGCCTCCTGTCCCGTGCTGCCGCGTAGTCGTCATCGAGCCTCCTGATCCTCCTCGTGAGCTCCTCCTCGCGCTCCTCGGCCTCGCCGATCTGCCGTCTCACGGCAGCCTTCACGTCCTCCCGAGAGCGTTCGAGCCCCCTCAGCCTCCGGAGGAGCTCGGCGGCATGCTCGTCGTCCAGGTTGCGCGACGTGTACCTGAGGTCGTCTTCCGTCCTCTCGCCGAGCACGTCGATGCGCCTGAGGGTCTCTTCCATGCCTCTGCGCTGCCGCGAGAGCCTGGCCCGCTCCGCGAGCAGGTCGTCGCGCCTCCTCTGGTACGCCCCGAGGGCCATGCCGCCGTCTCCCGGGCGGCCCTTCCCGCCCCCCGCGCTAGTCATCTCCGGCTCCTCGGTCTTCGAGCCAGTCCTCGTAGCCCTTCGAGCCGCTCCCTTCCCGGTAGTCGAACTCAAGGTCCTTGTCGAACGCGATCTGACGGTTGGTGGGTAGGTCCTCCGTCCTGGGGACGGGGGTGCCGTCCACGTAGGTCACGATGCGGACGGGCTCCCCGTCGTCCTCCGCCGGCGGCCGCGCCACGGCGAGCCCCTCCGAGAAGTAGCCCGCGTAGGAGAAGGCGGGCTCGACTGCCCAGGAGCCGCCCTCGTCGACGTAGCCCCACAGGCCGCTCGACGCGTCGCGGGCCGGCATCGGGAACGAGAGCTCGGCGTCCGCCCATAGCCCGCCGAGGGAGGGCCCGACGGCCCAGTCGCCGCCGTCGGACGCAGACGCTACGCCCCACAGGCCGCTCTCGGCGTCGCGAGCGACAAGCAGGCCACCGACCACGCCGGAGCGCTCGTCCACGTCGTCCCAGGCGGGGGCCACCGCCCACTCGCCCGAGGGCGATGCCACGCCCCAGAGCCCGATCTCGTCGTCGAGGACGAGCAGGGATCCCGTCGAACCGCTGATGCCGACACCCCGCCACTGCGGGGGCGCAACCCAGCCGGAGGCGTCGGCCGTCCCCCAGAGCCCGGTCTCCGCGTCCCGCGCGAGGACGGGGCCGTCGGATCCCGCCGCGAAGGAGACCGAGGCGTAGGCCGAAGGGAGAGCCCAGGCGCCCGAGGGGTCCACGGCGCCGACCAGGCCGCCCTCCGGGTCGCGGGCCCGGGCGAGGTCGCCGTGGAACCACGACGCGTCCGAGAACGCCGGTCCGACCTCCCACTCGCCCGAGGGGCCAACGAAGCCCCAGAGGCTCGGCGCCTGGGTGTCCCTCATGGGCGCCAGCCCTACCCGCGTCGCGGGGCGCGCCCCCGAGTAGGTGTGCACGACGTCAGCGAAGGACGGGGGAATGACCCACTCCCCGCCCGTCCCGAGGACGCCCCACTCCCTCGTATCCTCGTCGAGCACAAAAGCATAGGCCTCGCCGCAGAACGCGTCCGCGGGGGAGAACGAGTCGGCCCGCACGTAGTACTCGCCCACGCCCCTCGGGTAGAGCGCCCAGGCGCCCGATGCGTCGAGGTAGGCCATGTCGAGCCTCGGCGAGTGGGCCGCCGCGAACCCCTGCGAGAGCCTGGCCGCCCGCGGGGCGGCCTCGACCGGGTCGGCGACCAGCTCGCCGTCCGCCCCAACGAGGCCAAGCAGGGTGTGGTCCCCCCCGCTCGTGGTGACGAGGCCGCGCCCCTCGGAGAAGGGGCCGACCCACCCGTAGGCGGGGGGCGCCACCCAGGAGCCGCCCTCGTCGATGTAGCCGTAGCCGTCGCGGGCCCCCTCGCCGACCGGCCACCGGCAAGCCGCGAGGGGGAGCGCGGCCGCCGCGAGGGCCGCCAGGCGCAGCGCCTGCCTGCGGGTCACGCGCGCGACACGCGGAGCCGTGTCAGTCGACCTCATCGCTGGTCACCTTCCTTCTTCTGCTCGTCAAGCCAGTCCTCGTAGCTCTTCGAGCCGACCTCCCCCTCGGCCTCCCCCTTTAGGTAGTCCTCGTATCCAGACACATAATCGGCGTATCGTTGGGCCTCCTCTGGCGTCTGGCTGCCAGCGAGCACCGCGACGCCGTTGTCAGGACTGCAGAGCACGCCGCCGGACGTCTGGAACGTGTCGTTGGCATATGCGCTGAGCTGGCTTGCGTTCCCGATGGTGACGAAGGTGCGATTGTCCTGGGTCACCTGGTAGCCCTTGACCACGCCGTCAACGGTGGCAGTGATTGCCGAATACGGGAGCTTTGCAGCGCCGGTAGCACCTGCGGCCTTCCCAGAGAACTCGACTCCCCAGTCGAAAACCTCTCCCGCCAGGCCTGTTGCGTTGGTGTCCATGGGAATCCCCGTCACGCTCGAGATAAAGCTGATCGCCGTCTCCTTCATGCCCTCTTCGACGGGGTCCTTGATGTTGATGTCTGCCATGTAGGAAACCATGTTGGCGGCATTCGTCGAAGCCTCTGCGTCATAGGTGGCGTAGTACGTGTCTGTGGGAGCACCGTTGATCCTCGTGCCAAAGCCGATGGTCTCGATGCCGAAGGGCTTCTCGGCACCCGCCGCGTCGGTGGTGGTGTGCGTGGCGAACGAGACCTCGACAAGGGGCCCTGGCGACGGATACACGGATTGCAGCGAATATCCCGTGCCATGACAGGAGATGGTGGCATTGAGCAGCAGAGCCGCACCCGTGGCGTCGCACGCGTTGGTTATGTTGGGGTTCGCGCCCGTGGGCAGCCCGGAATCGTCGCTCCACGACTGGGCCGCCAGCAAGAGCCCGGGAAGCGCAGAATATGTGACGGTGACCGTCCACACCTCCTGATAGTTCTTGGTTCCAGAACGGGACGACTCCACGTACCCCAGCCCGAGGAACGTGTTGAGCGACTCCTCGTCACCCCCCATGGAGCGAGTCGTAAGGTCCGCGAACACCATCCCGAGCGCCGCGATCTGCGCATCGGAGAGTGCCTCGGATGCGAAGCACTCTCTGATCTTGTCCTCCTGCAGCTCGCCGTCCACGATCAGCTCGCTGTATGCGTGCGTCGCCTCGTAAGCGCAGTCGACCGTCGACGCCCAATCCATGCTGCCGTAATCGCCCGACACGGCGCTCCTGGTCGCAGCCGTCGACGACTCGAGCATCCCGCCTGCCAGGCTCTCCGCCTCCCAGTAGATGTTCTCGACCGTCGACTGGTACGTCTGGGCCTTCCTCTTCACGCGCTCGTTGTTCTCGATGATCGCGTCCTGTGCCTCAAGAAGCCCTAGGAAGTAATGGTTGACCCCATCGGTATAGCCAAGGCACCACTGCAGGGCCTTCTTCCACTCCTCGCTAATCGCGTCCTTCTCGGCATATGCGGCCTGGATCCTCTGGTCGCACTTGTCCGTGTCGACGGAGTCATCGTCCGCGAATGCCTCCACCTGGGCGAGTACGGAGATGTTCGACGCGTCCGCAGCCGCGAGCCTCCGGAACATCACGTAATGCGACTTGGCTATCGTCGCACGGCTCGTGATGCGCTCACCAATCGCCTCATAGCCCGAGCCAGCGAGGTCGAACTCAGCGGGTCGGGCCGACTCCATCGTGCTCACCTGCGTTTCCGCACGCTGGGACTGATCATTGAGGTTGGCGATGTCGGTCTGGAGGGCGGATGTCGCCTTCTCCTTTTGGATCCTGAATCCCACGCTCTTCACCACTTTCCGCATCTTGTGACCGTTAGGGAAAGCGTCCGTCAGGAGGAGACGCCAAGGATCTTCACCGCTGCTTCCTCATCGATCCCGGAGAGGTTCTCTGCCGCCTGGACAAGTGCGGTGGCGTCGCTCCCCACGACGTCACGCCAAGCGTCCATCGCACCCGCGATCGCCTCGCCCACGGCGACGTCGTGGATCTGGTTCCCCAGCACGTTCGCATAGGGGTGTACCTTCTCGACCTCGAACGCGATGTAGCCCTCCAGACCACCACTCACCAGATTGGCGACTGACTGTGCTGACTCGTTGCTTGAGCTGATCTCACCTGACATCTCGATCTCCCATCCTGCGCGGTCTCTTCGCGTATCTCGTTGAGGTAGTGGGCCTTGCGTGATCTACCGGTAGCTGTCATGTATCCTTGGTCGACGGGCATTCCCGAGACCAGCTTATCACCTGATCCACAGGTCATCCGGATACAGTCTGAGAGTCGGACCCCATGCCAAGCCAGATGCCATCGTTCGCGCCTTGGTGCGCATGTACCGGCCCTCGCGCACATATGCCACGTCGTTGCTGCCGTCGACGAGCACGACGAGGGGCGCCGATTCCCGGCGCAAGGCCCGCAGGGTGGAACTTGCGCCCCCCTCAAAGCCCTCAGGGGCAAAACCACCTCGTAGAGAAAGTTCTCGCGAGCAACCCATTCACCTGCTCGATATGCCCGAGCACGTATCTCGCGCCCGTCATCCGAGAGGCTCGCTCGCGGGTCGGCTGCCCAGCTAGTGCCTCTTCTTCGGCTTCGGCAGCTGCGGGACCATGGCGGCAATCACTCTGGCGATGTAGGCCGGGTCCTCGCTGTCCACGAGCGGCATGGGCTTGGCTCCCTCGTAAGGGGCTTGCCCCTCCGGAAATGCATCGCGTGCGGCCGGCACGTCCTTCAGCAGGAGCCTGTCATCGTAGACGCCCCCGAAGAGGATACCTTCGCTGTACAGCAGGTACTCTCCCATCATCTTCCTACAGGTGACGGAGGGAACGTCCCGGAGCAAGTCGAGGACGTATTCCAGGTAGCCTTCGCTGCTTGCCATAAATGCCCTCCCCTTGTGTAAACCCGACAGCGCCTGCATGGTACACGTCGCCACCATGTTCGCATGCGCATGATGTCTCCCACCGTAGCGCACTGCAGGCCCAATGGTCACAGGCCTCTCAGCCTTGTGTCCGCCACGTATGTGAGGTTCCGCTCCAAGTCCCCAATGCGAAAGGGCGCACCGTGCCCCGGGAGCAGGACCTCGATGCCCTCGGACATCATAAGCTTCCAAGACTGGCGATACGCCTCGACGTCCTCGATCCAGATCGTGATCCTGTGCATGCTCGGGAACCCGTTCATCGCGGCATCCCCGCAAAACACGGCATCGCCAACCCTCAGGGAGATCGAGTCGTCTGTGTGCCCCGGGGTCAGCAGGATCTTGCCTCCGAGGTCCTTCTCTATCTGCACTTTGGTCTCTGGCGTAATCCGTATCAACCGACCAAGGTTCTCGTCCTCGATGGGCGGGAATCGGTGATGCCCCTTCCCCCACAACGACATCGCCCTGCAGAACGAATAGGCGAGCAGACTGCTGCAGCCCCCGTCAAAGCGATTCTGCCCTCTCCTGAGCACGGGAACGGAAACCGGGTCAGGAGCCGTCGTGGAGGTCAATGCCGGTTTCCTCTTGGAACCTCTTCGCCCATTCCTGCGTGCGGTAGAAGACGATGCATCCCTGATAGCCGTCATCTGTGAAGTAAAGCTGCTTCCCGCTTTCGTGCTTCTTGATTATCTCGTTCAGCTCTCCTGCGACGCTCAAGTCGAACCAGTCGTTTCTGACCCTTGCCTCCAAAACGTGCTGTTCGCCTTGCCACTCAAAGGCAATCGTCGTCTTCCCACTGCCCTCTTCCCAGTTCACCTGGCTTGTGTCTTCGCGCACGTTCTCGAAATCAAGCTCCTCCTCGTCCAATGCGGAGACGCCTACAAGGAAAGTCGTATACGCCTTTTCCAGGTCGAAGACTTCGGTGTCGAAGCTGTAGACGCCGTTGTGGGACGGGCTGAACGTTCTGCTTGAGTAATCGTAATTACCGGATCCAAGGACCGACAATAGAAGCAGCGTCTTGTCCGACTCCGCCTCTGGCGAGAACCTTGCATACGATTCCTCCAGCTCGTCAAGCATCTGCTCGGTCGTTCCCGTGACACCATACCTCTCGAGCGTCCCCGCGATCTCGGCAAAGGACTTCTGCATCGGAGCTCCCCTCGCACCCTCTTCCTTTGGCTGGCATCCGGTCAGAAGGATCATCATGGCTGCAACCAACAGCAGGCCTCTTCCTATGAGTGGTTTGATTCTCACAGCCTTCCTCCGTTGTCCGCATGGCGCTTACTATCAAACCGCATGCGATGAGAACATGAAGACGCACATGGCACACATCCGCCTCGCGCACGTGGTCTTCCCGCTTTCGTCGTCGCCAGCCAACCCGATGTGGTCGGTGCTGCCGATGTGAGGGGCGGGCACCATCAGCGTCGCTCCTCACAATCATAGGCGATCCGAGAATGTGCGCGACACGCTGTATGCTTATCGGCTGGCGAAGCGCTGCAGCGAGAAACGCGTACTGTACGAGGCGGTACGCTGGGGCGAGCGCGGCCCGCGCATCAACTCCATCAGCCCCGGTATAATGGTGACATCGCTGGTTCTAGACGAGTTCAACGGGCCGCGCGGAGGCCCCTGCAAGCACATGTTCGCCAAGTGCCCAGCGGGGCGTCCCGGAACGGCCGACGAGGAGCGCTGCGCACAGCACTACCGCAACCTGTTCTCGCACCGAGGCGGCGGTATTCGGCGGGGATATGCATGCATGGCGGCTGCAGCAAGACTTGAAAGCCGAAGGGCACGGGAGCGTGTGGATGCTCGTAGAGTCGCGCGCCTCAACGTATTGATGAAAGGAATGAACCATGAAGGCATTGCTGGTCAACGGCTCGCCCCACAAGTCGGGCTGCACGCACACGGCGCTCTCGCTCGTTGGAGAGGGATTGGCTGAGGGAGGCGTGGGCGCCGATGAGTTCTGGATCGGTGCCAAGCCCATCGCCGGATGCATTGGCTGTTATCGCTGCGCCGAGCTCGGCCACTGCGTTTTCGAGCATGACACGGTAGAAGAGTTTCTCAGCATCGCCGGCTCTTACGACGCATTCGTCTTCGGCACATCCGTGTTCTTCTCGGGCATCGCAGGATCGATGAAGTGCTTTATGGATCGCGTGTTCTTCTCGAACCGCGGTCGCGTCGACTTCGCGCTCAAACCCGCCGGCGTGGTGGCGAGCGCACGGCGCGCAGGAACAACCGCTACGCTCGAGCAGATCGAGAAGCACCTGCAACACCAGCAGATGATCCAGGTCAACAGCAGGTATTGGCCCATGGTGCATGGCAATACCCCCGAAGAGGTCATGCAGGATGCCGAAGGGGTTCAAGTGATGCGCGTGCTCGGCCGCAACATGGCTTGGCTCACCAAGTCGATCGACACCGCCGCCTCAGCGGGAGTGAGCAAGCCCACGATGGACGAGGAACGCGCCAGCACGAACTTCATACGCTAACGTATCTCGACCTTGACTCGACCTTGAGAGGTGCGGCGCGGCACGTAGGGTCGCGTGGTGCGTGGAAGGATCGCACGACGGGGCGAGGAACGAGACCCTGAGGATCGCCCCCCGCCCCATGGCCTTTTGACCTGACGGAATAGCTCACGTGTCGATGGGCAGCCCTGATGGTCGCTCCCCGCCCCACGGTCTTTTGACAAGTGCTATGTCACGCCCCGACTGCAGGGCAGTTGGGCAGGTCACCGGAGAAGCAGGATGAGCAGGAGCGCCACGGCGACCCCAACGATCGTGGAGACCACAGCATAGATGACCCGTATGGCGAGGGGATGCAAGCGCGTGAAGCTCGCCCCAGGGCCGCTGCGGTCGATCGGCTCGCCTTTGGAAAAGGCGAGGATCTCCCGGTATGTGACGAGATCGTGCTTCCTTTTTATGAGCTCGACCTGATGCATGAGGGTAAAGCTTATGCCTCCCATGAGAGCAAAGATGATGTAGGAGGGAACCGTACCCCAACCCAACCGATACAGCCCGAGGGCGAGCAGGGCAACCCCGCCCAGAGCGAAGATGACGGCGACCGACATCAGCGTGGTCATGCGCCTGTAGGCCTCTTTGTTTTCCAGCATGTCTTCCATGGTCATGATGTCTCCTTTGATCAGCTCGTCCACGGTCGTGTCGAAGAGCTCGGAGAGCAGGAGCAGGCTGTGCACGTCCGGGTAGGTCTTGTCCCTCTCCCAGTTCGAGACCGTCTGACGCGAAACGTATATTCTCTGGGCCAAATCGTCCTGGGATAGGTTCCGCTCGTTCCTGAGTCGACGTATCTGCAGTGCAAGCTCCATGCCTCCTCCTTTCGACAATCAAAGGATGCATCCGCTGGGGCAATGCTACCATCAAATGTCTTCGACATATGCCGCCTCAGGCGTGCGAGCGCATGTCCAAAGGCTTTTACACGGCTCTGACCTGCCGAATTGTGCGATCGAGGATGCTTGGATCATGTGAGTCACGCGCAGGCTTGATGCAGATCATCTCCGTCTACCATGCGATGTGTCCGCCGACACAAGGCACCATGAGGAAGGTGGGACTACGGTGAGGAATAACGATATGGCAGGAAAAGCCCATGACGGTACGGAACTGACCGACGAGCTGCTCGATTCCATGGCAAAGGAGTATGAGGACGGCACGTGGCCGGGCCATGTAGGTGAGGTTCACGCTGGCAGACCCCGCTTCGGCGCGGAGCGGCTGGTGCCGGTCACCATCAAAATCGCCCCATCGGTATTGGCCGCCATCGACCAGTTCGCAGCCAATGGCGACGAGACGCGCTCAGAGGCAATGAGGCAGATTATCGACAGGGGTCTTGCAAAAGCGTAAGCCCCCCGCGTCTCTCCCTCTCCGCAAAGACCACGCGTCCCTACAGCTCCTTCTCCATGACCTCGTACACGAGGGTGGTTGCAGGAAGATCGTCGCATGGCTCGATCTCCCACGTTTGAGTCCCAGCCACGCGATAGCCCCTGTTAAGGTAGAAAGCTCTAGCCGGAACCGACGCCTCGAGGACAGCTGCCGAGTGCGAACGGGCCGCAATGGCCTCGAGCTCGTCCATGATTCGCGTCCCATATCCCTTACCCTGCTCCTCGGGCAGGACGAATACGCGCATGATATGGTTTTCCTTGACCGTGCCGGTTCCCACGATACGATCACCAACCTTTAGGATGAAAATCTTGCCCGCCGCGATATCAGCTCTAATCACATCGGGGCTGTGCAAGCAGGAGAACGCCGCCACTACCGCCGGGTCGTAGCAATCGGGATAGACCGCATGTATCGTCGTTTGAACCAAGCGATAGATCGCGTCGGCAGACTCAAGCGTCGCGCTGCTGATCTCATGGCCGCAGAGGTCGCGCACCATGAGCCACTCGGTCTCATCCGCACCGTCACCGACGATGCGGAAGCCCATGCGCTCGTATAGGCGCAGCGCCGGGTTCTCCTTCTGCACCGAGAGCGATGCGCGGGTATAGCCGGCCTCGAGCAGCTCGTCGAGCATGCGGCTCATCATCGCCGTGCCGATCCCCCGACCTCGATACGGCTTGTAGATCGAGATGGAGAACGACGGCGTCACGGAGTCGATATGCCCGTATTCGTCGGTGGTGCGCACCCAGCAGGCCCCGACGACCTCGCCGTCGACCTCGGCAACCAGCGCCCGATCGTCCGGCAGCGTGCCGAACCCCTCGAAGGCGGCGCGACACTTGGGGTCGTCATGGATGACGGAGCGCGGGAGCTCTCCCTCGAAGCCATCCGGAACGAAGATCGCCTCGTAGAGGAAGTCCTCGAGCAGCGCCCACTCGTCTCGTCTGATGGGTCTCACGATGTAGCCCATGCGCTGTGACCTTTCATAGCAAGCGTTGGTTCTCCGCCGTCAGACGCCCAGCGTCTCCAGCCAAGAGGGGTCAAACTAACCCTACGCCAACATCACAAAACATGGACTTTACCTTGCCAGCCATCAAGCTGCCGATACGCTTCTGGCGTTTTTTGAACATGACCGTTTCTTGGCAGAGCTCATGCCGCTGGCCCTTCTTCGCTAGGAGCCTGAGGGTTTTCTGCCTTGCGTACCATCACGTACAGCACGATCGCTGCCACGACGTCGGTGACGAACAGCCCATGCAGCACGAACAGCACCGCCGCCGAGGTGCTGGTGATGAGCCCTTGTCCGCGCGCACGCAACACTGCGGCAAAACCGTAGGAAGACGTGAACAGCAGCATCACGTAGTCGATCACAGCTAACATGCCTGCCATGAGGGGCGCCGCAAAAATCAGTCCGGGCACCACCGCCAGCGCGATGGACATGGCGAGTCCGGCTGCGAACACCAGGAGGTGAAACGGGACCATGCAGAGCTTGAGCAGCATGTCCCAGAAGGCCAGCCTCCGCGGGCTCCCCTCTCCGCGATCCACGCATGCGTTGACCACGTTCGCCACGCCGGTGACGAGCACTGCGGCGATCCATACGGCCATCACGACGTCGCTCGCGTCGGGCTGCAGGGCCTCGACGGGGGCACCACCACAATAGACCGCTGCGATGAACAGGATGGGCAACGCCACTCGCACGGCCTTGGGCATGACGGCCTCCGTTCGCAGGTACCTACCTCTCGCTCAAGTATACGCAGCTCCTCGGTTGACATGCCGCACAGACTTCGCCTGGAGAACGGGCAGGACACGAACGTGCGCATCTCCCTCTCTGCCGCCTTTCTCAGCATCATTCCCCAATGGAATGTCGTGATATTACTCATAGCCATTGGCAATGGGCTGTGCGGCAGCGTATCGTTCTGGCTAGGCAGACGAAGCATCGGAGGGAGGGCGCGTTGCCGCACGGGATGCCCCCGGATCTCATTGATGCTGGTCGCAGCTCTGATGACACGTCGTGAGCGCCTGCTTGACGATGAGTGCGCGAGCCTCCTTCTGAACGGGTCGAGCTGCATGAGAGGATCGCTCATGGACGTCTGCAGACCAGCAGAGGAGGGTCGACCGCCTCGGTTCCCTGCTGAGAGCGTATGAATGGAAGCAGATGGGAGAAACGATGCTCAAGAGAATCTTAGCCCCACTGGTCCTCGCCTGTGCCCTGCTTGCCCTAGCGGGATGCACAGGTCAAACGGCACAGGAGGGTGCGGACAGCACCTCTGTCAGCAGCGGGGGCAACGACGCCGCATCGTCATCGGACGGCTCGCCAGCCGCATCCGAGGCGTCTGATGGGAAGTCCATCGTGGTGTACTTCTCGGCGACCGGAACGACCGAGGGGGTTGCCGAGAAGATCGCCGCGGCAACTGATTCGGACCTCTACGAGATCATCCCCGCCGATCCCTACACGACGGAAGACCTGAACTACAACGACAACTTGAGCAGGACCTCCGTCGAGATGGCGGACGAGTCCGCTCGACCCGCAATCGGAAGCGACCCGATGGACCTCAGCGGATACTCGACCGTCTACCTCGGATACCCGATCTGGTGGGGAGAGGCGCCACGCATCATGAGCACCTTCGTGGAGTCGACCGATCTCAGCAGCATGACGATCGTACCCTTCTGCACGTCCGGCGGCAGTTCGATCGGAGACAGCGCAAAGACCCTCGAGCAGCAGGCTGGAACCGGGATCTGGACACCCGGCGGTCGCCTGAGCGGATCGGCATCGGATGATGACATCGCCGCCTTTGTGGAGCGCAACAGGTAGCCTGCCACGGGCCCTGCGCCCACCATCAGGCGCATCGTCGACGTGGCGATTCCCGTGCCCGTCGTCTCGCTCATGTCGTATGCCATGCGAGGCGCCTGTCGGGCGGTAAGCGAGGCTGACCACGCGAGTCCGAGCGTGGGGATGCGGCTCGTCCAGCATGCTGGGTAGGATACGTAGTGCAGGTTCTTTGATCGGTCTTGTCGGCACCCATATGGCAAAGGAGAGGGCTCGTGAAGGTTTTGATTCTCGAGAGCAGCGGAAACAAGAGGGGCTCGTCCAACCTCCTGGCAGGTCGCTTTGCGGAAGGCGCCGAAGAGGGTGGCCACGAAGTGACGGTCTTCGATGTGATCCACTCGGATATCAGGCCGTGTCTTGGCTGCGGTCACTGCGGAATGTCCGGTGCCTGCGTACAGAAGGACGACTACGAGAAGGTGCTGAAGCAGCTGATCAAAGGCTGCGATGTGATCGCCTTCGCCATGCCCGTCTACTATTACAACTGGCCAGCGCAGCTGAAGGTCGTGGTTGACCGCTTCTACTCGTTCACCCACGAGCTCACGAACATGCACAAGAAGGCGGTGCTCATCTCGGTTGCCTGGGACAACACCGACTCGGCCTTCGAGATCGTCAGGGCCTACTACCACAAGGTCTGCGACTACATGCAGTTTGACAACCGCGGCGAGCTCTACGGCAAGGGCTGTGGCACAGTCTCGATGACGTCCGGCTCCGCGTACCCGAACCTCGCGTACCAGATGGGCAAGGGCCTCTAGAGGAGACTCTTCGGCAGGATCCCCGCCTCCTGCGTCGGCGCACGCGAGCATGCTGATGGTAGCAGGGCCATCTCCAAAGCGGTGACGCGCCGAGCGCATGAGACGCTACGCTGATCTTCCCATGCGCCAGGCCCCCGGAGATGTCCAGGGAGCCCGCACATGCATCGCTGTCGGGACTACACGTCCTTCCAGCATTGCGGGTCAGGTGCGTAGAAACTGCCGTTGGTGCCGCTTGCGACCGCCGGGCAGCCACGGCACCAGGCCAGAAGCTCGCATCGCGAGCACTTCTCGAATCCGCCGAAGTTACGGTAGTCTTCCATCTTGCCGCACCAGAGATCAGACAGCCTGTCCTTGTAGACGTCGCCCACATTGCTGCCGACCACGCGGCGGCACGCAAGGACCTCGCCGCGAGAAGTCACTGTGAAGTGGCCGCTCCCGCAGTTACATCCTCCGTAAACCTTGCCCTCCTCAGCACCGTCCGGAATCCTCCAGAGACCCTCCTCATACTCGTAGAGGGTCCACAGATGGTCCTTGCGGTTGAAGTACGTGTCACAGCCAGCGTCTTCATACCTCTTGAACTTGTGATGGCAGACATCGAGCAGAGCGCGATAGCGATATGGTTCGATGCCGTTGCTCTTCCCTGCACCGGGAACATAGCGTCCGAAGGCGAACACGTTCGCGCCATGCTCAACCACCAGATCGACAATGTCGGGCACCTCATCGATATTGACGCCCGAAACGGTCGTCATGATGACGGCGCGCAATCCCGCCCGCCTGAGCATGGGAATCGCCGCCAAAGTCGCATCAAAGCTTCCGGGCATGCGGAACCAGTCGTGCGTCTCGCGCATTCCGTCAATCGACAGCTGGTAGCGAACGACACCACACGCTTTCATGCGGGTGCAGACCTCGGGCGTCAGGTGGAACGGGTTGCCCATAACGGTGCTGCGATACCCCTTTTCCTCGAGAAGCTCCATGAGTCGCCAGAAATCGGGATGCAACAGCGGGTCGCCGCCGGTTATGTAGAGGTAGGGCTCTCGTCCGAAGCGCGCACAAAACTCCTCCATGTTCGCGAGCGTCTCCTGCATCTGCCCCCAGGTCATGCGCACGAGCCGGTCGCGGCTCTCTATCTGGAAGATGTAGCAATGTTGGCACCGCTGGTCGCAGTCGTCGGTGATGTGCCACTGGAACGAGAATGTCCTCTTGCTGGACATGCGAGGTCAGCCTCCTACCCCAAGCGCTCGATGCAGTTGACGGGGCAGTGCTCGAAGCAGTTGCCGCACTGCAGGCAGTGATTCTGCTGGATGACGTGCTGCTCGCGAGGGGCACCTTCGATGCAACCCTGCGGACACACCCGCTGGCACTTCCCGCAGCCTATGCAGTCCCTGCCCATGAGGTATCCCTTTGGCTTGAGCACTGCGGAGCCGATCGCGAAGCGTTCGCGCGTTATCGGCCGCGTCGCAAGGCAGAAGTATTCGATCGTGTAGTCCTCGATCTTGAATATCACGTCGATGTTCTTGGACTCTCCCGGGTACACGTTCTCCAGGTAGGGCTGCTCGGCATAGATCAGGTCGCGCCAGTGAACCTGCTCGTCATCTGGAACGCGTACCGCCTTTCCCGAAAGACGGATGGTCTCCTTATAGCGCGTGTAGCCCGCCACTTGCACCCGTCCATCCGACATGAGCTGGTGCGCGAAGCTCTTGCCGCGCGCAGTGAGGAAATAGAGCGTCCGCCCCTCGTAGTGGATGGCACTGATGGTGCGGACCTGGGGATCGCCGTCTTCGTCTACCGTGGCGAAGTCGAGCACGCCCACATAGCCAAGCTTCTTCAGGCAGGTATCGACGTCCATCTGCTTCCTCCTCATGAAAAGGACCCAACCACGACATCGCGGAAGGGTCCCTCTCGTCGCCGTGTTGCGATGGTTTACTTGTCGCCAGCGCCGCAAGCGGAGCCGCAGGCAGACGGGGCCTCCTCGGGCTTGTCGCCAGCGCCGCAAGCGGAGCCGCAGGCAGACGGGGCCTCCTCGGGCTTGTCGCCAGCGCCGCAGGCTGCGCCACAAGCAGCGGCGTTCTTGTCGTCGTTCCAAGTTGCGATATCGGAGAGTGCCATGATCCGTCCTTCCGTCATCTTACGAGCCCAGGTGATTCCGACAGGTCAAATTCTACGAATCAGCAAGGACGTGTCCAGCGGATAGAAGTATGATTAATTCCTAATCGGAATTTATTGGAGCGACCATGGATGACTCGCACGTTGCATGCTTTCTCGAGTTGGCTGCCCACCTCAACTTTGCACACGCGGCGCATGCCCTAGGCATCACGCAGCCGACAGTGAGCAAGAGGATCAAATCCCTGGAATCAGAGCTTGGCTCCCCTCTGTTTGACCGCACGACACGCAGCGTGTCCCTATCGCCAGCGGGCAGGGCCCTTCTCCCCATCGCACGCGAGATCTCTCACCTCGTTAGAGACGCGCACAACATACCCGCAGACAACAGGGACGAGAGGGGGCGCACGTTCACCGTCGGGTACACCGACCCATTTGAGCTCCCTCAACTCGCGGCTCCCTTACGCCAGGTCATCGATCCAGACGACGCCCATTGCGCACGTGTGAGACACATGACGCTCGATGCGGGAATCAACGCTGTCAGAACGGGGAGAGCTGCGGTCATGATGGGGATCGATACCGTCTCACTTCGCGACGACGAGATGCGCTTTGCAGGGCTCGCGCCCGTCAGCCTCATCTGCGTGGCATCGACGAGCCTCGACCTTCAGATGGAGATCAAGACGACAGGCAGGTTCTCCATGGCGCGCATCCCGCTGAACGAGTTTTCCCGCAAGCATCGCATCATCTGTGTGTCCGACGGCCCGGACAAGGTACCCTCACCGCGCATGTACGGAGACCTGATCATCCCCTCTCTGAGCATGTCGTCTGCCATCTTTTGCAATTCGGTCGCCGAGGCGTACGCGTTGGCTCGTGCGCATGTGGGCGTCGCAGCGGTTCCCGACTTCGCCATGCTGCCGGAACCTGGCTTACGCTTCTTCGACATCGAAGAAAGCCCTGCCTCGGTCTACGGCGCGTACTACCGCTCCCATGACATCCATGCCAGAAAGTATGTCGAGTTCGCCCAGGCGGCTTACGCCAGCTAACCGCCCTATCCGGCACTGCGCAAGAAAGGGCACGCGACACGCCGCCCATGTATGGGTTCACAGCGGGACATCGCCGCTCAAAAGCCAGCTCTCCGGTCAAGCCGTCTCGTTTGCTCGCAGACCCAGCACCTCAGAATGTATCATCATGAGCATGGAAACACCCTTTGAGGAAGGACCGGCATGCACATGCTTCCCGAAACGATGAGAGCGCTCGTCATCAACGGTGTGACACCCGCCGACAAGGCGACGATCTCGGAGGTCGTCGTCCCCAAGACCAAGGAGGGCTGGCTGCTCGTCCGCGTACGTGGAATCGGACTTAACCATTCCGAGCAGGTCCTGCGCTTGGGCGAGGTTAACGAGGCCTATATCGCCAAGCCGGTGATTCCCGGCATCGAGTGCGTGGGTGAGGTCGCCGATCCCGGTGACACCGCCTTCCGGACGGGACAGCGCGTCTGCGCGTTCATGGGCGGAATGGGGCGCAGCTTCGACGGGTCATATGCCGAGTACGTTCTCGCGCCCGCGCACCACGTGTTCTCGCTGCCCCAATCTGCCGATGCGCTTCCGTGGAGGACGCTCGCCGCGATGCCCGAGACCTTCTACACCACATGGGGCTCGCTGTTCCAAGGCCTTCGCCTGTCATCGGAAGACACGCTCCTCGTCCGCGGCGGAACCTGTGGCCTCGGCTACGCAGCTCTGCAGATTGCCCGCGCGCTCGGTTGCAGGACCATCGCGACGACGCACAGGGAGTCACGACTGGCACGCCTCGATGAGCTGGGGTGCGACGTCTCGCTGGTGGATGACGGCAACCTCTCCGACAAGGCGCTGGGAGCGACCAAGGTGCTCGAGCTCGTCGGCACGTCAACGCTGCGCGACTCGCTCCGCGCGGTAAGGGGCGGCGGCATCGTCTGCCACACTGGCATCCTCGGGGGCGGACAGCCCTTGAGGGGGTTCAACCCGATCGCGGAGATCCCCAACGGTGTCTACCTGACAGGCTTCCATAGCAACTGGCCCGACCAGGGTTCGGTCACCGCCATGTTCGACTTCATCGCCAAACACAGCATTCAGCCTGTCGTCGCGGAGACGTTCCGCTTCGAGCGCCTCCTCGACGCCATCGCCCTTCAGGACCACGGAGGATTCGACGGCAAGATCACTGTCGTGAACGAGGATGCCTGATGGACATGCCCTTGGGGGCGGCGCTCGGGCGCATGGAGTCTCAGGGTCGGGTGCCGGTTGCTCGCATGAGTCGTCCCCAAACGCGACGACCTGCCGCTGATACCCCTCTTATGATGCACAAAGCGCGTGCTTTTTGTCGCACTTTGCATCTTACCTTCAGGGAAGGCTATCATTGACTAGCCACACGGCGGGCAGGCAAGTGCAGCAGCGCGTTCGCCAGCACCGAACAGCCTCTGACCGAGGAGGATCTTTGGTCCGAAAGAAGCACGTGCGTCCGGCCATCAGCGAGAGCATCTCGCTCTCACGCAGCGTATCTGCCGACTACTACGGCAGCAAGATGCGCTCACGTAGACGCAAGCGCATTACCACGTCCATACTCTTGGCACTCTGCATCGTCTTCGTGGGAGCCACGGTTGCCCTCGCCGCGTTCGTTGCCAGCATTAACTCCAAGCTGACGGGCACCGTAAGCGACGAGCTCAGGACCGTCCTCACCCATCAGGAGGCCGGCAAGCCCTTCTACCTGTTGCTCATCGGCATCGACAAGGACGAGGGACGTGTCCTTGACCCCACGTACGGCAACGATGACAGCGCCTATCGCTCCGACTCCATCATGCTGACCCGCATCGATCCGGTCAACAAGAAGGTCACGATGGTGTCCATTCATCGTGATACCCTCGTCGACCTTGGCGAGAACGGCCAACAGAAGATCAACGCCGCCTACTCGATCGGCCAGGAGGCCTACACCACGCAGGTCATCTCCGAGTTTGCGGGTGTGCCCATCTCCCACTACGCCGAGCTGGACATGGATGGCCTCGCCGCCGTCATCGACACCATCGGCGGCATCGACGTCACGCTCGACATGGACGTCAGGGACCCCTACTACACCGGTCTCGACCTCGAGGCGGGCGACCACCACTTCGATGGGCATACCGCAGCCCTGTTCTGCCGCTGTCGGCACGCCTATGACGACCTGGGCGACGGAGACCGCTACCGTGCGGCAAACCAACGCATGATCATCTCGCTCGTCGCCAAGAAGGTGCTGGCGAGCGACCCGGGCACCATCGCCGCAACCGTCTCGACGATGGCCTCATATGTGCGGACCGACCTCGACGTGCAGTCCATCGTCGCGCTTGCCACGCAGTTCATCGGTATGGACGTCGAGAACGACATCTACACCGGCATGGAGCCCACCACGTCCAGGTACATCAACGAGACCTGGTACGAGCTGTGCGACACGACCGCATGGCGAAAGATGATGCGTCGCGTCGACCAGGGCCTGCCTCCCACGGAAGAGGGTGACGTCGATGCGCTCGAGACCTCGCCCAGCCCGACGATGGACAACGTTGACGTGGGCTTCGGCACATCTTCCGGACAGGACTACTCTACCGACACCGGCGACTACGACTACTACTCATACAACGAATCGTATGACTACGACTACGGCTACGACGAGAGCTACGGGTCGTATGAGGATGAGTACTCGTAGGTGAGGGGCGGGAGGCCCACCGGGCCCCACCAGGTTCCGCCGCCCATGGCGGGTGGCGGAACACCCTTCGAATGAGGAACCGCGGCTCCCGACGGCTCAGGCCCGGGAGCCTTTCCATGCCCCGTCTGTGCATGTCGTTGCGAGACGCCTACACGTTGAACATGAAGTGCATGACGTCGCCGTCCTGCACCACGTACTCCTTGCCCTCCATGCGCAGCCTGCCCGCGTTCTTGCAGCCCTGCTCGCCACCGAGCGCGACGTAGTCATCGTAGCTGCAGACCTGTGCCTTGATGAAGCCGCGCTCGAAGTCGGAGTGGATGACGCCAGCCGCCTGGGGGGCCTTGGTCCCCACGGGGATGGTCCAGGCCTTGACCTCCATCTCACCCGCCGTGAAGTAGCTCTGCAGGCCAAGGAGCCGATAGGCCGCCTGCGCAAGCGTGGCGAGGCCACTCTGCGCGAGCCCCAGGTCGGCGAGAAACTCGGCGGCCTCCTCCGGGTCGAGCTCAGCGAGCTCAGCCTCGACCTTGGCGCTGATGGGAACGATCTCGGCGCCATTGATGGCAGGAAGCTCGGCATCGAGCGCGCCCTCATCCACATTTGCCACGTACAGGATGGGCTTCATGGTGAGCAGGAAGAGGTCATGCGCGGCAACCCTCTCCTCCTCGGTCATGTCGAGGTCCGCCGCACGGTTCCCCTCGTTCAGCCATCCCTGCAGGCGCTGGGCGATGGCGAGTCTCGAGGCGTTGGCCTTGTCGCGCCGCGTCTCCTTCTCGAGCTTGGGAATGGCCCTCTCCAACGTGCCGAGGTCCGCCAGCACCAACTCGGTCTGGATGGTATCCATGTCGCTTGCGGGATCAAGGCTGCTCTCGTGACGAATGACGTCCGGGTCCGAGAAGAAGCGCACGACCTCGCAGATGGCGTCGGTCTCGCGGATGTTGGCCAGAAACTGGTTGCCCAGCCCTTCCCCCTCGCTTGCGCCCCTCACTAGCCCGGCGATGTCCACGAACTCCACCGTTGCGGGCACGATGCGCCCCGGGCGCACGATGTCCGCCAGCACCTGCAGGCGGTCATCGGGAACGTCCACGATGCCCACGTTGGGATCGATGGTCGCAAAGGGATAGTTGGCGGCTAGCCCGCCCTTGCGCGTGAGCGCCGTGAACAGGGTCGACTTTCCCACATTGGGCAGCCCGACGATGCCAATCGAAAGAGCCACGTGTCCCTCCTCGTCTCCGCGTTAGTCGCTATCGGTCTCACCCAGGCGCTCGAGGGCGTCCAGGTACCTGTCAAGCCGCGCCTTGCCCTCGGCCTTTGCCTTCTGGACCAGGGCGCGCTGCTCCGCCGTCCGTGCGGCGTTGGGGTCGGGGACCACGAGGTCGGCGGGATCGACGGGAGCCATCTCGAGCGCCCCATCCCCGCAGACGGCGACGCACGCCCCGCAGTTCACGCAGTAGGCCGGCTCCACCGAGAAGTGACCGTGCTCGTCGATGTCGCACGCATGCAGCGGGCAGGCGCGCACGCAGTCGCCGCACATGGAGCACAGCGACGAGTCACACGAGGGCGCCTGCAGCTTGAAGGCGTTGGCACGCGAGGGGTCGTCCTGGATGGCAGAGAGCACGAGCCTCCTGCCTTGGGTGAGGATGTGACGGCGGTTCGAGCTCGTCTTGCCGCCAACGGTGTCCTCCAACGTCCGCTGCATCTCGTTGATCCGTTGCGTGTGGCGCCTGATGCGGTTCGCGACCGCCTGTGCACCCAACAGCGCGGGCGAGGTCGCCGCAGCCGCACGCATGCCCGTGCGGGCGACGTCCTGCACGAACTGGCCGCGCTTGTAGGCGCGCGTCTGCTCGTGGGTGAGGTCGGCCTCGCTCACCTCGAGGCCCACCGGATAGCCGCTCCACTCCTCCGCCTGGCTGATGTGGCTGGCGTAGACCTCCTCGCCCGTGGTGGTCTGACAGCGATCGCAGACGCCCACGGGCAGGTAGACGCTGATGTTGTCATAGTCGACAAGCAGGGAGAACCAGAGCTCGGGCGTGAAGACGCCCACACAGGGAAGAACGACCTCGTTGTCCTTGGGATAGCGCCCCAAGGCACGGGTGCAGGTGACATAGCACTGCTCGTAGGCACTCGCGATGCGCACGACCTTGTCATAGAGCTGCTTGGGCATCTCCTTGGGAAGCTGGAACACCTCGGTGGGGCACCGGGAGATGCAAAGCCCGCACTCGCGACAGCCTGAGCCGATCCTGACCGTGGTGTCACCGATCTCGATGGCATCGACCGGACAGGCGACACGGCAACGGTCGCACACGTCCACGCGCTTGGACGCCACGCACAGGCAGTAGGCCGAGTTCGCGCGCGGCCTGCCCTTGTAGTCGGCGGGGTTGAAGACATGGGCCTTGTCGGGGTCGACCAGGGAGCCAGCGAGCTCGCCGAAGGGGTTGGACACCTTCTGCCAGTCGCGCTGGATGTCGATCAGGTCATCGAGCATGTCGCGCTTCTCGGCCACAGCCACCCCCTCCCTCTCAAGCCACGCGGACCATCATTGTAGCGCCACGGCAACAGGTGGCGCGGCGCGCACCACATCGAGGACGTCCCACGCGGGAACCGAACCCCATCCCAAGGATGGGTCAGCCAGAGTGGCCGACACAGGGACAGGGCTGGAGGAGCTCCCCCATTCCCGGCGAGCCCCTCACAGGCGCAGCACAGCACAGGGCCGGAGAGACGACGCGGTCTCCCCGGCCCTGTGCGTGAGCGGGTGCAGAGGAAGGGAGCGAGACCCCCTCGCGCCTAGTACATGCCACCGCCCTGGCCACCGGCAGCGGCGGCGGAGGAGATGGCCTCCTCGATGGTGGTGTCCTTGGGCTCATCGGAGACGGTGGCCTCGGTGATGAGGATCAGGGCTGCCACGGAGGCGGCGTTCTGCAGTGTGGTGCGGGTAACCTTGACGGGGTCGAGGACGCCCATCTCGATCATGTCGCCCCACGTGCCGTTGGCGGAGTTCAGGCCCTCGCCCTCAGGCAGGCCCTTGATCTTCTCCACGACGACGGAGCCCTCGAAGCCGGCGTTGTTGGCAATCTGGCGAACGGGGGCGCCAAGGGCCTTGCGAATGATCTCGACGCCGATCTTCTCGTCGGCGTCGGAGGTCTCGACGGCATCGAGGACCGTGGCGGCCTGCAGGAACGCGACGCCGCCACCAGCGACGATGCCCTCCTCAACGGCTGCGCGCGTGGCCTGCAGCGCGTCCTCGATGCGATGCTTGATCTCCTTGAGCTCGACCTCCGTGGCAGCGCCGACCTTGATGACGGCAACGCCGCCGGCCAGCTTGGCCATGCGCTCCTGGAGCTTCTCGCGGTCGAAGTCGGAGTCGGTGTGGTCGATCTCGCCCTTGATCTGCGCGATGCGGTCCTGGATGGCGGCGGAGGCGCCAGCGCCGCCAACGATGGTGGTGTTGTCCTTGGTGATCTTGACGGAGGTCGCGCGACCGAGCATCGCCTCGTTGATGTCCTCGAGGTTGATGCCAAGCTCCTTCATGGCCACCTGGCCGCCGGTCACGACGGCGATGTCCTCGAGCATGCGCTTGCGACGGTCGCCATAGCCGGGAGCCTTGACGGCAGCGACCTGCAGGGTGCCACGCAGCTTGTTGAGGATGAGGGTGGCGAGGGCCTCGCCGTCGACGTCCTCGGCAATGATGAGCAGCGGGGAGCCGGAGCGCTGGATGGCCTCGAGAACCGGCAGGATGTCCTGGATGTTGGAGATCTTCTGGTCGGTCATGAGGATGTAGGGGTTCTGCAGCTCGGCCGTCATGGCCTCGTTCTCGGTGGCGAAGTACGGCGAGATGTAGCCCTTGTCAAACTGCATGCCCTCGACGGTGTCGATGGAGATGCCGAAGTTGGTCTTGTCCTCCTCGACGGTGATGACGCCGTCCTTGCCCACGACCTCCATGGACTCGGAGATCTTGTTGCCGATCTCGGGGTCGCCGGCGGAGATGGTGCCGACGGAGGCGATGTGCTCCTTGGTGGCGACCTCCTGGGCGGCACCCCTCATCTGCTCGACGGCGGCATGGACGGCCTTGTCGATGCCGCGGCGGATGGCGATGGGGTTGGCGCCGGCGGCAACGTTGCGCAGGCCCTCGTTGACGATGACCTGGGCCAGCAGCGTGGCGGTCGTGGTGCCGTCACCCACGGTGTCGTTGGTCTTGGTCGCGACCTCCTTCACCAGCTGGGCGCCCATGTTCTCGACGGGATCCTTCAGCTCGATCTCCTTGGCGACGGAGACCCCGTCGTTGGTGATGGTGGGGGCGCCATAGGTGCGCTGCAGGGCAACGTAGCGACCCTTGGGACCAAGCGTGGTGGTGACGGCGTCAGCAAGCGTGTTGACGCCCTTGGCAAGACGCGAGCGTGCGTCGGTACCGAAGACAATGTCCTTAGCCATGTTCTACTCCTCAGAAACAGTGTGCCAGAAGCGATGCGTGATTACTCGGTGATGATGGCGTAGATGTCGTCGGCGCGCAGGAGCAGGTAGTCCTCACCGTCGACCTTGACCTCGTTGCCACCGAACTTGCCGTAGTAGACCTGGTCGCCCACCTGGACGTCGATGGCAATGCGCTCGCCCTTGTCGTTGAGCTTGCCGGCACCAACGGCGATGACCTCGCCCTTCTGCGGCTTCTCCTGGGCACCGGACGAGATGTACAGACCCGAAGAGGTGCGCTCCTCCTTGGGGGCGGGCTTGACGAGGACGCGATCGCCCAACGGCTTAAGAGTCATGCTCAAGAACCTCCTTCTGCTGCGCCAGATGGCGCCTTCCTGTGCAACGGACCAGACCCGTTGCCTAGCCAACGCTCAGAACTATACCCACATCGACGGACGAATACACGCACATGCAAGAATCTTCAAAGAGACGCTTAGATCTTCTGCGTCGCTTCCCTCAAGGACGTGCGGGCCTGTGCATGCGGGCAACCGAGGACAGGGATGTCTCTCGCCGCAGGTCGCACACCCTACCCTGCCTCACCTGCAGCCCTATCTCCCGCAGGTGCCGTCTACAGCCCTTCGAGCTCCTTGAGCCAGACGCGGCTGACGGCGTCGCTGGGCATGCGCAGGTCTCCGCGCGGGCTCAGCGCAACCGAGCCCACCTTGGGTCCGTCGGGCAAGCAGCTGCGCTTGAACTGCTGGCTGAAGAAGCGACGGTAGAAGACCTTGAGCCAAGAGAGGATGGTGGGTCTGTCGTAGGCGTCGCCCAGCGCATGGCAGGCAAGGCGATACACCTTGCGTGGCGTGGCACCGCGGCGCAGCACATGATAGAGGAAGAAGTCATGCAGCTCGTAGGGGCCCACCAGATCCTCTGTCTGCTGTGCGATGGTGCCGTCCTCGTTGGCGGGCAGAAGCTCAGGCGAGACCGGGGTGTCGAGCACGTCATAGAGGATGTCTGCCTCGGCGTCGTTGCCACAGGTGTCGGCCACGTGGCGCACCAGGTGTCGCACGAGCGTCTTGGGCACACCGGCGTTGACCCCATACATGCTCATGTGGTCGCCGTTGTAGGTGGCCCAGCCCAGCGCCAGCTCGGAGAGGTCTCCCGTGCCGATGACCATGCCTCCCTCCTGGTTGGCGATGTCCATGATGATCTGCGTGCGCTCGCGCGCCTGGCTGTTCTCGTAGGTCACATCGTGCACGGCCTCGTCGTGGCCGATGTCGGCAAAGTGCTGGCGCACGGCGGCGGCGATGTTGATCTCGCGCAGCTGGGCGCCCAGCGCGTCAGAGAGCGTGGTGGCATTGCCGTGCGTGCGCTCGGTGGTGCCAAAGCCGGGCATGGTCACCGCGACGATGCCCTGGCGGTCTAGGCCAAGCAGATCAAAGGCACGGACCGTCACAAGCAGGGCAAGCGTGGAGTCGAGCCCGCCCGAGACGCCGAGGACGGCGCTCGCGCACCGCATGTGCTCGAGCCGCCTAGCGAGGCCATGCGCCTGTATCGACAGGACGTCCTCGCAGCGGGCATCGCGCTCCTCCCCGCTCTCGGGCACGAAGGGATGCGGGTCGACATGGCGCGTGAGCTCGGTGTCGGACCTCCCGAGGGAGAATGTGACCTCGGCGTACGCATGCGCGGCACCGCCCTTCGAGCCAAGGCCCGTGCCAAACGTGGACATGCGCATGCGCTCCCCCACGATGGAGGCGACGTCGATCTCGCTGATGGCCGAGCCAGGCCCAAACGGAGCCGACTCCGCCAGCAGCCTGCCGTTCTCGGCAACCATGTTGTGCCCGGCAAAGACCATGTCTGTGGTGGACTCCCCCCAACCCGCACTCGCATACGCATACCCGCAGACCAAGCGTGCGCTCTGGCCCACGACCAGCTCGCGGCGATAGGACGCCTTGCCCACGACGGCATTGGATGCGGAGAGGTTCACGACGAGCGTCGCCCCGGCCAGCGCATGCGCGACAGACGGCGGGTTGGGCGCCCAGAGGTCCTCGCAGATCTCCGCAGCCACCACGAGGTCGGGCATGTCCGCACAGCGCAGCAGCACGTGAGCGCCAAAGGGGACCGGCTCCTCCTGCCCCACGTCCACCAGCGCCCCCTCCCCGGCAGGGGTGAAGTGTCGCATCTCGTAGAACTCGTTGTAGTTCGGCACGAAGCTCTTGGGGACAAAGGCCAGGATCTCGCCTCGGCAGAGAGCCACCGCGCAATTGTAGAGCTTGCCGTCGACGCGCCAGGGCACGCCGATGAACAGGAGCGCATCGAGGTCGGCCGTCTGCTCGGCGAAGGAGAAGAGCCCCTGCTGGGCAGCATCAAGCAGTGCATCCTGCCAAAAGAGGTCCTCGCATGTGTAGCCTGTGACGCACAGCTCCGGCAGCACCACCAGCCGGGCACCGTCATCGCAGGCAGATCGTGCCGCATCAACGCAGTGCT
This sequence comes from Atopobiaceae bacterium UBA1367, assembly GCA_002305995.1. Lineage (GTDB taxonomy): Bacteria > Actinomycetota > Coriobacteriia > Coriobacteriales > Atopobiaceae > UBA1367. Next base: position 60,360 of record DBRN01000008.1, read on the forward strand.
CCACGTTGAAGTCGACGTCAGCCACTCGAACCTCGGGTGTCTTGGCAGCCACCTTGACAAATCCGTCACGCATGCGGACCTCCTCGCCTTACGCTCAAGTTCCTGCGTCCATGGTATAGGAAGATGGGTCCGCACATGCCGACTCAAGCCGCAGGGTGACCCAATGTCCGACAGGACCCGGCGGGTGCCAGGCCGCATGTGGCGCCGACCGCCTTGCATGCGTGTGCCGCATGGGCATGGCCCGCCTACGCCCCCGTGTGCGTGGAGAGGCATCGTGCCCGCTGGATCTCGTCGTCCGCGCAGGCGAGGAGGTCGGTGTCCCATATGCACAGGTCGGCGAGCCTGCCAGGCTCGAGCGTGCCCAGCTCCCCCTCACGTCCCACGACCATGGCGCCGCCGAGGCTGTACGCGCGCAGCGCCTGTGCGCGCGTCAGGCGATGCTCGGGATGCCAGCCGCCGGTCGGGTCGTGGTCCTGTGGCGTCTTGCGCGCGACAGCCGTGTACAGCACGTCCGTGCTGGAAGGTGGGACAACCGGCGCGTCGGTGCCCAGCGCCAGGTCCGCACCCTCACGCAACATGCCCGCGAAGGGCCACATGCGGCGTGCGCGCCACTCCCCTAGGTCGCGGGTGGGCTGGGACAGGTCTATGGTCACGTGCGGCGGCTGCACCGAGGCAACCACACGCGCACGACGCAGGCGTGCGATGTCTGCTGGTTGGATGTCCTCCACATGCTCCAGCGCATTTCGACCTTGCGTGGGGGCACCGAAGCGGCGGCTCGCCTCCTCGAAGATGCCGATCGCGGCATGCACGGCCGCGTCGCCGATGGTATGGATGCGCACCGCGTGTCCTCTGGCAGCTGCCGCGAGGACCAGCTCGCGCATGCTACCCGGCGAGACGGTGGGGCGCCCAGCGTCCCCGGGGAAGCGAGGGTTCTCGTACTCCTGCGCACACCAGGCAGTATGCTGGCTCGACACGCCGTCAAAGAACTGCTTGAAGCCCGGTGCGCGCAGGCGCGTGCCCGCGTAGCGTGCCTGCAGGTCCTCGAGGTTTGACTGGTCGCGAGAGAGCGCCGGGAACAGGTGCGCTCGCACGGCCAGGTCACCCTGTGCCTCAAGCGCCTCGTAGACCTGCGGGTTGATGCCGTCCGCACCCGGCACGAGCGAGAGCGCCATGTCGCAGACCGAGGTGATTCCCATGGCCGTGAGCCTGTTGAAGTAGTCGCGGTAGGCGTCGCGGAGCTGCTCGGTCGTGAAGGTCGCAAGAACGCGGGCGACGCACGCCATGCCCGCCGCCTCGCGAATGACGCCAGTCAGCTGGCCACGCTCATCGCGGTCAAAGCTGCCACCCGCCGGAGGCTCGCTGTCATCGGTGATGCCCAGTGCCCGGAGACCCGCGGTGTTGGTCCAGAGGGTGTGCGCGTCACCTGAGCACATGGCCACGGGCCGATGGGGAAACGTCGCGTCAAGCGATGCCCGGGTTGGCGCGACGGGCTTGTCCCACATGGTCTCGCGCCAGCCGTGAGTCACCAGCCACGAGCCGCAGGAGGGATGGTCTGCCTCCCACTCCATCAGGTGTCGTACGCAGTCCTCCTCGGAAGTGCCCGCATGCTCGCTTGCCCACTCGCTGGGAAACAGCGCGGCGTGGAACACGTGCTGGTGGGCATCGTGAAAGCCGGGGCAGACGAAGGCGTCTTCCCAGTCCTCGACGGGAGCGCCCTGGGCAAGCGCCCGAGCCTGCTCGCGCGGTGAGACCGCCATTATGCGCCCGTCCTTGATGGCGATCGCCAACGCTCTGGCGTCATCGCAGCCGGGCGTTCCGAGAAACACGCGTGTCGATGTGATGACGTGGTCAGGTGCCATGGCAATCCCCCCTGAAGACATGATCTTCATGCGACCAGTCTAGCGCCCGCACGATTTCCAGCCCGTGCGAGTCCGCCTATGCGTCAACGGGCCAGTCGATGGGTCATGGGGAGCTTTGCATGGTCCACGGCTGACCGCATCGATTTGTCTGTACTTTTTTCACCACCCGACACGCAGACGCACCTACAAGTTATTTTGTCTGCACAATTTACGCCCCTGCGGGGGTCACGAGAAGGTGCCTCCTCCAAGAAGTACAGACAAACGTTCAAACGGGCGTCGTGTGCCCGAAACATGCGCCGACAAATTAATTCGTCGGTACGCAAAGATGGCGGATGGGGATGCGCGCGTCAGTCCTCCAGGTAACGGCTCAGGAACTCACGCGTGCGCGGCAGCCTGGGGCTGGTGAACATCTCCTGCGGACCGCCCTGCTCGGTGATGACGCCCTGATCCATGAAGACCACCTTGTCGGACACGCTCTTCGCAAAGGCCATCTCGTGTGTGACCACGACCATGGTCATGCCCTCGGCGGCCAGGTCGTGCATGACGTTGAGCACCTCGCCCACGATCTCGGGATCGAGCGCGGAGGTGGGCTCGTCGAACAGCATGAGGTCAGGCTTCATGCACAGGGCGCGCGCGATGGCCACGCGCTGCTTCTGCCCACCCGAGAGCGAGGTGGCCGGCGCATTCACGAACTCCAGGAGACCCACCGCCTCGAGGTTCCTGCGAGCCTCGGCCTCGGCCTCGTCCCTGCCCATCTTCTTGAGGGTGATGGGCGCCAAGGTGCAGTTGTCCAACACGTTCTTGTTGTTGAAGAGGTTGAAGCTCTGGAACACCATGCCGATCCTCTCGCGCAGGCGGTTGATGTTCACGCGATCGGCGGCAAGGTCCTCCCCGTGGAACCAGATGTGACCGCTGTCGGGCGTCTCGAGCAGGTTCATGCAGCGCAGCAGGGTCGACTTTCCCGAGCCGGACGCACCGATGATCGTAACCACCTCACCGCGATTGACGGCAAAGTCTATGTCCCTGAGCACGAGATGGGAGCCAAACGACTTGCGGAGGTTCTCGACCCTGATGAGCGGACCAGCCGCGTTGATGGGGGCTGACATGGCCTAGCGCCCTCCCTTCCTCTGGGCGTCGAGCGAGAGCTCGGTGGAACTCATGCTCGAGACCGTGCCAACCGTGGCGGTGCCGTCGCTGGTCGACAGCAGCGGGGCGGGCTCGACGGAGAGACGGCGAGCAAAGCGCCCCAGCAACCAGCTGGCAGCCATGGTCAGGCACAGGTAGCATAGGGCAGCGACCACGTACAGCTCGACTTGCTTGAAGTAAATGCCCACGACCGTCTTTGTGACAAACATCAGGTCGAACACGCCGATGACCGACAGGACCGACGAGTCCTTGATGTTGACGACCAGCTCGTTGGAGAGGGCGGGGATGGCGTTCTTGATGCCCTGCGGGAACACGACCTTGATCATGGCCTGCCACTGGGAGAGGCCCAGCGAGCGGGCGGCCTCGGTCTGGCCGAGGTCGACCGCCTCGATGCCACCGCGCAGGACCTCCATCATGTAGGCCGTCGAATTGAGGGAGATGGTCACCAGGCCGGCCACGAAGGTGGACCAGACCATGCCGATCTCGGTCACGCTCATGCCCGAGTTGCGAAGCAGCCCGAAGCCCGCGAAGTAGATGAGCATGCCCTGGACCATCATGGGCGTGCCGCGCACCACGGTGGAGTAGACCTTGGCAAAGCCGCAGCCAGCCGCCTTGAGGAAGCGCACGGCGTCGTTGTCGGAGCGGTCGATGGTCTGGATGCGCAGGAAGACCAGCAGGATCGCCAGCACGAAGGCGATGAGCGTGCCGAAGACCGACAGCCCTACCGTGGTGAGAACGCCTCTGCCGATGATGCCGTAGCTCTTGTCCAGCATGTAGACGATGGAGCCGAGGAAGTCGGAGGGGTTCTTGTCCTGCGCCAGGCTCTGGGACACCACCGAGAGGAAGCCCATGGCCGCACGATCGACCACCAGCGCAGCCGTGACGGCGCACACGGCGTATGAGCAGAGGCGCTCGGCGGTTCTGGCCGCCGGCCTGGCAAAGGGCGAGGTCCGCTCGTAGGCATCCCCCTCCCAATGCGTGAGCTTCCAGACGAGCGCCACGGCCGAGACCGCAAGCCAGGCCACGAGAAGCCAGTACATCGCCACCTCGACGGCGTAGGCGCCACGCAGGAAGCTCATCGGCGAGCGCCTCTGCATCGAGAACCATACGCCGATAGCGGCAACGACCGACGTGCCCAGCAACACGTAGCGATGGTCATCGACGATGAATGACGTGAGTTTGGATAGGCGTGTCAAGGGGAGCTTCCTCCTTGGTGGGAGCAAGGTCGAGACGGAGGGCGGGCTGTTGGTCCCGTCGAAGATGAGGGCGAGGCGGCGGGACAGATGGGCTGCCCCCTGCCTCGCCGTCGACCGCCATGCGCCCGACTACTCCGGCTGACGCTCCACAGCTGCGGCCCAGATCTCCTGGCGCTCGTCCTCGGAGATGGTGGCGAGGGTGTCGTTCATCTGAGAGACGATGTCGTCCTGGCCCTTGGCGAGGCCGATGTTGACGGGAACCTCCTCGGAGAAGCCCTTGCCCTCATCAAAGATGATGCCCACGAGCTCGGGGTGGGCGTCGGCCATGCTCTGGATGTTGCCCACGTCAAAGGTGATCGCGTCGCAGGAGCCGGCCAGGAGGTTGGAGATCTGGTCGGGCACGGAGGGAACGGGGCTGAGATGGTTGACGCCCTCGATCTCATCGATGACGGTGTCGAGCAGGGTGTCCTTCTGCCCCAGGACGGCGGCGCCGGAAAAATCCTGGATGGAGGTGGCGTTCTCGTACTGGGAGCCAGCCTTGACCATGAGGCCATAGGTGCCCACGTAGTAGGGGTCGGTGAAGTCGATGGACTCCCTGCGCTCGTCGGTGGCCGTCATGCCAGCGATGATGACGTCGATCTGACCTTGGCCAAGCGCCTCGATGAGCCCGTCCCACTCGAGCTTGACGGCGATCGGCTCGAGACCCATGCCCTCGGCCACAGCCTTGGCGATCTGCACGTCATAGCCGTCGGCAAAGGCGCCGGAGACGTTCTCGATGGGAATGGTGTACTCGGACTCTGTAGTGGCCTGCCAGTTGTAGGGGGCGTAGGCGGCCTCCATGCCCACACGGAGGATGCCGTTGTCGCCAAACGAGGCTGCGGCGGCGTCGGAGGCGGCGTCTTGGGCGGTGTCGTCCTCGGCGGCAGGGCCACAGGCGGTCAGGCCGAGGGTCAGGCTGGCAAGGCCCGAGAGCTTGAGGAAGTCACGACGGGAGCATTTCTGGCTGGGCTGATGCTGGTCCTTGGTGAAGCTGAAGCGGGTGTCTGCCATGACGAACCTCTTTTCTTGAGTGGAGGAGCCCCTTCCACGCGGCACAGGCGAAGGGGACCCGTCCCCTCCCCCCTGCAACCTCATGCGAGAAAGCCGCGTACGTAGTGGATACGGTAAGGCAATTGCCCAGATCACCGCAAGGAAACGGACGGGTCCGATACAACCCCGCAACAGGGTGGCGCAGGCAGGGGACGACACGCCTGCCGTCGCCTGCCGTCGCTAGTGACCGGGCCAGCCAGAACCCACCACAGGGGCATCGGGGCTGGACCACTCACCCAGCCTGGCGTTGGGGGACGCGTCGAGGGTGAGCGGCGCCGTCACGCCGGCGCGCAGGTTGCGCAAGGCGGCCAGCGCGATCATGGCGGCGTTGTCGCCACAGACCGCCATGGGGGGCACCGTCACGCGCACGCCCATCGCGCCGAGACGCTCGCGATACGCGGCGCGCAGCGCCGGGTTGGCAGCCACGCCGCCACCCACGCAGAAGTCGGAGACACCCGTCTCCCTCACCGCCGTCACCGCTTTCGCCACCTGCACGTCAACCACCGCAGCCTGGAAGCTCGCCGCGAGGTCGGGCAGGTCGATGGGACGGCCAGCCCTGTTCTCCCCCTGGATGTGGGTTATGACGGCCGTCTTCAGGCCACTGAGCGAGAAGCGGTAGTCGCGGCTGTGCATCATGGCGCGCGGGAAGGCGATGGCGTGCGGATTGCCCTTCGCCGCCAGCTCACTGATGACCGGACCGCCTGGGTAGCCAAGACCCAGGGCCTTGGCCACCTTGTCAAAGGCCTCGCCCACGGCATCGTCGATGGTCTGGCCCAGAATCTCGTAATCACCCCATGCGCGCACGTGGACGAGCATGGTGTTGCCGCCGCTCACGAGGCTCGCCACGAAGGGCGGCCGCAGGTCGCTGGTCTCGAAGAGGTTGGCCAGCAGGTGCCCCTCGAGGTGATGCACAGGAACGAGGGGGAGGGCTGTGGCGGCACAGAGGCCCTTGGCAAAGGCGACGCCCACCACCAGCGCACCCACCAGACCCGGTCCGGCCGTCACGCCGATGCCCGCGAGGTCTGACGGCATGAGCGTGTCGACGCCGAAGTGCTCTCCCGCCCTGGCGAGCGCCTCCTCGAAGACGCCCACGATGGCCTCGGTGTGCTTGCGACTGGCGATTTCGGGGACCACGCCGCCAAAGCGCGCATGGAAGTCGATTTGGGTGGCGACCACGTTGGCGCAGATGGTGCCGTTGCCATCGATGACGGCAACGGCGGTCTCGTCACAGGAGCTCTCGATGGCGAGGACCAGGGGGCCTGCCGTGGCGATCGCCGATGCCGCCTCCCCGTCGCGTGCGGCGGGAATGATGGGCCACGGACGCACGGACGGATGCGGGTCGGGGCGATCGCCGACACGGAAGGCGTCGGCTGCCAGAGGCAGCGGAGCGGTCATGATCAGGGCGTCGTCACCGGACCCATAGTAGTCGCGACGCCGGCCAACCCGCTCGAAGCCGAGCGTCTCGTACAGGCCCCGAGCGGCATCGTTGCGCTCGTGGACCTCAAGGGACATCTCGGTCGCACCCAGCGCCTGACCATCATGGGCAAGGCGCGCCAGCAACCTGCTCGCGATCCCCTCATGACGGCGGTCGGAACTCACGGCGACGTCAAGCACCTCAAGGCGATCCCCCGCCAGCAGGCCACCCGCAAAGCCCACGACGCTCCCACGATCGTGTGCGACCCACCAGGTGCGACCCGGTCGCACGATCTCCTCCTCGAACATCGGCGCCGCCCATGGCTCATGCACGCCACCCGTGTACGCATGAGCCTCGAGGGCCTCGACCTGCCCGATGTCGTTCACCGACATCGGGCGCAGCTGCGTGTGCGTGCCAGCCAGCTCCTCGGCAACGCCCGAGCTCTCCACGAAGCCCGACTCCCCCAGCCCCAGTCGCCTGCGCTCCGCCTCCTCGGCATCGGACAGGCGCGTGTAGATGGGCAGCACGAGCGCCGGGTCGCCGGAGTCTCGCACGTCATCGCGTGGGGTCGCGGCAGCCGCGCACAGCAGGCCCTCCGAGGAGGGGTGCAGCCATCTCTCGGGAACGAAGCGCGCAAAGCCCGCCTCCTCGAAGCGCGTGCGGTACCTCTTGAGGCCGTCTCCCGTCAGCGTGATGGCCGCCCTGTCACCGCGCGCGGCCCACGCATCCACGCACGCCTGGGCCCCACACACCATCTCGGTCGCGAACGTGCGCACGGGCCCGGCCTCGCCCAGCTGGTAGATGCCTGGATAGACCTCGCCGCGCATGGCTTCTCCCACCACGCCCAGGGTGCCGCGCACGCCTGTCGCCCACGCGTTCCATGCCATGGCGTCAAGGGTCGAGGCGCCATGCAGCGGCGCGCCGAGACCGCACGAGAGGCCCTTCGCCGTGGCGATGCCAATGCGCACGCCCGTGAACGACCCAGGGCCGCGCCCCACCAGGATCTCGTCCACATCCGTCATGGTCAGCCCCGCCCGGGCAAGGCAGTCGAGCGCGGTGGAGGTCAGCTCGACGTTGGTCCGCCTGCGACAGGGATGGTCCCCACCCGCAAGGATGCGGACGTCGAGCGGACCGCCCTGGGGAACCCATGTCGCCACGGAGCAGCAGAGCATGTCGGTGGAGGTGTCGAGCGCGAGAACGACGCGAGCGCCGGTGTCGGTGGTCATGGGACGCCTTTCTAGCTGATCGGTTGCACCGAACCAGTGTAGTCACATGCAGGAGCGTGGTGCGCCGGTCACGCAAAACGGTCATCTCTGGCGCAGTGCGGGCACAGGCCGATCGGGGGCGCCCCCTTGCTCACAGGGCTCCCACCAGCTCCTCGGCACGCAGCCCGTGGGACACCAGGCGTATCTCGCGCGGAGGCTCCTCGCCCGCTTCGACCCGCTCCTCCAAGCGCATGATGAGCACGTCCAGCCGGTCGGGGCCGATCTCGTCGGAGAACCGCTCCCCCCACTCGATGACGCAGGGCCCGTCGCCGTCAAGCGCGTCGTAGAAGCCGATGTCCTCGAGCTGGTCCGGCTCGCTCAGGCGGTACAGGTCGAGGTGGTAGAGGGGCATCCGCGCGCCCTCGTACACCATGAGGATGTTGAACGTCGGGCTCGTCACATCGCCCTCGACGCCCATCCCTGTGGCTATGCCCTTGGCGAGCTGGGTCTTTCCCGCCCCGAGATCACCCGTCAGGACAAGCGCGTCACCTGCTCGCAGCAGCGTTCCCAGGCGCTCTCCCAGCGCGACCGTCTCCTGCGCCGTCGTGGTCACGAAGCGCCTCTCGCTCATCGCTCCTCCTTCGCTTCGCGTGCGTGGGTGGACAAGCCCGCCATGGTCGGATCCGGCAGATAGGCATGGCAGGGCCCAGCTGGGGGTCAGGCCCCTGCGGGGTGGTCGGCCAGCCACTGGCCCAGCATGCGCATGTCGGCCTCAAGCAGCGGGAGCCAGTCGGCGTGGTATATGGTCGCCGCCGGATGGAAGGTAGGCACCACCACGAAGTGCCCGGTCTGGTGGAGGCGGCCCCGCAGCTTGGTGACGCCCAGCTCGGTGCGCAGCACGAACTGTGTGGCAAAGTTGCCCAGGCACACGATGACGTCGGGCCAGATGGAGCGGATCTGCTCGCGCAGGAAGGGCGAGCACGTCGCTATCTCCTCGGGCCGTGGGTTGCGGTTGGAGGGTGGGCGGCACTTTATCACGTTCGCGATGTAGATGTCCTCGCGTCGCAGGCCCGCAAGACCCAGAAGGCCGTTGAGCTTCTGGCCGGCAGCGCCCACGAAGGGCTCGCCCTGCAGGTCCTCGTTGCGTCCTGGGCCCTCGCCGATGAACATCACGCGCGCGTGTGGGTTGCCGACGCCAAACACCAGGTTGGTGCGCGTCTCTCCCAGGGGGCACAGTCGACAGTCGCCCAGCACCTCACGGACCTCCTCGAGGGTGACCTCGCGGGGTCCCTGGTGATCGTGCCCGGGAATCTGCATCACTGCCATGTTGTCCTCCATATCAGCCAGGGAGGGACGTTCCCTCCGCGGCCTAGGCATGCTCGTCGCCAGGAGGAGAGGGGCGCGCGCCGTCGCCGTCGCCCTCCCCCTCGCACGCCACCCTACACATACACCCTCTCCAGCCGAGCACCGAAGTTGCAAGTGACCTCGTAGGTGATGGTGCCACGCAGGTCGGCCATCTCGTCGGCGCTGATCCGCTCGTCGCCGTCCTCGCCCATGATGGTCACCAGGTCTCCCTCGGCAACCGGGGTAGCGCGATGGTACGAGCGAACCGGGTTGGTGTCAACCGCAAACATGCATTGGTCCATGCAGATGTTGCCCACCTGCCGAGCGCGCCTGCCGTGCACGAGAACATCCATGCGCCCGGACAGGGTGCGAGACAGGCCGTCCGCATAGCCGAGGGGGATGGTTGCAATCTGGATGTGCGGGGTGGGCACGCGATAGGTGAGTCCGTAGCTCACGCCCTCGCCGACGGCGGGGTTGATGGCACGGGTCACCCGTGCGCGCACGCTCATGGCGGGGGTCAGCGAGACGCGTGGGGCCGTGGTCTCGGCCGGGTGCAGCCCATAGAGGCCTATCCCCACGCGACACATGTCATGGTGCAGCTCAGGGTGAAGGATCGTGCCTGGCGTGTTGTCGCAATGGACCAGGCCCACGCTGCAACCGGCGTCGTGCAGCGCGCCGACCACATCAAGGAAGCGACGTGCCTGCAGCTTGAAATCCCAGTCTTGGATGGCGTCGGCCGTGGCGAAGTGCGTGAAGGTGCCTGCGCACCGGAGCCCGCGATGGAAGTCGATCGCGCGGCGGAACTCCACCACATCCTCGGGAAGCACGCCGATGCGGGTCATGCCCGTGTCGATCGCCAGGTGGTACGACCCCACCTTGCCCGCCGCAGCGGCGCGCTCGCCGTAGGACAGGGCGAACTCGCTGGTGTGCACGCTCGGCATGATGTCATACTCGACCAGCGTGTCGATGGCGCCCTTGGGCGCCTGGCTGAGCATCAGTATGGGTCGCTCCACCCCCGCCCGGCGCAGCTCCACGCCCTCCGCCACGGTGGCGACGGCAAACTGGTCGGCCCCCGCCGAGCGCATGGCCCTCGCGCACTCGACGGCGCCGTGGCCGTATCCATCTGCCTTGACGGCACACATGAGGCGCGTGCCCCTCTTGAGCAGGCCCTTGATGGCGCGCGTGTTCTTGCGCACGGCATTGAGGTCGATCTCGACCCATGCCCAGCGATCGCTTGGCTCCTGTGTCAACGGCATGTCTCGATCCTCCCGCAGGTAGGCCGGCGATCTGTTCGCGGCAACCCTATTCGTACTCGAGCCCGGCCGTCAGGGCGCGGTGCTCGATCGCATCGACGGCAAGGCCAAGCATCCCGATCACGTCACCGGCCATCACGCCACGCGAGCCGTGCTGGTCGGTGGCCATGAGCGCGGCGTGCCCATGGATCTCGCATGCGAGGGCCGCGAGCAGCGGCAGGTCGGGACCTCCCACATCACCGCGCGCCAGGAGGGTTGCCATGACGCCTCCCAGCACGTCACCAGAGCCCGCCGTGGCAAGTGACGCAGGGCCGGGCTTGGGCAGCACCGCAGCCTCGACGCCCACGCAGACGCTGGCGTTGCCCTTGGCAAGAATGGCAAGCTCGCTGCCCCCATCCGCCCAGACGATCCGGCGGGCCGCGTCAAGCATGGACGTCAGGGAGTCGGGCGGGGTGTCGGCGAGGCCCACGAGCCTGCCCAGCTCGCTGCGGTGCGGGGTCAGCACGAGCGGTGCCCTGCGCCGCAGCAGCTCGGGGAACTCCTCCAGCTGCCCCGATGTCAGGCGCGCGATGCAGTTGAGCGCGTCGGCATCCACCACGAGCTTGGACTCGGAGTTGAGGAGCGCGGAGACGACCGCCACGGTGCCGGAGGACACGCGCATGCCAGGACCGACCAACGTCGCGGAGCGGTGCTCAGCCAGCTTTGCCACGACGTCGGCCGCGCGCGTGGAGAACGCCCCGTCCTGCTCGGCAGGAAGGCTGACCACCGGGATCTCGAGCGTGTGCGACTGCACGATGGGCACGATGGGCTCGGGAACCGCAAGGGTGACGTATCCCGCGCCCGTGCGGGCCGCCGCCAGCGCAGCCATCACGGGAGCGCCCACGAATCGCGTGGAGCCACCGACTACCAGCACGGATCCACGCGTGAACTTGTCGACCGCCGTCGTGGGAGGGGCGATGACCGCCTGATAGTCACCCGGCTCGGCGCGCCATGCAACGGGATCGGCCTGAACGGCAAGCTCGTCGGTCTGCTCGGCGAGGGGGGCGACCACGATGGCCCCGCACACGTCCCGGCCCTTGTCGGACAGCAGACCCGGCTTGAGGGTGAGCATGGTGATCGTCTCATCGGCCACGACGCAGGGTCCCTCGATATGGCCCGTCTGGGCCGAGAGGCCACTGGGCACGTCCACTGCCAGCACGCGCGCGCCGCTGGCGTTGACACAGTCGATCCAGATGTCAAACGGTGTGCGGGCGGTGCCGTGGAACCCCGTCCCGAACATGCAGTCGACCACGACGTCCGTCTGCGCGAGCAGCTCCTCCACATCGGAGCGGGGAGGTGCGACCAGCGCCTCGACGCCCACCGACAGGGCCCCCTGCGCCACCACGCGCGCCAGGTCGCTGCCGATCTCGTCTGCGGGGACCGGCGTGATCACGCTGACGCGCACGCCCTTGCGCAGCAGCTCCTCAGCCGCGACCCAGCCGTCGCCGCCATTGTTGCCAAACCCGCTGAACACCGTTGCGTGCCCAACCTCGCCCATGGCGAGGACCTCGTTGGCGGCGGCGGCCCCGGCGCGGCGCATGAGCTCGGAGATGCTCACTCCCGCACGGGTGAGGCTCTCCTCGAGCGTGCGAACATCCTCGACGTTCAGAACAGGCTGCATTGTGACTCCTCGTCATGGGCGGCGCCACCCCTGGTGTCGCCCTCGTCGTCGGCTGTCATCTCCTGCGGGGGCGGTGCCTTCTCAAGCAGCGAGGCGATGTCACCCTGCAGGCGCTCCAACTCGTCGATCACCGAGCGCGCCTCCTTGAACGACGAGAGCAGCTCCCGCTCGGGATCGCGTTCGCCCTTCGGCTTGGGTCGCACCTCCTCGGTCACCAGCAGCGCCATCGCGGTCGCCACCTCGTGCGTGAACGAGAGCGAGAGGGCCACCTCTGTGACACTGCGCTCGGCGGCGATCTCCCTGACGCGCCCTCGCAGGACGGCAACCGGTCGCCCGTTGTCGGCATGGGCCACCGACACGTCCTTGACCTTGACCCCCTTGCCGAATCCGCAGCCCAATGCCTTGAGCACGGCCTCGCGTGCCGCGAAGCGCGCCGCATAGTGCTCGGCGGGCCGTGCCGTCCCCTCGCAGTAGAGCCGCTCCTCGTCGGTGAACATGCGCCAGGCGATGGAGGGTCGCCTGTCGAGCGCACGCTGCATGCGGGCAACCTCAAGGATGTCGATGCCGACCCCTGCCGTCGACACGATCACTCCACCGTGACCGACTTGGCCAGGTTGCGGGGCTTGTCCACGTCAAAGCCGCGGTCACGGGCCACATAGCGGGCGAGCAGCTGCAGGTGGATGACGGCGATCGCCGGCACCAGCAGCGGGTCCGGGCAGGCCGGTACCCACAGCACCTCCTGGCAGAGCTTGGCGACCTGCTCGTCGCCATCGGTGGCCACGCCCACCACGGTGGCGCCCCGGGCGATGCACTCCATGATGTTGGAGACGGTCTTGTCGCGCACGTGGTCGGCGGGCACCACGGCGACCACCGGAAAGCCCGGCTCCAGCAGTGCGATGGGACCATGCTTCATCTCGCCGGCAGGGTGGGCCTCGGCGTGCAGGTAGCTGATCTCCTTGAGCTTGAGGGCTCCCTCGTATGCGGTTGCCGAGCTGACGTTGCGACCCAGGAACAGCGAGCTCACCTTGCCACGGAACAGGCGCGCCGCCTGCTTGTCCTGCCACCTGCGCGACAGCACCTCGCGCATGAGGCCAGGAAGCAGCTCAAGGCCGTGGAAGTGCTTCTCCACCTCCGCCGGGCTCATGAGGCCCTTGGCCAGGGCCAGGCGCAGGGCCAGCAGGAATGCGGCCACCATCTGGGCGGTGTATGCCTTGGTGGAGGCCACGGCGACCTCAGGGCCGGCCTGGATGTAGAGGGTGCCGTCGCTCTCGCGCGCGGCGGTGGAGCCCAGCACGTTGGTGATGGCAAAGACGTTGCACCCCATGCCCCGCATGCGACGGGCGGCCGTCAGCGTATCGGCCGTCTCGCCCGACTGCGTGATGACCACGCACATGGTGTGCTCCGTGACCAGCACGTCCTCGTTGTAGTTGAACTCGCTCGCGTACTCGACCTGCACCGGGACGCGGGCCCACCTCTCGATGGCCACCTTGGCCGTGAGGCCCACGTGATACGACGTGCCGCAGGCGATGATCACGACACGATCGATCGCGGAGAGCTCCTCGCGCGTGAGCGAGAGCTCGTCGAGCTCGATGCCGTGCTTGCCGAGACGACCGGCAAGCAGGCGCTCGATGGCCTCGGGCTGCTCGGAGATCTCCTTTGCCATGAAGTCGGAATAGCCACCGAGCCTGGCGGCGGAGGCGTCCCAGTCGATGTCGATCGAGGGGGGATGCGCGACGGGACGTCCGTCACGGTCGCAGATCTCGATCGAGCCGTCGGGGGAGAGGGTCGCGACGTCGCGGTCCTGCAGCTGCAGCACATGGGAGGTGACGCTCGCGAGCGGCATGATGTCGGAGGCGGCGTAGGCGCCATCGTCGGTCGAGGCGACCACGAGCGGAGATCCGTTGCGCGTGCACACGAGCGTGCCGGGCAGGTCGGCGCACACGACCGCCAGGGCCCAGGAGCCCTCGAGGCGGTCGGTCGCGTTGCGGACGGCCCGTGCCACGTCTCCACGCGCGGGACCTGCCCATGCCTCCTCCACAAGATGCGCGATGACCTCGGAGTCGGTCTCCGAGCGGAACTCGTGGCCTGCGATCATGAGCTCGCGGCGCAGTTCCTGGAAGTTCTCGATGATGCCGTTGTGCACGACGGCGATGCGGCCCGAGCAGTCGAGGTGGGGGTGGGCATTGCGATCGGTGGGCGCGCCGTGGGTGGCCCAGCGGGTGTGCCCGATGCCACAGGTGCCATTGAGGTTGGCGACCGAGGCGCGCTCGCGCAGCGTGGTGACGCGACCCGCGCACTTGACGCCGTGGAGGTTGCCCGAAGGAGACACCACCTGAATGCCTGCCGAGTCATACCCTCGGTACTCGAGGGTCTGCAGCCCATCGAGCAGCCAGGCAGAGGCCTGCTTGATGCCCGTGTATCCAACGACTCCGCACATGATGCATCCTCCTGTGATCGGGATGGTACGTTTCAGGTGCTTGTGCACAAAAGTGTAGCAGGACGGAAGGTCTGCGAATCATCCCATCCCCCGCCATCACAGGGAGCACAGCCGACGATGGGGCAGGCGGCGAGATCGGACGACGAGCGTGGGCGGGCGCGGCTGGTGCCGCGCCCGCCCACGTGTCGCATGAGCTGAGCCAGCGATGGGATCAGTAGTAGTCCACCACGTCGATCATGCTCAGCAGGAAGTCCCGCTCGATCACGCGCCCGCGTGCCAGCTCGGCAGCGGCCACGATGGACATCCAGCCCTGGACGTATGCCATCGAGCAGCCCTGGCGCTCCACGTAGGTGCTCAGGTACCTCTCGGCGATCTCATCCTCGCCACCCAGCTTGAGGTGCAGGTAGGTGGTGGCACAGTCGGCGGCGCCATTGCCCTGCGTGGCATGCGCCCAGTCGCAGACGCACATGCTGCCGTCCTCGCGCACGATGATGTTGGAGGGCACGAAGTCGCCATGGCACACCTTGCTGTGGTTGGGCATGCCGTCGAGGCGCATGAGCAGCTCGTAGCGCGTCGCCTCGCTAATGACCTCGGTGAGGCCGTTGATCATGCGCGTGTACTTGTCCTTCTGCCGGTTCATCAGGGGGTTGGTGTGTGCGTGGATGGAAAGCTCGAGCTCCACGAACTCCGTCATGCGATCGACGCTGGGGTCCTCGTTGATGAGCTGGCGCAGGGTCTTGCCCTCCACCTTCTTGGTCCGGATGGCCCAGTTGCCTCCCGTCTTGCCCACCTCGACCAGCTCGGGCACGTCGATGCCGGCCTGCTCGGCACGGGCGAGGTTCAGCGCCTCGTTGAGGATGTCGGCCGCAGGCTTGGTGGAGTTGAAGACCTTGATGACGGAGTCGCCGCAATCATAGACGACCTTGTTGGCGCGCTCGACGATAACCTTCTTGTCCTTAGGGAGCTTCATGATGATGCTCATCCCTTCTCGCTGCGTGTGCGGATTAGTCCTCGTAGGAGCTGGCCGGGCGGTCGTAGTACGCGTCGAGGTAGAGCTCGCGGATCTCGCTGACCAGAGGATAGCGCGGGTTGGCGCCCGTGCACTGGTCGTTGAAGGCCTGCTTGCTCATCTCGTCGAGCGTGTCGAGGAAGTGCTGCTCGTCGACGCCGAAGTCCTTGATGGTCGGCTTAACGCCCACATGCGCCTTGAGCTCCTCGATACCCGCGACAAAGCTCTCGAAGACCTCGTCGTCGCTGGCGCCCGTGAAGCCGCAGGCACGACCGAACTCGACGTAGCGAGCCTTGGCATGCGGATACTGGTACTGCGGGAAGGTGCCCATCTTGGTCGGACGCTCGGCCGCGTTGTAGCGCATGACGCGCGTGAGGATGACGGCATTGGCCCAGCCGTGCGGAATGTGGTGGAAGGCACCAAGCTTGTGGGCCATGGAGTGATTGACGCCCAGGAAGGCGTTGGCGAAGGCCATGCCGGCGAGGCAGGAGGCGCTGGCCATGTGGTCGCGCGCCTCGAAGTCATCGGGGTCGTCGTAGGCGCGGGCAAGGTACTTGAAGACCAGCTCGCCGGCACGAAGGGCGAGGCCGTCGGTGTAGTCGGACGCCATGACCGAGACGTAGGCCTCGAGGGCATGGGTGAGCACGTCGACGCCCGAGGCGGAGGTCAGGCCCTTGGGCTGGCTCATCATGTTGTCGGTGTCGACGATGGCCATGTTGGGCAGCAGCTGGTAGTCGGCCAGCGGCCACTTGATGCCGCTCTCGGCGTCGGTGATGATGGCGAACGGCGTGACCTCGGAGCCCGTGCCCGAGGAGGTCGGGATCGCCACGAAGTAGCACTTGGCACCCATGGGAGGATAGCTGTACACGCGCTTGCGGATGTCCATGAAGTCCATGGCCATGTCCTCGAAGGCGGCCTCGGGGTGCTCGTACATGAGCCACATGATCTTCGCCGCATCCATGGCGGAGCCGCCGCCCACCGCGATGATGGTGTCGGGCTCGAAGGACCTGATCTGTGCCACGCCCTGCTCGGCGCATTGCAGCGTGGGGTCGGGGGCCACGTCATAGAAGCAGGCGTGGGCGATGCCCATCTCGTCGAGCTTGGACTCGATGGCCTTGGTGAACCCGCTCTTGTACAGGAAGGAGTCGGTCACGATGAAGGCGCGACGCTTGCCCATGACGGCACCCAGCTCATCGAGGGCGACCGGCATGCAGCCCTTCTTGAAGTAGACCTTCTCGGGGGTGCGGAACCACAGCATGTTCTCCCGCCTCTCTGCGACCGTCTTGATGTTGATCAGGTGCTTGACGCCCACATTCTCGGAGACGGAGTTGCCGCCCCAGGAGCCGCAGCCCAACGTGAGGGAGGGGGGGAGCTTGAAGTTGTAGAGGTCACCGATGCCGCCCTGGGAGGAGGGGGTGTTGATGAGGATGCGGCAGGTCTTCATGGCCTCGTAGTGGCGCTGGATCTTCTCGGACTCGCCACCGTTGATGTAGAGCGAGGAGGTGTGCCCGTAGCCGCCGTCGGCGACCAGGCGCTCGGCCTTGGCGATGGCCTCGTCGAAGCTGGCGGCATGATACATGGCCAGCACGGGACTGAGCTTCTCGTGCGCGAACTCCTCGGAGATGTCGACGCTCTCGACCTCGCCGATGAGGACCTTGGTGCTCGGGGGCACGTCGACACCTGCGAGGGCGGCGATGTCGTGCGCCGTCTGACCGACGATGCGCGCGTTGAGCTTGCCGTTGATGATGATGGTCTTGCGGACGCGGTCCAGCTCCTCCCCCTCGAGGAAGTGGCAGCCACGGCGGGCGAACTCCGCCTTGGCCTCCTCGTAGACGTCATCGAGCACGGTCACCGACTGCTCGGAGGCGCAGATCATGCCGTTGTCGAAGGTCTTGGAGTGGATGATGGAGTTGACAGCCATGCGCACGTCGGCGGTGCTGTCGATGATGACGGGGGTGTTGCCCGCGCCGACGCCCAACGCCGGGGTGCCGGAGCTGTAGGCGGCCTTGACCATGCCCGGGCCACCGGTCGCGAGGATGATGTCGGACTCGGCCATGAGGGTGTTGGTCGCCTCGAGCGAGAGCTCCTCGATCCAGCCGATGATGCCCTCGGGGGCGCCGGCGGCGACAGCGGCCTCGAGCACGATGCGCGCCGCGGCAGCGGTGCACCCCTTGGCACGTGGGTGCGGCGAGATCATGATGGCGTTGCGTGTCTTCAGGGCGATGAGGCACTTGAAGATGGCGGTCGACGTCGGGTTGGTGGTGGGGATGACCGCGGCGATGACGCCGATCGGCTCGGCGACCTTCCTGATGCCGAAGGTCTTGTCCTCCTCGACGACGCCACAGGTCCTGGTGTCCTTGTAGGCGTTGTAGATGTACTCGGACGCATAGTGGTTCTTGATGACCTTGTCCTCCATGCAGCCCATGCCCGTCTCCTCGACGGCCATCTCGGCCAGGGGGACGCGAGCCTTGTTCGCAGCCAGGGCAGCCTCGAAGAAGATCTTGTCAACCTGCTCTTGGGTGTAGGTGGCGAACCTCCTCTGTGCCTCGCGCATGAGGGCGAGCTTCTCGATGAGCTCTTCGGTGCTCCTCACGACGAGCGCCGGCCCGTCGTTGATGACGGCAGCGGTCTCTTCGGACATGGGTCCTCCTTCGGTCGGAATGGAAGGGAGCGTACAGACAATTCTATTCGTGCGGATCCGCTGGAACGTTGCAAACTGCGACACCACACCCGCATTTTACATGGCGCCGGGCCAGGGGGCGCCCATTGTGGGCGAAGGCCTACAGCAGCGTCACCCTCGCATCCTCGCAAGCCGCGGAGAAGTCGTTCGACAGGCCGCTGTCTGAGACCACGGTGCTGACGTCGCGAAGGCCGCAGATCCTGAACGTGGAGGGACGCCCCTCCTTGCTCGAGTCCATGAGCACGACGCATGCGTGGGAGCGCTCTACCAGCGTCGCCTTGAAGACCGCCTCGTCATCGGAACCACAGGAGAAGCCCTCTCCGCGCTGATAGCCCGTCACGCCCAGGAACACCTGGTCGAAGGTAAGGGAGCGGACCGACTCGACGGCACGCGCCCCCATGGTGCTCATGGAGTAGCGGTTGAGGCTGCCCCCCACGACGAAGGTCATCGCGCGCTCCAGCCGGGCAAGCTCCGAGGCGACGGTGAGCGAGTTGGTGAACACCAGCAGGTCCATGTCCTCCATCACCGCGGCGAGCGCCGTGGTGGTGCTACCGGAGTCGATGAAGATGGTGTGCCCGGGCGCGACGAGCCCTGCCGCCTTCTGGGCGATCTCGGTCTTCTCGGAGGAGCGTCGGCCTATACGCCGTGCCAAGAGGTCATCGGTGCCCACGGCAAAGCTCACGGACTTTGCTCCCCCATGCACGCGGATGATCTGCCTCCGCTGGTCGAGCGCCTTGAGATCGGTACGGAGCGTCATCTCGCTCACGTCGGAAAACTTGCTCTTGAGCTGGGAAAACGTGACGCTTCCCTCATTGTTGATGAAGTCGACGATCCGCTCTCTGCGCTCTGCCATCACCATGTCGAGCTCCTCCTGGCCCGTCTCGTGCGACATCCCCGGGGGGAGGCCTCGCCTTCTGACGCCTCCTAATCTATCAGACGCGGTGGGCGAATGGCACCCACCGCGTCCCAGCCGTGAGCTATGGCTATGCCTCCGCCCATCTCTCCAGCAGATAGCGCTCTGCCGCCGGGCACCAGAGGCCGTTGTTGGCCTCGACGATGTCGGCCAGGCCCGCATAGCGGCCATCCTCGGCAGCCTTGCCGCGCAGCTCGCCGAGCTCCACGAGCGGCATGGAGATGTGCGTGTAGATGAGCTTCTTGCCGCCGGGGATGTCGGGCAGGTTGCACGTCGCCTCGGCCGCGGCGTCGAGGCCGCCGATATGGGTGACCATGACTGCCGGGTCGATGCGACCGGCGGCGGTCAGCTCGAGCGACTCGACCATGTCGGCCGTGTTGCCGCCCGTGGTCCCCATGACGTGTGTCGAGTTGTAGTGCACGTCATAGAAGTTGATGGGGGCCTTGAACTGGGTGTCGGTAGGGCCGGCAAAGAAGTTGAGACAACCGTCTCGGCCCAGGATGTCGCTCGACTGCTCGATGACCGCAGCCACCGGCGCATAGCAGAGCACGTCGTCGTAGCCCTTGCCACCCGTGATGGAGCGCAGCTCGGCCACCGGGTCGTCCGACAGGCCGGTGTTGACGAAGTGAAGCTCCACACCGGTCTCCTCCTTGACCTGCTCGGGCGGGAACAGGCCTGCGGCACGATCGAGCCTCTCCTGGTTGATGTCGGTCACCACGAGCAGGCTGGGCTTGCGATCGCGATGGAGCGCATAGGTGAGCGCGCCTAAGCCCATGGGGCCGGCACCGGCGGTGATGGCGAGGTTGCCGCCCTCGCGAATGCCCATCTCGTGGGTGTAGACGCCCATCTGCGTGTGATACGCGGCGTTGAGGGCGCCGATGGAGCAGCTCAGCGGCTCGGCCAGCGATGCCTGATAGTACGCCTCGCCCTCGTACACCAGGAAGCTGTCGGTGGCAAAGACCTCCTGGGGCAGGATGCAGTATGTGGCGTCACCGCCACAGAACTCGTAGGAGTAGCCGGGCGAGTCCATCGAGCCCTGATAGTTGATGGCGGGTTGGATGGTGAACTTCTGTCCAGGCCTGTAGAGATCCGCGTATGCGGCGCCAACCTCAACGATGTTGCCGGCAAACTCGTGGCCTATGATGGGCGGGTGCTCGGCCGCGTCCTCGTGGACGCGCTTGTGGGCGGTTCCCAGCTTGGCCATCTTGTAGGTTGACATGCAGATGGAATCGGAGATCACCTCGACGAGCATCTCGTCATCCTTGATGGGTGGGAGATCGAACTCCTCGAGCCTTAGGTCCATGGCAGCGTGCAGCCTGACTGCCTTTGCCCTCATGGGGCCTCCCTTCTCGGTACGTTCCTGCCCTGTGGGGCAGTGCGGGAACTGTTGCTCGTACTTGTCGTTACAACATCTTGCGTTCATTCTAGTTCGGGAAAACAACAGTGTCAACTGTTGTTTCAAAATTTCTGTTGTCACGTATCTTATGGTCTTTTTTCTTCGTTCACCGTCATTAATCTGCCGTTCATCGCTATTTTTGACGATCTATCCGTATGAGCTTGAACTTTTGTTTCGATAATCATAATCTCTTAATTGTCGTTACAACATCTTTCTTGTCCTCACTCGTTGATCTGTTCGGAAGGAGAGGAAATGGCAGACGTTCGTGCAGGGGTTGCCAAGTTCGGCAAGTTCCTCAGCGGCATGGTCATGCCCAACATCGGTGCCTTCATCGCCTGGGGATTCCTCACGGCATTCTTCATCGAGACAGGCTGGCGACCCAACGCGCAGCTGGCCGAAATGGTCTCCCCCGTTCTCAAGTATCTGATCCCCGTCATGATCGCTGGCCAGGGAGGCCAGGCGCTGGCCGGACAGCGCGGTCGCGTCATCGGCTCGATCGCCGTCATGGGTGCCATCGTCGGATCCGAATACACCATGCTCATGGGTGCCATGCTCATGGGTCCGCTCGCAGGCCTCATCATCAGGAGGTGGGACGACTGGTCGGCCACCTGGAAGCCCGCGGGTCTCGAGATGCTGGTCGACAACTTCTCGCTGGGCATCCTCGGCATGCTGCTCGCCATCGTCGGCTACTATGGCGTAGGTCCCTTCATGGGTGGCATCCTGGTGGTGCTCCAGGCAGGTGTCGAGACGCTCGTCAATGCGCGCCTCCTGCCGCTGCTCTCCGTCTTCATCGAGCCGGCCAAGGTGCTCTTCCTCAACAACGCCATCGGCAACGGCGTCTTTGTCCCCATCGCCACCGAGCAGGCAAAGACCGCCGGTCAGTCCATCATGTACATGCTCGAGTCCAACCCTGGCCCGGGCCTGGGCGTGCTTCTTGCCTATGCGCTCTTCTGCAGGGACGAGTCGACCAGGCAGTCCGCCCCTGGCGCCATCATCATTCACTTCCTCGGCGGCATCCATGAGATCTACTTCCCCTACGTGCTCATGAACCCCAAGGTCATCGTGGCGCCCATCGCGGGCAACCTCGTCTCCATCCTGTGGTTCAGCATGACCGGCTGCGGCCTCGTCGGTCCCGCCTCGCCCGGCTCGATCATCGCCTTCCTTGCCATGGCTCCCGGTGCCAAGATGATCATGATCCTTCTCGGTGTGCTCATCGGTGCCGCAGTCTCGTTCGCCATCGCCTCGCCCATCGTCCGCTCCACCGAGGTCGCCGACCTTGCCAGCGCCCAGAGCGCCGTCGCGGACATGAAGGCCGGCGAGCCCAGCGGCGACGCCAAGGCCGGCTTTGGCGACAAGATCATCTTCGCCTGCGACGCTGGCATGGGCTCGTCCGCCATGGGCGCGACCCGCTTCCGCAACCGCATCAAGCTCGACCGCCCCGACCTCATCGTCGAGCACGCCTCCGTCGACGAGGTGCCCGCAGACACGCGCGTCGTGGTCGTGCAGGCCAACCTGGCCGAGCGCGCTCGCAGGAGCGCCCCGCAGGCCCAGTTCGTGGTCATCAACAACTTCTTGTCCGACCCCAACCTCGACAGCCTGTACAACTCGCTCGTGGCCACCGCAGCCGCTGCCGGCGTCGGCGAGACCGACGAGGAGACGCTGACCAAGAAGGTCGAGGATCCGACCACGCCCAACATCGCCATCGACCGGGCGGGCATCAGGCTCAACTGCCCCTCCATCTCCAAGGAGGAGGCCATCCGCGCCTCCGGCGAGCTGCTCATGGCACACGACGCCGTCGATGCGGGATACATCGACGCGATGCTCGAGCGCGAGCGTGTGCAGAGCGTCTACATGGGCATGGGCGTCGCCATCCCGCACGGCACCAACCAGGCAAAGGAGTCCGTCAAGAAGACCTGCGTCACCCTGCACCAGTACCCCAACGGCATCGACTGGGGCGAGGAAAAGGCCTACCTGGTCTTTGGCATCGCCGGCGTTGGTGGGGAGCACCTGCAGGTGCTGGCGAACGTCGCGCGGGCCCTCGAGGACGAGGACGTCGTCGAGCGCATGCGCACGACCGATGACATCGACTGGCTGCTCCGGGTCCTGAGCTAGCACCCCCATCCCGAGCGGCATGGGACGGGGCCGGGCGAGCGAGCGCTCACCCGGCCCCGTCTTGCGCGGCAGGCCGAGGCAGTGCCCTGCGGGCGCTGCCCCGATCCCCGGTCGATGCCCCACGCCCTCCTCGGCGTCTACACCCTGAAGCGCTCCAGCGCCTTCAGCACGATGTCGTCGGCCTTGCGGCACAGCTCGTCGGTGGGGGCCTCCGCCAGCACGCGAACCAGGGACTCCGTGCCGCTGGCGCGCACCAGCACGCGACCGTTGCCCTCGAGGAACCTCTCCGCCTCGATCGTGGCAGCCTCGACCTCGGGGGATTCCATGGCTGCGTCGCGGTCGGTCACAGGCACGTTGATCAGCAGCTGCGGATACAGCTTGACCGGACGCACCAGCGTGGACAGCGGCTCCTTCTCCGCACGGATCGCCTCCATGATGCGCAGCGAGGTCATGATGCCGTCACCGCTGTTCTCGATGTCGCCGAAGATGATGTGGCCGCTCTGCTCGCCACCCAGGCTATAGCCCTTCTTGCGCATGCAGGCGTACACGTGCTTGTCGCCCACGTCGGTCTTCTCATACTTGATGCCGATCTCGTCGAGCGCCTTGAAGAACCCGAAGTTGCTCATGACGGTGGGCACCACGGTCGACTTTGCCAGACCACCGTGCTTGTTGAGGTAGCGGGCGCAGACGTAGAGGATGAGGTCGCCGTCGACCACGCGGCCGCGGTCGTCGACGGCCAGGCAGCGGTCGGCGTCGCCGTCATACGCAAAGCCCACGTCGAGGTGGTTCCGCAAGACGTAGCTCTGCATCTCCTCGATATGGGTGGAACCACAGTTGACATTGATGTTAAAGCCGTTGGGCGTGTTGTTGAACACGTACACGTCGGCGCCGAGGGCGTCGAACACGGGCTTGGCAACGCTGGAGGCCGCACCGTTCGCGCAGTCGAGACCGATCCTGATCCCCTGCAGCGAGAAGTTCGCGCTGGAGATGAGGTGGGCGATGTAGCGGTTGCGGCCCTGCATGAAGTCGACCGTGCAGCCAATCTTGTCACCCGTGGCCAGGGGCACCTCGATCTTGCCGTCGATGTAGCGCTCGACCTGCTTGAGGACGTCCTCGTCCATCTTCTCGCCGTTGCGATTGACCAGCTTGATGCCATTGTCGCTGTAGGGGTTGTGGCTCGCGGTGATCATGATGCCGCAGTCGAAGGAACCGTCTGCGGTCACGTAGCTCACTCCAGGCGTGGGGATGACGTGCAGCATGTACGCGTCGGCGCCACTGGCAACCAGGCCGCTGACCAACGCGGACTCGAACATGTAGCTGGACCTGCGGGTATCCTTTCCCAACACGATGCGAGCCTTGCGATCCTGGCGCAAGCCGTAGTACCAGCCCACGAACCGACCTATCTGGAATGCGTGCTCCACGTTGAGACCCTCGTTTGCGCGACCGCGAAAGCCATCGGTTCCAAAGTACTTCATGTCTGCTCCTTGTAAGCCGTGTCGGGCATCGTGCGCGTTCTGTCTGATTCTAGCAGCGAGATGGGTCCCGGCCTGTCCTTCATCATCACCCCAAAGGTCTGAAGCCGCATTTCTGGCGATGACTGCGACCAGCAGCGGGTCAGTCGCAGGCGCGAGGACCCTGGAAGCCATCGGGCACGTCGCGTCAGGACGACGGATGCCCTTGTGGATCGCACCGCGCGGCGATGCCTGGCACAGATTTCGGGATATGCGTTGTCGAAGTCGGCGCATTGTGGTAAGGCATTTCGGAATCCTGCGCAAACGCGGCAGCCTACGTAGGATTTCGCGTGCTGACCGCGCATATCCCGAAATCTGTGCCAGGCAGACGCGAAGACAGGCGCGCCGGACACCTTCCCACAATGAAAAGAGCCCCGCCGGACAGGCTCCGGCGGGGCAAGGGTGCGCGTGTGTTGCGGATCAGGCTTAGCGCTTGGAGAACTGCGGGCGCTTGCGAGCCTTCTTCAGGCCGTACTTCTTGCGCTCGACGGCGCGAGAGTCACGGGTGAGGAAACCGGCCTTCTTGAGGTCGGCACGATAGTCGCCAGCCTCGAGGAGGGCACGGGCGATGCCCAGGCGCAGGGCGCCGGACTGACCGTTGATGCCGCCACCGGCACAATTTGCCAGGACGTCGAAGTGACCCTCGGTGTCGGTCACGCGGAAGGGGGCGGTCGCGTTGTCGACGAGCTGCTGACGGCCGAAGTAGGCGGCAGCATCACGACCGTTGACAAGGACCTTGCCACTACCGGGAACGAGACGGACGCGGGCGACGGCCTCCTTGCGACGACCGGTGCCCATGTAAACTGCGGTGTTATCAGCCATCGGTTACGCCTCCATATCGATCTTGACGGGGTTCTGGGCCGCATGCGGATGATCGGGGCCAGCGTAGACCTTGAGCTTCATTCCCTGCTTGCGACCGAGGGTGTTGTGCGGGAGCATGCCCTTGACGGCATGCTCGATGACCCACTCGGGATGCTTCGCCATGGCCTCCTTGTAGGATTCGGTCTTCAGGCCACCCAGCCAGCCGGAATGGCGCCAGTACGACTTGGTGTCGGCCTTGTTGCCCGTGAGCGCGACCTTGTCGGCGTTGATGATGACGACGAAGTCACCGGTGTCGGTGTGCGGGGTGTACTGCGGCTTGTTCTTGCCTCGAAGAATCGTGGCGGCCTTGGTGGCAAGACGGCCAAGGGTGACGCCCTCGGCATCGATGAGCACCCACTTGCGCTCAACCTCGCCCGGCTTGGCGTAACGAGTCGACTTCTTCACTTGACTCCTCCATACGTACGAACGATGTGCGACGACCCCTGGACTGGTCGGCACGGATGCTTGTTCTTGTCAGAGAGTACGGGGCTCTGCAAAAGAAGCCCTCAAAGTGTACAGCATCCATGCGCCGCGGGCACGCATTTGTTTGCGATGCACACGCAGTGCAGACAAACGCGGCCTGTGGGGTGGCGTCAGCGCACGAAGGCGCGTATCTCGGCAAGCTTGCTCGTTGCCTCCGCCCGACCTTGCAGGTACAGGGCGAGAAGCTTCTCCCCCTCGGCGCCCGTGTTGCCCACCTCGACGGGGCAAGGCGGCTGGAGCACGAACGCCCTCCCCTGCCCCTCGAGCTCAAGGAGCTGCCGACGCGACTCGTTGTAGCGAGCCGCCCTCGAGGCCAGGGCGTCCGTGTAGTACTGATATCCCTCGTAGCGACGGGTGCGCAGGTACATCTGCTCGGTCTTGCTCGTCTTAACGTAGCCGCGCTCGCGCGTGAGCACGACCACCGCCCTTCTGGCAGGCGTGCGGCCCTCCGTCGCGGGCGTGGCGTCCAACCCCATGGCAGCCGCGAAGGGGATGGAGTCCGCCGTGCCACCGTCCAGGTACAGGTGGCCGTCGATCTCGACACGGTTGGACATCACGGGCAGGGACGCGGAGGCGCGGATCTTGTCGACGTCATCGGGGAGCCTCTCGCACGGGAGATAGGCTGCGGTGCCAAACATGGCGTCGGTTGCCACAGCGTACATGTGCATCGGGTTGGCGTTGAACGTCTCGTTGTCGCAGGGATCGAGACGGTTCTGCACCTCGTCGTACATGAAATCGGCGCCAGCGATGTCGCCCGTGGTCGCCCATGACCAGAGCGACATGAAGCGGCGGTCGTCCCGAAACGCAAGAATGATGCGCATCGAACGGCCTATCTGGCGACTTTTGTACGAGGTCGCGTTGATTGCCCCGGCCGACACGCCCCAGACGCTGTCGAAGCCGTAGACGCCCTGCTCCTGCAGGACGTCAAGGACGCCAGCCGTGAAGATGCCCCTGAAGCCCCCGCCCTCAAGTACCAATGCGGTGCCGCCGCCGGACATATTGCCTCCCGTTCAGATTCCTCCGTCACACACTACATCATACCCGTCGAGCAGGACGAGGGCCCTCCCCTAGCCAAGGGCGCTGCGAGGGCATGGCTCGGCGCGGCCCATACCGCTTGGAGAAGCACGCCTCCACGAGGGAGAAAAGATGGTAAGCTGCACTCAATTCGCTGCAAGGGACAGCGATCCGAAGGAGAGGAAGTCCCATCATGGCCGACAAGACCTACACCTTTGTCTGCACCGTCTGTGGCTGGGAAGTCACGGTCGACACTCCCGAGCTGCCCGATGACTTCGTGTGCGAAGTCTGCGGCGTTGGCCCCGAGATGTTCGAGCTCGTCGAGGAGTAAGCTCGTCTCACGGCGCTCCCCATGCCTCCCTGCGCCACGCATCTGCGGGGCACCTCGAGGGCATGGGGAGCCATCTCCGTCGCGCAGTCGCCCATGGCAGATGTCGTGAAACGATCTGCCAGGCAGGTTCCCGAGGCCTCAGGTTAGCCTCTGTGCTTTTGGGTAGAATCCTAGCATCGCGTTGTGCGACCGTACCTTGAAAGCTCGCATGGTGGGCAGTTCCCCATACGCCTCATGGGGGTGACTGGTTTCGACAGGGTGGTTCTGAGGTGGGCAGCAGGCCGTGGTCTCCTCGCCACGCTAAACAGGGGTACCGTCAAAACGAATTGACGACAACAACGCTTTTGAGCCTATGGCTCTCGCCGCTTAGATAACAGCAGGCGCGTCTAACCGGAGTCTTCTCCCGTCTCCGGGGCGACGTCATGTGAGGGAGATGCCCCTGCGGACGTAGCTGGTATGCCGCAGGTCAAGAGCGAACCCGCTAGGGCACCAAACGCGGGTCACCACGTGTGACGTGCCCGAACCTCAAGTGGTGACTGAGCCTGGAGACACCTGCCAGGGAGCCGCTTTGGACCGGAGTTCGATTCTCCGCACCTCCACCATGGATGCGACGCGGGCGTCGGGGATGACCCCCGACGCCCGCTTCTCCTCTCAGCACGTTTGTCTGCACATTTTTCGAGTCGCCTGTCGAGGCTGCACCTACAAATTGATTTGTCAGCAGAATTGAGCCGTTGACAAGGCAGGTCATGAGAGTGACCTCTTCAAAAGTACCGACAAACGCAAAATCGATGGCCGTCCGACCGAATTCGGTACAGACAAATCAATCTAGGCACACCTTCCCGAGGCTGACGACGGACACGCCCCGCGCCAGCCTATCCCGCCACGTAGCTGCTCGCCTTGGGGGGCGTCTTGCCCTTGAGCGTTCCGTGGTAGTAGGCGTAGGACATCGGCGTGGCGCCGGACAGCACCTCGGCGTCCTTGACCTCGCCCACGAAGACCATGTGGGTGCCCACGTCGAGCGTCTGAACGACCTCGCAGGCCAGGACGCACGCCGCGCATTCCGGGGTGTAGGGGTCGCCCAGCACGGTCCTGCGGCATTCGATCCCGCCGAACTTGTCGAAGGAGGCCGAGGTGCGGAAGCCGAAGCGACCGATGTAGGGCATGTCGGCCTCCTCCGTGATGGCCGTGAGCGCGAAGTGGCCCGCACGCTCGATGACGCCCTCCGTATGGTTCTCCTTGTTGACCACCACCTGCACCTGCAGGGGCTCGTTGGTCAGCTGCATGCCCGTGTTGATCACACAGGCACCATAGTCATCCCCCGTGGCCGATGACACCACATAGAGTCCGGAAGAAAGCTTGTACAGCGCTGCGACATCCATGACATCCCCCTTTTGTCTCTGGCCCATGCCTTTCGCATGCTTCCCTAGTGGCTGCGCTCCTTGAGCGCTCGCCGTATGTCCCTATCGCTCTGGCGCCTTGCCAGGTCACGACGCTTATCATAGAGCTTCTTGCCCTGCCCCACGCCGAGCAGGAGCTTCACGCGATTGTGCTCGTCAAAGTACATCTCCAGCGGCACGAGGGCAAGGCCCTTGGCACGAAGGCGACCGTCGAGGCTGTCGATCTGCCGACGATGCAGGAGCAGCTTGCGTCTCCTGTCGGGATCGACGTTCCACACACCCCCATGCGAGTATGGGTGGATGTGGGCGTTGACCAGCCACACCTCGCCGCCCCGGATGATGCAGAAGGCGTCCGTCAGCTGGCAGGCGCGCTCCCGCAGGCCCTTCACCTCGGTGCCCGTGAGGACGATGCCCGCCTCGAAGGTCTCTGTGATCTCGTAGTCGTGCCGGGCGGTGCGGTTGCGGGCGATGGTCCTCTTGCCCCGCCTGCCCGGCACCTCCTTGCCTGACCTCCTAGCGGGCATCGTCTGCCTCCTCGTCACCCTCCCGGATCAGCTCGAGCAGGGCCATCGCGGCCCTCTCGCCCACCAGGTCGCGGGCACGGATGGTCAGGCTCGTCGCCACGTCACGCTGCCCCATCGAGGCGGCGTCTCCCGCACACATGAGCAGGCACACGGCGATCTCCGCGTTGGCGCCATCGGGAAGGCCCGCCTCCTCGAGCAGCTCGGAAGCCTGGTCGTCGGTGACGCCGTCGGGATCCGTGTCGGCATCCACCGCCTGCTCGAGGGCCGCGATCAGGGCGGGGTCCTCGTCGTCTATCCTCCGCGCGGCCCTGAGCGCCGCGGCAGCCACACGGGACTGCCCCGCCGCCTGAAAGTAGTCAGCGAAGTTCAGGAACGCGCGCACGAGGTGGGACGCCTCACTCGCACGCTCGAACACCGAGAAGGACAGTGCGAGGTGCTCGCGCAGGTCGCCGTCCATCCGACACAGGTCGGCCAGGTTGAGACGGTGCTCGCAACCCATGGGGTTCCAGCGAACCGCCTGGCGCAACGCGATGGCAGCCGCCTCGTAGTCTCCGCAGCGCACGTTGGCGAGGGCGAGGTCGGCATAGAGGCGGTCGAGGGGCTCCCCCACGTCGCGGAGCTCGCGCGGGTCGCGCTCCACGCGTCGGTAGGCCAGTCGCTCGAAGAGCGTGGGAAAGCTGAACCACTGGAGCTCGTCGGTCGTCGGGCAGTTGCGGTCGACATACTCCTCCGCGTCTTCGGCGAGTCGCGCGAGCAGCTCGAGCGCACTGTCCTGCTGGCCCTGGACCAGCAGGCCCTCGGCTCGCAGCAGCTCGTCTGACAACCTCGTCTTGCCCATGTGCACTCCTTGTCCCATCGTCTCGGGAGTCCAGTCTACCCGAGAACACGGGCGTCGCACGGCGGAACCGGCGCCACGCGCCGGCACGCCGCTGCCCCGGGCATGCTCGACACGCCGCTCATCGTCCCTGCGCGAGGGCGAGGTCGATCTGTCCTCGCGCCGGGTTGGCACCCGTCACCTCGACCACCACACGCTGGCCAAGCGTGTAGGTGCGCCCGCTCTCCTCGCCCGTCAGCGCCATGCGCCTCTCGTCGTAGGCGAACCACTCGTCATCGAGGGAGCTCGTAGGAACCATGCCCTCGGCACAGGTGTCGTCGAGCATCACG
The DNA here is from genome assembly GCA_002305995.1 of Atopobiaceae bacterium UBA1367. Classification (GTDB taxonomy): domain Bacteria; phylum Actinomycetota; class Coriobacteriia; order Coriobacteriales; family Atopobiaceae; genus UBA1367. Next base: position 90,358 of record DBRN01000008.1, read on the forward strand.
AAGAGGCCGTAGCGCTCGCAGCCCACGACGATGCCCGAGCAGCGCATGCCGATGCGACCCTCGTACAGCTCTGCCATCTTGGCCTCCTGGGACTCGAGCCCTGCCGCGTCAGCCGCACGCTCCCCGTCCGAGCACGTGCGACAGAGCTGGGGAAGCGCGGCACGGATGGAGCGCTGCTCCTCGGTGTCGAGCCTGCCTGCGAGGAGGGCCTTGAGCGCCCTGTGCGCGACCACGTCGGGATAGCGCCTGATCGGCGATGTGAAGTGGCAGTAGGCCGACGCCCCCAACGCAAAGTGGCCCACGTTGTGGGGGAGGTAGGTGGCCCTCTTCTGCGCGCGCAGGAGCAATGCGTTCGCAAGGACCTCCCCCGGCGTTCCCTTGGCGCGCTCGAGCACATCCTGCATCGCGTAGGGGTCGGCGGCAGCCAGCCGCTCGGCATCGCCGGGCTCCAGCAGGCGGAGGTCGCGCAGGAGGGGCAGGGTCGCGGAGAGGCGCTCGGGCGACGGCTGCTCGTGCGCACGGTACGCGGCAGGCACCCCCGCGTCATCGAGCATCTTCGCCACGGCCTCGTTGGCCATCAGCATTGCCTCCTCGATCAGGCTCGTGGCGCGCGTTCGCTCCCGCACGACCACGTCGACGGCATGGCCGTCATCATCGAGAACCACCTTGGCCTCGCGCGTCTCGAAGTCGACGGCCCCGCGCCGCGCGCGCAACGCGCGCCGCAAGGCGGCCACCTCGTCCAGCGCGCGAATCGCGTCCGCGACTGCCGGGGCGTCGGCCCTCTGGCAGGGAAGGTCATGGGCGGCGAGCGTGCCGGCAAGCAGCGCGTCTGCTGTGGCGTAGTCGAGACGCGCGTGGGAGCGGATGGCCGACGGCACGGCCTCGCTCGCGAGCACCGTGCCGTGCGCATCCAGCGTGAGGATCACGCTCACGGACAACCTGTCCTCGTGGGGGCGCAGCGAGCAGAGGTCGTTGCAGAGGCGCTCGGGCAGCATGGGCAGCACGCGGTCGACCAGATACACGGAGCAGGTCCGCTGACGGGCCTCGACATCCATGGGCGAGTCCCAAGGCAGGTAGCTGGCCACGTCGGCTATGTGGACGCCCACCTCGAAGGCGCCGTCCCCCAGACGCCGCGCGCTCACCGCGTCATCGTAGTCGCGCGCGTCGGTGGGGTCGATGGTGAGCGTCACCGTGTCACGTAGGTCGCGGCGTGCGGGGTCCTGGGCGAGCGCGCGCCCCACATCAAGCGTCAGCCCCGCTGCCTGCTGGAGGGCCTCCTCCCCGAACTCGGTCGCCAGGCCGTGGGACGCGATGATCGCCTCGACAAGGAGGTCGAGGTCGGCGGTGGCGCCCACACGTCGGTCGAGCGTCACCACCCCGGCCTCGCGCCGCCCGGGATACTGCAGGATGCGCGCCTCGACCACATCTCCGTCTGCCACCGACAGGCGCCTCGCACAGTCGTCCCCGGGCAGCACGAAGAAGTCGTGGGCGATGCGACCGTCGAGCGGCTTGACCGCACCGAGCGGACCGATGGGCTCGTACGTTCCGACAAACGACGAGACGGCCCGCTGGAGGACGGAGCGCACCACGACCATCGGCTCAGAGCCGCCACGACGGACGAGGCCTGCCTGGACCTCATCCCCGTCCATCGCCTCATGGATGCCCCCGCGTGCCACGGCGAACGAGCCCTCGGGCGTCTTGACGGTGGCGATCCCTGGCCGAGCGATGCGGATCACGCCGGACAGGAGGGCCTGAGGCTTGCGACGGGTGCCCGTGGCGTTACCGCGATCCTTCCTTCCGTGATGTGGCCTCTTGCGACCCATGTGGCGCCCTCCTAGAAGACGGGCGGCCCAGCACTGAGGCCGGGCCGCCCGCTCTCACACGACGAAACGCATCATGAGACGATCCTACACCTTGAGATAGCGCCTCATGGCGATGATGGACCCGAACGTTCCCAGAATCAGGCCGGCGACGACCAGGCCGCCGTAGGTCTGCATCATCACGCGCGGTGGCAGGGTGAAGGAGAGGAACTGCAGGCTGTTCTCCAGACGCGAGCTCAGGGCCGCAGACCCAAAGTGGAGCGCGGCGATGGCGAGCGCCGAGCCGATGAGGGCCTCGAGGACGCCCTCGGCCACGAAGGGGCCGCGGATGAAGCCGTTCGAGGCGCCGACCAGGCGCTCGATGGCGATCTCGCGGCGACGCGCCGAGATGGCGAGGCGGATGGTGTTGTTGATGAACACGAATGACACGAAGGTCAGCAGGCCCACCAGCACCAGCGCGGCGATGCGGACGTAGTTGGTCACGCTGAACAGGCGCTCGACCGTCTCGCGACCATACTGCACCGAGGCACCGACGTCATCCGTGTCATCCGCCACCTTGACGAAGTCCGCATCGGAGATGAGCCTGTTGGCAACGGCCTCGACCTGCTGCGGGTCATCGAGCTTGATGACCAGCGATGCGGGAACGGGGTTCTCCCCATCAAGGGCGGCCACGGCATCGGTGGCGTTGCGGTTGCTCATGGTCTCCTTGTACTCCTGCAGGGCCTCGTCCTTGCTCTTGTAGCGCACGGAATCGATGTTGCTCCAGCCCTCGATCTTGGCCTGGAGGGCATCGACGCTCTCCCGCTCGGCGGTGTCGGACAAGAATGCCTGGATGGTCACGCGGTCCTCGACGTCGCCCACGAGATTGGTGACCATCGCGGATCCGAGCACGAAGACACCGATGATGAACAGCGAGAGGGAGATGGTGACGATGGCGCCAAAGACGGTCGACCAGTTGCGGCGGAAGTGACGCAACGCCTCGCGAATCGAATAGGCAATGTTAGACATAGGTACCGTAGCCTCCCCTCTCCTGGTCACGCACGACGTGGCCGGCCTCGAGCGCGATGACGCGCTTGCGCATGGAGTCGACCATCTCGCGGTCGTGCGTGGCCATCACGACGGTCGTGCCAGCACGGTTGATGCGATCGAGCAGCTTCATGATGCCCAGGGAGATGCCTGGGTCAAGGTTGCCAGTCGGCTCGTCGCACACCAGCAGCGGCGGTCGATTGACCATGGCACGGGCCACGGCGACTCGCTGCTGCTCGCCACCAGAGAGCTGGTCGGGATAGGCGTCGGTGCGATCCGAGAGACCCACCAGGCGCAGCACCTCGGGCACCTGCGCCCTGATGACCGAGCGCGACTTGCCGATGCACTCGAGGGCGAAGGCGACGTTCTCGTAGGTGGTCTTGTCGGGCAGGAGCTTGAAGTCCTGGAAGACGCACCCGATCTGACGCCTGAGGTAGGGCACCTTCCAGTTGCGCATCCTGGTCAGGTCCTGGTCGGCGACCAGCACCTGCCCGCTGCTGGCGCGCAACTCGCGTGTAAGCAGCCGGATGAAGGTCGACTTGCCCGACCCGGAGTGACCGACGATGAACACGAACTCGCCGGGATAGATGTCGAGGCTCATCTTGTCGAGCGCGGGCTTGTTTGGTTGGGACGGGTAGATGTGTGTCACGTCTTTGAGCGAGATGACGGGAGTTCCCTCGTGAGAGACGATGGAGGGGGCCGCGTCCGCAGGGGACGCATAGCCGCCCTGCATCACCTGCGGCCCTTCGGATCCGAGCTCCTCTGCCGTCGGGACCTCGGGGATCTCGATGGCGGACGAGCGATCCGGGTCGGCGGGCCGAGGCAGGTCCTGGTAGAGAAGCGCGTCGATGGCGGCTTCCGTGTCGGCGTCAGACGCGACGGGCGTCTGGTCGACGGCGGAGTCCCCATGCTCCTGGACGTCTCCTGCGACCTGCTGGCCGAGGTTGTCCTCATGTCGCTCTGTGCTGCGAAAATGGCTGGCCACGAAAGCTCCTTCTTTCACGTAGCGACGCTGGCAGTAACGGTATGATGGTAGCAGAGGCCCCACAGGGCTTGTCTCACGTCTGCACGTTACGACAAAAGACCATATGGGCAGGCTAGCCTGGCTGGTGACGTGCCGCGGAGGGGTCCTGTGCCCCATCGTCACCCAGCGCCCAGCGATGGTAGCCGATAACGAACTCGTCGAGGTCGCCACCGGAGAGGACCGAGTCGACGTTTCCGCGCTCCACGCCCGTGCGCAGGTCCTTGACGAGCTGGTAGGGGTAGAGCACGTAGCTTCTGATCTGGTTCCCCCATGCGATGTCATGCTTGGGCCCGCGCAGCTCGTCGACCTGCGCGGCGCGGCGCTCCCGCTCGAGCTCGTAGAGCTTCGATCGCAGGATGCCCATGGCGAAGGCCTTGTTCTGAAGCTGGCTGCGCTCGTTTTGGCAGGTGACCACGATGCCGGTGGGAAGGTGCGTGACGCGCACGGCGGAGTCGGTCGTGTTGACCCCCTGACCACCATGGCCGGAGGCGTGGTAGACGTCGATGCGCAGGTCGCCCGGGTCTATGTCGACCTCGACACCCTCAGGAAGGACCGGAAGCACCTCCACGCCGGCAAAGGTCGTCTGACGACGCCTCTTCGCGTCGGTGGGCGAGATGCGCACCAGGCGGTGCACGCCCTGCTCGGCACGAAGCATGCCGTAGGCGTTCTTTCCCGAGACGGTGAACGTCGCGCGGTCGAGGCCGATGACCTCGGCTGCCGGCGCGTCGTTGACGGTGACCTTCCACGCACGGCGGTCACAGTAGCGCAGGTACATGCCAAGCAGCATCTCGCACCAGTCCTGCGCCTCGAGGCCGCCCTGTCCTGGCGTGATCGTGACGATGGCGTCACCGTGGTCGAACTCGCCCGTGAACCAGCTCGAGAGCTCAAGCTCGTCGAGGTCGCTGGTCAGCTCGCCGAGCAGCTGGCCCGCCTCCTCGAGCAGCTCGTCCTCCCCGAGCTCCTCCGCCAGCTCAAGTGCCGCGGCGGCATCGTCGAGCTTCGAGCGCGCCGCGTCGATGCCCGCCACGTCCTCGCGCGCGCGCGTCAGCTGGGCCATGGTGGCGCTTGCCGCATCTGCGTCGCTCCAGAAGTCGGGGGCGGCGCACCGCTCCTCGAGCTGGGCGACCTGCCTGCGACGCTCGTCGATGCGCAGGTAGCGTTCCACCTCGTCAAGATGCGACGAGAGGGCCTCGAGGGAGGCGTGGGAGACGTCTGTCATGCCTGGGCCTACCTGTTCCTGCCGTGACAGTTCTTGAACTTCTTGCCGCTGCCGCAGGGGCACGGCTGATTCCGTCCGACGTTGACGTAGGGGTCAGGGTCGTCCGCCTTGCGATAGGTGGCCACGGTCGGCTGGGCGGGCAGCGGCTTCGCGCGGGCGGGGCTGCGAGGGGCCTGCGGGGCCGCGGCGCGCGTGGCGCCACCCTGGTCCCCGTCGATCTCGCGGGGACCCGAGTAGCTGGCACCGCGAAGCTCGTCGGGCTCGGCGTCGGGCACCGCGGGCGCGGGCGTGCTCACGAGCTCGATGCGGAGAATGGTGCGCAGGAAGTCCTCGTACATGGTGTTCACGAGCTCGGTGAAGGCGGCGTATGCCTCGCTCTTGTACTCGACCAGGGGGTCGCGCTGGCCAAAGCCCCGCAGTCCGATGCCGGTCTTCAGGTAGTCCATCTCCTGCAGGTATGCCATCCACCTCGTGTCGATGACGCGCAGCATGACCTGGGCCGAGAGCTCGTGCATCACGTCATCGGACAGGCGCTCGGACTTCTCGTCGTAGCACGCGCCCACATAGTCGCTGACGACGTCGACGATCTCGGCGTGATCGCTGTCCTCGTCGATGTGGGGAGCGTCGTCGCGACCGGTGAGATCGGCCATCCAGCGCTCGAGGCCCTCGGTGTCCCAGTCGCCCGGATCGATGCCCTCGGAGCAGAACTCCGCAGCCTTGCGCTCTGCGGTGTCGTAGGTCACGTCGTTCACGTGCTCGGTGAGGTCCTTCCCGTCAAGGATCTTGTTGCGCTCCTCGTAGATGACCTGTCGCTGCTTGTTCATGACGTCATCGTAGTCGAGGACGTTCTTGCGCATGGCGAAGTTGATCTCCTCGACCTTGCGCTGGGCGCTCTCGACGGCCTTGGTGACCATCTTCGCCTGGATGGGCATGTCGGGCGGCATGTCGTACCTGACCATCATCGCAGCGATGCGATCCATGCGATCGCCGCCGAAGAGCCTCATGAGGTCGTCGTCGAGCGAGAGGTAGAACTGGGTCTCGCCGGGATCGCCCTGACGGCCGGAGCGGCCACGCAGCTGGTTGTCGATGCGACGGCTCTCATGACGCTCGGTGCCGATCACGCACAGGCCACCGGCGCCGATCACGTGCTCGCGCTCGCGGGCGCAGGTCTCGCGCGCCTCGGCAAGGGCTGCGGCACGCTGCTCGGAGGTGACCTCATCGAGGTCGACGCCCTGCTCGCGCAGGATGTCGTCGGCCATGAAGTCGGGGTTGCCGCCCAGCAGGATGTCCGTGCCGCGGCCGGCCATGTTCGTGGCGATGGTGACCGCGCCCTGGCGACCCGCCTGGGCCACGATCTGCGCCTCGCGCTCGTGGTACTTGGCGTTGAGCACCTGATGGCGAATGCCGCGCTTGTCGAGGATGCGCGAGAGGCGCTCGGAGCTCTCGACGGTGACGGTGCCGATCAGGCAGGGCTGGCCGGCAGCGTGGCGCTCGGTGACGTCCTCGGCGACGGCATCGAACTTGTGGTCGATCGTCTGGTACACGAGGTCGTCGTGATCGACGCGCACCACGGGCCTGTTGGGGGGGATTGCCTGCACGGGCAGGCCGTAGATCTCACGAAACTCCGCGTCCTCGGTCATGGCGGTGCCCGTCATGCCCGAGAGCTTGTCATAGAGGCGGAAGTAGTTCTGCAGGGTGATCGTGGCAAGCGTCTGGTTCTCCTCGCGGACGAGCACGCCTTCCTTCGCCTCGATGGCCTGGTGAAGGCCCTCGGAGTAACGCCTGCCCTCCATGATGCGTCCGGTGAACTCGTCGACGATCTTGACCTCACCGTCGGCGATGACGTACTGCTGGTCGCGGTGAAACATGTACTGCGCCTTCAGCGCCTGCTGCAGGTGGTTGACGAGCTGGCCCGACATGTCCGCGTAGATGTCGTCGATGCCCAGCGCGCGCTCGACCTTGGCAAGGCCTCGCTCGGTCGTCGCGATGGTGTGCTTGGCCTCGTCCATCTCGTAGTCATCGTCAGGGACCAGGCCCTGCACGGCGCGAGCGAAGTCCTTGTACGTGCTGGCGGACTTCGTGCCGGCACCCGAGATGATCAGCGGCGTGCGCGCCTCGTCGATGAGGATCGAGTCGACCTCGTCGACGATGGCGAAGTGATGGCCGCGCTGCACGCGCATGGCAGGGCGCGTGACCATGTTGTCGCGCAGGTAGTCGAAGCCGAACTCCGAGTTGGTGCCATAGGTCACGTCTGCCTCGTAGGCGGGCTTCTTGAGGTTGAGGCGCATGCCGTTCTGGAGCAGGCCGACGGACATGCCCATGTGATGGTAGATCTGTCCCATCCACTCGCTGTCTCGCTTGGCGAGGTAGTCGTTCACCGTGACGATGTGCACGCCCTCGCCCGAGATGGCGTTGAGGTAACCGGCGAGCGTCGAGACGAGGGTCTTCCCCTCGCCCGTCTTCATCTCGGCAATCATGCCGCGATGGAGCGCGATGCCACCGATGACCTGCACGTCGAAGTGACGCATGCCAAGCGTGCGCTGGGATGCCTCGCGCACGGCGGCAAACGCCTCGGGAAGCAGCTCGTCGAGCGACTCGCCTCCGTCGTGGCGCTCCCTGAGGCGCACCGTCTGCGCACGCAGGTCCCCATCGCTCATGGCAGAGAACGTGGGGCCGAGATCGCCGACGCGGGCGGTGATGGCACGGAGCTCTTTGAGCTGCCTGTCCGCACCATGCGAAAGCAGCCTTGCAAACAGATTTGTCATGGACGGATTCCCCTACAATCATCTGGGTCGCGCGGAGATGCTCCGACGTTCTTGCGACTACTGTACCAATTGGCCTTCCGAGCCGAGCCACATGCGCCCATATGCCACCAAAAGCGCAGAGTCTGCCGATGCCCTCGCCACATCGCCCGCAGTCATGCGGACACATCCAGCCCGTCCTCGCCACAGGCCAGCTCGACGGCCCTTCGCAGGGCTGTCGACGGCAGGGTTCCCCGCTCGTCGAGGGCCCTCTGGCAGTGGCGGCGATACAGCGGGGGGATCTCGAAGGCCCTCCCGGACGCCTTGAGGGCCCGCACGAGGAGGATGACCGCGTCTTCCCTCAGCTCGCAGCATCGGCACGCATCGGTCGCGAAACGTGTTGCGAGCTTGGTCTTGCCCAGTCGCAGCGCAGCTTCGCCCGCAGCGACCGTACCGTCGACATACAGCGCCGCCAGCTCCTCGAGACGATCGACGACTGGTTGGCCCAACAGTGACAGATGCTCGTCGGGACCGCTCCCGTAGAGCCGTCCCATGCGCCGCGCATGGTCGATGACCCAGAAGTCGTCCCCGTCCTCTGCCAAGGCCATCCGTGCCTCCTCCTCGAACTCGTCCACGTCGCACGACACGAGCGAGACGTCAAGGCCAATGGTGCCTTGCACACGGTCCGATATCAGGGGGTTGATGGCGTCGGCGCCGCCCAGCCGCTTGCGGGCCTCGCTGGTCGCCTCGTAGAGCTTGCGGAGCCCTCGGTAGTAGTCGCAGTCCTGCCACAGGATCTCGATCGCGCGATAGCGGCGGAACTTATGCTTGGGGGACACGACGAGAAGCGCAAGGAGGTCGCGCGCCTGCCGCCGATCGAAGGCCTCCCCCGGCATCGGCCTCCCATCGACTTCCGCGCGGAACCCTCCCAGCACCGAGAGGCGGATCCTGCACTGCGTGCTCCCCACGGGGAGCAGCTCCGTCTGCTCCCCGTTGCGCAAGGACGTGGCCGCCCCGGGTTCCACGCGCAGGGCTCGCTCCCGACGCTCGTCGCCGCCCTCTGCTCCAAGCCAAGCGGATTGCCGTGCCCTGATGGCGCGCATCAGCTCCACCCACGTGGGCGGGACGACTCCATGCAGCTCGTCGCGCATTCCCGGGCAGTCGTTCAGAAGCATGTTGAGCGCCCACAGGTCGTTGCGGGGGCACGCCACCCCCAGGGGGATGTCCGGCATCGGTCCTGCCTCGACGGTCTCCCCCAAGGCCAGGGCCGCGCAACGGGCAAGGAGCATGAGGCCGTCCGGCCTGTCCGTGTCCCTGCAATAGCCAGCGAGGGCCCCCGTCTCCCCCAACAGCTCGACGGAGACGGCGTCGACGAGCTCCGAGGCGCTGCACAGGTACCTCTCCCCGAGGGCACGGGACATGGCTGCGGCCTTCTCGGCACGCACGTGCGCCCGAGAGAACGCCCTGGACCGTATGTCCGCAACGGCGCAGACCGCGATGCACACCGCCTGCATCAGGGCGTCTCCCGCATGCTCGGCACGCGACGCGGCCTCCTCGAGGCGCGCGGCCTCGCACGAGGCCCCCATGAGGATGTGCGGGATCGCCTCGATCGCCTCGTGATACACCCGCATCCTCCCCAGCCCTACCTGCTGGGAGAATCGGCGGCCCTCGTCGAACAGGGCTGCCTCCCGCACATCCGGAGCGCCGCCACAGAGCGCCAGGCCAAGGTATTGATCGTCGCACAGGAGCGCCTCGGGCACGGTTCGGACGCCCCTGAGGCAGACCTCGTTTGTCAGGGACGAATACGCCTCGTGAAATCTGCCCGAGAGAAGCAGTCCTGCCAGTCTCGCATGGTCGAGACAGGCGAGACCCAGCGTGTCCGAGGGGTCGGCATGGAGGCGTCGGAGTGGCCGTGCGCCCTGACGCCACACATCTCTGCACAGCCCGAGGAAGGTGACATGCTCATAGAGTCGCTGCTCCCCGACCGATCCCAGGCGCACAGATTCCAGGCGCTCCCACGCGTGATCGACATCCTTGCCCGTGCCCTCCAGGCACAGGAAGGCTGTCTTGCCGAGCACCCACCGCACATCCCTCTCGAACCCGAGGCGCTTCCCCGCACGGAGGCCCTCGTCCACGAGACGGAGCTCCCCGACGGACGCATAGGGCACCGCCCACCTCAGCACCACGGACGCGAAGTCTCGCTCTGAGGCGCACAGTCGGCAGACGAGGGCCGACCGGCACACGTCGCCACGCGTGGCGAGCACCCCGCAGGCACGCACGACGAGCGCGGGATCGAAGGAGGCAAGCCCGTGGAGGCTGCCAAGACAATGGAGCAGGACGCTGTCACGCGACAGCCCGGCACAATGGAACGTGCGCTCGTGGGCGCTGGCTCCCAGGAGGGGAACGTCGCGCTGCAGCCAGACGAGATCCTCGATCCCGCACCTTCCTGCCACGAGCGCGACCTCCTCGAGCGTGCCGGACCCCAGCAGCACCATTGCCAGTCGAATCCTCGTCTCCTCGTCCGTCAGTCCGCTCCTGAGGGCGCTTGCCACGAGGGCCTCCATGGACGAGAGGTACCGCGCGCCGAGCCGCGCGCCACCCGATCGGGCGTCCGCACCAGAGCGCAGGGCGACGGCAAGCTGCGGGATGCCGGCCGTCAGGCCATATGCCTCGGACGCCTCGCTCGGCGCACGAAACAGCAGGTCCTCGGATCGAAGGCAGGGTGCGTCACCCACGCACTCCGCCAGCTGCTCAGCCTCGGGCCGCAGGCAGACGAGGACCTGAAACCCGTGGGACCGCAGGCGCCGCAGCGCATGCGCCTCGCTGTGTGACTCGCACTCGTCTGGTGGGGCGACGCCGTCCATCACCACGAGGGGGCGCGAGCCCTCCCCCTTCCTTCTGATGAGATCCCTGCAACATCGCACGATCTTCTGGCAGGCGACGTCTGCGGACGGGGCGTCAAAGGAGTACCGATGCGCCCGTCTTCCCTCGGCCGTCGCCTCCTTCAGGAGCTCGGAGGCCAGATGGGACTTTCCCATGCCCGGCTCGGCGCAGAGAAAGACGAGATCGAGATGGCGAATCTGATCGAGCACGGAAGGGGCGCGCAGCTCGTCGCCGGCCGAGCCCGCCAGCGCAGGTGGAGGTGGCATCGAATGGATCGTGCGTGCGTCGACCTGTGCGACAAAGTCATCTGCAGCCACAGGCTCGGCTCGAAGGCCCTCTCTCATCATGTCCCCCTTTGTCCAGGTATGCGCTAGGGTGAAGGTATCATGACAAGTCGGGAGCATGAGCAATAAGCTATAAATGGTTCGATTTAATTTGGCAACTCAAATGGTTACTTCGTGCGACCTGCGGCGCGGAATGTCCTGACACTCCCGAGGTGAGCATGGGAATTGTCGATGTATGAGCGCTGATTCATATGTCGCTTTGCGCGCAACACGGTGTTGAAAGCTTCGAGACAGGCGGCACGTCGAGCCCTTCGGGGACCCCACACGGGCCGCACTCAGCGAGACGGGAATGCCCCTCGTTGGTCAGCGACGTCCTGCTCTCCCACGGACTCGCTCCGCAGTACCATCGGCGCTCGGGGGCTTAACTTCCGGGTTCGGAATGGGACCGGGTGTGCCTCCCCTGCCATGGTCGCTGACCAACGAGGGGCATTCCCCTCGCCGGGGGCGGCGCCCGCCGCCGTGCCCTGGGGGCCGCACAGCGCGACTGGAGACGGGTTCCTTGCCAAGGGGGATCGCACCCGACCGAGCGCGTGGTCGGGGAGAAGAGCTCGGCCCATTAGTACGGCTCGGCTGAGCGCGTCGCCGCGCTTGCACCTGCCGCCTATCAACCTGGTGGTCTGCCAGGGGCCTTACCGAAGGGAAAACTCATCTTGGGACTGGCTTCCCGCTTAGATGCTTTCAGCGGTTATCCAGACCGGACACAGCTACCGGGCGGTGCCGTTGGTCGACAACCCGTGCACCGGAGGTCCGTCCACCCCGGTCCTCTCGTACTGGGGGCAGCCTCCCTCAATTTTCCTACGCCCACGGAGGATAGGGACCGAACTGTCTCACGACGTTCTGAACCCAGCTCGCGTACCGCTTTAAATGGCGAACAGCCATACCCTTGGGACCTGCTCCAGCCCCAGGATGCGATGAGCCGACATCGAGGTGCCAAACCTTCCCGTCGATGTGGACTCTTGGGGAAGATCAGCCTGTTATCCCCGGAGTACCTTTTATCCGTTGAGCGACGGCCATTCCACTCTGAGCCGCCGGATCACTAGAACCTGGTTTCCCATCTGCTCGGCTTGTGGGCCTCGCAGTCAAGCCTGCTTATGCTCTTGCACTCAAAAGGGTGGTTGCCGACCATCCTGAGCAGACCTTACGTGCGCCTCCGTTACGTTTTAGGAGGCGACCGCCCCAGTCAAACTACCCACCAGACACGGTCCCCCTCCCGGGTCACGGCGAGGGGTTAGGATGCCAGAACGCCGAGGGTGGTATTCCAAGGGCGACTCCATGGAGACTGGCGTCCCCACTTCGTAGTCTCCCACCTATCCTCTACACGACGAACCGGCAGCCAATGTCTAGCTGCAGTAAAGGTTCACGGGGT
>DBRN01000008.1:102820-105020 GCA_002305995.1 Atopobiaceae bacterium UBA1367
ACGGCCGCCGTTTACCGGGGCTTAGATTCGCTGCTTCGCTCGCGCTGACAACTCCTCGTGACCTTCCGGCACCGGGCAGGCGTCAGACCCTATACGTCGTCTTACGACTTCAGCAGAGTCCTGTGTTTTTGATAAACAGTCGCTTGGGCCTCTTCACTGTGGCCGCTGCCAGCTCGCGGGGCACGCCCGTCCACCGGCTGCGGCACCCCTTCTCCCGAAGTTACGGGGCAATTTTGCCGAGTTCCTTAACCATGGTTCTCCCGATCGCCTTGGTATGTTCTACCCACCCACCTGTGTCGGTTTGCGGTACGGGCTCCTAGCGGCTCCCTAGGGGTTTTTCTCGGAAGCATGGGCTCACTCACTTCACTCGTTCGCTTCGTCCGCCACCTCAGCCGTCGCGAGGGGCGCATTTCACTGCCCCTCAGCCTACGTGGCCTCACGGGGACGTCCAGAACCCCGCTGAGCTACCCTTCTCCGTCACCCCGTCGGTCAAGCGCCGCGTCGGAGGTGCAGGAATGTCGACCTGCTGTGCATCGGCTACGCCTTCCGGCCTCGCCTTAGCTCCCGACTGACCCTGGGAGGATTAGCCTTGCCCAGGAAACCTTGGGTTTACGGCGGCGGGGTTTTCCACCCCGCTCTCGTTACTCATGCCAGCATTCTCACTTCCGACCGCTCCACCGTGGGTCACCCCACGGCTTCGCCGCGGACGGAACGCTCCCCTACCACCGGCCGGAAGGCCGGTCCGCCGCTTCGGTGCAGTGCTTAGCCCCGTATATTGTCGGCGCATGTCCACTCGACCAGTGAGCTGTTACGCACTCTTTGAATGGATGGCTGCTTCTAAGCCAACATCCTGGTTGTCTGAGCAAACGCACATCCTTTGCCACTTAGCACTGACTTGGGGACCTTAGCGGGCGGTCTGGGCTGTTTCCCTCTCGAACACACGGCTTAGCCCACATGTTCTGACTGCCGGGATATGGACCAACGGCATTCGGAGTTTGATTGAGCTTGGTAGGCGGTGAGGCCCCCGCACCCATTCAGTGCTCTACCTCCGTTGGTAAACTCCCGACGCTAGCCCTAAAGCTATTTCGGGGAGAACGAGATATCTCCAGGTTTGATTGGCCTTTCACCCCTATCCACAGGTCATCCCCCCAGTTTTCAACCTAGGTGGGTTCGGCCCTCCACGGGGTCTTACCCCCGCTTCAGCCTGCCCATGGATAGCTCACCTGGCTTCGCGTCTACGGCCTGCGACTCCAACGCCCGGTTGGGACTCGCTCTCGCTGCGGCTCGCTTCCCAGCTTAACCTCGCCACAGACCGTAACTCGCTGGCTCATTCTACAAAAGGCACGCCGTCACGGCCGCTGGCGGCCGCTCCGACTGCTTGTAGGCGCACGGTTTCAGGTACTGTTTCACTCCCCTCCCGGGGTGCTTNNATCGGTCACAGGAGAGTATTTAGGCTTGGAGGGTGGTCCCCCCTGCTTCCCACCGGGTTTCACGTGTCCGGCAGTACTCGGGCACCGGTCGGCAGTCCTCGCGGATTCGCGTACGGGGCTCTAACCCTGTGCCGCCGGCCTTCCCAGGCCGTTCCGCTTCCGCGAGGTTTTGTGACTGCGCGACGACCGGCCCCACAACCCCGGCGGCGCCGAAGCGCGCGCCGGTTTGGCCTAGGTCCCCGTTCGCTCGCCACTACTAGGGGAATCTCGTTTGATTTCTCTTCCTCCGGGTACTGAGATGTTTCAGTTCCCCGGGTTACCTCCTCCCGGCCTATGTGTTCGGCCGGGGGTGACGGGATATGGGTCCCGCCGGGTTCGCCCATTCGGAGATCCACGGGTCAGGGGATATGTGCTCCTCACCGTGGCTTATCGCAGCTTGTCACGTCCTTCGTCGGCTTCCTGTGCCAAGGCATCCACCGTGCGCCCTTACCATCTTCTCCTCGATGGCTCGGTACATACACACACGTGGCGGCTCGCGCCGCCATGCGATCAGATGCGATCTTCTTAGCTAATTAAGAAAATATCGTCTTTGTCACGCTATGCAGCTCTCAAGGTACGGCGGGGGCGACCCCCGGGGACCGGACACTGCGCGCGCGGGGCGCGGCGACGGGGACAGCTGCGGGACTCTGGCGGGCACCGGCCGTCGTGGTGAGGAAGAAGGGTCGTGTCGCCCCCTCGCGGGGGCGGGTCTCCCTAGAAAGGAGGTGATC
>DBRN01000005.1 GCA_002305995.1 Atopobiaceae bacterium UBA1367
CCGCCGCTGGCCCTGGCCCGCCGCCACCGGCGACCCGCCGCCGGACCCGCGGCGGCACACGCACAGGCAAAGCCCCCGCACATGCCCACTTGCGCACGAGTGCGGGCATGGCTATGCTGGTTGGCACACAGTTTCAGGGCGGGGTGAAAATCCCCACTGGCGGTATGGGAGAGAGGCTCCCAAGCCCGCGAACCGCGCAGGCGGCCGATCTGGTGAGAGTCCAGAGCCAACGGTTACAGTCCGGACGGAAGAAACGGAGGCGCCATCATGCGCACCAATCCCAGCTCTCGCCATGACACCCATGCCACCACCGCCACCGGCGGCTGGAGCACCAAGCGCATCGCAACCACGGCGCTCTTCTGCGCCGTGGCCGCCATCGCGACGCTCTTCATCGAGTTCCCGATCCTCCCAGGCGTGACCTTCCTCAAGTACGACCCGTCGGCCATCGTCGCGCTCGTGGCCGGCTTTGCCTTTGGTCCCGGCACCGGGGCCATCGTGTCGGTGCTCCCCTACCTGGTGCACCTCGCCACGCAAAGCGGCATCTACGGCACCCTCATGGCCATCGTCGCCACGCTCTCGCTCGTGCTCCCGGCGTCTCTCGTCTATCGCCGCATGACCTCCCTCAAGGGAGCCATCATAGGTATGGCCGTGGGGGCCGTCGTGTGCCTGGCGTGCTGCATCGCCGCCAACATCGCGATCACCCCCCTCTACATGAATGCGCCGCGCGAGACCGTCATCGGCATGATCGTGCCCGTCCTGCTGCCGTTCAACGTCCTCAAGATCGCCATCAACTGCGTGGCCACGGCCCTCGTGTACAAGCCACTCTCCAAGGCGCTGCAGGACTAGCCCCGCGTCATGGCACGTCCCCTCCTCTCGCTCTCCCACGTCACGCTGCGCTACGAGCACGGCATCACCGCCCTCGACGACGTCACCCTCGACGTGGCCGAGGGCGAGCGCGTCTGCGTCCTGGGGCCAAACGGCTCGGGCAAGTCCACGCTCGCCTCGGTGCTCTGCGGGCTGCTCGCACCGGACGAGGGCACCGTCAGGCTCGTGGGCGAGCTGGTCCTCGGGCCCAGCGGCATCGACTTCGGCGCCTACCGTCGGGCCCGCCGTCAGCTGGGCCTGGTGTTCCAGAACCCCGACGACCAGATCGTCACCTCGATCGTGGAGGAGGACGTGGCCTTCGGGCCCGAGAACCTGGGCGTCCCCTCCCCCGAGATCGGCGAGCGCGTGCGCCGGGAGCTGCGCCGCGTGGCGCTCGACCGCTACGCCAAGGCCGACCCCAACAACCTCTCGGGTGGCCAGAGGCAGCGCGTGGCCATCGCCGGCGCGCTGGCCATGGAGCCCCGCGTGCTCGTGCTCGACGAGCCGGGGGCCCTGCTCGACGTGCGCGGGCGGCGCGGCGTCATGCGCGTCATGGGCGAGCTGCACGCCTCCGGGACGACGATCGTCCACGTGACGCACTTCATGGAGGAGGCCCTCGCGGCCGATCGCGTGGTGGTCATGAGCAAGGGCCGCCTCGTGCTGCAGGGAACGCCGCAGGAGGTGTTCGCCCACGGAGACGAGCTGTCTGCCCTCGGCCTCGAGGAGCCCTTCGTCGCACGTCTCGCGGAGGCCCTGCGCTCCCGGGGCGTCGACGTCCCCTGGACCTGCGACGAGGGCACGCTGCTCGATTCCCTGGCACGGCTCGCGCGCGGCCCCGGCGCGGCGGGGACGGGAGAGCGCGGCGAGGAGGAGTCGCTCCCTCCGTCCGGCGGGAGCGCGAGGCCGGGTGGGCAGGGCGGGCGATCCCGCGGCCACCGGACGGGAGAGCAGGGGCGACCCCGTGCGGCCCGCACCCGTGCCCATGCGCCCGGGGTCGCAGCGCCGGGGCCGTGCGCCGTCGTGGCCCGCTCGCTCGGGTACTCCTACGGAGACGCCGATGCCCGCGAGGCATGCCATCCGGCCCTGGCGGGCGTCAGCTTCTCCATGGCGGAGGGGTCTCTCACGGCCATCGTGGGGCAGACCGGCTCGGGCAAGTCGACGCTGCTGCGCCTGCTCTGCGCGCTGGAGCGTCCCGATGCGGGAACGCTGCTCGTGGATGGCATCGACACGGCCGACCGCAGGCGACGCAGGCTGCTGCACGGGCGCGTGGGCTACGTCATGCAGCACCCCGAGCGACAGCTCTTCGCCGAGACCGTCTGGGAGGACGTGGCGTACGGCCCTCGGAACCTGCGCCTCGACGCAGGCGAGGTCGAGCGGCGCTGCCACGATGCGCTCGGGCTCGTAGGGCTGAGCGGACGCGAGGGCGCCTCCCCCTTCCACCTCTCAGGAGGCCAGCAGCGCCTCTGCGCGCTTGCGGGCATCCTTGCCATGGAGCCGCGCATCCTCGTGCTCGACGAGCCCACCGCCGGGCTCGACCCGCACGGGCGGACGCAGCTGCGCGACATCATCGACCGCGTTCACGCACAGGGCACCACCGTCATCCAGGTGACCCACTCCATGGATGACGCGGCCGCTGCCGAGCAGGTCATCGTCCTCGACGGGGGCGAGGTGCTCATGCAGGGCCACCCATGCGAGGTCTTCTCCCCCCACTCTGCAGGGACGCTGCGCGACAGTGGCCTCGGCCTGCCCGATGCGCTCTCATGGGCGCTGCGTCTCACCGAGGCGGGCGTGGCCGGTCTGGGACAGCCCTTCTCGATCGACGCCCTGGCGGCGCGTGTCGCGCACGTAGCCGCCCACGGACCCGGGGAGGTGGGCGGCCATGGCCTTTAGGATCACCTTGGGCCGCTACGTGCCGGCGGACTCCCCCATCCACCGCCTCGACCCGCGCACCAAGCTCGTCTGTGGGCTGGCCGTCATGATCTCGGTCTTTTTCATCCGCACCCCGCCGCAGCTCACCTTCGGCTGGGCGGTCGCGCTGGCGCTCGTCTTTGCCTCGCGCCTGCCTGCCGGCAAGGTCCTGGAATCCATCAGGCCCATCGTCGCCGTGCTGCTCGTGCTGTCCGTCTTCAACCTGCTGCTAGTGAGCACGGGCGACGTGCTGTGCGCCCTGGGGCCGCTGCGCGTCACCACCGACGGCCTCTGGTCGGCGGTCAACTACTCGCTGCGTCTCGTGGTGGCGGTCATGGCCGCGACGCTCATCCTGCTCACCACCACGCCCACCCGCCTCACCGACGCCTTCGACGCCCTGCTGGCGCCACTTGCGCGCGTTGGCCTGCCGGGCCACGAGATAGCCATGGTCTTCTCGCTCATGCTGCGCTTCATTCCCACCATCGCCGACGAGGCCTCGGCGATCCTGGACGCGCAGACCGCGCGGGGCGGGGCGCTTGCCGAAGGCTCTCCCGTCAGGCGCGTGCGCTCGGTGGTGCCGGTGGTCGTGGCCCTGCTGGCAAGCTCGCTGCGCCATGCCAACGGCCTCTCGCGCGCGCTCGACGCCCGCTGCTACGAGGGCGGTGCCGCGCGCAGCCATTGGCACCCCCTGCGCCTGCATGCGCGCGATGGCGTGGCGACACTCCTCACCTGCGCATATGTGGCAGCGCTCCTGCTGCTGGGCTGACCTTCCGAGAGCCGCGTTCGCCGGGGTGGGGATCTCGGACGGGAGGGGGACGCGCGCAGGAGCCAGGAGAAGGGGCCCACTGGCACACGACAACCCATGTGAAACGGAGATCCGGAGCTCGTGAGGAATAGGTCTCTCGCCTTGAGCCGTCCCGTCTGGAAAGGGAAAGCCCGAGTTGTGCGGGATCGGGGCCACGGGCGGAAAGGGAAATCGGGAGTTGTGCGGGCCGTGAGCTCCCACCGGAAAGGAAACCTCCGAG
>DBRN01000002.1 GCA_002305995.1 Atopobiaceae bacterium UBA1367
GCCGACCAGCTGTGCGATCATTCCCGTGCCGACGATGCCGAGCCTCATGATGCCATCCCTTCCGTACGTCTGATCCACCCAGTCAAGCCGACACGCCCTGCGGCGCGTCAGCCATGATTGCCAAGAGCCAGGCCACCCACTGCAGCCTTGGGAGCACGGGATCTCCCCGTGCTCCGCAGGAACGACTTGCAGCAGGCATGGCTCGCCCGCCTCCCCTACTCCCCGCTGCGCCGGGTAACCATGCGCACCAGGCGGCGAAGCCCCAGTCGCACCACGTCAAGGAAGGTCGGCGACCTTACCATGCGCTCGGCAGGAACGTATTCCCGTATGGCGCGCAGCGTGGCCTTGTTGTCGCGCGTCGAGAAGGCGAAGTTGCCGTTCTCGCGCGTCATGATCACAAAGCGCGGAATGAAGCGGCCAAAGATCACCTCGGCCGCGACACGATCGGTCTCGACCCAGGGAATCTGCACGTAGTCCTCGGGATTCCGCTCGTTGTAGAACTCGATGGCGTTGTTGCCCACCATCAGGTTCCCATAGACCGCCAGGCTGTGAAACGAGGTCGCCCTCACAGTGAGGTCAACCGAGCTGTTCATCGATTGGGCCACGAGACATCCTCTCAGACTCCTGGATGGCCATGAGACGACCGCCCTGTCAGGTTCACTGTAACTCAAAACCAGACAGGGCGGCCACCAGGGGACGAGATGCGCGCTGGAGAGAGGCCAGCGCGCGAGGCATGGTCTCCTACATGAAGCCGATGAGACGACCCACGATGCCCAGGGCAAAGAGCGCGAGGATGATCGTGATCGGGGAGACGTTCTTCTTCAGCAGCTTGCAGCAGGCCAGCGTCAGGGCGACGGCGGCCAGGCCAGGAATGAGCTGGTCGAGGTTGCCCTGCAGCGTGGTGACCTTGTCCACGTTCAGGCCCGTGGCACCGAGCGAGGAGTACTGCTCAAGGGCGCTCTTGATGCCCTCGGCGCCCGCAGGCAGGGAGCTCCAGTCGATGTAGGCACCCTCCGCCTGCGTGACCGTGGAGACGATCGGGGTGAACGAGATGGACACCCAGCGCTGCACCAGCGCACCGATGATGAACATGCCGAGGATGGAGGCGCCCTCGGTGATCTTGCCGAGCATGCCGCCGGAGAGGTCCTTGGCGATGGTGGTGCCCACGCTATAGCCGAACTCCTGGGTGTACCACAGGAAGGCCATGCGGATGACGTTCCAGAGGACGAAGAACAGGATCGGGCCGACGATGGATCCGCCCAGCGCCATGGAGGCGCCGAGGGCGCCCAGGATGGGGCGCACGGTGAACCAGAAGACGGGGTCGCCGACGCCGGCGAGCGGACCCATCATGCCGACCTTGACGCCCTGGATGGCCTGGTCCTCGACGGGCATGCCGTTGGCGCGCTCCTCCTCAAGGGCGAGCGTGACGCCGATGATGGGGGCGGAGACGTACGGATGGGTGTTGTAGAACTCGAGGTGACGCTTGAGGGCGGCGGCCTGATCGTCCTTGTTCTTGTACAGGGCCTTGATGGCCGGGATCATGGCGTAGCACCAGCCGCCGTTCTGCATGCGCTCGTAGTTCCAGGAGCCCTGCAGGAACTGATGACGCCAGGCAACCGAACGACGGTCATTGACGGAAAGCTTGATCTGATTGTCTGCCATTGTTATCACACTCCCTTGCGGCCTAGTAGTTGTTCAGGATGTCGCCGAGCGGATCGCCCGAGCCACCACCGGCACCACCACCCTGCTTGGCGAGGTCCTTGAGGCCCAGGTAGATGAGGGCGACGGAGACGCCGATCACACCGAGGGCGATGAGGGTGAGCTGGTTGAGCGCGGCGAGGGCGAAGCCGAGGGCGAAGAACGGCCAGACCTCGGGGGTGGCCATCATGTTGATGACCATGGCGTAACCGACTGCGGCAACCATGCCGCCGCCGACGGCCATGCCGCCGGACAGCCATGCGGGCATGGCGTTGAGCATGTTGGTCACCATCTCGGACGGGATGAAGCACAGGAGGGCCGCAGGGATGGCGATGCGGACGCCCTGCAGGCAGATGGCCAGGATCTGCCAAAGCTCGACGCCGCGGAAGTCGCTTCTCTCGGCGGCGGCATCCATGAAGTGGACCATGGGGATGGCGATGGTGCGGCAGAGCATGGTGAGGAACAGGCCGGCCACCGACAGCGGCACCGCGAGGGCGATGGAGGTCGAGATGGCGGTCTGGACGTTGGCGGTACCGCTGCCGAGGCCAAGCACCATGATGATGGAGGAGGCGACGGAGGCGAGCGCCGCATCGGGCGCGACCGCAGCGCCGACGTTCGCCCAGCCAAGGGCGATCATCTGCAGCGAGCCGCCCAGCATGATGCCTTCTGCGGGATGGCCGGTCACAAGGCCGATGAGGGTGCATGCGACCAGCGGCTGATGGAACTGGAACTCATCGAGGATGCCCTCCATACCGGCCAGGAAGGCCACGAGGACAACCAAAAGGATCGAAATGGGATTCATGCCCTATCCTCCTTCTACTTCTGGGCGGCAAGCTCGGACTTGGCCTTGCTCATGATGGCGTCGAACGGCTCGGACGAGTCTGCGGGAACCTTGCGGACGTCGAAGGTCACGCCCCGGGCCGCGATGGCCTCGAGCGTCTTGACGTCGTCGGGACCCATGGCGATGGCGTTCGTCACGACGACCTTGCCGAGCGAGTGGGCCATGGAGCCGAGGTTGACCTGCTTGATGTCCACGCCGCCCTCGAGTGCGCGCAGGAGGTCCTGCGGGGTCTCGAACAGCAGCATGGCCTTGGTGTCTCCAAAGCGTGGGTCCTTGGCCACCTCGATGATCTTGGAGATGGGCACGACGTGCGCCTTGACCCCCGGGGGAGCGGCCTGCTCGATCATGGACTTGCGCAGGTCGTCGTGGGCAACGGCATCAGAGCAGACGATGATGCGGTCGGGACCGGTCATCTTGGTCCATGTGGTGGCAACCTGGCCGTGGAGCAGGCGCGTGTCGACGCGCGCCAGCACGATCTTGATGTGGCCGTCGCCGAGGACCGTTCCCTCGGGAATGGCACCGACCGGGGCAGCGGGGGCCGCCACAGCCGCAGGGGCGGCATCCGCAGGCTCGCAGGACTCGGGCTTCACCCTCACGCCGCCCTTGGCCTCCGAGAAGATCGTCTGGGCGACCTCCTTTGCCGAGTCGCAGCCCATGCGCTCGCCATAGGCGGAGACGACCATGGGGAGGCTCATGCCGGTGACGGCCACCCAATCCTCTCCCCCACGCTCCTCGATGAGCTTGCTGACCTGGTTGAAGGGCGTGCCTCCCCACAGATCGACAAGGAACAGGACCTGCTCCTTGCTCTCGAACGAGTCGATGGCTGCCAGCAGCTTGGCGCGAAAGTCATCAGGACCCATGTCGGGCGTCAGGACTACCGCTTCGACGTCCTCCTGAGGACCGAAGATCATCTGCCCGGACTCCTTGATCCCCTCGGAGAACCTGCCGTGGCTGGCTAGGACAATGCTGACCATCAAACTACCTCCTTTGCATCCAATCGCTCTGTGTGGTCAGGACGTGGACAGCAATGATGAGGTCCAGTCGACCCTGAACCTCTACACACGCTCTCCACAAACTATGCTCATGATACACGTGATTTGGCCGAATCCCAGATCCTCTTCTGACCGATTCCGTGCGGACCCGCCACCACGACACCGTCTCGCGCGGCCACGCACATCCTCGCCCCACGTCTGGGGAGACCCTGCCGCGCATGGCGCATGGCCATCCGGCCAGATCAACAACTGTCACCGGCTCGCAGCAAAACCGCACGTATCGAGGGTGCCAGAAGCATCATTGCCACTTGGGCACCGGTAGGGAAGGTCTTCGCAGCCCGATCCTGGCGCCCGGTCGCGCCATGGGCACACCGGTGTCCGGAGGCCTGTTCGCACCGCACAGACAGGCGCAATCCCTGGGGTCCGACACGGGACGCTCGCTCTCCCGAGACGCTCTCGAAACGCCACTCGTCGCGCAAAACATACCGGTCAGGCCGGGTGCGCGGCAGGCACGGGGGACCCATGTCCGGCAGCACCTTCACGCTTCCCGGCGTCCTGGGTGCGCGGCAGGCACGGGGGACCCATGCTCAGCCGAGGCCGATGCTTCCCAGCCATCCCCAGCGCGGGTCGGCCATCAGGCCGTAGGCGCTCAGCCACAGCGAGAGGGGCACCTCCCTGACCGAGCCCGACACCGAGTCCGCCACCAGGCCATCCCCGATGTAGATCCCGACATGGCCGTGAGCCATCCCCTGGGCGGAGAGGGGGTGAGCGGGCACGGCCACGATCATGCCCACCTTGAGGTCGGCCGTGTCGGAATAGTGACAGTAGCTCGCGTACAGCTCCGCCGCGTCTCCCAGCACCACACCCATCCCCAGGCGGGAGAAGCCCTGCTCCACCCAGCTCGCACAGAGGTCGGCACCTGGGGAGGGCGTGCCGTAGGCACATGCCACGAACCTGCGCTGGAGCGCGCTCGAGTCCATGCGTCGCTGGGGCTGCCGGTTGGGACCGATGTCCCTCACGGCGGGATGGCCCCAGCGCGAGAGACCTTCCCGCACAAGGCCTCGCCGCTCGAGCGACGCCAGGAGACGCCGGAGGTCAGCTTCGTCTTCCCGTTCGCCCACCGCATCCCCCACCACGCCGAAAGCCTGCCGTGGACCCATCATACCCGTCAGGCAGCCGAGCTCCGTCCCTGCCCCGCCAACCTGCGTATCGCGATGGCGTCCTGGCGCCCCGGCGTCTCGGCCTCAGGCGCGTGCCCGTGCGGCATCAGATCTATCCGCATCTTGCGCAGGGGCGCAGATGAGATATGCGGATGCAGGGTGAATGAGGTATAAGATAGTATAAACTAGTGTAAACCCATCAACAGAATGGCAGACCATGAGAGCGAAGGCAACCATACAAGCAAACCCCTTCAAGCCGACCGCAGGCAAGATGCCGCCCATCCTGGTGGGTCGCGAGGACATCATCGTCGACTTCTCCGATGGGCTCGTCAACGGCGCGGGTGCTCCGGGAAGGCTCATGCTCATCTCCGGCCAGCGTGGCTTTGGCAAGACGGTCCTGCTCACGGAGCTTGCGCGCATCGCCGAGGCCTATGGATGGCTGACCGTGCGAGAGACCGCGGCCCAGGGCATGTGCGACCGCATCGTGCGGGCACTCGGGGGAACGGGGCCGCATGTGACGGGCGTGGACCTCGACCCGTCGGTGGACATCGCCGGCGTGGCGGGAGCGCGCCTTGGGCGGGTCTCGGTCTCCCTTCCCTCCTCCCTCGACATACGCGACGCCGCCTCAAGACGGTTCAGGCACATGAGGCCCGGCACGGGCATCCTCTTCACCGTGGACGAGACGCAGGCCGCGCGCCGCGACGAGCTGGTTGCCATCGCGACCGCCGTGCAGCATGTCATCGCCGACCAGGACATGACCAACGTCAGCGATGCCGAGAAGCACGGCGTGGCCCTCGTGCTTGCGGGACTGCCGTCAATGATGGACGACCTGGTGAACGATGAGGTCCTCACGTTCCTGAGACGTGCGATGCGACAGGACCTCGGCCCTGTGATGGTGCCCGACGTGCGAAACGCCTACCAGCAGAGCGTTGCCGACTCCGGCCTGCACATCGGTGACGAGGAGGCGCTTGCCGCGGCACGGGCGTCACTGGGCTATCCCTACCTCGTGCAGCTCGTGGGCTACTACATGTGGCAGTCCGCGCGCCGCCGCAAGTCGGGCGTCATCGAGATGGCTGACGTCGAGCGGGCGACGCAGGATGCCGGCATCGCGTTTCAGGACGCTGTGTGCGCACCCGCCTACAAGGGGCTGACAAGCGCACAACGCACGTTCCTCACCATGATGGCGCAGGACTGGCCCAATCCGTCAAACGTGAGCGAGGTTGCCAGGAGGGCTGGGAGGAGTCGCAGCTGGGCATCGAAGTATCGGGAGAGCCTCATCCGGGCCCACATGATCGAAGGGCTGGGAGACGGCCTGGTGGAGTATGCCATCCCGTACCTAGGAGAGTATCTGACGAGGTAGGGCCTGTCTGCACTCCGGAAAGGAAAACGACGACCTGTGCGTGGTCATGGCAGGAAGCGCCCGACCCTGGAAAGGGAATCCTGGAGTTGTGCGAGGCCAGGACCCATGGTGGAAAGGAAATCGCGGAGTTGTGCGGGCAGTGCGTCCCGGCTGGAAAGGAAAAGCCCGAGTTGTGCGAGGTCAGGGCCGATAGCGGAAAGAAAATCGCGGAGTTGTGCGGGGTCAGGACCCATAGCGGAAAGGTTTTTCTCGACTTGTGACCTGTCAGCAACTGCACAACTCGGGCTTTTCCTTTCCAGGGCCGGCCGCCATCGCGCACAACTCCAGGATTCCCTTTCCAGGGTCGGGCGGCGTCGCGCACAACTCGGGCTTTTCCTTTCCGCGCTCGGCCGCCATCGCGCACAACTCGGGCTTTTCCTTGCCGTCCGCCCGCAGAGACTGCCGAAAGGCCGGAAGCAGGAGGGCAAGCAGAGAGGGCTCGGCCATGGCTTGGCGATGACTCCTGTCCGTACGACACCATCCATGCTCAATCCGAATCGCTCATTATAAACGATAGGTATTTGTTATCTTATGGCGCACCCCGTATCGTATATGCCAGACAGACCTACCGCACAAGGAGCGACACCATATGAATGCCAACACGGACGCCAAGAGCACCACCTGCACCTGCATCGCCCACGAGACCCACGACGAGGAGCGTGCCCTCTACGGCCTGACGCACGCCTGCGTGAACGACGTCACCTTCGCCGGGCCGGCCGACGGAGAGTCGGCCCTCAAGGAGTGCCGTGACATCTGCGTCATCGACAGCCGCTTCTCCCTGCGCTACCCGCTCTGGCACACCAGCGGCTTCTCGCTGCAGAACGTGCGGATGGACGAGCTCACCCGTGCCGCCATCTGGTACGCACGACACGGACGCATCAGCAACTCCACACTGGGCGGCATCAAGGCTGTGCGCGAGTGCACCGACATCAGCATCGACGGCAGCACCATAGACTCGCCGGAATTTGGATGGATGTGCCATGACCTACGGCTCTCCAACACTACGCTGAACAGCGAATACGCCTGCTTCCACAGCACGGGCGTCCGTCTGGAGGGCGTGACCATGTCGGGCAAGTACTCGTTCCAGTATGTGGATGGACTCACCATCGAGAACTCCACCCTCGACACCAAGGACGCCTTCTGGCACGCCCACGACGTGACGGTGCGCGACTCGGTGATTCGCGGCGAGTACCTGGGCTGGTACTCCGACGGACTCACGCTCGTCAACTGCCGCATCGAGGGTACGCAGCCACTCTGCTATGCCAAGAACCTCACGATGATCGACTGCACCATGGTCGGCTGCGACCTGGCCTTCGAGTACTCCGACGTCAACGCCACCATCACCGGCCATGTGGACTCCATCAAGAACCCGCGCTCGGGCATGGTGTTCGTCGACTCCGTGGGAGAGGTCGTGCGCGACGGCTCGCTCTACGAGTGCACGGGCGAGGTGCTCGTGCGGTAGCGCCGCACCCTTGGCCCTTCGCCCTCGAGGTGCTCGTACGGTAGCGCCACGCCCTTGGTCCCTCGCCCTCGAGGTGCTCGTGCGGCAGCGCCGCGTCGTGCCCCTGGGGCGTCCTGCAGCGCCTGTCCCTACAGCTCGCGGGCCAGATAGCGCCCGGTGACGCTCTCCTCGCAGGCGGCCACGTCCTCGGGCGTGCCGGCACACACGATGCGCCCGCCCTGCTCGCCGCCACCGGGCCCCAGGTCGATGACCCAGTCGGCATTGGCGATCATGTCGAGGTCGTGCTCGATGACCACCACGGTCGCCCCGTTGGCCACGAGCCCTTGCAGCACGCCGAGCAGGACCTCCACGTCCAACGGGTGAAGGCCGATGGTAGGCTCGTCGAAGACGAACAGGGCGTCGTCCTGGCGCTTGCCCACCTCGCCCGCCAGCTTGAGGCGCTGGGCCTCGCCGCCGGACAACGCCGGCGTCGACTCGCCCAGCGTCAGGTACCCAAGGCCCAGGTCGTGCAGCACCTGCAGCTTTGCCCTCGCCCTGCGCAGCGTGCCGACGCGCGCAAGCGCCTCGTCCGTGGTCATCGCCATCAGCTCGGGCAGGCTCACGTAGCCCTGCTTCTCCCCGTCGCGCCCGCGCGACGTGTGCCTGCGCACCTCCCACGCCTGGCGCGCATAGCGAGAGCCTCGGCAGTCGGGACAGGCGACCTCCACGTCGGGCAGGAACTGCACGTCGAGGCTGATGGAGCCCGTGCCGTCACAGGTGGGGCACCGCAGCGATCCCGTGTTGTAGGAGAAGTCGCCCATCCGCAGGCCCTGCGCCTTGGCATCGGTGGTGGCGGCAAACGCCCGACGCAGGTCGTCAAGCACACCGGAGTAGGTCGCCACCGTGGAGCGCACGTTCGCCCCGATGGGTGTGGCGTCGATCAGGTGCACGCGACGTACCCCCTCCGCCTCGACCGCTCGCACGTGGGCGGGCAGCCTCTCCCCCGCCACCTGCGCCCTCAGCGCGGGCACGAGCCCCTCCAGCACGAGCGTCGTCTTGCCCGACCCCGAGACCCCCGTCACCGCCGTCAGGCGCCCGCGCGGAACCCATGTCTCCAACGGCCTGACCGTGTGGATCGCGCCGGTGGCGAGATGCACGGCCCCCCGCTCGAACGCCTCCTCGGCGCCGCAGCGCTCGCGCACGCGCACCTTCCGCGCACCCGAGAGAAAGCCGGCGATGCGCGAGGCCTCGCAGGCACAGACCTCGTCGACGGATCCCTGCGCGATCACCGTGCCCCCATCGGCACCCGACCCCGGCCCGATCTCGATCATGTGGTCGGCCTCGCGGAGCACCTGCACGTCGTGATCGACCACCACCACCGAGTTGCCGTCCTCGAGCAGGTCGTCCATCACACCCAGGAGGCCGTCGACGTTTGACGGGTGCAGGCCGATGGAGGGCTCGTCCAGCACGTACAGCACGCCCGTCGTGCGGTTGCGCACGGCACGGGCCAGCTGCGCGCGCTGGCGTTCCCCCGTCGAGAGCGTGCCGCTCGCACGGTCGAGGGAGAGATAGCCCAAGCCCAGCTGACGCAGGCGCCCCACCGGCTCGACCGTCTCGTCCACGATGTTGCGGGCCATGGGACGCAGCTCCCCCGGAACGGCCTGTGGCGCCTGCGCGAGCCACAGGCCCAGCTCGTCGAGGGTCATCGCCGTCGCCTGCGCGAGGTTGCGCCCATCGACGATCGGCGCGCGGGCGGCCTCCGAGAGACGCGTGCCCTCGCAGTCGGGGCATGGCGCCTCGGTGAGGTAGCGGGCCACGCGCCTGAGACCCTTCTCGTCCTTGACCTTTGCTAGCGCGTTCTCCACCGAGCGACGCGCGCTGTAGTAGGTGAAGTCCATCTCACCGGCCGTGCCGGTCCTCTCGTTGTGATAGAGGAGGTGGTGCTTGTCCGGCGCACCGTGCAGCACGAACTCCCGCTCGTCGGGCGTGAGGTCGCGGTAGGGCACGTCGGTGCGGACGCCCGCATCGCGCGCGATGTCCTTCATGAGCGACCACATCAGGTGGCCCCAAGGGGCGACGGCCCCCTCGTCGATGGTCTTGCCCTCGTCGGGGACGAGGGTCGACTCGTCGATGCTGCGCACCGTGCCCGTCCCCGCGCAGGTCGGGCAGGCGCCCTCGCTGTTGAAGGCGAGCTCCTCGGCGCCGGGTCCATAGAAGCGCTCGCCGCACTCGGGACACACGAGCTCCTGCTCGAGCGCCACCGCCATGCTGGGTGGCACGTGATGCCCGTTGGGGCACACGTGGCTGCCCAGGCGCGAGAAGAGCAGCCGCAGGTGGTTGAGCAGCTCGGTCGAGGTGCCAAACGTGGAGCGCACGCCCGGAATGCCCGGACGCTGGCGCAGCGCCAAGGCGGCGGGCACGTGCAGCACCTCGTCCACCTGCGCCCGGCCCGACTGGCCGATGCGGCGGCGCGTGTAGGTGGAGAGGGACTCCAGGTAACGACGGCTTCCCTCGGCATAGAGCACGCCGAGCGCAAGCGAGCTCTTGCCCGATCCCGAGACGCCGGCGATGCCCACCAGCTGCCCCAACGGGACGCTCACGTCGATGCCCCTGAGGTTGTGCACGCGAGCGCCACGGACCTCTATGGAGGTCGGCTGCCTGCGTGTGACCCGCTGCCTTCCCATCTGCACCATCTCCCACGCAGACCCCTGGCACACCTGCGACCGTTCGTCCAGGGCGTCGCACCCGTGGCCCGCCAACGACCCCTCCCTACTCGAAGGAGACCTTCCACAGGTCGGGGGCACCAAAGGCGGCGTCCTGGGCCGCGCTGAACCAGCGACCGTTGGTCACGTTCCGCTCGACCAGGGTCTTGACCTCGTCGGAGACCGTGTCGTCGGCCCTCATGGCCCCGATGATCTCGTCGTAGCTGGAGCTGACGTCCCTGACCTCGGACACTGCGGCGTTCTCGGTGCCGTCCAGCACGAGGGAGACCTTGTTGTCGGGTGTCCAGGGGAGCCACTCCCGCTGGCCGGTGGCAGCCGGCCTACCCTCGGGCGAGGCGAGGAAGGCCCTGAGGTATGCGTTGAATTGCTCGGCCATGTCCTGGTAGCCAGCCTTGTCGAAGGCCCCCTCCATCGTCTCCTCGTAGTTGTTGGTGGAGGAGAGCATGGGCACGAAGATGCCGTGGAACGCCCCGTACGGCTCGAGGTCGGCAGCCATCGCGGAGCCAGGCCTGCCATAGTCGACCTGGCAGACGTATATGTCAGAGTCATAGGAGTCGGCCATGGCCTCGGCGGAGCACTGCGCGTTGAAGATGCGGTACATGTCGGACCCGTAGACGTTGGCAAAGCGCTTGGCGGCGTCGATCTCGTCCTCGCTGAGGTCGGCCACGGCATCGCTCTCGAAGAAGGCGTCGAACAGGCAGAAGAAGCTGAACTCGGTGGCGCCGGTGAGCATGATCAGCGGCACGGAGTTGTACGAGGCGCCCTCGAAGCCGCCTGCAGGCACCACGACATCGTCGCAGAACAGGTGCGGGAACACGCTCATGCGGATGCCCGCGTTGCCCATGAGCGGGGCGAGGCGCTCGGCCTCGATGGAGCGCAGGTAGTCACGCACCTCGGCATCGGCGCCCTTGAGCCACGCGAAGGCGGCCCGCTCGTCCGCCGCCTTGCCGTCCTCGACGGCCAGCGGCGCGAGGGCGGCGGCGTAGACGTCCACGGATCTCTCGACCTCGGCGGTGGTCATGCCGCCGCTGAAGGCGATGGCCTTGTGGAACGTGCCCTTGAAGATAGGGCTGATGAGCATGGCCATGACGTCGCGACCGCCGGCGGAGAAGCCCGAGACGGTCACGTTGGACGGGTCGCCGCCAAAGGCCTCGATGTTCTCCTGGACCCAGTCGAGGGCCGCGGCGATGTCGAGCATGGCGTAGTTGCCGGTGCCGTCGCTCTCGGCGGTGACGGAGGGCAGGGGGTTGAAGCCCAGCAGGCCCAGGCGATAGCTCAGCGAGACGTACACGCACTCGTCCTTGACCACCAGCTCGGTGCCGGGTATCTCCTGGGCGTTGCCGGTCTGGTTGTTGCCGCCGTAAACGAAGACCAGGACGGGCAGCCTCTCGGCACCCTCGGGGGCGTAGATGTCGAGGTTGAGGGTGTCCTCGGTGCCGATGACGTCATTGCCGGAGAGCTGCAGCGCCGCGTCTTTGGGAGCGGAGCAGTCGAGCTCGTTGGACCACGGCTTGGGGGCGGTGGGGGCCTGCCAGCGCAGCTCGCCGGTTGGGTTGGCGCCATAGGGCACGCCATACCAGGTGCCCACGCCATCGGCGATGACGCCGGAGACGGGGCCGTAGGCGGTGGTGACCACGGCGGGGGCGCCATTGGCAGCCTTCCCGCCCTCGGCAGGGGCCTCCCTCGCCCCCTTCGAGCAGGCCGTGAGCGTTGCCGTGGCGATGGCGGCGGTACCGGTACCCAGGAAGCACCTGCGTGTCAGCCTCGAGTCAAGCATGCGTGTCTCCTCTCTCCCTCGGCGCGCCGCGGCGCGCCCGTGTCCTCCGGTCGGAGTCGACCACTACCCATCAGCTTACCCCGATGGCATCTGCGGCAACAGGAGCCATCGGGGGCGTGGCGTGCGCCCATGCCCCCAATGGTGCGCGGCGCGCCTCGCGGGTACAATGGGACGCGCTTCGCACGACACCGACCACGGAGGCACCATGACCAAGATCGCGATGAAGACCCCGCTCGTCGAGATGGACGGCGACGAGATGACCCGCATCATCTGGCAGCTGGTCAAAGACGAGCTGATCTGCCCCTTCGTCGACCTCAGGACCGAGTACTACGACCTGGGCCTCGAGAACCGCGAGGCCACCGGCGACCAGGTGACCGTCGACTCCGCCGAGGCGACCAAGCGCCTGGGCGTGGCCGTCAAGTGCGCCACCATCACCCCCAACGCGGCGCGCGTGGAGGAGTACGGGCTCTCCCAGATGTGGAAGAGCCCCAACGGCACCATCCGCGCCATCCTCGACGGCACCGTGTTCCGCGCCCCCATCGTGGTCAAGGGCATCGAGCCCTACGTGCGCACCTGGACCAAGCCCATCACCATCGCCCGCCATGCCTATGGCGACGTCTACAAGAACACCGAGCTGCGCGTTCCCGCGCCAGGCAAGGTCGAGCTGGTCTACACCCCCGCCGACGGCGGCAGGGAGGTGCGGGCCACCGTGCACGAGTACGCCGAGCCGGGCATCACGCAGGGCATCCACAACCTCGACGCCTCCATCGGGAGCTTCGCGCGCGCCAGCTTCGAGTACGCGCTGTCCACCGGCCAGGACATCTGGTTTGCCTCCAAGGACACCATCTCCAAGACCTACGACCACCGCTTCAAGGACATCTTCCAGGAGATCTTCGACGCCGAGTACCGGGAGCGCTTCGCGGCCGCCGGCATCGAGTACTTCTACACGCTGATCGACGACGTCGTGGCGCGGGTCATCCGCAGCGAGGGAGGCTTCATCTGGGCCTGCAAGAACTACGATGGCGACGTGATGAGCGACATGCTCTCCACCGCCTTCGGCAGCCTGGCGATGATGACCTCCGTGCTCGTCTCGCCGCAGGGGCACTACGAGTACGAGGCGGCCCACGGCACCGTGCAGCGCCACTACTACCGGCATCTCGCCGGCGAGGAGACGTCCACCAACTCGGTGGCCACGATCTTCGCCTGGAGCGGCGCCCTGCGCAAGCGCGGGGAACTGGACGGGACCGCCGAGCTGACAGCCTTTGCCGACCGTCTCGAGAGAGCCACGATCGACACCATCGAGGGTGGCCAGATGACCGGCGACCTCATGGCCATCACCACGCTGCAGAACCCGCGCAGGCTCAACACCCGCGACTTCATCGCGGCCATCGCGAGTCGCCTGGGCGCCTAGCGCCCGAAGGCCGCAGGGCCTGCCGCCCGCGCCTGGCGACCCCACGGCCGATCGCGGGAGGCCCTACAGCGCACCGACCCCACGCGCCACGTTGCCGATGAAGTCGCGCGCGTTGGTCACGATGGTGGTGGCCGAGAGGCTGCCGCGGTCGCGCAGCTTGTTGACGGCGAACTCGGTCGCGTCCACCGCATACAGGAACTTGGGGCGAACCACCCCGTCCGCACCCACGCAGTACGACGCGGCGAGGTTGCCCGTGGCGATGCTGTGCAGCATCGTGGCCATGCAGATGATGGTGGTCGCCTTGCGGATCAGCACGCACATCTCGTCCTGCGCCTCGTAGGCGTCGCCGATCACCTCGGGAAGCGGCCCGTCGTCGCGGATGGAGCCTGCCAGCACGAACGGGACGCCACGCTTGACCAGCGCGTACATGATGCCGTCCCGCACGTCGTGGTCTTTCACGAAGCGACCGATGGAACCCGAGCGGCGCACCTCGTTGATGATGTCG
This sequence comes from Atopobiaceae bacterium UBA1367, assembly GCA_002305995.1. Taxonomy (GTDB): domain Bacteria; phylum Actinomycetota; class Coriobacteriia; order Coriobacteriales; family Atopobiaceae; genus UBA1367. Next base: position 13,948 of record DBRN01000002.1, read on the forward strand.
ATGTGGTTGTAGTGGCCGCCGGGCATGGACTCCTGCGTGTAGATGTCCTGGCCTAAGGCGGTGTGAAGCACCGCGGCCTCGAGGTCGTGCGTGGCCAGCGCGTTGCCGCCCATCACCCCCTGCACATAGCCCTTCTCCACCATGCGCTGCATCGAGCGACGCGCGTCCGCGTCAAAGGTGAACGCCGGCCCCATCACCCACAGCACGTTGCCGCCCGTCTCCCGCTCGTAGGCGAGCAGCCCTGTCAGGCGGTCGTAGTCACGCGCGTAAGAGGTCTCGCGGCTACGCCCCTGGCGAAAGGAGAACTGGTCGCCGGACGACTCGCCGTCCGTCTCGAACCCGCGCGACCAGACCAGGATGCCGTCCTCGCCATGCTCCCTGCGGCCAAGCGCCACGAGGTCCCCCACGTGCAGGTTGCGCTGGGGCACCACCTCAAGCTCGCCGTGTGGCGCCATGCGCACGACGTCGTCCATCATGATGTCGCGCACGAGCCTCCACCGGCCATCGACCTTGAAGTACTCGGGATGCATCGACGTGCTGTGGAACCCCGCCGGGGCGACGCCGTTCATGTCGCACGTGGCCCACTGGACGTCGGGAACGCTCGCATAGTACGGCTTCTCGAGGTTGGGTGCCGAGTAGATGGGCATTGAGAAGGACATGCGCGCTCCCTGTGCCAAAGGCTGGACATACTGATGCGCACCATAGCAAACATGAAAAGCGATGCGAGGTCAATGGGTGCACCGGATCACCGTGATCCGGATGTTGGCGCGCGGGAGCCAAGGTCCCGCGCACGACCCATGCTCTTGAGGGCTATACTGTGTCCGTTAGTATCTTGTGCACGAGAATCTAAGGACGCCCATCATGCCCACGCAGGAGTTCGACCCCCTCTGCCTCGACAACCAGCTGTGCTTCCCGCTGTATGCGGCATCGCGTGAGCTCACGCGCCGCTACAAGCCCTTCCTCGACCCCCTCGGCCTCACGTACCCGCAGTACGTCACGATGATGGCCCTCTGGGAGAGGGACGAGGTCAAGGTGGGCGAGCTGGGCGAGCGCGTCCACCTCGACTCGGCCACGCTCACCCCCCTGCTCAAGCGCCTCGAGGCCCGCGGCTACGTCACGCGGCGGCGCTCCGCGGCCGACGAGCGGGCCGTCATCGTGTCGCTCACCGACGAGGGCCGCCAGCTGCGGGAGCGCGCGCTCGAGGTGCCCTCCTGCATCGCGGGCTGCGTCGCCCTGTCACCCGAGGAGGGAGCACAGCTCAAGGAGCTGCTCGAGAGGCTCATCGCGGCCTTGGCATAGGCCCTGGACGGTCACGCCGGGACCCGCCGTGCGGGTCGAGCAACTCGCCGTCCATCGCGGCGGCCCTGGACAGTCACGCCGGGACCAACCCGCTACGAGACGGCCTCCTCGGACAGCTCTATCTGGCGGTATCTGACGCCGCAGCGGTCGAAGACCGCCCGGGAGATCTGGTTGCCCACCGTGCCACGATACTTGTCATCGAGGTACACGACCTCACCGATGCCCGCCTGCACCAGCGTCTTCGCGCACTCCTGGCAGGGGAAGAGCGTCACGTACGCGCGTGCGTTCGCCATGTCCTTGAGCGCCCCACGGTAGTTGAGGATCGCGTTGGCCTCCGCATGGATCACGTAGCTGTGCTTGTCGTGCAGCGGGTCCTCGGAGTCCCCCCAGGGAAACTCGTCGTCGCCCAGCCCCACCGGCGTGCCGTTGTACCCCACCGACAGGATGCGGTTGTCGGCACTCGCGATGCAGGCTCCCACCTGCGTGTTGGGATCCTTGCTGCGCATGCTTGCCGCAATGGCCACCCGCATGAAGAACTCGTCCCACGAAATGACGTCCGTGCGCTTGCCGGGCATGGAGGCCTCCCGTTCTCATCCGTCTTCCCCTCACGTGCGATCCGCAGGTATCATACCGTCATCGGCCCGCGCGCGTCGTCCCCGTCAGACCCAACGGCGCCACAGGGCCCGCAGGGAGGGTCTCTCGTGCCAGGGCCAGGGTCGGCGCCTGTGGCCTCGGTCCCTACGCAGAGGCTCCCGCACGCAGCGCTTGGCGTTCGCTCCGTTTCACTTGGGCCGCGAAAGAAGTAAGATGGTGCCGCTAGCGTTTTGCACGGCACGTTTCCCAGCTAGCCGATGGCTCGTGCCGGCTGGGTGGACCGAACCACGCACGCCGGTCTACAGAAAGGTAGAGACATGCAGGTAGATGCCAGGGATCTCTTCAGCCCCAAGCCCACCGTCATGGCCCTCGAGGCCCTCACCAAGCTCAAGCGGCACGAGACCCTCGCGGTTCTCGTCAACGACGGCAAGGCCGTCGACGAGCTCATGCACCTCGCCGAGGAGCGCGCCTGCGGGTTCACGCTCGAGGACGAGGGCGACTACTCCGTCGTGACCCTTGCCCCCACCAGGCCCATCAAGGTCGAGAACTCGCTCGAGGAGGCCCTGCGCCTCATGGGCATCGCCCCCACGAGCGCCCCCACCATCCTGTTCGGCAGCGACTCCGTCGGGCAGGGCAACGAGATGGTCGGCCGCATCCTGGCCAACGAGTTCATCTATGACCTGGCCCTGCAGGAGAACCTTCCTGGCGCGCTCGTCTTCTACAACAGCGGCGCCAAGCTCACCCAGCAGGACAGCCCTGTGCTCGAGTCGCTCATCGAGCTCGCCGACCTCGGCGTCGAGATCCTCACCGACTCCGTCTCCGTCGAGGCCTTCGGCGGCGAGGAGAGCGTCGGGGTGGGCGAGATCGTCGATCCCTACATCGTCGTCGCCCTGCTCTCCGCGCAGCCTGGCGTCATGAGCCTCTGAGCGCGGCCAGCCGAGTCCGAGACGAGGCGCCGCGACCGGCACCTGCCGCACTGGTCGCCCTCACGCCGCTGGTGGCGTATCTCCTGATCGGAAGGGCGGTTCGGGGTGGCGTCAGGGACGCCGCGAGACGTACCGGCAGCGAATGGCACGCCTGTTCCGGACGTGATTCCTAAATGAGGTTCCGAGGGGGCATTTTGCCCCCTCTTTTTTGGTTCTTGAGGCAAGTTTGCTATAGAATGGGCGATGCCGAATGGGCAGGGGAGCACGATCCATGGGGTCCCTCGCCCAAACGGGCGATCCAGGCAGAACTTGGCGCGTCTCATCATGCACGCACCCACCAAGCCGCTGCAGCATGGCGCCTCGTCTGCTCCACGACCCTGACCGAACGCGCCCCCGCACCAACCACAGGGTCACCCGTATCACCACATGCCTTCCAGCCCATATCGGAGAGGAGTGAGCTATGGCAAAGCTGAGTGGCGCGGCGGTCGCCAAGGTCGAGGAGATCTGCGACGCGCACCAAGGGGAGAAGACTCCCCTCATCATGATTCTCAGCGACATCCAGCGCACGTTTGGCTATGTTCCCCTGGAGGTCCAGGAGGTGGTCTCGCAGAGGACAGGCATCTCCGTCGCCGAGATCTACGGCGTCGTCACCTTCTACTCGTTCTTCTCCCTCACGCCCAAGGGCAAGCACGTCATCGGCTGCTGCCTGGGAACGGCCTGCTACGTGAAGGATGCCCAAAAGGTCATAGACCGCTTCTGCGAGGACCTGGGCATCCAGCCGGGAGAGACCACCGAGGACCGCATGTTCACCATCGATGCCCTCCGCTGCATCGGCGCCTGCGCTGCGGCGCCGGCCGTCACCATTGACGGCAAGGTCTACGCCCGCGTCGACGTCCAGCAGGTCCCGGGCATCATTGCCGAGTATCGCGGCGAGGAGGTCGTGGCATGACATACACCGCAAGCGAGGAGCTCCGGCGCGACATCGAGCGGTTCAAAGACGAGCTCAACAGCAAGTTCACCGGCGAGGATGGCAAGAAGTACCTGGTGCTGTGCGGCGGCACCGGCTGCATGGCCGGCGGCACGCCGGACCTGCGCGAGGCGGCCCAAGGGCTCATCGACAAGGAGCAGATGCAGGAGTCCATCGAGGTGCGCCAGGTGGGCTGCTTCGGCATGTGCTCCGAAGGCCCGTTCGTGCGTGTCTACCCTGACGACGTGCTCTATCGCCTCGTCAGGCCGGAGGACATCCGCGACATCTTCTACGAGCACCTCATGGGCGGCGAGGTCGTCGAGCGCCTGGTGTACGAGGATCCCAAGACAGGCGAGCGTCACACCCGGATGCAGGACATCCCCTTCTACCGCAAGCAGAGGCGCGTGGCCCTGCACGGCTGCGGCGTCATCGATCCCAACAAGATCGAGGAGGCGCTGGGCTATGGTGGCTACCAGGGCCTGATGAACGCCCTCGAGATGGACCCGCAGGAGGTCATCGACACGATCCTGGCCTCCGGCCTGCGTGGGCGCGGCGGGGGCGGCTTCCCCACCGGACGCAAGTGGCAGTTTGCCCACGACCAGCAGTCTGACGAGAAGTATGTGGTCTGCAACGGCGACGAGGGGGACCCCGGCGCGTTCATGGACCGCTCGATGCTCGAGGACAACCCGCTCTCCGTCGTCGAGGGCATGGCGATCGCCGGCTACGCCATCGGCGCCCGCGAGGGCTACTTCTACATCCGAGCCGAGTACCCCATCGCCGTCGCGCGCGTCAACGCCATCATCAGGCAGGCCGAGGAGCTGGGCCTTCTGGGCGACGACATCCTGGGCACGGGCTTCTCCTTCCATGCGCACGTGCGCCTGGGCGCCGGGGCCTTCGTCTGCGGCGAGGAGACGGCGCTGCTCAACTCCATCATGGGCAAGCGCGGCATGCCGCGCCCGCGCCCGCCGTTCCCGGCCGTCTCGGGCCTGTGGGGCAAGCCGACCATCGTCAACAACGTCGAGACGCTGGCGACCGTTCCCTACATCCTGCGCGAGGGCTTGGAGAGCTTCGTCTGCCACGGCACCGAGCGCTCAACGGGCACCAAGGTCTTCTGCCTGGGCGGCAAGGTCAACAACGTGGGCCTGGTCGAGATCCCCATGGGCGTCACGCTGCGCGAGCTCATCTACGACATCGGCGGCGGCATCCAGCATGACAAGGAGTTCAAGGCCATCCAGACCGGCGGTCCCTCGGGCGGCTGCCTGACGGCCGAGGACCTCGACACGCCCATCGACTTCGACAACATGGTCGAGAAGGGCTCGATGATGGGCTCCGGCGGCGCCATCGTCATGGACGAGGACAACTGCATGGTCGACGTCGCGAAGTTCTACATGGGCTTCATCTGCGACGAGAGCTGCGGCAAGTGCTCCCCATGCCGCATCGGCACCAAGCGCATGATGGAGATCCTCGACCGCATCACCGCCGGCAGGGGCACGCACAGGGACTTCGACGAGCTCGAGGCCATCGGCGAGGCGTGCAAGACCAACTCGCTCTGCGCCCTGGGCCAGACGGCGGCCAACCCGATCCTCTCCACCATCGCGCACTTCAGGGACGAGTACCTGGCTCACATCGACGAGCACAGCTGCCCTGCGGGCATCTGCCGCGACCTCATCGAGTACCGCATCATCGCCGACAAGTGCCGCATGTGCTCCGCCTGCGCGCGCGTCTGCCCGGTCTTCGCCATCGACGGCCAGGCGGGCAAGACGGTGTTCACCATCGACACCGAGAAGTGCATCAAGTGCGGCTCGTGCCTCTCGGCGTGCCGCTTCGACGCCATCGTCAAGGAGTAGGAGGCCTGAGATGGGCTTGGTCAACATTACAATCGAGGGCAGGCCGCACAAGGTCGAGGAGGGTCTCACCATCCTGGAGGCCGCGCGCCAGTGCGGCTACGAGATCCCGTCGCTGTGCACCTTCAACCATGGCGAGTGCAACGAGGGGTCGTGCCGCGTGTGCCTCGTCGAGGCCACCGGTGCCCGCGGGCTTGCCGCCTCGTGCGTGTACCCCGTCGCCGAGGGCATGGAGATCGTCATCTCCTCCCCCAAGGCTGCCGCCGCCCGCCGCACCAGCGTCGAGCTGCTGCTCTCCAACCACAACGTCAACTGCCAGCAATGCGGCAAGTCGGGCACCTGCGAGCTGCAGAACGTGGCGCGCATCGTGGGCGCCCGCGAGGGCATGTTCCAGGGCTCCAAGACCCCGACCACCTATGATGACGCCTCGCCCTCGTTGGTGCGCGACACGAGCAAGTGCATCCTGTGCGGCCGCTGCGTCGAGCGCTGCAGGAACGCCCACGGCAATGGCGTGCTGGGCTTCGAGAACCGGGGCTTCATGGCCAAGGTCGGCCCTGCGCAGGACATCTCCTTCATCGAGAGCCCATGCATCATGTGCGGCCAGTGCGTGACGGTCTGCCCCACCGGCGCCCTCATGCCCAAGAGCGAGATCGACAAGGTCGACTTCGCCCGCGCGCAGGGCAAGTACATGGTCGTCCAGACCGCGCCCGCCGTCCGCGCCGCCCTGGGCGAGGAGTTCGGCCTGCCCATCGGCACGGCCGTCACCGGCAAGATGGCCGCGGCACTGCGTCGGCTGGGCTTCGACCGCGTCTATGACGTGGACTTCGGCGCCGACCTCACCATCATGGAGGAGGCCAACGAGCTGCTCGACCGCGTGAGGAACGGCGGCGTGCTCCCCATGCTCACGTCCTGCTCGCCCGGTTGGGTCAACTACGCCGAGACCTACTACGCCGACCTGCTCCCCCACGTCTCCAGCTGCAAGAGCCCGCACCAGATGCAGGGTGCCATCATCAAGAGCTACTTCGCCCAGGTCCACGGTCTCGATCCGAAGAATATCTTCGTGGTCTCCATCATGCCCTGCACGGCCAAGAAGTCCGAGAAGGACCGCCCGCAGATGGAGGTCGACGGCATCCGCGACGTCGACGCCGTCCTCACCGTCCGCGAGCTGGGCGATCTCATCAAGAGAAGCGGCATGCAGTTCAACCGCCTGCCCGAGGAGGGCTTCGACTACGACATCATGGGCACCGCCACCGGTGCCGGCGTCATCTTCGGCGTGACCGGTGGCGTGATGGAGGCCGCGCTACGGACCGCCTACCGCGTGCTCGAGGGCAAGGAGCATGAGGCTGTGCGCTTCGAGGCCGTGCGCGGCTTCAACGGCATCCGCGAGGCCACCATCACCATGGGGGGCATGGACGTGCGCGTCGCCGTCGCCTCCGGCATGGCCAACGCCAAGGTGCTGCTCGACCAGATCCGCAAGGGCACCAGCCCCTACCACTTCATCGAGATCATGGGCTGCCCCGGGGGGTGCATCAACGGTGGTGGCATGCCCATCGTGCGCCACTGCTTCCTCCCCAACGAGGACGTGGACATCGTGGACACCTACCGCCAGAAGCGCGCTGCTGCCCTCTACAGCGAGGACGAGCGCAACACCCTGCGGCAGTCGCACAACAACCCGCAGATCATCGAGCTGTACGACAAGTTCCTCGAAGCGCCCAACTCCCACAGGGCGCACAAGCTGCTGCACACCACCTACGAGGGCCACGCGGCGTTCCGCCTGGCCGACCGCGACGACGAGGCGATCGACGTCTAGCCGGAGGTCTGACAGAGGCTTGGTCGGGACGAGGGTGGTCACCATACGGCGGCCACCCTCGTCTCAGCATGCCCTTGCCACCTCCGCACCAAGAGGGACGTGGACCGTGATCCCCGGCCCTCCCCGTCTCATCGGGCCGACCCGTGACCTACGCATGCGTCGCCAGCGTCAGCGTCCACGCAAGCACGGCGGCAAGCGCGGCATAGGCCAGGTGGAACACCCCCATGAGCACGGCCACCAGCAGCATGTCGCCGACAAACAGCAAGACGAGGTTCCTCCTGAGCTCGTCGGTGCGGCGATGGATGAAGACGTCCCCACGCCAGAGCCGTTGCTCCGCGAACGTCAGCAGAAGCCAGCATGCCAGCCCCCAGCAGGCAAAGACGAGCATGCTCTCGACCCAGTGGCCCGCAAGCATGATGACAGGCAGGGACAGCGCGGCGGAGAGCACGAATATGCCCTTGTGCAGCCACGTGCGTGGCACGGTGAGGCAGCAGTAGACGAACAGCAGCGCGATCGCGGCCGCCGTGAACACGCTCACCCAAGCGAGTAGGAACTGCGCCGCCTGACCGAACGCCATGTACGATCTCCCCCTCTTCCCCAGCCCCATCACCAGACGTCCGCATCACCCATAAGGATAGCAGGGGCATCGCTGTGCCGTCCGGGAGGAGTGGGGGCGGGAGTCTCCCCTGCGCTGGGGACCGTCGACGGGGCGGTGCCTGCGCACAGGCGGAGCCATCGCCCTGCGTCGCCCCTATCCCTCGAAGGGGAAGCGATAGGGCAGCCCCAGCCTGTCGCGCACCTCGACGAGCTCGCGCTGCACCGACTCGTTGACCGGCACGCCCGCGTCCTTGCGCTCCTGCCATGCCAGCCACTCGCGCTCGCCCGCCGTGTAGATGCGCTCGTACCCGGGCGCCCTCCTCGACGCCCGGAGCGCGCGGCAGATGTCGCCCGCGATCCGCTCGAAGGTCTCTCGACCGGCAAAGGCCTCGGGATCCACCACGAAGAAGAAGTGCCCCAGGTGGAACATGCACGGGGAGCCATCGTCGGAGACACCGGTCAACGCCTTCATGAACTGCCCGCCAGCCAGCGCCGCCGAGAGGATCTCGACCACGGTGGCGTAGCCATAGCCCTTGTACCCGCGCATCTCGTCGCCTGGGCCGCCCCCCAAGGGCGCCAGCGCCGCCGTGCCGTCCACCAGCATCTGCAGGATCTCCCGGGCGTCGGTGGGCTCCGATCCGCTCTCGGCCACCACCATGCCCGCAGGGACCGGGGTGCCGACACGGGCGTCCACCTCGATCTTCCCGCGCTGCACGATGGAGGTGGCGCAGTCAAGGCAGAAGGGGAAGTCCTCGTCGGTGGGAAGCGCGAAGGTCAGCGGATTGGTGCCCAGCATGTTCTCGACGCCAAAGGTCGGGGCGATCGACGGGCGCGCGTTGGTGCCGGTCAGGCCGATCATGCCCTGCTCGCTGGCCATCGTCGCCCAGTAGCCCGCGATGCCATAGTGCGTGGAGTTGCGGATGGCCCCGCCCGCCATGCCGCAGGCGCGCGCCTTCTCCACGAGCATGGTCATCACGCGATGCGCCGCGACCATGCCCATGCCGTCGTGCGCGTCGGCCACCACCGTGGTGGGCGTCTCGCGCACGATCTCGAGCTCGGTCACCGGCATCAGTGTGCCATTGACGATGCGGTCGATGTAGATGGACTTGAAGCGGTTGCAGCCATGGCTNNTGGCTCTCGATGCCGCGGCGGTCGGACTCCAGGAGCACGTCGGCGCAGATGGCGGCATCCTGCCCGGGCACCCCGTATCCCTTGAACGCATCGATCAAAAAGGCGTTCATCAGCTCCCACGGCACGTACGGTCTGGTTTCCACGGAATGGCCTCCCTGCATGCGTGTCTTCCCCGTGCACCCATCATACGCCCACGGTCGTGACGACCCGTCTCGGACAGACGGTGGCGTCGGGCGGGCGGCACCCGCTCCTCAGCCTGCGCCAAGGGGCCACGTGTTGCCCAAGGGGAGCCGTGCGCTGGTCCCCGCCGAGGCGGCCCTGGTCCGCCGCCTTCCTGTACCAGTGGATCGCCGCTATCTTGTCGGTCTGTATGC
>DBRN01000017.1 GCA_002305995.1 Atopobiaceae bacterium UBA1367
TTTTCCTTTCCAGGGTTGGGCGGCTTCTCGCACAGGTCGGTCAAAGCCTTTCCGCATGAGCCGCATGCATCAGATACGAGCCGCACGTACTGGATGAGCGCACCCTCCGAGGCTCGCTCGCCGCACCAGACGAGCCGGGCTCTCCGCACAGGATGCTGGAAGGCCCAACCCCTCGATGCGCGACCCGCCGGCATGTGTCCCGCCAGCCGCATCCCGCCAACCCGCACGCCCCGCCGGCCCGTACTCTACCGGCCCGCGGTCCACCAGCCGCATCCCGCCAGCTCGCATGCCCCCCGACCGACCCGCAGCCCACCAGCCCGCACGGCAGCTACACGAAGTAGCCCACCCCGCCTTCGAAGAGGGGCTGATGCGGGTTGCCCGGCACGTTCTTGAAGGTGCCCTCCGAGAAGCGCTCGGTGTGGCCCATCTTGCCCAGCACGCGGCCGTCGGGGCTGGTGATGCCCTCGATGGACAGCACCGACCCGTTGGGGTTCACGGAGAGGTCCATGCTCGGCACGCCGCGCTCGTCCACATACTGCGTGGCGATCTGCCCGGAGGCCGCCATCCGCGCCACCAGCTCGTCGTCCGCCACAAAGCGGCCCTCGCCATGGCTGATGGCGATCGTGTGCACCTCCCCCACCGCGCACCGCGAGAGCCAGGGCGAGAGGTCGCTGGCAACGCGCGTGCGCACCAGCCGGCTCTGGTGGCGACCGATGCTGTTGAAGGTGAGCGTGGGACAGCGTTCGTCCATCGGACGGATGTCGCCGTACGGAACGAGGCCCAGCTTGACAAGCGCCTGGAAGCCGTTGCAGATGCCCAGGACGAGCCCGTCGCGCTCGCTGAGCAGCCGACGCACCGCCTCGGTCACCTCGGGCGCACGGAAGAACGCCGTGATGAACTTGGCCGAGCCGTCGGGCTCGTCGCCGCCGCTAAAGCCGCCGGGGATCATGATGATCTGCGAGGCGTCGATCTGGCGCACCAGCTCGTGGGTGCTCTCGGCGACGCGCGCGGGCGTGAGGTTGTTGACGACGAGGGTGTGGGCCTCGGCACCGGCGCGCTCGAAGGCGCGCGCGGAATCGTACTCGCAGTTGTTGCCGGGAAACACGGGGATGATCACGCGCGGGCGCGGGATCCTGACAAGCGGCGCGACCTTGGGGGCATCGGCATGGTCGGCGCGACGATAGCTCACCGCCTCAACCGCCTCCCCCGCGCCGCGATACGGGAAGACCTGCTCCAGGGCCCCCTCCCACGCCTCCTGCAACACGGCGAGGTCCATCTCCTCGCCACAGGCGACAAGCGCATACCGCTCGGTCGTGACGCCCAGCAGGCCCACGACCACGTCATCTGCCGGATCGTCCACGGTCGCATCGTCTGCCAGCTCCACGATGAAGCTGCCATAGGAGAGCCCGAGGAGCGCCTCCTCGGTGAAGTGGGCATCCACCTCGACGCCGATGCGGTTGCCCACGCACATCTTGAAGAGGGCCTCGGCGGGGCCACCGAATCCGCAGGTGGAGACCGCGAGGGCGGCACCGGAGGCGATGAGGGCCTCCACGCAGTCGAGCGCGCCGAGCAGCGCATGCGCGCGCGGCGTGAGCCCGTCGGCCTCGTAGCGCGGGACGACGGAGATCACGCGATGCCCCGCACCCTTGAGCTCGGGCGAGGTGACGCGGTCGACCGTGCCGCAGGCCGTCGCGAAGCTGACCAGCGTGGGCGGCACGTCCAGGTCCTCGAAGCTGCCGCTCATGGAGTCCTTGCCACCGATGGAGCCGATGCCCAGGTCGACCTGCGCCATCAGGGCGCCGAGCAGGGCGGCTGTGGGCTTGCCCCAGCGCTCGGGTTCGTCGCGCAGGCGCTCGAAGTACTCCTGGAAGGTGAGATAGGCCTGGCGGTGCGGCAGGCCGGCGGCAACCAGGCGCGAGACGCTCTCCACCACCGACAGGTACGCGCCCGTGAACTGGTTGGCGCTCATCAGGTAGGGGTTGAACCCCCAGGCCATGCCGCTGACCGTGGTGGTCTCGCCCAGCACCGGCAGCTTGGCGACCATGGCCATGCTCGGCGTGAGCTGCGTGCGGCCGCCGAAGGGCATGAGCACCGTGGCGGCGCCGATGGTGGAGTCGAAGCGCTCCGAGAGGCCCTTGTTGGAGGCCACGTTGAGGTCGCTCACCAGGCTGCGCATGCGCTCGAACACCGTGGCGCCCTCCCACGAGGGGGCGTAGGTCCCCTGCGCGCGGACGTGCGCCACCTGGTGCTTGGGAGCGCCGTTGGAGCCGAGGAACGCGCGGCTCACGTCCACGATGGTCTCGCCCTCCCACACCATGCGCAGGCGCGGCTCCTCGGTGACCGTCGCCACCGGCGTGGCCTCGAGGTTCTCCTCGTGGGCGTAGCCGACAAACGCGTCCACGTCCTCGGGCGCCAGCGCCACTGCCATGCGCTCCTGGCTCTCCGAGATGGCGAGCTCGGTGCCGTCGAGACCCTCGTACTTCTTGGGCACCGTGTCGAGGTCGATGAGCAGGCCGTCTGCCAGCTCGCCTATGGCCACGCTCACGCCGCCGGCACCGAAGTCGTTGCAGCGCTTGATGAGCCGGCAGGCGTCCCCGCGGCGGAACAGTCGCTGGAGCTTGCGCTCCACGGGGGCGTTGCCCTTCTGGACCTCGGCGCCGCAGGTCTCGAGGCTCTCGAGCTTGTGGGCCTTGGAGCTGCCCGTGGCGCCGCCGATGCCGTCGCGCCCGGTGCGGCCGCCCAGCAGCACGATCACGTCTCCGGGGGCCGGGCGCTCGCGGCGCACGTTGGCCTGCGGGGCGGCGCCCACCACGGCGCCGATCTCCATGCGCTTGGCCAGGTAGCCGGGGTGATAGAGCTCGGACACCTGGCCCGTCGCCAGGCCGATCTGGTTGCCGTAGCTGGAGTAGCCGGCGGCGGCCGTGCGCACGAGCTTGCGCTGCGGGAGCTTGCCGGGGATGGTCTCGGAGACCGGAACGGTTGGGTCGGCGGCACCAGTCACGCGCATGGCCTGGTAGACGTAGCTACGGCCGGAGAGCGGGTCGCGGATGGCGCCGCCGATGCAGGTCGCGGCGCCGCCGAAGGGCTCGATCTCGGTGGGGTGGTTGTGGGTCTCGTTCTTGAAGAGGAACAGCCAGTCCTCGTCCTCGCCGTTGACGTCGACCGTCACCTTGACTGTGCAAGCGTTGATCTCCTCGGACTCGTCGAGGCCGGTGAGGAGGCCCCTCGCCTTGAGGTACCTGGCGCCGATGGTGCCCATGTCCATGAGGCACACGGGCGTCCCGGTGCGGCCCAGCTCCTCGCGCATCCGCAGGTAACGGTCGAAGGCGGCCTGCACCGCCGCGTCGTCGATCCGCACCTCGTCGAGCACCGTGCCAAAGGTGGTGTGGCGACAGTGGTCCGACCAGTAGGTGTCGATCATCCTGATCTCGGTGATGGTGGGGTCGCGCCGCTCCTGGCCAAAGTACTGCTGGCAGAACGTGATGTCGGCGAGGTCCATGGCGAGGCCGCGCTCGTCGATGAACGCCCGCAGCCCGTCCTGGGAGAGCTCGCGGAACCCCTCGAGCACCTCGACCATGGGCGGCTTGGGATACGCCATCCTGAGCGTCTCGCGCGTGGCGAGCGACGCCTCGCGCGCCTCGACGGGGTTGATCACGTAATGCTTGACGGCGGCGACGTCCTCGTCGGAGAGCGCGCCCTCCAGCACGTAGAGCCGCGCGGTGAGCACGTCTGGTCGCGCGCCCTGCGTGAGCAGCTGCACGCACTCGCTCGCCGAGTCGGCGCGCTGGTCGAACTGGCCAGGCAGAAACTCCACGGCAAACACCGCCGCATCCCCGAAGGCGGGCAGCGCGAAGAACACGTCATCCGACTGCGGCTCGGAGAACACGGTGGGCACGCAGCGGCCGAAGAGCTCCTCGGAGATGCCCTCGACGTCGTAGCGATTGATGAGCCTGAGCTTGGTGAGCCCCTGGATGCCGAGCGTGTGGCGCAGCTCGTGGCTGAGCTGGCGTGCCTCGACGTCAAAACCGGGCTTCTTCTCAACATAGACGCGGGAGACCATGTGGCCCTGCCTTCCTGGGATCAGTGGCAACGCAGCGAGACGCCACCATGATACGCGAGGCGATGGGTGCGCCGCGTGCCAGGGGTGCCGTGCACCAAAGCTGCGGAGGGGGTGCTGGCCGGTGTCCTGCGGGCAGGTGGGGGGGGGTGTCCCGCGAGCGGGGACGGGCAGGTGGGGGGCAGGTGGAGGCGGGCGGTCTCCCCGCGGTCGTTCGCGGGCGGGCGGCTCCCCGCGGCCCATGCGGACGGGCGGAGGCAGGCAGGTAGGCGGCTCCCCGCGTCCCACGCGGGCGTCATCTGCCCATCTCCTCGGTAGCACACGTGTTCTCATTCGCGCTACAATGAACAGTCTACGGAGGGGGTGCGCGTGGCCGACATCGACAGCATCATCGACCGGCTGCTCGGCGACCGTCGCATCAGCGAGGGCGCGGCGTTCTCCGGGCGCTCGTACTCCGACCAGCCCCTCATCGAGCGCGGCAGCGACTTCAAGGCCCGCATGGCGCAGCGCGCGCAGGAGCGGGCGGCGCGCCGCCAGCACGATGCGGCGATGCGCAGGGAGCGCGCCGGGAGAGGCGGCATCCGGGAGGGCCGCACCTCGGGGGAGCCTTACGACGTCGGCCTCCCCTACGACCTCGACCTCGGCAGCGACGCGAGCGCTGGCCTCAGGCTCGGCCTCGGCTTCGACGCGCCGCCCCGCGCCACGACCCCCTGGCCAGCCACCGAGCCGGTACCTGAGCGCATACGGGAGATGCGCAAGCTCGAGGGGGCGGGACTCCCCCCGTCGCTCGCCTATGGGAGCATGACCGTCAGCTCGCTCTTCTACCAGCAGGCTCGGCTGATGGAGGACTACGAGGACGACTACGAGTTTCACGGCGACTTCGCGCACTACTACCCCACCTACGCCCTCATGTCGGACCACCAGCTTCGCGGCTACTTCTCGTGGAGGACGCGCGTGCGGGCCGGGCAGATCGGCCCGGCTCCCCTCTCCTTCGCCTTCGTCCACGTCTACGAGCTGCTGTGCGGCGTGGGCACCACGCCCGGCCCCCAGGGCCTGCGCGACCTGCGCAGCTTCATGGACGGCTACCGTGCGGCGGGCGAGGCGCAGGGGGCCCGGCTCGGCACCTATGTGACGCGCTGGGCAAAGGACTACGCCGTCTACCATGACATCCAGGACGCCTTGGGAAACGGGCCCGCGGATGCCCTGAACGGCGCCGTCGTCACGCTCCTGCGGGCCGAGCACACCTGGCTCGCCTCGCAGGCGCGCGCGCCGAAGGTCCCCCATGCCGATGCCACAGGCCCAGCCCCCGCACAGGAAGCGCTTTTCGGCGCGCTGGGCACCGCCTCCTCGTACCACATAGCCGAGTCCCGCCTCGCCAAGGGCGAGCCCGCGCTTGTCGCCCGCGTCGCATGCGACGTCTTCCATCAGCTGGTGCTGCACTGCAGCAGGCGACGCAAGACGGATTTCGTGGAGGGCCTCTTCGGCTTTGCCTCGCGCGTCCCCTACACCATGTTCTCGGCGGCGGCCTTCCACGAGGGCGCGCCTCACCCCGACGGCACCGTGCGCGTGAGCGACTGCGAGACCTTCGTGTGCCGCGATGGCCGATGGCACCGGATCCTGGCCTGCGACGCCCCCGGTCGCAGCGCTGAGCTGGGACGCATCATGCATGCGGTCGACCGGGAGCTGCGACGACAGCTCGACTATCCTTACCCCCTCAAGGAGCGCGCGGTCCCCCTGTACGTGCAGAGGCTCGTCGCGGGCGCCGTCGCCGCGTGCCTGGAGGAGCGCAGGGAGGCCGAGCGTCGGCGTATCACCATCGACCTGAGCAAGCTGGGGAACATCCGCGCGGCGGCGGCCGTCACGCAGGAGGCGCTGCTCACCGACGAGGAGCGCGGCGCGCAGGCGGCAGAGGGCGCCCCGGCCAGCGCGCGGGAGCGCATGGGTGTCGTGCCTGCGGCCGCAGGGGCTGATGCGCACCCTGGCGTAGGCCCTGGCGCAGGTCACGGCGGCATGCCGCCGAGCGAGGGGACGGCACCTGCCGCAAGCGGCACGGACGGCACGCCCGTCTCGCCCGGCGCGCCCTCCACGCCCCCTGCGCCTGCCGCGCCCGGCGCGCCCGGCGCGCCCCCCGCGTCCTCCGCGTCCTCCGCACCTGCCGCGCCCCCCGCTGGCGGCGACGCCCGCGAGCTCGGCCAGGGCGGCCCGCTCTCCCCGCTTGAGGCGCGCGTCATCGCCGGCCTCGTGGAGGGCACGCCCCTCTCCGAGCTCCTCTCGCCCACCGACCCCTTCCCATCGGTCGTCATCGACGGCATCAACGAGAAGCTCTTCGACCTGATAGGCGACGCCGTCATCGAGTTCGATGGCGGCGAGCCCCACGTCATCAACGACTACCTGGACGACATCAGGGAGGTCCTGGCACCATGACCCAACAGCCGCAGCGCGTCCCGCGCCGCATAGCGTCCGTCATCATCAACTCCCTCAAGGGAGGCGTCGTTCCCCGTGTGGGCCTGCCCTACATCACCGTGGGCCGCGAGGCGGAGATAGGGGCGCTGCTCCACGACCTCGAGCTCGTCGCGGACGGCGGGGCGTCGTTCCGCTTCTTGGTCGGCCGCTACGGCAGCGGCAAGAGCTTCCTGCTGCAGACCATCCGCAACCACGCCATGGGCAGGGGCTTCGTGGTGGCGGACGCCGACCTCTCCCCCGAGCGGCGCCTGCACGGCACCAAGGGGCAAGGGCTGGCCACCTACCGCGAGCTCATCGGCAACCTCTCGACCAAGACCCAGCCCGAGGGAGGAGCCCTCACGCTCGTGCTCGAGCGCTGGATCTCGGGGGTGCAGACGCAGGTGGCCATGGGCTCGGGGCTCCCTCCCAGCGACCCGGCCTTTGCCGCCGAGGTCGAGCGGTCCATCATGGCCCAGATCCAGCAGCTGCAGGAGCTGGTGCACGGCTTTGACTTCGCGCGGCTGCTCACGCTGTACTGGCGTGCCCACCTCGAGGGCGACGACGACACCAAGGCCCATGTCATCCGATGGTTCCGCGGCGAGTACCGCACCAAGACCGAGGCGCGCGCCGACCTTGGTGTCAGCGTCATCATCACCGACGACGACTGGTACGACTACCTCAAGCTCCTCGCCGCGTTCTTCAGAGGCGCCGGATACGAGGGCCTCGTCATCCTCGTGGACGAGCTGGTCAACCTGTACAAGATCCCCAACGCCATCAGCAGGCAGTACAACTACGAGAAGATCCTCACCATGTACAACGACACCCTGCAGGGCAGGGCGCACCACCTCGGCATCATCATGGGCGGCACCCCGCAGAGCATCGAGGACCGCAGGCGCGGCATCTACAGCTACGAGGCCCTGCGGTCGAGGCTTGCCCAGGGGCGCTTCTCCGGCGAGGGCCTGACGGACCTGCTCGCGCCGGTCATCCGACTGCAGCCGCTCACCCACGAGGAGCTGCTCGTGCTCATCGAGAAGCTCGCCGACATCCACGCGGGGCTCTTTGGCTACGAGCGCGTGGTCGGCGAGGCCGACCTCGTCGGCTTCCTGCAGCTGGAGTACGGCCGCGTGGGGGCCGACACCCACCTCACGCCGCGCGAGGTCATCCGCGACTTCGTGGAGCTGCTCGACATCCTGTACCAGACGCCGGGCCTCACCGTCGAGGAGGTGCTGGGCGCGGGAGGCCTGCCCTCACAGGCCCCGAGCTCCGACGGCGGAGACCAGGTGAGCGGCCAGTTCGTCGAGTTCGAGATCTGAGGGTCGGAAGCGCGCAGCTTGGCACCATCGGCGTCTCGCCGCGCGAGACATGGATGCGCGGCCAGGCTTTGCGGAATGCCCGCAGGGCTAGCCCCTACTTCCTGCGACCAGGCTCATCATACCTACGGTTTCTGACGCAATCTCCTTTGTGCTAGCGCACGCGTAATTTGTCGGTCATTTTTCGAGCGGGCTGCCGAAGGGGCCACCGACAATTTGATTGATCTGCACATTTCGAGTGCCTATAGGGGGCATGGCGGCAGGGCTACTTGCAAAAGTACAGACAAATCGTATTCCGTCCTCCTTTGCCAGCGTTCTCGCACCGACAAATTAACTTGTCGGTGCCCCAGTTACAGGAATTGAGGCGGTTGGGAAGTTTGTCTGTACTTCTTGGGGTGCTCAGCAAAAAACAGGACCTGTCGGAGCCCGAATTTCACCGACAAACGTATTTGTAGGTGGCCCTGCAGGAGGCGCCTTCGTAAAAGTACAGACAAATTGCTCCCTGCCAGGTTGCCACAAGGCCGGGGCTCCCTGCCAAGCTGCTGCAGGCCCGGTCCCTCCGACCTCCCGACCCCCTGCTAGCCCACCGCAGGGCTGGACCACCCGGCTCCCCTTTCCGCCGACATCCAGACAGCCGAGTATCATGGGAACATCACATCCGCCTCGTCCTCCCGGAGCAGCACATGGACGTCTTCGACCGCTACGCCCCCTTCGTACAGGACTTCATCTACGAGCACGAGTGGCAGAGCCTCCGCGCCATACAGGTCGCGGCTGGCGAGGCCATCTTCAACACGGATGACAACGTGCTGCTCACCGCCTCCACGGCCTCGGGCAAGACCGAGGCCGCGTTCTTCCCCATCCTCACGCTCTTTGACGAGGATCCGCCCGCCTCGGTCGGCGCCCTATACGTAGGGCCGCTCAAGGCGCTCATCAACGACCAGTTCATGCGCCTGAACGACCTCTGCGCGCAGGCTCACATCCCCGTGTGGCACTGGCACGGAGACGTCTCGCAGTCACACAAGCACCGGCTGCTCAAGCACCCCTCGGGCATCCTGCAGATCACGCCCGAGTCGCTTGAGGCGCTGCTGCTGCATCGGCACAGCGCCGTGGCGCGCCTCTTCGGCGACCTGCGCTTTGTGGTCATCGACGAGGTCCACTCGCTCATGCGCGGCGACCGCGGCGGCCAGACCCTCTGCTGCATCGAACGCCTCAGCCGCCTGGCGGGCGTCAACCCCCGGCGCATCGGGCTTTCCGCCACCATCGGGGACCCCGAGCTCACGGGGCGCTACCTCTCCGCCGGCACCGGGCGAAACTGCCTCATCCCACGGATCGACGCCGCCAGCCAGCGCTGGCGCGTGTCCATGGAGCACTTCTACGTCACGGGCCCGCAGGCCCCCGATCGCACCTTCAGCCGCTGGGACGACGAGGGCGACCCGGACACAGGCCCCCATGCATCATCCGACGAACCCTTCTATGAGATGCCCGCTGCCCAGGTTGGCAGCCAGCAGATACCAAGCCGCGCAGACCGCGCCACAGAGGTCTCCCCGGCAGACGCCCCCCTTCCTGGCGCCGCAGCCTCCGAAACCTCCCCGGCAGACGCGCCCCTTCCTGGCGCCGCAGCCACAGAGGCCTCCCCCGACACCGCCCCCACCTGGGCGGACCCGGGCGTGGGCTACATCTTCGAGCACACGCGGGGCCACAAGTGCCTGGTCTTCGTCAACTCGCGCGAGGAGTGCGAGGCGGTGACCACCACCCTGCGGCAGTACTGCGAGGCGCGGCGCGAGCCCGACCGCTTCCTCATCCATCACGGCAACCTCTCCTCGAGCCTGCGCCTGTCGGCCGAGGAGCTCATGCGCGACGAGGAAGGGGCCCTGACCACGGTGACCACCGCCACGCTGGAGCTGGGCATCGACATCGGTCGCCTCGAGCGGGCGTTCCAGATGGACGCGCCCTTCACGGTGTCGAGCTTCCTGCAGCGCATGGGCCGCACGGGGCGGCGCGGGCAGCCACCCGAGATGTGGTTCGTGATGCGCGAGGAGGAGCCCGAGGCCAGGTCGCTGCTGCCCGAGACCATCCCCTGGAAGCTGCTGCAGGGCATCTCGCTCGTGCAGCTCTACCTCGAGGAGCGCTGGGTCGAGCCGCCCAGCCTGGACGGGCTGCCCTACAGCCTCCTCTACCACCAGACGATGGCAACGCTCGCCTCGTGCGGGGAGCTCGCGCCGGGCGCGCTTGCCGAGCGCGTGCTCACGCTCACCCCCTTCCATCGCGTGAGCCTCGACGACTACCGGGTGCTGCTGCGCCACCTCATCGAGCGCGATCAGGTCGAGCGCACGGAGGCCGGCGGGCTCATCGTGGGGCTGGCCGGCGAGCGCGTCACCAACAACTTCAAGTTCTATGCCGTCTTCCAGGAGAGCGAGGAGTACACGGTCCGCAGCGAGTCCCAGGAACTGGGAACGATCGTGCAGCCTCCCCCCGCAGGCGAGCGCATCGCGCTTGCCGGCCACGTGTGGGTCGTCGAGGAGGTCGACCACAAGCGCCACCTCATCGAGGCCACGCAGGTCAAGGGAAAGGTGCCCGCCTACTTCGGCGAATGCCCCGGCGACATCAACACCCACATCCTGGAGCGCATGAGACGCGCGCTGCGCGAGCCCCAGGACTACCCCTACCTCATGGGCAACGCGCGCGCACGCCTGGCACAGGCGCGCCGCGTCTCCGCCCGCGCGCATCTCACCGACGAGCCACTCATCTGCCTCGGCGGCACGGTGTGGTGCCTGCTGCCCTGGCTCGGCACCTACGCCTTCCTCGCCCTCGAGCGCTTCCTCAAGATCCGCTGCTCCAAGGCCCTCGGCCTCAAGGGCCTCGACTCGGCGCGCCCGTACTTCATGCAGTTCACCATGCGGGCAGACCGGAGGACCTTCTTCGAGGTCCTCCGGGAGCAGGCAGCGGCGCCCCTCGACCCCATGGAGCTGCTCTACCCGGGCGAAACGCCGTATTTCGACAAGTACGACGAGTTCGTGCCCGACGAGCTGGTGCGCAAGGGCTTTGCCCACGGTGTGCTCGGGGTTGAGGAGATGCTCGATCGCGTACGGAGCTGGTGTGCTCCCCACCTGCCCGGATAGGGAAGCTCAAGCATCAACTATCGAATCTCATGCCTGCGAGGCAGCACCCTCGTATGGAGAGGTTGTGATCGTCGTGCCCACAGCGCGCGCCTCCAGGAGACGCGCACATCGCTCGCACCCGCACCCATGCTGGGCATATGCCGCCTCGTGCGACCTTCCTGCGACACAGCTGCGACCGGGGCGGTAGCCTGGTGCGACGGGCAAGGAGTAGGCTCCCCCATCAACATGAGAAAGGGGAACCCATGCATGTCGACACCCATCAGCAGGACCTGCTCGGCACCACGCTCGACTCGCTGCTCCGCTACGTGAACCAGCGGCACCACGTGGTGCGCGACATCGATCCCGACGACGAGGACGAGCGGCACGTCGGGCTGCATCTCGTGTCGAGGTTCCTGTGGCGCCACCGCGAGCTCATCGAGGAGTTCGTGCGCGAGAACCCCGACAGGCTCTCGGCATCGCACCTCGCGATCGCCTCCGGCTTTGCGGATGCCATCTACGGGACCTTCTTCCTCGAGGGCAGCCATGAGGGCCAGATGGCGACGCTCGCGCATGCCGCGGGAGTCTACACGGTCTGGCACCCAAGCGAGCTGCCTGCGTCCCTCCCCTGCGACGCTCCGCTGGAGGTCCGCGGGGCCATCGCCCCCTTCCTGGGGCGCATCGTCTCCATCCCCCCGTTGGTCGTGATGGGGGAGGCCCCGGACTCCCTGCTCCGGCAGCTGCACGAGGACCTGGATCGCCACGGCCTCGCGCGCCCCATCACAAGCGCGCGGGACTTCGTCGGCCGCGCGGACCTCTGGAACCGCGAGCAGGAGCGCACGAGGGCGGAGGAGGACGCACGGCGCGCGCAGGCGGCATCCCCCCTGGTCGGGGTCGGGTTCCACCGGGGCGCGCTCGCGGGCCTCTCGGGCGACGAGCGCAGGGAGGCGCGCATCGCGCACAGGGACCTCGAGGCCCGGCGGACGGGGTCGTACCGCATCTCCCTCGACGCCCGCTCCCTGGAGGCGGACGACTTCCCCGTCACGCTCGAGGACGGGCTGCGGCTGCTCGATGACGACTGGATCGCGGACATAGCCCACGGGCTCGACGGCGAGATCGACACGGAGCGCCTCTCTCGCAAGGAGCTCGTGCGGCTCGTCTGCCACCGCATGCCCCGCGACCGCACGCAGCGGGACCTCTCCCTCCTGTGGTGCACGGACGAGCAGATCGAGCTGGTGCGCAGGCTCATGCACACGAACCCTCTGCCGCTCGACGACCTCCCCGCCTCGGTCGTCGACAACCTGTATCCCATGATCCCCTACGTCTTCATCCTGAGCGATGGCGGCAGGCACGTGGCGTGGATGCCTCCCGAGATCCGCACGCTCGTCTCATGGGCCAACCTCGCCGACTACCTGGACGCACGCCGGCAGCTCGACACGATCCGGGCCTGCGCGAGCACGCTCGCGACCATCTGTGGCATCATCAGCGTGGACGACGTGTACGAGCGCTACCGCCGCCTCGCCGGCAACCCGCTTGACCGCGAGCAGTTTGACCTCGCGCTTGCCGAGCTCGAGACCTGCGACTCGCGGGACGGCTACGCGCTCTGGACGCATCGTGGCGCCGACTACGTCATCTCCGTCGAGCTGTCCGACGTGAGCGCGGCCGCACGCGTCGCGCGGGAGAGCTACCCAGACCACATCGTGGACGCGGGCGCCCCCTCCGTCCGGCACGCCCCCACCCTCGTGAGGCTCTCCGTGGAGGACGAGGGGGAGTTTGCCAGGCTGATGGCCCGCAGACAGGAGCAGCTGCGGCAGGCGCGCATCAACCTGCTCGCGAGCAGGGACGACCTCCCCCCGCACGATATTCCGCAGGGGGTGCTCTCGTCGAGGCCGATAGACGCGCTCGTCGAGACGCGAGCCCTCTCGCAGCTTCGCGCCTTCGTCGACCACCATGTCCCCGACGACCAGGACGAGTACGAGTTTCCCGACACCTTCGCCCGCGCGGTGGCCGTCTCGTCAGTGCTCATGGAGGAGCCCTACAACGAGACCATGGGCCTCATCGGGCTCTTTGGGATGGAGCGCTGCGAGGGGACGGACTTCTCGGACACGCTGGGCCGCCTTGTCACGAACGCGTACAACGCCCTGCCTCGCTGGCAGCTCAACGGCTGGTCGCTCGAGGAGAACACCGAGCGCATGACCGGACGGCGCTAGTTCTTCAACGACGACGGAACCGCACGGGAGGTCGCAGACGACGAGGACTGCCCCTGCGGCAGCGGCAGGTCGTATGGGCGCTGCTGCGGGAACCTGGCATGAGGCGTCTGGCCAGGGACCTCTCCCCAGGCCAGGAAGCGTTTTGTCAAGTACCTTTTTTGATTTATTGACACTTTTATTTTGAAAAAATGAGTAAGAAAAAAACAGCAAACCTTTGTGATTATTTACTCCGGAATGATATTCTCTTCTTTCTCATTTCTCAAACACCACCAAACCGCCTTCGTACGGATGGTCATAATAATAGGCTTTCGTCCCCTTTGTTTTGTGAAGCAGCATTTTGCAGACGATCAGGAAATCCCCGCCGCCGGCAAGGATCATGACCTCCGCAAGTACAAACCAAAAGAGGCTGTGCAGCAGACAGGCGGCTGCCATGAGACCGGATCCCAAAAGCAGAGTCGGCATAAGACCGCCCAAAATATACTGCCATCGTTTCAAGGGTTCTGAACAGGTACAATAAGGCGTCAGCATAGACCAGATCACACCAAACTCAATGGATCCAAAATGCTCTTTTGCAAAACAGCCCCAGGTCAGACCGTGGATCAACTCATGCATCACGATCAGAACGATCATCGCGATCAGCATTGCGCCGACATCGGAAACTGCAAAAGCTACCCAGACTTCAGGAACGGCCACGCAGAAGATCCACAGTCCCAACGCCATAAAGGGCGCCATGATCAAAATCGCCATGACGTTGGCAGTCACCACCCCCACCGTTAAATCCGTCTTGCTGTATCCGTTGGCAACCATCGTCTCACAGACCAACTCAAATCGTTCTTTTCGCTTCTGTTCCTTGGGGGTCAGCTTCCGTTCTTTCTTTTTCAAGTTCATACCTCCCTACTTGACGTGTTTGTTGAGCGACTCGGGATGACCTCTCCCCCGGTCAGGGGCAGGAGGCAGGCTTACCCCAGATACCCGGCCTCATCACCAGGATCCATGGGCAGGGGGCAGGCCTCTCCCATGGGCCGGGACCAAGGGACAGGACCCATGGACCCACGAGCCGTGCCGTGCCCATCTCAGCTCCCCAGGCCTATCCCAACTCTCCGCGCTCGAGCAGGTCGCGCACCTCGGCCAGACTCTCGCAGACGCGCGTGGCGTTGGCGCGCGCGTAGTCATCGGGCGCGACCAGGTCGGGGACCATCACCGTGACGAAGCCCCCGGCCACGCCGGCGCGCACGCCCGAGAGGCTGTCCTCGAGCACGAGCGTGCGGCTTGGGTCGACGCCGATCTCGGCCGCGGCCTTGAGGAAGATGTCCGGCTCCGGCTTGGGATGGCTCATCCCCACACCGGAGACGAGGTACGAGAAGAACGCGCGGACGCCGCCGTTCGTGAGATGGAGGTCGATCAGCTCCGGCGAGCTCGACGAGGCGACCGCAAGCGGCACGTCGCAGCCACGCAGGTAGGCGAGCAGCTCGTCGAGCCCGGGCTTCTTAGGAACGCCCTCGGACATCATCGAGTGGGCTGTGGAGAACAGGGTCTCGCGCACGCGGACCGCATCCACGTCGGGCAGGAAGCGGCTGATCGCCGCCTCCATGCTCGTGCCCGAGGTACCGCGGCAGGCGTCGGCGAGATCGGCGTCGAACTCGAGACCGATCGAGGCCAGGGTGGGCGTCCAGGCCCTCGTCCAGACCGGCTCGGTATCAAACATCAGCCCATCCATGTCAAAGATGACGGCATCCACCATGTCGCTCCCCTTCCCACGCCTCCGTTGCCCTCCGACCATCTTACGGCAAGCTTCGCGTGCCGCCACCGAAAAGAACGCGACGTCCCCGCAGGCATGGCGCACACGGCAGCCACCGTGTGCTATGTTGCAGCCATCGCCGAGAAAGGCACACATCATGGCTGACCCCACCACGCCAGGCACCAGCAAGAAACGCACGCGTCCCGTGGAACGGCGCTTCATCGACGCGAAGAGCGGCGAGCAGGTGGCCGCCTCGACCGTCATCACCGATGCCGACGACGTCGCGCGCGAGGTCCGCATACACAAGGAGACCGCCTCCGGCGACCCCGGCAGGCGCCGTCCCATCGCCATCGCCCTCTGGGTGCTGGCCATCGGCTTCGAGGTGCTCGCGCTGCTCGTGTTCAACGGCACGCTCGAGAGCCTCCCCGGCAGCGCCCTGGTCTGGCTCATCGCCTTCATCCTGCTCGACCTTGCCTGCGTGGTCGTCGCCGGGCAGCTCTGGAAGCAGGCCAACCACATCGACCCGCCCTCCGAGGCAAACCAGGTCACGTTCTTCCTCAAGTCCCAGCTGGGCGCCATTCTCGCCGCGGTCGCCTTCGTGCCCGTGATCATCCTGATGCTCACCGACAAGGATGCCGACGCGCGGACCAAGAAGATCGG
This sequence comes from Atopobiaceae bacterium UBA1367, assembly GCA_002305995.1. Taxonomy (GTDB): domain Bacteria; phylum Actinomycetota; class Coriobacteriia; order Coriobacteriales; family Atopobiaceae; genus UBA1367. Next base: position 15,513 of record DBRN01000017.1, read on the forward strand.
CACCATCGCCGCCGCCATCGCGCTGGTCATCGGGATGGGCACCTCGATCGACTTCAATCCCGTCTCGGCCGAGGACCTCGCAGAGGCCGAGGAAACCGCCATCGCGTTGGGCGACGGGACGGTGTACTGGACCACGTTCGGCCGCGTGTACCATCTCAACCCCAACTGCCCGCACATCCTCAATTCCACGGACATCTACCAGGGCGACGTGCAGGCGGCCTTCGAGGCCAGACGCACCCGCGCGTGCAAGACCTGCGCAACCGCCAGCGGCTCGGACGTGCTCAAGGACCTTTCCCAAGACGGAGGTTCCGGCGAGGCTGCGAAGGCGAGCGGCGACACGGATGCCGGAGCTAACACGGATGCCGGAGCCGACACGAGCACCAGCGCCGATGCCGAGGCGCCGGGTGAGGTGGACGAGGCAGCCTAGCGCCGACGTTGACAGGCCGGAAAGGCAATTGCCGACTTGTGCGTGATCGGGGCCAAGGGCGGAAGGTGATTGCCGACCCGTGCGGGCTTGGGGTGGAAGCCGGAAAGGAAAAGCCCGACCTGTGCGGGAGGGCCCCCGACCCTGGAAAGGGAATCGCCGAGTTGTGCGAGACGTGACCTTCAGCTGGAAAGAAAATCACCGAGTTGTGCACAACGCAACGACCGGCCGGAAAGGTTTTCTTCGACTTGTGCGAAATGTGAGCCTCCTCCGGAAAGGAAAATGCTGAGTTGTGCGGTCCGATGGGGTCAGAAGTCGGGAGAAACCTTTCCGGCTCTGGCTCTGATCACGCACAACTCAGGCTTTTCCTTTCCACCGCGGGTTCCGACCCTGCACAACTCGGTGTTTTCCTTTCCACCGCGGGTTCCGACTCCGCACAACTCGGTGTTTTCCTTTCCGGCTTCCACCCCAAGCCCGCACAAGTCGGCGTTTCCCTTTCCAGGGTCGGGGGCCCTCCCGCACAGGTCGGGCTTTCCCTTTCCGGCAAGCCCTCACGAATCCCAGCCCAAGCTCCGCCCCCGTTCAGCGCCTCCCAACACAGCCAATACGGCCCTCCAGACGCCCGCAGGCACCAGAAGCCCTCACGAACCCCGGCCCATCAGAACTCGGCGCTGCCCACCGTGCGCGGGTGCGGGAGCACATCGCGGATGTTGGAGACGCCCGTGAGGTACATCACCAGGCGCTCGAAGCCCAGGCCAAAGCCCGCGTGACGGCACCCGCCGAAGCGACGCAGATCGAGGTAGTGGCGGTACTGCCCCGCATCCATGCCCAGCTCGGCAATGCGACGCTCCAGCACGTCGAGGCGCTCCTCGCGCTGCGAGCCGCCGATGATCTCGCCGATGCCCGGCACCAGGCAGTCGGTGGCGGCAACGGTCTTGCCGTCATCGTTCAGGCGCATGTAGAAGGCCTTGATGCCGGCCGGGTAGTCGGTCACGAAGACCGGCTGGCCAAAGTGCCTCTCGGTGAGGTAGCGCTCGTGCTCGGTCTGCAGGTCGCAGCCCCAGCTCACGGGATACTCGAAGGTCACGCCCTGTGCCGCAGCCCCCTCGAGTATCCCGATGGCCTCGGTGTAGGTGACGCGCGAGAACTCGGCCGTCGAGACGTGTCCGAGACGGGCGAGCAGGCCCTTGTCCACAAAGCGGTTGAGCATCCCCAGCTCGTCGGGACACGTCTCCATGACCGTGCGGATGACGTGCCTGAGCATGTCCTCCGCCAGGTCCATGTCGTCATCGAGGTCGGCGAAGGCAATCTCGGGCTCGATCATCCAGAACTCGGCCGCATGGCGCTTGGTGTTGGAGTTCTCCGCACGGAAGGTGGGGCCAAAGGTATAGATGTCACCAAAGGCCAAGGCAAAGTTCTCACCGTTGAGCTGGCCAGACACCGTGAGGCTTGCCGGCCTGCCAAAGAAGTCCTCGCCCCAGTCGGGTGCGCCGTCCGCAAGGTGCGGCGGGCTGCCCACATCCAACGTGGTCACGCGGAACATCTCGCCGGCACCCTCGGCGTCGGCGGTGGTGATGATGGGCGTGTGCACGTAGACGAAGCCGCGATCCTGAAAGAAGCAGTGGATGGCGTGCGCGGCCACCGACCGAACGCGAAAGACCGCGCGGAAGAGGTTGGTGCGTGGTCGCAGGTGCTGCACGGTGCGCAGGAACTCGACCGTGGTGCGCTTCTTCTGCATGGGGTAGCCCTCGGCCACCTCGCCCTCGATGTCGATCCGGGACGCCTGCAGCTCAAAGGGCTGCGGGCGGTCGGGCGTGAGGACCAGCGTGCCCGTGACCACCAGCGCCGCGCCCACGCCTGCGGTGGCAACGGCGTCGTAGCTGCCCAGCAGCTCGCGGCTCATGACCACCTGCAGGTCCTTGAAGCAGCTGCCGTCGTTGAGGGTCACGAAGCCGCAGTTCTTCATGTCGCGCACGGACTTCACCCAACCGGCAACGGTGACGCTGCCCTCCCCCAGCTCGTCGGCATCGGCATAGAGCTGGGCGATTCTCACACGATCCACGTCTCTTCTCCTTGATGTGACTCATCGGGCGGATGGACGCCAGGAGGCGATCCTTGCGCGCACCTCCCATGCGCACCCACCCACCCTTTGGATGACAGGCTGATGCCAGGGAGCATTCCCTGTGCACGCCCGCCCATCCCTTGGCTGGCAGGCAGTGACACGGGAGGTGATCCCATGTGCACCCGCCGACCCTTCTGAATGCCAGGGCGACCCCGGCACTCACCCCGCCCATCGGACTCGTTGGCTCGCCTTGCGGGGCAGGCGGCCCTTCGATGATAGCGCTTCGATCGGCTGCCGAGGCGCTCCTTTGGCACTCTCCGCCCCTAAGGGACGCAGGCCTCTTGCCATATATACAGGTACCTGTGCGTATGGAGGGAACGTGAAGAGCGGTTGCCTCCCCTCCAATTACACAGGTACCTGTTAGTATGGAGGCACGCCATCGCCCGGAACGCAGGTGTGGGGCACCCGATCTGGATGCGTGTGCGGGAACCCTCGATCCGGGAGCACGCACAGAAACACCCGATCGGTCCGAGCGCGCCTGTCAGACCCTAAATCCGAACACACGTGGAGCTCCGACCCGGGCATGTGTGTGAGGCCTGACCCCGGGGCACGCACAGGAACACCCTATCCGGACGCATACGACTTGGAGGATCACATGACACAGCAACGACAGCATGCCTGCCGCAGGAACGACGAGGTCTCCCTGGACCGCAAGGTGGGACGCATGGGAATGCTCGTCCATCGCTACCACGAGGCGAAGGCGCATCGTCGTGGCGGCATGGGCGACCCGCTGCGCGGACAGGGCCGCGTGCTCGCCCTGCTCGGGGCAAAGCCCGAGACCACCCAGCGAGAGCTCTCGTACCTGCTCGACATGCGCCAGCAGTCGCTCTCCGAGCTGCTTGCCAAGCTCGAGGAGAAGGGCTTCGTCACGCGCGAGAAGTCGGCGGAGGACGGGCGTGTGACCGTGGTGCGCCTGACCGACGCCGGAGCGGAGGCAGCGCCCTCCCCCGAGCAGATGCAGCGGCGCACCGACGCCCTCGACTTCCTGACCGATGACGAACAGGGCCAGCTTGAGTCCCTTGCCGACAAGGTCACCGAGACGCTCGAAGCGAGACTCGCCGAGATGGGGGTCGACCCGCACCAAGGGCCTGGTCGCAAGGGCGGACGCGGCCGCGGCTGCGACGGCGGCGGAGGCCGCGGTCACGGCTGCGACGGGAGCGGCGCCCACAGCCACGGCCACGATCACGGACATGGCTGCGACGGAAACGGGGGCCATGGGCACGGCCACGGCTGCGAAGGAGGCGGGGGACGCCGACATGGGATGCGGCGAGGCCCCTATCGTCTTGAGGAGCAGGAGGACGGCCACACCTGGCAGGCGTGACACCAGCCGGGCGGCACGCGGAGGACGCCGCGACGAGCACCAGGGACCCTAGGCGGTGGCTCCCCCGGGAGCGCCGCGCGGCCCCAACAGGCACAGCAGCCCAAGCCCACAGGCGCACGGCGGCACCCACTCGCCGCGCGCCTGTGGGCAAGCTCATCGGTCAAGGTACGCTCTTGATGCGTACCCGCTCGCCGCGCACCTATGGGCGAACTGATCCCCAGAGGCCTCGGCCAGCTCCCCCACACCTACTCGCCGCGCGCACGCCTGTGGGCGAACTCCTGGGCTATGATCCCAGCCACCAGCTCCAGCTGGTAGGGGTGGCCCAGCTGCGTGCCAGACGACTCGAACAGCAGGCGGTCGGACACGAAGGCGGGCAGCCTGTGGCGCATGCCGCACACCACCCAGACCTTGGGACGGTCGACGCGCCTCATCGACTCGGTCAAGTCGCGCGAGTCAAAGTAGCTGCCCGTGTACGAGAAGACCACGACGAGCTCGTCCCGCCGCGCCTCGGCGATGCGCCGCAGCTGCTCGGCATGGTTCACGCAGGTCTCCACGTATGTGCCCTGCATGAGCAGGTCGGTCTGCAGGTCGACGGCGGCGGCCTGGGCCTTGAGCATACCGTACGCTGACACGCGCGCGTATGACGTCAAGTCGGTGACCAGCCTGTCAAGGGCATCGTAGTCGACGCTCGCCGCCACCCGACCCAATGCGGAGGAGACCGCCTCGCAGTACCTCGTCGCCCGCTCGCGTGCCGACCCACCCTCGCCGACGCCCTCGAACCGCCTGGCAGACGAGCAGAACTCCCTCCGCAGCTCGTCGAAGCTCCCGAACCCCACGTCCCGACAGAACCGGGAGACGGAGCCCACGCCGACGTTGCAGGAGGCGGCGATCCGCTTGACCGACAGCCCGCCCAGCTCGCTCTGATGCCTGAGCAGGTAGCGGGCGATGTGCGCGTTCGCGGAGTCCTGCCGCTCGGTCGAGAGGGCCCCGAGCAGCGCCACCGTGAGCTTGTCGTAGATCATGGCTGGCCTCTCGTGTCGGTCGGGGTGCGGAGGCGGGATGCCGACGACGACGTCCCGCCCGTTCGGATGGGCCCCACGGAGCCCTCCGGCAAGGAGGCGTCGCTAGCGCCCTTGCGCCTTCGCGTAGAGCAGACGCCCCTTCAGGGGGGATGGGTCGATGCCCAGCGCCTCCATGATCTTGAAGGCGAAGGGGTACGACGTGGCTGGCCCTTGCGAGGTCACCACGTTCGCGTCCCACACGGCAACCTCGTCCGCCACGAACTCGCGGGCGCTCGTCAGCCTCTGGTCGTAGCCGGTGTACCCGGTCACGCGCTTGCCCGCGAGCACGCCGGCGGCCTCGAGCACCGTCGTCCCCGAGCACATGGCGCACACGAGCCTGCCCTGCTCGTCAAACCAGCGCAGCGTGTCCATGACCTTTTCGTTGGCGATGAGCGGCGCGGCGGCGGTGCGCCCGCCCGGGACGATGATCACGTCGTAGGCGCGCACCTCGTCGGAGAAGACCTTGTCGGCCTTGACGTACATGCCCTGCATGGAGCGGACGAACGGGTCGTCCTGGAAGCGGAAGGTGTGGGTCTCGACCCCTGCCCTGCGCAGGAGGTCCACGATCTGCATGGTCTCGCTCTCCTCGTAGCCCTCCACCATCAGCACTGCGGCCTTAGCCATGCTACTCGTCTCCCCTCACGTCGAACGCGTTGTAGTACACCATGCGCTGCTTGACCGGCTCGCTGTCCACCCCGAGCGCATCGACCAGCGCGTAGGCGAAGGCGTAGGCGGTCGCCGGGCCCTGGCTCGTGATGAGGTTGCCGTCGCGCACGACCACCTCGTCCACCCATGTGGCGCTCGCGTCCTCGATCTTGGGGGCCGTCTCCGGATAGCAGGTGAACCTCCTGCCCGCGAGGATGCCCGCGCGATCCAGCGCGATCGGGGCCGCGCAGATGGCGCAGACGAGCCTCCCCTCCGCGTCCATCGTGCGCAGGGCCGCCTGCAGGCGATCGTCGGCGCGCATCGCGTCCGCGCCGCCATACCCTCCCGGAAGGACCACCATGTCGTATGCGTCCAACGAGCCGTCGAAGACCACGTCGGTGCGCACCACGATCTCGTGACCGCCTGCGACCTCGCTGCCCTCGAGGCCGACCATGTCGCACTCGATCTCCGCCCGGCGGAAGATGTCGACAATGGCCAGGCCCTCGCCCTCCTCGAATCCCGGCGCGATCATGACTGCAACCCGTGCCATGTGGAACCTCCTTGTCGTCCGTGCCTCGTTCGTGACCAAGCAAAAGCCTACCCCCTGCGCCCTGCGAGGGGTCGCCGTTTCCCGTTTCTGGAAAACCTGTCGCCCACGACCGGCTGCCGGGACGCGTCATGCGGCCCAGCCGCAGCCTGCGGCCCGATCAGCCCAGCTCGTCGCGCTGCCAGTCGACGAGGCAGGAGTCGAAGCCCCTGACGACCCCCTCCTCGCTCATGTGACGGCCGATCACCACGAGCTTGGTCATGCGGTCGCCCACCTCGGGGTCCCACTGCTCCATGATCTCAGGGTTGGCCTCGATGACCCTCTCGCGCTCGGCATCGGGCGCCGAGTCCACGAACAGGCCGTTCTCCTGCAGGTGGATCTGACGTCCCGCCTGCTCGAAGACGTAGGCCATGTCGGGATCGTCGGCAAACCAGGCGAGGCCCTTGCAGCGGATGATCTCGTCGGGCCAGCTTTGGGCAAACTGCTGCAGCCGGTCCATGTCAAAGGGCCTGCGGCGCTCGTAGACGAGGGTCTGGATGCCGTATTCGAGCACCTCGGGGTTCTCGTGCTCCTCGGGATGCTCCAAGGCCTCCATCCAGGCGGCCGACCCGTAGGCGGCGTCAAAGTCGAAGCGGTCGGTGGAGAGCATCTCGCCGATGTCCACCTGCCCATGCTCCGCCTCGATGATCGTGGCCTCCCTCTGCAGGCCGCGCACGAGCGCGCGCAGCTCGGCCAGCTGCCCAGGGCTCACGAGGTCGGCCTTGTTGAGCACCATCGTGGTGCAGAACTCGATCTGCTGGATGAGCAGCGCCTCGATGTCCTCGTCGCCTATGCCGTCGGCGAGCAGGTCGCGTCCACCATGGAACTGGTCGAACATGCGCCTGCTGTCGACCACGGCAATGATGTTGTCGAGGTCGATCTCGACGCCGCGCAGGACCTCCTGCTTGCAGAAGTTGTCGATGGTGAAGGCGATGGGGATGGGCTCGCAGATGCCCGACGCCTCGATGATGATGTGGTCGAACCTGCCCGACTCGGCCAGCTCGGCGAGCTGGCGCGCGAGGTCGTCGGCAAGCGTACAGCAGATGCACCCGTTGGTGAGCGGCACGAGGCTCTCGTCGGCCGTGTTGACCATGCCTCCCTGCGCGATGAGGTCGGCGTCGATGTTGACCTCGCCGATGTCGTTGACGATGACGGCGGCACGCACGCCGCGGCCGTTGGCCAGGATGTTGTTGAGCAGGGTCGTCTTGCCGGCACCGAGGTAACCGGTGATGAGGGCGATCCTCACGGGACTCGCGTTGGGCATGGGCCTACCTTCCTGTCATGACGCGTCTCACAGGAAGAGAGTATACCCGCCGCAACATTCGACAGGCACGGCGGCGGACCTGCCGACAGCAAGGCGCCACGGCGAGGGCGCGAGGGCGCATGGCATCCCGTGGGGCCATGCCGGCGAGACCGCCGGCCGTCGCGTCCTCGACCTCACCCCGCCGCGGTCAGCATGCGCATCGCGCTCGCCGCACAGCTCGTTCCCTACCTCGACCTCACCCTGCCGCGGTCAGCTGCTGCAGGCTGTAGACCATCATGCCCAGCAGGATGCACTCGTTGTAGTTGTCCACATGCACCAGCTTGGGCTGATACGCGTGCGGGATGTAGCGTGCGAGCTCCTCCGCCACCTCCTCCATGTCGGGCAGCAGCTCGCAGCGGAGGGCGACGACCTCCGGGTCAAAGGTCGCGCAGTCCATGGCCAGCACCTGCGCCGCCAGCTCGAGCACGTCGGCGGGATCGTAGGCGTTGTAGTGCAGTGGATGGGAGAAGTTGAAGCGCTGGACCACGTACTTTATCTCGCCCGCATTGCCATGCGCGCCCTCGACCAGCCGTCCGTCCACCACATGGCCCTGCCCGCCCACGGCCCAGCCGGACGCCTGCGAGTAGAACGTCACGTTGCGGAACCGGTCCTGGCTCACATACCAGCCCAACGCGGCCGCGTTCGCGTTGTTGCACAGGAAGATGGGTATGCGGTAGCGCTTGTTGAGGTAGGCGCCTAGGTTGAAGTCCTCCGTGCCGTCCGTGAGATCGAAGGTGGCGCTGCGCGAGACGTCGAGCAGGCCGTCGTGTATCGAGCCGGTGATGCCGATGCCCACCGCGTCGGCATCACCGCCGCCCTTGCAGCGGCAGACCTGCGTGTCGAGCACGTCGGTGATGTCGGCGAGCGAGAGCCTGCGCTTGATGGCCATGCGATCGAGGACGACCTCGCCGCGGTCGTAGAGGCGATACTGGATGGTCACCTTCTCAGGGGCGGCATGGACGGCCACCGCAAAGATGCGCTTGTCGTTGACGAGGCCGTGCGCCACATGCTCGAGCGCGCGCTCCTCGGTCGTCCGCCTGCGGGCACGCAGCTCCTCGCGCAGCCACTCCACGCAGCCCGCGGCATCGTAGGAGGCGAAGATGGCCGTGGGGATGGCCAGCACCGGCACCTCGGGCAGCGACATCTGCATGCGCTCCGCCTGATAGCCGATCTGCGGGGCCACGAGGACTGCCGCCTTGTCGCGCCCGTGCTCGAATGCCTCGGAGACCGCCACCGCCGAGAAGTGCCAGTCGAGCTCCATGGCCTCGGCCACCTGGTTAAGCCGCTCGGCGAAGAAGGTGGTGGTCATGCCCACCGTGCAGCAGAGCAGCACCTCGGTGACCTGCTGCTCCCTCAGGCTCACAAGCGTCTGCACCATCTCGCGGAAGAGCTGGATGGCGTGGTCGCGCTCCTCGGCGTGGAAGTGCAGGAAGAACTTGACCGAGCCATCGGCCTTGTTCTCGATGTGAAACTCCACGATCTCGGGATCGGGTTCCATGTCGTAGAAGTTGATCTGCGCCGTGGCGTACTCCGTCGTGAGGACGAAGTGGTCGTCATCGGCAAGGTCCGCCTCGTAGCCGCGATGCGGTTGCCGGCGAATCCAGCTGCGGAAGTCAAAGCTCTCGTCTGCCATGGGTGCCCCTGTCATGTGGCCGCGTGTCGACGTGTCATGGTCAAGCATAGCCGCACGGCGGGCGTCATCCGCGCAGGGCCCTCGAGCGACCCGCAGGCGGCACGGACCCAACGGAAGGTCCCAGAAAGGAGAAGCCGGAGTTGTGCGGGGCCTGGGCCTGTGGCGGAAAGGAAAAACCGGAGTTGTGCGTGGCCTGGGCCCACGGCGGAAAGGAAAAGCCGGAGTTGTGCGGGATCCACCTCCCCGTTGGAAAGGGAAATGCCGAGTTGTGCACGATAGGCTCCGCACAACTCGTCACTTTTCTTTCCGAGGATGGGCGCCGCCACGCACAACTCGGGCTTTTCCTTTCCAGGACCGGGCGTCGCTACGCACAAGTCGGGGTTTTCCTTTCCGGGCCCTGCCGCCGTCACGCACAAGTCGGGCTTTCCCTTTCCGGGACCCGCCGCCACCACGCACAACTCGGGCTTTTCCTTTCCGGAGTGGACCTAGCAGGCGACGGGTGTCCATGTAGCGCTCACCTACCGTATACTCTGTGAGTGACGCATCATCTGCAGGTGCTCGCATCGCCGGCGCAGGTGGTGGCTCAGGTCGGGTGGAAGGGATGCCATGGGCAGCATCAGCAATCGATCGTTTGGCATCGATGTCACCAGCACGTTTGACCCCCTCGGATTTGTGTACGGACCCGAGTCCTTCGGGCCAGAGCCGGAGCTGCGCACGCTGGACGCCATACGCAGCAGCCTGCTCGACCCCACCAGCACAGGGCCCGAGGTGGTCTACGCCATTGCCATGGACGTGGGCAACAATCGCGACCGACAGGCCATCGTCAGCCGCAACCTGCTCTTTGGCGTGGTCACCTACGCCAGGGGACGGGTGGGGCGCGAGCCCGTGCGGTCGCAGGGGCATGTGCACACCCCCTCCCCCTCCTGCGGGTCGTCCACGTGCGAGGTGTACGAGATATGGTCCGGCCGCGCCTGCATCTACATGCAGGAGACGGCCGAGGACGACCCTGGAAGGTGCTTTGCCGTGTTCGCCGGCCCTGGCGAGGTGGTGGTCGTGCCTCCCACCTGGGCCCATGCTGCCATCAACGCCGATGTCAGCCGCAACCTGACCTTTGGCGCCTGGTGCGTGCGCGACTATGGGTTCGACTACGAGGGCGTCCGTGGGCACGGCGGCATGGCATGGTTTCCCATCTGCGAGGACGACGGCTCAATCGGCTTCGTGCGCAACCCCCGCTACCACCCGAGCACGCTGGTGCAGAAGACACCCGGGGACTACGAGAAGCTGGGCATCGAGAGGGACGTGCCCATCTACCGTCAGTTCGAGCAGGATCCAGACCGCTTCCTGTTTGTGTCGAACCCACGGATGGCCGAGGCCGCCTGGCAGCGCTTCACGCCCTAGCGGCCCTCGCACCTGGCAGGTCCCCGCGGCTGGAAGGAACGGGGGTCGCTGGCGATAGACCCTGGCAGCCCCCGCGCTCGGCGGCCCTGCACCCGGCCCCGCGCCCGGCGCCCGGCGGCCCTGCACCCGGCCCCGCGCTCGGCGGCCCTGCACCCGGCCCCGCGCCTGGCACAAGGGCCTCTCTGTACGTCAGGGGACGAGCACCCCACCGCGCGCCCAGCCGCAAGGGGCGTCTCCCCGAGGAAAGGTGGCATCGCATGGAGCACATACCGCACCCGTCCAACTACGACAAGAGCCCCTGCCTCAGCGTGTGCGGCCACGACGACCAGGCCTGGGAGGGCTACCGCGCAGTCGCCGCCGTGCTGGGAGCACGTGACGCGCGCGTCATCGTCATCGACTGCTACCTGGGGGTCGACTACGACGAACTGCTGGCAGGCATCGCCGCACTGCTCGCGCCAGAGAGCGTCTTCTGCTCCGACGACATCTTCCACGACGGGGACGAGCTCGCCCGCCTCATGCAGCCCCACCTCACCGACGACCGCGTGCGCGGCGTCATGTACTATGGGCCCATCACCGACTTCGTCGACGCCGGGCGCCTCGCGCGCATGCGTGCCGAGGTGGCGTCGCGGACGGGCACCGTGCTGGTGTACGGCCTTGCCGCCTCGCTCGTCTGCCGGGGCGACGTACTGGTGCTCGCCGACATGCCGCGCTGGGAGATCCAGCTGCGCTACCGCGCGGGCATGCCCAACTTCAAGCAAAGGAACTTCAACGAGGACGTGCTCGTCAAGTACAAGCGCGGGTTCTTCGTGGAGTGGCGCGTCGCCGACCGTCACAAGATGGAGATCCTGGACGACGTGGACTTCTACCTCGACACCACGCTGGCCGGCACGCCCAAGCTGGTGACGGGCACCGCCTACCGGGCCGGCCTGCGGGAGTTCTCGCGGCGCCCGTTCCGCCTGATCCCCTACTTCGACCCGGGCGTGTGGGGCGGCACGTGGATGCAGGAGGTCTGCGGGCTGCCCGACGTGGGCAAGAACTACGCCTGGAGCTTTGACGGCGTGCCCGAGGAGAACGCCATCGGCATGCGCTTCGGCGACGTGACCATCGAGACGCCCGCCATGAACCTCGTCAAGCGCCACCCCGTGGCGCTGCTCGGTGCCAAGAACCACGCGCGCTTTGGCGCGGAGTTTCCCATTCGCTTCGACTTCCTCGACACCATCGGCGGACAGAACCTCAGCCTGCAGGTGCATCCCACCACGGAGTACATCAAGACCCACTTCGGCATGGCCTACACGCAGGACGAGAGCTACTTCATTCTCGACGCGGAGGAGGACGGCGGGGTGTACCTCGGGCTCAGGGAGGGGATCGACCCCGACGCCTTCGTCGGCGACCTGGAGCGCGCCCAGCGCGAGGGGACGTCCTTCGACGCGGACGCCTACGTCAACCGGTTCCCCGCACGGAAGTTCGACCACTTCCTGATACCTGCGGGCACCGTCCACTGCTCGAGCGCGGGCACCATGGTGCTCGAGGTGAGCGCGACGCCCTACATCTTCACCTTCAAGCTCTGGGACTGGGGCCGTCTGGGCCTGGACGGCAGGCCACGTCCCATCCACATCGAGGACGGCCGCCGCGTGATCGACCACACGCGCACCACACGGTGGGTGGCGGAGCACCTGGTCAATCGCTTCGAGGTCATCCACGACGGGAGTGACTACCGCGAGACCAAGACCGGCCTGCACGAGCTCGAGTTCATAGAGACGCGCCTGTTCGAGACGAGCGGCGCGACCCTGCACGACACCGCCGATGGCGTCAACGTGCTCAACCTGGTGGACGGCCGCGAGGCCGTGATCGAGAGCCCGAGCGACGCGTTCGAGCCGTTCGTCGTGCATTATGCCGAGACCTTCATCGTTCCCGCCGCGGTGGGTGCCTACCGCATCCGCCCGACCGTGGACGGCGAGCAGATCCGCGTGCTCAAGGCGTACGTGCGCAGCTGGTAGGGATCCCCCGACCTGTGGCGCGGCGGGGTCCCGCACCACGTCCGCCGGTCCGAGCGTGCGCAGCTGGTAGGGATTCTCCAGCCTGTAGCACGGCGGCTTGCCGCGCCCTCTGCGCCCAGGCCTCCGTGGGCAGCGAGGGCAGGGTGCGGCAGGGCTCGTCGGGATCACCCCTCGTGTCTCGCTGGCATACGAGAGGTGACCCCGACGCATAGGGATCCCTCCACCCAAGCCTGCCGAGCGGACCAGCCTCTGGCAGGGCCTGAACCTCGTTTTCAGCGCGCATGGCCAGAATCCCCGCCGCACATGAATCTCCGTACCAGATGCGCGCGTGCGCTAAGAACCGGGCGCTCCCGGCCGCTACGCTCTACCCAACAGGCAACCCACAGCGAAAGGAAACGCCATGAGGCTCGGCATCGTCGGCACCGGAATGATCGCACAGCTGGTCGGC